>JBBFLJ010000152.1:0-502 GCA_037481575.1 Bryobacteraceae bacterium | reverse complement strand
GATGAACCGGGCGGCGTCGCTGCAGCTGGAGCACTTCAACAAGTCGAACGCGCTGGCGTGGGCGCTGACGATGGGGCTGTTCGCGATGCCGGTGATCTACAGCGACAGCGAGTTCAAGCAGGTGGTGGGCGAGAGCTACTACGTGAAGCTGGGCAAGGAAGACCGGTTCGGGTGGACGGAACCGGAAGGCCATGTTTACCGGATTGCGCTTGAAAACATCGACCGGCTGAAAGAGGAGATCTACCGGGTGTGCTACATGCTGCACCAGGCGGGCGGGGCGATGTCGAAAAACGCGGCGCTGACAGGCGTGAGCAAGCAGCGGGACTACCTGGTGACGCAGGAAGTGCTGCGGGGGATGGGCGACCGCGTGAAAGACATGATGAAGCGGCTGCTGAGGACGCTGGCGGACGCGAGGCGGGACGAGATCCTGATCAGCGTGGCGGGGATGGACGAATTCGACATCGGAGAGTTTTCAAGCGAGCTGGAAGACGCGGAGCGGCTG
>JBBFLJ010000151.1:0-502 GCA_037481575.1 Bryobacteraceae bacterium | reverse complement strand
CCTGCGGGCTGGTGACTTCGTGCACCAGGTGGCGGTCGATGTAGAGAATGGCGGTGCCATCCTCCTCCGTGTGGACGACGTGCTCGTCCCAGATCTTGTCGTAGAGGGTGCGTCCCATGCGGTGGCGGTATCAGCGTTGCTCGATCGGCTTGACGTCGCGCTTGGCCGCGCCGGTGAAGAGCTGGCGCGGACGCCCGATCTTATACTCGGGATCGGAAATCATCTCGTTGAGCTGGGCGATCCAGCCCACCGTGCGCGCCAGCGCGAAGATACCGGTGAACAGGTTGACCGGGATGCCGATCGCGCGCTGCACGATGCCGGAATAGAAGTCGACGTTCGGGTAGAGCTTGCGCTGCACGAAGTAGTCGTCCTCCAGCGCGATCTGCTCGAGCTTGCGCGCCAGCGCGAACAGCGGGTCGTTTTCCAGGCCCAGCTCGCCCAGCACCTCGTGGCAGGTCTCCTGCATCAGCTTGGCGCGCGGGTCATAGTTCTTGTAGACGCG
>JBBFLJ010000150.1:0-502 GCA_037481575.1 Bryobacteraceae bacterium | reverse complement strand
ACGCGTTCATCTGCTCCTCGTCTCCATCGACGGGTCTCAATCCCCTTTTGAACGGGGCTCAGGTCTGACGAAAAAACCGACCACGCCCTACAGCGTCGATTCGTCTCAATCCCCTTTTGAACGGGGCTCAGGTCTGACACGCTCTGCCCGTCTCTGAGCGGGACACAGTGTGTCTCAATCCCCTTTTGAACGGGGCTCAGGTCTGACCCCCGGCACGGGACGAAACATCAACACTACCAGTCTCAATCCCCTTTTGAACGGGGCTCAGGTCTGACGGCGCTCATCGAGGAAATCCAGAGGCCTGTGCAGTCTCAATCCCCTTTTGAACGGGGCTCAGGTCTGACTTTAACATAATTCCAAACTTCTCTTGCATTATAGTCTCAATCCCCTTTTGAACGGGGCTCAGGTCTGACCCCGCTCTCCGTCTGGAGGGCGTGGCGGCGCGGTCTCAATCCCCTTTTGAACGGGGCTCAGGTCTGACAATAATGTAGTTTTTAAGCTG
>JBBFLJ010000149.1:0-503 GCA_037481575.1 Bryobacteraceae bacterium | reverse complement strand
CCCTGGGTTTTGGCGAGCCCGTCCCCACCAGCGCGGCCCACAGCCGGGGCTTCGATGAGCTGCTGGAGCGCATCTGGGCCCTGCTGCCCATCCGCCAGGGGGAGAGCGAGCCCGAGGTCGTACCCATCCGGCTGGCCATCGTGGGCCGGCCCAATGCGGGCAAGTCCAGTCTGCTCAACGCCATCCTGGGCGAGGAACGGGTGATCGTCTCGGAGATACCCGGCACCACCCGCGACTCCATCGATGTGGAGTTCGACTACGGGGGTAGCCGGTTTTTGCTGGTCGACACCGCCGGCATCCGCAAGCGGCCCGAGACCGGGGTGGAGGAACAGGCCATCGTGCGGGCCCACCAGGCCATCCGCGACGCCGATGTGGTGCTGCTGGTGATAGACCCCAAGGAGCTGGGCGACCACGAGCTGAAGCTAGCCAACGAGGCCCTCGAGGCTGGCAAGCCGGTCATCCTGACCATCACCAAATGGGACCTGATCGAGACCAAGGAAGAG
>JBBFLJ010000148.1:0-504 GCA_037481575.1 Bryobacteraceae bacterium | reverse complement strand
TCACCTTCCTGGCCGGGGGCGGCATGGGGCAGACCAACGGCGACCGCAGCACGCATCCCCGCCTGGCCGACCCGGTGGGCTTCATCGAGCCGGACCAGGTTCTCGATGTCGCCCAAGCGGTGGTGTCCATCCACCGCGACTTCGGCGACCGCTCCAACCGCCGCCATGCGCGGCTGAAATATGTCATCGAAGACCGCGGCCTGGACTGGTTCATCGGCGAGCTCTCGCGGCGGCTTGGATGGAGGCCTGCGCCGCCGCGGCCGCTGCGCTGGACGCGCCATGCCGACTGGCTGGGCTGGTACCCGCAGGACGCCGGCGCCACGCGCTGGTTCTTCGGCCTCCGGGTGGTCAGCGGACGGCTGGCCGGCAGCCTGATGGAGGCTGTGGCGGAGGCCGTCCGGGAGCTGAAGCCCGAGGTGCGCTTCACGCCGCAGCAGAACCTGATCCTTGCCAACCTGCCGCCGGAAGACCAGCCGAGGCTTGAGTCGATCCTGCGGCGCCATG
>JBBFLJ010000147.1:0-505 GCA_037481575.1 Bryobacteraceae bacterium | reverse complement strand
GTAATGGCCCGTGATGGCCACGGCTTTGCCCGAGGTGCCCGCGCGCATCGCGATGATGTTCTTCATCGCCATCGGCCCGGCCGGCGTGCGCGCCGTGAAGTCGTCCTCCCGCACCTGCCAGCCCTGCTCTTTCAGGTGCTTCACAATGTAGGCCTGCGCCTTCTTCATCCCCGGCGAGCCGGGCGGGCGCGGGCCGAACGAAACCAGCGTGCGCGTGTGCTCGAGTGCGTTGCGGCCGCTGAACTCGGCGTAAGCGGGCGTCATCAGGGCCATCAGGCAGGCCGCCGTCAGTTTCTGCGGGCGAGGCATCTATAGCCCAGTGTAAAGTCCTTGCGGCGGTCCAGCGGATCCAGCAGCGCCACGAGCAGCGCCAGGGGTCCGAACACCGGCAGCAGCCACGGCAGCATCTGGCAGGCGTTCAGCAGCCGGCGCGAGATCACCAGAAACAGTCCGCCCGCAGGCTCGATCTCTTCCACCGCGAACCCCGCCCGCGCCAGCAGATACT
>JBBFLJ010000146.1:0-507 GCA_037481575.1 Bryobacteraceae bacterium | reverse complement strand
CGGTGGGTCAGACCGCAGGCCGCGAGAGCGAGCAGTCCCGACGGGGCGTCAGCCAGGCGAAGTTGCCGTGGGCGGGACGCGTGACATTGGGCCGCTTGTTCCGCGCCTTCGGCGCTTCACGCGCGGCACTCTAAGCGCCCTATTCCTTCCGCGTCGCCGTGAAGTCCCCCGTCACGCCATAGGACGGCACGTCCACGGTGCCCTTGATCTTCGTCTCGCTCTCGACGGCGCCCTTCATGATGACGTCGTGCTTCTCGCCGCCCGACTCCGACGTGAACGTCCAGTGCACGTTCTTCTCCTCGACCTTTCCCTTCACCTCGACGGAGCCGTTGTCGGAGGTGCACTTGCCCTTCATCTCCTGTCCTTCCTGCGTGAACGTGCAGTCCAGCGTGGACTCATATCCGGAGACGGACAGGAAAACCTGCCACTTGCCGGCAAGCGAAGCCGGCTGGGAGGCGGACGACGCGGAGACCAGCAGCAATGATGCCAGAACCAGGCGCATGGGAG
>JBBFLJ010000145.1:0-508 GCA_037481575.1 Bryobacteraceae bacterium | reverse complement strand
CATACACCCACGCCGCTGCCGCTCCCGCCGCGGCGAAGCACGCCCACAGCCACAACATGACGCCCGGATTCCGCCAAGCGAGCCGCAGCGAGCCGAAGCACGCCCGCAGGCTCTGCCGCGAGCCCGACAGCGCCAGCCGCACCTTCGCGAAATCCATCGCCGTCGAGATCAACCCGGCCAGCACGAGCATCAATGCCAGCCGCGCATAGCCCGCCCACACGAGCGGCCGCGCTTCCAGCCCCTCGCCCCACACCGCCTCCGCCCCGCGCCGCACCAGCCCTCCCAGAACATAAGCCGCCGCATACGGAATCAACGAATACAGCGCCAGCCGCAGAAAAGGCCAGAAATTCCGTCCCGCGCCCCGCCAGAATTCTTCCGGCGAATACGCAACATCCTCCCGCGCCAGCAGCGGCACGGCGCCCCCGGTCAGCAACACGCCGCCCAGCAGCAGAATCACGCCCGCCACTGCCGCTGCCAGCACCACCGCCGGCGCAGCCGCCTCGCGTGC
>JBBFLJ010000144.1:0-508 GCA_037481575.1 Bryobacteraceae bacterium | reverse complement strand
GGATGCGCCGCGCTCGCTTCGGGATGCTGGGGGCGCGTCCGGTGGCCTTCAACACGGTGCGCTTCAGCGAGAAGCTCTTCGAGCACGCGGGCATCACCGTGGAGACGCTCGATCTGTCGGAAGCCTTCGGGCGCATCGGGCGGCTGGCCGATAACGATCCCCGCGTGACGGCCAAGCTCGATGCCATCAAAGCCTATGCCAGCGTCGCCAAGGTTCCGCCCGCCGCGCTGACCAAGATCGCCAAGCTGGGCGTGGTGATGGACGAGTGGATCGCCGCCAACGAATACGACGCCACTGCTGTGCAGTGCTGGACGAGCATGCAGGAATTCTTCGGCGTGGTGCCGTGCACGCTGATGAGTATGCTCAGCGACAAGCTCATGCCCTCCGCCTGCGAGACGGACATCGCCGGCACGGCGGCCATGTACGCCATGGCTCTGGCTTCTGGCAAGCCCAGCGCCCTGGTGGACTGGAACAACAACTACGGTGACGATCCGGACAAGGGTGTTGT
>JBBFLJ010000143.1:239-508 GCA_037481575.1 Bryobacteraceae bacterium | reverse complement strand
CTGCTTCAGCCCGCGCCACGATCTCACCCTGGCGCAGATGGAGACGCCCGACATCCGCCGCGTGGTAGATACCTGGGCCGAACAGACGCTCGACCTGGGCACGCGCGATTTCATCGGCTATGTGCAGATTTTCGAGAACCGCGGGGAGATGATGGGCGCTTCTAACCCGCACCCGCACGGGCAAATCTGGTCTACCATGCGTCTGCCGCGCGAGATCGAGAAAGAGTTGATCGCGCAGCGCGACTACTACAACGCCTATGGCATCACCC
>JBBFLJ010000143.1:0-229 GCA_037481575.1 Bryobacteraceae bacterium | reverse complement strand
ACCTGGCCGAAGAGCGCCGCCGCGGGGTGCGCATCGTCTATGCCAACGAGCACTGGACGGTGCTGGTGCCCTTCTGGGCCATCTGGCCCTTCGAGACGCTGCTGATCAGCAACCGCGCTGTGCCCAGCATCCCAGCGCTGGACGATGCCGAGCGCGACGCTCTGGCCGATGCGTTGCATCAGATCACGGTGCGCTACGACAACGTGTTCCGCACGTCGTTTCCCTATAG
>JBBFLJ010000142.1:0-510 GCA_037481575.1 Bryobacteraceae bacterium | reverse complement strand
AGCGGAGGCGGGGCGGAGACGCTGCACCATATCAAGGCCGAGACGGTGTGCCAGAGCCTGGCGGCGCAGATCAATCAGGCGGATTACGCGGCGGCGGACGCCCCGTTTGCGCTGCAGGCGGAGGCGGACGGGACGCGGCTGAAGATCCGGACGGTGGAGGGCGGATACGACGCCAATTTCCTGCGGATGTACGCGGTGTGGAAGAACGAGCGGCTGCGGGCGAGTCCGGCGGAAGCGCAGTTTTCCGGCGGGGCGTCGACCGCGAAGCTGCGGGTGCGGCTGGATTTCGCCGAGCTCGGCGTGCCGCAGATCCGCCGGATGTGGCTGACGCTGGCGCCGAGGCTGTTCTATGGCGATGACTACGCCGGCGAAGAGTGGGTGGCGGAATTCAGCAACTGGCAGGTGACGGGACCGGAGGAGACCCTGCGGCTGCGCGTGGCCGGACCGGAAGGCGTGCGGGTGGAATCGACGGACGCGCGTTGCCATTACAGCGGCGGCTGGGCGGCCGAG
>JBBFLJ010000141.1:0-513 GCA_037481575.1 Bryobacteraceae bacterium | reverse complement strand
AGCTGGGCGCGGCAGTCGCAGCGGAGCGAGTGGAACACGTCGCCGGTAAAGCACTGCGAGTGGACGCGCACGAGCGGCGGCGCGCCGCCGATGTCGCCCATCACCAGCACGACGGCCTCTTCCCGTGCCTGGCCCCGCTGGCCGACGAAGCCATGGATGCGGAAATGCCCGAATTCGGAGGGGAAGTCGGCATCCGCGACGTGCCGGAGCTCGAACTGCGGGGCAGTTTCCATTCGGCGAGATCTTCTTTTTCTATTCTAGTATGGGGCGCACGCGGAGGCCGCGCCGAAGCCAGCGCGCATGGACAACCAGCTCATCATCCTGATGGTGAAACTCGCCGCCGCGGCATCCATCGCGAGCATCCTGTCCCGTTCCGGCCGCTTCCTCAGTCTGCTGCTGCGCGAGGAGCGCACGACGCTGGAAGGGCTGGAGCTGGCGGGCATGATCAGCGCCTTCTGCGTCGCCGGCAGCTTCGTGCGCCTCTCGACACGCAGCTATGCGGCCGCCGAGATG
>JBBFLJ010000140.1:0-514 GCA_037481575.1 Bryobacteraceae bacterium | reverse complement strand
CTAGTCCGCCAGCT
Source organism: Bryobacteraceae bacterium (assembly GCA_037481575.1). GTDB lineage: Bacteria > Acidobacteriota > Terriglobia > Bryobacterales > Bryobacteraceae > JANWVO01. The sequence goes on along the minus strand of JBBFLJ010000140.1, from coordinate 500 downwards.
TACACCAGCCCGGCCCGGCGGATCGGCGCCTCGGCCTTGCCCCGCACGCCGCCGCCCGTCCCGCCCCCGCAGGTCGTGATCTATCCCGCGAAGTTCACTTCCGCCAGCGGGGATAAGTGATGATTGCCAGCAATTGTCAGGCATTCCAGAGTGCAATTTCAGGCGACTCCTCTAAAGGAAACTCCTCAGATTCGCGCTAGCATCAGCGCAGGAACGTTCGGAGTGAATTTCCCTTACCGTGGTCGGAACTCCGAATTTGTACCGATATGAAACTCGGTGTTCCAGCTTGGTGAGGCATGCCGTGCAATACCGGGGCTCTTGCAGGTCAAAACGGGAAAAGCTGGCAGCCAACGGTCTTCAGCCGTGGCTGCCCGGTCTCGCGGACGATCCGCAGCAGGCCACGGAAAACCTGCTAAACCTTTCCATTGCAATCGCATCCGGATCTCCCGGCCAGGTTCCGCCGGCCGGGCTCGAGAGTGGCCGGGAGATTGCCTCTACTC
>JBBFLJ010000139.1:0-515 GCA_037481575.1 Bryobacteraceae bacterium | reverse complement strand
GCATCCTGGCCGCGGCCATCGGCAACTGCCTCACGGCCAGCCTCCTGTTCTGCACGCGCAAGGCGCGGGTCGAACTGGGTCCGATGGAAACCCGCGTCCACGTGAAGCTCGGCCGTAATGAGCGGGGCAGGCTCCGCATCGCCTCCATCGAGGTGGACATCGATCCGCGATTCCCTCCTGGCGAGCGCGAGAAGGCCGCCCGCTGCCTCGAACTGTTCGAGGACTTCTGCGTCGTCACGCAGAGCGTCCGGGAGGGCATTCCGGTCGAAGTGCGCGTGAAAGACTGAGAGGGGGAAATCAGAGGGACCGGGCGCCTGCCGCGTCCTGGCTGAATGGAGGGCCGGGGTCAACGCCGCCGCCCGCTTCCGGGGCTGAGGCAGCAGTCAGCCGTGGCGCCTGGCAGAAACAGGCGAACGCGGGCCTGTATTCCGATCCAGTCATTTCGAGGAGATGTGCGGGGTGCGGCGCAACCATGGACGGCCGCTTCCGAGGCGCCCTTCATCGCTGCCTGCCGC
>JBBFLJ010000138.1:0-515 GCA_037481575.1 Bryobacteraceae bacterium | reverse complement strand
AGCTGCGAACAGACGCATGTGAACGGTGCAGTGCCGGCCTAGACTGCCTCAGGCGTCCCGTCATCTTCGCGGCGGGGGACCCTGGCGAGGAAGACATAGGCGGCCACGCCGATCAGAAGCACGCCCGCCGATGCCATCATCGCGGGGAAAAACCGGCCGGTCTTTTCGACGAGAATTCCGGTCAATGCAGGCGCAATGACGCCGCCGAGATTGGCAAATGCGTTCTGCATTCCGGTCCAGCGGCCAGCTGCGGGTCCGGCGAGAGTCTGCGTGAAGGCCCAGCAGTTGCTGACGTAAATGCCGATTCCGGTGAAGGCGATGACCAGCGAGACCGCGGAGACCCACGCTGAAGGCGCCACGGTAAAGGGCATGGCCAGCCCCGTCACCAGCAGCCCAGCGATCAGGAATGCGCGGCGCAACCTCGCCGCGCTTCCGGCGCGTGCCGCGAGGCGGTCCGAATACCAGCCCGAGGCGAGCGTGGCGAGCGCCGTGATCGCCAGCAGCACGCCGTTCCA
>JBBFLJ010000137.1:0-515 GCA_037481575.1 Bryobacteraceae bacterium | reverse complement strand
CAATCATACGTTCGTTTGAAAACTCCGTCAAGACAAATCGGACACGAAATTACAAATCGGTTCCCCTCAGGGCGCCGGCGCCCAGCCCGGCATCACGTACGCATACGCCGTCACCAGCAGCCCGATCAGCGACGCCAGCGCCACGCTGTGCCGCAGCGTGAACCGGAACAGCCGGCTCTCCTCCCCCGCCGCCATCCCCGTCGCCGCCGCCGCCACCGCAATCGACTGCAGCGAGATCATCTTCCCCATCACCCCGCCCGACGAGTTCGACGCCGCCATCAGCACCGGGTTCAATCCCAGGCTGCGCGCCGTCACCACCTGCAGGTTGCCGAACAGCGCGTTCGCGCTCGTGTCGCTCCCCGTGAGAAACACCCCCAGCCACCCCAGCAGCGCGCTGAAGAACGGAAACGCCGCCCCCGTCGCCGCAAACGCCAGCCCCAGCGTCGCCGTCGCCCCCGAATAGTTCATCAGAAACGCCAGCCCCAGCACGCTCGCCACCGTCAGCACCGGCTTCC
>JBBFLJ010000136.1:0-519 GCA_037481575.1 Bryobacteraceae bacterium | reverse complement strand
GGCGGAGCGGCGAAGGGGGCCGGTTCCCGACAGGGTTTGATCTGGGCGGCTGTTTGTGTGCTCCTCCGGTGAGGCGCGCGGGTGAATGCCGGCGTTTGGGCCGCCGGCAGGGACAGCGTGGGCGTGCTGTCCGGGGTGGCTCGCGCGGGAGTGAGCTCGGCAGCCGGGCGGGCCGGACGATGGCGGCGAGCGTCCGGCCCGCTTCTTTTTCAGGCGGCTGCATATAATGGGGAAGTCCTCAGGAGATCCCTCATGTCCCAGGCAGCCAACGATTACATCCGGTCGAATTCCGAGCGTTTTCTGGAAGAGCTGAAAGACTTCCTGCGCATTCCTTCCATTTCCACCGATCCTGAGCGCGCGGGCGACGTGGCGCGCGCGGCGCAATGGGTGGCCGACAAGCTGCGCGCCGCGGGGCTCGAAAACGTGGAGATCATTCCGACATCGCGCCATCCGCTGGTCTACGCCGACTGGCTGCACGCGCCGGGCAAGCCGACGGTGCTGTGTTACGGGCACTACGAC
>JBBFLJ010000135.1:0-522 GCA_037481575.1 Bryobacteraceae bacterium | reverse complement strand
CTCCATCATCACCCGGCCAGACAGGTAGATCGGCCGCTGGAAATCCTGGAACCCGGGCTGCTGCTGCTGTTGCTGCCCGGGGAACGGCGTCGGCGAGATCGGCTTGGTCGGCGAAGGCGTCGGCGTGGGCGTGGGAGTCGGCGTGGGTGTCGGAGCCGGCGCAGCGCCGCCGCCTCCGCCCGTCCCCCCGCTTTGTCCTCCCCCCTGCTCCTGCCCGGGAACAGACACGCATACGGCCAGAGCCAGCGCTGCTGCCAGCGCTGCTCGGCGGAGTCCGGCGACGATCATGGAAACCTCCCTCTGCGGGATGGATGTCAAACCGCTGTTGCCCGTATTATGGCACAGGCCGGTTGCAGTGTCGCCCGGAATCCTCCCCCCCAGGGTTGCGGCGGCGCCAATCTTCAATATGATTGAGTGAGGCGAGAAACCCCATGAACCGCATCCGAATCTCCCGTTGCTTTCCCGCGCTGCTGCTCCTTCTGTCCGGGTGTTCGCAGAGTCCACCGGCCAAAAAGGAGCCCC
>JBBFLJ010000134.1:0-527 GCA_037481575.1 Bryobacteraceae bacterium | reverse complement strand
CCGTTGTCGGCGCCATCGGTGAGCAGCACGACGGCTCCCACGGGAAGCAGCGAGCTTTCGGCGGCGATCTGCCGCAGCGCCGCTCCGAGATCGGTGCGCTGCGCGGCGGGCTGATCCGGCAGCGCTTCCACGCGGGCGGGCATCTCGCCGGCCTGGTAGAGCCGCACCGGATAGCGCTTCCGGAGGTCCGCGAGGAGATCGCTTTCCAGCAGCCGGCGCGCCTGGCCGTAGCGGTCCTCGAGCGCCATGCTCTGCGAGGTGTCGACGACGACGGCGACGACGTTCTGCTGCGGCTTCAGCACGGTGACCGAAAGCGCCGGCTGCCAGAGCAGCACGGCAAGCAGGGCGAGCACGCCCCACTCGAGCGCGGCGAGCGCGAGCTTCCTCTTCGGCGGCAGATGCCGGCGCCAGAGCAGCGCGGCGAGCGCGGCGGCAAGGATCACCAGCAGCGCGGCCAGCAGCGCCGCAGGCCACCCGCTCGCGAAGACGAACGTCGCCTTGCGGTAGACGGCGAGCGGATAGTTGAA
>JBBFLJ010000133.1:0-528 GCA_037481575.1 Bryobacteraceae bacterium | reverse complement strand
CGACGAACGCACCAGCCGCGCCTGTTGCGGCGTCACATCCGGGTGATGCCGGCGGAACAGACGTCCGGCCTCCGCGCCCATCAGTATGTTTTCAATATCCGCCAGCAGCTTGTCCGCGTATTCGGCGTTGGCCAGGATCCGCCTCTGCTGGCTTTCATTGAAGGGCGCCGTGCCGCCCATCTCTCCTTCCTTTCAGGCTGGCCTCCCGCGCCGGCTTCTTCCGGCTGCCCGGTTCCGGGTAGGAGTCATCTGCCCGGCCAGCGGGCGGTTCACGGCGAACTCCAACGCCTTCAAAAAATTAGGACGCATCCGAATCCGTCCCGGATACAGCCTGCTCCGCCCCCGTAATAGGTTTGTGTTATTGACGCATCGGCCGGCCTTGTGACGAAATGGTCAAGATGACGAACAGGGGTCTCGCCGCCGCCGCGGCTCTCTGCGCCTTTCTTGCCGCCGTCATTCTGAGTTTCGCCCAGCCCGGCTCGGAACAGCGCGAAGAGCGCCTTCAGCGCCTCCGCACCCTCGGCAAAG
>JBBFLJ010000132.1:0-528 GCA_037481575.1 Bryobacteraceae bacterium | reverse complement strand
CCCGTATTCGCTGATCGTGCCCGCCGTCCCGGGAGCGGCAAGGGGCTCGCCCGTGAAGCGCCTTGAACGGGCGTGCATCAGGCCAAGGGCGTGGCCGCCCTCGTGCGCGGCCAGTCTGACCGCATTATCAACGCCCGTAAAGTATTGCGCCAGCATCCACGTACTCGACGCCGGAACGGTTCCGTCGGCAGAAGTGAACGAGCTGCAGCCGACGTTGGAGATGCCGGCCCAGGAACAACCGCCCGGATTCGGAAAGATGATGAACAGCCGGTTGTAATTGCGGAAGTCAATGTCGGCGTCGGCAGCCGCGATGGCGGCGCTGCGCATCGCGTAATACTCGTCGCAGGTATAGACGCGGTCGAGCGTGTACCAGCCCAGCACGGTTCCCGACGCGGACGTCTGCCCGTAAGAGGCCTCGTTCCAGTAGCCGTGGAGGCTGCGGCCGGCCGTGCCGAACAGCATGGTGTGAACCGAGGCCGGCGTGACGCCGGAGGGTGCGGCGACACCCGGGAACGTCACAAGAAGGAC
>JBBFLJ010000131.1:0-530 GCA_037481575.1 Bryobacteraceae bacterium | reverse complement strand
CCATCCAGCAGGGCACCTGCGTTCGGCCTCGGTCATCCCTTCCCTGAGGCTTCCTTGGGGCGCAAAGCCCCTGCTGGTACCGCCGGGCATCGGGCCGTGCTGCGGCATCCTGCACGATTTTTCGCCCACACCCGCCACCACACCGCTGTGGGCGTGGCGGCATGGGATGGAAGTCTCGTAGCGCTTCACTCGCCGATGATTTTGACCAGCACACGCTTTTTTCTGCGGCCGTCGAATTCCCCGTAAAAGATCTGTTCCCACGGTCCCAAATCCAGCCGACCTTCCGTGACCGCCACCACGATCTCGCGCCCCATGATCTGGCGCTTCATGTGGGCGTCGGCATTGTCTTCCCCCACGTTGTGCCGGTATTGGTGCACTGGTTCATGGGGGGCGATCCGTTCCAGCCACGCTTCGTAATCGTGGTGGAGCCCAGCTTCATCATCGTTGATGAAGACCGATGCCGTGATGTGCATGGCGTTCACCAACGCGAGGCCTTCCCGAATACCGCTTTCCCGCAGACAGACCTCCAC
>JBBFLJ010000130.1:0-531 GCA_037481575.1 Bryobacteraceae bacterium | reverse complement strand
TTTGACGAGGAAAGTAACATCAGTTGGGCGCGCTTACTGGAACAGGAAGGCGTGCATGTAACCTATGGTCTGCTGGGGCTGAAAACCCATTCCAAGGTGGCACTGGTGGTGCGCCGCGAGGGAGATCACATCCGCCGCTATATCCACCTTGGTACCGGCAATTACAATCACATTACGGCTCTGGTTTACGAAGATTTATCCCTCTTCACATGCGATGACGAGATTGCTGCCGATGCCACCGACCTGTTCAACTACCTGACCGGCTACTCCCTGAAAGAGGACTACCGCAAACTGCTGGTCGCACCGATCAATTTGCGCAAGCGGTTTGAAGCCATGATTGCCCGCGAGATTGAACACCATCAGAAGTACGGCAACGGACATCTGATTTTCAAGATGAACGCGCTGGTGGATCAGCCCATGATTGAATGGCTCTACCGCGCCTCACAGGCCGGTGTGAAGGTGGATCTGATTGTGCGCGGCATTTGCTGCCTGAGGCCGGGAATCAAGGGGTTGAGCGAAAACATCCGCGTC
>JBBFLJ010000129.1:0-532 GCA_037481575.1 Bryobacteraceae bacterium | reverse complement strand
CGATGCCGGAGGCGGCGCCGATTTCCCTGAAGGTGCCGTCGCGCTGGTTGTGGAAAACGAAGTTGGGCACGGTGTCGTTGGCCAGCACCAGGTCCAGCCAGCCGTCGCCGTCCAGGTCCACCGGCATCACGCCGAGCGACTTGGCCGCGGGCACGCCCGTGGCCGGGTTGCGCACCTGCACGCCGGCCTCGGCCGAGACGTCGCGGAAGCGGCCGTTGCCTTCGTTGTGGTACAGGTAGGGGAAAACCCCGGGGAAATCGCGCGGCTGGCCGTAGGCGCGGCCGAGGCCCACCAGCGTGTAGCCCACCTCGAAGTCAATCGCCCGGGACCACTCCACGTAGTTGGCGACAAACAGGTCGAGCCGCCCGTCGTTGTCGTAGTCGAAGAAGGCGCAACTGACGCTCCAGTCCCGGCCCGAGCCGCCCACGCCGGCCTCGGCGGTCACGTCCTGAAACCTCCCGCCGCCCAGGTTGCGAAAGAGCCGGTTGGTGTACACGCCGGTGATGAACACGTCCACCCGCCCGTCGTTGTC
>JBBFLJ010000128.1:0-532 GCA_037481575.1 Bryobacteraceae bacterium | reverse complement strand
GCGGCGTGCTCAGCGACCGCCTGCGGCAGACCCCGCTGACGCTGGCGCAGGTGACCCGCTTTCTGACGCAGATCGCCTCTGCCCTGCACTACGCCCATCAACGGGGCATCGTGCACCGCGATCTCAAGCCCAACAACGTGCTGCTCGACGCGCTGGACAACGTCTACCTGACCGATTTCGGCATCGCCAAGATGCTGGCGGGCACCACGACCACCGCACAGAGCCTGACGGCCACCGGCAGCGTGATGGGCACGCCCGCCTACATGGCCCCCGAACAGTGGCGCAGCGAGCCGGTAGATGCGCGCACCGATATTTATGCCCTGGGGATCATGCTCTATGAAATGTTGCTGGGAGTGTTGCCGTTCCAGGCGGACACGCCCTTCAGCATGATGTACAAACATTTCGACGCACCGCCGCCGCCGCTGCGGGCGATCAACCCGGCGCTGCCGCCAGCGCTGGAAAGCGTGGTACTGCGCGCCCTGGCCAAAGACCCCGCCGATCGGTACCCGTCCGCTCAGCAACTGTCCGATGA
>JBBFLJ010000127.1:0-532 GCA_037481575.1 Bryobacteraceae bacterium | reverse complement strand
CACGCCGAAGCCGGGCCGCGAGACCGCCGCGGCGATGGCGGCGCGCAAGGTGATCATCGGGCGGAGCTGGCCGTCGTGGCCGAATCACGTGCGCGTCACCATCGGAACGACGGAAGAAATGGAGAAATTCAAGGCGGCGTTTGCGGAGGTGATCGCCTCCTAGCCGGGCGGCGGACCGCCCGGCCGACCATCGTCCGCTCAGCGCGGGCCGCGCGATCGGCCGCTCGCTCCGGGGCGCTGAAGCGCCCTCCGGCCGCGGCTCTGAACCGGAGCGGCGCACCCGCCGTTCACGGCTCCGAAGCCGTCTGCTGACGTGGCAGAGGATCCTTCCGGCCTGCCTGGGCTGCGGCGCGCAACATCTGCGCGGCGGCCCCTGCGCTTCTTCGCGTGCCGCCGCCGCGCTTTTCTATACAATGAGAGGTTCCGGGCATCTGAAATGGCAGGCAGGCCCGGATGCCTGCGAATGTCCTGAATCCTTCAGGGAAAGCGGAGCGCTTCCATGGGAACCATTGCCTTGAACGGCGGTCTGGAA
>JBBFLJ010000126.1:0-536 GCA_037481575.1 Bryobacteraceae bacterium | reverse complement strand
AGGGATTCGATGGCGCGTTTCAGTCCCCACTCGTGCAGCAGCGCGCGGTCCAGCCCGATCCAGCGGTTCTCGAAATTCCGGTTTTCGTGCGGCAGCGCCATCCAGCCCATCTGGCGGTAGGCGAGGAGAATGAGCGCCAGCGGAAACCAGTCCCGAAGGACGCGCAGCGTCTGGTTCTTTGCGGCGCGGGACGAAGCGAGAAACCACACCGCGGCCCACACGGCCAGATCCGCGGCCCACACTTCCCAACGAACCCATGCGTCCACGGGCCGCAGAGCAGCCACGACCGCCGTGTACGCGAAGTAGGCGAGGCAGATCCACTCGCTCCTGCGGAAAGCCGGCATGCAATCACCCGCGCACAGCCGCCGCTAGAATGGAGTCATGCCATCCACGCGGCGTCATTTTCTGAAGACCACGGCTGTCACCGCATCGGCCCTGCCTGCCGCGGCGTCGCAGCAGGGCGGCCGGTCTCCGAACGATCGTATTCAGTTTGCCACGATCGGCCTGGGCATCATGGGCTACGGCGACACGCAGAC
>JBBFLJ010000125.1:0-545 GCA_037481575.1 Bryobacteraceae bacterium | reverse complement strand
AGACGTGTAGTTTGCCGTCTTTATCCTTGACCAGCCAGGCCCATCCGGAGCCAAAGCGGCTGGCTCCAGCCTGGGTCAGCTTGGCCTTGAGCTCATCAAAAGAGCCGAAGGTGGCCTGGATGGCCTCGGCCAGCTTGCCGGTGGGTTCTTTGCTGCCGCCGGGGGTGAGGATGTCCCAGAACAAGGTGTGGTTGTGGTGGCCGCCGCCGTTGTTGCGCACGGCGGTGCGGATGTCTTCAGGCACCTGGTTAATTTTGGTCAGCAAATCCTCGAGGCTCCAGCCATGCAGCTCGGGGTGCTTTTCCAAAGCCGCATTCAGATTGTTCACATAGGCCGCGTGGTGCTTGCCATGGTGAATCTCCATGGTTTGCGCGTCAATGTGGGGTTCCAGTGCATCCTTTGGGTAAGCGAGCTCGGGTAGTTTGAACGGGTAACTCATGGTTGAACCTCCCAGGTGTACTCTATTACCGCAAGTCCGGTTCAGGCTGTGACTGAGCTCTCAAAAGGCCGCTAATTGTGGGTCATCTCCAGGGGTACCACCCACT
>JBBFLJ010000124.1:0-546 GCA_037481575.1 Bryobacteraceae bacterium | reverse complement strand
GGCCGAGCAGCGGTGCGACCGATCCGATCGACCCCAGCAACGTCAGGTAGCGCGACAGCTCGTGCGCCGCGTGCGCACCGGCGCTTTCGACCGCGTGCACCGCGACGTCGCGCGGGGCGCGCTCGTTGCGCAGCCCGGCGGCGAGGATGCCGAAGTACAGCAGGCTGACGCCGGCGATGCCTGCGATCGGCTCGGACGGAAGGCGCTGTTCGAGCCACGGGAGCGTCGATTGCGGCGCCGGAGCCAGGTAGCGGTCGATGGCGATTTTCGTCAGCAGCGGAGACAGAATCTGCAGAACGCTGTTGACCAGCAGGCAGGCGAGCGCCACCAGCACCCACGGCCACCACGGCAGCACGAGCCTGAGCAGGCGGCGCGTGAGGCGGGAGTCGAACGGGCGTTGGAGAGAGACCTCTTCCTGCACTCAGAACCCAGTGTAGCTTTCCGGCTGCGGGGCCCGGCGCGGGTACAATGAGAAATTGCGCCGCCGCGGGCTGCGGCGCGCAGCTGGCATTGCCTCTCATGAACGAAACACTCAACGGCGTCATC
>JBBFLJ010000123.1:0-547 GCA_037481575.1 Bryobacteraceae bacterium | reverse complement strand
ATGGGCATTACGTACCAGCCATCATCTTTTTGGATGCACCCCATGTCTGGGAAGCTGGCAACCTGGCAATTAGGTTGGCTGAGGAAAAGAAGGGGGTATCTAAGGAGGTATCTAAAGAACAGGTCAATTTATCTGCTGAACAGCGGCAAAATATACCTCCATTGCAGATGATGGGTGCGCTTCTCATACGGGAAGCGCTAACTGAGTTCGTCAAGTCCGAGGGATTCAAGGAGGTGCGCCTGTGACCTACCTGCTCTCTATCTCCATCGGCCCCGTGCAGGACTTCATCGCCGCGGCCCGGCGCACCGCCGACCTGTACGCGGGCTCGCAAATTCTGCAAGAGGTGTGCAAGGCGGCTGCCATGAGCATCCATGAAAGCGGTGGAATGCTGATCTTCCCCTCCGGCCCCGGAGCCGATGGAGCCAACAAGATTCTAGCCCGCGTCGAAGGCGACCCGAAGCAAGTCAGTCAGAAGGCCGAGACCGCCGCCAGGGCAAAGCTTTGGGAGCTCTGGCGGGAGGCGCTGGACGCCCTGCCCGGCCACCAG
>JBBFLJ010000122.1:0-549 GCA_037481575.1 Bryobacteraceae bacterium | reverse complement strand
GTCGTTGTGGCAGTGAATGCCCAGCGTCACGCCGGGGAAACGTTCGGCTACCACGCCCGTCATCTGCTCGATCTCCCAGGGCGTCGAGCCGCCGTTGGTGTCGCACAACACCAGCACCTCCGCGCCGCCATCGAGCGCGGCCTGCAGGGTTTGCAGCGCGTAGTCGGCGTCGAGCTTGTAGCCGTCGAAGAAGTGCTCGGCGTCGTAGATCACTTCGCGCCCGTGTTGCTTGAGGAAAGCCAGACTCTCGCGGATGATGCGCAGGTTTTCTTCTGGTGTGGTGCGCAGCACCTCGCGCACATGCAGCAGCGAGGTTTTGCCGACGACGGTGACTGTCGGCGTCTCTGCCTCCAGCAGCGCCAGGATGTTGCTGTCCTGGGCTGGCTCGCTGCCCACGCGGCAGGTCATGCCGAAGGCGGCCACGCGGGCGTGTTGCAGCGACACGTCGCGCACACGGCGGAAGTATTCTGCATCTTTGGGGTTGGAGCCGGGCCAGCCGCCTTCGATGTAGGCGACGCCCAGCTCGTCGAGCAGTTGCGTGATGCGTAG
>JBBFLJ010000121.1:0-549 GCA_037481575.1 Bryobacteraceae bacterium | reverse complement strand
AGGTTCCCCAGACTATCCACCACCACCCCAGCTGGGCTGTACAACTGCGCCTCCGTCGCTGCGCTGCCGTCGCCTCCGTAGCCCGCGGTCCCATCACCCGCAACCGTCGTGATTGTTCCCCCAGGATTCACCTTGCGGATGCGGTGGTTCGCGTAATCCGCTATGTAGAGATTTCCTGCGCTGTCGACCGCCACGCCCCTCACGTAACTCAACTGTGCCTCCGTTGCTGGGCCTCCATCGCCGCTGAATCCTGCATTGCCGTTGCCCGCCACTGTCGTGATCGTCCCTGACGGAGTTACCTTGCGAATGCGGTAGTTCCTACTATCGCCGATGTACAGGTTCCCGGAGCTGTCGACCGCCACGCCGTTCGGAAAGTACAGTTGTGCGGCTGTCGCAGTGCTATCGTCGCCGCTGAATCCGGCATTGCCGTTGCCCGCCACTGTCGTAATCGTCCCCGACGGAGTTACCTTGCGGATGCGGTGGTTGGAGGTGTCCGCAATGTACACATTCCCGGCGCTGTCCACTGCCACGCCGGAGGGATTGCGAAGC
>JBBFLJ010000120.1:0-551 GCA_037481575.1 Bryobacteraceae bacterium | reverse complement strand
GGCTCGGGCATCAAGGGCGCGGTGCGGCATTCGTTCGAGCAGCTCGGCGGGGATCCGAAACTGGCCAACGACCTGTTCGGACCGGAGGCGGGGGCGAGTGAACTGCACGCTGGGGCGGTCAGCTTCGGCGATGCGCAGCTGGTGGCGCTGCCGGTGCGGTGCCTGAAGGAGGGCTTCGTCTACGCGACATGTCCGCAGGCGCTGGCGAGGGCGCACCGGCTGCTCCAGCTCGTGGGGGCGGCGCCGGGCTGGCAGCCGCCGGAACAGGGCGTCGCCGAGGGGTCGTGCTTCGTGTCGAACGAGGGACTTCTGACCGACGGCAAGCTGCATCTGGAGGCGTACGAATACTCTGCAGCCACTTTGCCAGCCGTGTCCGAGATCGGTGCGAAGCTGGCGGAAGACGCCATTCCGACCGGAGCGGAGTACGCCTTCTTCCGCCAGAAGCTGAAGCGGGACCTGGTGATTCTCTCCGACACGGACTTCGCCTTCTTCTGCGAGCACGCGATGCTGGTGGAGCCGCATGTGCGGATCGACGACACCACTGGGGCGGC
>JBBFLJ010000119.1:0-553 GCA_037481575.1 Bryobacteraceae bacterium | reverse complement strand
GCGCCCCTCCGGTACGGTGCGGGTCAGGACTGAGCCCCGTTCAAAAGGGGATTGAGACGATCCGGGCTACAGAAACCGCGGCCGAGGCCAGTCAGGACTGAGCCCCGTTCAAAAGGGGATTGAGACCGCGTGCCGCCTCGATCAGGAACGCCTCATACTGTGTCAGGACTGAGCCCCGTTCAAAAGGGGATTGAGACTCGGAGAGCGCAATGATGGTATCGGCAATTGTCAGGACTGAGCCCCGTTCAAAAGGGGATTGAGACCGCGGATAGCCGCCTGCTGCGCTGGCAGCCAATGGTCAGGACTGAGCCCCGTTCAAAAGGGGATTGAGACGATCTCGATCGTGCCTACGAGCTGCGTCTTGGTCAGGACTGAGCCCCGTTCAAAAGGGGATTGAGACAAATCTGCGGTGATAGATCGTGCTGCCGGCTTGTCAGGACTGAGCCCCGTTCAAAAGGGGATTGAGACCACATCGGCTCATCGGCGCTGCACATGCCCTCGGTCAGGACTGAGCCCCGTTCAAAAGGGGATTGAGACATCACCATGCGTCCAC
>JBBFLJ010000118.1:0-553 GCA_037481575.1 Bryobacteraceae bacterium | reverse complement strand
AGGGCTTGGCCCCGGATGGGCGGTTCGCACGAAACAATTCTACCACAATTTGTTTCGTTTGTGACCCAGTAGTACTAGGCCAATTCAGCCGGGCGGCGGTGGCAGCTCCACCATCACCGCCGAAGGCACCCTCCCCACCGCTGCCCGCAACTGTAGTGATCGTGCCCGATGGGCTCACCATGCGCACCCGATTGTCATTTCTCACAGCGATGTAGAGGTTCCCTGCACCATCAACTGCGACGCCCGTTGGCCATATGAGCCTGGCAGACGTCGCAGGACCACCGTCACCGCTGTAACCTGACAGGTTAGTGCCTGCGATTGTCGTGATATTTCCGGCTGCAGTTACGCGTCGAACTCGGTGATTATTCATGTCCGCAATGTAGAGAGACCCCGATCCGTCCAATGCCACGTCAGTAGGCGAGTTGAGTTGTGCCCACCGGGCCGGTCCTCCGTCACCGGAATAGCCAGGTTCCCCCACCCTACGATTTCGTTGGACACCGATTTGCGATATGAGGTGTGACCATGTCCAACACGAAATCCCCAGTTTCCGGGG
>JBBFLJ010000117.1:0-554 GCA_037481575.1 Bryobacteraceae bacterium | reverse complement strand
ATGCTGGACAAATTCTGCGGTCAGACCTGAGCCCCGTTCAAAAGGGGATTGAGACTTAGGGTGAGATAACGTCCCTCGCTTCACGGCCTCGTCAGACCTGAGCCCCGTTCAAAAGGGGATTGAGACGCTCAATGTCCCACACTATTTGGGTGCCGATGGGAGTCAGACCTGAGCCCCGTTCAAAAGGGGATTGAGACCAAGATTAGAAGTGCTAATGCTATCTAACGTGGTCAGACCTGAGCCCCGTTCAAAAGGGGATTGAGACGGATTGTGTCTCCCGTCGTTACCGTCCCGATTCGGTCAGACCTGAGCCCCGTTCAAAAGGGGATTGAGACACTCTGGCCGCGTGCAGATATGCCATCGGGCCGTTGTCAGACCTGAGCCCCGTTCAAAAGGGGATTGAGACAGTCGGACTCCACCGTCAGGATGGAGCCTTCCGTCAGACCTGAGCCCCGTTCAAAAGGGGATTGAGACATAATCCTCGCGCGTCATTTCTGGGCCTCCTGTCAGACCTGAGCCCCGTTCAAAAGGGGATTGAGACCTGAGGCTGGCGG
>JBBFLJ010000116.1:0-554 GCA_037481575.1 Bryobacteraceae bacterium | reverse complement strand
CAGGTGCTGCCGGCCATGACCCGCCAGCACCCCATCGTGGCCTGGATCGTCGACGACACCGGGATTCCGAAGAAGGGCCGGCATTCGGTGGGAGTGGCGCGGCAGTATTGCGGCCAGCTGGGCAAGCAGGACAACTGCCAGGTGGCGGTGTCGCTGTCGGTGGCCACCTGGGAGGCAAGCCTGCCGGTGGCCTGGCGCCTGTACCTGCCCAAGGAGTGGGCCGAAGATCGCGCCCGGCGCAGAAAGGCCGGAGTGCCCGAGGAGGTGGAGTTCCAGACCAAGCCCGAGATTGCGCTCGGTCAGATCCGGGAGGCGCTGGAGCGGGGCCTGCCGTGCGGGGTGGTGCTGGCCGATGCGGGCTACGGGGCCGATACGCGGTTCCGGGAGCAGCTGGCTGAGTTGGGGCTGCAGTATGTGGTGGGGGTGCAGGGCAGCGTGAGCCTGTGGCGGGCAGGCGAGGGACCGCTGGAGCCGAAGCCGTGGAGCGGGCGCGGGCGGCCGACGAAGCTGCTGCGAAGGACACCACAACACAAGCCGCTGACAGCGCGGGAGTA
>JBBFLJ010000115.1:0-557 GCA_037481575.1 Bryobacteraceae bacterium | reverse complement strand
CACCAGAATCTGGACAAAGATGTCCGCGGTGGTCGCGCCCACGGATTTGCGGATGCCGATTTCCCGCACGCGCTCCGAGATGCTGGCGAGCATGATGTTCATGATGCCGATCCCGCCCACCAGCAGGCTGATGCCGGCGATGAGGCCGCCGCTGATGCGGGCGTTGCGGATGAAGGTGTTGATCTGCTCGGCCCAGTCCTCCTGGGTGCGGAAGGTGAAATCCTCGATGCCCTTGTGGGTGGCCATGAGCACGTTGCGGATTTGCTGCAACGCCTCGCCCAGCACGTCCACGCTGGCAATCTTCAACTCCAGGTTCGACAGCCGCGGGTCACCGACCTCCCCCACCGGCGACGCCGCGCCCGGTCGCCCGCCCGGACCGGGCCCGACAGTGGCGAGACTGGCCCCGCTGCGGAACCGCATCCAGGCCGTGTTGAGCGGCATGTACACGGTGGCGTTCTTGAGCCAGAACACGAAATTGCCGCGCCCGCGCCCGCGCCAGCCGCGATCCCGCACCGGGCCGCTGGGGGCGTTGGTCCGGCCGGCGGCGGCCAGTTGGG
>JBBFLJ010000114.1:0-557 GCA_037481575.1 Bryobacteraceae bacterium | reverse complement strand
AGAGAGGGAGAATCAGCCATGGTTTCGGCTTGGACTCAAGGCGTCAGGTGACAACCGAAAACCGCATAATGACCACCGGCCAGTCCGCGCCAGGCTCCTGCGGAGCCCTCAAGAGTGCCGCGAATCTCTTTCGCTGCAATGGATCAGCAATCGGCGCGAGAAACGCCCACGGCGGAGGCGACAACCCGAGTGACCACCTTTTTCCGGCCGTGACGCAAGCGAAATCGTGCCACCCAACCACCCGCCGCCGCGCCGACCAGGAAGGACCCGCGATTGCTTCGCATCTTCGGAATTTCCGAAGATGGCTCAGGCCCGCACCAGGCAGTCGGTCACCACCTGCAAGAAGATGGGCCGCACCTCGTCGGGCGCGTAGTTCACGCCCCAACGCGCGCCGCCCAGCCGTTTCAAATCCCAACAGACGCCGTGCTCGAGATGATCCTGGAAGCTGTACCGCGTGCCCATGTACGCCGTCCGAGGCATCGGCGCCTCGCCGGGGCGGACAAACAGGATCGCGCGGTTGATATGGCCCTTTCGATGCCGCACGACCCGCGCGATGA
>JBBFLJ010000113.1:0-557 GCA_037481575.1 Bryobacteraceae bacterium | reverse complement strand
CCGGGGGTGGCGGAACGATCCGCGGGCTGCTCTGCCAGCGCCGGGCAGAGCCGGGGGCACGGCCCTGGCGCAGGCCCCCGGGGACACCGGGATGGGCAGCAGGGCGCCAAAGATTCAATGCTGGAAACGCGGCCCTGGCGCAAGCGTCGGGGGAACCTTGCGACCCTGAGCTGGCTAGCAGTTGTGCTTGAGGCGGACATGAGGGTGTGGGTGGTGGGCCCTGAGCTGGCGCTCAGGGGAATGCGCAGTATGAGTAGACGCGGATAAAGCGCATGCAACGCAGCCCCGACGCAAGCGTCGGGGAAACTGCGCTAACACCGCAGCCCCGACGCAAGCGTCGGGGAAACTGCGCTAACACCGCAGCCCCGGCGCAAGCGCCGGGGAAATGCACATACGATAGCGGGGAGGTGCTACCTGCGCCGCGCGGGCGTCGGCGCCGGGCGAACGAGCGTCAGTGCTGCGGCGAGGATGGGGACCTTTCAAAGTGTGCCGCCCGTTCCGGCGCACCAAAGGGAATCCAAGGGCCGAGCCGGGCTCCCAAGGATCATCCCCATGAG
>JBBFLJ010000112.1:0-562 GCA_037481575.1 Bryobacteraceae bacterium | reverse complement strand
ATGATGGACAGGATGGCCACCAGCGCCAGGTATCCGGCGGTGGTGTTCAACTCCTCCTTGACCATTTGGCCGAGCGACTTGCCGTCCCGCCGCATCGAGGCGAACAGGATGACAAAATCCTGCACCGCGCCGCCGAGCACGCACCCGATCAAAATCCACAGCGTGCCCGGCAGGTAGCCGAATTGCGCCGCCAGTACCGGTCCCACCAGCGGCCCCGGGCCCGAGATCGCCGCGAAATGGTGCCCGAAGACGATCCAGGGGTTGGTCTTCACGAAGTCCCGGCCGTCGTCGTGCACCTCGGCCGGCGGGGCGCGGCGCGCGTCGAGCACGAGCACCCGCGCGGCGATCCACTTCGAGTAAAAGCGGAAGCCGATGGCGTAGGTGCACAGCGCGGCGATGAGGAGGTAGGCCGAATTGATCGGCTCGCCGCGCTGGAAGGCGATGGCGCCGTAGGCACCGGCGCCGAGAACGGCAATGCCCACCCACACCAAAAACCGCACGATTCGCTTCATGACCGGGACGCGGCGATGGTTGCAGTTGCCGGGCAGTTTGTCGCGTCCGC
>JBBFLJ010000111.1:0-564 GCA_037481575.1 Bryobacteraceae bacterium | reverse complement strand
CGCCACGACGCCGCGCCGCAATTGTCGTCCCGCAGTGGCTGCGCGCCAGCACGCCTGCCCTTGCTTCCCGCCCTCGAGTCGATCCGCACGACCTTCATCTGTTGCCGCAAGGCCGAGATGGGCAGACGCTCCTTGCCGCACTTCTCTTGAATGAGCTTCAGGTAGCGCGGCTGCTCGATTGGGTCGAGTTGATGCACCTCGGCGAGGATCGGGTCGAGAGATCGCGCCAGGTCTTGTGCGCCGGGCTGCAGCTTGGCGATCGCCATCTCGAGCGGCGTCTGCGCGGCGGCGAGAATGGCCTCGAAGTCCTGGGCCGTCTTGCCCGAAGCGAAGAACTCGTTGACGTCGATCTTGGCGTCGGCCCGGAGCGCTTCCACTTCCGGGCAATTGCTCGGAAGTTCGGCGAGCCGGGCGCGGGCGGCCGTCTGTTTCTCGCCGAGCGGCAGCACGGCCACGCGCGTGGCGATCCCGCGCCCAGCCAGCCGGCGCGCCGTCTTCATCGCGCCTTGAAGGCCCGCCTCGGAGACCTCGTTGTCCTGGCAGAGGAAGACGGTCCCGACGCCC
>JBBFLJ010000110.1:0-567 GCA_037481575.1 Bryobacteraceae bacterium | reverse complement strand
AACGCGCGCCTCAAGCGCCTCGATGCGGTCCTCAGTCGTCATGGTTGTCCTCCAGAACCTCGAAGTCGCGCCAGGATTCGGTCAGCACGCCGGGCGGCTCCAGCAGCTGCATGAGCCGGTCATGCGCGGCAAGCTCGAGCGCCACAAGCCTGCGATGCTCCCGGCCGGTCTCGGGCAGGGCCCGAATCCGCTTGCGCAAGTCGCGCAAGCGGGCGCGCAGGGCGCGAACCTCGGCGGCCAGCACGCGTTCTCGCGTTTTCTCGTCCAGTTTCATGAATCTTCGCCTCTATGCCAAAAGTGAAATACCGTTCCGGCATCGTGCGCGCGGCCGCCGGCGGCCGGAAGGGCCCGCCGCAATTTGCGGCCGCGAAAATCGCACTCGCGCGGCGGTCTTCCGTCAAACGTAGTAGAGATTTGCACCACCCTTCCCTCGATCAAGGTCTCCCGCGTGGTCTCGAGGGTGGAGGGTGGAGCCCGGTGGAGGATTTTTCGGAAAACTTTTTCAGAACGCGCGTATAAGGGAATTTTCCTGAAAATGCCTCCACCGCCCTCCACCCTCCACCACGT
>JBBFLJ010000109.1:0-570 GCA_037481575.1 Bryobacteraceae bacterium | reverse complement strand
CCAAAGTCAGCCACGAGATCCGCACGCCGCTGAACGGCATCATCGGCATGACGAATCTGATGCTGGAAGGCGAGCTCAGCCCGGAACAGCGCGAGTCCGCCCGGACGGTGCTGAGCGCCAGCCAGCACCTGCTGGCGGTTCTCAATGACACGCTGGATCTGTCCAAGATCGAGGCGGGGAAGCTCGCGTTGCAGAAGGAGCCGTTCGATCTGCGGAGCCTCGTCCGGGAGTGCGAGCGGATCTACAGGCCTTCGGCGGAGCAGAAAGGTCTCGAGTTCCGCACGGCCGCCGGGGATGCGCTCCCCGAGTGGGTGCTGGGCGATGTGACGCGTTTGCGGCAGGTTGTGTGGAATCTCTTGAGCAACGCTGTCAAGTTCACTGAGCGGGGCAGCGTCGAGCTGAGGGTGTCGAGGGCTGCTCCGCAGCGCGTGCGGTTCGAGGTGCGGGACACCGGCTCCGGCATCGCGAAAGAGGATCTGGAAAGGCTGTTCGAACCCTATTTCCAGTCGACCCGCCCCGGGCGTCACGCCGAGGGAACCGGGCTGGGGCTGGCCATCAGCCGCCGGCTGG
>JBBFLJ010000108.1:0-579 GCA_037481575.1 Bryobacteraceae bacterium | reverse complement strand
GATCTCGAACCTGTACGACTTCACGTATGCGCTGCGGATGAAGAAGCCGGGCGACGTGGTGGTGGTGAAATACCGGCGGGAGGGGCAGGTTCACGAGACGCAGGCGACGCTGCGGAGCCGGGGGCAGATGCGGTGACGTCCGGCTAACGTCCGGGCGGGGGTCTGCCGATGAGAGAAGAGAGGCATGGCACAAGCATTACTGCCTGAAGGCGCGGTGTGGGATCTGCCGCCGGTGATCCTGCACCCGTTCTCCGATCCCGCCGGGCCCGACCAGCTTGTGGAGAGCAGCCGCGCCCATCTGATGCTGGAAGGGATTCTGCCGATGGGGGGGCTGACGGAGGAGGAGCTTCTGCGGCGGCTTCTGTCGGGGCGTCTGACGGAAGTGAAGATGCTTTTTTATGTGGGGCGGGATCTGGAGCGGTGGCTGAGCCAGTGCGCGGAGATGGCGGCGCGGGACGCGGACCTGTCGCGAGCCGGGGTGAACGCGGCGAGCTTCGCCGATCTGCTGGTGGAACATCCCCCGGAGAAGGTGCTTGCGAAGCTGACGAAGTGGGGCGTGTCCGACTACAAGTCGATCTT
>JBBFLJ010000107.1:0-582 GCA_037481575.1 Bryobacteraceae bacterium | reverse complement strand
GTCAAAGAATTTCCCAAGAGGCTACCACGCCTCTTGGGGTGAGAGTCGCTACTTTCTACGAACTACCGGGCATCCTCTCGGCGCACACGCAAGCTCGTTCGTGCTTGGTGAAGAATCGCTCTGTTACTCCTCAGGCATAAGCGTCTCGCCCCACAAACAGGGCAGCTCGAAAGCTGCCAGAGCGGATACGCGGCAATCTGACTGCGAATGCTCGCAATCGATGTCGGCTCAATCCGCCGCTCCAGCCCCCAGGCTATCCCGCGGCAGCTAGCCGTGGGGCAATTCCGCCTGCGCCAGATCCAGCTTCCCCGCCCGTGTCGAGAGGGAAAGAGGCCTCAATCGGCCACGGGGAACCCATACGCTGCAGTGGAGCATGTCGCGGGATGATGAAACCCGCGCCTCGAACGCCTTCGAGGCGCCCCAGTCTTAGCTCCTGCTCCAGCTACAGCCGGATAGTCTCTTTCTACAATCCAGCGGTGCTTGGCCAGTCGAACCACATCACTAATACTACTGGGTCACAAACGAAACAAATTGTGGTAGAATTGTTTCGTGCGAACCGCCCATCCGGGGCCAAGCCCTTGA
>JBBFLJ010000106.1:0-590 GCA_037481575.1 Bryobacteraceae bacterium | reverse complement strand
CCTCGAGAATCTTCTGCAGGGCCGCCTCCAGGTCCGCCTTTTTCGCTGCGTCGACGCGCACCGCCAGCCCGCGCCGGCCCAGCGCCGCCACCTCGGCGGCCCTCTTCTCCGCCGCTGCTTCGTTGAAATCGAGAATCGCCACGTCGGCTCCGGCCCGCGCCAGTCCCAGCGCCATCTCGCCGGCCAGCACGCCGCCGCCGCCGATCACCGCCGCCGCCTTGCCGCTCAGATCGAAAAGGTCCTGCACCGTATTCGCCTCCATCGTCAGATTCCGGATGCCGTGATCCTTTTCATCCTACTCCTCCCGCGCGCTCCTCCGCCCGTGCCGGCGCCAGCTAGCAAAAGTGAATCGGCGTTTCAAAAATGGCGATGCGCCTATTGACCCCCCCTGGAAACCATGATTAGATAATCTAGCACCCTGCGGCCCCGATGCCGCAGTTTCAGGGAGGTCTTTCTCAGCATGATCAGAAATCTTGTCGCGGGGCTCGGGCTAGCGCTTCTGATCCCCGCCTTCCTCGCCGCGCAGGAATCCCGCGGCGCCATCACCGGCCGCGTCACCGACCCCCAGGGCGCTGTCGTACCCAACGCCC
>JBBFLJ010000105.1:0-596 GCA_037481575.1 Bryobacteraceae bacterium | reverse complement strand
ATCCGCCGGGGGAGGGCCGTGGCGGAGATGGAGTGCGCGGCGGAGGCGGGCGCAGGCGGCGTCGAGGAGCGACTCGGCGAGCAGGGAGAGTTCCTCGGTGATCTCGGCCAGGGCGCCGAAGCCGAGCGTGTCCCGCAACATGATCCGCAGGATCTGTTTCCGCCGGAAAGCGGCGAGGCGGACGGGTTCGGGGACGCCTTCGATGCCGGAGAGCCAGGATTCGAGTTCCGCGTCGAACTCCTCGCGGAGGCGGACCCGGTGGAGGCTGCCGGAAGAGAGGATTTCGATCAGCCAGTCCGGGTGCTGTTCGATTTCACCGGAGAGGAAGCGGCTCGAGGAGAAGACGGCGACAAGAGCCTGCATGCCGAAGGGCAGGTAGAGGATCTGCTGGAATTCGGCGGGGCGGGCGGCGGCGAGGGAGCGGATGCGCTCGATGACGAAGGCGCGGTCCGCGCAGCGGGAGAGGAGCAGCGCGAGACCGGGGCGGAACTCCGGCGGGACGACGGTGTCCAGAGCGGCGAGGTTGGCGTTCAAGGGCGGTTCAGACGGCGTGCTCCGTCAGCATGATGATATCGCCCGCGCGGATGAGGCCGGGC
>JBBFLJ010000104.1:0-607 GCA_037481575.1 Bryobacteraceae bacterium | reverse complement strand
CAGCCCCTCGAAGTCCTCCTTCGTGCGGCCGGAAGCGAAGAAGTCGTTGACGTCGATCTTGGCGGCGGCCAGGAGCTTCCCGGCCTCCTCGATGTCCGCCTGCGGGCGGCCTTCGAGCCGCCTGGCGAGCTCGCGGGGGCCCACCGCCGCGTCGAGGCCGAAGCGTTCCCTCAAGTTCCGCCGTGCCTCCTCCTGCCGCTGGTCCAGCGGGAGGACGACGAGCCTCACCTGGATCTTGTGCTCGGCGAGGACGCTCGCGGTCTTCAGGGCCCCGTTGAGCCCGGCCTGGGAGACCTCGTTGTCCTGGCAGATGTAGACCGTCTTCACGCCGCGGAGCTTGGGCAGCAGCCGCTCCCAGTCGGAGGCGCGGATCCTCACCGTGACCGGGGAGACCGCCGGGAACCCGTGCTCCATCAGCGAGATGCAGTCGGTCACCCCCTCGGTGATGATGACCCGCTCGGGGCGGGCCAGCAGGCAGTCCTCGTTGAAGAGGTAGCCGTTGTTGATGCAGTGGGCGATGTGCTTGCGCGAGTGGTCGTCGTGGACCGGAAGCTTCTTGTACTTTCCCTGCTCCCAGGGCCGGTCCGGCGTCCAGGGCGTCTTCCGC
>JBBFLJ010000103.1:0-611 GCA_037481575.1 Bryobacteraceae bacterium | reverse complement strand
GCTGCGGCCCTTCCCACCACTCGATGTAATACGTGCCGGGGCGCGGATCCCAGATCCACGTGTTGCCCCTCCGCGGCAGCGAGACGAACTGCCACCGGCCCGGAGCGAGGCGGACTTTCTTGAAAATGCGGATGCGGGGACGGAGTTTCATGGCCAGAGCCTGGTGTCGAAAATCGCGTTTTCACCGACACCCAGACCCTAGCATGAAGCTCAAGTGATTGCAATGGAAAGAGTTTTAGAACGCGTGGCGGTGAGGGTGGGATTCGAACCCACGGTACCCGTAAGGGTACAACGGTTTTCGAGACCGCCCGATTCAACCACTCTCGCACCTCACCGTACACCAATGTAGCGGATGAAGGCTGAATGCCGCAACGTGGGCCGCTGCATTGCCACCGGCGGCGCGGGGAGGAAGACCTTGCGTGAACCTCTGCCTGCTGGACTGGATGGGTTTCAGAGAGGGCTCCGTTGTCTTCCAGAATCAAAGTGCGGTGAACGGCCGCATCCGTCGGGGAAGTTTCGTTATAGGATCTGAGGATCATGAGGCGGCGGACAGTGCTGGAGCTGGCGGCGGCGTCGGCGGCGCGCGTGGCTGGGGCGAACGACCGTGTCCG
>JBBFLJ010000102.1:0-617 GCA_037481575.1 Bryobacteraceae bacterium | reverse complement strand
GGCGATTGCGTGAGAATCCATTCCGCCACATGAGAGGCGTCCGGGAAGGGAAATGACGGACCGATGGGGCCCGTCAGCACGGGGATTCGGGTCTTGTTCCTGCCCTGTGAACGCCGGCTCAGAAGCATGTGATCGAGCTCTTCGGGCAGTATCAGGTCCCCAAGACCCCAGCCCAGGCTCGCCAGAATGGCGTCCGCCACATGCGGAGTCAGCGTCCGCTTGCCGCAAAGAATATGGTGCAGATGGGGCTGCGAAATTCCTGCCAGGCGGGCCAGGCCGCGCTCGGTGTATTCGCCGTTGGTGAGCAGCGCGGCCAGACGCCGGACAAGTCGCTGAAGGAGCTTTTCGAAGCCAGGCCCCGTAGGGGAGTCCACCTGATTTCTCCTTGAAATAGGATAGTACTAGTACACCTAGTACTCAATGCTGCGGCCGAAGATTGCGTAGATTTAATAAAAGTGCGGCGCCGTGCCTAAGCCTCTGTTTTTCCTCATCTTGCATCAGGTCTGCAGGGTCTCCTGGAGACTGCCTGGGGGAGAGAAGGACTATCCCGTTGACCGCGCCGGCTGTCTGCCCGAGTTTGAATGCAGGGAAGAACGGACCCGCGTAGTGAGGCCGCG
>JBBFLJ010000101.1:0-620 GCA_037481575.1 Bryobacteraceae bacterium | reverse complement strand
CCGGTGCATGTGCGCGATTTTCAGGCCACGCTGCTGCACCTGTTCGGGATCCATCACGAGCGGTTCACGTACCGGTATCAGGGGCTGGACCAACGGCTCACGGGCGTAGAGAAGGCGCACGTGGTCAAGGGGATTCTGGCGTAAGCGCCTGGGTGGTGAGCCGGGCGGGACTCGAACCCGCGACCACCTGATTAAAAGTTGAATGATACGACTTCATCAGCCATCGTCGCTCATAACTGTAAGATCCTGAAGAGTCATCATTTGCAAAAATCTTGCTTCCGGGCGCTTCATCGTCGATAATCGAGCCAAGAGTATGACCCGCGGTATGACCCGCCGGTCTACGAATTGCTAATCAGGTGGTCCGATGAACGAGGCAAAGATCATCCGGATGCCGGCGCAGACGCCCGCCGGCCGAAAGGCAACCAAGAGTGTGCAGCCGACGCAGGCCGCCATCGACGCCCTGCCCTTCAACAGCGGCACGTGGCGGGTGGAGGGCTCGATGGGGCTTTACGTGCGCTGCCGGGCGCAGACGAAGAGTTACATGGTTCAGCGCAAGGTGAACGGTCGGCTGGTGCAGCGCATGCTCGGCGAGATGACGCTGGCACAAGCGAGGCGCGAGG
>JBBFLJ010000100.1:0-629 GCA_037481575.1 Bryobacteraceae bacterium | reverse complement strand
GGACAGGCCGTGGCGCAGGCCGGTTGAAGGCCTTGTTCGACACGGTCGAAGCACATCGTGCACTTGCTGGTCTTGCGGGTGACGGGATTGAATTGCGGAGCGCCGTACGGGCAGAACATGTAGCACTGGCCGCAACCGACGCATTTTTCCGAGTCGATCAGCACCATGCTGCCGCGCCGCCAGATGGCGGGGGCCGGACATACCTTCTGGCAGAAGGCGTTCTCGCAGTGGTTGCAGGCCATCGAGATGGCCGTCACGCGCACATTGGGAAATGAGCCGGATTCCTGGCGCAGCACGCGCCGCCAGCGGACATTGACTCCCGTTTCCACCTGGTTCCACTGTTTGCAGGCCGCTTCGCAGGCGCTGCATTCGATACACCGCTTCGGGTCGAACAGCCAACCGTATGACGTCATGGGCAGTACTCCGTGGACTGCGGCGTCAGCATGGCCGCAGCTATTCATACAATACGGTCTTTTTATCTGCAGCGCAAGGGTTGCATGTCAGCGTCGAAAACTGCAGCGATGCATCATGCCTGCGGTCAGGCGGTGGTAACAGGATCCCGGAACTCGCCCTCGGGTTCCTGCCAGTCCCGGGCGGGTTCGGGGAGTTTGCCGGCGGCGTTGGCCCAC
>JBBFLJ010000099.1:0-631 GCA_037481575.1 Bryobacteraceae bacterium | reverse complement strand
ATTCCCCTGCGCGCAAGCGCAGGGCCCACCGCCCACACCCTCTCGCCCGCCCAACCCCAACCGCGCGCCACCCCAGCACCCACCGCCCACACTCTCACCCCCTTCACTTCTGCCGTGCCACAATCCGGTCTTTCACTTTGTCATACACCGCCTGCGGCAAAATCCCCCTCTGCACCAGCTCGTCTTTCCTCTGAAACGGCCGCCCGCGGACGATCTTGGCCGAATCCACCTCCCCGATCCCCGGAATCGCCTTCAACTCCTCCACCGTCGCCGTATTGATGTCGATCACCGCCGGCGCCTTCGCCGCGCTCTTCGACTCCCCCTTCTTCTGCGCCGCCCCCTACCCCATCACGAGCCCGAAAGCTACAACCACCATCCCTATCAAACGGAGAATCCGCATAGCCCCACACTCTACCACATTCCAGAAAAGAGGGCCGCGACCATCAAGAAGAGGTCGACCCCCTCTGCCCCCTTCGCCGTTCCGGCGCGATTCCCCCGGCGCTTGCGCCGGGGCCGCGTTGATCGCGTACTTCACGCGGCTTCCTGTCCTGCAAATTCCCCTGCGCGCAAGCGCAGGGCCCACCGCCCACACCCTCTCGCCCGCCCAACCCCAACCGCGCGCCACCCCAGC
>JBBFLJ010000098.1:0-639 GCA_037481575.1 Bryobacteraceae bacterium | reverse complement strand
CATCCGAGATCAGCCAGTCAGACCTGAGCCCCGTTCAAAAGGGGATTGAGACACTGCGCCAGACACTTGTTGCTTGCCTGCTAGGTCAGACCTGAGCCCCGTTCAAAAGGGGATTGAGACGCCGCCGTGGCCTTTGCTTCGATGATCTGGATGGTCAGACCTGAGCCCCGTTCAAAAGGGGATTGAGACTACGGCACGCAGCGGGTTTTGCGTGGCACGCGTCAGACCTGAGCCCCGTTCAAAAGGGGATTGAGACGCGATGTAGGCTTCGTAGGCCCGCTCCACCGCCGTCAGACCTGAGCCCCGTTCAAAAGGGGATTGAGACAGAGTTTCGTGGGCGCAGTGGGGCAGTCTGCGCGTCAGACCTGAGCCCCGTTCAAAAGGGGATTGAGACTCTGGATGCCGATGACCTCCTTCGCATCCCGGTCAGACCTGAGCCCCGTTCAAAAGGGGATTGAGACCCACGCTGCCTGCGGGATGTCGTCGTCGACCGTCAGACCTGAGCCCCGTTCAAAAGGGGATTGAGACAGCTTCGCATCGAATGCCCGATGGTTGAAGGTGTCAGACCTGAGCCCCGTTCAAAAGGGGATTGAGACACGTGCCCGTCCGTAGGCTGGTCGAACCACACCGTCAGACCTG
>JBBFLJ010000097.1:0-643 GCA_037481575.1 Bryobacteraceae bacterium | reverse complement strand
CCCCATCTTCAGACAGGATTTCACGTGTCCCGCCCTACTTGTCGCACGCCTAGTTCCACCACCAACTTTTTCCATACGGGGCTATCACCCTCTGTGGCCGGCCTTTCCAGACCGTTCTGATAAGTCGATGGCTACATCGTGCAGGCTCCTCCGGTTTCGCTCGCCACTACTTCCGGAATCTCGGTTGATGTCTTTTCCTCGAGCTACTGAGATGTTTCAGTTCGCCCGGTTCGCCTCGTTGACCTATGGATTCAGTCAACGATACCCTCATCGGGTGGGTTTCCCCATTCGGAAATCCCCGGATCACAGCTCATTTGCCAGCTCCCCGAGGCTTATCGCAGGCTATCACGTCCTTCATCGCCTATCATCGCCAAGGCATCCACCACATGCTCTTGTTCACTTGACCCTATAGCTTTGCCGCCTGCACACCCCCTCGCACGAGGATAGCGTACAGGCCACAGCCGCTACCACGGTCTGCGTGAACACCGCTTCTTTGCGTTCGCCGTCTTCAACTCGTGACGCAGGCAGCGCGCTTGTCGCACACCACCCACATCGAAACCCGTTGAACGTTTTGCTTTGACGCAAATCTTTCGCTTACGCGCTGCCCTGGCGTGAGGTCGGACTGCCTGAGCAGTCAACGCTC
>JBBFLJ010000096.1:0-650 GCA_037481575.1 Bryobacteraceae bacterium | reverse complement strand
GGGGGAACAGCGCAGTAGCAAGCGCGAGAAAGGCAACGCGACATTGGCGCAGTGGCTGAGGCAATTGAGCAAGGCACGAAATCGCGCTGCGGGCAACGCGGCCCCGGCGCAAGCGCCGGGGGAACAGCGCAGTAGCAAGCGCGAGAAAGGCAACGCGACATTGGCGCAGTGGCTGAGGCAATTGAGCAAGGCACGAAATCGCGCTGCGGGCAACGCGGCCCCGGCGCAAGCGCCGGGGGAACAGCGCAGTAGCAAGCGCGAGAAAGGCAACGCGACATTGGCGCAGTGGCTGAGGCAATTGAGCAAGGCACAAAATCGCGCTGCGGGCAACGCGGCCCCGGCGCAAGCGCCGGGGGAACATGGCAAGCCGCGCGGCAGTGGCGTGGGCAGCGGGGAGGAACATCATGCAGCCGTCAGATGTGCGTGACGGCGAAACTTTGATGGGAGGGCGGAGATGGGGACAGACTGCTCTGTCCACGAGTGGGCGGGGCGTTGGGGTGTGGGCGGTGCGGGGACGGGACAGAGAGGTCTGTCCCCAGCTCCTCCGGGTGCCTCGCCGACAGCGCAGGCAGTGCGGCCCCGGCGCAAGCGCCGGGGGAATAGCGCGATCGAAAGCGCGAGAAAGGCAACGCGACATTGGCGCAGTGGCT
>JBBFLJ010000095.1:0-663 GCA_037481575.1 Bryobacteraceae bacterium | reverse complement strand
GTAGTGCGAACCGTCGTTTGGGAGCACCGCCAGGACAAAACTGATGGAAACCGGTCCCGGCGTGTTGATTCCCTCCCGTTCCAGCGGCACTCCGCGCGGGTCGGTGATCCGGTACCGGACCCTGACAGTGCCATCGGCGGCGATTTCATGACTCAGAACTTTGAAAACGAGTCCAGGACGGACAAAGTTAATGGTCGCTTCATCGGCGTAAAACGCCTTGTCCCGCGGTGTGAACGGCGACTGCGGCGAGCTCACCAGCACTGTTGAGGAGATCAACACCAGTGCGGCGAGCGTCCATTTCATCCAACCACCTGAGCGTTTTGATGAACGCATACTGCACTCCTTCCACGTGCGAACCAGAATTCCGTGCTTCTACAACTTGTGAAATGATCATGGAGCCGACACACGGCTCAGGAGCTCCTTTGCAGGAACCAAGCCAAACCTATCGCATCTGGCCATCAGAGTCAAGCGCTTTACAATCAATGATTTATAAGTACAGTCTGCGTCTGCGGGAATCTTGAATATCGGATCTCCGTGGGTGATGTTCATCACCCCTGCGCCAACTGCCCCAAATTCAGCCGCCTTTTTTAGAGCCGCCCGCACCCGGCGCCCATCTAGTAGGACGATGTTACCTGCCGCCGCACCCCGGCCCGCCGCCCTCAG
>JBBFLJ010000094.1:0-664 GCA_037481575.1 Bryobacteraceae bacterium | reverse complement strand
TCAGACTACGGGTGGAAGGAAAAGCAGCCGCCCGCCCGCTCCCAATGTCAACCTCCCCCGAGATTCACGTTTCGGAGCGGGCCGGCGGCCGAACTGCTTCCACTGTAAACCGCCCTGCGCGCGGGCCGCCAGAGCGCCTGCACGGTTTCCCGGCGATTTCAACAGCTTTTTTCTTCATTGCCGGCAACGCGTTAGACTGTGAAAAGCGTGGATGCGCTGTGAATAAAACGTGATTGCCATGAAATGTTCTGGAATTGACGCACTGACCGGCGAGGCGGTCGAAATCACCGCCGAAGGCGGCGCCATCACCGCCGTCGAGCCGCTGCTCGGCCGTCCGGCCGGGCTGCGCTGGCTCGCCCCCGGCTTCATCGACCTGCAGGTGAATGGCTTCGCCGGCGCCGACTACTGCTCGGCGGACACGCCGCTGGAAGACATTGCCCGCTCCCTGGAAGCGCAGTTCGCCTGCGGCACGACGCGGATTTTCGCCACGGTGATCACCGGATCGCCCGGCGGCATGCTGGCAGCCATCCGGCATCTGGCCCGGGCGCGGCGGGAGTTGCCCTTCGGGCGGGCGATCGAAGGCATCCATGTCGAGGGACCGTTCATCTCCCCCACAGACGGACCGCGGGGCGCGCATCCGCGCGAATCTGTCCGTCCTCCGGAT
>JBBFLJ010000093.1:0-668 GCA_037481575.1 Bryobacteraceae bacterium | reverse complement strand
CAGCCATCGTTCAGGTTCACATGCGTCACTTCCACCTCTGGCGGTAGCGTGTCCGCATCCACGGCGAAGTTGTGGTTGTGGGCGCTGATCTCGACGCGCCCGCTGGGAAGGTGTTTGACTGGCTGATTGCCTCCGTGATGCCCAAACTTGAGCCGGTAAGTCTTGCCGCCAAAGGCCAGGCCCAGAATCTGATGGCCCAGGCAGATGCCGAACACCGGCACGCGTCCCAACAACGCCCGCGCTGCCGTAACCGCGTAAGGCAACGCTGCGGGGTCGCCAGGGCCGTTGCTCAGTAGCACACCGTCGGGGCACAGGGCCAGCGCATCTTCGGCGGGAGTCAGGGCCGGGAGCACGGTCACACGGCAGCCGAATGCGCTCAGACGGCGCAGGATGTTGCGTTTGATGCCGAAATCGTAGGCGACGACGTGGAATTCGCCCGCTGGCACCTCTTGCCTGGAGTGTGCGCGCCATTGCCGGAATTCCCAGGGCGCGGCGGTGGAGACGTGCCATTCGTAGGGTGCCTGGCATGAAACTTCCCGCACCATATCCTTCCCATCGAGTCCAGGCCAGGCGCGCGCCTGGGCGATCAGATCGTCGTCCGTGCAGGTTGTGTC
Organism: Bryobacteraceae bacterium; assembly: GCA_037481575.1. Classification (GTDB taxonomy): domain Bacteria; phylum Acidobacteriota; class Terriglobia; order Bryobacterales; family Bryobacteraceae; genus JANWVO01. The sequence goes on along the minus strand of JBBFLJ010000093.1, from coordinate 54 downwards.
TGTGCTCAACACGCCTTTCAGCGTACCCACAGCGCGCAGGCGGCGTGTGAGAGC
>JBBFLJ010000092.1:0-674 GCA_037481575.1 Bryobacteraceae bacterium | reverse complement strand
TCGTCCGTCCCGGTCTCGAACTCGCGTTCGGCCTGGTTCGGCGTGGCAACTTCAGGCATGGTTGTTTGTTCTCCCTTCGAAGGTTGGTTTCGAATCACAAGGGTTTTGCCCGCCATGTGTGAGCGGGGCGAGATCTCAGGGCCTGTCAACCACGGCGAGCGGGTCGGGTGACAGCGCAACGCGTTCCGTACCATCCACTTGCATCACGCCGTGTCAACCCGTGTCAGCCGAGTTTTTGATCTTGGGGCTAGCCGCAACGTGCCATCGTCCTACCCGCCGCCGCGCCGCCCATGAAGGACCCAGGATTGCCTCGCATCTTCGGAATTTCCGAAGATGGCTCACCGCTCGACCAGGCAGCCGGTCACCACCTGCAAGAAGAGGGGCCGCACCTCCTCGGGCGCGTAGTTCGTGCCCCAACGGTCGCCACCCAGCCGCTTCAAGTCCCAGCAAAGCCCGTGCTCGAGGTGGTCCTGGAAGCTGTACCGCGTGCCCAGGTAAGCCGTCCTAGGCAGCGGCGCCTCGCCCGTCCGGGCAATCATGATCGCCCGGTTGATGTGACCCTTGCGATGCCGCACGACGCGCGCGATGAGCCCCGCCGCTTGGAGCCGGGCGAGCGCGCGCTCGGTCACGACGTCGTAAAGCCGGCCATCGGCACGGTAGACGGGTATTGTGGC
>JBBFLJ010000091.1:0-697 GCA_037481575.1 Bryobacteraceae bacterium | reverse complement strand
CCAGCATCCGCCGGTCAGACCTGAGCCCCGTTCAAAAGGGGATTGAGACGGAGGGAATTGTACCAGCATTCGACTCCTTTCCGTCAGACCTGAGCCCCGTTCAAAAGGGGATTGAGACGTGTGATCATGGTTGTTGATGTTGGTCCTGAGTCAGACCTGAGCCCCGTTCAAAAGGGGATTGAGACCGTCTCGGACGGTGACCGTGGCATTGACCGTCGTCAGACCTGAGCCCCGTTCAAAAGGGGAGTGAGACATTCCCATCTCGTTGAATTCCTCAATGCCTCTGTCAGACCTGAGCCCCGTTCAAAAGGGGATTGAGACTGTGAACCCTACCCACCGTTTGATGGTTATTGGTCAGACCTGAGCCCCGTTCAAAAGGGGATTGAGACCGGCTGGCGGTTTCTGGTTCCTACCGCCGCTTGTCAGACCTGAGCCCCGTTCAAAAGGGGATTGAGACTCTAGAGCGTCAAGCGACAGGACGTTCATAGCTGTCAGACCTGAGCCCCGTTCAAAAGGGGATTGAGACAGCGAGATGGGAACCATATTCGGTTTTCAAAGTCAGACCTGAGCCCCGTTCAAAAGGGGACGAAATCTGCATCCCCGTCCGCGCCTGTCGGCCCTCACCACGGTCCACATCAAATCAGTGACCCGGTGCCGGCTGCCGCGCACAGCCTCCGCCCTCAGCCTCCCGCCCTGC
>JBBFLJ010000090.1:0-705 GCA_037481575.1 Bryobacteraceae bacterium | reverse complement strand
CTCGACTTCGCATGGCCGCAGGAGTGCATGGAGAGGCGCAAAGCGGAATTCCGCCGCTACGGCTACGAGGTCACTGAACGACGCGTCACCGTGGAGTCAATGACTTAGCCGGAGATCGAGAGGCTTCACTTCCAGACCCCGCGGCAGGCCCATCAAGCCCGGCTTGCCCTCGAGCCTGCCGCATGACCATAATTCGAAAAACTGTCCAAGAAATCGAGGGCGGTACACTCATTGCAAAAGCTCCTTTTGCCGTCTTCAACGGAGCTTTCCAAATTATGACTGGAGGAGTTTCTCGGGGGCAGGTCAGGTACAGATAATTCAAAAATCTGCCCAAGAAATCGAGGGCGATACAGTTTTTGCAAAATCTATACGTGCCGCGGTTCGATTTTTGCGCGCTCTTTACGCGCGACCTCGTACTCTTTTCTTGGCGGGGCTGATTCCCGCTTTGTGAAGCGAGGACGTTCGATGGACGACGCACTCTGTCTTGGACTGGCGATCGCCTTCTTTGCTGGCTCTTGGCTGTTATTTAAACGGACCGGGAGTTCGTAAGGTATGACACCCATCCATGTGGTTGGCGCGTGTGTGGCGGCCGGACTCCTAATCTACCTCTTTGTGGCACTGCTTAAGCCGGAGAGTTTCTCATGAGCGGCAACGACTTGCTCCAAGTCCTTCTATATCTGGCGGTGCTGCTGGCGCTGGTCAAAC
>JBBFLJ010000089.1:0-779 GCA_037481575.1 Bryobacteraceae bacterium | reverse complement strand
CGGTCGATATCCCCGAACGCATGCAGTACGCTCCCGGAATAAATAACATCGAACCGCCCGCATGGCCAGCTCTCGGCCAGCACGTCTTGCATCTCCGCCCGCGCATGCCGCAGCCCCGCCGCCTCCAGCTTCTTCCGCAACACCGCCACACGGTCCGCCTGCACGTCGACCCCAAGATACTCCCCGCTCCTCCTCGCAATCTCCATTGTCAAAATGTTTCCCGCCCCGCACCCGATCTCCAGCACCCGCTTTCCTGTCAAATCCCCGAGCCATTCCCACTGCACCCGCACCGCCTCCTCCCTCTCCCCGGTCGCCGCCCGGTACTCCGCCAGCGACCGCATCATCCGCTGCCACACCCTCTCGATCCCCGCTCTCACCAGACCTCCGCAATTCCCCTGAGCGCCAGCTCAGGGCCACACAGTTCCCCCGGCGCTTGCGCCGGGGCCGCGCTTCCAGCGCTGCTCCTGCGCCATCCCCTCCCGCAAGCTCCCCTGCGCGCCACCGCAGGGCCTACGCCCCCAACCCTCACGCCCACCCCACACAACGAAGTCGAAAGGGCCGTGACCGTCAGGGAGCGGTCAGTCTGATTGACCGTCAGGGAGCGGTTTGCATGCCCATATGAAAAGCCAAGCCCCTTGTAGCACTGTCGACTCATGGCTGCAATTCTCTGCGCCTGCCCGCTCAACCTTCCCGCAAGTCTGGTTCACCGTTCAAGCTTCGCCAGCACTCACTTTCCTCCATTGCCCACGGATCCTCGCCCCTTCGCAACCGGCAAGAAC
>JBBFLJ010000088.1:0-810 GCA_037481575.1 Bryobacteraceae bacterium | reverse complement strand
CCCGAGCACGCGCTTCACCTGCCGGCCAGCAACGCGGCGGATCAAGCGGAAGGTCTTGGAGCGCGCGCCGCAGCGGATCACCAGCCCAGGGATGCCGCGCACCACCCAGTCCCCGGAGCCCAGCGGCAGGGCGTCGATGGCGGCTTGCGTCGGCTCGACCACTTTGCGGCGCCGCTTCTCAGCGGAAGGAAACGGCAGGATCTTCGGCATAGGCTCCCTCGGGCTCCCTCGCTCCATTAACTCGCTCCTAACTCGCCGCGAGGGAACCTCAAGGGAAACTTTACTGCGAATTTTCCGGAATGTCAAGCGGTGACATGGAGTTTTGTAATCTATTAATCAAAAGCTACTTACCGAGATGGCAATAGACTTGCAATGACAACTACTCAGGGAACTTTTAATCAGGTGGTCGCGGGTTCGAGTCCCGCCCGGCTCACCAAATCCAATCCATCAGTTGCAAGCAAGTGAGCGGCCCGTCATAGGGTCCAAGGGGTACCGCGGGGGGTACCGTCTCAGCCGTCCCGTCGGCACTCAAGAGCGGCTGCCCCGTGAGACCGAGCCTTCCGGGAAGGTAACGAACAGATGAGGCTGGTCTCTTCTCGATCCGTGCTTCGCGCGCGTCAGGGAGGAGCTGGCGGAGTTGTCTGGCCTTGAGGGTCTGCTTCGTCAGCAGCGCTGGGTCCACGCGCTGGATTGCATTCCGTTCGGCCTGTACAGGCGGGCGGGCGGCTGCGCGTCGGCGGTCGAACTGCGCATCGATTGCCGCATCGTTCTGATCGGTGTCGGGCCGAATATGCGCAGAATTGAGCGCAA
>JBBFLJ010000087.1:0-818 GCA_037481575.1 Bryobacteraceae bacterium | reverse complement strand
CTTTCACCATTCTGGGTGACCCTCCGGCACTTCCTGTTGCCGGAACCCCGCTCAGAACTGTGGGAGAGCGACAGACCTGCGTCGGGTGCTTGATCCGGCGAACAGCCGATGATCGGTTACCTCTTCTTGATGCCTCGAGACGGGCAGCATAAATGACCAAGGCGTGAATATTGCTTTTGTCCTTTAGGTGAAATTTCGCCTTGTAACAGGCCTGAATCCGCCGCATGATATTCGGATGGAGGCAGTATATGTTCGCCCCGCAGTACGTGGCCTCCCGGGTCGTAATCCCAACTGCGTTGTGTTTGGCGTTGGCGGCGGCGCCAGCGTTGGCAGAGACAAAGTTGATTCCTCAAATTGCCGATGGAGGAGGATGGTCGACGACGATCGTTCTCTGCAAACCGGACAGCAAGCGCGCAAACAGTCACGTTGAAGTTTCACCGGGCGATTGACGGCGATGGGGCCACACAGGAGTGGACGCCCCCGTTTCTGGAGAATGTGACCCTGCCGGACCTTGCGCTGCCGGCATGATCCTCGCTGTTCCTTCACCCCCGTGGCAAAGGCGAGCTTTCCCAGGGCTGGGGCGAGCTGACGGCGCCTTCCGGCGTTAGCGGCTATGCCATCTTTTCCCTGAAGGGACAGGACGCTACCGCTCCGGCGGCCTTGCCTGCAAGCCGCTTTCTGCTTCCTTTCGACAACACTTCGGATCTCGTGACCGCGGTGGCAATTGCAAATCCCAACGACGGCGCCGTGACCGTCCACGTGAGGATCCGGACCACGGACGGGGCGGTGAGCGCCAGTCAGCTGCCCCTGATTCCGCC
>JBBFLJ010000086.1:0-840 GCA_037481575.1 Bryobacteraceae bacterium | reverse complement strand
GCCCGTAGCTCAGCTGGATAGAGCAACTGGCTACGAACCAGTAGGTCGGGTGTTCGAATCACTCCGGGCGCACCACTTCAGAATCAATCACTTACGGGTGGTCGGCAGGGGGCGAAAACAGCGTCGAGGGTAACTAAAAGGGTAACTCTTGGCGGACGCTTCCGCCCCGCCAGCACAAAAAAAGCGGCGAGTCCGCAGGGGGACCGTTCCGTGGAGGGGGGAAAGTCAGTAGCGGCCGATCACCAGCAGGTCCGCCGCTATCGGCTGCCCCGCACGCCTGCCAGCGTCCAGCAGAGGTGACCGGACGGTAGCTGCTGCAAGACGCCGTGGCCGTAGTTGGATCTCCGCAGCGTCGCCTCCAGCCACTGGGTCAGCACATCGTCCGTCTCGCGCAGGTAGCAGCGCACAATGCGCCGCGCCCGGCGCGTGCGGATCACGCGCAGGTGGTCGGCGTGCGCCTCGCACCACGCCTCAGCGACCCAAGCCACAAGCATGCCTGAGGCGTCGTACAAGGGGATCTGACCCTGTGGCGGCCGCACGCGCAGCATCACGGGATCGCAGCCAGGGATCTCTTCGCCAGCTCCAGGTCGGCCTCGAGCGCCTCGATGCGCGGCCGCACATACCAAACAAGGCGCGGCTCCTCGCGCAGGAATCGCTCCCACCGCTCAATCTCGCTGGCGAGAATGCCGATCCGGTGAAGCCAATAGCGCCGCCGCAGCTCCAGGCGCGCCTGCGCACGCTCGGCAGGCGTCAGCGCCAGCCATGCGGCGCGCGCGGGATCGTCATGTGCTGACCGCGGAATCGGCCGCCATGCGCCGGCAAGGCGGTAGCCGTCGGGCG
>JBBFLJ010000085.1:0-850 GCA_037481575.1 Bryobacteraceae bacterium | reverse complement strand
ACTGGCGTCTCAATCCCCTTTTGAACGGGGCTCAGGTCTGACCTCGACTGGGCGGACGAGGTGGAGGAGCGGTACGTCTCAATCCCCTTTTGAACGGGGCTCAGGTCTGACTCCGAGAGTGCCGATTTGACAGTCCCAGTACGCGTCTCAATCCCCTTTTGAACGGGGCTCAGGTCTGACCCGTCAGATCAACCATAAGCTTCGCCTTGTTGTCTCAATCCCCTTTTGAACGGGGCTCAGGTCTGACCCCAGCTGGAGCGGGAAGAGCGGGCGAAGGCCGTCTCAATCCCCTTTTGAACGGGGCTCAGGTCTGACGTGATCCACGAGATCACCGACCTCTCGGGCGGGTCTCAATCCCCTTTTGAACGGGGCTCAGGTCTGACGCAGCGCGGAGCGTATCCGTACCTGCCCATTGTCTCAATCCCCTTTTGAACGGGGCTCAGGTCTGACGTCCATGCTTGCCTTCTTTGGCATCGCGTCCTTGTCTCAATCCCCTTTTGAACGGGGCTCAGGTCTGACGCATCCGGTCACCGAGTACCGCAGTGGCGCGGCGTCTCAATCCCCTTTTGAACGGGGCTCAGGTCTGACCAGACCCCAATGAAGATCCGTCAGATCAACCAGTCTCAATCCCCTTTTGAACGGGGCTCAGGTCTGACCCCTGAGCGGAACACAGTGCAACACCTGCCTTGTCTCAATCCCCTTTTGAACGGGGCTCAGGTCTGACGAATCATGAACGAAACACTGGCGTCCCCCAAACGTCTCAATCCCCTTTTGAACGGGGCTCAGGTCTGACCGACCCCCCTGGTTAAGTTCCCGCCGCACAACGAGTTGCAGAGGCCGTTGACAATTT
>JBBFLJ010000084.1:0-863 GCA_037481575.1 Bryobacteraceae bacterium | reverse complement strand
CTGCGCCGCGATCGTCGTCCGCTGCCGGTCAGCACCCAGCCCCGTTCAAAAGGGGATTGAGACGCCAGTCAGATCATGGTCTCGCACCTCCTTAGATGTCAGCACCCAGCCCCGTTCAAAAGGGGATTGAGACGCCTCTCCGGCGACCGCTGCTGCCACGTCGAGTCAGCACCCAGCCCCGTTCAAAAGGGGATTGAGACTTCGATGAGTTTGAAATACTTCATATGCGTCGGTCAGCACCCAGCCCCGTTCAAAAGGGGATTGAGACGATCTCCTTCCGCTTCGATGAGTTTGAAATAGTCAGCACCCAGCCCCGTTCAAAAGGGGATTGAGACCAGCATCTCCCTAACTCGCTGCACCGGGAACAGGGGTCAGCACCCAGCCCCGTTCAAAAGGGGATTGAGACCAGATTCCTGTACAGCACAAGCCTCGAATCTCCGTCAGCACCCAGCCCCGTTCAAAAGGGGATTGAGACCTGAATGACCTTCGCAGGGCGTTTATTCGGGGTCAGCACCCAGCCCCGTTCAAAAGGGGATTGAGACCTGGCACAGCAGCCGCACGCACTCCATCCAGAGCGTCAGCACCCAGCCCCGTTCAAAAGGGGATTGAGACGAACGCGGAACTCCCTGGCCAGCACACGGGAGTACTGTCAGCACCCAGCCCCGTTCAAAAGGGGATTGAGACCGTGCGGATGGTGTCCAGCCACAGAGGTTGCGTCGTCAGCACCCAGCCCCGTTCAAAAGGGGATTGAGACCGTGATGCCTCCTTCTGGAACCCAGGTGCTCCGTCAGCACCCAGCCCCGTTCAAAAGGGGATTGAGACTTCTTCTTTTGTGGGATTTAATTTCAGGGGAGAGTCAGCAC
>JBBFLJ010000083.1:0-888 GCA_037481575.1 Bryobacteraceae bacterium | reverse complement strand
GGGCGATCCGGTCCACGAGGCCCGCCGGGTCGTCCTTCCCGGAGAAGTGCGGGTTGGGCCGTCCGCCCTTGCGGAGCATCCCGGCCAGGTCCTCTTCCATCCTCCGAATGTCGGGCCTGGCGACGAGGAAGCGCCCGCCGTGGGCGGTGCAGGAGAGCTCTTCCGCATCGATCAGGGCATCCAGCGCCCGCTCGATGCGCTCGCGGCTGTCGAGGACGTCCATGACCAGGAGCGTGTTCGTCCGGTCCACCAGCTCCTCGTACTCGACCCAGCAGTCGCCCTGGTCCAGCGCCTCGTTCATGCAATGGAGGATCCCGGCCCGGATCCGCGCCGGCTCCTCCTTGGGCGTGCCCATCTTGCGGGCGATCTTGTCCACCCGCTTGAATCCGAAGCCATGCACCTCCTGGACGATGAGGTACGGGTCCTCCCGCAGCATCCCCGGCACGTTGTTGCCGAGCTTCTTGACCAGGCTGGTGACCTGGTGGTGGGTCAGTCCGAAGGCGGCGAGCCAGGTGATGGCCTTGTTGATCTCCTTCGTCTTGCTCCACTCGTCGCGCAGCCTGTGTACCGCCTCCAGGGGCAGCCGCGCCGCCTGGGCCACGGTCTCGGGTTCCTCGGTGATCACCCGGTCGAAGTCGCGGCCGAACCGCTCGGCGATCAGCTTCGCCTTGACCGGACCGATCCCCTTGATGTCGGGATGATTGGCCAGGTAGTGAGCAAGCCCGTCGATATCCAGCTCCAGGTCGTATTCCATGGCCTCGACCTCGAGCTGCCGGCCGTACTTGGGATGGGTGACCCAGCGTCCGGTGAGGACCACCGGCTCGTGCTCGCGGGCGAACAGGCGGCCAGCGAACTGGATCTCGTCGCCGGAGACCGTGACGAGCCGGC
>JBBFLJ010000082.1:0-892 GCA_037481575.1 Bryobacteraceae bacterium | reverse complement strand
CTGCCAGCTCGGCGTCGTACTCGGCGCGCCGCTGCGGATCGCTCAGGACCTGATAGGCCTTCCGCAGCAGCTGGAACTTCTCGGCGTCGCCCGTGTGCGGGTTGTCGGGATGGAAACGGGCAGCCAGGATGCGGTAGACGCGGGTGATGGTCTCCGGCTCCGCATTCGGGCTGATCTGCAGCAGCTCGTAATAATCGACGAAATGGCTCGACTCCATGCCAGGTCCTCCGATCAATGGCCCCGCCTGCCCTTATGATGGAACAGGAGCCATCGCACTGTGATTCAACTGATTCCGCCGCCCCTGCATCCCCTCCTCCAGTTCCTCCTGATTGTACTCGTTCTGCCGGCCGCCTGGTTCGACTTCCGTTCCAGGCGGATTCCGAACTGGCTGTGTGTGACGGGATTCGCCGCAGGGCTTTCAGCGAATCTTGCGATTGCGGGCTGGAGCGGACTCCGGTCGGCCCTGCTGGGCTTCGCCGTGGCCTTCGGGCTTTACTTCGTCCTGTACCTGCTCCATGCCATGGGGGCAGGCGATGTGAAACTGATGGGCGCCGTCGGCGCCATCGCCGGTCTGCCCGTCTGGCTGGCGATCTTCGCCGCCACGTCGATCTTCGGCATGATCGCCGCGATCTGCCTCGCCCTGGCGAAAGGACGCCTCGGCTCCACGTTATGGAACGTGATGTACCTGCTGCGCGAGCTGCTATCCTTCCGCGCCCCGTGGATGCGGCACGAGCATCTCGATGTCAAGAATCCGGCGACACTCCGCCTGCCGCACGGCGTGTCCATTGCCGCCGGAACCGCCGCCATCCTGCTCCTGGCGTGGTGGAAGGCGGCGGCCCAGGCGGGGTGAGAAAGATACTACTTCTGCTGCTTGAACTCCCGCAGCTTCCGC
>JBBFLJ010000081.1:0-896 GCA_037481575.1 Bryobacteraceae bacterium | reverse complement strand
CAAGTCGATCTTCTCGCGCGCCCTGGGCTTGCAGGCGGCGTTCGCGCAGCCGCCGGACTTTGATTTCGTGACTCCGGCGTTCATCCGGAACTATTTCCGTTTCGCCGATCAGCTCTGGCAGGCGCGCCAATCGCTGCAGAGCTTCCCCACGCTGCCTCCGCAGCAGTTCCGTTTCGAGCTGTACGCCTCGGCCGAGTACGCGCGCATGCTCGAGCGGCAGTGGGAAGAGGGCTGAAGCCCCGGCGCGCTTCGAGAGAAAGCCTGCTTGCCCACCGCCGGGGCTGGGACGCCGCGTTCCCGGCTTGCCGGGATATGATGTTCCGGTAGCAGAGGAACGCAGCATGGAATCCACCCGCCGGACCTTTCTGATGAGCACGGCCGCGACGGCCGTTCTGGCTCAACCGTCTCCCAATGACCGCATCCGGCTTGGGCTGATCGGCTGCGGCGGCCGCGGGCGCGACCTGCTGAAGATGGTGGTCTCGTCGGGCGAGAACGCGGCGATCACGGCCGTGTGCGACGTGTGGCGCGTCAACCGGGAGGCGATGGCGCGCGAGGTGGAGATGGCGTTCGGCCAGGCGCCGTTCCAGACGACGCGGTATCAGGAGATTCTGGCGCGCAAGGACGTGGATGCGGTGCTGATCGCCACGCCGGATTTCACGCATCCGAAGATCCTGGCCGATGCCGTGCAGGCGGGCAAGGACGCCTACGTCGAGAAGCCGTTCGCGACGACGTTTGAAGAGGCGCGGATGGCGTACGACGCGGTGAAGCGGACGGACCGCGTGGTGCAGGTGGGGACGCAGCGGCGCAGCGAGGCGAAGTTCATGGCCGCAGCCGAGGCCATCCGGAAGGGCGTGATCGGCAAGGTGACGCGGGTGTCGATGGAGTATCACTTCTTC
>JBBFLJ010000080.1:0-899 GCA_037481575.1 Bryobacteraceae bacterium | reverse complement strand
GCCCAATTGCTGACCGCCCTCTACGAAAATGGCCAGACAACCTTCACGCACGCCGAGGTCGAGAGCATCACCGGGTTGCCGCCGGCGTCGGCGCGGAGTCTGATCCGGCATGCTGTAGCCCGAGGTGTGGTGTCGAGGTTGCAGCCTGGTCTCTTTGTGCTCGTGCCTCCGGAACTCGGCCGAGAGACGGAGTTCGCCGGCAATCCGTATATCATCGCCCGACACCTCGCGGCTGGTGCCGAATACTTCATTTCACACGCATCCGCCATGGAGCTGCACCGAATGCTCACGCAGCCCCAGTTTGTGATTTTCACCAGCACAACGAAACGCCTTCGCAGGCGAACCATTCACGGTACGGAGTTCCGGTTTGTTCTCGTTCGCCATGAAGATGTTTCCGGTGTGACGACTCACTGGATCTCGAAACAGGAATCGGTGAAGATCAGTGATATCGACCGGACCGTAATCGACGGGCTGCACCTGCCGGCGTACTGCGGCGGGATCACCGAGGTCGCCAAGGGCCTTTGGATGCGCCGCCAGGTGTGAGGTGGACCCCAAGGACTGGACAGTTTTTGCCCTTTCCTTAAGTGGGTCGCGGCGGGTTCGGAGGGCGGCATTACTACCGCCCTTTCAGTCCGGACCTCGCGAGGCGCTCGGGTCGCATCCCTGCGTTGCCCTGTCTTCCCGCGAGGCTCCTTGATTGTACGGCAGCCCGGCGGCTCTCCAAACGCGAAGCAGCCAGTCTGGCCGAAAGCGATAAATCCCGGGGTTTGGGGCGGAGCCCCAAGTTCAAGTCATCGCGGGTTGCTGGATGCGAGCAGCGAAAACCTCGGCGGGCGTCCGGTAGCCCAGCGCCTGATGCGGACGGCTGTGATTGTAAAAGCGGAAATAGCCGTCCAGCG
>JBBFLJ010000079.1:0-922 GCA_037481575.1 Bryobacteraceae bacterium | reverse complement strand
ACCCGATCGAGAAAAAGCCCTTCTCGCACGTCCTGCCCGGCGCCGATGCGCTGACCTTTGGCATGTTGGGCTGCGATTTTCATTGCAGTTACTGCCAGAACTGGCTGACCTCGCAAACCCTGCGCGACCCGCAGGCCGGCATTGACCCGGATTACATCCTGCGCATTTCGCCGGAAAAACTGGTGGAGTACGCCCTGCGGAACGGCGCGCAGGCGGTGGTTTCTTCCTACAACGAGCCGTTGATCACCTCCGAGTGGGCGGTGGAGATCTTCCGGCTGGCCAGAGAGCGCGGCCTGCTGTGCGCTTATGTGTCCAACGGCAACGCCACGCCGGAGGTGCTGGAGTACCTGCGCCCGTATGTACAGGCTTACAAAGTTGACCTCAAAACCATGCAAGACCGCCAGTACCGCAAACTGGGCGGGGTGTTGCAGCACGTGCTGGATACCATCCGCCGCGCCCACGAGATGGGTTTTTGGATCGAGGTGGTCACGCTGATTGTGCCGGGTTTCAACGACAGCCCGGAGGAGTTGTGGGAGGCAGCCCGCTTTCTGGTCTCGGTCTCGCCGGACATCCCCTGGCATGTCACCGCCTTTCACCCCGATTACAAGATGACCGAGCCGCCGCCGACTTCGGCGCGGGCCTTGCAGCAGGCCGCTGAGATCGGGCAGGAAGCCGGTTTGCACTTTGTGTATGCCGGTAACCTGCCGGGCCGGGTCGGCTCACTGGAAGATACGCACTGTCCGCAGTGCGGTGAAACGCTGGTGGCGCGGCGCGGCTACATTGTGAGCGATTACCGCCTGACGGCGGAGGGAAACTGCCCGCGCTGCGGAACGCACATCCCCGGCATCTGGCATACCGATCCGCAGCAGGTGCGCCTGCATGGCTGGGGTTTTCCGCGTCCGGTGCGTTGATTTAACTCCCG
>JBBFLJ010000078.1:0-944 GCA_037481575.1 Bryobacteraceae bacterium | reverse complement strand
CTTTTGAACGGGGCTCAGTCCTGACTTTTCTCGCAGGCAAGAATTGATTCCAAGTTGTCTCAATCCCCTTTTGAACGGGGCTCAGTCCTGACGGAAGAAATGGCAAATCGCGCAAGGGCCATTGGTCTCAATCCCCTTTTGAACGGGGCTCAGTCCTGACATTCTCCCTCTGGCGACTAAGTATGGGTTTGAAAGTCTCAATCCCCTTTTGAACGGGGCTCAGTCCTGACTTCCAAGAAGGTACCTTCTGCGGCAGTATCGTCTCAATCCCCTTTTGAACGGGGCTCAGTCCTGACCTCCCGATCTGACCTCATGCGGCTCACTCTGCCGTCTCAATCCCCTTTTGAACGGGGCTCAGTCCTGACCTTTTTAGTTGATAAAAACTCATCCACTCTCCGGTCTCAATCCCCTTTTGAACGGGGCTCAGTCCTGACCCAAACGGGTTTCTGTTGAGACTCAGAATCCTGGTCTCAATCCCCTTTTGAACGGGGCTCAGTCCTGACGGTGTCGTGTGGCAGAACGGAACGTTTATTCCGTCTCAATCCCCTTTTGAACGGGGCTCAGTCCTGACAGGTCTTTGAGAAAATGCGGGACACCCGAATTCGTCTCAATCCCCTTTTGAACGGGGCTCAGTCCTGACACATCTACGTGATCAGCCGCCGACGCATTGCCGGTCTCAATCCCCTTTTGAACGGGGCTCAGTCCTGACTTAAGCCGGTGCGCGACCCCGTCGCCGGCAACGGTCTCAATCCCCTTTTGAACGGGGCTCAGTCCTGACTTGTTCCTGCTGCGGAACTCGTTGGAGCGCTTTTCGTCTCAATCCCCTTTTGAACGGGGCTCAGTCCTGACACAATGGAAACGGGAACGAAAAGATGATTATGTCTCAATCCCCTTTTGAACGGGGCTCAGTCCTGACAAAGGAGAATATATCATGGAAAACACGA
>JBBFLJ010000077.1:0-956 GCA_037481575.1 Bryobacteraceae bacterium | reverse complement strand
GCCGAGGTTCTCTCTCCTGCGCCACCGTACGCTCGGCCCGATCTTCATTCCTCCCGGTGTGCAGCCGCTCATGGCAACAGAGTCGGACGTGGCGGGTTCCACAACGGTGCGCCTGTGAAACAGGGAGTGCAGTTGGGGATGCCGTGCCCGGAGCTGCCCGCTCTGGTCACTGAAACTTTGCAGCCGACATTCCTCACATAGCCCGAAGATCCCGGAGCCGGTCCTTCTTCAAGTTGCCGAACTCGCGGCACACCGAGGCCGTGCCCTCCCCATCCGGAAGCCGGACCACAATTCGTATGTTCGTCCACGACGGATCGCTCCTCTCCTGGCATCCACTCTTCGTGCCCAAACGATGGAAACGTGTCAATCACGGTTCCTGAACGTTCTGTCACCTGTGTCTCGGAACGGCCAGTCGATCCTGCCATGATCACCCGGCCTCGACTGTCACAACGGTTCCGTTTTTTTTCGCCGAATCGAATCCCAGTCCCGACAACCACTTGGCGAGGCAGTCGGCCGGAGCCACCCCTGCCTGCCGGAGAGCCCCTCGTATCCTCCGCATCCGGAGAGTCCAATGGCACGGTTCTGTTTCACCATTCCTTCCCGCCGGATACCCCTGTTGCCTCCACCGGGGGATGCCCGAGGGGGGGACTCCCTCGCTCGTTTCCCCGTAGGTCACTGAAACACAAAGCCTTAACCCCAAAAGTTCGTTTCAAAACGAACTCGAAACGAATTCCCCCTTCGATCTGGCACAACTCGTTCAAAACACAACCACTTCCCCGCATAATCTGCCGACCTCGCCCAGCCGGTTTGTCTCTCTCCAAAACCCGGTTCCTTCCCGCGTTTCCCGCAGCTTGGCGCGTCGGGCTCGCTCACCTCCCCGCTCCAGCCAGTTGCCCAGCCCTCGCACCCGCCTGCGGCGCTCGCGCCGCGGAATCCGGCATCCGCCGAACCGCCCC
>JBBFLJ010000076.1:0-996 GCA_037481575.1 Bryobacteraceae bacterium | reverse complement strand
CACTGGCTGACGGTCGCCTACCCGGAAACCGTCCGCTTCCGGACAGCGATTCTGCTGATCAACGGCGGCTCGAACACTTCTGCTGTGCCAGCGCCCGATCCGCTCGTCGCGCTTCTCGCGGCGCAGACCGGCGCGGTTGTTGCTGACCTGCGCACGGTGCCCAACCAGCCGCTGAAGTTCGCCGGGGAAGACAAGCCGCTCAGCGAAGACGCGCTGATCGCCTACACCTGGAAACGGTTCCTCGAGACTGGCGACGAGCGCTGGCCGGCGCGGCTCCCGATGACCAAGGCTGTGGTGCGCGCCATGGACGCGGTGACGGATCTGTTGCAGCGGCAGAACGCCGGGCTGGCGGACCGGTTCATTCTGATCGGCGCTTCCAAGCGCGGCTGGACGGCGTGGACGGCGGCGGCTGTCGATCCGCGCGTCGTCGCCGCCGTTCCGCTCGTCATCGACATGCTGAACCTGCAGCCGTCGTTCCTGCATCATTACTCCTGCTACGGCTTCTGGGCGCCGGCGGTGGAGGATTACGTGCAGCGCGGCGTCATGGACAAATTCGGCGACCCGGCTCTGGATGCGTTGCTGAAGATTGAAGACCCTCACGAATACCGCGGCCGCCTCGCATTGCCGAAATACATTGTGAATTCCACTGGAGACCAGTTCTTTTTGCCCGATTCCAGCCGGTTTTACTGGAACGATTTGCCCGGCGAAAAATACCTCCGGTATGTGCCCAACACGGATCACTCCCTGTCCCCGGAAATCGCCGTGAGCATCCAGGCGTGGATCGAGCTGATCCTGCGCGGCGAGCCCCGTCCGCGCTTTTTCTGGGAGATGGACCGCGCCGCCGGCCGAATCCGCCTCCGCCCCGTTGATCCGCCGAAGTCCGTGCTGCTGTGGAAGGCGCACAATCCCTCGGCGCGGGATTTCCGGCTGGAAACCATCGGTCCCGCATGGGAGTCCTCGCCCGTCGAGCCGCAGGATGGAGTCTATGAAGCGTCC
>JBBFLJ010000075.1:0-1010 GCA_037481575.1 Bryobacteraceae bacterium | reverse complement strand
AGCCCCGTTCAAAAGGGGATTGAGACGGGAGTAATCAGAGAAATGCTGTCATAGGGAATGTCAGACCTGAGCCCCGTTCAAAAGGGGATTGAGACAAACAACTACCGCGCCACGAGTCTTCTATTTTCGTCAGACCTGAGCCCCGTTCAAAAGGGGATTGAGACGGTGCTGTAGGGATGCGTTTCATCCGGCCGGAGTCAGACCTGAGCCCCGTTCAAAAGGGGATTGAGACGCCGGCGAACCGCGACGGATTCATGGCGAAGAAGTCAGACCTGAGCCCCGTTCAAAAGGGGATTGAGACGTCAGTGGCCGTCCGAAATCCAAGAAAAAAGTCAGACCTGAGCCCCGTTCAAAAGGGGATTGAGACAGTTTCACGCCCGCAATCAGCACAAATACCAGTCAGACCTGAGCCCCGTTCAAAAGGGGATTGAGACAGCATCTTCTTCTTGTCTTCCGAAGACCGGAGTCAGACCTGAGCCCCGTTCAAAAGGGGATTGAGACAAAGACCTTGCCCAAGCTGATGGCGGCGAGGTCAGACCTGAGCCCCGTTCAAAAGGGGATTGAGACCGGCCCCGGCGGCGACCTGCAGGCGGTCAGCCGTCAGACCTGAGCCCCGTTCAAAAGGGGATTGAGACAGAATCTGATGAAACGTTCTGCTATGCTAGCTGTCAGACCTGAGCCCCGTTCAAAAGGGGATTGAGACAGAGGATGGAAAATACTGGTGACGTTGTGCCTGTCAGACCTGAGCCCCGTTCAAAAGGGGATTGAGACAGGAGCGGCTGTAAGACTCAGCCAGATCCTGGGTCAGACCTGAGCCCCGTTCAAAAGGGGATTGAGACCCCAAAGCAAACGTTACGCCGCCAGGATTGTCGTCAGACCTGAGCCCCGTTCAAAAGGGGATTGAGACGAAGAGCCTCGTTGTATCCCGGCCACAGCCGGTCAGACCTGAGCCCCGTTCAAAAGGGGATTGAGACTGTTCTTTTAGTAATTTTTCGCTGACGAGTCGTCAG
>JBBFLJ010000074.1:0-1074 GCA_037481575.1 Bryobacteraceae bacterium | reverse complement strand
TGACGTTTGAAAAATGGGTACCACCCGCCGATACCGGGTCTCAATCCCCTTTTGAACGGGGCTCAGGTCTGACGGATCGACCGGGGCGTCGTGGGGGCACTGCTGGGAGTCTCAATCCCCTTTTGAACGGGGCTCAGGTCTGACGCGATTGACGGATGCCGTAAACAGTATGGCCTTGTCTCAATCCCCTTTTGAACGGGGCTCAGGTCTGACTGGTCGCCGAGCTCATCTCAAGGCCCGAGAGGGTCTCAATCCCCTTTTGAACGGGGCTCAGGTCTGACAACAAGAAGCCCCGGAATCCAGAACGGATTCGTCTCAATCCCCTTTTGAACGGGGCTCAGGTCTGACTCGCAAACGTATGAGGCAGGGCAGTCTGCTGGTCTCAATCCCCTTTTGAACGGGGCTCAGGTCTGACCGAGGCCATGGAGCGGTTCGGCCCCGAGCCGGGTCTCAATCCCCTTTTGAACGGGGCTCAGGTCTGACGGAGATGAATATGCTAATCGGCTACAAGATGGGTCTCGATCCCCTTTTGAACGGGGCTCAGGTCTGACGCGCTACGGCGCTGAGGCTGAACCGTACAGCGTCTCAATCCCCTTTTGAACGGGGCTCAGGTCTGACCGTGGCTCAAGCGGCTGCCGCCGCCGGTCGGGTCTCAATCCCCTTTTGAACGGGGCTCAGGTCTGACAAGGTGGAAAAGCAAGATATGAAATGGAATTTGTCTCAATCCCCTTTTGAACGGGGCTCAGGTCTGACGGAGGCCCTGATCGCCTCCTACGGCGAGGCGGCGTCTCAATCCCCTTTTGAACGGGGCTCAGGTCTGACGCCGCGCTTGCGTTCTACAGCGTTTACCGGAGGTCTCAATCCCCTTTTGAACGGGGCTCAGGTCTGACGGAGCGGGCGTGGAACGCCATCCATGCCCGCCGGTCTCAATCCCCTTTTGAACGGGGCTCAGGTCTGACTGGTATTGAGGAAGTTAAATCTGTTGATCCAGTCTCAATCCCCTTTTGAACGGGGCTCAGGTCTGACAAGGAGAATCATCATGGTTCGCGTGCCAAGTGTCTCAATCCCCTTTTG
>JBBFLJ010000073.1:0-1558 GCA_037481575.1 Bryobacteraceae bacterium | reverse complement strand
TGAGACACGTTGAATCGGACGTAGTCCCAGTATGCCCACGGTCAGCACCCAGCCCCGTTCAAAAGGGGATTGAGACACCTGCCGATCATCGCAGCCTCGCAGCCCGCCTGTCAGCACCCAGCCCCGTTCAAAAGGGGATTGAGACAGGCAACGAAATCCTGGTAGGGCCAGTTGCGGTCAGCACCCAGCCCCGTTCAAAAGGGGATTGAGACCCGTTCCGGTCAACCATCTGCACAGAGCCAGTGTCAGCACCCAGCCCCGTTCAAAAGGGGATTGAGACACGTTGAATCGGACGTAGTCCCAGTATGCCCACGGTCAGCACCCAGCCCCGTTCAAAAGGGGATTGAGACAAGATCAAGCGCGATCGCCTCATGCACCGCGTCAGCACCCAGCCCCGTTCAAAAGGGGATTGAGACTAGGATCCACATCACTTTGCGCCGCGCCTTGGCGTCAGCACCCAGCCCCGTTCAAAAGGGGATTGAGACGCGTCCAGCCGCGCTGTATACAGGGATCTGCGTCAGCACCCAGCCCCGTTCAAAAGGGGATTGAGACGTTGTGGCACGTTGTGGCACGCGCTGATTATCGTCAGCACCCAGCCCCGTTCAAAAGGGGATTGAGACCCGCCGCCGGCGGGGGTATTGGTTGACTTGTCCTGCGTCAGCACCCAGCCCCGTTCAAAAGGGGATTGAGACTCTCGTAGTTCGAGGCCTGTGCCATCTCGTCGTGCGTCAGCACCCAGCCCCGTTCAAAAGGGGATTGAGACTCGGCGAGGGCGGCCGCCTTGGCTAGCACCCCGTCAGCACCCAGCCCCGTTCAAAAGGGGATTGAGACTGCAGAGCACTCTCGTAGTCCCCATAGATAGGTCAGCACCCAGCCCCGTTCAAAAGGGGATTGAGACACCCTCGCCGGCCACAGCGGCCGCGATATCGACGTCAGCACCCAGCCCCGTTCAAAAGGGGATTGAGACGCAGCGCGTCCGACAAAGGACGCGCCTCATTGTCAGCACCCAGCCCCGTTCAAAAGGGGATTGAGACCCGTCCGGCCCGGCGTAACGGTCCACGATGCCGTCAGCACCCAGCCCCGTTCAAAAGGGGATTGAGACATCATCGCTGAACCTCCGCGTACATGGGCACGTGTCAGCACCCAGCCCCGTTCAAAAGGGGATTGAGACGATCCGCTCGAGTATCAACATCACTTTGCGCCGTCAGCACCCAGCCCCGTTCAAAAGGGGATTGAGACACGGCATCGCTCACCGCGCCGGGAAGCACGGTGAGTCAGCACCCAGCCCCGTTCAAAAGGGGATTGAGACAAGAATTCGATAACCCAGTTACTCATTTCTGGTCAGCACCCAGCCCCGTTCAAAAGGGAATTGAGACGTTATCTGCGCTTTGCAGTACTCCCGTAGTAACAGTCAGCACCCAGCCCCGTTCAAAAGGGGATTGAGACCTTTCTCGCGTGTCCGCACTGAAAGAATTCGATAAGTCAGCACCCAGCCCCGTTCAAAAGGGGATTGAGACTTCTTCTTTTGTGGGATTTAATTTCAGGGGAGAGTCAGCAC
>JBBFLJ010000072.1:0-1564 GCA_037481575.1 Bryobacteraceae bacterium | reverse complement strand
GCGTAGTCAAGACGAGCCGGACCGAGTTCTGGCTGAGTTACGGAGAGTTCGCGCCCCGTGGGTTTGAATCCCCTTTTGAACGGGGCTCAGTCCTGACACGGCGGGTATTGGAAGTCGAGAGCCAGCCACGGGTCTCAATCCCCTTTTGAACGGGGCTCAGTCCTGACTACAGGTTCAAGAAAATCATCAGGAGAGGAAGGTCTCAATCCCCTTTTGAACGGGGCTCAGTCCTGACCTGAGCAGCTTGAGAACTGTCCGCTCTGTCGCGGGTCTCAATCCCCTTTTGAACGGGGCTCAGTCCTGACACATTTCCTTGCAGAAATGTCTTGCCTTAAGGTGTCTCAATCCCCTTTTGAACGGGGCTCAGTCCTGACAATGGAGGGCCGGACTGGTTTTCCTGCAAAGGTCTCAATCCCCTTTTGAACGGGGCTCAGTCCTGACGAGTGAAGTAAGGAAAATGTCTGACATACTCAGTCTCAATCCCCTTTTGAACGGGGCTCAGTCCTGACCGGGGAGATAGAGCATATACGATCAAGGAACACTGGTCTCAATCCCCTTTTGAACGGGGCTCAGTCCTGACCTGGAAGCCTGATTCTTTTCGCTGCCTTCAGCGTCTCAATCCCCTTTTGAACGGGGCTCAGTCCTGACGGCGGACTTCCGGTTCTACCTCCTCCCAGAACAGTCTCAATCCCCTTTTGAACGGGGCTCAGTCCTGACGGCCGCCCTCTCGCATCGTGGGGGCGGCGCGGTCTCAATCCCCTTTTGAACGGGGCTCAGTCCTGACCCCCAAGATCCGCGGCAACTGGCACGGCTTCCGGTCTCAATCCCCTTTTGAACGGGGCTCAGTCCTGACACCTGTGGGGATGGGTCATGCCGGACGGCATGTCTCAATCCCCTTTTGAACGGGGCTCAGTCCTGACGGTGGTTTTCATGCATTTGAAAAGTATGATTTGTCTCAATCCCCTTTTGAACGGGGCTCAGTCCTGACTTTTACATGGGAAAGATATGACAAATATCTTTGTCTCAATCCCCTTTTGAACGGGGCTCAGTCCTGACGGAGTTCCCCAATCAGGCCATCTTTTCCCGTTGTCTCAATCCCCTTTTGAACGGGGCTCAGTCCTGACATTTTTGGAAATAAAAATGCAAGAGAAATAATGGTCTCAATCCCCTTTTGAACGGGGCTCAGTCCTGACATTGTGCCGTGTGCTGATCCCCGACTTTGTTGTCTCAATCCCCTTTTGAACGGGGCTCAGTCCTGACCTATGTGGTTCCTCTAGTGTACCGCAACCTTTGGTCTCAATCCCCTTTTGAACGGGGCTCAGTCCTGACTCCGTTCCCCAATGTTGATCCCAACCTTGATGTCTCAATCCCCTTTTGAACGGGGCTCAGTCCTGACCCTGCCGGGAGTACCACACCAATTTAGTTTTCCGTCTCAATCCCCTTTTGAACGGGGCTCAGTCCTGACTCAGCAAAATCTCTATGCTGAGCAAAGGGGGTGTCTCAATCCCCTTTTGAACGGGGCTCAGTCCTGACAGAAGGGCCGGGGACGTCCGGCTTTTGACCG
>JBBFLJ010000071.1:0-2024 GCA_037481575.1 Bryobacteraceae bacterium | reverse complement strand
TGCGAGCTGAGCTTTGCCCAGTTTGAACGGGGCTCAGGTCTGACAACCAGCGTGCTGGCGATATACAGCACGCCGGGGTCTCAATCCCCTTTTGAACGGGGCTCAGGTCTGACATTACTGGAGAAATTACGACGCCGAACGGGATAGTCTCAATCCCCTTTTGAACGGGGCTCAGGTCTGACCGCCGTCTCCAGACCTTCACCCCCGGGGCCTAGCGCGTCTCAATCCCCTTTTGAACGGGGCTCAGGTCTGACTGCCCGCACAGACCTCGCGCGGAGCGACTCATGGTCTCAATCCCCTTTTGAACGGGGCTCAGGTCTGACCGAGATCCAGCCGGATCTATACATGATGCACAAGTCTCAATCCCCTTTTGAACGGGGCTCAGGTCTGACATGGAGTGTAGCTTCTGCCATTGTCCAGACTGTCTCAATCCCCTTTTGAACGGGGCTCAGGTCTGACGATGAAGATCGTGAACATGACCACCCCGTGGGGTCTCAATCCCCTTTTGAACGGGGCTCAGGTCTGACAAAAGACGAAGTGGAATTTCCCCTAACCGACTCCATGTCTCAATCCCCTTTTGAACGGGGCTCAGGTCTGACGAGTATCCGGCACAAATATTCCTCTCAATACGTCTCAATCCCCTTTTGAACGGGGCTCAGGTCTGACTGAAGATGGTGCGAAATTATATAGAAAAGGAAGGTCTCAATCCCCTTTTGAACGGGGCTCAGGTCTGACGCTTGCGCCCCCCTTTTCTTATGGGTTGAGGGTCTCAATCCCCTTTTGAACGGGGCTCAGGTCTGACAAAAATCCTTTGTCGTCTTGATAGGTGTAGGCGTCTCAATCCCCTTTTGAACGGGGCTCAGGTCTGACATGAAGACCAAGAAAGAGGCATGGAGCCACGACATGTCTCAATCCCCTTTTGAACGGGGCTCAGGTCTGACTGGGATGAGTGGGACAACGGCGTTGGTCCCGGTCTCAATCCCCTTTTGAACGGGGCTCAGGTCTGACGCAGATCCGCTACACCCTGCGCCAGGGGCCGCCGTCTCAATCCCCTTTTGAACGGGGCTCAGGTCTGACAGGAACTGGCACCTCCATGCTGGAGGTGCTATGTGTCTCAATCCCCTTTTGAACGGGGCTCAGGTCTGACTTAGCCCAGGCGGCTACCGCCGAGTGCGGCTGTGTCTCAATCCCCTTTTGAACGGGGCTCAGGTCTGACGCAAGAACGGGGCCAGGCTGGTTGATTCGGCCGTCTCAATCCCCTTTTGAACGGGGCTCAGGTCTGACACAGGCAATGGAGATATGCCGCAGTTTGTACGTCTCAATCCCCTTTTGAACGGGGCTCAGGTCTGACGACGAAGGAGAATCACAATGAAGCGTGCTATGTCTCAATCCCCTTTTGAACGGGGCTCAGGTCTGACATGGAACGAGGGTTAATCCATATAACCCGATTGTCTCAATCCCCTTTTGAACGGGGCTCAGGTCTGACGTTCGAAGACAATTCGCTTGCTCAAGGAACTTGTCTCAATCCCCTTTTGAACGGGGCTCAGGTCTGACTGAAGCTGGCGCTGATATCTCGCAAGTGGCAAAGGTCTCAATCCCCTTTTGAACGGGGCTCAGGTCTGACTCCGCTGCTGTTCCGATATGCAGCAGCGTGCGTCTCAATCCCCTTTTGAACGGGGCTCAGGTCTGACTCCCACCACAGCTGGGCCGAGAAGGCCTATGCGAGTCTCAATCCCCTTTTGAACGGGGCTCAGGTCTGACGGATTGTGGGCCTGTACAGTATCAAACGCGCTGTCTCAATCCCCTTTTGAACGGGGCTCAGGTCTGACCAGCCAAAGCCCCGGAATCCAGAACGGATTCGTCTCAATCCCCTTTTGAACGGGGCTCAGGTCTGACGAGGATCACGTGATGTCCAGACTGTACTCAGCGTCTCAATCCCCTTTTGAACGGGGCTCAGGTCTGACGCGGCGAATTCGCCGCAACCGCCCGCTCCATCCTCGTCTCAATCCCCTTTTGAACGGGGC
>JBBFLJ010000070.1:0-2165 GCA_037481575.1 Bryobacteraceae bacterium | reverse complement strand
GGACGGCGGGAACATCCCCAACATCCCCAACATCCCCAAAATGTCTGTAAGTCATTGTGAGGAAAGCACGAACGGGTTGGGGATGTTGGAAGGCAACATCCCCAAAACATCCCCAAACGCGCCTCACATCCCCAAGTCGCCTACCCGGACACGCATCGACCTCGCCGATTTCACCGAATGGCCCGAGCCACCCAACGGGAGGCAGTCATGAGCGCGCCGCCGGCGGTTGTTTCTTCGAGTGCGGCGGCCGGCTCGCGCCTGTTCGTTTCCACCAGCCTCGACACCTGGCTGGCCAACAATCCGGAACTCTTCGCCCGCGATGTCCAGATCAACGACACGGCGTATCGGCGGCTCGACCCCGAATACTACGCCTGGCTCCGTTCGCGAATGAACCTGGCCAAGCTCGCCGCGGGCGCGGGGCGAATCAGCCCGGACGCGTTCGAGGAACTGCGGCAGAAGTTCAACGCCGTGCACGAGTGGGCCATCGAGCATTTTGGTGAAGCGGTGCTCCAGAACGCCATTCGCAATCTCGATGCGCGCATCTACTCGCCGCCCATCGCGGAACAACACAGGCCCGTGCGTGCCGTGCGCGCGGCCGAGACCTTCGCGGCTGAGGCCGTGGCCGTGGTCGATCAAATCCGCGATCAGGCGCTCGCGCTGGGCTGGACGGTGGAAAGCCTATACGGGACGGGCAACTCGACGCGCGCGCTGTTTGGAAAAGCCTGGGGGCTTGCGGGCCTGCTCAAACCAACTCACCGGATCGGCGAGGTCACGCGGCAATCGATCGAGATCATCCTCCCCAATGGCGTGCGCCAGCGCTTCTACAACCTCGACGTCGAGCAGCCCTGGATCAGGCGGGTGAAATCGGAGTGAGACACATCGGAGTGAGACACTTTGCGGGCTGCGTGAGTATCTATTGTCAGAATGCGCGGTTCCGTGCTCGCTGCCAGGCCGAGAAAAAAACGCAACTTGTTGTTCGGACACTCGGCGGCGAACGAGCGTACATAGTAAGCGAATAACGAGAGACGGGACTCTCGCGAAACTCCTTCCCTTCCGGTTGCCAAACTCCCAGTGTCTTCGAGGAACCAACAAATTCCGTTCTACGCGGCTGACGGCACGCCGCTCGGCTTCCGCACCCCGGAGGCTGCCCGGCGTCTCATCACAGGTGGATACGTGAAGCCCTCCTACGGGCGCAAGGGGCACTTGAAGGCGATCTGGCGCTGTCAGGAAGACGGCGGCAACCCGGTGCAGCCGAGTGTCCGGGCCGGGACGAAGTACAGCTTCATCGAGAACCTCGAGCACGGCCGTTGCTGGAAGTTGCGGCGGCTCGACCGTCGCGATGAAGACGGCGTGCCCGTCTCGACGCGAGGCATTTTCCTGCAAGTCGTGCAGGAGTGCATGGCGAGATGAAGCAGCGCAAGAAGCAGGTCGGGGCGCGCTGGATCGCCAAGGTGCGCGGGGCCTTTCTGAAGGTCAAGCTGCCTGAGCGGCCGCGGCTGGTCTTGCAGTCGCCGTCGATGTCGAAAGGGTGAACGCAGTCTGCAAGGAGGCAGACCCAGGCGCAACCAGCTTAGCGCAGGAATTTCTGAGCCATCTTCGGAAATTCCGAAGATGCGTAGCAATCGTGGGTCCTGACTGGCGCGGCCAGGCTGCGGTGGTCGGGTGGCACAATTTCGCTTGCGTCACGCGCCGGGAAAGGTGGTCGGTTGTCACTTCCTCCGTTGAGGCATCCAGCAAGCCATGGCTGATTTTCCATCCCTCCAGCCGCGATCGCTGGGAAGGATCGCGGTCCCAACGCCGGGAACACCCGTCCGGGTGACCTCCGACACCTCGATCCGGGCCCACCGGATCCGGTTCGCCGTTGTCATCGGCGAGACGGGACGGGTGTTCCTGGGCGTCGAGAGCATGAACAAGGCGACCGGCGCCGGCGTGGTGAAGGAGTTCTGGCCCACTGGGGCGGGCGGCGGCGTGGCCGACGAGTTGGTGCTCGAGTCCGCCGCGGGGGATCTGCGGCCGTCGGACTACTTCGTCGACGCCAACACGGCGGGCGAAGGGTTGATCGTCGCCTACTGGACCTGGGTGCCGAGCTATGCCAGTTGATCGCGTGACGCCGGCGATGGCGAGGCGCATCGAGTTGTGGCCCCTCGCGCGGCTGTCGCCCTACC
>JBBFLJ010000069.1:0-2388 GCA_037481575.1 Bryobacteraceae bacterium | reverse complement strand
TCAGATTGTCAGCTGGCTGATCCGGCAGCTTCCGAGCTGCCCTTTTTGTGGGGCGAGACGTTTATGACCCAGTAGTACTAGCGTCGGGGGATCCGCAGGGGGAAATCGCTCAGCCAGAGGCTGCCGATGGGCGGCCCCGGGGCGAGCGCCGGGGGAACCGCGCGAGGAGACCGCTGAGCCAAGGGTTTGCCACGAGCGACCCCCGCGCACGGGACGGAGGAAGCCGACTAAAGGGCGACGCAGGAATGCCGCAACCAGAGAAATGAAGTTCTGCCGCAAGCGCCGGGGGAGCTTGGGCGGAAGCGCGCCCCGCGCACAACACGGGCCAGGGGGCTGCCTTCTCCCGGGCGCTGCCCTCAGCCTGGCATTCCCGACTGTTGCCATGAGCGTTTGCACACCGGGAGGAATGAAAATCGCGCCGAGCGTGTCGTCGCAGTGGAGAGAGAACCTCGGCCGCTCGACTTCGCATGGCCGCGGGAGCGTCTGGAGAGGCTGAAAGCGGAATTCCGCTACTACGGCTGCGAGGTCACTTCACAACGCGTAACTGTGGAGTCAATGGGTTATCCGGGGACTTTCGAGAGTGCCCCTTCCCTGCCCTGCTTTGGTCGCAGCCTTCCCTGCCCTGCTTGCTGTGCAGCGCGGGGCGGCTTGCCTCAAGTATCAGGTCTTCGGCGGTGCGCCTGATTGGACCTTCACGCTCATGCCAGGCGTAAGCCGGGCGAGGTTCGTCACCGCCACGGTCTCGCCGGGTTCGAGCCCTTCGAGGATCTCCACTTCCTGCGGCAGGCGCTCGCCCACTTTCACTTCGCGCACCTCGATGGTGGAGTCGGGCTTCACCACGAAGCTCTTGTTCGCACCCAGCAAATGGTCCTCTCAGGGCTGGAGCTTTCGCAGGGATCCGGAGAGTGATTTGTATGCACGTCTTACAGAACAGCGCTGGGCGCACAAGGCCAAGGCCAGAAGGCCGCCTCCAGCCAGAAGCCAATTCGACGGCTCCGGAATTGGCGCGGGTTCGGCTCCTGCATACCGGAAAGCCCCGACCGCGAATTCTGTTTCTGCGGAGAACAGGACGTACTGAATGGGATCCGCGCTGGCTGCAAACAACCTGGCGCCTGCGAAGCCGTCAACTGTGCGTGTGATGGACCCAAGAACCGTCATTGCAGGACTGTAGAAAGTGGCCGTCATCACAACGCTTGCGAAGGGATCTGGTTCCGCTTCAAATCCGAATACCGACACTGGACTCGACAACGTCATCCAGAGACTTGTGCCGTTCAAGTACAAGACCGGCAAGGTGTCTGAAAGGCCGCGCTGAGACTCCGGTGTTGCGCTCCATGTCGCCCAGCCGCCGCCAGGGGCAGTGCGCTTGCTCAGCGCACTATCGAAGCTGACGGTCAATGTTGAATCGGAGATAGAAGTCAAGTTGGTGTAGTCCGCGATTGCGCTGATGTCGATGTATGTGGTGGAACTCAGATAGGCGGCATCCGGACTGTTGATGACGGTGAACGGAGCCGCCAGCAGAGAGAACAGTCCGGGGACAAGCGTGCAGAGAAACAGCCTGAGGGCAATCATCTGAAGTCTCTCCCAGTTACAAGTAATCTCGACTCGCATAGGTGGTATAGCATTGGATGTGCCTGACAATCAACCCCCGGCGATTCTAGTACTATGGGGATCCTCTGGCAGAACTATTTCTCCAGATTTGTTTCGTGCGAACCGGCCATCCTGGGCAAAAGCCGCCAAGAGCCGAGTTCCCCATCCCACGCGGCGCCGATCAGGAGCCCACGAGCCGCGAATACGGCGTCACGGCCGCCATCCTGTCGGAGTGGCGCGACGCCTTCCTCCTAGCCGACGAGGAGAGACTCAAGATCCGGCAAGAAGACCTGGTCGATGAACAGGGCCGAGGCATGAAGTCTGTCATCGCCGAACTGGTCACGGAGAACGAGTTGCTCCGTGAGCGCATTCCGCGCATGGAGGACGAGAAGCCTTTTCTGCGGTGGAGGTCGAAGCGATGAGCTGCGCCCGGCCGGCCTCCACGGGGCGCGTCTACGGGTGCCGCTCGGGTGCTGAAGGCATGGGGCTTGACGGGGAGGCCGGCTCCAGGGCGGCGCGTGAACGCCGTAAATGGAAGAACGCGGTTCTGGAGTGAGCGCAAGGGGAGTTTGACCGGAAGCCCGACCCGCGCACCACAACTGACTCGGGGTCTGCCTTCTCCCCGGCGCTCCCGTCGGCCCGGCATCCCTGCCTTGCCCGGTTTGCCGCCTGCTCCTGCCCCTGCCCTGCTGGCCGTGCGGCCCGGGGCGGATTGCCTCCCGTGTCAGGTCTTCGGCGGTGCGCCTGATTGGACCTTCACGCTCATGCCAGGCGTAAGCCGGGCGAGGTTCGTCACCGCCA
>JBBFLJ010000068.1:0-2416 GCA_037481575.1 Bryobacteraceae bacterium | reverse complement strand
CAGGCCGTCGCGGTGAAGGCCGCCATCGACGCGCTCGACGCGGCGTTTCAGGATGCCTCGGACCCAAACTCCTGAGCGGGGAGTGGCCCGAGCGGCCTTCCCTGCGATTCCTGATTCACTGGGCTCTGCGCCGCGATGAACTGTGCGATCCCGGTCTCTGCCTGGACGCGCCCGACGAGGGCGGCCGCTGCGACCACTGCCCTTTGGACAGACTGGACGCGGCGCAGTCCTCAGAAATGGGTCTGCTACTGCGGCGCGCACTCGACCTTCGGGCGGCGCTGAAGTTGGGTGTCCGAATCAACCTCGATGAGATCAGCGCGGATGAGTTCCGAGCGATGGTGATTCTGGAAGAGGAGCAGGAAAAACTCGACCGGGAACGGCTTGACGCGAGGCGGCCCTAAGCTGCCTGATGAACCCGTTCATGCTGAACGCGTGAGCTGCTGCTCGGCGCGGTAGGACTCCCATCTTCATCCGGTTCGACTACGGTGCGGCCTACCGATGCCGGCGAGAGCCTTCTTTTCTGCCGAGGCCTTCCGCGATCAAGGTTGTGACGAGCGTGTTGAGACTGACGCCCTCTTGCTCTGCACGGGTCACCAGACGGGCATGCAGGGACCGCGGAACGCGCTGTCGCCACTGCCCGCTGGCCGACGTTGCTTTGCCCGGCTTGGGAATCGGGTCGCCGAACTCCTGCATCGTCAGAAGAGCGGCGGCAAGGGCATCCTGGCCGTTGCGGATCGCTTCCTCCGGGGTTTCGCCATCCGAGATGACGCCGGGAAAGTCGGGGAACTCAACCAAGTATCCGCCTCCTTCTTCTTTGGAAAGGGGACGCACAAGGAACGGATACCGATCCAGAGGGAGTCTCTTCTTCATGCCGTGCCCTCCACTGAGTCAATCAATGCCACGAATCTCCGGATGTAAACCGGCCTGATCGGGCGAGCGCTGGGAACCGTCAGCAGACCCGCCACGGGATGGCGAAACACAACGTGGCTCGTGCCGTGCTGACGGTAGTCGATGGAGAATCTGTCCGCCACCACCTTCAGATCCTCGATCCGCCAGTCCCGCGGGTTGGTGCGCATGCGCTGAAGGATCTTGGCGGCGGTGCCCACGCTCTTATGGTACCAGGGGCGGTACCACTTCACAAGGGTATGACTGTCGCGCATGGCCGATAACAGGCTCGAACTCGTTGTTGAAGTTGACACGAACAGGGCCAATGCGTCCATCAAGAGCGTCAACGCGAGCCTGTCCAGCATGGAAGCGGCGGCGGTGAAGACCGCCCGGGGCGCGGCGCAGGGCATCGACGGCATGACCGCCGCCATGGTGAAAGGCGCCACCGCTGGAAACCTGCTGGCCGACGCCATCAAGAGCGCACTCACTTGGGCCAAGGAGTTCACCGTCGGTTCCATCATGATGGCCGCCGAGAACGCCAAGGCCGAGGCCTCGCTCAAGGCTCTGGCCAACGCGCACGGCGTGGGAGCAGCCGCGGCGGCCAGGCAGGTCGCAGCCATCGAAGAGATTGGCTTCGAGTACACCGAAGCCGCGCATGCTGTGCAGCGGCTCATCGTAGCCGACTTGGAACTCGCCCAAGCCCCGGGCCTAGCAAAACTCGCCAAGGATGCGGCAGCGGTCCAGAACATCGCCGCCGGCGAGGCCCTCGAATCCATCGTCATGGCCATCGAGTCCGGCGCCTCGCGTGGTCTCCGCACGCTGGGGCTGTTCGTCGACTTCCAGCGGGAAGCCCAGATCGCCCAGCTTCAACTGGGCCGCGCGCTCACTGAGGCAGAGGAGAAGCAGCTCCGCTACAACGCGGTCATTCGGGAAGGCGCGAAGATCCAGGGCGCACACGCGGCCGCCGCGCAGACGGTTGAGGGCCAACTGGGCGCGCTGCGGCGGGAGTTCAACAACCTCCGCGAGGAGATCGGAGCCAATTTCCAGGACGACTTCAAGGCGCTGATCGGCAACCTGCGCGGCCTGGTCGGGTGGCTGCGGGAGAACACCGACCTGCTTGAAGATTTCGGCAGAGTGGCGCTGTGGGTTTCTGGCGTACTGGCCACCTATGCCCTGGCCGACAAGATCATGGCGCTCGCGAAGTCGATCGCGGCGCTCCAGGTCGCGAGCATCAATCCATACGCCCTGCTCGCGGTGGGCGTGGTGGGCGCGGGCTTCGCCATCTACTCGCAGTGGAAGGACACCCAGGATCAACTTCAGGCTCGCTTCGACGATATGCAGCGGAAGGCCCTGCGCGAGGATCTCTTCAGCGGACGGACCAGCGTCGATGCCCTTCGCAAGCAGGGGATGACCGACGACCAGATCCGCGAACTCATCAGCGGCAGACGGTGGCTGCCTGGCGAGCAGCCGTTCGAGTATGAAGGGCCGAAGCTCGCCATCAAGACGTCACCGGAACCGGACCTCGAAGCGC
>JBBFLJ010000067.1:0-2422 GCA_037481575.1 Bryobacteraceae bacterium | reverse complement strand
CCCGCCGGAGCTCGAGGCGCGCCTCAAGCAGGCCTGGCAGGCTTCCCTCGCGCGCCGGAAGACGGCGTGAACAGCACCGTCAGTCCGTTGGCGCGAACGGGGCAGTTTGCCAGCATGCCGTACGATCCTCTGCGGGCCGCCCCCAGCCAAGCCAGGGGTCGAAGCGACCGTACCGGTTCTGGCGACCATCGCCCGAGTTCTTTCGCCCACATCTTCCGCGCTCTAGCCGGGTCTGCAAAGCCGGGATGGCATGGATTCTGACCGCCAGGGGCTCCTGCCGATATCAGTATCAGAAGCAACCTGCCCCGTCCTTTTCCGTCGTCGTCCGTGCGAGGGTGACTAATAGCGCCTCCCCACGTCAACGAGCGCGATTCCAGACAGCCGGGACAGGTCGCGGATTTGCTGTTTACGAGGCCGTAAATCCGATGGATGCCCGCGCCGGGCGCCGGTCCGCGAGATGGGGCGGCGGGAACACTTGCCGCCTCATGGCATCATCTCCCACTCGGCTGTGCGCGAGAGAAGATTCACAACCAGACGCCGGTTCTTGAAAACCATGCCCAGTTCTTCATCCTGCTTGCGCCAAGCGAAATCTTTGGCCACCGAACGGGGGAAGACGTCCTCTTCCTCCGCCGGCGGCAACAACACCCGCTCATGCCAAGCGCGGAGGACGCCGTCCCGGGTCTCGATGTTCAGAGTCACCAGCCACAGCTTGCCCCCCCCGCCACTCGACAAAGGCCACTCTCCGGCTGTCGGAGAACCACAGGAATCCGCTACTCGCATAGTGCGTCTGCAAATCATCCTCCACACCCTCGATCCGCGCGCCCTCGATCCGCTTCAGTTCCGAATCGGGCGGGTACACCTGGTAGAAGCCAGGCTCGGGCTGCACAACCTCCGGACCGGCGCGCCACTCCTTCTCCCCGAGGTTGACGATCATCACCCTGTCCGACACGAACGTGGGCATGCCGAAGGCGCGCCTCTTCCAGCACGCGACCTTGCCCCGGTCCGGCGAGATGGAAAACAAATCCCCGGGGATCTTCCGCGCGACCACGCCTTTATCGACATCCAACACCACCCCGTATGCATCTCCGCCAATGAGAACGCGCCGCGCATCCACCCATTCCACAAAGTCGAGAGAGCGCGAATACGTTGGAACCTGGAACTCGGCAAGGCGCCCTGCTGGTCCGCCGGCCATACTTTCACGGGAATCCAGGGATCGTGCCCGTAGCCGGCGAACTCCAGGTGATAGATCAGCCGTCTGCCATCAGGGCTCAAGCGAAGTGAGTTCCTGTCGACCTTCGCGGCAGGAAGTTCATGCCTCCGGCCAGATTTCTCCTCGATATAGAGCGTGTCGTCCCGGATCCCGAACCGCGCGATCTGCCCCCATAGCGGGCCAGCCATCGCCAGCAGAATCAGCCGCGCTGCTCCCGGCCATTTACGACCCACGATTGTTCCTCTCCCGGTACGTTGAAGCCAGGCGTCCTGTTCTGTCAAGGGCGAATTGCCGGACCGGGGTCGTTATGACGTAGGACTCCGAGGAGCTGCGGCACATGGAAATCGGTAGAGCCGACACCGTCCCCGCATGTGCGTGGTGGCGCGATCTGGCATGGGATTCCCTTCGAAAGGGCCGGAAAGGCAGATTGCAGAGGACTGCCGGGAACCGTTGCCCTGTGGAGCGCCCGTCAGCGGGCGACGGCTAACGCGGCGCGGTTGCGGACAGGAGCCGGAAGTCCGGCACTGAGCGCCGCTTGGGCGGCGAGGGCGAGCAGATTGCGGAGGGGTTCTTCCATTCCTGGGCGTGCCCGCAGCGCCTGCCGGTAGCAGAGAACGGCGTCGCGGCGGTTGCCGAGCGCCTCGAGGATTACGCCCAGGCCGTTCCATGCCTCTGCGGCGTCTGGATCAAGTTCCAAGGCGCGCCGCAAGCAACGGACCGCATCCTCGATGCGGTTTTTCGCGAGGTGTTCCAACGCGGACACATGCCACTGTTCCGCGCTGCCGCCGGGTGAAGGGTTGGAGTGCGTCATCGGGGTCTCCTCTGAGACCGGTCATCGGCGGAAAGCCTGAAAAACTTGAGGCCCCGGCGGGCTTGCGCCCGCGGGGCCTCCGCGTCTGCTTCAGGAGGATCGATGGAGAGTCTAGCCGCGGAGCAGGCTGAGGACGGCCTGCGGGGCGGCGTTGGCCTGCGCGAGGGCGGCGACGCCGGCCTGCGTCAGGATCTGGGCCTTGGTCAGGTTGGCCGCCTCGAAGGCGAGGTCGGCGTCGCGGATGCGGGACTCGCTGGCGGCGAGGTTGGTGAGCTGGGTGGCGGCGAGGCTGACGGCGAAGTTGAACTGGTTCTGGCCCTTGCCGACGACGGCCTGGGCCTCGCCGAGCCTGCGCACCGCATCGGCCAGCGCGGTCACGGCGCGTTCGGCTGCCTGCTGGG
>JBBFLJ010000066.1:0-3450 GCA_037481575.1 Bryobacteraceae bacterium | reverse complement strand
CGGCCAAGGCGCGGCGGATCGCCGACCGCTTCGGCGGCGATTTCGATACAGCCATTCGGAACGAGCCGGAGTCAGTGGCGGCCGCGGCCAAGGTTTCGCTCGAGACCATCGGCGACCTGCGCCGCATCTGGATCGCCAACCGCGATTTCAACCACGCCATGGCGCACCTGGCCGCCTACGGGCTGACGCATCACCAGGTGACGACGCTGGTCGCGAAGTTTGGCAGCCAGGTGGCGGCGATTCTCGAACGCGACCCCTACGTGTTGATGCGCGAGATTCCAGGCTTCGGCTTCAAGCGCGTGGACAAGATCGCCCGCAAGATGGGCACGCCCAAGGATCTGCCCTCACGGATCCGCGCAGGGCTGCACTACTCGGTGCTCGCCGCGCTCGATGACGGCGATTGCTGGGTCGAGTACGAAGATCTGCTCGACCGCGCCAACACGCTGCTCGTCATGGACACGCTCGACAGCCGGGAGGTGATCGAGCGGCATCTGGAGGCGCTGATCTCAGAGGGCGTACTGGTGGCGCAGGCACTCGAGCGCCTGATCGTGGCCGATCCCGAGATCCACCACATGGAGACGGAACTGGCGGCGATCTTCAAAGAGGCTCGAAATCCCAGTCCGCACGCCGTGAACGATCTCGATGCGCTCGTCGACGTCGAAGGCGGCGAGCTGACGCCCGAGCAACGGGAGGCCGTCAGGAACGCGCTGACCTATTCCATTTCGCTGATGACGGGTGGAGCGGGCAGCGGCAAGACCTATGCCGTGTCGACCATCGTCAGCATTGCCGAACGGCTGGAGCGCAAGGTCGTGCTGGCGGCGCCCACGGGCAAGGCGGCGAAGCGCCTCGAAGAGGTCGTGGGCCACGAGGCGAGCACCATTCACCGGCTGCTCGGCTTCAATGGCCACAGCTACGCGCGGGATGCCCTGAACCCGGTCGAGGCCGACATCCTCGTGGTGGACGAGAGCAGCATGATCGACATCCCGCTCGCCTGGCGCTTGTTTCAGGCCGTCGACCGCGCGAAGACCGCCGTCGTGCTGGTGGGCGACCACAACCAGTTGCCGCCCGTCGGCCCAGGCAACCTCCTGCGGGACCTCGTGAAGTCCCGCGCGATCCCCACGGCCGTGCTCACGCGCATCATCCGCCAGGCGGGTGTGCTCAAGGAGAACTCGACCGCCATTCTTTCGGGCGAAGTGCGTCCGACCGCCAACGTGCAGACGGGCGCGCGCCGGCCCTGGTATGTCATCGACCGCTTCAGCGATCGCGAGGATGTGCGGCAGATGTTGATGTTGCTGTTCGAGGAAGTCCTGGCCGAACGGCTCGGCTACGACCTCGTCCGGGACGTGCAGGTGCTGACGCCCACGCACAAGGGTCCGCTCGGCACCATGGAGCTGAACCTGGCGCTCCAGCGGCTCTTGCAGAAGAAGCTGCGCGGCTTTGAGGCGCCTGAGGTCGCGCCTGGCCACCGGCCCGCCTTCTACCCCGGCGACAAGGTCATCCAGACCCGGAACGACTACGAGCTGGGCGTCATGAACGGCGCGATGGGCTGCGTCGTCGAAGCCACGCCCCAAGGTGCGCTGACGGTCGACTTCGATGGCGCGGTAGTCGAAATCGAGGCCGGCTCGGACGCGGCCAGCCGCCTTCAGCTGGCCTATGCCTGCTCGGTGCACAAGGTGCAGGGCTCGGAGTTTCCCTGCGCCATCGTCATCGCCCACAAGTCGCACTCGTTCATGCACCACCGCAACCTGCTCTACACGGCGGTGACGCGCGCCAAGGAGTCCGTCATCCTCCTGGGCGACCGCTGGGGCCTCGACAACTGCGCCGCCAAGCGCCAGGTAGACCGCCGCAACACCTTTCTCTCATTCCTGCTTGAACCGGAGGCGCGCGCATGAGTCGCGGGATCGATGTCCATGCCTACTACCGCCAGATCACCGAGATCGACATTGGCGCAATCGCCCGCGAGCTGCTCGCCGGGCGCATCGTCGAGGAAACGCCGCGCACCTTGTTCTGCGACTGCCCGAACCACAAGAGCCAGTCGCGCCGCTCGCTCCACGTCATGCTCGACAAGCAGGGCTGGTACTGCTTCGGCTGCGGCGTGGGCGGGGACGTGCTGCAACTGGTCGAATTCGTCCGCTTCGGCCGCGTGACGCGCGGCCAGTCGGGGCCGATGCCGGAATCCCACCGCCAGGCGCGCGATTTCCTCGCCGCGCGCGCCGGCCTTCCGCCACTGGCGCAGCTCGCCTCCGCGTCGCCCGAAGAAGCCGAGGCCGAGCACCGCCTCTCGTTGCGCGTGCGCGAGGCGCTCACGGCGCTGGCTCAAATCTATCACCAGCGGCTTGTCGCGAACGCCGAAGTCCTTGCGTGGTTCCGCGCCAAGTACGGCATCGGCGATGAGATGATCGAGCGGCTGAAGATCGGCTACGCCGAGGAAGAACACCTGAGCACTGCGCGCCTGCTCATGGATGGACCCCAAGCCTTCACGCCGCGCGAACTCGCGGCCACTTCGGCCTTCCGGCCCACAGCGCAAGACGGCATCGTGCCGTTCTTCGACCGCCGCATCGTGTTTCCCTACTGGAGCCGCGGTCATGTCGTCTTCCTGATCGGCCGGCGCACGCCGTGGACGCCCGACAACGACTGGGAGAAGGCGAAGTACAAGAAGCTGGCGGTGCGCAACGACCGCAACCACAGCCACGTGGCCGCATGCATCCGCAACGACGTGCTCTACAACGAGGACGTCCTGCTCACACGGCCTGAGCGCGTCGTCATCACCGAGGGCGTGACCGACTGCATTTCGCTCATCGAGCATGGCTTTGCCGCCGTCTCGCCCGTCACCGTGCGGATCCGCGAGGCCGACTGGGAGCGGCTCATTGCCAAGCTGGCGGGCGTCAAGACGGTCTACATCTGCCAGGACAACGAGATCTCCGAGGCCGGCATGCAAGGCGCGCTCAAGACGGCGCGGGCGCTCGCCAGCCACGGGATTCAAACGCGCGTGGCCGTGCTGCCGCTCGGCGAGAAGCAAATCGCCGCGCGCGCCAAGCTCAGCGAACTTCCGGAAGATTCTCCGGAGGTCGATGCGCTTCGCGCTGACGCCAAGATCGACGTCAACGAGTTCTTTGCCTCGGGCAAGACCGCGGCCGACTTCGAAGCCATCCTCGCCGCGGCGCAAACGCCGCTCGAGATGGCGATTGCGAAGATCGAGGCCAACACGCCGGAGGAGCAACTCGAGCAAGTGCTCGCGCCTATCCTCGCCGAAGTGGCGCGCATGGGTCCGATTGAGCGCGAACGGCATCTGCGGCTGATCCAGACCCGCTGCGGAAAGAATAAGCTGCCGGTCAGCATCCTGCGCCAGCAGATGAAGGTGGCCGTGCTCGACGGGCAAGCGCGCGAGAAATACCTCGGCAAAAAGGCACGGACCGTTGGCGGCGGCTCCCACGGCAAGGAGTCGCTTCC
>JBBFLJ010000065.1:0-3512 GCA_037481575.1 Bryobacteraceae bacterium | reverse complement strand
CGCCAAACAGGGCTTCGGCGGCAACCTCGACATGGCCATCCGCAGCCCGCAGATCCGCGATCTGGTCGAGTTGTACGCACTGTCCACCGGCCAAGGCACCTCCGGACTCCCTGCCAGCGTGCGGCCAGTGTCGCTCTTGCAGCAAGGCGGCAGCCTGTTCCAGTCGAGTTCCGGGGGCCTGACGCTGGACCGGATCGGTGGCAGCGTGCCGTCGTCCGCGGCGGGGCCAACAGTGATCAACATCACCGTGCCCGGAGCGAAGGAGTTCTTCGAGAAGGAGACCGTGCGCGTGGTGGTTGAGAATCCGCGCGCCGTGCAAGCGGCGGCGATGACCGCAACCAAAGCCAGCGCCGGCCGCCGGGAGATGACCGGGCTGCAACTGAGTCCAGGATTGATCCTGTCATGACGCGAGAAGAACTGATTCAGAAGCTGGCGCGTGCGATCGCCGAGAAGGAGGGCTTCTTTATCACCGAGGCGCAGGCCAAGGCGCGCGAGATCTCCTACCCCACACGCGCCCAGCGCAATGCCAACCCTGGAAACATCCGGCACTGGCGCGACGCGAAACAGCGGCCGTATCCGATCAGCGGCGGCTATGTGGACTTCGTCGCGTGGGCGTCCGAGCGGTTTCCCGGCGTCTCCCGAGAGGAGATGAGCCAGAGAGCGATCGAGGAAGGCTGGCGGATCCTGCGCGTGCTCATCGGGCAGTACCTCGACGGAAAGTACACGCAGGGCAAACAGCCATCCGCAGAGGAGATGTTCCGCGTCTATGCGCCCGCCGCCGATGACAACGACCCGACGGGCTATGCGCGCTTTGTGGCGGGTAGGCTCGGTGTGCGCCCGGACCAACGGCTTCTTGATCTGGTGACCACCTGATGCCCGGCTCAGTCCAGAACGCCGCGCCGCTCACCGTGCTGCCGGCGAGCCTTTCGCGCGCCTTCCTGCATGAGCGCGTGTATCCGGTGCTCGACAACGAGTACCGCAACGGCGAATCGCAGCGGTCCGTCCAGGCGACCAACAGCCGCAAGCGCTGGCGGCTGGCAAAGCGGCTGACAGCAGCGCAACTTGCCGTGCTTCGCGATTTCTATGACGCCCGCAAGGGCCCGACCGAGCCGTTCTACTTCTACGACCCGTATGAGACCAGCCTGAAGTTCGCGCACGACCCGACAGGGCAGGCCGTCGCGGGCCGCTACACGGTGCGGTTCCACGGCGAATGGAACCAATCGGTCGGCCTCGGGAAAACTGACGTTTCCATCGAACTCGTGGAGGTTGCCTAATGCGCCTCGGAATCTGCGTCCTAGTCTTGCCGGTCCTGTGCATTGCCGGAACCATCATCCAGGACACCATCCATACTGGTTTTCCGCCGCAGGCCTTTGGGGGCCGGGTCACGATCTCTGGACCGGCGATGACAACCTCCGACGGCAAGATGATCAGCCGCTGGACGCGAGATCTGCAAATCTCGGACGGCCAAGTCCAGCTGGAGCTCGAGCCCAACGACACGGCGATGCCCAGCGG
Organism: Bryobacteraceae bacterium; assembly: GCA_037481575.1. GTDB lineage: Bacteria > Acidobacteriota > Terriglobia > Bryobacterales > Bryobacteraceae > JANWVO01. The sequence goes on along the minus strand of JBBFLJ010000065.1, from coordinate 2,000 downwards.
CACCAGCTACTACGTCGTCTACCGTCCGAAATCCGGGATGGCATGGTCGGAGTATTGGGTCGTCCCCACCAGCGCAACCCCGCTGAAGATCTCCGGCGTTCGCGTCACTCAGCCCCCCGTGCCGCAAATGGGCATTCAGCCGTCGCAGATTCTGGCCGGCGGCGCCTCAGACGGCCAGGCGCTGGTGTGGAGTGATAGTCTCCGCCGCTGGAGTCCTTCCACGCTCAGTGCCGGGGTCGGCAGCGTCTTTGGGCGTACGGGCGCCGTCACGGCCCAAGCCGGGGACTACGATACCGACCAAGTGCCCGAAGGCGGCGTGAACAAGTACTATCTCGACTCGCGCGCCCGGGCGGCATTCTCTGCGCAAGGCCCGCTGGCCTATGACAGCGGAACAGGTCTGTTCTCCTGCCCCACCTGTGCCGCCCTTCCCGGCGGCGTCGCGAGTTCGATGGCGTACTGGACGGGGGACGGAAGTCTGGGCCCGAGTTCGGTCGTGTCCACCGACGACGCCAACAAACAAGTGACCCTTTCCCTTCGGGACGGCGCCTCGGTGACGTTCGGCAGTCCTGCGGAACTCCTCAGTCCCGTCCCGATCGACATCCGGCCGCCGGATTCCTCCGCGGCTCCCAACTACCCGCAGGGTTTCAGAGTCCGCTTTCTCAACGCGGACGGGACATTCGACGAAGCCAACAACAGCTACATCGACCTGGCGCCGTGGTCGCAGAGAGCGTCGCTCACCAACTTCGCGATCACCGGCATGGTGAAGCGCCTGAAGAGCTTCACCTACTCGACGTACCCTTCCGGGACCGGCACGCTGACTACCCACTCCTGCGGCGCTTCCGACGGCTGCCCGCCCAACTCCTCGGGCGACTATCTCTACACTGTGCTCTACTACCTCACGACGACCGCCGCGAGCGGCGGAACGGCATTCCTCACCGTGACCTGGACCGACATGAAAGGCGCCCGGACCTTCGTTTCTCCCGCGCTTCCGCTGAACGCCAGCGGGTACGTCCAAGGGCAAGTCGTGGTGCAGCTCAAAAGCGGCACGATCAACATCACACCTGGCTGGGAGAACGCCTCGGGCAGCCCATCCGTCAGCTGGGGCTACCTCGTCCAGCGCTGAGAACTCTCGTCCGTGCCTGAGCTCATCGGCAATATCGCGGTGCCCGAGATCGCGCCGAGCGGCGTGTTTCCGCTCACGCCCGATTACCCGCTCGAGGTGCGCCGCGACCATGAAGTCGTGGTGCACCAGTTCGGCAGCGGCAATGCCAAGATCGAACAGCGCTTCCTTCTCGGCACGGGCGCCCGCCGCTTCACCATTCGCAAGCAGTGGCTACGCGACGCCGAGCGCATCGCCCTGCGCAACTTCTGGGAGTCGAAATACGGTCCCTACGGCGCCTTCACCTACAACGCCCCGAACGACGACGGCATCGGGACCACGTCCGTCGTCTGCCGCTTTGCCAACGAGCCACTTTCCTGGGAGATGGTGGCCGACTGGGCCTGCTCTCTCGGCGTGACGCTCATTGAAATCCCGCTGGCGACGCCCTCCTACCCGCTCAACCAGACCGTCAATCGCTTCCCACCCGCCGCGCTCCAGACCGCACTGCTCTCGCAGGTCCAGGAGATCATCCCCCTCGTTCGCATCCAACCGCTCGAACCGGGCTATCCCGCGATCTACGTCTCTGACCGCCGCTGCACCATCGGCGGCCAGCTATATCAGGCGCGCCTGATCGAGTTCGATGGCATCTCGCAATCGATCGGCAACGAGTCCGACGAGGCCCAGTTCACCTTCGGCAACGCCGACCGCGTGATGCGCGATCTCGCCAACGACGTCGACCTCTTCCGCGCCGAGATCGCGTTCAGCCTGTTCCATGTAGGCACAGGCATCCGGCTCGATCTCTGGAAGGGCAACATTGTCAACTGGACCTGCGACTCGGGCCCCGAGTTCCGCGTCACCGCCGCTGATGGCCTCTACGAATTGAACCTGCCCTACCCCACGC
>JBBFLJ010000064.1:0-3824 GCA_037481575.1 Bryobacteraceae bacterium | reverse complement strand
CGCGTACCTCAAGGGCTTGGCCCCGGATGGGCGGTTCGCACGAAACAATTCTACCACAATTTGTTTCTTTTGTGACCTAGTAGTACTAGATTGCCGGCTGGCTGATTCGGCAGCTTCCATGCTGCCCTTTTTGTGGGGCTAGACGTTTATGACCCAGTAGTATTAGGCTTCGACAGTCGGGAAGAATCCGGCAGCACCCGAGCTGCGCCTTCCCAAGCCAGGAACGCGAGAATTGCTCCTTCTCCCGCGTCAGGGGGCTTCGCTACTGTCCGTCCGTTCCCAGTTTTGCCCGGAAGAAGTCAATCGTTCGCTTCCAGGCCAGCTTGGCTGCGGCTTCGTCATATCGGGGCGTCGTGTCGTTGTGGAACCCGTGGTTGGTGTTCTCGTAAATGTAGACCGTGTATTCCTTGCCGTGCTCTTTGAGCGCCGCCTCATACGCGGGCCAACCTTCATTCACGCGCTTGTCGAGCCCCGCGTAATGCAGCATCAGCGCCGCACGGATCTTCGGCACCTCCGCCGCCGGCGGTTGGCCGCCATAGAAGGGAACGGCCGCTGCCAGCTCGTCGCCCAATCGCACGGCCAGCATATTGGCCACCCCTCCCCCATAACAGAACCCGACCACCCCGATCCGGCCCGTGCACGCTTCATGGTTCTTCAGCCAGCGCGCCGCAGCGATGAAATCCTCATTCAGCTTCTGCCGGTCCACCTGCCGGAACAGCTGCACACCCTTCTCGTCGTCTCCCGGGTAGCCGCCCACGCTGGTCAGTCCATCTGGCGCCAGCGCCAGGAAGCCTTCCGTGGCCAGCCGGCGCGCCACATCCTCGATATAGGGGTTCAGCCCGCGGTTCTCATGGATCACCACCACGCCGGGCAGCCTGCCTCGCATACCCGCCGGACGCACAAAGTAGCAGCGGATCCTGCCATTGCCTGCCGGCGACTCCACGTCGACCCGCTCAGCCCGGATCCTCGCATCGTCCGGCGCTACCTGCTGCGCCCACGCGTAGTTCGGCCGCAGGCTCTCCCACAAGGCTGCCGCCGTCACCGTGCCCGCGGCGTAACGCTGCGCGCCTTCCAGGAATGCACGGCGGTCGATGTCGCCATGCACGTAGCGGTCAAACAGATCCAGGAGCCCCTGCGGAAAATCGGATGCTTTCTTTCGATCCATGCCTGCCCTCCCTGACGCCGATTACTCTACTACAGCGCTTGCATCTCCCGCCGCAGCCGTTATAGTGGGTACCATGAATCGACGCAGATTTGTCGCCGCCTCCGCCGCAGCCCCTCTTGCCAGCGGCGCTGCGGCCCTCCCACGACGCCCTTACCGAAACGGGGTTGAGCTGTCCATCATCGGATTCGGCGGAATCGTCGTGATGGGTTACGATCAGAACAAAGCCAACCGCCTCGTCGCATCCGCGTGGGACCGCGGCGTGAACTATTTCGACGTCGCACCCTCCTATGGAGACGGCGAGGCAGAGATCAAGCTCGGTCCCGCTTTGGAGCCTTACCGGAAGAGCGCGTTCCTCGCCTGCAAGACGACCCGCCGTGACGCTGCGGGCGCACGGCAGGAGTTCGAACAGTCGCTCCGCCGCCTTCGTACGGACTACTTCGACCTTTATCAATTCCACGCGGTTTCCTCCCTGGAGGACGTGGAAAAGATCCTCGCGCCCGGTGGCGCAGCCGAGTTCTTCGCGCGCATGAAAAAGGAGGGCAAGGTGCGCTTCCTCGGCTTTTCCGCCCACCACGCCGGCGCCGCGCTTCAATTGATGGAGAAATTTCCTGTGGATTCGATCCTTTTCCCGGTGAATTTTGTCTGCTGGCAGGAGGGCAATTTCGGCCCCCAGATCATGGCAAAGGCGAAGGAGAAGGGCATCGCCCGCCTCGCGCTCAAAGGGCTCGCCCATACCACATGGCCCAAGGACATGCCCCGCGAGCGGCGCAAGTACGCCAAGTGCTGGTATGAGCCGCTCGATGACCCGAAGACGGCTCGTCTCGCCCTCTCGTGGACACTCTCGCAGGACATCACGTCTGCCATCCCTCCCGGCGAGGCCAGCCTTTTCGAGCTTGCCCTCGGGATCGCCGCGAGCTATCGCCCGCCCGGCAAGTCTGAAGCCGAAGAGATCTCTGCGCTTGCCCGCGGCAAGGAGCCGCTCTTCCGCGCTTGAGAAAAGCCGCATACTGCTGAAGCGCCAACCGTCCGCCCGCGGGTGCCTGGCGTTCCACCTCCTGTTCTTCCGCGTTCGGCCTCGGGCAAATCACCCGTCGGCCGTGGCACCATGGAATGGGAACCGCAGTGGGGCAGATCCGTGCCGAATGGCGCTCGAGCCAAGGCCTCGACGGCGGCAAGGCAGGGAGTTGGGACGCGCACCCTTGAGAGTTCCCGGCTTCGCAGAAATACTTCGAGAAATGCAGGATTTTTCCTTCGCGATCCTCTTCGATTTTGATGGTGTTTTGGCCGATACGGAGCCTCTTCACTGGCGTTGCTGGAACGAGACGCTGCGCCCCTTGGGCCTGGAAGTCAGCTGGGAGGAGTATCAGCGCCATTGTGTCGGCATTTCGGACAGGGAGTTCCTGGAGCGGCTGGGCCGGCTAGGGAATCCGCCCCGGACAGTGGAAGAGCTTCTCCCCTTTTATCCTCTGAAAAAAGAGCTGTTTCGGAAACAGGCTACCGCCGGCGGGCTGGTCGCAGCAGAACTCAAAGGTCTTCTGCGCGCGATTCCGCCCGGGCGCCTCGCGGTGGTGACTTCCAGCAGCCGGCAGGAAATTGAACCGATCCTTCAGGCGGAACAGATCGACCAGCGATTCGGCGCTGCCGTCTACGGAGACGAGGTCACGCGCCTCAAGCCGGATCCAGAACCATACCGGCTCGCCATGCAGAGGCTTGGCGTGACCGCCGCCATTGCGCTGGAAGACTCTGCTCCGGGCATGGAGAGCGCGCGCCGCGCCGGCTGCGAGGTCATCCCGGTGCGCCATCCCGACGAAGTGCCCGGCATCCTCCGGCAGCGATTGAACCTTTGAGCGTTGCGCCGCATCGGCGGCAACCACATTTCCGGGTGCTTTCCCGCCTCAGGCTTTGGAACGCTCTTCCGCATGGCCCGGCCCCGGCTTCTGCTTCAGCTGCAGAGAGTTTCTTTCGACAATCTGGCGGCGCTGGGCCAGCTGCTCCAGATCACTCAGCGCCGTCCCTCCCGGCGGGTTTCAGAGCCAATATTTCGTCGACCCGGAAGCGCCCTCCCGCCACTCGGCCACAAGCCACAGCTCCTCATGCGGCTCAGACGGCAGGAGTCCAGATGGGCAAGCGGGACGCGCACGGCCACAAACCGCGATGCCAGCCTTCTCTGCGATCCCTCCCGATACGAGACTCTCTTGAGCGCCTTCTCGCCCGGCTCCAGCACCAGCTCCCGTGCCGACACCTATGAGTGCTCTTTCAACCGCCGCTGCAGCTTCAGCGGCCGGCCCATCTCGCCCCGCGGCCTTAGTGGCAGCGCGCCCTCGCCCGTCTGCCACAGGCTCACGCTGCCCTGCACCCCCACCACATACTGCAGCCCAACTCAACCAGCCGCTCCCGGAACAGCGCATCCGCGCCATAGCCGGCATCGGCCAGCACGACCCCGTGAGGTGGACCCCAAGGACTGGACAGTTTTCGCCCGTTTCTTAAGTGGGTCGCGGCGGGTTCGGAGGGCGGCATTGCTACCGCCCTGTCAGTCCGGACCTCGCGAGGCGCTCGGGTCGCATCCCTGCGTCGCCCTGTCTTCCTGCGAGGCTCCTTGATTGTACGGCATCCCGACGGCTTCTCCAATCGCGAAGCAGCCAGTCTGGCCGAAAGCGAT
>JBBFLJ010000063.1:2775-5526 GCA_037481575.1 Bryobacteraceae bacterium | reverse complement strand
GTCAGGGACGGATGTAAGCGTGTGGCCGATAGGCCCTGCGCTGGCGCGCAGGGGAATTTGGGAGAGAAGACGCTGCGCAGGGCGGAGATGGGGACAGACAGCTCTGTCCACGAGTGGGCGCTCGTCGGAGTGTGAGCAGTGAGGGGGCGGGACAGAGTGGTCTGTCCCCATCTCCTCAGCGCCGCCAAGGGAGCAGCGCGGCCCCGGCGCAAGCGCCGGGGGAACTCTGTTGGGACTGGCGTGAGAGTGTCGGCGGTGGGCCCTGCGCTGGCGCGAAATTGTGTCAGGGACGGATGTAAGCGTGTGGCCGATAGGCCCTGCGCTGGCGCGCAGGGGATTCCGTGTTGGGTTTGAGGTCAGGGGAGTTTGTGGAGTCCTTCCCAACGAACGGTCCATTTGCCATCGTGAGGGAAGCCCGGGGCATGACGCGCGGGGGCGCCGTCCCAACCGGCGGCCATCATGGCGACAGCGGCAAGCAAGCCTCCGTTGCCTGGCAGGTAGATGGTGAGTCCGGGGCGCTGGTAGTTGTGGCCGTTGGGGTGGTAGCGGTTCTTGGGCGTGTCCAACAGGAGCAGATCGACAGCGAGGGCGGGTTCGCCGACGCGGGCGGCGGTCATGGCGGCGAGGGGATAGTCCCAGCCCCACGTCTGATCCCATTGCCACGACTCGCGGACGCGGAGCAGAGTGCGGCGCATGATTTCGGGATCCGTCATTTTGCCGGGCAACAGACCGAGTGCTCCGAGGAGGCTGGGGTGGTCGCGGCGCTTGGAGGGATCGCGGAAGGTATCCGGATCGGATTCTGCGTTTACGTAGAGTCCATCGACGACGGGCAGGGGGGAGAGGCGTTCGAGGACGCGGTCCCAATCCGGGTTGCGGGGCATGCCGAGGCGCTGCCGCCAGGACTGGGCGGTTTCGAGCCCCCAGCGCCAGTATTCGAGTTCAAAGACAGGGTTGCGTGTGGTCCGCGGGGGATGGAGTTCCTGGGCGGGGATCAGGGGCGGTCCGAGGACATAGCGGTTCTGCGACGGATCCAGCGCGGCGAAGGACGCCATGAAGTCGGCGGTTTCCGAGACGAGATCGATCCAATCGCGCAAGATCCGTTCGTCTTTGCGGACGCGGTAGAGGAGTTCGAGCAGGTGGATGAGATGCGGCTGCTGCCAGATGAGGAGAGGACCGATGGGGGAGGGGCTTTCGCGGCCGTCCGGGCCGACCATCTTGGGCCAGCGCAGGCCGCGGTAGCCCTGGCGGACGGCCGTCTGACGGGCGAGCGGGGCGATGCGGCGGTACCATGGGAGGCTTTTTTCGAGCAATTCGGGGCGGCCCCAAAGGGCGAAATGGGCGGCGTGCCACCAGTGCATTTCGAGGTGGAATTTTCCGTGCCAGCTGTTGAATGTGAGGCCGGTTTCCTGCGGAGGCAGGGAGCCGGCGCACTGGATGGCGGTGAGATACTGCGAGAGCACGATGCGGCGCTCGAGTTCGCGGGCGCGGGGATCGGAGCTGTGCGAGAGGTCGATGGCGCCGCCGGAGGACCAGAACGCGGCCCAATGGCGCCGCGCGGCGGACACGGTTTCGGCCGCGGAAGGGAGCGGGTCTTTGCGGGAATCGGGGGAAAATTCGGCAGACAATTCGGCGCGATTTCCGGAAAACTCCAGGACGTAAACATGCTCCGAGAGCCTGCGCAGACGGGCGCCGGAGAAGCGGAGGCGGACGAAATAGCGGTCCGAGTCGAGCGTGCGCTCGAAGCGGGCGCCGGTGCGGGACTGCTCGAGCAGGCGCGTGGAGTGTTTTTCCGGACTGTTCCAATCGCCGGGGTCGCCGGTGTGAACAGAGCTGCCGTAGGGGAACCCGACGCGGAGGGAGAGAGGAGAGGGTGCGTCCCCGGAACGCTCGATGCGGACAGCAAGGAGATCGCGATTGGGGTGCACGCAAGTGAGCACGGAATATGCAGAACCCGCGAACTGAAAGCGGCTGTGGAGGGTTCCGGACCAGAGTTCGAGGCGTTGATCGATGGAGGAGAGACCGTTGATGGAGGGCTCCCCCGGCGCGAAATGAAAGCCGATGCGGGCGAGGGCGAGGCGGTGGGGATTCTGGCGGAGCCACTGGCCCGCTTCCGAGCGGGTGTTGGTGGGATAGGGCACGGGGCGCCCGCCGGTGTCGTAGGGTTCGAATGTGTCCTCGAGGCGATGATGGGAGGGGTTCGGGAAGGAGTGCCAAGCCCACTGGGACTGTGTGGAGAGCGGGATGGATTCGCGATAGAACGCCGGGAAGGTTTGGAGACCTGTGACGTCGGCGGTGAAGGCGAACTCGCCGTTGCCGACCGTGAGGGGCGCCCATGGATCGGGGGCTTGCAGGCGGACGTCGTGGCGGCTGACGAGCGCCTGGCGGTTGATGGCGTGGGCGGCGAAGAGGAGGGGGCCGGAAAGCGCAGCGAGAGCCAGAAAAGCAAGGAGCCGGGGGAACATTTCTTCACAGACATCATTTCATGGCCCCGGGCGAATGCGGGCAGGGCAGCCCCGGCGCGAGCGCCGGGGGAACTGTTTTTGACGAGCGTAAGAGTGGACGGTCGGCCCTGCGCTGGCGCGCAGGGGAATTTGGGAGATAAGACGCCGTGCAGAAGACGCTGCCCTGATGCGAGCGTCAGCTGCGACAAGACCGGCAGCGCAGCCCCGGCGCAAGCGCCGGGGGAACCGGGCGGTCCAGCGCTGGCGCGCAGGGGAATTTTTGAGACAAGAACGCTGCATCTACAGTGCA
>JBBFLJ010000063.1:0-2675 GCA_037481575.1 Bryobacteraceae bacterium | reverse complement strand
GGTCCAGCGCTGGCGCGCAGGGGAATTTTTGAGACAAGAACGCTGCATCTACAGTGCAGGCAACGCGGCCCCGGCGCGAGCGCCGGGGGAACTGCGATGGGACGGGCGTAAGAGTGTCGGCGGTGGGCCCTGCGCCTGCGCGCAGGGGACTCGGCGATGGGCCCTGAGTTGGCGCTCAGGGGAATCGGGGATGCTGGCGGCGCGGGGCTAGGGGAGGACTTCAGCTTTCACGATGCCGTCGAGCAAGGGGAAGCTCGCGTCGAGGTAGCGGTTGCCGTGGAGGCGGATTTGTCCCTGATGAGGCTGTTCGCCGTAGCCGGGATAGATCTGGTCGACCACCTCCATGCCTTCGGTGACTTCGGCGAAGGGGGCGAAGCCCTGGCTGTCGAGAAAAGTGTTGTCGCCGAGATTGATGAACAGCTGGGTGGTGCGGGTGTTGGGCCCGGCGGTCGCGAAGGTGACCCTGCCGCGGCGGTTGGATTCCTTGACGGGGTCGTCGGGGATCGGCCTGGAGCCGAGGCGGGCGGTCATTTCGGGATCGGCGGCGAGGCCGAACTGGACGACGAAGCCGGGGACGACGCGGAAGAACTTCGCACCGTCATAGAAGCCGCTTTCCACCAACGAGCGGAACTGCGCGGCGCCGAGGGGCGCCCATTCGGGGTTGACCTGAACGACAAAATCGCCCTTTGTTGTTTGAAACTTCACGCGGAAGCCTTGTGACATGAGTGCCTCCATTGTCGCACGCCGGGAGGCGGCGGGGAGAGGGCGCTCAGGCGGGCGCAGGCGGGGCAGGAGGGCGCATGAGGGGCGCGGGGCAGCAGAGCTGGTGGCAGGGCTCGGCCCATGCCGCATCCTGGCGGCGCTCCTCGACGAGTTCGAGGATCATGCGGATGAAGCGGGGGTGCGTGCCGGCGGCGCCGGCGCGGAACATTTTGAGGCCGATTTGTTCGGCGTGGCGGGCAGCCTCGCAGTCGAGGTCATAGAGGACTTCCATGTGGTCGCTGATGAATCCGATGGGGGAAACGATGACGGAGTCCGCGCCGGCGGCGCGGGTTTCGTCGAGCGCCTCGAGGATGTCGGGCCCGAGCCACGGCTGGTGCGGCGGGCCGCTGCGGCTCTGGTAGACAAGGCGGTAGTCGGAGACGCCGGCCGCTTCCGCGACGAGGCGCGCGGTCTCTTCGAGCTGCTCGACGTAGCGCGACGTGCGGGCCATTTCGAGCGGGATGGAGTGGGCGGTGAAGAGCACGGGCGCGGGGCCGCTGCGCGCGAGCTGCTCGCGGAGGCGCTCCGCGTTGACTTCAATGAAGCCGGGATGGTTGTGGTAGTGGCGGATCTTGTCGCACTGCGGCGCGAGCGGGCCGGCGGCGGCGCGGGCGCGTTCGATGTCCTCGAGGTACTGGCGGCAGGCGGAGTAGGAACTGTAGGCCGAGGTGACGAAGACGAGGGCGCGTTCGATGCCGTCCTCGGTCATGCGGCGCATGGTGTCTTCGATGAAGGGATGCCAATTGCGGTTGCCCCAATAGATGGGGAGATCCAGGTGCGGGCGGAGAGCCTCGATGAGAGCCCGGCACTGATCGTTGATGGGGCTGCGTCCGCCGAAGTGGTAGTAGTGTTCGGCGACCTCCTCGAGGCGCGCGCGGGGGATGTTGCGGCCGCGGGTGACGCGTTCGAGGAAGGGCATTACGTCTTCGGGCTTTTCGGGGCCGCCGAAGCTCAGCAGGAGAAAGGCATCGTAGCGAGGCATGCGCTACCCACTAGGATGCACGGGAGCGGCAAGGCGGCGCAGACCTATGGGAGAATTCGGGGATAGCGATGCGAAGAAGGGATCTTCTGGGAGCAGCGCCGGCGGTGATGATGGCGCGGCGTGCGAGAGCGGCGGAGATGGCCGCGTATGAAGAGACGGCGCGGCGGATCATGGACGCGGCGCTTGCCGATGACCGCGGATGGGCGAAGCTGGAATGGCTGTGCGACCGGATCGGGGCGCGGCTGTCGGGTTCGAAGGCGCTGGAGCAGGCTGTGCGGTGGGCGGCGGAGGAGATGCGGAAAAGGGGGCTGGAGAACGTCGCGACGCCGGCGGTGCAGGTGCCGGTGTGGGTGCGGGGGAAGGAGAGCGCGTGGATGGTGGAACCGCGGGAGGCGCGGCTAGCGATGCTCGGGCTGGGCGGGAGCGTGGGCACGCCGGAGGAAGGGATCACGGCGGAAGTGGTGTGCGTGGAGAGCTTCGAGGAGCTGGAGAAGCTGGGGGCGGGCGCAGTGCAGGGGAAGGTGGTGGCGTACAATCAGCCGTGGCGCGGATACCGGGAGACGGTGGCGTACCGGAGCCAAGGCGCTTCGCGGGCGGCGCGGCTGGGGGCGCGGGCGGTGCTGGTGCGGAGCGTGACGCCGACGGGGCTGCGGACGCCGCACACGGGCGCGCTGAATTATTCGGGCGATGCGCCGAGGATCCCGGCGGCGGCGATCAGCGTGGAAGACGCGATGATGCTGGCGCGGCTGTGCCGGAGCGGGGCTCGCGTGGTGGTGAGGCTGCGGATGGGGGCGAGGACGCTGGAAGACGCGGCGTCGGCGAATGTGATCGGAGAGATTGCGGGGCGGGAGCGTCCGGAGGAGATCGTGGTGATGGGCGGGCATCTGGATTCGTGGGACGTGGGGCAGGGGGCGCACGACGACGGGGCGGG
>JBBFLJ010000062.1:0-5543 GCA_037481575.1 Bryobacteraceae bacterium | reverse complement strand
CCCACTGTCCCGAAGTGACCGGCGCGGTTCCCCCGGCGCTTGCGCCGGGGCCGCGCTGCGTCCGTTCCAGTCGCGGCTGCTCCGGTTGCGTAGTTCCCCCAGCGCTTGCCCAACTGAGAAGCGCGGCCCCCACCCCCCCGCAACCCGCCGGTCAGAGCCGCCCCTCATCACCTCGATAAAAATTATCGATTTGTATTCTTTCCCCGCCCGCCCCATAATTCTCCTGAGTCTGGAACTCACCCCGCCTGAGCGGTACTTCGTGATTTAGTCCCGCATCCTCCAGACCCACGCTCGCCGGGCCAGCACTGTTCGCCCTGACGGCGAGTCCCACTCCACTGTCAGTTCCGAGGTGAATCCCGATGCGGTATCCGTGTGCCCTTACGCTTCTGGTGTCTCTGTGCACGCTCGCACAGACTCCATCAACGGAAACAGCGCCTGTCCCGGCGCAGCTGCCCGATACTTTCTCCTTCAAGCGCCTCCAGTTCAGCGGCTACATCGACTCGTTCTACGACCTCAACTACAACCACCCCCCCTCCCGCCTCTCCCAGCTCCAGGCGTTCAATTTCACCGCCAATAAATGGAGCCTCGCCAGCGCCACCGCCAGCATCTCCACCGCCCCTGCGCCCGTCGGCTTCCGCGTCGACGTCGGCATGGGGCGCGTCTACGATGCCTTCTGGCTTAGCGAAACGTCTCACGACGGCTGGACCCGCCACCTCCTGAATGCCTACGTCAGCGTCAAACCCGCCGCCTGGAAAGGCGTCCAGCTCGATTTCGGCAAGTTCGTCACCAGCGCCGGCGCCGAACTCACCGAAAGCCACCTCAACTGGAACTACTCCCGCAGCCTCCTGTTCGCCTTCGGCCCCTACTACCACACCGGCTTGCGCGCCACCGTCCCCGTCGGCGAGAAGTGGACCGTCGGCGGCGCCGTCGTCACCGGCTGGAACACCGTCCGCGACAACAACACCGGCAAGACCGTCGGCTTCACCACCACCGGCAACTTCGGCAAAGTCTTCATCTCGAACACCTGCTACGCCGGCCCCGAAAACACCGGCATCAACCGCGGCTGGCGGAACTTCTACGACTCCGTCGTGACCATCAATCCCTCCTCCCGCGTCTCCGCCTACTTCAACTTCGATATCGGCAACAACCGCTTCCCCTCCGCCCCCTCCTCCACCTTCTGGGGCGCCGCCGGCGCAGCCCGCATCCGCCTCTCCCGCAACTTCGCCCTCGCGCCCCGCCTCGAATACTACAGCGACCGCGACGGCTTCTGGACCGGCTCGCCCAACGCCTTCCGCGAATTCACCCTCACCGCCGAATCGAAGCTCAATGACAATCTCATCTCCCGCATCGAGTTCCGCAAGGACTGGTCCCGCGAGCCATTCTTCACCCGCGGCCCCTCCGCCTGGCTCGCAAATCACCAGACCATGCTCGTCGCCGGCGTCATGATCGTCCTCAACCCGCGCCTGCTCGACTTCTCCTCCGCCCCGGGCAAGTAGCGCAGGCGCGCAAGCCGGAAACCGGGGCCGGCCCTCATTCCTCGCGCCCTGGGAAACTTCAGCGGCGGGGAGGCGCTCGAACGCCCGCCCGCCGCCTACTCCAGCCTCTTGTGGAACCGCTGCGCGCTCAGCAGCACGATCACCACCCCCATCCCCGCCAGCGCCCCCAGCTGTGGCCACAACTCCGCCACCCCGCTCCCTTTCAAAAACACACCCCGCACAATCTCCATGAAGTACCGCAACGGATTCAGATACGTCAGCCACTGCACCGGCTCCGGCATGTTCCGGATCGGAAACGCAAACCCGCTCAGCGTGAACGCCGGCTGAAAGAAGAAAAACGACGCCAACATCGCCTGCTGCTGCGTGTGGCTGATCGTGCTCAGAAACAGCCCCACCCCCAGCGTCGAGAGAATAAACAGCGCCCCCGCCCCCACCAGCAGCAAAATGCTCCCCTCCAACGGAATCCGGAACACCGCCAGCGCCGCCCCCGTCAGCAAAAGCAGGTCGAACATCCCTGCCATCGCGAACGGAATCGTCTTGCCCAGCATCAGCTCCAGCGGCCGCACCGGCGTCACCATCAGCTGCTCCATCGTCCCCATCTCCTTCTCCCGCACGATGCTCAGCGCCGTCAGCATCAGCGTCACCAGCGTCAGCACGTTCACGATCACGCCCGGCACAAAGTAATTCCGGCTCCGCAGCTCCGGGTTGAACCACACCCGCCGCTCCCCCTCCACCCCCGGGATCCTCAGGAGCACCGGCCCCTCCCGCGTCCGGTCCACCAGCCTCACCCGCTGCTGCCTCTCCAGCATCCTCCGGTTGAATCCCGCCACCACGCCCGTCGCGTGGCTCAGCACGATCGCCGCCGTGTTCGAGTTCGCCCCGTCCAGCAGCAGCTGCACCTGCCCCTGCCGGTGCGCCGCCACGTCCGCGCTGAACCCCGGCGCCACCCGCACCACCGCCTGCGCCTCCCCGCGGTCCAGCAGCGCCTGCGCCTCCTCTTCCGACCCCGCCCTTGCCACCACCTCGAATTCGTGCGAGGCCTCGAACGCATGGTAAAGCTCCCGGCTCGCCGGCCCCCCATCCAGATCCATCCACCCCAGCTTCACCCGCTCCACGTCCAGGTTCACCGCAAACCCGAAGAGTATCGTCTGCAGCAGCGGCGGCACGATCAGCACCACCCGCATCCTCGGCTCCCGCAGCGCCTGCCGGAACTCTTTTCTCACGATCCCCAGAATCCGCTCCCGCATCTCACGCCACCTTCTGCCGCAGCTTGCGGCTCGCCACCGTGAACACTACCGCTGCATACAACAGCAGGAACGCCGCCGGCGCCCACAGCGCCTCCAGCCCCACGCCCTTCAGGAAAATCCCCTGCAGGATCGTCACGAAATAGCGTGCCGGCACGATCCGCGTCACCTGCTGCACCACCCACGGCATGTTCTCGATCGCAAACACAAACCCGCTCAGCAGAAACGCCGGCAAAAAGCTCGTGATCAGCGCCGCCTGATACGCCAGCAGCTGCGTCCTCGCCACCGTCGAAAGAAAGATCCCCCAGCACAGCGCCCCGAACAGGAACAGCGCGCTCGTCGCTGCCAGCAGCAGGTAGCTGCCCCGCATCGGCACCCCGAACACCCCCACCCCCGCCACCAGCGCAATCACCGTGTCCGCCACGCCCAGCACGAAGTACGCCCCCAGCTTCCCCAGCAGCAGCTCCCGCGGGCGCACCGGCGTCGCCAGCAGCTGCTCCATCGTCCCGTTCTCCCACTCCCGCGCAATCGTCAGCGACGTCAGCATCGCCGCAATCAGCATCAGGATCACCGCAATCAGCCCCGGCACGATGAAGTTCTTCGACTGCATCGCATTGTTGAACAGCACCCGCGCCCGCAAGTCCGCCGGCGGCTTCAGCTCCCCCGCCCCGCGCCGCTTCAGCCACTCGTTCCGCACCTCCATCGAGTACGCCATCACCAGCCCGTCCGCATACCCCGCCGCAATCGACGCCGTGTTCGAATCGCTCCCGTCCAACAGCACCTGCACCTTCGCCGTCTCCCCCGCCGCCATCGCCCGCGCGTAGCCCCGCGGAATCACCACTGCCAGCAGCGCCTTCCCCTCGTTCAGCCTCCGCACCGCCTCCCGGTAGCCCTCCCGCACCCCCGTCACCGCGAAAAACTTCGACCCCCGGAACCGCTCCGCCAGCTCGCGGCTCTCCGCCGTCCCGTCCTGGTCGTAAATCACCGTCGGAATCCGGTCCACGTCCAGCGTCAGCGCATACCCGAACAGCAACAGCAGCAGCAGCGGCACCGCCAGCGCCATCGTCAGGCTCCGCCAGTCTCGCACCACATGCAGCAGCTCTTTCCGGAACACCGCCCTCAGCCGCCGCAAGCTCATCTCCGCCGTGCCTCCTCCCGCTCGATGCACGCCGCAAACACGTCCTCCATCGACGCCCCCTCCCGGCACTGCGCCCGCAGCTCCTCCGGCGAGCCCAGCGCCACCACCCGCCCCCGGTGCATCAGCGCCAGCCGCCCGCAATACTCCGCCTCGTCCATGTAGTGCGTCGACACCAGCACCGTCGACCCCCCCTCCGCCATCTCGTAGATCAGATCCCAGAACTTCCGCCTCGCCACCGGATCCACCCCCGAAGTCGGCTCGTCCAGAAACAGCACCCGCGGCTCGTGCAGCACCGCGCAGCCCAGCGCCAGCCGCTGCTTCCACCCTCCTGCCAGCTCCCGCGTCATCCGCCGCCTCTCCCCTTCCAGCCCCGCCATCCGCAGCGCGTACTGCTTCCTCTCCTCCCTCCTCTCCCGCGGCACCCCGTACACCATGCTGAAGAACTCCAGGTTCTCCTCCACCGTGAGATCGTCGTAGAGCGAAAACTTCTGCGACATGTACCCGATCGACTGCTTCACCCGCTCCGGCTCCGCCGCCACGTCGTAGCCGTTCACGCGCGCCACCCCGGATGTCGGCTCCAGCAGCCCGCACAGAATCCGGATCGTTGTCGTCTTCCCCGCCCCGTTCGGCCCCAGAAACCCGAACACCTCCCCGCGCCTGATCTCCAGCGTCACCCCGTCCACCGCCGTGAACGCGCCGAACCGCTTCACCAGCTCCCGCGTCTCCACTGACGCCTCACGCCGCACGCCCGCCCTCCTTTCTCCGGATCAGCGCCAGGAACGCGTCCTCCAGCGTCGGCTCGATCCGCTCCAGCCGCACCCCCGCCGCCGCTGACACCGCCTCCGCCTCCGCGCCCTCCTCCAGGTACACGTGCAGCGCCGCCCCCGCCGGCTCCGCCGCCAGCACCCCCGGCGCGCCCCTCAGCCGCCGCCGCGCCTCCACCCGGTCCAGCCCCGCCGCCCGAAAACAAAACGGCGCCATCTTGTTCCGGATCTCCGCCGGCGTCCCTGCCTCCTCCAGCCGCCCCTTGTACATCAGCCCCACCCGCCCGCACCGCTCCGCCTCGTCCAGATACGCCGTCGTCACCAGCACCGCCATCCCTTCCCGCGCCAGCCCCTCCAGGATCTTCCAGAACTCCCGCCGCGACAGCGGGTCCACCCCGCAGGTCGGCTCATCCAGCAGCAGCGCCTTCGGACGGTGCAGCAGCGTGCAGATCAGCGCCAGCTTCTGCTTCATCCCCCCGCTCAGCTGCCCCGCGCGCCGCCGCCGGAACTCCGCCATCCCCGTCATCTCCAGCAGCTCCCCCGCCGCCCGCTCGCGCTCCTCCGGCGCTGTGCCGAACAGCTCCCCGTAAAACTCGATGTTCTCCTCCACCGTCAGGTCCTGATACAGCCCGAACCGCTGCGCCATGTAGCCCGTCGCGTCCTTCACCGCGTCCGGCTCCCGCGCCACGTCGTGCCCGCAGATCTCCACCCGGCCTTCGTCCGCATCCAGCAGCCCCGCCGCCAGCCGCATCACCGTCGTCTTGCCCGCCCCAGACAGACCGGTGAACCAGAGCGTGAATCCTTGCTGTTCGTAGTGGTTGCTCATTGTCTCTCAGCGATCCTGAACTATGGCCGATGATCACGCCGGCGATGCCCGAACAGGCCCGGCTCACAAACCGAC
>JBBFLJ010000061.1:0-6028 GCA_037481575.1 Bryobacteraceae bacterium | reverse complement strand
ACGCACACACAGCGGACACGCGGCCCCGACGCGAGCGTCGGGGGAACAGCGCAAAGCCACGCTGCCCCGTCGCGACCGTCGGGGGAAATCGGCAAATGGCGCAAGTGCGGTGCCTCCAGCGCTGCAAAAGCGCTTGTGTGGAGCGAGGGGGGCCTCACACTTGAGGTGAGGATCGGGATCTTGAAGCATGTCCCATTCGCTTCCGCCCGCCACCTCAGAGTCAACCGTCGAGCTGGGGGGTGCGAGAGTCGTCATCCCGCGTCTCTCGAAGCTTTCCGGTTCATGATGCGGATTAAACCCGCAAAGAGGGAATCTCCCGGCGCAGGCGATCGCGCCCTGCGGATGTCCGCAGTTCCCTCTTGAGCTGCCTGCCACCGGGTTCCCGGGAGTTGCCCCGCCCTCCGCGTTACACTGGAGCATCGTGGTGCGCCGCTCGAGACTGCATCCCATCGGACGCATGCACTCGATTCCCGGGGATGTCCTGCTGTGCGCGGCTGCCGCAAGTGAGCTTGCAGACCCGCCGCTTCACAGACTTCCGGCACGCTTTGATTCTGGCGCCCGGGAAAAGACCCTTGCCGGCGTATGGGAATCCGCCCCATGAGCCTCTCCGGAACCCGCGCGCGCACGGCCCTCTTTTGGGGCGGCTGTTTCCTGCTTCTTCTGCTGGTGCGGCTCTGCCACGTGAGCGTGCTGTGGGTGGACGAAGCCTATGGACTCGCGGCCGCACGCCGGATTCTCGAGGGCGCCGCCCTGTACAGGGATATCTGGTTCGACAAGCCGCCGCTGTACGCGTGGATTTACCTGCTTTGGGGCGCGCAGACCGGCTGGCTGCTGCGTCTGGGCGGCGCGTGCTTCGCCCTGCTGTGCTGTTGGCTGGCACGTCGTGCCGCCGGCGCGCTTTTCACCGAGCGGGAAGGGTATGCCGCTGCGGCTGCGCTCACGTTTTTCTTCTGTTTCGATCACCCCCAGGCGGTGCTTCCGCTTGCCCCGGATCTGCTTCTTCTGCCTTTCACCTTCACGATGGTATGGGCCCTTGCTTCCGGGCGCCCTGCCGCAGCCGGGCTGTGTGCCGCCGCCGGTTTGCTGGCCAACGCGAAGGCCCTGCTGTTGGCGCCTCTGGCGATCCTGTGGCACCCGCGCCAATGGTGGCGCGGCGCCGCCGGATGGGCGGGTGGCGCCGCAGCAGTCTGGCTGCTCACCCCGGGCTGGGAGGAGCCGGTCTGGATTTGGGGCGCGGTTTATTCCCGCGAGGCTCTCTTCGCGGATCCTCTTCGGGAGGGCGCGATCCGCACGCTGAACTGGGCCGGCTTCCGCTTTGTCCTGATCGCCGGCGCCGTCCTGTATTTCTTTCACCGGAACGAGCCGCACCGCCTTCCCTTCCTCGCCTGGACGGCTCTGGCGCTCGCTTCGGTTTCGGCAGGCGGGCGATTTTTCCCGCGCTATTACTTTGCTCTGCTGGCGCCTCTGTCGCTGGCAGCTGCCCGCGGCTGGCGACAAGTCCGCAGCCGGTGGGTGGCTGCGGCGCTGCTGCTGACGCTTGCGGTGCCCGCGGTTCGCTTCGGCGGACGTCACCTCGGCGTGCTTCGCCGGGATCCGGTCGCCATGCGCGATCTGTCCATGTTTTCCGAATGCGTGGAAGCCGCAGCCCTGATCCGCGGACACGCCGCCCCGGGCGATACGCTTTTCGTCTGGGGATACCGTCCGGAGCTGAACGTGCTGGCCGGTCTTCGCGGGGCCACGCGTTTCCTGGACTCGCAGCCCCTCACGGGCGTGATCGCCGACCGCCACCTGACGAGTTCGCGTGCGTCCTTCCCGGAGCTTGCCCGCCGCCACCGCCGGGAGCTGGTCCGTACGATGCCAACTTTCCTCGCCGATGGCCTGGGACCGTACAACCCGGAACTCGCGATTACGCGGTTTGAAGATCTGCGCCCCTGGCTGGAACAGTACGAGTTGTTTGCGGAAACGCGCGGCTTCCGCCTGTACCGCCGCCGTGGACCGGCGCCTTCAGAACCTCGTGCGGCCCCGCCCGGTGGCGTAGGATGAAAGCAGCCTCCGCGCGCCATCCCGTGCGGGCGGCGGGCGGTTTGCACCTTTGCCGGAGAGGGAATCATGCTCACTGTCGTTGCCGAGATCATCGCCAAGCCGGGGCAGGAACAGCGCCTGCGCGAGGAGCTGATGCGGCTGATCGAGCCGACGCGCGCCGAGGAGGGCTGCCTGCAGTATGATCTGCACGAGTCGACGGAAAGGCCCGGGCATTTTCTTTTTTATGAGACGTGGACGTCCCGAGCAGCGCTGGACCGGCATCTGGCCACGCCGCATCTGGAGCGGCTCTCCGCGCTGCTGCCGGAACTGGCCGAGGGCGAAGCGCGGATCGATACTTTTCAGAAGATCGCCTGACGACGGCGCCGGGGAGGAACCGGGAAGGGATCTCATGCAACCCCTCCGGAGCGGCGCCCGTCCATCAAGTGCAGCCCGAGCGTTTCCAGAATGAGGATCGCCATGCCATCTTGCCATTTCTTCCGACTCGCGGCAGGCGCCGCCATTGCGATGTTCGCTGCGGGCGTTGCTCTCGCGCAGCCAGCTATCTCCGCCCGTGCGGGCATGATCAACGTCGCCGAGGGGGACGTCTTTGTGATGGATGAGCGGGGCGGCGCGCCGCAGCGCGTGGAGCCGAAACCGTCCGAGCTGATCTCCCTGAAAGAGGGTCAAACGCTGCGGACGGGCGAGGGGCGCGCGGAGTTGCTGCTGACGCCCGGCGCGTTTCTGCGCCTCGGCGAGTCGAGCGCCGTGCGAATGCATTCCAATCGCCTGTCTTCCGTGAAGCTGGAAGTGGTAGAAGGGGCGGGCTTGATCGACGTGGTGGAGCTGTTGCGCGACAACTCGGTGATCGTCCTGCTGCAGGGCGCCGAGGCGGAGCTGGAAAAAGCGGGTTTGTACCGGTTTGACGCGGTGCCGCCGCGCATTCGCGTGTTCAGCGGGCAAGCAGAAGTCACCGTGGCGGGCGAGACGGTCAAACTGAAGGCAGGCCGGGAGCTCCAGCTCGAAGGGGGCCAGTGGGCGGCCGCGCGGTTCGACCCGGATCGGGAGACCGATGCGCTCTACCGGTGGTCGAAGCGCCGTTCCGGCTATATTGCCATGGCCAACGTTTCAGCCGCACGGCAGGCGGGCACGATGTATGGCAGCGCGTTTCAGGGGGGCACGTGGCTGTGGAACCCGTGGTTCGGCTTCGCGACGTATGTGCCGTGGGCGGACACTGTGCGCAGCCCGTTCGGGTATTTCTACTACACGCCGGTCACGGTCTTTGATTTTTACTATCCGCAACGCCGCGCCCCGGCTTGGCCTGGAGGCTTCGATCCCGGGCGCGCCGCGAGCC
This sequence comes from Bryobacteraceae bacterium, assembly GCA_037481575.1. Taxonomy (GTDB): domain Bacteria; phylum Acidobacteriota; class Terriglobia; order Bryobacterales; family Bryobacteraceae; genus JANWVO01. The sequence goes on along the minus strand of JBBFLJ010000061.1, from coordinate 2,655 downwards.
CCGGATATGTTGGTTCCCTCCCTCCGCGCGCAGCGGATGGCCGAGGCTACACTCCGAGCGCACCGGTGTCGGTGTCAGCCCCGTCCGCGCCGGCGCCCGGCTCTGGAAACTTGGGCGTCCGCGGCGGCGAAGCCGGCAGGGGTGGTGTGGGAGTTCGTCCAGGCTCTGGCGGGCGAGGGAATTGATCCGCAAGCCTCCGCAGGCGCAATGGCGCCAGGGGGAACGCGGGATAATGCGCAGCTGTGCTTGCGTTAGTCAGGCTGCGCAGGCGCCTTGCAGATTGGCGACTCTGGTCCTCCTGAACCGCGTGCGTGCCTGCGCTGCGGGGCTGACTGAGGATATTCTGGCTGCCAGTTTTCAGCCGCGATCCCGCGGCTGAAGTCGCCCCTCTGCCACCGGGGCATGAGCGAATCGAGTCAGGGACGCGATTCTTCCGTGGAGGCGATTTTGGTGGGACGGTTGACCCGTTTCGCCGGGCGATGGCGCCGCAGGGAGTGGTACCAGCTCCGCCCGGAAAACGCTTGGCAGCACTGACTTTTGGGTGTATGATCGCCGGCGAGGTGCCGTCATGCCCTTGCCGCACATCACACGAGAAGACGTTGACTACGCGCTAAGTTACATCGATTTGCACGGCGTTCCCCCAGATCGAAAATCCACAAAATTCTGCCTGATTTACGAAGGCCGTCATTATCCGCCCAAATATGTGTATGCTCTTGCCGCCGATCATCGCACGGGGAAGACGCTCCATCCGGAGGAATTCTCCGGGGGGAAACAGACGAACATTCCCCTGGCTCGACTGGGCTTCCAGATTCAGAAATGCCACCGCTGTCATCCGGCAATTTCAGCCCGGCGCAAGCCTCCTGCCATAGCAAGGCTGGTCCTGGATGGGGTGTTGCCGGATCAGCCCGCAAGAGCCACTGAAATGCTATTGCAAGCCTTCACGCATTGGCCGGATGGGTTTACTGCGGATTTCCTCGTCACTCCGGGAGGCTTTGTCACACATGAACTGAGCTCCGAAATTCCGGCGGCGAAGGGATGGAATTCCAAGGAGGAGGACTTCCCTGTGCTGCAGGACCAGGCGGAAAAGTGTCTCCGGGAGATCCTCACCCCCCGGGTTCTGGCTGCCGCGAAAGGCAGGGCCAAATACCTGACAATCGGCATTGACTTGACCACTGCAGACAAGACCTTCGGCGCCGAGCTTGTGGCTGTGGTCGATCTTCTGTCAGGCCGGATTCTTGGCTGGACGGGCAAGTCGTATCCGACCAAAGATCAGGAGGCCACACTGTGGCAGGTCAAAGACGTGACCTCCCACTGCCTTGAAGTCGACGGTTTCCGTGTGCTTGTGCTGGGTTGCCATGACCTGAACATGTTCAGCAACCGTGCATGGACCAATATGGTCCAAGGAAGTTTGCGTCACAAGAGCACTGCGAAAATGCGTGCAGTGGCGCGACGGTTCCATCCGGATGTCATCCTTCAGCATCCGCACGATACCGATACTCCAAGAATCTGGGCAACCGCTTGGGCGGGGGCGAGAGAACTGTTCCACCCCATCGCTTGGGCGTCAGGCATTTATTACCGAGGAACCAAAGATAGTCGAGATACACTGGAATCCGTCCTGCGGGGAACGCGGTCTTCTGACGGTCCTTTCTGCGAAATCATCCTCCGCCCGGGACGCTCGCCCCGAGTCTGCTTCGAGCAGGACTGAAATGCAAGGCTGGCGGACATCTCGCCACCTCGGTCACTGGTGCAGACAAGCTACCAGGGAAGCCGCGCGGCAAGCCGAATTTCAATTCTGGGAATGCCTACCACTTCGCGAGGACGCTGATCCTCATTCTATGGGGAGGCATCAAAAAAACGTGCTTTTTCGTCTGGTGCTCGCAGGTCGGTTTCCCGAAGAAGACGACGAAGGGCGACGAGGAGGACATGCTCTTGCACTGCGTGGACATGTTCCGACCGATTCCAGGGCCGCGCCGAGGGAGAAGGCAGGGATGGCCTGACAGTGCCCGAACCGTGAAAGTTGTCTGACTGCGGCGCGCGTCCAGAGACGAAGCGATGCACCGCGTACTTCGCCGGACGGCTGTGGATGTCACGGCGAGCAAGCACATCACCGGGCTGAAGGCGAAAGGGAAGCGAGTTCAGCTTCCGGCGCTTTCCACGAGAGCGGACTCGACACGGGAACCCGTCGCAGGAGTGGACCGCCGGTTCCTGAGCGGCCGGCTTCGCGGAGGGAGCTGGATGTTACAATAGCGGTCGAGCCTGCCATCGGCGAAGTGGCGGAACTGGCAGACGCACCGGACTCAAAATCCGGCGGACCTCACGGTCCATGTGGGTTCGACCCCCACCTTCGCCACCATCCCCATCTCGCTGATTTTTAAAGCTTTGTCAAACCGACCTCGGCAAATTGTACCAACACTGTACCAAACGGGCATACACCCTGTCTCGCGAGTGCCGGGTGTTGCAAACCTCGCCATCGCTCACCTCCCCTGCATGGAAATCACTTTGCCGCCCGTCGCGGCCTGCCCCCAGGCGCGCCGCACCGCCTCTTCCAGCTTCAGCTGCCTCTCCTTCACCCAGGGCGCATAGTGCTTCTCGGTAACGCGAATCGACTGATGTCCCAGCAGTACGCTGACCACATCCAGTGCCACCCCGTTCTCG
>JBBFLJ010000060.1:0-6181 GCA_037481575.1 Bryobacteraceae bacterium | reverse complement strand
CAAGGTCAGCGGCACGAAACGATTGACCCGAAGACTCCTGCAATCGGCAGAAGGAGCGTCGCCCAGAGGGTAAGCCTCTGACAGAACGTCCTCCCGAAGCATCTTCGGCGCAAGCGGTCTCGCGCCTCGGCGGCGGCACGTGAGAAAAGAAGAGAGGTCTTCCGGATTCTTCTTCGCTAAGCACGGTCAGGGGCAAATCTTGGATGTTCTTGGGCTACGTGCGTTGGTTGGCGTCATGCAGCAAGCAAGCACCCTTCGGCCAGTCCAGGAGAACTAAACGCGAGCCGGAAGTCGGACTCCGAGGATTTCGGAGAAGATCCCGCACAGGTCGACCAGTCGAAGCTCCGGCAGCCTCGCGGAAGCAACGCCCTCTCCCCAGAGCACGAAGGCGGCCCTGTATTCCGGCCTGCCCGGCCAAAGGCCGTGCTCACCGCGGTTCTCGTGGATCTGCTCGTGGGGCCCGGATGCGGCGTGGCCGAAGATCACCTCAGGCGCCGGCTCGTACGCGGCGGCGCAACCGGCCAGTTCCGGTGCAAACCGAGCGATCTCCTCGGCGGGTACGCGGCGGCCCAAGCCCGAGGCCGCATCCCGCGAGAGCCTCTTCAGGGTCTCTGCGCCCCTTTCGTCCCGGGCCACGGCGAGTCCTGCGACGAGGTCGATTGCGCCGCCCAACTCTCTCTGCTTCAGGAGTATTTTCAGATGCACCGTGCGCCGGACTCTTTCGAAGCCGTGATCCGAGACCAATGCTACAACATAGCCGGGCGGCAGACTGTCGAGAATCTGCTCGATCAATTCATCGGTGTATTCAAGCACGGCGTGCGCTTCCCGGGTGAACGGGCCATTGTCGTGCTGTTCGCTGTCGAGATCGACGAAGTGCACTGCCAGGAATTCCGGTTTTTCAGTCCGAAGAATGTGCCGGGCAGCCAGCGCGCGGGTGCGGTCGTCCATCCATTCCTGCGGAAAGGAAGGGAAGGAAGAGGCGATACGCTCCACGAGCCCCGGCGTGGCGGCGGATGCAATTGTGCGCAGGTCCATGGCGCCACCTCGCCGCCTCCGGAAATACTCAGGAAGGTTGCAGTCGATCAGCGTCGTGACGGTCACGGGCCACGTCACTGCCGCCGTCCTCAATCCGGCGGCACGAGCGGCGTGCCACAAGGAAGGCGCTTTGCAGAGGTCGAGAGTCCAGTAATAATCGCCCCCTTGATCCGGCGGGCGGCGGTTGGACAGGATGCCGTGAACGCGGGGAGGAACTCCCGTCAGCATGGTGGTGTGTGAGGGCCACGTCACCGTGGGAACCTCGCCGACCACGCCCTGCGCCCACGAACCTTCCCGCAGAAGGCGGCGCATGCAGCGGATTCGCAATCCCAGCGCATCGGCGTCGCGCAGGTATCGGTGGTCGAGGCCGTCTACCGAAAGAACAAGCAGCTTTCGCCGGGCAGGCACATCCTGACAGCGCATAAAAAGCGGGGAAGCCGTCCCGCTGATCCAGTCTCTCCTGGTCAAGGTCATATGGCTGACATTGTCGCGCCCCGGATTCAAGCCTCAGAACAGAATCCTGGCGCCAAGCTGGATCTGGCGCGAGTTCAGGGCCGAAGTGATTCGCAGAAAATCTGGCGCGCCGAAGCGGTTCACGACCGCGCCAGTGCAGCCGGAAATTCCGCACGCGGCGTTGGTGGAATTCAGAAGATTCTCTGCCTCTCCGATCAGCTCCAGGCGCAGCCTTTCCCGGTTCAGGGTGAAAGTGCGGCTTACACGGAGATTCAGTTCTTTGAAGGCCGGCCCTCGAGTGTCATTTCGCTGGCGGAAATCGGGCCTGTCATTGTTCACCAGATCCCCGTTCAGATCGCTTCCGGAAACGACGTTCACCGGAAAGCCGGAGGTCACGGTCCAATTCGGGGCGATCATCCAGCCGTTGATCCATCTCGACCAGCCCTTGTTGCCAATCGTGGGCTGCCAGACGGCTTGCAGCACGAAGCGGTGGCGCTGGTCGGCGGAGGAAGGGCCATAGTCTCGACGTAAATTCAGCGGATCCGAGACGGGCGATCCGGAATCCCCGGCCGAGTCGTTCACATTCTCGGCACGCGACAGTGTATAGCTCGCGCTGGCCAGGAAACTCCGGCTCAGTCTGCGCTGCAGCGCTACGAATCCCCTGTGATACCAACCGTTGCCCACGCTTTGCAGCACCTGGATCTGATTGAACCGGGAATCCAGGCGTTCCCGGGTGAAGATCCGCCTCCCATCCGGCAGGCTGGACGGGCCGGGCACGAGATTGACATCCGAGAGTAGCGGCGCACGTCGGCTCCCGTAAAACTGGTAGCCTACGGTCAGAGAAAGATTTTCCGCGAGAGCGATTTCCTGCTGCAAATTGGCCTGATGGGCAAGCATGGTTCGGAAATCTTGGGCGAAACCGAACACGCTCGGCACGACAGCCAGCGAAGGGTCGTCTGGTGCCGAAACGAAACCCAGCGGATAAGGGGGGGCGGCAGGGTTGTTTCCGGCGACCCTGTAAGTGCGAACGCGGACGCCGTTGCCCCGGATGGCCGCGGAAATCAGGCGGAGATTCAGTGTGTCATAAAACAGGCCATATCCGCCCCTCAACACAAATTTCCTGCCGGGCGACCAGGCAAAACCCACTCGCGGAGCCCAGTTGTTGCCATCTCCGGGGATGGCCCGTGATTCCGGCCGGGGCGAGGACGCATCCAGTTCCGGGTAGAGCAGATTTTCGTAGCGGACGCCAAGCGAGAGGGTGAAGTTCCGCCGAATCTGCCAGTCATCCTGCAAAAAGAAGTTCAGCGACCAGGTCGCATGCTCCGCAGTGTTGTCTCCGAATTGCTGCGTCAGACTGACGTACTGCGTGGCCGGCCTTCCGTTGGCGGGATTCACCTCGCCCCGCAGCGCGGACAAGTAAGAGGCCAGGTTGGCGAAGGTGAAGGTTTGGGCCAGGCGGTCCTTTTGCCGGACGTAGATCCGCGCCAGATCCACGCCCCCTTTCACCGTGTGGGAGACTGGCCGCCACGAGAGGTTGTTGATGAATTGATTCTGGTGTTCCAGATAATACTGGCCCGCGCTGGTGTTGGAGCCGAGCGTCGCGACCCCCGTGATCGTCGCAACCGGGCCGATGACGCCGGAAACCGGCGGCCGCCAGAACCGGCGAAACAGATCTCCGAAACGGAACTCATTCACCACATTCGGGGCCAGGAGCGAGGACAACTGGAAAACGCCCGTGCCTTGCCGGTCGTTGAAGTTGTTGCTGGCGCTCAAAGGCATCAGCCCCCCGCTGGTGTTGAACCGGGAGGGCGTGTAGAAATAACCATAGCGGACGAAGCCGTAGTGTCGCGGATTCAGCACGTAATCGAGGCGCCCCAGGTAGGTGCGGAACCGCTGAGCGAACGGGGCGCTTCCCAGCTCCGATGGAGGCAGCCCGAGAGCTTGCGCATTGGCCGGGCTGATCGTGATGGGCCGCGGGGCGTCGATCGGTTGATACTCCCAGTTGCCGAAGAAGAAAAGGCGATCCCTGACGATAGGGCCTCCAGCGTTGGCCGAATAAACGCCCCACTGCTGGAATGGCTTGGAAGCCGCCAGCGAGGGCCGCGCAATCAGCCCGGGGCGCCGCAACAAGACCAGCGCGGAGGCCCGCAGCTCGTTGCTGCCACCGCGCGTGACCATATTGACAATCCCGCCCACCGTTCTGCCATATTCCGCGGCCATGGCATTCTGCACAACGTTGATTTCCGCAATCGCCTCTGTCGAGAAGATGCCCAGTCTGAACTGGCTTCCGCGCTGCGTGTTGTCCGCGCCATCGACCATGAACCCGCGCCTCTGCATTCCGCCAAACGCAAACTGCGTCGTTCCGAACTCATCGTCGCGCCTCCCCGTGAAGCCCGGCGCGAACAGGGCCAGATTCTGCACATTGCGGGACGCGATCGGCAGATTTCCCACGCTCATGGAGGTCAGGCGGCTGGATACCCAGGGCTCAATCTGCAAGATTGACGCGTCGCCCTCCACCACAATCGTTTGCGCAGTTGGCGCTACCTCGAGAACCACTTCCAGCAGGCTGATCTTGCCGAGCCCCACTTCTACGCCAGACTTCTTGTAAGGAGCAAACCCGCCCGCCTCCACCACCACCTCGTAGGCGCCCAACGGCAAAAGGGCCAAAGAGAAGCGACCGGTGGTGTCGCTGCGTGTCTCCCGCAGAAATCCACTCGCCAGACCGCGTGCGCGCACCACAGCCATGGGCACGGGGTTGCCGGCGGCGTCCAACACGGTTCCCTCAATTGACCCACTGACAAAGCCGGTCTGGGCGAGCATCGAAGCCGCTGTAATCCAGGCGAAAAGGAACGCACGACCTGCGTGCAAGACACCCTTTGTCATGCTCGATATGCTAGGACGCCTGCTTGAAAGAACGGTCAAGAGCAATTGACTGTCCAATGAACACGGTTGTCCCGTGAATGGCCGAATCCCTGCTGAATGAGAGGGCCTTCGCGTGGATCGTGTGGTGCCGGTCCGGAATCGCCTCGCACGCCGGGCTTCGCGGAAAACCACGCAAAACGGCCCGTCTCCTTACGAAGTGGACCAGTCCTTTGAAGGCAGAAGAATCTTGCTCCGCCTCATCGGCGGTAGGCAGGTTGCCGAAAGAGTCTTCAGGGAAGTTGACCATGCGTGCTGGCAATCAATGCCGGCTCAAACTGTCACTCCGCTTGCGGGCTGCCCTGCCGCCGGTTTTCCGGCAGCTCGGCACCCATCAGCTCGAGTTCTCCCGCCTGCCCTGAGCCGTCGAAGCAGCTCTTGTCGGCTTCCGGCAACTCATGCGTCTCGATTCCTGGCGTCGCTCGAGGGCGAAATTGGCGCACAGTTCAGCCCGCCGGCATTCCCGTGACTCCGGCGGAAGCCCTGAAGAATGTTTTTCCGGGATGTCGCAAGATTGCGCCAGCCCTCAGAGATCGTTCCCAGCCGTCGCTGCCCGCAGGCCCTGAGGGGCCTCCTGTAGCAAGCTCGGCCTCGCTTTCCGGCCGCTCGGGTCGCTGCCGCAGCTCCTCACCGGGCTCCAAGCGCAAGCAGTCCTCCCGATCCGTCCGGATGCGCAGGGGAACGAACTTCAATGGCGGATGCTTCTGCGAGTCCTACTGAGGCGAGCCGCCCGCAGCACCCTCTCGCCTATCTTCCGTACAAACCGCGGAGCTGAAACCGGCGGGTGTTCCGTGGATCTTCGCTGCAGTCTCGGCGGCCCGCTTCTCCGGCCTCGGAACTTGGGTGGCAGAGACTCATCGGCCGGCCCCACAGGCTCATGCTTCCCTGATCCCACTCGCCTGCGTGCGGCATGAGGCTGCCGGCTCTTGTGATCCAGGCTCGCGCACAGGCGGCCACGGACACGCGACCAAGCGGGATGAACTACAGACGGCGGTTCGGGGCGCATGGCGGCCACAGATGCCGCGACTTCGCCGTTTAGGGTGCCAGGCTGGAAAACGAACCCGAGCGGGATTTTTTCAGTTCTCCCAGCACCTTTCGGGCGCCTTGCGTTCGGCGTCTCCCCAAACGGCCCTGCCCTAAAGCCCGGATCCTGAGCCTTCCGGATTCGGTCGATCGCGACAGAGACGGGCGCCACGCTCACGGCAGGCTCGTGAAACGGGAAGCCATCATGCGCGATTCCGTCACGCGGTAGTTGTCCCGGCGCCGATCCGGCCGCAATCCTGCCGCGCCACGCCAACCGAGTGCCGGCCCTTTTCAATAACCCCGTCATCGTTCACGCTCCACACCACCACGCGCGGCTTCCGCTCGATCGTCGGTGGGACTCGGTGCCGGACGGCCTCCATAGGGGCTCCATCGCTTTCGAGTGTCTCGGCCTCCGAATCATGCAAAGAGATCCGGGTCGGCTGCACATTGTTCGGCCGCAGTCGGGCAGACATTGGGGTCTGTTCACAGTCGATCGCCGTTAAAAAGAAGTCCTCGGCAGTCGTCATTATGGTGATTTTCCCGCCCCCATGCCGCCCGACGCGTGTTCGAGCCTGCCAGCGTGGCCCCGCAGTGCCCGTCCGGCGGGCTTGGCCCCGGTTGGGCGGTCTACACGAAACAATTCAACCGCAAGTTGTTTTGGCAACCAGGCGGTGCTAATTGACCCGCAGCCCCTCGGTCTTCTGCGCCCACTGACGCCAGCGGACGCGCGCCTTCTGCCGGGTCTCGCTCT
>JBBFLJ010000059.1:0-6306 GCA_037481575.1 Bryobacteraceae bacterium | reverse complement strand
CCCGGTCTGTCGTAAGCGTCAACAGACCCAAGTCAGATTCAAATGTGAGCGTCATTGTCGGTGTCTCCTCGGAAGTGGGATAGAGACACCGCGGGCGGGCGTGATGAACGGTGGGGATCGGTAGAATGGATCTCAGCCGGCATCGTGCTCATCCCACGGTGTCCGGTTAGATCCGCTCGGCTGTTTGCGGCAGCCGGGCGGATCGCACCTGAGGCGGATTCAATCACGAATGCCGCACGGTGTCAAGCCCTACCGGCTGCCCCGCACGCCCCGCAACGCCCAGCACGCCGCGCCGGACTCGAAGTGCTGCACGAATGCGTTGCCGAAGTTGGAGCGCCGCATCGTCGCCTCCAGCCACTCCGTCAGGTCGCTGTCGGAGCGCAAGTAGGCGCGCACCACGCGATGCGCCCGGCGCGTGCGGACAACGCGCAGGTGATCGCAATGCGCCTCGACCCAGTCCGCCGCGACCCACGCCTGAAGAACGCCGTCAGCGCCGTACAAGGGAACCTGGCCAGCCGGCGGCCGGACGCGCAGCATCACGGGATCGCCGCCAAACTGCGCCGCGCCAGCTCGAGGTCCTCGCGCAGTTGCGCAATGCGCGCCCGGGCGTACCAGGCGAACGACGGCTCATCGCGCAGCAGCCGCTCCCAATACTCAAGCTGGCCCGCCAGGAACGCCACGCGCGAGCGCCAGTAGCGCCGCCGCAGTTCCAGGCGCATGCGGTGCGCCGCGGCGCGGTCACGGATCAGCAGCTCGACCCACTGCTCACGCGCGGGATCATTTGATTCCGATCTCGGGATCGGCCGCCATGCGCCGGGCAAGGGGTAGCCGTCGGGCGGCGCGTCGTCGTCGAGTATGCGCGGCGGGTCGGACTTGGGGAGCGGCAAGCGGGCTACTGGCATGATCAGCTCCTGGCGGGGGGATGCGGCGAGGCGGGGACGCGAAAGGAGAAAAGCCGTCCCCGCCTCCCTTGGCGGACGGGCCTGCCGGCGCGCGGAGGAGAGCGCGCATGCCTCAATTATGAGACTAGTCAATCATTGTTGCAACAGGTTTCTGCGGCGGGAAAAAGAACCCCGGCGAGGACGCCGCCCCGCCGGGGGTGGAAGGAGATGCGGTGATCGAATGACCGCCGCGAGGGCGGGATGTCGTTAGGCCGGCGACGTCGCCAGCGTGCCCTTGATGAAGGCAGCCGGCGCGTAGATCACCAGCGCCACGCGCTGCTCGGCGCGGATCGCCACAAGGTTCTTTGCGAAGTAGTCGGCGTGATCGCCGCTGATGTCGATGGTCACACCCTGCCGCACGCGCAGCACGCACTGGCTGAAGTCGCCCACCAGGAACTCGCCGCTCCCTTGCGCCGCGCTGCGCACAATGCGCGGGACGCCGGCCGGCGTGCCGACGTATTGGCCGTTTTGATCGCGCTGCAATTGCACGCGCAGGGCGTCGTTCGGGTGCATCACCGCCGTCGGCGCGCCATAGCCACGCTGCTCGATGGCGGCAGCAGCATAGGCAAGCTGCCCGAACAGGTCGTAGGCAACGCCGCTCGGCGCGGTCCACGTCGACGCCGCAACCATGAGACCGTACAGGTTCTCGCCGGAACCGCTGCCGGACAGGATCTGCTCCTCGAGCTTGCGAGCCAGCGCCCACTCGAGTCGTGCGCGCACGAAGTCGCCCAAGCCAGCGAGGTCATCAAGCGCCTGGCGGCTGACGGTCACCCAGGTCGCCAGCGTGCGCACGGGCACCAGCGTGCCGACGAAGTCGGCGGTCGATTCCACCTTCGGAGAGGTCTCGGCCTGCATGCCCGCCTGCCAGCCGGAACTCGAGTCCTCGCGCAGCACATAGGCCGCCGGCTGATCAATCGCGAGCGTGGGGATCAACTCCAGCAGCGCGCCGGCCGGCGTCGCTTCGGCCGCGCCGATGCGCGGCGACGGCGCGGATGGCAGCGTGGAAGGCCGCGTGACCGTGCGTGTCTCCAGCGCAGGATGCGGAAGCGTGAAGCGCAGCCGGCCGCCACTCTCGAACGTTTTGCGGTCGGCCTGGAAGGCGTCCACGAAGCGCTTGCTCCAGTCGGACGCCGCGCCAGCCGGCGGCGGGATCGCGCCGCGCTGAACCTGCGCATCAATCGCGTCCACTTGCTTCTGCAATTCGTCCAGGCGGGATCGGTGGTCAGTCAAAAGGCCATCAATCTCGCGCTCGAGCTTCGCAAGCGCGGAGTCCAAAGAAATTGCCATAGTTGCACCTCTCAAGTGTGATGTAGCGTGCCGAAGCCTCATCACGAGGTGCGCTGCGTGTCCTCTCCACCAGGGCGGTGGCAGCGGCCCGTGGACGAACCGGCGGGTGACGCACGGACGGCGCGCGCGCAGCAGGCGGCGCTACCCTGAGCATACAGCAGGTCGCGTGACGGATCAATAGCCTATTGGACGATGTTTAACCCATCAGACTTCTCAGGCCGCCGCGCCGCGGTCAGGCGGCGGTGCAGGGACATGACCGTCTCGGCCAGCAGCTCCACGGCGCGGTGCATGCGCCGCGCAATCTCGTCATGATCGCCGGCGCGCCGCTCCAGCTCGGCCACGCGCTGCTCGAGCGCCTCGATGCGGTCAGCGTCAGTCATCGTCCCCTCCAAACAGCACAGGCAACGGCTCGGTCAAGATGCCAGGGTCCGGCCGCAGCAGCGCCATCAGCGCAGCGTGGTAGCGCAATTCCTCGGCGACCAAACGTCTGTAAGCCGTATCACTCCCTGGCATGGCCTTGATCCGCTTGCGCAGGTCGCGCAGGCGCGCGCGCAGGGCGCGAACCTCGGCGCGCAGCAGCCGGTCTCGCGTTCTTTCGTCGAATTTCACGTGTTTGTGCCTCCGTGCACAAAATGAAACGTTGTTCCAGCAGCCAGCCGCCGGCGCGCCGCGGGCGAAACGCCCCGCCGCATTCCGCGGCCGCGAAAATCCGACTCGCGCGGCGGTCTTCCGTCAAATGTAGTAGGGATTTTGCCCACCCTCCCCGGCTTAGAACGGCGCTGTGTCGTCCTCGGCAGCCGCGGCTGGCACTCGCGCCTCGCCGCCAAGCGGATCGAAGCTCAACGGCTCGTCTCTGTCCACAATCAGGCGGTAGCGGTGGTAGCCATGCTCAGGATGTTTTCCCTGGTAGCGCAGCCCGATCCGTTCGCCCACCTGTGGCCGCTCCCGCTTGAATAGATCCAACAGAACCGTGCTCGACAGCCAGATCGCCACGCGCTCCCCGTCGTCCGTACGCACCGTGCAGGTGCGGACCGGCCCGTAAGCGGTGTGACCCACGTCATACCGCAGCACGGTTCCCACCAGCACATCGCCCGGTTCTGGCCGCCAGCTCTCCGGCCAGCCGTCCCATTCCAGCAGTTCTCGCTTCAGGTCTCTCATATCACCTCCAGCAGTACTCGAACATTTCACTCCCAACTTGTTTCAAACACTTCGCCATCCGCTTGTCGCCGCCCCGTACCTCGCCTCCGCTTCCCGCCGCGCGTGACCAAGGAACGGCGTCGCGAACGGCCTCACGCGCTCCAGCGGCGCGCCAGCGTACAGCAGCCAGCGCGTGCCGTCGCGGCGGATCTCAACAGGCGTGCGTCCGCAGACGGCCCGCAGGTGGCTAGGCTCCGGCTCCGGCGTCGTCGGCGGCGCGTAGTCGCGCTCCTGGTAGTAGAGCCGGATCGCCCGGTCAACCAGCCAGCGCTGGAAGCCGTCCGCGCCAGCGTCCGGCCCCGGAGGGTCGTCGAAAGGCGCGGCCGGCTCGAGCGGAATTCCCCTCACTTTTTTGGGTCTGTCGCTGGCGTGGCCGTGCCATCCGGCCCACCCGCCCGCGGCGGCCTCGGGGAAGGACCCGCAAACCTGGGTTCTGCCCCTCCACATAGCCGTCCGCTCCTCTCCCAGTCGCTCGAGCGCAGACGGGTGCTCGATGTCGCCAGCTCTCTCTGCTCTGCCATCTGAGTAGTACGCGCTTCCGTATCCCTCCACCGTTTCCGCGATTTCCGCGACCATCTCGCAGCTGCTCGAAGGGCGCATGAAGGTTCGCGCGCAACCGTCTGATTCCGCGCGGCTTATTGTCGCGGAAATCGCGGAAACAACGGAAACGTCGGAAACAACGGAAGCGGAGGGGATACAGGAAACAGCGGAGCCACGTTCCGGCGGAAACGCCCCGGAAATCATTGCGCGCCTCCGATCAGGCGTTCCGCCGCGGCCATGAATTGGTTGCTCCAGACGTAGCTGTGCCTGCCCGTCTCCTCCACCAGCCCCGCGGTACGCCATACCGCCAGCCGGGATCTCGCTGTACGTTCGGTTGCGTCCAGGATGGTCGCAAGAACGGCGCTATCAAGCGTCCCTGTTCGTTCCGCGCGGTAGGCGCGGAGCGCGTCGTCCCAGTGCTCATCCCAACCCTCGCCGCCGATGTAGAACAGCCGGCGCGTTTGCGGATCGCGCGCATACAGGAACGAGAGGGGATCGAGATCGCGGGAAACGAAGGTGACAAAGCGCTCCGGCCGCGTCGCCTTGAGCCAGTCCAGCACCATCAACCCGTCCGGCCCGGTGGACGCCGCGAAACTGCCGGCGGTCAGGCGGAATGGGTTATCGCCGTTGTTTCGCTTTCCCGTTGCCTTGTGATGCAACAACAAAATGCAGCAGGATTGTTCTGCGGCGAGGTCCGCCAGCAGGCGCATCTCTTCGTACTCCTGCCTCACAAAGTCCTGCTCGCGCTCGCTGCGGATCGAGGTCAGGCAGTCGATCACGGCGAGCTTGGCGCCGCTCCGCGCAATGGCGGAGCGCAGCTCCAGGGCGCCCTCGCCGCACAAGGGCATCCGCGCCAGCAGGCTTTCGAAGGGCGAGTCCTCGACGCCGGCAAAGACTTCCTGGTAGTTCCGCACGAAACGCGCCTGCGCGGTGTCGTCCGCCATCCAGTAGAGTGCCGCGCCTTGCTTGGGCTGGAAGTGCTCGAGCGCCGGCTCGCCAGTGCAGATCGCGCGACACAACTCCAACGCGAACGTGCTCTTGCCGGCCTTGGGGTCCGCGCTCAGCAGAATCAGCCCTTGTTCTGGCAGCAGGTTCTCGATTAAGGCATCACGGCTTGCAGGTTTCATGGCAGCCAATTCCTTTCCTGATATCCAGCGCGGTTTCGTGTCCACGGTATTGGTTGCTATCGCCATTACGCCTCCACCCTCCATGCGCTCTCGATCACCGTCACCAATTCCACTTCGGAATGGCCGCGCTCGAACCACTCCGTGATGTCTTTCCTTCCGTCCGGGCGGAGGTCCACCAGGATGATTTGCGCCGCTACCGGCTCGAGGTTCCGGCTGATGTCCTCGGCGTGGCGCTGTCCGGCGGCGTCTGTGTCCGGGATCAGAATGACCGTGCGGCCGCGGAAGTACTGCGCGAATTCGGGCAGCCATTTGCCGGCACCGAACGGATTGCAGGTCGCAACAAAGCCCCACTCTCGCAAGGTCTCGACGTCCTTCTCGCCCTCGACAATGAAAACAATCGGCGCCTCGATCACCTCGCGCAGGCGGTACGGCACCAGCCGCACGCCGCGCGCTCCGGGCTTCCAGCCGCCGGCGCCGTCCGGGCGCCATGCCTTGAACGTCTTCTGTCGCTTACCGTCTACGTCGAAGTAATGATGGCGCGTGATGCGGTACAGCGGCGCGCCGTGCTCATCGGTGTAGACATACTCCGCTACCGGCGGCCCGATGTCCGGCTTGCCGGCGCGCGCGCTCGCCTTCGGCTGCTCACTCTCCCACCATCCGCGGCGCTTCAGCTCGGCGATCACAGCCTCCTGCGAGCAACCCGCAAAGCAATGCACCAGGACGCGCCCGCCGCGCTCGTTGACCGAGAGGGAAGGGTTCCGGTCGTCGTGTGCCGGACACCGCGCCATCCAGCCGTCGCCGGAGCGGCGCCCGCCCAGCGCGCGCGCCAGGTCAGCGGCGGTCATCCAGCGCCTCCGTCCTCACCAGCCGGGATGCCACCCATGCATCCACATCCTGCGGGCGGTAGCGGATGCGGCCCCCGCGCTGGCCGATGCGGCCGGCCACCTTCACGAATGGCGGCCCTTCGCGGCGCATGCGCGCCTTCTGCAGGAATTGTGCGCTCAAGCCGTACAATTCGGCTACTTCTTTCTCGGTCAGTAGCTTCTTTTCCGTTCCGGTCATGGCTTGATTTTGCGCGCGAATCCGCCGAATATATCTGTAGGTAAATGTCGCGGGTTTCGACTACACCCTCCGCCGCGCACCGGCTGGCCCTACTTGAAGCTGCGGATCAGGTTTGGCAGCCCTCGCCGCTCCATGCGCTCCATGCGGCTTGC
>JBBFLJ010000058.1:0-7091 GCA_037481575.1 Bryobacteraceae bacterium | reverse complement strand
CCAGAGCGGCCACGCTTGAACACGCAAGAAGCGCGGCCCCGGCGCAAGCGCCGGGGGAACAAGGCGTGCAGTGCGGCCTCGACGCAAGCGCCGGGGGAACAATGCCAAGAGCAGCCACGCTTGAACACGCAAGAAGCGCGGCCCCGGCGCGAGCGCCGGGGGAAGCTGCGTGGGTAGTGTGCATAAAGGGCCAGCGTTCAGGCCTTGCCCACACGCAGGGGGAATGGTTTCGCTCAAGGTTACGGGGTGGATTCAGCGCAGCCAGACCTGGTGGCGGCCGGCGGGAAAGAAGCGGACTTCACGGCGCCCGCCGGCCAGAACAGCGATGGCGCGGGCGCGGCTTTCGTATTCGAGCCGCCACATGCCATCGATCTGCTCGAGCTTGATGACGTTGCCGCTGAAATCCTCCAGCACCGGTTCCATTGGAGCCGCGCAACGCGTGACGTGGTGTTTTCCGGCGGGAACCAGAAGGCGGCCGTGGCTGCGTAGAGGCCATGGCTGACCATTGATCTGCGCGCAACCCTCCCAGAGAAGCGCTACAGGTGCCGGGGATTCCACCTCGAGGCCGACACCGCCGGTTTCGCGTATCTGCGCAGCGGAGGCAGCGGCGCCGAGCAACTGCCAGTCCGGTGAGAGAATCGAGTTTTCGAAGTAGATCGCGACCTGGGAGAAAGACCTTGCCGCCCAGTGCAGCAGCTGAAACAGCTCGCCGCCGGTTTGCTGTTTGGTCGGGTACACATCCTGGTAGCGCTCGACGATGTTGATGTCGGCGCCCAGACGCACGCCGGGCGGAAGAATGGGGGCGTAGCGGCGCGCGAGTTCCTGGTAGCGTTCGGGGCCGAGGTTCCAGATAGTGGCTGGATCCTCGACGAGGAATGCCGCGCCGAAACGCGCCGCTTCTGGCAGCAGCGCTGCGGCATCTGCTCCGAGGTTGTCGCGCATGGACGTGTCGAAGCGGTCGTCGACATGCGTCAGGACGATATCGAGCCCGCCGCGCTCATCGGAAAGGCGGCGCACGCGCTCGAGCCACTCCACTTGCAGACGGTGGGCGAGGCGGGCGCGGTACTCGAGGAAGCGGCGCAGCGGGGCGGCGTTGCGCACGTGGTAGTGGGGCGAAGACGGGTTGTAGAAATCTGCCGGATCGACTCCCGCGGCGGCGCGGAATTCGGCGCGCACAATTTCATTGAAGGGCGTGAAGCGGGCTGGGTTCAGGTAGCCCTCGAGGGACTCGAAATACAGCTCGGCAAGGTTGACGCCGTCCCAATCGAAGCGGCGTAGAAGGGCGGCAAGCCCGGCTTCCACGGCGCGGGCGCAATCCGGATCGGCGAGATTCATCAGCTTGCGCCAATCGAGATGGGCGTCCTGCCCGGTGGCGGTCTTTTCGCGCCATTGCGGGTGCTGCTCCCAGAAGCGCTCGCTGACGTGGGGGAGTTCGATCCAGGCATAGACATGAATGGCGCGGCGGTGGCAAGCGTCGATGAGCTTGCGCAGCCAGGCGTCGCGAGCGTCGTCGGGTTCCCAGTAGTGCCATGCGGCGGCGTGCAAGGCGCCGATGCCCGAGCGGCGCCAGCGGTCCGCCAGGTATTCGGGATCGGCGCGCAGGCGGTAGGAGGAGTCGAAGAATGCCCAGAGGCTGCGCGTTTCGGCGCGCGGCTCGAGCCCGAGTTCGACGAGCGCCTGCGCCAGATAGGGATAGCGCTCGTAGCCCTTCTCTCCGATCGAAGTGGCGGTCCAGAAGACGATCCTTTCGCCATCGCGGAAGCCGGCTGCGAGCGGGGCGCCGGTCCACCGCTCGCGGGTGAAGACCACGGCGTTCTGCGGCACGGTGAAGCGCGGGACGGTGACGGGCTTTTCCCAGACGATTCGCAGCGAGGGGAGGAAAGTGTCGGTGAGGCTTCTGACCTCGACCTTTGCGCCGGAGGGGAGGAAGCCAGCGGCACGGGCTTCCGCGGAGTCGCCTTCCAGCACTATGAGCCGGGCTGCGTTCAACCCGGCGGCGTCCAGAACGCGGCGCCAGCCTCCCTGTGCCGCCGCGGCGCCAGCCAAGATCAGACAGAGCGAGAGGCTAATATCGCGTGCGCGCATACCAGATGCCTGTGCGGAAATCCCAATAATTCGGTCCCCAAGGGTTGGACTCGTTGCGGAGGTGCGCGCCGCGCACGAGCTCCGCGCGCCAGCTCATGCCCTGCGGAAGCGAGGGCGAAAACAGGCGCAGCCCGAGTCCGGCTTCGACGAAGTTGCCCCAATACTCGCCGCGGCGGTCGGCGGTAGCATTCCAGACGGCGTAGATCTGCCACTGCGTGCCGCCAAGGGACGGGGCGAAAGTGTATCCGGTGCGGTTTTGTCCGTAGATCAGCAGATCGTGCCGGAAGCGGGAGGCATAGACGCCGTCCAGGTTCATTTCGTGGAAGAGCCCCGGCTCCCTGCCGCCGGCGAGGCGCCCCCAACCTTTCAGCAACGACACGCCGCCGCGCGCATCCCACCGCCAGCGCTCTTCGTAGAAGCGCTGTTCTCCGTAGGCGAACGAACGCCCCGCCTCGAACCAGGCGAAGGTGGTTGGATGCAGCACGCGGCTCGCGCCGACGGCGGCAATGACGCTCTTTTCGCTGAGATAGAGAGGGAGCAGCGCCTTCGCCGCCTGCCGGCCGCCAGCCGTGTCGCCGACGAAGCGCAGCGACAGATAGGGAGTCACGGGCAGGCGCGCGTGCCGCCACTGCCCTTTCACCTGCCCGTAGGCGAAGGCGCCCTGCCAGCGGGAGGAATAGAAGGGGATGGCCCAGACATCCGTGGTGAAGCGGCTGAATTTGGGCTTCAGCGCGAGATAGCCCTGTTGCGCCTTTTCGGCGATCTCACGTTCAGAGGCGCGCCGGGCGCGCGCGAACCAGCGGTAGGCTTCCTCGTCCCGGTTCAGGAGATTGGCTGCGACGCCCAACAGATATTGCGCGCGGGCATTTTCGGGCTCCTCGGAGACAGCCAGTTTCAGGTAGCGGTACGCGTCGTGGAGGAAGCTGTTCTGCAGGGAGCGCTCGCCCATTTCCAGAGCGGAGAGGGGCGCGGCGGAGACGACCTCCGTTGATGGAACGGGATCGGGCGCCGCCATCACGGCCTCGCCATCGCGCGGCAGCTCGCCGTGCAACATCTCGCGCGCGGCTTCGGCGACGCGCGTGGAGCCGCGCTTCCATGCGGTGACGAGAGCCGCGCGCGCCCGGTCTTCGCGGCCGAGTTCGCGCCACACGCGCGCGAGGTTCAGCAGGAGCTCATGCTTCTGCGGGCGCAGCCGCCAGGCGAGTTCGTAGTGCTCGGCGGCGAGCGCGAGCTCGTCGCGCATTTCGGCCAAAGATGCGAGTTCTTCGTGCGCGGACCATTGTTGCGGGGCGCGCCGCACGGCTTCGCTCCAGCGCTCGATGCCCTCCTTCAGCGGTCGGTCCACGTTGTGGAAAGCTTCTTCAGCGGTGCGTCTGACGGACTCCTGCTTTGCGGCGAGCCGCAGCATGTGGAAGACGCGGCGAGCCTCCTGCACGCGGCGCGTTTCATAGCAGAGAAAGGCGTATTCCAGCGCGGAGGTTTCGTCGGAAGGGTCCTCGCGGCGGAGGCGGTCGAAGTGGTCGCGGGCGGCCTCGCGGTCGCCGCGCCGCAGGAGCGTATAGGCCAGATCCTTGCGCACGTGGCGGAGGGTGGGATCGGCTTCCAGCGCGCGTTCGAAGGCTGCCACCGCGGCGTCATAGAGACCGGCGCGGAGCGCCTCATAGCCGCGGTCGGCTTCTGCCGCCGGGTCGGTGACGATGAACCAGGCCAGAGCTGCCAGCGCGAGCATCCATAGAACAGGTGGCCCGGCACCGCCGGAATTCTCACTTCCCGCGGGCCGGGGTACTACGATGAAAGGGTATGGCCGCCTTCCACGGATTCGACTATCTGCTGGTCGACACGCAGCTCAGCGATGAGGAGAAGCTCGTCCGGCAAACCACGCGGCAGTGGGTGGAGGACCGCGTTGTTCCTCTGATCAAATCCTGCTACAACGAGGGGCGCTTCCCTTCGGAGCTGATCCCGGAGATGGGCGAGATGGGCTTCCTGGGGGCGAATCTGGAAGGCTACGGCGCCGCCGGGATGTCGAACGTGGAGTACGGGCTGATCATGCAGGAGCTGGAGCGGGGCGACTCCGGCTTGCGCAGCTTTGCCAGCGTGCAGGGCGCGCTGGTGATGTATCCGATCCTGACCTACGGAAGCGAGGATCAGAAGAAGAAGTACCTGCCGAAGCTCGCCAAGGGGGAGCTGATCGGGTGCTTCGGGCTCACCGAGCCGGGCTTCGGCTCCAACCCGGGCGGCATGACCACCACCGCGGTGCGAGACGGCAACGAGTGGGTGTTGAACGGGGAGAAAACCTGGATCACAAACGGCACGATGGCGGACGTGGCGGTGGTGTGGGCGCGCACCGACGAGGGGATCCGCGGCTTTCTGGTGGAGAAGGGGACGCCCGGATACCGCGCTTCGGACATCCACGGGAAGCTCTCCATGCGGGCTTCGGTGACGTCTTCGCTTTCTTTCAGCGACTGCCGGATTCCGGAGTCGATGCGGCTGCCGGGGGCGGTGGGGCTGAAGGCGGCGCTGTCGTGCCTGTCGCAGGCGCGTTACGGGATTGGCTGGGGCGTGCTGGGGCCGGCGATGGAGTGCCTGGAGGTGGCGCGGCAGTATGCGATCGAGCGCAAGCAGTTCGACAACCGCCCGATCGGATCGCATCAGCTGGTGCAGGAGAAGCTGGCGTGGATGGCGACGGAGGTGGTGAAGGGGCAGCTGCTGGCGCTGCACTGCGGGCGGCTGAAGGATCAGGGGAAGCTGGATTTCGCCCACATCTCGATGCTCAAGCGGAACAACGTGGCCATGGCGCTGGAATGCGCGCGGATGGCGCGCGACCTGCTGGGCGCCAACGGGATTGTGGACGATTATCCGATCATGCGCCACATGTGCAACCTCGAGTCGGTGAAGACTTACGAAGGCACGGACCACATTCATGCGCTGGTCATCGGGGAGCGCCTGACGGGGATTGCCGCCTACAAGTAAGATTGGAGTCCGGAGGTGACATCATGCATCGCCGGCAGTGCGTGGGCATGGTTCTGTTTCTAGCGGCGGCGTGCACGGCGCGGCGCGAGCCGAAGTTTGACTACGGCGAGCCGAAGCAGCGCTATACGCTGCGCGGGAAGGTGCTGCGGCTGCGTCCGGAGGCGCGGATTGCGGTGATCGATCACGAGAAGATCGAAGGCTGGATGGAAGCCATGACGATGGAGTTCCCCGTGCCGAAGGAAGAGGACTTCGCGAAGCTGAAAGAGGGCGTTGTGATCCGCGCGACGGTGAACGTGAACGATCTCCACTACTGGCTGACGGGGATCGAATTGGAGTAGAGCATGAAGAGACTTCTCGCACTGGCTGCTCTGGCGCCGCTGGCGCTGCTGTCCGCGCAGACGCGCCAGAAAGCCGCGCAGAGCTGGGATCAGATCTACCTGAACCCGGATGCGCGGGTGCCGGTGCATCCGAGCGCGCTGGTGCTGGAGACGACGGCGAACCTGCCCAACGGCGTGGCGCTGGACGCCGGCATGGGCAACGGGCGCAACGCCATCTACTTGGCGCGGAAGGGCTGGAAGGTGACGGGCGTCGATCTGTCGGAAGCCGCCGTGCGGCGCGCCCGCGAGGAGGCGGCGAGGCTGAAGGTGGAGTTCGAGGCGCGCGTGGGCGATGTGGAGAAGATGCCGCTGCCGCGCGCCTCGTATGACCTGATCCTTTGCCTGTATGCCGAGCCGCTTGCCGTGCGGGCGGCGCGCAAGTTCATAGACGCTTTGAAGCCCGGCGGGCTGCTGCTGGTGGAAGGGCGGCACGTGGAGGGGCTGACACGGGCAGCGGCTGCGCTTTCACCCACGGGGTTTCACGACAACCAGCTGCTGCAACTGTACGGGCGGTTGCGAATTCTTCGCTATGAAGACCGGCTGATGGCGGCGGAGTGGAGCAACGGAGCGCCGGAGCCGCCGGTGCGCGTCGTCCGGCTGGTGGCCCAGAAGAGGTAGGACCTTTGATGCGTGGCCATGGGTGATCAGGGATCACAAGGGGTGTTCTCCCCGTTCCTCCGCTCCCGCCGCATTCGCGCCGCGCTGCCGTTCTTGCGCGGGAGGGTGTTGGACTTCGGCTGCGGTGCGGGTGCGCTGGCTGCGCACGTTCCGCCGGACCGTTATGCTGGCGTCGACCGGGACGCCGCCGCGTTGGAGGAGGCGAGGCGCCGCTTTCCGCATCACCGGTTTCTGACGGAACTTCCGGCAGGAGAGCTGTTCGATACGATCGCCGCGCTGGCTGTGGTGGAGCACATGCGGGATCCCGCCGGGTGGCTCGAGCATTTGCGGAGCTGGCTGGCGCCGGAGGGGCGGATCGTGCTGACGACGCCGCACCCGGCTTTCCGGCGCATTCACGAAACGGGGGCGCGGTTCGGGTGGTTCAGCCAGGAAGCTGCCGACGAGCACGAGGAGATGCTGGACAGGGCGGCGTTGGTGCGCGTGGCGGCCGCGGCGAGCCTGCGGATGACGCTGTACCGGCGGTTTCTTTTCGGGGCGAACCAGCTGGCAGTGCTCGAGTTGTCACAGGGGTGAGGCCCGAAGGCCGCGGACACGCGGGATGGAGAGACACGGCTGAACAGACCTGTGCGGACAGGGGGTGCGGAGACAGCCCGCCGCGCCGGCGTCGAGCAGCTACCGGCTTCGTGAGCAACGGGGATTCTGAGGATTGCTCCGGCTGATGATGTTGCGAGGGGGAGGGAACTCTGCCGGGGCGGGCGTAAGGGTGTGGGCGGTGGGCCCTGCGCTTGCGCGCAGGGGAATTCGCGAGAGAGGGCACTGCGCGATCAGCGAAAGCATCGCGGCCCCGGCGCAAGCGCCGGGGGAACAGCGCTGGCCCCGAGCTGGCGCGAAACTGTGTTTGGGGCGGGCGTGAGGGTGTGGGCGGTGGGCCCTGCGCTTGCGCGCAGGGGAATTCGCGAGAGAAGGCACTGCGCGATCAGCGAAAGCATCGCGGCCCCGGCGCAAGCGCCGGGGGAACAGCGCTGGCCCCGAGCTGGCGCG
>JBBFLJ010000057.1:0-8774 GCA_037481575.1 Bryobacteraceae bacterium | reverse complement strand
AAGGTGCGGTAAGAGCGCACCGCGTTCCGGGCAACCGGAATGGCAGGGCAAACCCCACGCGGAGCAAGACCAAATAGGGGAGGATGGAGTGGCCCGCTCCGTTTGACTCCCGGGTAGGTCGCTTGAGCCCGTCAGCAATGGCGGGCCTAGAGGAATGACTGCCGCCCGGTTGGAAAGAACCGGGACCAGAAACCGGCTTACAGTCTGGTGGATCTCCCGCTTTCCTCGCTGCCTGCGCCCCGCGCCCGGACGGGCTGATGGCGAACGGAACCCCCGTTTGCGATATATTCGGATGCACGGCGAGCGATGCTTCCGATCCGAGACACCATTCCCTCCCGAAATCCGCCGGTTGCGGTGTGGTTGCTGATCCTGGCCAACGCGTTTGTGTTCCTGATGGAGCTGGCGATGCCGGAGCCTGTGCTGAACGAGTTTTTCCGGCTCTTTGGAATTGTTCCGGCGCGCTACACGCATCCGGCGTGGGCCGAGTGGTTCGGCTTTCCCGTGGATAACTATTGGCCGTTCCTGACCAGCATGTTTTTGCACGGAGGATGGACGCACATCCTCGGCAACATGTGGACGCTCTGGATCTTCGGCGACAACGTCGAGGACCGGATGGGGCCGGTGCGGTTCACCGTGTTTTACCTGCTGTGCGGGATTGCAGCGGGGCTGGTGCACGTGTGGGTGAACCCGGCATCGACGATTCCCACGGTGGGCGCAAGCGGGGCGATCGCCGGGGTGATGGGCGCGTATTTCTTCCTGTTTCCTCATTCGCGCGTGATCGTCTTTCTGCCGGTGCTGTTCCTGCCGCTGTTTTTCGAGGTGCCGGCGGTGACGTATCTGGGCTTCTGGGCGCTGTCGCAGGTCTTCAGCGGGACCCTGGCTCTCGCCGGGCCGCAGAACGTGGGCGGCGTGGCGTGGTGGGCGCACGTGGGCGGATTCGTAGCGGGGCTGGTGCTGCACCTGTTCTTCGTGCGGCGGCGCGGGCGGTACCGCAGGCTCGCCGCTGATGAGTACTTCCTCGAAATGCCATATCTTCCGCCTGGATACTGGAGGCGTTGATCCCCGTGACTCCGACTGATGCGATCTGGTTCTTCTTTCTCGCTTCGGCTCTGCAGCCCGTGCTGCGGCAGCGCTTCCTGGAGGCGGCGCGGCAGAGGCTGATCGCCAAGATCGAGCGCGACCGCAAATCGCGCGTGATCCTGCTGATCCACCGGCAGGAGACGATGAGCCTGCTGGGCTTCCCGGTGTTCCGCTACATCGACGTCAACGACAGCGAGGACGTGCTGCGGGCGATCCACATGACGGATCCGGAGGTGCCGATCGACATCATCCTGCACACGCCCGGCGGGCTGGTGCTGGCGTCGATGCAGATTGCGCGGGCGCTGCACAAGCACAAGGGGAAGGTGACTGCGTTTGTGCCGCACTACGCGATGTCGGGCGGGACGCTGATCGCGCTGGCGGCTGACGAGATCGTGATGAGCGAGTATGCAGTGCTGGGACCTGTGGATCCGCAGCTGGGGCAGTATCCGGCGGCGTCGATCCTGAAGGTGGTCGAGCAGAAGCCGGTGTCGGAGATCAAGGACGAGACGCTGATCCTCGCCGATCAGGCGCGGAAGGCGATGAGCCAAATCCGCGAGGGCGTCTATGAGCTGTTGCGCGGGAAGTGCCCCGAGGGGAAAGCCGAGGAGTTGGCGCGCCTGCTGAGCGAGGGCACGTGGACGCACGATCATCCGATCACGTTCGAGGCGGCGCAGCAGTATTGCCTGCCGGTGAGCTCTGCCATGCCGCCGGAGATTCTCGAGCTGATGAGCCTGTATCCGCAGCCCGTGCGGCGGCAGCCGACGGTGGAGTATCTGCCCGAGCCGCGCCGGATGCCGGGCGGCGAGGCGAGCCGCTGATTCCCTGCGGGCGCCCGTTCCGCGCCTGCGGGGGAAGCGCAGGCGGCGGAGCGGAGCGTGCGTCATGAGTTCGAGTGCTGTTCGAGCAGGGCGGCGATGGAGTCGAGATCGGCGGCGGCGACCACGGGGCGGTTGGCGAAGGACGGAGAAATCTTTTCGCCTGAGGGTGTTTCGAGCTGATCCGTGTGGTAGCGGTAGATGTAGTCGGGGTCTTTCAGAACATGCCCGGTGAGGACGGCGACGACGAAATCGCCGCGGGCGATGATGCCGGCGGCAGAGAGCTTGCGGATGCCGGCGAGGGTGGCGGCGGAGGCGGGCTCGCAGCCGATGCCGCACTGTCCGATGACCGCCTTGGCGTCGGCGATCTCCTGCTCAGAGACTTTCTCCACTGTGCCGCGGGATTCGTCGATCACCTGAATGGCCTTGGGCCAAGAGACGGGATCGCCGATGCGGATGGCAGTGGCGAGCGTCTCCGGCTTTGCGACGGGAGTGAATTCGCCGCGCCGGTGGAAGTAGTCATAGAAGGGCGCGGCGCCTTCCGCCTGGATGACGGCGAAGCGGGGCAGGCGGCTGATGAAGCCGAGCTGGAGCAGTTCCCGAAAGGCTTTCCCGAAGGCGCTGATATTGCCGAGGTTGCCGCCGGGGAGGACGATCCAATCCGGGATGCGCCAATCGAGCTGATCGAGCAGCTCGACCATGATGGTCTTTTGCCCTTCGATGCGGAACGGGTTGACGGAATTCAGCAGATAAATGCCCGTCTTTTCGGCGAGTTCACGGACGAGTTTCAGGATCTGGTCGAAGTTGGCTTCTACCTGGACGGTGAGGGCGCCGTATTCGAGCGCTTGTGCTAGTTTCCCGTAACTGATGTTGCCGTGGGGCAGGAAGATGATGGGGGTGAGCCCGGCGGCGGAGGCGTAGGCAGCCATGGAGGCGGAGGTGTTGCCGGTGGAGACGCAGGCGACGCGCTTCAGCCCGAGGCGGATGGCTTGCGAGGCGCCGCAGGTCATGCCGTTGTCCTTGAACGAGCCGGTGGGGTTGAAGCCTTGGTGCTTGAAGAAGAGTGCGTCCAGGGCGGCGTAGCGGGCGGCGCGCGGGGCTTCGAGCACGGGGGAGTTGCCCTCGGCGAGGGTGACGATGCGGCGCATGTCGCTGAAAGGCAGGAGTTCGCGGTAGCGCCACACGCCGGAGCGGTCCTCGGGCGAATTGGAGAGGCGGCGCTCGCGCCAGAGGCGTCTCGTGGCGTCAGGTTCCAGAGGCGCGGGCGCGGAGACTTCCAGCAAAGAGCCGCAGCGCGGGCAGGTGTAGATCACCTCGTCAAGAGGGAAGCGCGCGGCGCAGGCAGGGTGGATACAAAGAAGGCTTGGCTGGGACAACCCTACAGTGTAAGGCAGGCGGCCGAGGCGGCGCAGGAACGGGTCAGTCGAGATGGAAGACCTCTTCGAGGGGCCGCATCTGCTCGTCGGCATTGCGCCCGGCGGGGTCTTCGAAGAAGTCGCGCATTTCGGCCTGCCAGCGGGCGTTGACCTCCTCGCGAGCCATGCCGTCGAGGGCGGCCTGGAAGTCGGGGGTTTCAAGGTAGCCGACGAGCAGGCCGTCTTCGCGGAGGAAGAGCGAGTAGTTGTGCCATCCGGTGCGGCGGAGGGCGTCCAACATTTCCGGCCAGACTTGTTTGTGGCGTTCCTTGTACTCTTCGAGGCGGTCCTTCTTGACCTGGAGGATGAAGCACACGCGGCGCATACGGGCATCATAGCGGGCCCGGAGGGCGCTGTGAGCCGGCGCGGGGTCATTGGGCCGGTTTCGGGCTGGAGGCGAGGCGCCAATAGCGTTCGATGACGCGTTCGACGTAGGAGCGGGTTTCGCGGTAGGGAGGGACGCCGTTGTAGCGGTCGACGGCGCCGGCGCCGGCGTTGTAGGCGGCGAGGGCGCGGCGGACGGGGTTGGGGGTGTTCTGGTATTTCAGGAACAGTTCGCGGAGGAGGCGCGCGCCGGCTTCGATGTTCTGGCGCAGGTCGAGGGGATCGGCGCCCAACTGTGCCGCGGTGGCGGGCATGAGCTGCATGACGCCGAGGGCACCTCTGGGGGAGACGGCGTGGGGCTGATAGCCGGACTCGACGGCGGCGACGGCGTGAACGATTTCCGGAGGCAGCCCGTGGCGGAGGGCGGCTTCGGTGACGAGTGTGCGGGGATCGCTTTCCGAGGGTTGTGGTGCCGGAGGAGGCGGGGGCGGAGCGGGGCGTTCGGGCTCCGGGAGCTTCTCGATGGCGGCGATGGCGGAGGCGGGGAGTTCGATGCGCCCGCCGTCGATGTGGAGGGTGCAGGCGCCTGCGCGGCATTCGGCGCGATCCGCGGAGATTTGGGCGCCGGAGGCGAGGGTGACGAGGTCGGCGGCGGGGAGGGGGAGGCAGAACAGGAGGGCGGCGAAATGTTTCAAACAAGAGTGGAGGGTCTTGGCCGGGCGGAAGCGCCGGGAAATTTGCGGGTTCTTGCAGGCCGCGGAGGGAAGCGCGGCCCCGGCGCAAGCGCCGGGGGAACCACGCAGCCAATGCGGCCCCGACGCAAGCGTCGGGGGAACTGAGGCGCTGCGCTTGCGCGCGATTGTGATTGGGCGGGCGTGAGGGTGTGGGCGGCGGGCCCTGAGCTTGCGCTCAGGGGAATTAATTGAAGAGGGCGCGCGGACAGCGCTCGCAACGCGGCCCCGACGCAAGCGTCGGGGGAACCGGGCGGCCCTGAGCTTGCGCGCAGATGTGGTTGGGCGGGCGTGAGGGTGTGGGCGGCGGGCCCTGAGCTTGCGCTCAGGGGAATTAATTGAAGAGGCTGCGCGGAGAGCGCTCGCAACGCGGCCCCGACGCAAGCGCCGGGGGAACCGGGCGGCCCTGAGCTGGCGCGCGATTGTGATTGGGCGGGCGTGAGGGTGTGAGCGATGGGCCCTGAGCTGGCGCTCAGGGGAATTAATTGAAGAGGCTGCGCGGAGAGCGCTCGCAACGCGGCCCCGGCGCAAGCGCCGGGGGAACCGGGCCGCCCTGCGCTGGCGCTGAGGGGAATTAGTGGATCGCATCGTGGAACCAATCGCCGCCGGCGTCGTCCTCGCCGCCGGAGGATTCGGGTTTGGCCTGAGACGGGGCGGGGCGACCGGCGTTCAGATGTTCGAAGTGCATGGCGGCGTTGAGCAGGAGCATGAAGCTGCCCTGGGTCTGCTGGCGCCACATGGGGTTATTGGCGAAGAGAAGCCAATGGCCCTTGCCGCGGGGCACGTCGATGAGGGCGGGGCGTCCGGCGAGTTCACGTCCGCCGGCGAGCATGCCGGAGACGAGGAGTTCTTTCTCGCTGGCGAAGCGGAGCAGAATGCGCGGGCGCTCCTGGGGCGGGGGCAGGTAGGGGCGCATGGCTTCCATCATTTCGGCGCTGAGTTCGCCGGGGCGCAGGGGTGGCGCAGGCGGGGCGGGCGGGCGTCCCTGAATGACATCCGGGTCGTCGAGTCCGCCGCGTCCCGAGGGGCGCGAGGGCTGTTGTCCTGCCTGCTGGCCCATCTGTCCGCCGCCGAGGCCTCCGGTAAGACTGACGTTGAAGACGGGTGCGTTGTTGAAATAGACGGGCAGTTTCCCTTCGTAGCCGTAGAGGACGGGGCTGCCGGGATCGGCGATTTCCGTGTTGAGGACGGAGCCGCGGGCGCGAAGTTCGCGGGTCTGTTCGATGGTGACGCCCTCGACGAGGCCGAAGTCGATGGGCAGGGAGGCGTTGGAGGCGATGGTGACGAAAAGGCCGCCCTCCTCGACGAAGCGGCGGATGTTGGCGAGACCTTCGAGTTCGATGCCGCCGCGGATGTCGTCGCTCTGGTCGGGCGAGGTGCCGATGTTGGGGGTCAGGTCGGAGCCTTTCCACGGGATGGGATCGCCGCGGCGCGGGATGCCGAGCAGGAGGCGGCGGGAGTCGGCATTCACATGACCGAGGACGATGACGTCGTACTTTTCGCGGAGGTTGGGAGTGTCGCGGAGGGTGTGGACGGAGATGTAGGAGTAGGGGATGCTGGTGGATTCGAAGCCGAGGCGGAACCACCCCTCGTTCTGGGTGTTGGTCCATGTGTGGACGAGGGCGATGCGGGGCGCGGCGACGGGGTGGGCGTCCACCTTGGGCATTTCGGGAACGGCGTGGAGCGTGAGCCCGATGTCGCGGGCAGCCTGCTCGAGGGCGGCGCGGAGGTTGGGCGGGTTGCCTTCAGAGGGGATGAGGAAGGAGCCGGCGGGGAATTTGCGTCCCGCGGCTTCGAAGGGCTTTTCGGCGGCGAGGAAGCGGACGTTGGGGAGGCGGAAGCGGAAGGTGGCGAGGGCGCGGTCGGCGTTGTGTGCGAGGAGATAGACGCTGCCTTCGCCGGAGATGCCGCCCTGGGGTTTCGGCGGCTGCGCGAGGAGGGTGGCGGGTGCTTTCAGGATGGCGGTATCCGTGACGCGGGTGACGGGGACGTTGCGAAGGGCGCCGAGGGTCCATCCGGTGTCGTCGTAGGGGGAGGTGTCGTTGGGGTTGTAATACTGGCGGTCGAGGAACATGTCGGCGAGGCGGGAGTAGGGCTGGTCCATGCGGACGAGGTAAGCGCCGCGGGGGAATTTCGTTTTTCCGGCTTCGAATTCATCGGAGAGCTGGTGGATTTCGACGCCGTGGAGCATGAGGTGGGCGGCGAGAGAGGCAGCCTCATTGGGGCGCGGATCGGGATGAATGACATAGGCGGCGGGGCCTTCCGTGGTGGCTTTGGCGACGCTGCGTTTGCTCTTCAGCCAGAAATTGCGGAGGAAGGTTTCGCGGTTTCTGGCGGTGAAATCGAGGGAGATCAAGAGAGCAGACTGCTGCAAATTGACGTTGTTCCGGTGGGACCATTTCACGCGGGGCAGGGGCGGGTTGGGGCGGTACCATGCGCGCTGGGTTTGTGCGGCGGGGACGGTGCGCTCGCGGGTGTCCGCGCCTCCGTTGCCGAAGGTTTCATAGAAGCGCCCGATGGAATTGTGGCCGTGGGCGACCTGCATCATGTAGTTGGCGCCCCAACCGTCGTAGAAGCCCCATGTCCAGACGCCGGGGACGCCGCGCTTGGTGAGCTCCTCGACCTCGTGCCATGCCATTTTCTGCCACTCGTTGATTTCGATGGGATCGAACCATGCGTTGTAGGGGCCCATGCCGGTGGAGGTGTAAAGGAAGGGGACGGATTCGTGGAGATCGTGGACGACCTGGGGGTGGAATTCGAGAAAAGTGCGGTTGATATTGCGGCTGAGAGCGAGGGAAAGGGCGATGCCATCGCGATTGTTGTCGTGGGCGACATATTTGCCCCAATAGAGGAGCGGGGGCGGGGTTTTTCCGGGATTGGCCTTGCGCCAGCGGTAGAGGTCGACCATGCGTTCGCGGCCGTCGACCTCGACGACAGGAGTGATCATGATGACGAGATTGCGGCGGAGGTTTTCGTAGAAGGGGGTTTCGGTGACGGCGAGGCGGTAGGCGAGCTCCATGAGCATTTCGGGCGAGCCGGTTTCGGGGGAGTGGATGGCGCCGGTGGCCCAATAGAAGGGGACGCCTTCGCGGATCAGCTTTTCGGCTTCGGCGTCGGGCGTGCGGCGGGGATCGGCGAGGCTGGCAGTGATCTGCTTGAGGCGGTCGAGGCGGCGGAGGTTTTCCTCGCTGGAGACGAGGACGAGGATCATTTCGCGGTTCTCTTCGGTTTGTCCGATGGGGAGGACGCGGACGCGCGGGGAGGTGCGGGCGAGTTCGCGCATGTAGCGGTGGATGTCTTTGGCGTAGGTGAGGCGGTTTTCGGCGCCGGCGATGTAGCCGAGGAATTTTTCGGGGGTGGGGACGGTGGGCGAGGCGGGGAGGTGATCGACGAACTCCGTGAGGAACTGAGGCGAAGTGGTAGCCTCGCGGATCTGGCGGGTGTAGTTTTCGTCGACGGGCTGCTGGGCGGCGAGGGTGCAGGCTAGGGCAAAGGCGAGAGTGATCGAACGGCGCATGGGAACATTATGTAGCAAGGCGGGGCGGGGCGTGGTCATTCGGCTTCGAGGATCCATGGATCGAAAGAATCGTCGAGGGCGGACTGGAGGAGTTCTTCCGGGAAGAGGGGGGTGTGATCGGTGGTGAAGTGGCAGAGGTATTCGCGGCGGAAGCGGAGTTCGCCGAGGGCGAGGCGGGCTTCGACGAGGTGGCGCTCCGGGATTCTGGGGCACTGGTGGGCGGTGGCGCAGAAGCGGGTGTAGGGGTGGGCGGGGTTGGACCAAATGTCGTAGAAGAAGCCGGAGGGGGCGCCGGCGGAGGAGATGAGCCACAGGGCGCCGTTGGTGGCGGCGAGGGCGGGTGTGAGGGCGGCGAAGACGGGGTCGGGGATAAAGGCGGCTTCTTCGAAGAGGAGGAGGTGTGCGGAGTAGCCGCGGTTGGAGGAGGCGGTGCCGGGGAGGGCGAGGATACGGGAGGCGTTGGGGAGGGAGAGGGAGTGGGGGTGGGCGGGGGCTGCGGTGGGACGCGGGTGTGCCTGAGCGGGCGTGAGGGTGTGGGCGTTGGGCCCTGAGCTTGCGCTCAGTTGTGCCTGAGTGGGCGTGAGGGTGTGGGCGGTAGGCCCTGAGCTGGCGCTCAGGGGAATTTGGGCGGTGGGCCTTGAGCTGACGCTCAGGGGAATTTGAGTTGTTGTGCGGGGGGTGGAGAGGATCGCAAAGAAATGACGGACGAGGCGGAGCCATTCGTTGGAGCGGCGGAGAGTGGGGGAGACGCAGAGGACGGTGGAGTTGGGGCGGGAGAGGGCGAAGTGGAGGGCCTTGATGGCGGCGAGGGTGGACTTGCCGAACTGGCGGCAGCAGAGGAGGATGAGGCGGTGGGAGGTGGAGTCGAGGATGCGGGCCTGGAGGGGATCGG
>JBBFLJ010000056.1:0-9439 GCA_037481575.1 Bryobacteraceae bacterium | reverse complement strand
GTCTTCGGCAAGCTCGGGGATCTTCGGCACGCGCGCAATCTTGGGGGGGTCGGCTTCCGCAGCCAGCCGCAGGGCGCGCCGCAGGATCGCCAGCGCCCGGTTGATCGTTCCGGCCTTCAATCCCTCTTGCTGCTTCGCCAGAATGAACGCCCGGATGTCGGTTGTGCTCAACTTCGCCGCCGGCATCGAACCGAACGCCGGCATCAAGTGCTTCCTGATGGTCACATCGAGCCACCCAAGGCTCTTTCGCCCGCGGATGCGGTAGTCTTGCTGGAGATCCGCAAGCAGGCCGCCGATGGTCAGGTCTGCGGCCTGCGCCACCGCCGGGCCCAGCACGTCGCGGTTCTTCTCTTGCTCCGCAGCCCAGCGCTCGGCGTCGCGCTTCGTGCCGTGAATGGTCTTGTTCAGCGTCCGCACGCGCCCCTTGTCGTCTGTGCCCAGATAGACGCGCACAAGCCAGCGGTTCTTGCCGCGGTTGATGATCTGCGCCATCAGCGCGCCTCCTTCCGCTTCCGGTCGCCCCACCGCGCGCGGGCAGCCCTTCGTGCCAGCTCCGTTCGCTCGGCTTTCGTCAGCCGCTCCATGCGCGCGCGCCCGCCCTCGGATGCCAACCGCCGGCGAACCTCCGCCAGCAGGTCAGCGTCTTCCAGCAGGCGCTCAAGCCGCTTGTCACTGTCTTTCGCCATGACAGCATTGTATGCCAGCCGGAAGGCATAATCAAGCCGGGCGTCGCGCAGAAATGCCCTCAGACGCGCCGATGGAGGGCGGGAAGGGTCAGGGTGCGGGCAGCCGCAGGGAAAGCGCTACGGGCGATCCTCGCGCGCGAAATGTCAGGCTCACTCCGCGAGCCTCTCGCGCACAAAAAAGCGCCCGGCGGGGAACCGGGCGCGAGTCACAAGGCAACAAGACAAGGAGCCAGCTTAGAGCATCACTTCAGATAATCCTTCAGAATTCGGCGCTTTTCCTCCTTCGACAGGTTGCCACGTTTCGCTCTCGCTATCAGTTCTCTGTCCTGGCGATTCATTTCCTTCACTGTTCTGTCGAGAGCACGGATTGCGTCTGGGTCGAAGGTTTTCGCCCGCTCCAGCATGATTTCTTTACTTCGTTGAATGCACATCTCTATCGCTCGCACGGTGCGCTCTAGGTCGCGGATCCAAATGGTGCGGTTCTTGTGCGTTGCGAGCACCTGGGCGATCACTTCAGTATGGCTCGCCAAGACTTGGTGAATCTCCAAGGCTGCACTCATCAGCCGCTGGAGATGCAGCATAGTTTCGTCTTGGTCTAAAGTCATGATGCACCTCCCGATTATTCCAATTTCTCCCACTCCGCCAAGACTCCCAGCTCTCGGCCATAGGATTCGAGATCCACATGGGTGTCAACCACTGTGTTGCGCCAAACGTCGACGACGTAAAACCGCCCGACGTTCGCCTCCAGCCTTGAGCCGGGGCGCGATTTGAAGAGCTTCTTGTTATCGCGGTCGAGTCGCCGATTTATTCTGCCGATCAGCGCTCGCTCGGAAACTGGAGCAAGTGTTTTCGCCATGCCTCGAGTATACGCCAGGCGTGCGCGTGTGTCAATGGGTATATGCGCTAGTGTGCCTTTACGCTCGAAGTGAATACTACCGCCCGCTTCCGCGCACTCCCCGCAGCGCCCACACGCGCCCGCAGTTCAGCACTTGCTGGAAGGCGCGCCCGAAGCTCGAGCGCCTGCCGGTCTCCTGCAACCACAGCGTCAGCTCGTCGTTGTGCTCCTTGAGATACGCCCGCCGGGGATGCCCGCGCCGGCTGCGGATCACGCGCAGGTTGCCCTGGTGGCGCTCGCACCACTCCGGCGATACCCAAGACAGCAGCTTGCCGGCGGGCGAGTAGACCGGCACTTCGGCGCTCACCGCGCCCTTCGCTCCGCCTCTGCCAAGCCTTGCTCAGCCGCCATCAGCTCGGCTTGGCAGGCCTCCAGCTCGGCTCGCGCGTCGAACCTGTCCACGGCAGTCTTCGCCTGCGCCAGCGCCTGCTTCGCTGCCTCGAGGTTCGCGCGCCGGCGCTCTACCAGGGTGCGCCAGTACGCAAGGCGCTGCTCCAGCCGCTCGCGCCGCGCCGCCTCGGGATCGCGCAGCAGCAGCTCGAGGAATGCGGCGCGCGCCGGCGAGTCCTCGTCCGAAAGCGGAACGCATGTTCCCACGTTCGCGTGAAAGAGGAACCCGCGAGGGTGTTGCTTCAACACGCACCACCTCCTTGCGGCCAGTATATGACGCGTCAACGATTGTCGCAACAGGGAATCGGGCGGCCGGCCCGGTCAGGCCGCCGCAAATGCGCCCGCATTTCCGCGCGCGCGCAAAAAATCCCCGGCGGAGATTTTCGCCCCGCCGGGGTCGGGTTGGCCCGTAGGAGGAAGCACCAGAAGCGTAAAACCCGCTAATGGCGCATGGCTGAAAAGATCAAGCGCCGGGGTTCCTGAAAATTCCGCGCCAATCGACGACGCCAGCGCCAACATCGAGCCGCACCTTGAATTTCAGAACGTCGCGGTCGAAGTCATTTTCGGTTTCGGTTTGCGGTCCTTGCGCGCCTTCGAGATAGGCAAACTCGAAGACCGGCACGTTAGCCGGATCGGCCGCCACATACCAGGCCGTCGTCGAAGCGTCGTCGAGGTGGGGGTCCGCCAGCACGGCCAAGCGGCCGGCGAAGGGATTGACATTGGACGTCTGCGCCGGCGTGATAGCAGTGGTCACCTGCTCGGCCGTGGTTTGTTTCGCCGCCGGCACTACCAGATAACGCGGGTCGGCATCGATAATAACTTCGCCGTCTAGGCCTTTTTGCCGTCGCAATGCAGCGCGCGCAGCGTCCAAGGTGCTCACACTGATCGCGCCGCCGCTCGAGGCAACGTTGCCGTGGTTCGCATGGAAAAGCGTCAAGCCGTCGCTGAGAATTGGCCCGCTTCCGCCGTTCGCGGTCAGCAAGTCAGCCAGCATTCGCGCCTCGAATTCAACGGCCAAGCGGCCGGCAGCGCGGAAGAATTGGTCCAGCGCGCCCAAGTCGTCATTCACAATCATTTCGCGGGTAAAGGCGAAAATGCGCCCGAAGGTTTTGACCTGGTAGGAAGACGTCTGCTCGCCAATCGAGCCGTAAACGTACTCCGCGGCCTCGGGCTTGAATTGCAAGCCCGTGCCCTCGCCAAACCTCAGAACGCGCCGCTCCTTGAAGTCTGCCGCGGTGGTCTGCCGGCAGATCTGCTTCAGCACGGGCGGCGCGGCCTGGTAAGCGTCCAGCAAGCTCTTGTTCGCCACGTTGCCGAGGATCTGCGGAAAATCGCTCGTGCTCATCGCCAACGTCACCACGCGGCTGTCGCTCATGCCGGCCAGGTGCTCGCCTCGCCAGCGCAGGCACTCGCGGGCAACGTCCGGCAGGCGCATGTGCAGGTACGGCACCGCGCGCGGGTCAGGGTCGCCGCCGCGCAGCCGGTGCGTCAGCGCCAGCGCCAAGCCATCGCGGCGCGTCTCGGTCTCGTCGCGGACAAACGCCACCTGGGAACGGGTCGGCGTCGCCTCGTAGCGCCGCGCCAGCTCCTCCAAGGCCGCCTTGCGGAACTCCTCCACGCCCGTGCCAGCCTCGACGTGGCGCAGCGTGAATTCCTCGCCAACGCCAAGGCGCTTGCCAATCTTGTGCAACTCCACCACGCGCTCGCGCTCCGCCGCAGCAGCAGCAGCCGGCGCGTCAAACAATTTCTCCTGATTTTGTTCTGTCATTTCTCGTCCTCCACTCATCGAAAGAATCATTGCGCCAGCGTCCGCCGGCGTGCTCACCAGTGAAAGCTCGTATGGCATCCACTTCGTCACTACGCGCCGCGCCAGCTTGCCGTCGGCTCCGCGCTCGTCTTTGACCTCGAGCAGCTCGACGCCCAAGCTCACTCCGCGCAGAATGCCGCGCTCGAGGTCGTCCAGCAAGGCTTCGGCCGCCGGGCGGCTGGAAAGCTCCACTTCCGCAAACAGCCCCCCGCCCTCGATCCAGCCGCGCCGCACCACGCCAAGCTGCGCTTGGATGCCGGCGTCGGCGTGACTGTCAAGAAGCGGAGCCACGCCGCCGTTGAGGCGCGACAAGTCCGCGCCGGCCATGTCGAAGACCAGGTCAAAGTCGCGCCGGCTCACGGGGTCGTACCTGCGGATCGGCTGCCCAGACAGCGCGCGCGCCACGAAGCGGCGATTCGCGCGGTCAACACTGCGCGGCCGCGCGTCGGCTGGCGCAAGGCGCAAGCGCTCGGTAGTCAATTCCATGCCGCGCTCCTCCGCAGCTCGACAATTTTCGGCTTCTCGCCGCCGGTCACAGCAGCCTCGCCATGCGCCAGGCGCATGGCGCGCACGGCGTCAATGATTTTGTGGGCCGCGTCCTCCAGGCCGTCGATGTCAAGCGGGATGCGCACCGCCACCACCTCGCCATCGCGCCCCTCGCCAATGGCGAGCAGGCCTGCACGGTCAGCGTAAAGTCCGGGTCGAATCATGATTCAGCCTCCTTGTTTTTGCGCGGCCGCCCCCGCCGCCGCCTGGTCGCGTTGAAATGTGCCAGCGCAAGCTCGCTTTTCTCGCGCAGCCGGCGCAGGTCAACGAGCACAGCTTCGGCCACGTCCAGCCCGGAGTCGATCAGCCGCCCCAAAACAGTCTGAACGTCCTCCTTGCGCGTCAGCGCAAGCGCTCCGCCGCGGGTGATCGACCCGTCCGCGCCAAGCGCGAAGGCGTGGCCGCGTGTCAAAATCAGCCAGCCCTCGCCGCGGGCAATCTCGCGCCGGTAGGTGTCCACGATGCGGCCGGCGACGTCGGGCTGGTAGCCCAAGGCGATCAAGTGCGCCATCGTCCGCACCAGCACGCCGTCCTCAGGCTGCCAGGCAGCCGGGCGCGGCAGATAGCCCCGGTGGAGCCAGGATCGGAGCGTCGCGGCGGGAATGCCGCCGGCGTGCGCTACAGCCTCGATGCTCAGGTTCGCCACGATTTCAGCCTACCACAATTCCGTTGCGCACGCAACAGGTTTTTTGCGCCTCCGCCCCGCGTGCGCCTCATGTTTTCGGCTCCGCAGCGCCATTTCTGCCTCCGCGCGCGCCCCGGTTGTCACCGGATGGTGACAAGGTAGAGTGCGCGGAAGTGGTTGGTTCTGCGCTAGTTGCGGGCGGGGATGGAGCGACAACCGGGCACTGACAACCTTTTTTGACCCCTGCAGCTAGGTCGACCGCGCAAGCCATTCCACCCGCCCGCGCCGGGCCGCAGGAAGGACCCGTAAGCCCTTCTGTTTCAGCCATTTCCGCCCGCGCCACAGGCTCATGAAGGCGTGAGCCTGACTCCGCAAGCCACTGCTTGCGCCAACGCGCCCACCACTGTACGCATGGGTCGAACCGCTCCGGCGTCGCCAGCACGCGCTCCATCTCGGCGTTCAACCGCGCAGCCCACTCGTCGGCGGAGATGTAGTTCCGCGCGCGCATGGTCAGCTCCCGCGGGGTGCGTCCGCCACCCACACAATGTCTGCCAGGCGGACATCCACGCCGCGCGGGCATGGGAGTGGCAAGCCCAGGACGTGGGGTTCCTCATCCCGATGCCAACAACCCACTCCGTCGCGGATTGGCAGGCAGTTACCGCTATTCGACAAGTGCACCCATTCGCCGCGTATCTCCGCACTCGAGAAAGAGATCACCGCCCCGGTGCGCAAGCCGCACGCATACCAGAAGTCATCCCGGCACGCCTTCAGAAGCGCCGGCGGGTACTTCTGCCGGCAGTCAGGGCAGGCGTCTTCGCCGATTTCCACCGGCACCGCCCCGCATCCAGCACACAAGGTTGCTTCAGTCTTCGCCATTTCTTCTCTCCTTTACCCGTTGAGCGTCCCCACCTTGTCCCCACCTGTCCCCACCTCTGCGCGGTAGGTGGGGACGGTGTAAGTGATTTGTAGAAAAACACTTATCGCGATTTTTCCGCCCGTCCCCACCTGTCCCCACCTCTTCCTTACCTTTAGGAGTAACTCTCGCCCCGCGCCCCACACGCCCAAGTGTTATTCTCCACGCGTACATAGGTGGGGACAGTGGGGACAGGTGGGGACAGGTGAGGAAACCACGCAGTATCAACAGCTTGCGTGTCCCCACCTCTGTCCCCACCTCGTCCCCACCTCTACTCGGTCTGTGTCGGCACATAGACATACTCCCTGCGCCCCGCTTGTCTGCGCCGTTCCCTGCGCCATCCCAGGCGTGCCATGATCATGCCTATCCTGGTCTGCGCCGCCTTTGTCTGTTGCGTCTTCGGCAGCTCGAGGCAACCGTCGAACAGGTCTTGCGTCGAAACCTCATCCTTCAGGGCGATGTAGCGGCTGATGTGCGCCTCCCACGGGTCAATCGAATACCGCTCGTCCACCAGGTCGGCGGCTGCGGATTCAAGCTCTTGTGGCAGCCACCACGGCTCGCCGGCGCCGAACAGCACCATCGCCTCTGCCCAGATCTCGTCGCGGTCGCGCGCCAGTCCGTCCACATCAACCTTGGGGCGAGTCACGCCGCAGCGAACGGGGATGAACCGCCGGCCGCCCGTCGGATCGTCAAGCCACTCGGACGTGTTGGTCGAGCCGGCGAAGACGCAAGTTCGGGGGTGCGGCGCCGGCAGGCGGTCGTACGGTTTGCGGAAGCGGTCCACGGGCTGAGAGAGGAAGGACTTCACGCTCTCCCATTCCGCGCCGCGGAAGGCGCGAAGCTCGGCGACCTCGACGCACCAGATACCCAACAATTGGAGCATCGCGTCCTTGTCGCGCAAGTCGGGAAGGTGGTCAGTAAACCAGGGCGTGAACAGCGCCTCGACGCTGCGGCTCTTCGCGATGCCCTGTTTGCCCTCGAACACTGGCAGCAGGTCAGCACGGCAACCGGGCCGCATGATCCGCGCCACGGCGGAGATGATCCACCGCTTCAAGCCATCCGCGACTACTGGGTCAGGCTCCGCGCCGTAGTACTCGGTCATGCGCTCGATGCGTTTCCGGCCGTCCCAGACAAGGCGAGTCAGGTACTCGCGCACGGGATGTATCCTGCGCTTGATCGCCGCCACTCGCACGCCGTCCATGGCGATCTGCGGCGTGACGTAGACGCCATGCGCCTGGAGCCAGCTCGTCAGGCAGCTCAAGTCAGCATCAGTCCAGACACCGCCGGCGGCGCGCCAAGGCAAGTCGCGCCGAACCTCGATCCAGCCCGAGAATTCATCGTAGACAAGCGTGTCTCGCAGCTCCGGGGCAAGGTCGAAGGCCAGCTCTACTGATAACTGGCACGCGCGGACGCCCGCCCGGGTTCGCGGCAGTTGGTCAAGCCAATCCGTAGCGCTCTCGCGCTCGATCCGCGCGCCGGAAACAGGCCGGTCAATCCCCAGGCACTTGAGTGCAGCCCCCGCCGCCTCGTCGCCGACCAGTGAGCACAGCGTAGTCCAGCCCGTGATCGTCTCGCCCACCACATAGCGCCGGTAGCTCGCCTCCACTTCAGCCGCAGCCTGCCGGCGGTCGGGGTCGCTCGGCCACAGCTTTTCGTACACACGGACAGCAAGAGCAGTTGCGGTCTCCTGCGGAATACCGCGCGTGGCCAGGCAGCCGGCAAGGCTGAGAAAAGCCTTGTTCCTCATGCCGGGCTGGGGCCACGCAGCAGCGAGAATTGCGGCCGCGCGCTCGATTGCGTCGTCCGAGGCAGGCGGAGTCTCACCGGAAGCAGCATGACCGTTCGGTTTCGGCCTCGGCTCGTCGTCGTCAGGCGGGCCGAGCATTTCCTCAAGTTCGGACACCTGGTAGCGCCGGCCCGAGCCGATTACCGTAACGAGGCGCTCCTCGCCCGCCACTTTGCGGTTGACCGTGCCAGACGGTCGCAACACGCGGGCGAGGTCATGGGTCGAGTCGATGGTCCAGCCATGCCGGCGCGCCGCGCAAAGCAGCATCGCCTGCCAACGCCGAACAAGGCTCGACATGCGCGCGCGCTCTTCGTCGCACTCGATCACGAACGGCTCGCGAAAGAGCCAGAAGACTTGCAGCCCGTGCCCCGAATGAACAACAAGGCTCGGCTCCGGTGCAGCGTGGTGCAGGAATTCCAGGGCCGTCTCTGCATCAGGCGGGAGGTTCTCGTTGCGATGCGCCTCTCCCTGAACATCCAAGTCCAACCAGAGGCCGGGCACGCTGATAGCGTCATCCGCTTTGCCCCGGCTGCCCGGAGGCGGGGCGGATCGCAAGAGGCATACGCCGGTGTAGACGTCGCAGGTAGACGCCGCGCGTACAAGATGCTTCACTGCGGCTTCTAGTGCGCCGTCTCGCCGCAGGTCGAAAGCGCGCGTCGCTTTCGTTTGTCGCACCCAGCAAGCAAGCCAGCCTTGCGGCTCGGGCCCGTGCAAGGTGATCAGGTACTCGCGGATGGCTCCGGGGTCGGGTTTCACTGGCGAAGGGCGCGCCGCCGCGGATGCGGCCGCAGCCGATGATGCCGGGGCGGTCATGGCAGCCTCCCTTCGCGCAGTAGGTCCTCAAGCGAGACCAGCGCATCTATGCGCCGGCCGATGATGTCCCACTCGCGCTCAGCCCGGCCGCGCGCCCGCTTCAGTAACCTGCGCAATTCGCCGCGAGGCAGGCTAGCCAGCACCTTCGGAGGCAAGCCCAAGACGCGCCCGGCGCAGCGAAGACTATTGACCACCACCCGGTCACTGCGATATTCTGATTGCGAAAGGTTTCTCATTTTCACCCGCCTTTCCGCCCGCCGGTCCGCCCCGGCGGGCTTTCGATTTTCAGTGCCCCGTGTCCAGCAGCCATTGCTCCAGCCGCGCTCGGGGCACGAAAAATTTCCTGCCAATACGTTTCGCCGGCAGCTCGCCCGTGCGCAGCAGCTTGTAGACTGTGCCCCGCGCCAGCAGCCCGCTCAACTCTTCCACCACTTGCGAAGCGGTCAGCACTTCGTTTTTGATCTGTCCGATGCTGTTTTTTCTTGCTTCCTGTTCCGCCGTCATGTTA
Organism: Bryobacteraceae bacterium; assembly: GCA_037481575.1. Taxonomy (GTDB): domain Bacteria; phylum Acidobacteriota; class Terriglobia; order Bryobacterales; family Bryobacteraceae; genus JANWVO01. The sequence goes on along the minus strand of JBBFLJ010000056.1, from coordinate 470 downwards.
AACTCCTTTACGACCACCGGTCGTAAACAACTATTACACGACCAGTGGTCGTCTGTCAAGGAGTTTTTGATGTCTGTAGGCGAAGCGGTCCGTAAACTAAGAGAAACGCTGGGACTTACACAGGCAGAGTTCGCCCGCCGAATCGGGGTGACTACACGGGCGCTTCAGCGTTACGAGGCAGGCGCGAGGCAGCCCGAGGCGGCCGCACTTGTTGGTATCATTCGGGCGGCCACTGAAGCCGGCCTGCCTTGCGGCGTTTTCGTTTGGCTACTGGAACAGAATCTCGGGCTAGATAGGCGCGATTTCTTTCAAGCAGTCTTTCACCGAACACCAGAACCCAGGGCGCTACTCATCGCGGCGAGGCGCGGCGAACCTGCCCGTTACATAGAAAGCTTTGCCCGCGCCCTCGACGCACTTGAATCCGATGATCCAGCCGAACGCGAACGCGCCCGCCGCGCGCTCGATGCCCT
>JBBFLJ010000055.1:0-10393 GCA_037481575.1 Bryobacteraceae bacterium | reverse complement strand
ATCGGTGGTGAAGGCGATCATCGACGAAGCCGCCTGAGCGCGCCGCCGCGCTCTCAGATCTTCGCTTCGGCGAGCCGGGCTGCGGTGGCTTCCTCCACCTCCGCATGCAGCGAGTTGCCGTGGGCGTCCATGGTGACCACGGCGAGGAAGTCCTCCACCAGCAGGTGCCACATCGCCTCGGGGATGCCGAACTCGAGCAGGTGCACGCCCAGCACCTTCTTCACCGTGCGGGCGTAGAACTGCGCCGCGCCGCCGATGGCGTGCAGGTACACGGCGCCGCACTCTTTCAGACCCTCGAGCGTCTTCTTGCCCATGCCGCCCTTGCCGACCACCGCCTTGACGCCGTAGCGGCGCAGGATCTCCGCCTGATAGGGCTCCTCGCGGATCGAGGTCGTCGGACCCGCCGCCTTCGCATACCACGTTTCGCCCTGCTTCAGCATCACCGGTCCGCAGTGGTAGAGGATCGCGCCCTTCAGGCTCACGGGCGGTTCATGTTTCATCAGGTGGGCGTGCACGGCGTCGCGCCCGGTGAACATCTCGCCGCGGATCAGCACCACGTCGCCCACCTTCAGTGCGCGCATCTGCTCGGTGGTCAACGGCGGCGTCAGCACGATCTCGCGCCCGGTGAGCGGGAAGCCGCTGTCGCGCGCGAGCTTCTCCACAGGGCGCGACGGATCGCGGTACAGCCACTCGGTGATGGCGCCGCTCGAGGCGTCCAGCCGCACGCCCAGCCGCCGGAAGGCCCAGCAATCATAGGCGACGGAGACAAAGAACGAAGCAGGAAGGCGGTTCGCCGCACAGATCTTGCAGCCGATCAGCGCCACCTGCCCGCCCAGCCCCATGGCGCCGACGCCGAGCTTGTTGGCCTCTTCCATGATCTCGGCTTCGAGCTTCGCCAGCACCGGATCCGGGTTGGTGTCGTCCAGCGTCCGGAGCAGCTGCATCTTGGCCAGATGGTAGCCATGGGCGCGGTCCGAACCGATGCAGACGCCGAGAGCGCCGGGCGCGCAGCCCTGCCCCTGCGCCTGCCAAACGGCGTGCAGGATGCATTTCTTGACGCCCTCCAGGTTGCGGTCGGCGCGCCCCAGCCGCGGCAGTTCGCACGGCAGCGAGTACTGGATGTTCTTGTTCTCGCAGCCGCCGCCCTTCAGGATCAGCCGGATCTCGATGTCGTCGCGCTCGTGCTGCTCGAAGTGGATCACCGGAGTCTCGGGCCCGAGGTTGTCGCCGGAGTTCTTGCCGGTGATCGAGTCCACGCTGTTCGGGCGCAGCTTGCCGCGGCGCGTGGCTTCGGCCACGGCCTCGCGGATCGCCTTGGCCAGCGCCATCTGGTTGACGCCCACCGGAGTGTGCACGAAGAAGGTGGGCATGCCGGTGTCCTGGCAGATGGGCCCTTCGTCCTCGTACGCCATGTCGGTGTTCAGCGCCATGATGGAGAGCGCCTGATGCGACTGCGTTCCGGGCTGCTCGCGTTCGAGCGCGAGCCCCATGGCGGCGCGCACGTCGGGCGGGAGATTCACGGAAGTCTGCGTGATGAGTTCGATCAGGCTGTCGCGGAGAAATTCCATGGAGGCGGCTCCTTTCCTGCTTTCCGTAACCATCCTAGCGCCCGCGCCATGGCGGGCGCGCCCGTCTCAACGCAGCCTCAGCTGCGCGACGGCGGTCATGCCCGGGCGGATGAGCGTGGAGGGGCTTGTGAACGCGATCACCACCTGCTGCTTGTCGACGCTCTTCACCTGCGCCGTGAGCGCGCCCTGCGGCAGTTCGGCGAGCACGATGCGCGCCTCGTCGCCGGGCGCCAGGCGCCTGGCGTACGCCTCCGGGGCATCCGCTACCAGCTCGAGCTCGGTCCAGTCGGCGGCGATCTCCACCAGCCCCTGAAAGCCCTGCTCCACGGTTTCCCCCGCGCTCTTGCGGATGCGCACCACGATGCCGTCCACGGGCGCGACGATATTGCAGCTCTCCAGGCGGCTGCGGGCTTCCTCGAGCAGCGCCTGCTTGTCGGAGACGTTGCGGCGCGCGTTTTCGAACTCCGCCGAGACGGCGCGCACGCGCTCCTGCGCTGCCGCCAGCAGCTCCTCCACCCGGTCCCGCTCCTTCAGCGCCTGCTGATAATCCTCCTCGGCGCGTTGAAACACCAGGCGCGGCGTGGCGCCCTCGCGGATCAGCAGCGACTGCCGCTGATAGATCTTTTCGACGCGCGCCAGCTCGCCGCGGGCGCGCGATGCCTCCGCCGCCAGCCGCGACTCCTCGAGCCTCGCCGCCGTCAGCTCGGCTTCCACGGCGCGGGCGCGCGCCTCGGCGCGCTCCAGTTCGAGCCGCGCCTCCACCTCGTCCTCGCGGATGGCATCGTTGGCGATGCGCCCGATCACCTGCCCCTCGCTCACCTCGTCGCCCGGCCCCACGGCGAATTCTTCCAGCACGCCGGACACCGGCGCGTCGATCGAAATCCGCTCGACGGCGCGGATCTCGCCTTCCAGCGAAATCTCCGTGCCGGCAGGCAGCTCGGCCGGCGCCTGCGCCGAAGGAGGCGGAGGAACCTGCTTGCGGTGCCAGACCCAGGCGCCCGCGCCAGCAGCGCCCAGCAGCACCACGCCCGCAAACAGCACCCACTTGCCGCGCATCCTGATTCGATCATAGGCCAACCGCGCAACGCCGATTGATGGCGGCCCCGCAACGGTGATAGCCTCAGCGGGGAGGAGGCTCCGGATGGCAGCCTTGCGGCTCGGCGACGATATCGACGACTACTGCATCAAGTGCAAGCGCGTCACCAACCACTCGATCCTGGCGATCGTCGAAGGCGAGCCAGTGAAGGTGCGCTGCCGCACCTGTTACAACGAGGGGCCTTACCGCAAATGCGTCGTGCCGCCGTCAAAGCGGGAGCTCCAGAAAGCCGCGCTGATGAAGCAGCTGATGGAGCAGGCGCCGCCCGCGCCGCCGCCGAAGAAACAGGCGCGGGGAAAGAAGTCCTGAGAAGCGCTCATGCTCCGGGGATCTGCTTGCGGATCTCTTCCAGCACTTCCTGACGGCGCTCTCCGTCGAGGTTCTTCTCGAGATAGCGCAGCGCCGCGCCCACCACATCGCGATGGTGCAGCGCAGCAGTGAAACCCTCTTTGGTGGTGAGCCGCAGCCACAGCTCGTGCAGCCGCTCGACGTCCTCGGGCCAGAGCCGCGGCGGATGCGGCCCGAGGTTGACGTACGAGGGCGGCCGGTCCGGCGCGATGATCTCGAGCGAAAAGGCGTGCCGCGGCTCGGGCAGCTGCTCCCACGCAAGCCCGATGCGCCGCGCCAGCTCCTCGCTCGGCATCGTGCGGGAAACGCCCGTCACCAGCCGGGACGCCTTCAGCTTCTGCGCCGTGTGGACCATCGCCATGAAGGGATCGGTGGCAGGCACCACCAGCAGCTCCACCGGCTTGCCTTCCTTCTCCGCCAGCGCCACCACGCGGGTGAAAAGCTCCTTTTCGTAGTCGGTGAACAACTGGTCTTCCGTCAGCTCGTGCTCGCCGGCGCCTGCGTCCACCGGGCGCACGGTCATCACCACGATGTCGTGGCGGCGGAGGTTGGTCTTGCGGAGCACCGACTTGAGGTGATCCATGCGGTTGTAGTCGCGGATGGCCACCAGGATGCAGCCCGGGCGCGCCTGCACGCGGTTCGGATCCACGTCCGGCTCGTGATCGAGCTGGAATTCCTCGAGCGCGTGCCCGGCCGCCTGCGCGCGCGCCTTCGCGTTCAGGCGCTCGGAGATGGTGAACACGGCGAACAGCACCGCCGTGAAGCTGACGCCGTAGATGGTGGCGACCTGCTTGGTGAGCAGATTGGTGACCGCCACCAGCAGCAGAGCCATGGTGGTGACGGCGAGGCCGAAGGGGATCTCCACGCGGCCGAAGCGGAAGTTCAGCGGGAACTTGTACTCCTGGTCCGAGCGCCGGAAGCGCAGGGCGAGCACTCCCAGCCCTTTCAGCGCGAAGCTCCACACGACGCCGAAGGCGTAGGCTTCGCCGAGCAGATAGACGTCGCCCCGCGAGGCGAGGATGGTGAGCAGCTGCGCGGCGGTGATCAGCCCGATGAGGCGGTAGGAGGTGCCGAAGCGCGGGTGCGGCTTGCGGAACCACCCGGTGAGCACGCCGTCTTCGGCGACGCGGTTCAGGATCCCGTTGGCGCCGATGATGGACGTGTTCACGGCGCCGGAGAGGATCAGGGCGCCGACGGCGACCACGAAGATGTGGAACACGAGCCGCAGCACCTCCGGCCCTTCGAGATACATGGCGAGGCCGCCGATGAGGTTCTCGAAATACTCCGGGCGGACCTTGTCCGGGATGATCATCACGGCGGCGAAGGTCACGAAGCCGGTCGACAGCAGCGCGTACGTGCAGACGATATTGGCGGCGCGCCGCAGGTTGCGCATCTTGGGCGCGGCGATCTCGCGGTAGACCTGCGCCAGCGTCTCGAAGCCGCTCATGGCCAGCAGCGTGTGTCCGAATCCGATGACCAGCGCCGCGGGCCAGAGCGTGGGCCAGAAGGTGCCTTCCAGCCAGCCGAGGGAGTGCGAATCGAACCTGATGTTGGCCAGCGTGGGCGCGGGCGGCAGTTCGGCACGCCCGCGGAGCAGGAGCGTGATGAGCGACCAGACGATCAGCACGCCCACCATCACGGTGGTCACCTGCATGATGCGCAGCGCCTTGCCCGAGCTTTCGTGGATGCCCTTGACGTTCTGCCACCAGAAGTAGAGCGTCACCGCGGCGCCAAAGGCGACGGCGAACCAGTCCGGCGGGAGACGGAAATCGGAGTGCATCTGCGCCGAGAGCTCGTTCACGAGCCGCCCGAGATAGTGCCCGGCGGAGACCGACGAGATGGGACCGGTGAGGACGTAGTCCACCACGAGGGCGGAGACGGAGAGCTTCGCCATGCGCGGCCCCATGGCGTCGCGCACCACCACATAGACGCCGCCGCGGACGAACATGCCGCAGCTTTCGAGGTAGATGGAGCGGATGGCGAAGCCGAACAGCAGCACCGCCAGCACGAACCATGGGGCGGACTTGCCGAGGGCGTGCTCGGCGATGCCGCCCACGTAGAACATGGTGGAGGCCAGGTCGCTGAGCACGATGGCGGCGCCGCGCCAGAAAGAGATGAAGGTCAACGCCACCGTGGTGGCCACCACGATCTTGGGAAGACTCTTCGGAAGGCTTGCGGAAGGTTGACTGGAGTCCTGCATCTTTGCGGTAGCCGGTGGCGGCCGCATTCCCTATCTTACGATCAAGACATGAGCGAAGACCGCGGCGCGCGGCTGGCACGGGAAGCGGCCGCAGCGCTCCGCAGCGCCGGATACGAGGCGTGGCTGGTGGGCGGCTGCGTGCGCGACCGCCTGCTCGGGCGTCCCGTGCACGACCGCGACCTGGCCACGAACGCCACGCCGCGCGAGCTGCGGCGCCTGTTTCCGGACGCAATCGAGGTGGGTGCGCACTTCGGCGTGGTGCTGATCCGGCGCGAGGGCGCGGAGATCCAGGTGGCCACCTACCGCAGCGAGTCCAGCTACCGCGACGGGCGCCACCCGGACCAGGTGCGGTTCGAAAAGGACGTGCGCGCCGACCTCGCCCGGCGCGATTTCACCATCAACGCGCTGCTCGAAGATCCGTTCACCGGGGAGGTGATCGACCACGTGGGCGGCCGCGCCGATCTGGAGGCGCGTCTGGTGCGCGCCATCGGCGATCCGCGCGAGCGCTTCGCCGAGGACCACCTGCGCATGCTGCGCGCCGTCCGCTTCGCCGCGGCGCTCGGCTTCGAGATCGAGCCGCGCACCTTCGACGCGATCCGGGAGCTGGCGCCGCGGATCACCCGCATCTCGCCGGAGCGGATCCGCGACGAGCTGTCGCGCATCCTGACGGGCGAAGCGCCGCGGCGCGGCTTCGAGCTTCTGGATGCGACAGGGCTGCTCGAGCCCATCCTGCCCGAAGTGGCGCGGATGAAAGGCGTCGAGCAGCCGCCGGACTATCATCCCGAAGGCGACGTGTGGACGCACACGCTGCTGATGCTGGGAGAGCTCAGCAACGCGCCGCTCGATCTGGCCTGGGGCTGCCTGCTGCACGACGTGGGCAAGCCCGTGACGCAGACCTTCGAGGACCGCATCCGGTTCTCCGGGCATGAGAAGGTGGGCGCGGAGATGGCGCGGGAGATTCTCGGGCGGCTCCGCTATCCGCGGGAGCTGATCGAACGCGTGGCGTGGCTGGTGGCGCAGCATATGCGCTTCAAGGACGCGGAGAAGATGACCGAGGCGACCTTCAAGCGCTTCGTGCGGCAGAACGGCTTTGACACGCTGCTCGAGCTGTACCGCATCGATCTGGCTTCCAGCGGACGCCCGCTGGCCATCTACGAGGCGGTGCGCCGGCGGCTGGAGCAGCTGCCGCCGGAGGCGCTGCACCCGCCGCCTTTGTTGCGCGGGCGCGATCTGCTGAAGATGGGCTATGCGCCGGGGCCGGAATTTTCGCGGGCGCTGAAAGCGCTCGAGGAGGAGCAGCTCGCCGGGCGGGTGACCGGGCGCGAGGAAGCGGAGGAATTCGTCAGGAGAGTTTTGGGGTCACCATCCACTTGAGGAAGCCGCGGGGCTGTGCGGAGGCGGCGTTGACCTCGATGCTGATGACGGCGCCCTTCTTGAAATCGATCTGCAGCTCCGGCGCGCCGAGCAGGAAGGCGGAGAGTTCGCCGCACAGCGGCTGGTGGGAAGCGCAAAGAACGGAGGGCTGGTTCGAGTAGAGGCGGATCTCGTCCCATGCCTCCTGCGCGGTGGCGGCGGGCGAGAGAGCGCGGGCGGGCACGATCATGGCGTTCGGCGCGAGCTCTTCGCGCGCGATCTCCGCCGTCTGGCGGGCGCGCAGGTAGGGGCTGGTGAGGATCAGCGCGGGGCGGACGCCCGCCTTGCGCAGGCGCCGGAACAAACTGCGCAATTTTTGTTTGCCTTCGCCCGTGAGCGCGCGCTCCGCGTCCGGCTGCCCGGGCCGGGCGTCGGCGGCAACGCCGTGCCGCATCAACAGGATCTCCACGTCTTGTGCCCTTTGTCCGTATTGTGTCATACTCCCCGCGGATGACCGGCTTCCGCGACCCCGGATTCTGGCAGGAGGGCGCCGTGCGATGGTCCGTGGGCGCTGCTGCTGCGGCCGTGGTCTCCATCGCCGCCTCGCAAATGCTGCTGGGCGCGGCGCTGCTGTGCCTGCTGATCGCGCGCATGCGCTGGCGGCTGCCGCAGGGCTGGCCGCTGCTGCTGGCCTTTTTCCTGTGGACTCTGGCTTCGCTGGCGCTGAGCGACTCCCCCGCCGCGGGATGGCCGCAGGTGCGGAAGTTCTACGCGTGGCTGACGGTTATCGCGGTGCTTTCCGCTGTCAACGCGGTGCGGGAGGCGCGGTGGCTGGCGTGGGCATGGCTGGCTGGCGGCGCTGCCTCGGCGCTGTGGGGCTGCGGGCAGTTCGTCTGGAAGTACGCGGCAGCGCAGCGCGCGGGTGCGGACTTTTATCTTGCCTACGTCGGCGACCGGATCACCGGATTCAACAGCCACTGGATGACGTTCAGCGGGCAGATGATGATTGCGCTGCTGGCGGGCTCCGCGCTGGCGCTGTGGGCGCTGCCGCGCGGGCGGCTCCGGGCGGCGGCGTGGCTGTGCGCGGCGCTGATGGCGGCGGCGCTGGTGCTCGCGATGACGCGCGGCGTGTGGATCGGAACCTTCGCCGGCGCGTTCTGTCTGTTGTGGCAGTGGCGGAAGCGGGCGGCGGCGGCGCTGCCCGTGGCGGCTGTGCTGGTGCTGCTTCTCGGCCCCGCATCCATTCGGGAGCGTGCGCTGTCGATTGTCAAGCCGCACGGCGTTGCGGATTCGAACCTGCACCGCATCTACTCGTGGCGCACGGGGCTGGAGATGATCCGCAGCCACCCGTGGTTCGGCGTCGGACCGGAGCGCGTGGGGGCGCGCTTCCGCGAGCACATCCCTGCGGACCTGCCGCCGGAGCCGCCGCCCGGCTACTATGCGCATCTGCACAACATCTATCTGCACTGGGCGGCCGAACGGGGGATGCCGGCGGCGCTGGCGGCAGTGCTGTTCTTCGCGTGGCAGCTTACAGCTGCATGGCGGCGCGCCCGCTCCGCCGCGGCGGAGACGCGGTGGGTGCATCACGCGGCGGCGGCAGTGCTGCTGGCAGTGCTGGTGACCGGGCTGTTCGAATACAACCTGGGCGACAGCGAGGTGCTGGCGATGACGCTGGGCTGGACGGCGCTGTCAGACCGCCTGGGACGGCCCGCTGCTGCGTGAGGCCTCGCGCGCGGCGCGCCGCGCCCCGCTGCGGGCGCACTGCAGCAGCATCTGTACTTCCTGGGCGGTGAGCTCGCGCCACTGGCCGATGCCGAGCTTGCCGATGCGCACGGGGCCGATGGCCGTGCGCACGAGTTTGAGCACCTTGCTGCCCACGGCTTCGATCATGCGGCGCACCTGGCGGTTGCGGCCTTCGGTGATCGTGATCTCGAGAAAGGTGCGGCCGCCCGAGTCGCGCAGGCGCACGACCTCGGCGGGGCGCGTGGGGCCGTCTTTGAGTTCGACGCCGCAGCGCAGCGCGGCGAGCTGCTCGTCGTCGAGCAGCGTGGAGGTCTTTACGAGGTAGGTTTTGGGAACGTGGTAGGCGGGGTTGGTGATGCGCTCGGCGAACTCGCTGTCGTTGGTGAGGATGAGGAGCCCGGAGGTGTCGAGATCCAGGCGTCCGACGGGGAAGATCCATTCTCGCTGGCGCCCGAGGAGGTCGTAGACGGTGGGCCTTCCCTGCGGATCGCGCCAGGTGGTGAGGTAGCCCTTGGGCTTGTAGAGCAGCAGGTAGCGCTTGCGCGTGGCGAAGAGGGGCTTGCCGTCAACGGTGATGCGGTCGCGGCCGATTTCGACCCATGTTTCGGGGTCGGTTTGCGGGCGGCCGTTGACGCGGACGCGCCCGGCGCGGATCCACCCGGCGGCTTCGGTGCGCGAGCAGAAGCCGAGGCGCGACAGCGCGCGGTCGAGCGTCTTCAGGACGCGCGGTTCGGCCTTCTTCTGGGGGGCGGCAGCCCTGGCGCGGCGCTTCAAGACTCGGATTGTAGCGCGTTGCGGGGCCGGGCGCGAAGCTCAGCGGTGCGTGCGCAGGCGCGGCTCGTCGAGATGCGGGACCGCGTTGAAGCAGGCGAGAGCGGGCTCGCCGCCGCGGAATTCGAGGATCGTGAAGTTGGTATTGACGGCGGCGCCGGCCAGCCGCATGATGTGCGCGGGCTCGCGGCTGCCGAACGCCGCGGCGACGGCGATGGCGGCGGGGGTGGCGGAGGTGAAGACGGCGGTGCGCGCAGCGCCGCGGCGGGCGGCGTCCTCGAGCGCAGCATGGACGCGGGAGACGAAGGCGGGCCAGGACTCGCCTTCGAATGGGTAGCGGCCCTCGATCCAGGCTTTCACGACTTGCGTGTCGGCGGGCGTCCACTGCCGGTGGATGCCGTCCTCGCCGGAGCGCATGCGCGCGAGGAGTTCCTCGTATTGCCGGCGAAAGTCCGGATCCTCGGCGGCGATGCGGGGCGCGAGACCGGCATAGACGGCGTCGAGATCGAATTCGCTCCACCGCGGGTCTTCCTCGACGGCAGCGGGCGCAGCCTCGCCGCCGGAAAGGATCTCCGCCACAATGGCCGCGGTCTCCTTCTGGCGGCGCAATCCGCCCGAGACCATGCGGTCGAAGGCGATGCCCTCGCGCAGGAACCATCCGGCGAGCTTCCGCGCCTGCTCCTGGCCGAGCGGGGAGAGGCGGTCGTAGTCGTCGCGCAGGCCGGCCTGGCCGTGACGGATCAGGAACAGGGTGGACACGATGGGGAAAACGGCTCCGCTCTTTTCATTTCAGCAGACCGGGGCGGCGCGCCGCAGGGGGAAAGAAAGAGGCCCGGACCGCCGCGCGGGCGGCCCGGGCCGGGAGGTGAAAGGAGGCGGCGGGTGTCAGAAGTCCACCCGCAGGTTGAACTGGATCACGCGCGACAGGCCGCGCTGGGAAGTGACGCGGCCGAAGTTCGCGCTGGTCGGGTCCACGTTGGGCCCGGCGAAGTTGGTGTGGTTGGTGGCGTTGAGCAGGTCGACGGAGAAGCGGGTCTGGATGCCGCGCTCCGGCTTGATGGGGAAGATGCGCTCGATCTTGAGGTCGAGGTTCATGATGCCGTCCTCGCGGATGGCATCCAGCCGGACGGGGAACATCCGTACGTGGTAAGAGCCGGGCTGGTTGGCGGTGCGTCCATCGAATCCGACGAAATCGGCGGGCGGGGCGGTGGAGCCGCGCCAGGCGATGGAGCCGTCGAACCACTGCAGGATGTCCTTGCTGCGGACCTCGTCGTGCTTGAAGAGCCTCTGCAAGGTTTTCTTGTCGATGTTGCC
>JBBFLJ010000054.1:0-10608 GCA_037481575.1 Bryobacteraceae bacterium | reverse complement strand
GCCAGATTCGACCCGTTCAACTCCCCAACGCCCGCCATCCCGCCCGCACACGCCACCGCCGCCTCCCCGCGCAACAGCCCCTCCGCCGCCGGATACACATACGCCACCTCGTCCCGCTCCGCCGCCGCCCGCAACTGCTCCACCCGCCCGCGCACCAGCACCGCATTCGGCATCAGGTCCGGATGCTCGATCACCTCCAGCCCCGCCTCCTGCGCCACCGTCACCCCCTCACTCCGCCCGACATCCCGGTGCAGCTCGAGCACCGCCGCCACCTCGCCCTCCCCCGCCAGCGCCGGGCTCCATTTCTCCTCCGCCGTCAGCATCCCCGCATACACCGCGCCTGCCGCCGTCCAGTCCGTCTCCACAGGCGCAGACACGAGCAGCCCCTGCTCCGGCACGTATTCCAGCACCCGCACATCCATCCACCCGAGCCGCTCCAGCAGCTCCTCTCCCGGCGGCTCGGCGAACTGCACCAGCCAGTGCGCCCGCTCCCGCCACGCAAGCCGCAATCGTGCCGCGGCACGCTCTTTCGCTTCTCCCGGCTCCAGCACGTTCGGCGGCACGCGCCCCGCCTTCAGCCGCAGCGGCGGCAGCTCCTGCGCCTGCACGAAAAGTCCCAGCGCCAGGGCGGCGCACAATGCGATGCGGGTCTTCACGCCGCCCTTATCGGCGCGCCGGCCCGGTGGTTTGAAGAAAGACGCCCGGCCCGTGCCCCCTTCCGCGCCCGGCCCGCCCCGCCGCAAGCCGTCAGACCATGTACATCCCGCCGTTGACCTCGATCGTCTGCCCCACGATGTTGCGCGCCGCCTCCGAACACAGGAACACGATCACATCGGCCATCTCCTCGTTCGTCGACAGCCGCCCCTGCGGCGTCTGCCGCACCACCGCCTCCAGCATCTCGCGCGTCGAAAACCGCGCATGAAAATCGTTGTCCACCGTGCCCGGGCTCACCGCGTTCACCCGCACCCCGCGCGGCGCCAGCTCCCGCGCCCAGCCCTTGGTGAATGCAGACACCGCCGCCTTCGCCGCCGCATACGCCGTCGCCCCCGCGCCCCCGCCCGTCCGCGCCGCAATCGAACTCACGTTCACGATCACGCCGCTGCCCCGCTCCGCCATGTGCGGCGCCACGGCCTGCGTCACAAACCACGCGCTCTTCGCGTTCAGATCCATCACGCGGTTGTACAGCTCGTAGCTCATCTCGGCGAGCTTCGCCCGCTCGATCAGCGAACCCGCGTTGTTCACCAGGATGTCCACCTCCCGGGCCCTCGCGCCCAGCGCCTCCACAAACGCGCGGATCCCCGCTTCGGTCGAAAGATCCCCTTCGAGCAGCTCGGCCTGCGCCCCGTGCGCCGCCACGCGCCGCGCCGTCTCTTCCGCGCCCGCTCTTGAGGAGCCATAGTGGATCAGCACTCGCGCGCAGCCCGCCCGCGCCAGCGCCACCGCCGTCGCCGCGCCGATGCCCCGCGACGCGCCCGTCACCAGCGCCGTCTTGCCGGAAAACTCGCCTTCCATGGCCACCATTCTGCCACCTCCGCTCCCGCGGTCCGCCCCGCCGTTCATTCCACTCCCTGCGGCTCAGGCAAAACCGCAACAGACGGCAGGTTCGTCCGCCACCACCGCTCCGCGTCTTCCTCGCTCCACGGCGCATCGGCCGCGCAAGCCTGCAGCCGCCGCTTCAGCTCGCGCACTGACGCAGGCCGCTGCTGCGGCGCCTTCGCCAGGCATTCCAGAACCAGCTCGTCCAGCGCCTTCGGCACGGCGATCTCCGTCACCCGCGATGGCGGCTCCGGCGTCTTCTGCACATGCGCCAGCGCCATCGCCGTCGGATTGTCCTCTCCGAACACGGTTCTCCCCGTCAACAGCCAGTACGCCACGCAGCCCAGCCCGTAGATGTCCGTCCTCCCGTCGATCCTCTTCCCCCCGGCGCGATCTCCGGCGCCAGGAACGCCGGCGTCCCAAGGGCGGTTCCCTCCAGCGTCAGCCGCGCCTCCTCCGCGGCCAGGAAGCGCTTCACCAGCCCGAAATCCAGCAGCTTCACGATGTCGAAGTTCGTCCCCAGCCGGCACAGGAACAGGTTCGACGGCTTGATGTCCCGGTGCACCATCCCCCGCTGATGCGCCTCGTCCAGCGAATCGCACGCCTGCGCCGGAATGTGAATCACACGCCCCGCCGGCGCCGGCCCGAACCGCTTCACCAGCTCTCCCAGGTCGAGCCCCTCCAGCAGCTCCATCGCGTAGTACAGCGCGCCGTCTTCGGTCGAGCCGAAGTCATACACAGCCACCGTGTGCGGGGGCCGCAGCAGCGAAATCGCGCGCGCCTCCTGCTCGAACCGCGCCCGCAGCGCCGCTGCCTGCGAACCGCTCTGCGCCGCCAGCGCCTCCTGGCGGATCAGCTTCGCCGCCGCCGGGCGTTTCAACAGCCGATGCCGCGCCCGCCACACCTCCCCCATCCCGCCGCGCGCAATCACCTCTTCCAGCTCGTACGAGCCAGCTCCCGCACGCGCGCCGCCTCCCTCTCCAGCCGCAGCACGCGCGCGTTCACCAGTCCCGCCGCCAGCGCCATCAGGAACGGCGGCAGATAGTAGATCGCCAGCCGGTTCAGCGGCGCCAGCGGCGGTCCCAGCTCTGCGTGAGCCGCCCAGTGCAGCGCCTGTCCGCAAGCCGCCGCCGCCACCGCCGCACGCGGCGGCACGGGCGCCAGGAACGCAAAGGCTGCCAGCCAAAGCGTCATCGACGATCCGCCCCGCACAAACGCCGCGCCATCCCACGGGATCGCGTTCTCGAACCACGCAATTGCCGCCGCAATCGCCACCTCGTACGCAGGCCCCGACCGCACGACGGCGTCCGCGCGGATCCTCCTCGTCCGTTCCACCACGATCATGGCCGCCGACGCGGCCGCAGCGGCCGCCATCGCAATCCGGAACGCCGGCCGAACGCGGCCCGTCTCCAGCACCGCCGGCGGCAGCAGCGCCAGCTCCAGCGGCCGCTCCCGCGCCTCCGTCTCCGCGCGGCACATGCGCCGTTCGCCCGGAATTGCGCCGCTCGCACCCATGTCCGCCGTCCACCCGTCTTATGCCCGAACCCGCACGGCGCGGCGAGCCGTCAAGCAGCATGCCTTGACGGATAATAATACGACGCGTACTATTGTGGTGCGAAGCGTGCTCAACTCGTGCGCCGCGCCCTGCTCGATTCCGCCATTCTCGGACTCCTCGCGCAGCAGCCCATGACCGGCTAGGGCCTTGCCTCCGGCGGCAAATGGCCGAGGATCGCCGCAAAGACCTGCCGTGCCGTCGAGAGTGCGTCCGCTGCCTCCTCGCGCGCCGGCTCCTCCGGATCACCCGGATAACGGAACCGCCAGGCGTACTCTGTGAGCGGCGCCGCGGCTCGCAACAACGGCTCCAGCGCCGGTTCGATCTGACAACACGCGCCGCCGAGTTCCACCAGATTGTGCGTCTTGCGGAACGGGACGCCGTGCCAGGACAGGAACGCCTTCAGCGCCTTCTCCACCGCCTGCTGCGAGTGAAACGCGATGTCGCCCGAGAAAGGCGGGTCCGCCCGCAGCTCATACTCCGCCGTCTCCAGATCCCTGCGGGCTTTCAAGAGCCACGCCCGTACCTCGGCCACCCGCGCAGGATCATGCGGCATGGAGAAGTTTCCCCTCCCGCAGAACCGTGGCCGGCAAAGAGGCGGGCAGATGTTTCCGGCTCTCGAACTGACTCGCAGTCCAGACGAGCACGTCCGCCGCCACGCCGGTGCCCCAGAGCACCTCGTAAGCCAGCCGGCTGCGGCGCCGCTCCGGCGGCGCGTCATCCGGCACCACCAGCAGCAGGTCGTAGTCGCTGTCCGGCCCGGCCTCTCCTCGCGCCACCGACCCGAACAGGTAGACGCGCTCGGGCCGGTAGGCCTCGACCAGGCGGCGCACAATCTCCGCAAGCGCCGGATCGCCGGCGTGCAGGGCGGTGGATTTCCCGGTCTCACCCACAGCTTTCTCTGCATTCTGCCACAGGCGGCGGCCGCCCCCATCCGCAGGGCTCGCCCGCCCGTCTTCTCCCCTCGCAATGGCATGGGCCGGAAGATCCGTCCCGGACTCGTGCGGCGCGGCCCGGCGGGCCGGGAAGCAGCGGGCTTGACAGATAATAATACGAAGCGTACTATTGCGATACGAAGCGTATCACCATGAAGCGGCGCGCCTTGCTCGACTACGCCATCCTAGGGCTGCTCTCGCAGCAGCCCATGACCGGCTACGGCCTGCGGCGCGTGTTCGCCACCACCGCCATGGGCGTTTTCAGCGACAGCCCGGGCTCGGTCTACCCCGCGCTCGCGCGGCTCGAGCGCGACGGGCTCGTCCGCGCAACCGCAGAGTCCGGCGCCCGCGCCCCCGGCCGCGTGCTCGCGCCCACGCGCGCCGGGCTGGCCGCCCTGCGGCGCTGGCTCGCCGCGGAGATCACCCGCGAGGACGTCGTCCGCCGCCTCGACGAGCTGCTGCTGCGCTTCGCCTTCATGGACCGCCATCTCGATCCCCGTGCGGCCGACCGCTTTCTCGGCACCCTCGCGGAAGCCGCAGAGGCGTATGCAAAGGAGCTTCGCGCACAGGCGCGGAAGACGGCGCCGCCGGGTTCTGCCGGACGGCTGGCTCTCGAGCACGGCATCGCCTCCTACTTGTCCACCGCCCGATGGGCGCGCCGCGCGCGCGCCGGATGGAGAAAGACTCATGGCCTCGATGTCTCCTAGCGCCCTCTTTGCGGCGCGGATCATCCTCTGCGGCATCGTCTTCGCTGCCGCGCAGCCGCTCTCGGCGCCGCTGGTTGCGGCGCTCGGTCTCAAGATGATCGTGCTGCCCGCAGGCGTGAGCCCGCAGCTCGTGGCAGTGGTCTCGCTGGCGGCATCGCCGCTGCTGCCGCTGGCGCTCGCGCCGCTCGCGCGGCGCCTGCCGGGCGCTCTGCTCGCGCGCGCCGCCTGGCTCGCGCTGTTCACCTACGTCGCCTTCGGGCTGAACACGATGATCGAGGCGCGCATCTTCTCCAAGCTCGTCGGCCCGGGCGTGTTCGCGGGCATGCTCGTCTTCTACGCGCTGCCTTGCGCGGCACTCTCACTCGCCGTAGCCGCTGCGTTTCCTGCGCGCGCCGCGCTGCCCGCGCCGCTGCCGCACCGCACGCCCGCCGCATGGGCCTGGCGCCTCACGCTCGCCTGGCTCGCCTTCCCCGCCATCTACCTGCTGTTCGGCATGCTGGTGGCGCCGTTTGTCGTGCCTGCCTACGAGCATCAGGCGGCGGGCCTCGTGTTGCCGCCGATGGCGGTGATCGTGCCCACCCAATTGTTGCGCAGCCTGCTCTATCTTGGCGCCGCGCTGCCCGTCGTCCTGCAGTGGGGCGAAGACTGGCGCTCGCTCGCCGTGCGGCTCGGCTGGGCTTTCTGGGTGCTCACCGGCCTCTACGGGATGGTCACGGCGTTGTGGATGCCGCCGCAATTGCGCATCGTTCACGCGCTCGAGATCGGCGCGGACTCGTTCGCCTACGCGCGGGTTCTCGCGTGGGCGCTGCGCGCGCCCGCGCGCCGCGCTGCGGCCGCTGCCGCGCCGCACGCTGCCTGAAGCGGACCTACAGCAGCAGCGCGAAGGGCCGCAGCGGCGAGCCGGTCGCGCCTTCGATCTTGAGCGGCGCGGCGAGAAACAGGAATTCCCGCGCGCCCGCCTGCGCCAGCTCCTCCAGATTCAGGCATTCGAGGATGAGCACGCCCGCCTCGACGAGCAAATGGACGTGCACGGGCATCTCCGGCGCGGGGATGCGCTCGAGCGCCACGTTGTCGGCGCCGATGGCGAGCACGCCGCGCGACGAGAGCCACTGCGCGGCATCGAGCGCGAGCCCCGGCTGGCGCTGTCCGTTGAGAAAGCGGCGCGCGTCGCGCCACCGCCGCCCCCATCCCGTGCGCACGAGCACGACGTCGCCCGTTTGAGGCTCGAGCGCCGCCAGACCCGCCTCGAGTTGCGCCGCCGTGATTTCGGCGTCTTCGGCGAGTTCGCCGCCGGGCGCCGAGTCGAACAGCAGCCCGCGCGTCACAATGGGCGGCAGCGTGTCGATGCCGAGCGAGCGCGCCTCGCGCCCGCCGTGCAAGCGCCCGCTCCGCGAGAAGTGACAGAGCGCGTCGATGTGCGTGCCCGTGTGCGTGCCGAGCGCGACGAGCTCGGCGGCGCTCGATGCGCCGCCGGGCAGCACGAAATCGCCATGCTCTTTTGTACGCGCACAGGCGAACGGCGGATGGGTGGGCCAGTGCGGCATGCCCGTAAAATAGGGCTGCGCGAGGTCGACGATGCGCGCGGCGCGGGCGGCTTTGATCCATTCCTCCAGCGTCAGCATGGTCCGAACGCCTCGCGCACGCGCTCGAGCAGCCGTACGAGCTTCTGCCGCGGATCGCCGGCGCCGAGCGTTTCGAGCGGCAGCCAGCCGCGCCAGCCGTGCCGGTCGATGATCGACCTGATCCGCTTCATGTCCGCAGGTTCTTCCTTGCCGCCGGGCGCGACATTCTCCTTGAGCTGCCACGAGACGGCATAGGGAATGAGCCGTTCGATCTCCGCATAGGGATCGCCCTGCCGCAGGCTGCCGATGTCGAGGATGACGCCGAACCATTCGTGGTTCACGGCTTCGACAAGCCGGATGGTCTGCTGCGCGGTTTTCAGGAAGTCGTCGTGGTTCTGCACGCCGACGATCACGCCATGGCGCGCGCCGTAATCGGCGCACTCGCGCATGAGGGGCGCCATCCATTCGAGCACTTCGTCGAAGGTGCGCCCCTCGGGCGCGGCGCGCCCGCTGAAGACGCGCAATATGCCGGCGCCGAGGGCAGCGGCGATTTCGATCCAGTCTTTCACGAGTTGCACGTCGCGGCGCCGCGCTTCGGCGTCGGGCTGCGAGAAATCATTCCGCACGCCGGTGCCGAAGACCGTCACGCCGTGCAGGAACGCCTCGCGCTTCAGGCGGCGCACGAAGCCGTCTGGCGGCTTCGCCGGATAGCCGGGGAAGTAGTAGCCGGTCGTGTCGATTCCCGCGATGCGGTGTTCGGCGCAGAACCGCACGGCGTCGAACAGCGTCATAGAGCCTTCGCGCAGCGGCTGGTTGAACGAGTAGACGTTGAGCCCGAGCCGCACGCCCGCGCCCGGAAGGCGCTGCGGCAGCGGCGGGGCGGCGAGCGCGGGGAGCGGGGCAGCCGCTCCCAACCATGCGCGGCGGGAAAGCCCGGACCGGGTGCCGTGGTCTGTCCGCATGCCGCCGAGTCTAGCAAAGAGCGGCGGCAAAGCGAGCGTCAGCGCAGCTCCTCGAGCCGCAGCCGCGCTTCCAGCAAATACGGGTTCAGCTCCAGCGCCTTTTTCAGCTCCTCGCGGGCCGAATTGCGGTCTCCGAGTCCGAGGAAGGCGAGCCCGGCGGCGAGGCGCGCGTTGGCCTGCCGCATCCACGGCGGGCGGCCCTCGCCGAACTTGGCGAAGAAGGCGCTCTCGCTACGGCCCGCGAGCGCCTGCCGGGCGGCGGCGAGCAGCGCCTCGTACAACTGCCGCGCGCGGGCGTTCTGGCCGAGCTTTTCGAGCGAGCGCGCCTGGTAATACAGCAGCACGGCGCCGGCATCGACGCCCGGGTGCGGCTCTTCGTCCGAGCCGAGCAGCGCGCCGGCGGACTCTTTCCAGAGGCGCGCGGCCTCGTCCTTGCGGCCGGCGGCTTCGGCGGCGAGCCCGGCCCAATAGTACGCCTCGGGCAGGCGCGAGCCGCGGTAGCCGCGGGTGACTTCGAGATTTTCGGGAAACTCGACGGCCGCAAGGTAGTCCTTCCACGCGGACTCATAGTCCCTGGCGGCCATGCGGGCGTGGCCGCGCAGCAGGTGCGCGTCGGTCCAGGCGTCCTGCACGTTGAAGCGGGCACCGCCCTCCCACAAGTGGAAATGGCGCTTCTCCAGGATGCGGATGGCCTCGTCGTGGCGCCCTGCGAGCGTGAGCAGCGTGACGAGCCGGCTCATCGAGTCGTCGCGCCGTTCGGCCGTCTGGCGGTGCTTTTCAAACAGCGCGAGGCGTTTTTCGAGCGGCGCGCGGGCGAACTCGTAGAGCCGGTCGAGTTCAAAGAGATAGAGCGCGTCGTCCTGCCTGAGCGAAATGGCTTTTTCGAGCGCCTCGATGGCGCGCGGCACGCCGCCGTCCTGGCGCGAGAAGGCGACGGCGAGGTTGCGCCACGCGATGGCGAAGCCGGGCTCGAGCGTGACGGTCCTCTGCCAGAGGCGCACGGCTTCTTCGGGCTGGCGGTCGTAGAGCAGGAGTCCGAGATAGTAGGGCGCGCGCGGGTCTTGCGGCTGCGCCGCAATGGCGTCGCGCAGGACGCGGATCATTTCGATCTGGAAGGGGAAGACGTAATCGTGCGGGAGCGACGAGGCGAGGCGGTAATGGGCGGCGGCGGTTTCGGGCTGCCCGAAGCGCTGCATGAGCCAGCCGCGGAGGTAGCGCGCCTGGACGTTGGTTTGCGGCATGCGGTCGAGCAGCCAATTGGCTTCGAGCAGCATCCCGGCTTCGAGGCATTCGAGCGCCATTTCGAGGCCTTCGGCGGGCTGTTCGCGGAAGATGCGGGTCAGCTCCGCGCCGTCGCGGGAGGCGCGCGGGTCGATGGGATCGATGGCCTGAATCCTCTGGCGCGCCTGCGCGGCTTCGGCGCCGCGGCCTTCGCGTTCGAGCAGCATGGATTTGAGGAACAGCGCGGGCGTGTGACGCGAGTTGGTTTCGAGCGCCCGCTCGCAGTGATCGAGAGCGCCTTCGAGATCGCCGGCGGCGGCGCGGATTTGCGCGATGCGGAAGTGCGAGGCGGCCTTCCAGGCGTGGTTCCATGCGGCGCGCTGAAACCACTCTTCGGCCTCGCGCGCGCGCCCCTGATGCTGAAGCGCGAGGCCGAGATAGTAGAGCGCGTCGCCGTCCTTCGGCCGCGTGTAGTTGGCTGTGAGGCGGGCGACGGCGCGGCGCAGGTGTGTTTCGGCATCGGCGAAACGGCCGCGCCTGATATAGAGAATGGCGAGCGCGGTGTTGTTGCGGACGTCGTTGGGGTCGCGGCGCAGGGCCTCTTCGTAGTAGGGATCCGGTTCGAGCGCGGGGTTGTGGAATTGCTCGAGCCTGAGACCCGTGAGATAGAGCTCCTCGGTCGTGGCGACGTCCTTCGGCGGCTTCGGCGGGACGACAGCAGGCGGCAGGGGCGGCTTGCTGCCGGGCGCGGATTCCGGTTCGGGCTGCCACGCGACGAGCTCGCGTCCGGCGGCGTCGGCGAGCGAAGCGCGGAGTTCGTGGGGCTTGACGCCCGCGGGGATCGGGACGGAGTGTTTGAGCGGGCGGGCGGGATCGAGATCGCCTCTCCATTCCCAGAGAGGCTGGCCGTTGCGCGAGAGCACCGCGCGGGCGTTGCGCACGGGGCGGGTGACGAAGAAGCCGGCCTCGGCCGCGGCGCCGCGCAGCTCGAGATTCAACGCCGCCTCGCGCGTGGCGTTTTTCACGCCTCCGATGGAGTGGAAGGGATACCAATACTGGGTGACGGACTTCACTTCGTAGGGCTGAAGCCAGGAGTAGTCCGGCTGGTTGTCGCTCCAGGCACCGACCATGAGCTCGAGGTAGGGCCCGTCAGTATCTGAGAGGATCTTGTCCCAAAGCTTGCCGGACGGTCCGACGCCCCATGTGAAGAATTTCTTGCCCGGGACCTGGTGGTGATCGGCGACGTGAAGGGTGCCGGCGTGGCGGCCGTGGTCGTAGCCTGCAAGCCAGTCGTCAGAGTCGTTCCAGGCGAACATGGAGATGGGGCTGGGGTGGTTTTTCCACCAGGAAACGTCCACGCCGCGGGTGAAATCGACGCCTCCATAAATCGTGTCGGCAATGGGCCAGCGGGCGAATTCCCGCTTGGCGTGCTGGGTAGCGAATTTCGTGGAGGGTGGGAAAATGACCTGGTAATTTTCATTCGTATGGACAGCGACATTGGCGAAATAGAGCAGCGAATTTTGCACCGGCGTGGTGTTGAGGGCGACCACGCGTGCTTCGAGCAGGGACGTGCCGGGGCGGAGGGTGAGAGTGACAGCCCATCGCATGCGGTCGCGGAGTTCGAGCTCGCCGACGCTGACGGACTTCGAGCCGTCCTTGTGCTCGTGGGTACGGTAGAGCACGGGCATGAACGAGGTGGCGCGGTGGTGGTGCGGGATGTTCCATTCGACGCCGCCGCTGATCCACGCGCCGAGCATGCCGATCAGCGCCGGCTTGATGACGGACTGCTTGTAGAAGAAGTTGTAGCCGTTGGTCTTGTCGACGGCTTCGAAGATGCGCCCGCCGAGTTCGGGCAGGACGCAGACGCGGAGATACTCGTTTTCGAGGCAGACGCGGCGGTACGGGACATCGCGCTTCTCGTCGGTGAGAGCGTCCTGCATGGGGTAGGGGTAGACCATGCCCTTGGCGCCCTGGTAGACGCGGCCGGTGTAGAAGACGGGGTTCTTGTCCGGCGGGCCGGCAATATATGTCGGGATGACGACTGTGTCTTCGTTGAGCCGGACCTGGGCGGCGCAGTGCGTGGCGAGCCCGAGGAGGGCGAGGAGGATGAAGATCATGGCCGGGAACCTCGGG
>JBBFLJ010000053.1:0-11424 GCA_037481575.1 Bryobacteraceae bacterium | reverse complement strand
TCGCCCTCTCCGTCCGCAAGAAAATCCTCCTCTCGCTGATCTACCCCAGCGTCCTCGTGCTGCTCGTCATCGGGTTGATCGTCTTTCTGGTCACCTTCGTCGTGCCCCGCTTCGCCGAGCTGTATTCCACCACCAACGCCGCGCTGCCCGCGCCCACCCGGATTCTCATCTCGGTCGGGCTGGCCGCCGAGCAATTCATCGTCGTCGGCGCCATCGCCCTGTTCGCCGCCCTCTTCGGCGGGCGCTATTACCTGCGCACGGACGCCGGCCGCGCCATGGCGGACCGCATCAAGGCGCGCACCCCTCTGCTCGGCGAAATCTGGCTGAAATACCAGGTGGCGCAGCTCGGCCGCCTTCTCGCCACCCTTCTGTCCGGCGGCATCCCGCTGGTGCAGGGCATGGAGACAGCCTCGCAGTCGGTCAACAGCCCGCTGCTGCGCTCGGCGCTCGCGCAGGCGCAGAAGCGCGTCAAGGAAGGGCAGCCCCTCTCGGGCGCGCTTGCCAGCACCGGCCTCTTCCCGGGGCTCGCCATCGACATGATCGAGGTCGGCGAAAGCACCGGCGCGCTGCCCCAGATGCTCAACAGCGTCGCTGAGTTTTACGAGGACGACGTGAACACGCGCATGCAGGCCGCCCTGTCCCTCATCGAGCCCGCCATCATGATCTTCATGGGCCTCTTTGTCGCCTTCGTGCTCGTGTCCCTGTATTTGCCCATCTTCTCTCTGGCCGACGCCATGAAATAGGAGTGACCCGATGGCTTCCAATGGCGTGAAACCCGGATCCCCGGAACAGGAAATCGAACAGGCGAAACGGCTCGCCGCCCGCTACCGCTGCGAGTTCGTCGACCTGAAATCGGCCAAGATCGACAGCGAGCTGTTCAAGTCGATCCCCGTCGACCTCATGTTCCGCTACAACTTCGTCCCGCTGTCGGCTTCCAACGGCGTTCTGGAAATCGCGCTTGCCGATCCCCGCCATCTCAACCTGATCGACGAGCTCTCCATCCTGCTCAAGAAGAAGCTGCGCGTCAAGGTCGCCGCCCTCGGACAGATCGCCGACCTGCTGAAGAAGACCGAACAGTCCCAGCGCGTTCTGGAAGAGATCACCGAAGGCTTCGCCCTCGACGTCGTCGGCGACGAGGAAAGCGCCGACGAAACGCTCTCCATCGAAAAGCTCACCGCCCAGGACGCTGACATCGCCCCGGTCATCAAGCTCGTCGACACCACCATCTTCAACGCCCTCGAACGGCGCGCCTCCGACATCCACATCGAAACCCGCGACAACGAAGTCGCGATCAAGTACCGCATCGACGGCGTCCTGCACTACGCCATGCCGCCCATCGCCAAGGACTGGCACTCCATGATCATCTCGCGCATCAAGGTGATGAGCGAACTCGACATCGCCGAGCGCCGCATCCCGCAGGACGGCCGCTTCCGCGTCCGCTACAAGAACCGCCTCATCGACTTCCGCGTCTCCATCATGCCCACCATCCACGGCGAGGACGCCGTGCTCCGCGTGCTCGACAAGGAGTCGATGAGCGAGAAGTTCGCCCGCCTCACCCTCGACGTCGTCGGCTTCAGCGAACGCGACCTCGTCCGCTTCCGCCGCTACATCAAGGAGCCCTACGGCATGGTGCTCGTCACCGGCCCCACCGGCTCCGGCAAGACCACCACCCTCTACGCCGCCCTCAGCGAAATCAAGAACGACGAGGACAAGATCATCACCATCGAGGATCCAGTCGAATACCAGATCAAGGGCATCACCCAGATCCCGGTGAACGAAAAGAAGGGCCTCACCTTCGCCCGCGGCCTACGCTCCATCCTCCGCCACGATCCCGACAAGATCATGGTGGGCGAGATCCGCGACCAGGAAACCGCGCAGATCGCCATCAACGCCGCCCTCACCGGCCACCTCGTCTTCACCACCGTCCACGCCAACAACGTGCTCGACGTCATCGGCCGGTTCCTGAACATGGGCGTCGAGCCCTACAACTTCGTCTCCGCCCTCAACTGCATCCTCGCCCAGCGGCTCGTGCGCGTCATTTGCGAACACTGCAAACGCGAGGTGCGCTACGACGACGCCTTCCTCGTCGAAAGCGGGCTCAACCCCGACGAATGGCGCCACGTGCCCATGTGGGAGGGCGCCGGCTGCTTCGAGTGCGGCGGAACCGGCTTCCGCGGCCGCACCGCCATCCACGAGCTGCTCGACTTGAGCGAACGCATCCGCGAGCTGATCCTCGAAAAACGCCCCGCCACCGAAATCAAGCGCGCCGCCCGCGAGGAAGGCATGACGTTCCTGCGCGAGTCCGCTCTGGAAAAAGTCCGCGCCGGCGTCACCACCCTGCGCGAAATCAACAAGGTCACCTTCATCGAGGGCTGAATGCGCTGGCTGCACTGGCTCAAATCGCTCGTCGTCGATCCGCCCCCCGAGGCGGTCTTCGAGGTCTCCGCTCGCGGCATCTCCTCCGCATTCACCCGCAATCCGCGCCCCGCGTGGACTCCGCTGCCCGAAGGCACGCTCGAGATCTCGCCGCTCGAAAACAACATCCGCAACCCGGAAGCCTTCGCCGCCGCCGTGCAAGCCGCCGCCTCCAACGGCGAGTCCCGCGGCCGCCGCCGCGCCGCCCTCATCCTGCCGGACTATTGCGCCCGCGTCACCGTCCTCGACTTCGACTCCTTCCCCTCCGAGCCCGAAGAACAGCTCCAGCTCGTGCGGTTCCGCATCCGCCGCGTCGTCCCCTTCGACGTCGAACACGCCGTCGTCGCCTGCCTCCCGCAGCCCCGCCCCGGCGGCTCGAAGCGCGTCGACGTCGTCGCCGCCGTCGTCAACATGGAAGTCGCTTCCCACTACGAAACCCCGTTCCGCGCTGCCGGGCTCCACTGCGGCTTCGTCACGCTCTCCGCCCTCGCGGCGCTTTCTCTGCCGCCCGCCGAGGCCCCTGCGGACGCATCCCCGCGCGTGGTGGCCAAACTCGGCGGCGACACCCTCGCGGTCAGCCTGCTGGAAGACACCCGCCTTCGCCTCTTCCGCTGCGTGCAGATCGGCGGCGACGGACTCGAAGAAGCCACCGCCGTCCTCGCCACCACGCTCGCCTACGCCGAAGATGAACTCGGCGAGCGCGCTGCTGCCCTGAACGTCTGCGGACTCCCGCCCGGCCGCCGCGACTGGCTTGTCCGCTGGCAGGAGGAATTCGGCCTCCCCGTCTCCGGCGTGCGCGGCCGCCTCGGCGAACCGGGCCCCCACAACGCCGGACTCTTCGGCTACCTCGAATCCCTGGAGGCTGCATGAGCACGCCCCGCGTCCATCTGCCGCTCAACCTCGCCAGT
Organism: Bryobacteraceae bacterium; assembly: GCA_037481575.1. Classification (GTDB taxonomy): domain Bacteria; phylum Acidobacteriota; class Terriglobia; order Bryobacterales; family Bryobacteraceae; genus JANWVO01. The sequence goes on along the minus strand of JBBFLJ010000053.1, from coordinate 8,101 downwards.
GAACCCTTCCGGCGCGACCGTCCGATCCTCGCCGCTTCCGCCGCCACGGCTGTCCTCATGCTCGCCGTTCTCGCCGTGCTCGTCATGATCATTCTCGAACAGCGCGAACTCGCCGCCGACAGCCGCTCCCAGGCTGCCGCCGTCGACGCCCAGCTGCGCGCCGCCGCCGCCGAGCAGGCGCAGCTGGAAGCCCTGCTCCGCCAGCCCGGCAACGCCGAAGTGCTCGACCGCAGCGTCCTGTTCAACTCCCTCATCCTCCGCAAGAGCATCTCCTGGACGCTGCTCTTCTCCGACCTCGAAAAGGTCATGCCCGGCAACGTGCGCCTCATCACCGTCCGCCCGTTCCTGTCCGCGGAAAACGAGGTCCAGCTCGACATGGTCGTGGGCGCGCAGTCGCCCGATCCCGTCATCGAACTCCTGAAACGCCTCGAGCGCTCCCCCTCGTTCGGAGCCACATCCCTGCTCAGCTCTTCGCCGCCCACCCAGAACGAGCCCCTCTATCGCTACCGCCTGAGCGTGAGTTATGCCCAGAAACTCTGACGCCCGCTGGACAGCCCGCTTGCGCGATCCGCGCTACGCCGCGCGTGCCGTCCTCGGCGTGCTCCTCTTCGCCAACCTCGCCGCCGTATGGTTCGTCTTCCACACCCCCGGCGGCACCGTCGAGGAGCTCGAGCGCGAACTCGCCGACAAGCGCCGCCAGCTCCTTCTGCGGCGGCAAGCCGTCGAACGGCTGAAAGCCCAGGCCGCAAAAACGCAAGCCGCCCGTGAGTCCGGCGAAGCCTTCCTGCGCGACTACTTCCTTCCCCGCCAGCACGCCTACTCTCTGCTCGAAATCGAGCTCGCCAACGCTGCACGCCGCTCCGGCGTCCGTCCCCGCGAACGCAGCATCTCCTATGAACCCATCGAGGGCAGCGACACCCTCGGCGTGCTGAACATCAACGCCGGCTTCGAGGGCACCTACGCCGATCTGATCGAACTGCTCTACGCCCTCGACCGCTCGAGGCACCTCCTGATCCTGGAACAGCTCCAGGCCTCGCCCCAGCAGAGCGGCAATACCCTCGCCATGACGCTGAAACTCAACGCCTACATCCGTCTCGAAGGCCCGCAAGAGGCGGAAGAGCCGGAACTGATCAGCGCCGCTTCCACGCCCGAAACCCCTGCCGCCGCTCCCGCTCCGCCCCCGGCCAGGCCCGCGTCCCAACCCGCTGCTTCCGCGCCCCAGCCCGGCCCGCCGCAGCCCCAGCCTGCCGTCTCAAGCGAGCCCCGCTCCGGACCCATGCCCCAGCCGCCGAAGACCCGTTTCTTCAACCGCCGCCGCCCGCAGGGAGGAGAGGAGGAGCAGTGAGCCGCATGCGCCTGGAAATGAAACTCGGCGCCGAACCGAAAAAGGTCGCCATTCTGGCTGCTCTTCTTGCAGTCGCAGCCTACTTTTTCTGGCAGAATTTCTCCGCAGACTCTCCCGCCGCCCAGCCCCCGCGGCCCCGCGCTGCCGCTCCCGCCTCCGCCTCGCTCCCCGCCGCCGGCGCTCCCCCTGCCGCCGCAGCCCGCCAGAACGCCGGAAAACGCGAATTCCGGCCCTCGCTCGCACCCCGCAAGGACGCTGACCGCTCCGGCATCGACCCGACCCTCCGGCTCGACCTCCTCGCCCGCCTCGAAAACATCCGCTTTGAAAGCCGCGGCCGCAATCTCTTCGAATTCGGCCCCGTGGAGCCGCCAAAGCCGGCCCTTCCGGAGCCGAAAATCGAGGTGAAAAACGAGCCCAAAATGATCGGTCCGGAGCCGCCCCCTCCGCCTCCCGCCCCTCCTGTTCAGCCGCCGCCCCCTCCCATCCCGCTCAAATTTTACGGCCTCGCCCTTCCTCTCCGCGGCAACGAAAAACGCGTATTCTGTTTGCAGGGGGACGAAATCCTCACCCCCGCGGAGGGCGACCTCGTGCAAAACCGCTACCGCATCGTCCGCATCACGCCCGCCGCGGTTCTTGTCGAGGACACGCAGTTCAAGCACCAGCAGCAGATCCCCATCGACCAGCCGCCGCCCGGAGGCTCCTCGCCATGAGATACCGCCGCCGCCAGAACCAGCGCGGCTTCGCGCTGCTGCTCGTCTTCGCCCTCGCCGCGGCGGCGCTCGTCATGCTCTATCTCGAAATGCCCCGCGTCGCCTTCGAGCACCAGCGCGAAAAGGAAGCCTTGCTCGTCGACCGCGGCGAGGAATACGTCCGCGCCATCCAGCTCTACGTTGCGAAATTCCAGAAATATCCGCAGAAAATCGAAGACCTGGAATCCACCAACAATATCCGTTTCCTCCGGAAACGCTTCCGCGATCCCATCACCGGCTCCGACGAATGGCGCCTGATCCACGTCGACGCCGCCGGCCAGTACATCGACTCTCTCGTCCACAAGCGCCAGGACACGAAAAAAGAAAGCACCCCCGGCGTCCTGCAATCCGTCGTGCAGGGCATCGGCGTCTCCGCCCAGGTGGTGGCCCCCGAGGGCGAATCGGCTGCCGTCAATCCCGCCCTGCGCCGCACCGCCAGTGACCGCATCATTCCGGGGCTCGCCCCCGGCCAGCAGCCCGCCCGTGAACCCGGTACCGGCGAGCCCGGCGCCGACCCCGGCCAGCCCTCCCCGCAGCCGCAGGACTTGCCCCCGGAGTCGCCCGCCCCTCCCCAGCCCGGTCTCGAGACGCCCGTGCAGGGCGAACCCGGCAGCCCTGCCGCGGGCGCGCCCCAACAGCCGCCATTCCGCATGCCGGGAAACCTGCCCGCGCCACGCCCGGATGCCGCGCCCGGCGCCCCTGCAGCACCTGCGCCGGCCATTGGTTCCGGCATCACCGGCATCGGCGTCGCCTCGCCGCCTCCGCCTCCTCCCCAAGGCCAGGAAAGGCTTGCCCCGGGCATGGTCCCGCCTCAATCCCTGCAGACCGGCATGTCCGGACCTGCTCCAGGAATGGACCAGGCTGCCCAGCGCCCCGGCGCTCCCAATGAAGCCCTTCAGGCCATCCAGCGCATCCTCACCCGCCAGCCCGCACAAGGCGCGCCGCAGTCGGCAGGCGTCGTGATCGGCGGCGGCATCGCCGGCGTCGCCTCGAAGGCGGACATGATCGGCATCCGCACCTACAACGAGCGCAGCAACATCCAGGAGTGGGAGTTCCTGTTCGACTTCCGCAAGGCCCTGCAAGCCGCAGGAATCAACCCGGGGCAGGGCGTGCCCGGACAGGGCGCCCGCCAACAGGGAAGCCCCTTCGAAAGGCCCGGTCCCGGAGGCTCCTCCACGGGCGGCTTCGGCTTCGGCAGCTCCGGCTCGCAGAGCGGCAGCGGATTCGGCGGTTTCGGCGGCTTCGGTTCCGGCAGCAACCAGCCCCGCCCCGCGCCCGCGCCGCGCCCCTGAACACTCGGCGGAACCCTTGCCCCGCCCGGATCCCGGCCGCGAGGCTTTGGCTATACTCGACCCATGACTTTCGCGCTGCTCGCCTTGCTGCTGTTTGATCAGCGGCCGCCCGCAGCCGATGCGGCGCGCCGCTTCCGCGAAGCCAACGAAACGCGCCTCGTTCGCGAATACGCCGAACTGCTCTCCATCCCGAACGTCGCCTCCGACAAGGCCAACATCCGCCGCAACGCGGAGCACATCGCGCGGATGTTCGCCCGCGCCGGCGCCACGGCGGAGCTGATCGAAGCGCCCGGCGCGAACCCCGCCGTCTACGCGGAAGTGAACGTCCCCGGCGCGCAGCGCACGCTGATGTTCTACGCCCACTATGACGGCCAGCCCGTCATCCCGGAACGCTGGGCCGGCGCTCCCTTCACGCCCGTGTTGCGCACGGCCCCGCTCGGAGCCGGCGGCCAGCCGCTCCCGCTCGAGCAGCCCTCCTATGATCGCGAGTGGCGCCTCTTCGCCCGCTCCGCCTCCGATGACAAGGTCTCCGTCTTCGCCCTTTGGGCGGCGCTGATGGCGCTGCGGGAATCCGGCATCCCGTTGAAATCGAACCTCCGGTTCTTCTTCGAGGGCGAGGAGGAGGCAGGCTCCACTCATCTTCGCGCGCTGCTCGAGAAAGCCAGCAACCGCCTGCGCGGCGATGTGTGGATCCTCTGCGACGGCTCCGTCCACCAGAGCCGCAACCAGCGCATCGTTCTTGGCGCGCGCGGCGTCGCCACCGTCGAAATCGCTGTCTTCGGCCCGAAACGCGGACTCCACAGCGGGCACTACGGCAATTGGGCCCAAAACCCCGCGATGCAATTGGCCCGCCTGCTGGCTTCCATGACCGACGGCGAGGGACGCGTGCTCGTGAAGGGCTTTTACGACGGCGTCGTCCCCCTCACCCCGGAAGAGCGCGCCGCGATCGCGGAAATCCCCGCCGTCGACGAGCCGCTGAAGCGTGAACTCGGAATCGCCGCCACGCAGCCCTTCGGCGGCTTGCTGCGCGAAAGCATCTACCAGCCTTCGCTCAACATCCGCGGGCTGGAAAGCGGCGGCGTGCGCGAGCGCGCTGCCAACGAAATTCCACCCGTCGCCCGCGCCTCCCTCGATCTGCGCCTCGTCAAGGGCGTCGACGGACGCCGCCAGGCGGCGCGCGTCGTTCAGCATATTCGCGAACAGGGCTTCTTCGTCGTCGAAGGGCGCGACCCGACGGAAGAGGAGCGCCTGCGCCACGCGAAAATCGCGCGCGTCGACGTGAATCCCGGCTACAACGCGCTTCGCACTCCTCTCGCTTTGCCCATCGTGCAGGAAATCCTCTCCGTCGCCCGCACTGTGCGCCCGCCCGTCTATCTCGAGCCCTCCTTCGGCGGCAGCCTGCCGCTCGTCGTTTTCGAAGAGGTCACCAAAGCGCCCCTCGTCATCGTGCCCATCTCGAATCACGACGACAGCCAGCACACGCACAACGAGAACATCCGCCTCGGCAACCTCTGGGACGGCATCGAACTCTACGCCGCACTGCTCGCCATGTGAGCCGCCTCACGCCTTGCCGCTCCGCCCTGCCCGGTTCCCTCGCCGGCAGGCCGCTGCTAGAATGTCTGCGGTTTCAAACCGGAGGCGGCCATGCGAAATCTCGCAATCGCTCTGTTCACTGCTGCTCTCGCTTCGAGCGCGCAGCCCTTGGACGCCTATAAACGCGTCGCGCGCCTTCTCTGGGCTGTCTCCGATGTCGAACGCACCGCCGAAGCGTGGAGGAAGATCGGTGTCCCGGTCGAGGAGCCTGCCACAGCCGAATTCTTGCCGCCCTCCGGCGCCGCCCACACCGCGCTCTGCGCCACCGGCCAATTTGCCAATCTCCGCGTCGATTGGGTGCAGCCTCCCAGCCCGGAGAGCCCCTTGGGCCGCTTCCTCCGCGAGCGCGGTCAGGGCGTCTTTGCCTTGATCTACGAACTGCCCGATGCCGCCGCCCTGCGACAGGAGACCGCGCGGCTGGAATCGCTCGGCGTTCGCCCCATGGAACGGGGCGTCTTCGCGTTGGGTCCCGAGCGCTCCGAATATGTCTGGTTCGACACCGCGCCCGCCGGCAAGTTCGTGTTGGGCCTCATGACACCGGCCGCAAACTCCCGCCCCGCGGGCGCCTCCCTGCGCGTCTCCCAGCTCGCGTTCGTCGTGCGCGATCCGGAACCCGTCTCCGCCTTCTGGGCGAAGCTCGGCTTCCCGCCCTTCACGTTCACGCACCCGCAACTCGGCGACAAGATGTACCGCCGCCGCCCCGCAGAGTTCGACATGCGCCTCGGCTGGCAGCGCCACGCGCAGATGCCTTTCGAATGGATCCAGCCCTTGCGCGGACCCAACGTCTATGAGGATCACCTCCGGCAGCACGGCGAAGGCTTCCACCATCTCGCCTTCGATGTCGACGACATGGACGCAGCCATCCGCCGCTGGGAGTCGCTCGGCTATCCGCTCACCATGTCCGGCTCGTGGGGCGAGACCGGACGCCCCGGAAGCGGCCGCTTCGCCTATGTGGACGCGCACTCCGTGGGGGGCTCGGACATCGAGCTGCTCTGGAATTACCGCGCGCCCGCTCCTCCCCCCGCTGCCGGCCCCTTCGTGCTCCGTTTCCCCGCCGGCGAGCCGCTTCCGGAGCACCGCCTGCCTGTGGCGCAGCTCCGCTGGCCCCGCGATTGGCGGAGCTGGCAGGCCATCGAGTTCGAGTTCATCGCCTCATCGCTCGAACCCTTCTCCTTCGGCTTCTCTGACGGCCGCCAGGTGAAAAGCGCCATCCTCGAACCCCTCCCCGGCGTCCGCATCCGCGCCGTGCTCCCCCTCGACACGTTCTATCAAACCCGCACCATGACGCCCTTGCTGCCGCTCGGTTACAAGGTCTGGCCGGAGCGCCTCTTCACCTTCGAGCGTGTCGAGGAGATCGTCATCCGCATGAAATACCCCGCCGCCGATTCCACTCTCACGATCTCGAACCTCGCCCTCACGCCCGCCGCCGGCAAAGACGACATCCTCGATCGCAAACCCCTCATCGACGCCTTCGGACAGTGGATCCCCGAGGAGTGGCCCGGCAAGGCGCATTCGCTCGAGGAACTCCGCAAACTCTGGGACGAGGACCGCCTTCCCCCCGCCCGCTATCCCGACTACTGCCCCCTCGGCGGCTACCGCCACCGCACCGTGAATCCGCCTGGCGCCGTTGGCAAGCCGGGCTTCTTCCGAGTCGCACAAATCGACGGCCGCTGGTTCTTCCTCGATCCGCACGGCCACCCCTTCTTCTCTGCCGGCATGGATCTCGTCGGCTGGAAACAGGGCTCCTTCGCCACCCGCGTCACAGGCCGCGAATTTCTCTTCGAGAAGCTCCCCCCGCCCGGCCCCGCATGGCTTTCCCCGGGAAAGGACGTCTCCTTCCACGTCGCCAACGTGATGCTCCGCTACGGCGGCGACTGGCAGCAGCGCTGGCAGAAGGCCATCGTCGAACGCCTGAAAAACTGGGGCTTCAACACCATCGGCAACTGGTCGGACCACGACATCGCCACCACCGCCGGCATGCCCTACGTCCTCCCCTTGAGCGGCTGGACCACGAAGAAGACCTTCCCCTTCCCGTGGGACTTCCCCGACGTCTTCAGCGAAGAGTTCGCCCGCAACGTCGACGAAGCGGCGCGCCGCCATTGCGCCCCGCTCGCCAACGATCCGAACCTCATCGGCTGGTTCATCGGCAACGAACCCCATTGGGCGCGCGAGTTCGGCTCGCTCAAGCCCTGGGCCGATATGCTGCTCGAGGATCCCGAGCCTTCCGCCACCAGGGACGAACTCCTGCGCCGCCTGCGCGAAAATCCCTCGCAGGCTGACGAGATCAAGCGCAATTGGGTGTTCACCTGCGGGCGGAAGTATTTCGAAACGATCGTCGCCGCCATCCGCCGCCACGACCCCCACCACCTCATCCTTGGCATCCGCTACGCCGGCACGCCGCTCGACGAGTGGGTGAAAATGTCCTCGCTGTTCGACGTATTCTCCATCAACATCTACGACGCCGGCTTCCGCCCCGATCCCGCGAAGCTCGACCGCTACGCGCAACTCTCCGGCAAGCCCATCCTCATCGGCGAATTCACCGCCTGCGCGCCCGGTCGCGGCCTCCAGGGGCTCTTCTACTGGACCCACAAGGTGAAGGACCAGACCCAGCGCGGCATCGCCTATCGCTACTACGTCGAAAACGCCGCCGCCCACCCCGCCATGATCGGCACGCATTGGTTCCAGTTGGTCGACGATCTCCCCACCGGCCGCCCGTCAGATCTCGAGCGGCTCAACTACGGCTTCCTGAACGTCCTCGACCTGCCCTACAAACCGCTCGTCGAGTACGCCCGCGAAGCCCACCGGCGCATCTACGACGTCAAACTCGGCAAGACGCCTCCCTACGACCGCAAACCGCTCATCTATTGATCGTCGCAACCCTGAAATCAGTTCCCCCGGCACCTGCGCCGGGGCCACGCTTCTTGCGTTGTTTGCCCTGTTCCCCCGACGCTTGCGCCGGGGCCGCATTGCCTGCGCTGTTCCCCCGGCGCCTGCACCGGGGCCACGCTTCTTGCGTTGTTTGCCCTGTTCCCCCGACGCTTGCGTCGGGGCCGCATTGCCTGCGCTGTTCCCCCGGCGCCTGCACCGGGGCCACGCTTCTTGCGTTGTTTGCCCTGTTCCCC
>JBBFLJ010000052.1:0-11580 GCA_037481575.1 Bryobacteraceae bacterium | reverse complement strand
CCCGGACTACCTCGTCCTCTTCCTCGCTTGGACTCACCCGCAGCTCGCTTGGTGGTCCGCCCTTCTGGCAACCGTTGGCGCCCTCGCCGGGAGCCTCGGCCTGTTCTGGATCGCCCGGAAGGGCGGCCAGAAATACCTTGAGGCGAAGGCCGGCAGCCCGCGTGCCCGCAGGTTCCGCCAGTGGTTTCAGCGCTACGGCCTGATCTCAGTCTTCGTCCCCGCCATTGTCCCGGTCGTGCCTCTGCCGATGAAGGTCTTCGTGATCTGCGCTGGCGCTCTCGGCGTGCATCCCCTCGCTTTCCTCGCCGTCATGGCTGCCGGCAAGATCCCCCGCTTCTTCTTCTTCGCCTGGCTCGGCAAATCCCTCGGCGAGCAGTCCACCCAGTGGCTCAAGGACCACCGCTGGCACTTCCTACTCGCCGCCATTGGATTGGCCCTCGCCCTCTACGTCCTCATCCGCCTCGCCGACCGCAAACACGCCCCCTCCGGCGCGGCCGAAAACTGAGCGGGGAAACGCGGCCGACTTGCCTCGTTGCCCCGGCGCTTGCGCCGAGGCCGCAATGCCTGCCGTGTTCGCGCTGCATTCTCTCGTATTCCCCCGGCGCTTGCGCCGGGGCCGCAGTGCTCGCGCTGTTCGCGTTGCGTCTGGTCTCTCGATTTCCCCTGCGCGCGAGCGCAGGGCCCACCGACGAAGCTCCCTCGCTCGCTGACGCAAAACGGTGCGCCAGCGCCGGGCCCGCGCAGTTCCCCCGGCGCTTGCGTCGGGGCCGCGATCTCCCTCAGCCCCGCTCCCGACTACTGCGCGAACAGGCGCTGTAGGCAGGCTTGCAGCTCCTGCCGCAGCTTCGATGGCTGCTCCAGCAGCTTCCGAATCTCGCGGTTCCGCGGCGCGACCCCATGAGCCAGGGCATTCCGCAGGTTCCTGAGCGTTCGGTAAGCATCCCCCCGATCCTCATGCTTCCCTTTGCTAAGCTCCTCCTTCAATTGCTTCTCCGCCTCCCCTCGCCCGTTTCGATAGTCCTCCGGATTCAGCCCGCGCGCCACGCACTCTTTCGTCACCACCGCCTCCCACCCGAAGATCGCCGCACGCACGAAATCGCCACGATTCAAATGCAGGTAAGCCAGCCGCCGCTGATGCTCCTCCAGCGACGTCGCCTGCACCCACTTCAGGCGCTCTCTTAGCTTGTACTGGAATAGTCCGGATGCGCCCTGCAATGGCTCGCTCAGAACGGGCAGGAAGCTCTTCAAATGACGCAACGCATCCGGCACGCGGTGAATGCTCTCAAAATACGCTGCCATTCTCAGATGGTTCACCCGGTCCTGCGGCACGCCGTCCTCCTCGAGCAGCGACGAGAAGACCGAATAATCCCCGTTGGCAGCAAACCGGTCCAGCGCATCGATCCACCGCCGGATCTTCATCAGCCCATCCAGCCGGATCACCGGCGTTTCCCCGTTTTCGGTCATGTCCAGCGCGCCATACCAAAGGCCATCCACCTGGAATTTCCCGATCCGTTCGAGCATGAACGCTGAGAGAAAGCCAACCATCCCCAAATGCCGGAACCCGTGCGTCAAGTCGAAACTCACCGTGCCTTTCGGCACGCTCTCCGCCACGCGCTCCAGGATCTGAGCCTGCTCCTGCTCGTCCTTTCCGAACGAAATCAGCAGCGGCCGGACTTCCCTGCCCAGGCATTTCGTGAGCAGGGGCGTTACCCTTTCCAGAAGCTGTTGTCCGACCTGGTTATTCACTACGGCGTCGATCAGTTCCAGCCTTTCTTGCTGGTTCTCCTCCCCGGCCGCGAGATTCTCTACCAGTAGATCCCACTGGCTGCCGGGTGTTCCGAGAATCACCAGCGTGTCCGGCTGCAAATACTCCACGAGCGCCAACCCGAAATAAGCGGTTTCGCGACTCTTGTCCGGAAAACGATATTTCGCTTTCCGGTAACCCGTTTCCTTGTTATCTCTTCCTTTTCCAAGAAATGTGACAAGTGCCCTGGGCATACTCACTCCCTCTTCCGTTCCGCAGTCCCGCCTGCCCCCTCAGCTCGCCGCTCGAAGCAGAATCCACCCGAACGGCGCCCTCTTCCCGCCCGCCAGCTCGCACACCGTCCGCGTCGAGCCTTCCCTGATCCAGGTCCGCTTCTGCCGGTTGAAACCCTTCCTCAGCCCCTCCACCGACAGGCTCTCGAAGTGGCTGTAGCGCCCCACTCGCAGGAGAAATCCTTCGGGCAACTTCCCCGGGGCCGGAAGCGCCGAATACAGGGCTGGAAAGCGGTGGGCTTCCGCTTGATATCTGTGGCGGAAAAACGAATTCGCCGCCCTCAGGATCCACTGGAGATCCGCTGTCCACGCAAACTTGTTCCGCCTCGCCGCCGCCGATATTTCATGCGGGTTTGCGATCCTGACCGTGACCTGGAAGCCCGCCTCCCCCCCGTCGGCGCGGCTCACGAGCCTTTCGACGAACATCGGCGGCCCCGGCTTCCGCAGATCCTCGTCCGCGTACACCACCCTCGCCTCGTCAATGCGCAAAACCTCCTTCCCCGCCAGGCTTGCATCTTCCACCTTCAGAAACCGGAACGGATCGGACTCCATCTCCCCGTCGGCCCGGATCAGCTCCTTCTCCAACTCCCCCGCAAGCCGGCTCAGTTCACGCTCATGTCCTGTAGCCTCAATCCGCTCCAGAAACTCTTCGCGCCACGCCTTCCTGTCGGCCGTGTTGGCGAGGCTGCTCACCACTCCCGTCCGCAACGCCCCCTTCAGCGCCGACCCCGGAATCACCACCCGGCCATCGTATGGATTGTGCGGCATCGGCCTCACCTCGCCCCGGCTCCTGCCCGGATCCGTCAGCCAGCCCTGCAGGAACTTCGCCGCCGGCCCTCCAAGCGCGCAACGGTACAGCACCCCCTCAGGAATTTTCCGCGCCAGCCCGCGAAGGGCCTGAACCGCTTCATCCGCCTTCCCCCCCTCCAGCAGCTTGTCGACTCGCGCACGCTCCGCCTCCCCCGCAGCCCCCAGAACCGCCGTCGGCGAAAACCGCACCAGCACCTTCCCCGCTCCTGCGTCTTCCAGGTAATACTCCTCCGGCCCGACCGGTTCCCCCGTGCCAATGTGCACCGGAGACAATGGGACCGCCGTGAACCTCGCTTCAGGCATGGGCTCCCTCCGGCTCCGTGAACGGCACCACGAAATGCCACCCGGAATGCACCACCTGCGGATAGGCCGGGTGAACCTTCTCCAGCAGTGCCCCGAATGGGCCGTCATCCGCGGGTGTGAACGTCGCCCCGGGCGTCAGCAGCGTCATCGGATACTTGAACGGCTTCGCCCCGATCGAATACAACGACCCGGACTTCCCGTAATGCACGTGCAGCCTGTAACGGCACTCGCCCATGTTCGGCGTCAGCGTCCCGTGCGAGAGCGACAGCCGCCGGTTGCCCTCAAACTCAAACAACTCCCGCGGCGCCGGCTCCACGGACTCCACATCGAACCGCCCCCTGCCCGTCGATGCGTCCTTCCCGAACCCCCACTCTCCCGTCTGCTGGAACAACTCCCGCACTCTGGCCGCCTCCAGTCCCGTCTCTACGAATATCTCCCGCTCCAGCCGCGCCCCCGGCGGCCACCACTCGTCGGTGAAGTACAACCCGCCGCTCTTCGGCGTCGTCCCCGTGCGCCGGTCGATCGTGTTGTGCGCCAGCCGGGCTTCCAGCAGCTCCTCCCGCGCCGCCAGCTTCGCTTCTCTCTGTTCGTCTTCCAGCAGCGCCACCAGCAACGCGCTCTCATCCAGCCGCTCGCGGTGCTTCAGGAACGACTCTCGGCTCAGCCACGCCCGCTTCTTCAACCGCTTGAACGACGCCAACTCCTTCTCCGGCAGCACTTGCTCCCGCACCGCCGGCCTCACCAGCGGGCGCGGCAAGTATCCGCGCGGAAGCGCGTCCGAGATCAGCAGAGGGTCCTCCCGCAATCCGCCGAGCCACTTGGCCAACGACTCTTCCCCGTGCAGATACCGCCACGACCAGCACAGCTGCCCGAACAGCGTCCCCGAATGCATCGGCGTCGCCAGCGGGCTCGTCAGCCAGATCCGCACCAGATACCGTTGCCGCATGCGCGCCTCTCACTTGTTGCCCGGGACCGCGATGGATGGCTTCTCGCGCGAGAATTTCTCGATTCCGTCGAACTTCTCCTGAATCAGCTCCCCGTCCAGCTTCAGGTTCTGGAAACGAACCTTCCCGTACCCCCGCGATCCCGAGCCTCCCAGCGCATCCTTCTCGAGCAGCTTCATCGCCTCCAGCAGCCGCCCCAGGCACTGACGGTCTGTCTCTCCGCCGTCCCCGTCAATTTCGAATTCCCGAAACAAAATCTCCACGTCAAATTTCGCGCCCGCCGGAATTCTCTCGATCGTCCTCGGCCCGAACGCCCCGGCTTTTCCCTGTATCCGGTCGATAATGACCTCCGTCTTGTCCTCCGTCATCGGCAGGCTGCGCTCCATCAGCCGGTCCACCCACTCCTTCTGCAGGTGCAGGTCCCGGACAATCACCCGCGTCGGCCCTCCCTGCCATCTCTCGTCCGTCGTGCCAAATATCCGCAATATCGCGTCGCCGGTGTCATCGGCCTTGTGCGCTTTCCCCATCCCCCACGGCTTGCCCTCCGGGTCGATCTTGCCCAACGCCCACTCCAGCAGGCTCCGCAGCTTTCCCTTCAGGCTCGACCCCGGAATATAAGGCTGCTGCGTGTAGGGATGCTTGATCACCGGGCTGTCCACCCCGCCAATCTCCACCGCGTCCCGCCCGGACCCGATGTGCAGCCCCGTCTCCAGCACCAGTTCCCCGCTGATGCGCCGCGTCTGCAGATGCTCGATCTTCGCCATGCCTCACCCTCCTAGTTCCTCTCCTTCGCGTATACCTTGTGGAACGCAACCACCGCCTCGAAGTGCCTGCAAAATGCCAGAAACTCCCTCAGCGTCTCCACGGATCGCACATGCCTTTCAATGAAATTCCGGAATTCCTCCGTAAACACCTTTTCGCTCCGCCTGTGCGCATAGTACGCCTTCGCCCGCAGCATCCGGAACTCCGGCCTCAATTTCTGCCAGATCTTCTCCGGATCGGCGCCCGCCACATTGGCCGATTCGTGCTCCAGCCTCCTTCGCAGGTTCAAGACGTCCTCGTAGTACCGCCGCAACTGCGCCGGCGCTACGTCCTTCAGCAGCTTGCCCTGCTCCTCCGCTTCCTGGTCCACCAGCGCCTCCCGCAGGTTGCCCTCGGCGGTGAAATACGAAATCTTCCCTGCCCCGGCCCCGGCCCTCTCCCCCGGCGCGTTTTTCGCCGGCGCCGGCCCGGGCCCGCGCTTCCCTGGGTTCATGCTCATGCCTGTTCCCTCCATTCCATCGTCGGCTTCCGGTTCGCCAGCACCGCGATCGTCACCGCCGTCCTCGACGGCGGCTTCGGATCCCGCTTGCGGAACTCCCGGTCCAGCCCAAGCAACGAATTCAGCAAATTCCTCACCTCCGCCTGCTCCGGCTTCTTCAGATTCCTGCCCGCCTGATACGCCCACCGCGCCCGCCACGCCGCCTGTCTCTCATCGACGGCGCTTCTTCCGCCCCGGATCTGCTCCACCGCCACTCGCGCCTCGTCCAGCTCCAGAAACCGGTACAGCAACGCCTGTGGCAGCTCCTTCGCCGCCAGCAACTGCTCCAGCTTCGTCCCCTCCGCCAGCAGTTCTTCGAATTCCTCCCACTTCAGCGCCGCCGGGTCCAGCGCGCACACCCGGTTCCGGCCCGCCTCCTTCGCCCTCTCCAGCCGCTCCTCGGCCCGCTCCGCCGCCCGGTTCAAGGGCTCGCCCGGCTTCACAATCTCGATCCCCGCCGAAATCGTAATCTGCGGATTTCCGCCCGTCCATTGCTCGAATTCCCGTCGCATCGCCGCCGCGAATTCCAGCGCCTGCCGCCACGGCCCGATCATCAGCAGATCGTCCCCGCCCGCGTACACCGTGTACATCGACGGAAATCTCTCCTCCACCAGCCACTTCAGCTGCGCCGAGAAGAAATAGTCCATCATCCGGCTCAGCCCTGCCACCCGGCTCAGGCTCGCCCGCTCGCCAAGCCCCTGATGGAAGATCGCGCCCAGGTAATCCACGTCCGCCTTCACCACTCCCAGCAAAGGCGTTCCCCTGAGCCCATCGCCCTCCTCTTTCACCGAATCCAGCGCAATATGCTCGAACAATTTTGCATCCCCCGGGCGCTGCTCCCTTGCCTCTTCTCCCAGTAATTCATAGCTCTTTTTCTCCAAATCCTGCTCTGTCACCCGAGGCACATGATGCGCCGTCTGCCGCACTGCCCATCCGGCCGCCTCCATCCCTCCGGCGCCGCCAATCCGCTCCGCGGCCAGCAACGACGCCGTCTCATGCGGCGCCTCCTCCGAAAGGCAAAAACTTAGTCCCTTCCACATCCGGAACCGGTACCCATCCCCCTCTCCTTCTCCCTCCCTCCAGCTCACAAACCGCGCCTTGGGCAGCACGCCCCCCGCCATCCGCTCGGCCTCGCACGCATCGCACCGGTACACCGTCCGCCCGTCCTGCTGCCGGCCCTCTCCCGGCCTCACCCCGCATGCCGAGCACACCCACCCCGTGTCATATCGAACCCCGCGGTGCACCGGCTCTTGCAGGCACATCTGGAACACCCGCTGCCGCGCCTCCTCCGCCGCGCGCCCCAGCTCCGCCGACAGCCGCCGGTAGCCGCCCTGCATCAGATCCTTGCCCGCAAACGGCTCGCTCAGCGCCAGGCTCAACGCCAGCCGGCCATGCCATCTCGCGTACAGCCACGGTTCGATCCGCCGCCTCAGCTCCTCCACCTTCTCCTCTGCGTCCGCCGTCGCCGGCGCCAGCAACAGGAATCGCCCGCCCGCGCTCTGCAGTACGGAAAACACCGGCAACCCGAAGATTCTGCGCGCCTCCAGCGCTGCCCCCTCCACCACCATCCCCATCAGAAAACTCCGCGCCCGCAGGATCCGGCTCGCCCCGCTCACCTGCTGGTGCGCCAGCTGAAACAGGCTTTTCTGGATCCCGGAAAGCTCCCCGCTCAAAAACCGGAATTTCCGCAGCCCCCTGTCTCGCACCCGCTCCACCGACTCCAGCGTTCCGTCCGCCTCGTGCCACGCATACATCGCCGCCGCAATCGCCGCCGACGCCCGTGCATGGTCATGCAGCGAAATGTCCGGTTGATCCACCGTCGACGCCGGCACCGCGTGCATGTACCTCTCCGATAGCGATTGCAACGCCTGACAGAAAATCTCCTCCCCCTTCCGCTCGCAAATCTTCCGGAATTCCCCGCAAAACTCTCGCCAGAGCCTCTCGTATTGCGCCGGATAGCTCTCCAGATCCGGCTTCTTCAGCGGCACCGCTCCCCTGCCCGCCGCCAGAGCCCCCAGCGGCATGTAGCTCAATTCCGGTACGCCTCTGGACTCCAGAATCTTCACCCGGGCGAACGCGCTCTCCATGGGCGTCTTCCGGTAGGCGTCCGCTCCCGCCGGCGTCACGCCCTCCCTCTCCGTCTCGCGCTCCGAACGTTCCATGCCCGACGACAACCGGTCCGCCTCAGCGCAGATCCACTGGAACGCGTCGTTCCCGGGTTTGTGATGGTACACCGCCACCCGCGCCACCTGCGCCGCACGGAGCGGCCCCGGAAAGGACAACCCCTCCCGCTCCATCCATTCGAAAAACTCCGCCGTGTGCAGCGCATGCCAGTGACTGAAACTCCCCTTCCAGGACGGCAGAATGTCCGCCTTCAGCCTCTCGCTCGGCTGCGAAAATTCCCGGAAGGCTCCAGCCCGTTGCGCGAATTTGCCAATGTCGTGCAAGAACGCTCCCAGAGCCGTTTCCGTCAGCGTCGGAATCCCTTCAGGCATCGCCAGTGGTCCTTTCCCTCGCCGCCTTGCGCCACATTCTCTCCCCCCACAGGCTCACAGAATGAGCTTCCCCCGTGCCCCTCAGAAATTTCCTCCCTCCCCGGCAAACTCGATCTCCCCCGGCGCCACGCTCAACGAATAGCCAGTCGCCGGACGCCTCCCCTCTGCCCGCACCTCATACCGCGCCCCCTCCCGGCTCCCCAAGGCCTCCCGGAAAGCCCGCGAAATCCTCGACTTCCGCTCCAGGAAATATGCCCGATCCATCCCCTTCTCCAACGACTTCTCCGTTCGCGTCCGGTCCTCCTTGCCGCCCATCACCCGCCGGTATTCCGCCAGAAACCGCGCCGCCAGTTCCCGGTCCGGCCCGTTCGGCGGACACTCCACCGTCTTGCCCTCCGCCGCCGCCCGCGCAATCATCCCGTAGAACGCCAGCTCCGCCGGACGCAGCGGAATCCGCTCTCCCCCTGCCTCCACGCACCCTTCCCCATACCGGATCACCACCCGCGGCCGCAGCGCCTCCTGCGCCTGCTGAACCGCCCTCGCAAAGCCTCCTTTCCGCCCCCTCCGGCTCTTCTCCAGCAGCCGCCGCAGACGCACAAACGGGATCTCCGCCAGCGTCACCCGCGCCCGGCTCGCATCCAGCGGGCGGCTCTGCGGCGGCGGCGTGTAAATGATCCGCGGAGTTGGGCTTGGATAGAAAAAATCCGGGTGCGACTCGAAGGGCGGCTCCACCAGCACATGCGACAGCGCATCCTGCTCCCGCCCCACCAGCGACAACGCATACCCCGCAAAAAATCCCATCGTCTTCCGCCCCCCGGCGATCGACACGTGCACCTCATCCGCCTTTGCCGTCGCGTCCGCAATCTCCTCCAGCAACGCATCCGCCGCCGCCAGATTGTCCTCCTCCGTCCGGATGTCGTCCAGCGCCCCTCCGCCTTTCCTCTTCAGCCCCCGGATCAGGCTCTCGTCGAACCGCATGGGCGGCAGCCGGTAATCCTTCCTCAAGCGGTGAAACCACCCCGGATCCTTCCCCAGCAGCGTCAGCTTCGCCCGCTCCGCTCCTTCCGAGGTCGAGATCACCCGGATTTCCGTTGGAATCCACGCCGGCTTCCGCTGCACCGCCAGCGCATACACCGTCTCCGTCACCACCTGCGGCGACAGCCCCGTCACCGCCACCAGGATCCGCCTGCCCCGCCTCATGCCCCCTCCACCTCGAACCGCCCCAGCCCCATCACCGCCCCCTTGCCCGCATGCACCCACTGCCCTACCCACAGCAGCGGCCACAACTCCTCCAGCCCACGCGTCTCCACCACGAACTCCCCCATCACTCCCCCCATCGGAATCTTTTTCCCTTGCCGGTTCGAATACCGCGCCCAGTCCTGCCAGTGCAGCCGCCTCTCCAAGATCCTCGCCTCCGCCGCAGCCGCCCGCAGCCGCGCGTGATCCATCCTCCACATCTGCGCCGTGTGGAACCGCGTCAGCAGAGCCAGCCGCCGCAGCACCGCCGCCGCCAGCTCATCGAACCCCATCCGCTCCGGCGCCACCAGATCGTTCTCTCTCCGGATCCGCAGCGGCGTCAGCAGCCGCACCCGCGCTACTTCCGGCATCGGCGGCGGCGCCGGCGTCGCCGCCTCCCGCAGATCCAGCAATCCCCCCTCCAGCAGCGCCCGCCGCCACTCTCCCCCCGCCCTCTCCTGCTGTTCGATCCGCTCCAGCCGCAACGCCACCCGCTCTGCCCCGATCCCCCGCGCCGCCCCCTCACGCAGCGCGTGCAGCACATACACCGCCGCCCGGTTCCCTTCCCCGATCAGCGTCACCTCCACCGTCTCGCCCAGCACCGTCCGCCTCTGCCACAACGGCGCCACCGCCAGCACATAGGGATGCGGCGCCGCCTCCGCCACAGACGCCGGCGCTGTGCCCCGCTCCTCCGGCGTCTCGAAGACATACGGATACACGCAGCTGCGGTAAATCAGGCAGTCCGCACACCGCAAATCCCGCGTGATGCACACCAGCTTTTTCAGCGCATGCCCCAGCAATCCCCGCCACGCCGAGCCCCGGTAGCCCCGGATTTCATACGCCCGCTCCGCCCGGAATTCCAGCCGGTACCGCCCCACCGGCAGCCGCCCCGGCAACACCGCCGTTCCCGCTTTTTCCTGTGTGCCAATTTCCATGAGATTTCTCACTTCATATCACAATCCAGGCCCGCGCGGCGCAGCCATTTTTCCCCTTTTCCCATCGTTCCTCCCCACGCCAGCGCCGCCGCCCGGATCACCGCGAATTCCCGCGTCAGCAGCCAGATCCCTTCCCCTTCCACCATCGGACCCCGCACCTCCGCTGCACCCCACTGCGGCAGCGGATACACCCTTACATCGTCCCGCTTTGCGCTGATCTGATGCCCGATCCCCTCCAGCACCCGCCCCAGCTCCCCTTCTGTCCACACCCCGGCGAACACCGAATACTGCACCGCAATCGCCCGCTTCGCCAGATACCGGTGCACCTGCCGCAGCCGCCGCGGCTCCGCGATGTCGTAGCACGCCAGCCATGCCCTCGCCTCGCTCATTCCCACTCCTGCTCCCCCAGCCACGCAACAAACCGCCGGCACATCGCCACGGCCCTCTGTTCATCCCGCTCCCGGATTCGCTCGTACGCGGAGACCTCCTCAAACCACGCCTCCGGCGCCACGCAGCAGTCCTTCGCATGCCGGTAATGGTGCCACCCGAGCAGATGGCAGAACACTCCTGCCAGGTCCAGCGCGCCCTTTTTTCCTCCCGGCGCTGCCGGGCTCAGCCCCTCTTCGCAGAGCTTCGAATGCACCACCGCCGCCAGCAGCGGCTTCCATTTCTCGATCAGCGCCACGCCCCGGCGGTCGCCCACCCACGCTTCCAGCGCCTGCCGCGCCCGGTCCGGCGCCCGCAGCGGTGCATGCTGTCTCGCCGCCGGCAAAACCTTGAAAATAGCGCGCCGCTCCTCCGATCTCCTCCAGTTTTCGAAGCGCCATTGCCAGTCCCGCCGGTGCAGAAATTCTTCGAGCATTTGCCCAGGTTTCAACTGTTTTTTCCGCCAAGGCAGCAAAAATCCCTCCGGATTTCCATCCGCATCGAGCAATGCCACCACCACTCCTCCCGCCGCGCACGCCCGCAACACCTCCTCGCCCCAGCCCGCCCGCCCCCGCACCACAACGCGGCTCACCCGCTCCAGCGGAAACCGGACCGCCGCCTGCCCCGGCCGCTCATACACGAGCGACCCGTCCTTCGCCCGCCACCGCCCGTCGCCTCTGCCCTTCACATACAACGGCCTCATCCCGGCTCACCTCATTCCCCTGAGCGCCAGCTCAGGGCCCACCGCCGACGCTCTTTCGCCCGCCGACGCATAACCACGCGCAAGCGCAGGGCCCACCGCCGACGCTCTGTCGCTCGCTGACGCATAACCACGTGCAAGCGCAGCGCCCGCGCAGTTCCCCCGGCGCTTGCGCCGGGGCCGCGTTGCCAGTGCGACGCGCAAGCAAGCCCTGAGGCGATGGGGACAGGCATCTCTGTCCCGACCCCGCATCGCTCATACCCTAGACGCCCTCCGCTCTTGTGGACAGAGCGGCCTGTCCCCATCGCCGCCATGCGCAGTTCAAAATGTTCACGGATTGCACCGGCTCTGCTCCCGCTCCTCACCCAGCCTCTCCTTTACTGGAGTCCCCTGC
>JBBFLJ010000051.1:0-12654 GCA_037481575.1 Bryobacteraceae bacterium | reverse complement strand
CCAGTCCGTCATGGGCAGGAAGAGGACGTCCGGCAGGGAAGGGTGCGGGGGCGGGATGCCGAGCGCCCGCGGTCCGCCCTGGAATTCGTGAGGAACCTGCCAGCAGCGGACAAACTCGGGCGGGCGGCAGGAAGGACGCAGGGGGAAATAGACGTGGCGCAGGTAATAGGGGCGAATGGCCTCGCGCAGGCGCTCGACAGGGGTAGCAGGCAGGAGCATGAAGCGGCCGCCCCGGAATTGAAGTGCCGAGTTCTTCTCAAGTTTAGCCCAAGGCTGCAGGAACAGCGGCGGGTCAGGAGGAGGGGGGTGCGGCAGACGACCCGGCGGGATGGCAGCCGCTGGCGCAGAAAAATTTCATGCCCTCTTTACATCCGGGCGAGAAGTTGCTATAGTAAAAGCTCCACCACCCGCCAGGAGCGGGAGGGATTTCCCCCATCCGCCCCCCTCCCGCTCCCCCCCACAGACTCCGACCAGATCCGGAGTGCTTCACTTCCCCCCGACTTGGCAAGGAGTGCATGGCACCTGCAGTCTTCTTCGGTTCCACGAAGTCACGTCATTCTTGAACCCTCACCCAATCAGAGAGGCGCGCAATTCTGCCATTGCGCATTGAAGTCTCCGCCCCGCCAGAGCAAGAAAACGCCCGAAACGGCCACTGTGCCTGTCTCCGAAGCCGCTCTCTGCGGAACAAGGATGGGAGCAGGGATGCTCTCGCGGCCTTGTTCGCGGCGACGGAGACAGGGAGCGATGTTGCGGCCGAGAGAACAACGCAAACACTGGGGGCATCAAAACGACGC
Organism: Bryobacteraceae bacterium; assembly: GCA_037481575.1. Lineage (GTDB taxonomy): Bacteria > Acidobacteriota > Terriglobia > Bryobacterales > Bryobacteraceae > JANWVO01. Next base: position 11,860 of record JBBFLJ010000051.1, on the reverse strand, counting down.
GTTCCCAGTGCTCGTCACGAGGGCAAACACAGGGGTGAAGAGGAAACGCGGCCCCGGCGCGAGCGCCGGGGGAACTGCCTGGGCGGCGCGGCAGTGGCGTGGGCAGCGTCAGATCTGCATAACCGCGAAACTGCGATGGGGGGCGGAGATGGGGACAGACTGCTCTGTCCACGAGTGGGCGGGGCGTTGGGGTTCGAGCGTTGCGGGAGCGGGACAGAGAAGTCTGTCCCCATCTCTTAAGGTGTTTCGCCGGCACCGCGGGCAATGCGGCCCCGACGCAAGCGTCGGGGGAACGCAAAGAAAAGATCTCGCGGAAACAAGGTGCGAAACGCGGCCCCGGCGCGAGCGCCGGGGGAACAACACAGCATGGCGCTGGGAAGGCAGTGCGGACGCGACGCAAGCGTCGGGGGAACCCAAAGAAAAATCGCACGAAAACAACACGCGAAACGCGGCCCCGGCGCGAGCGCCGGGGGAACAGAGAGAGCCTGGGGCGGCGGGAATCAGTCGAGGCGCTTGCGCATTTCGACGCAGTTCAACATGAGAGAGGGGACGAGGCGATAGCGGATGAGGGCGAGGTGCTGGTAGCCGTGGCGGGCGTAGAAGGACTCGGCGTTGAGGGTGGAGCGGACCTTGAGTTCCTTGAGTCCGCACTGGCGGGCGCGTTGTTCGAGATGCTGGAGGATGGCCGAGCCGGCGCCGCGGCCTGAGGCGGCCGGCGAGACGTAGATGGCTTCGACCTCGCCCTCCTGTTCGTCGAGCTGTCCGAAGCCCACGATGCGCCCGTCGCGCTCGGCGACGACGAAGTAGCGGTTCTGGATGGCGTGATAGGAATCCGGCGAGAGCAGGCCTGCCCAGACGGTGACGTCTTCTTCGGGGTAGCTGCGGCGGCAGGTTTCGAGAATGGCGGCGCGCTGAATCTCGTAGATGGCGTGCCTGTCGTCGAGGGTGGCTCGGCGGATGGAGAGCGGTGACGCCGGCTGGCTCATGGGGGTTCCGGAAAAAGCATACAATACGAGTCGCTGGAGGTGAATTCATTCATGGAAATCACAAGGCGAGGGTTTCTGGAGATCCCGGCGGCGGTGGCGGCGTCGATGCAGGCGCGGGTGAGCGCGAACGACCGTGTGAGAGCGGCGTTCATCGGGTGCGGAGCGCGGGCGCACGAGTTGATGGAAGCGATGATGGCGCATCCGCAGTTTGAGATTCCGGCGGTGTGCGATGCCTACACGGGGCGCGTGGAGCGCGCGACGGAGCGGATCCGCGGGCGGCGGGGCGCGGCGCCGAAGGTGTTGAAAGACTATCGCGAGGCGCTGGCGGACAAGTCGATTGACGCGGTGGTGGTGGCGACGCCGGACCACTGGCACAAGCAGATGGTGGTGGAGGCGCTGGAGGCGGGCAAGGACGTTTACTGCGAGAAGCCGTTGACGTACCGTTCGAGCGAGGGGCTGGAGATCATCGCGGCGGCGAAGCGGACGGGGCGGATCGTGCAGGTGGGATCGCAGGGGATGTCGTCGATGACGCAGAACCACGCGCGGGAGCTGATCCGAGGGGGTAAGCTGGGCAAAGTGACGCTGATCCGGGCTGCTTACAACCGGAACACAGCATCGGGCGCGTGGATCTATCCGATTCCGCCGGACGCCGGGCCGGAGACGGTGAATTGGGAGATGTTTCTGGGGCCGGCGCCAAAGCGGCCGTTCAGCCTGGAGCGGTTCTTCCGGTGGCGCTGCTATGAGGATTACTCGGGTGGAATCGCGACAGACCTGTTCGTGCACCTTTGCACGACGATCCACTACCTGATGGACGCGAAGATGCCGGCGCGGGTGATGGCAATGGGCGAGCTGTACCGGTGGAAGGAGTCTCGCGAGGTGCCGGACACGCTGAACGCGGTGCTCGAATATCCGGAGGGGTTCACGGTGAACCTTTCGTCAACGTTCAACAACCAATCGTCTTCGGAAGCGAGCTTCACGTTCCTGGGAACGGAAGGAACGATTTCCGTGGGCTGGGGCGAGCTGCGGTACTGGCCGGAGAACGTGAGGGAGGACAACCGCTGGATTGTGGAGAGCTGGCCGAGGCGGCTGGAGGAGCAGTACTGGAAAGATCCGAAGGTGCAGAAGGAAGAGCTGCGGCACCTGAACAAGCCCCGGCTGGTGGACGGCGGCAACGTGTGGCGCGAGGAAGGGCAGGATGCCACGATCATCCACTTCTGGCATTTCCTCAACTCGATCCGGACGCGCAAGCCGTACTGGCAGAACGAAGTGGCGGGCCATCACGCGGCGGCGTGCGCCCACATGGTGAACGAGAGCGTGAAGACGCGGCGGATGGTGGAGTGGGACTTCGAGAAGGACGACATCAAGCGCGCATGAGAGCGGCGTTTCAGAGGCGGGCGGCAGCGCGTGCGCGGGCCGCCTGCTGTGCGAGGTCAGCGCGGTCGCCTGCGAACTGCAAGAACGCGTCGTAGAGGCGGCGGGCTTCGTCCATGCGTCCCTGGGCGCGGGCGATTTCGGCGCGGGTGAAGAGCAGGTTGGGGTAGACGAGGAAGTCGTAGAACTCCATCTGGCCCTGATGCAGCAGGGGCCAAGAGGCGCCAAGCGCGGCGGCTGCCTGTTCAATATTGCCGGCCCGGGCGAGGCAAAAGGCAAGGAGTTCGTGGTAGGGCCCGTCCGATCCGCCGGGAGAGCGTTCGAGAACGGTGTTCCATGCTGCAGCGGCGCGGGGCCAATCGCCGCGGAGCGTGAGCGAAAGCGCGTTGAGTTCGCCGCGGAGACGCTCGTCGCGGAGCGGATCGATGAGAGATGGATTGGCGCCGGAAGCAGCGTAAAGGGAGTAGAGCTGATACATGGGGTCGCGCGCGGGGGCAAGGGTTCGAAGGATGGCAGCGGCGGCGGAGGGGTCTGACGCGGAGAGCCGGAGGGCGAGCATGGAGGAAGCGATGGGGGCGAGGGGGTGGGATGCTTCGCGGGCGAGGCGGGAGAAGCGCTCTCTGGCGAGGGCGGATTGCCCGGTGAGCCATTCCCAACGGGCGCGGCGGAGTTCGACGGTGCGGTCGCCCGCGCGGGCGCGGTCTTCGATGAGGCGGGCGAGGGTTTCCGCAGTGCGGCGGGAGTCGCCCTGAAGCAGCCAGCAGAGGGCGGCCTTTTCGAGAGCGGCGCCGTTGTTGAACATCGGGTCTTTGCGGTAGCTTTCGTCGAACGCCTGGAAGGCTTCCGGGAAGCGGCCCGCCATCATGAGAATTTCGCCGCGGCTATCGGCCGGGTTGGCGGAGGCGTCGAGTTCGGCGTAACGCGCGACGGCTTTCAGGGCGTCGTCGAAACGGCCCTGCCAGGCTTCGGCGTATGCGAGGGAGTTCCAGAAGGCGGCGGCGCGGGGATCGAGATCGATGGCGCGGCGGTAGTAGCGGACAGCCTTCGAGTATTCGCGAAGGGCGACGAGGGATTCGGCGAGGCGAGCCTGGGCGAGTGGATCGGAGGGCGCGGCAGCGGCGATTTTTTCGAGCGCGGCGGCAGCGGCGCGGGAGTCTGCATTCAGGTTCGCCGCGAGGAGGGCGAGGTTATGTTGCGAGAGCGGATCGAGGGAAGCGCGGTGTTTCTCAGCGGCAGCAAGAGCGGAAAGAGCGGCGTCGCGGCCGCCGCGGCGTGCGGCGGTCTCGGCCCACCCGAGCCAGCACCATCCGCAGGCGGGGTCGGCTTCGGAGGCGGCACGGAAAGCGTCTTCCGCCAGCTGCACGGAGTTGGCGGACAGGGCTTCAGCGAGGCGCCGGGCGGCTGACTCCTGCGTGACACCGAGGGGCTGGAGCTGAGCTCCGGAAACGAGCGCGGATGAAAGGAAGCGGGCGGAGGAAACGAGCAGGTCTCTCCAGCCGGCGGCGGGGGCGGAGAGCACCTGATGGCGGGCGAGTTTGTGAGAGGGGAGATCGTAGAGGAACAAATGGGCTTCGAGGGCGCCATCGCGCGCGAGGAAGAAGCCTGAAAGTTCGTGGGTCGCATCGGGAAGAGACGCGGAGGAGCGAGCTTCGACGACCTGAAGCCCCGGCGCGCCGGCGAGCTGGCGGCCGAGAGAAAAGGGCAAGAGACGCGCGAGCCAGGCATGGGAGGCGCGCACGGAGTGGTCCTCGAAAGGCAGGACCGCGAGGCGCCGGATGGGCGGCCTCTCCTGCGGGGTGCGGCGGCAGGACGGAAAAAAGAGCAGCGGCGCGAAGGCGGCTGTGAGGAGGAGGAACTTGTTAAATGACACGAGGTTCGATTTTGATGATTTCTTCAAATTCGGGCAATTTCCGAAGCTCGGCGAATTCCTCCTCCTCAAGGTAGCGCTTCTTGTCCTTGAATCCCTCTTCGAGGGATTTCCGAATGTAGAAGAGGGCGAGATCGTTGCGGCGGTGCTTGGCGTAGACCTTGGCGAGCTGGTAGTGGAAGCGGGCGCGCTCCTCGACGCTGCGCTCCTGAAGGAGGACGCCCGAGGTGCCGCGGCGCTCGAAGACATCGGGGTCGAGGGAGATGGCCTTCTCGTAGCATTCGGCAGCGCGGCGGTAGTCCTTCCGGGCGAAATAAGCGGTGCCGAGGTTGGAGTAAATGGAGGCGGAGTCCGGGTTCAGCTTGAGCGCCTTTTTGTACTGGGAGATCGCGCGCCGGTAGCTCTTGCGGGCGTAATGAATGGTGCCGAGATTATTGATCGCTTCCGGGTAATTCTTGTTGAGCTTCAGGGCGCGCTCGTACATTTTTTTTGCCGAGTCGAGGTCGCCGAGCTGCTGGTAGGCGATGCCGATTTTATTGAGTATGACGGCGGTCGGGGGCTGAATGGACCGGTAGACGTCGATGGCTTCGCGGTACATGCGGCGGGCCATGTAGATGTCGCCTCGCATTTCCGGCGAGATCTGCGGCTTCGGCGATTCCGGCTGAGATGCGGTTTGGGGGGCAGGGGACGGGGGCGTTTGCGGCGTCTGGCGAGCGGCAGCGAGGAAGCAGAGCGCCGTGAGAAGAAGGGGGAATTTTGCGGGAGACTGCATAGGGCCCTCCCTGGCAACGAGCCTACTTAAATATAGCCCGAATACGGCCCCAGAATCCCCTGCGTTGTTCTGGCTGCCGGGGCGCGGGCGGAGGAGAGGAAGGCTGAGGAGCCGGCGCAGCATGGGCTTCGACGGCAGAGGGAGCCGCCTGCCGGGATGGGCGCGGGGACTGGGGCGATGCAGCGGGTTCGGAGTCCCAACCGGAGATGAGCGTGCGACCGGCGCCGCCGTGGAGGTGGCAGAGTTCCACAGGCTGGGTGCCGGCGAGGAAGACTTCGGAGACGGGCTTCGGGCAGGCGGAAGTCGCAAGTTGTCCGCTGAGGGGATCGATATCCACGATCGCGACGCCGTCGGGAGGGGAGAAGGGCTGGACGCCGCGGTATTCGCGGTGGCGGTGGGCGCGCTTCATGAATTCGGCCCAAATGGGGAGGGCAGCCTTGGCGCCCTCGAGCGGGAGTTCCTGGTTGTCGTCGAAGCCGACCCACACGACGCAAAGGAGCTTGGAGGTGAAGCCCGCGAACCATGCGTCGTGGGATGTGCCGGTTTTGCCGGCTGCAGGGAGCAGGAAGCCGCGGGACCGCACGCCGGCGCCGGTTCCCGAGCGGAGGACTTCCTCCATGAGGTTGACAACCATGTAGGCGATACGAGGGTCGAGGACGGGGCGCGAAACGGGCCGGTATTCGAAGATCAGGGCGCCGTCGGAGGAGCGGATTTCGCGGATGAGATTGCGCTGAACCCAGACGCCCTGATTGGAGAAGACGGTGTAGGCGGCAGCGATGTCGAGCGGAGTGACCTCGTACGCGCCGAGAGCGAGAGCGGGCGTGGGCTTCACGCCGCGGAGCCCGGCGGCTTCGGCGAGCGCGGCGACGTTTTCATAGCCGGCCATTTCGGCGAACTTGACGGTGGGAATATTGAGGGACTTGGAGAGGGCGAAGCGGAGGGTGACCGGGCCGTTGAACTGCTGGCGGAAATTGTTGGGCGTGTATTCGCGGTCGTCATAGAAGAACGTAGTCGGTTCGTCGACGACCTGGGTGACGGGCGTGATGACGGGTTCGCGTCCCTCGAGGGCGGTATTGAGGGCGGCGGCGTAGACGAAGGGCTTGAAGGCGGAGCCGGGCTGGCGGCGGGCGAGGGCGCGGTTGAGCTGGCTGGCGGCGTAGCTGCGACCGCCCACGAGGGCCTTGACTTCGGCGGTGTGAGGATCGAGGCAAACGAGCGCGACCTGGGGCTCGGGGTATTTGCGGCGCATCTTCGCCAAAAGCGCGTCGACCTCCTGGATGCCGATGCGGACGGCCTCGATGGCGTCGCGCTGGAGTTTCATGTCGAGGGTGGTGTAAATGCGGTAGGAGTTGGCCTGGAAGTCGAGGTCGGAGAAGTTTTCCTGGAGTTCGTCGTAGGCGAGGTCGACGAAGTAGGGGGCGTCAGTGGATTCTTCGCCGCCTTCAGCGAGGCGCAGCGGAGCTTTGACGGCCTCGAGGTACTGGAGTTCGGTGATGTAGCCGTTTTCGCGCATGAGGCCGAGGACGATGTTGCGGCGCTGGATGGCGCGTTCGGGGTGGCGGTAGGGGTTGAGATAGTTGGGGCGCTGGATGAGGCCGGCGAGGAGGGCGGCTTCCTCAAGGCGAAGATCGCGGAGGTCCTTGCCGAAATAGACCTGGGCGGCCTCGCCGAAGCCGTGGATGGCGAAGCTCTTGCGCTGGCCGAGGTCGACCTGGTTGGCGTAGTACTCGAAGATTTGCTCCTTGGTGAGCTTCTGTTCGAGCTGGAGGGTGATGAGGGCCTCGAGCGCCTTGCGTTTCCATGTCTTGTCGCGGGAGAGCCAGAGGAGGCGGGCGAGCTGCATGGAGATGGTGGAGGCGCCGTAGCGGCGGTTCTGGGTGATGTCGACCCAGGCGGTGCGGAGGATGCGGATGGGGTCGAAGCCGGCGTGGTCGAAGAAGCGCTTGTCTTCGGCGGAGATGACGGCGTGAACGAGGACCTTGGGGATGTCTTCGAAGCGGACGAGGCGGCGTTTTTCGCGGCGGCGGTCGTGGAGGTTGGTGACGAGTTCGGGCTCGAGGAAGTAGCGCGGGCGCTCGGTGTGGTCGCGGCTGGAGACGATGCGTGTGACGGTGTTGTTCTCAATGAAGACGACGCCGGGCTCGGAGTGGGGGTAGGCGTCCACGCCGGGGAAGATCTCGACGCCGTCGGGGCGGACGTGGTACCAGCCGATGCGGTTGGAGCGATCGGTGGTGTAGCCGCGGCGGCGGAGCGCGGCGACGAGCTCGTCCGGGGTGAGGGAGTCGCCGACGCTGACGGGCTCGGGGGTGGCGAAGAGCTGGGCGGTTTGGGTGAACGGGCCTTTCTTGAGTTTCTCGTCGACGAGTCGGGAGTAATGGACCCAGATGGCGATGAAGGCGATGAGGGAGGATACGGCGAGGAATGCGATGAGAGCAGCGAGGACCCTGCCGAATGTGCGGCGGGGGAGGAAGGATGGGAGGGATTTTCGGGCCTTGGCGGTCACGAGATTGGCTTCCGGATCCGGACAGTTTCTATTTTGGCATGACCGCTACTGGCGTTCCCTGTCGAGCGCTTCCAGTTCTTTCCAGATGTCGCCGTGCGGGTGCCATTCCGAGGGTGGCTGGGCGGAGACGTGAGCGACGGGCTCTTCGAGGGTTCCGTGACCGTAGGGGCAGATGAGGGACATGCGAGGCGGGGCGAAGAGAGTGGCGCGGCTCCAGCTGCCGCTTTCGACGGGCATGCGGAGGCGGCGGAGGCAGATGCGGCAGCGGGAGCGCTGATCGAGGACGATGAGGACGAGAAGGCCGAGGGCGAAGAGGGAGTAGACGAGGATGGCGATGGTCCAGGGGAGATCGTTGGGGAAGCGGGGCAAGTGCGTGTAAAGGAAGATTTCCGGCTCCGGGAGGAGGCGGTCGATGGCGAGCCAGAGGCCGCGCATGACCGCAGCGGCGGCGGCGAGCTTCGCCAGGAAAAAGCCCCAGAACTTCACCCGGCCGTCCTCAACCAGTTTAGACGCTGACGCCGGGGCGGCAGTTCCGAAAGTTCCGGATTATTGGCGGGCGAGGTTGCGCAGGATGAAGAAGAGATTGGCGGGCCGCTCGGCGAGGCGGCGCATGAAGTAGGGGTACCAGGCGTCGCCGTAGGGGACGTAGAGGCGGAGGCGGTAGCCGGAGGAGACGAGCATGCGCTGCAGGTCGCGGCGGACGCCGTAGAGCATCTGAAACTCGAAGGTGGAGGGGCTGCGTCCGGAGCGGGCGGCATGTTCGACGACGATGTCGATCATGCGGGGGTCGTGGGTGGCGAAGGCGGGGTCCTCGCCCTCGTCGAGCATGAGACGGGCGAGGCGGGCGTAGCTGGAGTCGACGTCGCGTTTTCGGGGCCATGCGACGGTGTGGGGTTCCTTGTATGCGCCCTTGCAGAGGCGGACGGGGATGCGGAGGGAGTTAAGGCGGCGGAGGTCGTCGTGGGTGCGGTAGAGGTAGGCCTGGAGGACGGCGCGAAGACCGTTGTGGGCGGAGTGGAGGTCTTCGACGATGCGAAGGGTGGGGTCGACGTACTGGCTGGACTCCATGTCGATTTCGACGCGGGAGCGGATGGCGCGGGCCTTGAGGAGGACGGATTCGACGTTGGCGCGGCAGAGGGAGTCCGAGATGTCAAGGCCGAACTGAGTGAGCTTGATGGAGACGGTGGAGTTCAGGGAAGAGCGGGCGATGGCGTCGAGGGCATCCTCGATGCAGGCGCGGGCGGCTTCGGCTTCTTCACGGGATGTGACGTTCTCGCCAAGGTGATCGAGGGTGGACAAAATGCCTTCCTGCTGGAGGCGGAGGGCGACGGCGATGACGTCTTCGAGGCGGCGGCCGGCGATGAAGCGGCGGGTGAGGCGGGCGGCGGCGGGGGAAGTTTCCATCCACCGCCGGAGGGCGCGGCGGCGGGAGAGGAAGAGAAACGTTTCTCTCAGCATACGGGGCTGATCCCCTTCTACGGTATCCGATGCGGGGCGGGGAAGGGAAGCTGTCACAAGAGTTGAACAAGAAATTTCTCTTTTGTTTTTTTGCGCCTGGAACGGGGAAAGGGGTTGCGGAGAAGGGCGGCGAGGAAGCTCTGTAGCGGCGGGGGAACGCGCGGAGATGGCAACGAGAGAGACGAAGAGGAAAGCGACGCGAAAGACGGCGCAGGGACCGAAGAAGGCGCCAAAGCCCGCGACAAAGGCGGGCAGCAAGGGGGCGACCGGGAAAGCCACCGGGACGGCGCAGTCAGCGGAAAAGAAGGCGGCAACCAGGAAACGCACCGTGAGGCTGGACAAGAAGAAGCTGGGGGCGATGGTGGACCGGATGCTGCTGCAGCTGGCCGAGCAGGTGGAAGAGGGCGAGTGCAAGATTTCGACCAGCGAGGGAGTGCGGTTGATTCAGCTGCGGGAGTCGCTGGGGCTGGAGAAGCCGAGCGCGGTGAAGGTGGAGTGGGTGGAGCCGAAAGGGGAATGAAGATCCGGAGGACCATTCCGTATGCACCGCTGCCCTCGCAGCGGCGGTTCCACGAATCCACGGCGCGGTTCAAGGGGTTTTCGGGGCCGATCGGATCGGGCAAGAGCCAAGCCCTGTGCCATGAGGCGCTGAAGCTGGCGTATCTGAATCCCGGGAGGACGGGGCTGATCGGAGCGCCGACGTATCCGATGCTGCGGGACGCGACGCAGGCGGCGCTGTTCGAGGTGCTGCGGCAGAGCGGGATTCCCTACGAGTTCAACAAGGCGGAGAACCAGGTGGTGCTGCTGGATACGGACTCGCGGATCCTGTTCCGGTCGCTGGACGAGTACGAGCGGCTGAGAGGGACGAACCTGGCGTGGTTCGGGGTGGACGAGCTGACGTACGCGAGCGAAGAGGCGTGGGTGCGGCTGGAGGGGAGGCTGAGGGATCCGCAGGCGAAGCGGCTCTGCGGGTTCGGAGTGTGGACGCCGAAGGGGTTCGACTGGGTGTGGGAGCGGTTCATTCACGACCCCGTGGAGGGATACGAGTGCGTGCAGGCGCAGCCGTTCGAGAACCGCTACCTGCTCGAGAAGGTGCCGGATTTTTATGAACGGCTGAAGCACAGCTATGACGAGGCGTTTTACGCGCAGGAAGTGCTGGGCGAGTACCTGAATCCGGCGCAGGGGCTGGTGTACCACGCGTTCGACCGCAAGGCGAACGTGAGGGAGGTGGAAGCGGACCCGGGGCGGGAGCTTTTGTGGGCGCTGGACTTCAACGTGGATCCGATGTCGAGCGTGGTGGTGCAGGAGGTGGAGGGGCGGGTGCATGTGCTGGACGAGATCGTTCTGCGGCGTGCGGGGACGCGGGACGCGTGCGAGGAGTTCGCGAGGCGGTACGGGGGCTGGAAGGCGGGAGTCGTGATATACGGAGACGCCTGCGCGGGGCGGCTGCAGACGAGCGGGACGACGGACCGGGAGGTGATCGAGGCGTTTTTCGCAGAGAGGGGGGAGCGTCCCGCGTACCGGATTCCGAAGAAGAACCCGCCGGTGCGGGAGCGGGCGGCGCTGGTGAACGCGAAGCTGAGAAACGCGGCGGGGGAGGTGGGACTGCTGGTGCACCCGCGCTGCAAGGAGCTGATCCTGGACTTCGAGCGCGTGCAGTGGGCGGAGGGGGCCAATGAGATCGACAAGGAGAAAGATCCGCGGCGCACGCACCTGAGCGACGCGCTGGGATACCTGCTGTGGGAGCGGCAGCATGCGGACGCGGCGGCGGGAGAGAGGGACCAACGGCTGTACTGGTGAGGCGGAAAGCGATGCATGACATCAACCGGGAGCATCCGGAGTACAAAGCCTGGAAGGGCGTGTGGCCGAAGTACCGGGACCTTTACGCGGGCGGGGAGCAGTTCACGGCGAATGCGGACCGCTACCTGATTCCGAGGCAGAAGGAGCCGGCAGCGGTTTATCGCGAACGGGTGAGCCGGGCGTTTTACGAGAACTACGCGGGGTCGATCATCGACTGGTATGCGGCGACGCTGTTCCGCAGGGAGCCGATCCTGACGTTCGAGGGGCGGGACGAGGCGGCGCGGCGGTATTTCAACGAGCTGGCGGAGGACTGCGACCGGCGCGGATCGACGTTGAGCGACTTTTTCCGGCGGCAGGTGATCGAGGCGATGGTGATGGGGCGCAGCTACATCACGATCGACTTTCCGAAGGGGCCTCGGCCGGCGGGGAGCCGCGCGGAGGAGGACGCGCTGGGGCTTTCGCGCGGATACTTCAGCGAGTATCCGGCGGAGAGCGTGATCCACTGGCAGAAGGACGAGCGCGGCGAGTACGAGTGGGTGGTCCTGCGAAGCGAGCGGGACGTGGTGGACGAGTCGAGCGGAGTGAAGCGGACGCTGCGCGAGTGGGTGCGCTACGACCGTCAGTGCTACGAGATCTGGCGGCAGGTGGAGACGGAGGGCAAGGCGGGGCCGCCGGAGAAGACCGAAGAAGGGCTGCACGGGCTGGCGAGGCTTGGGCGGGTGCCGGTGTTCGAGTTCACGCTGGGCGACGGGATGTGGCTGATGAACCGGGCGGCGTCGCTGCAGCTGGAGCACTTCAACAAGTCGAATGCGCTGGCATGGGCGCTGACGATGGGGCTTTTCGCGATGCCGGTGATTTACAGCGACAGCGAGTTCAAGCAGGTGGTGGGCGAGAGCTACTACGTGAAGCTGGGCAAGGACGACCGGTTCGGGTGGACGGAGCCCGAGGGGCATGTGTACCGGATCGCGCTGGAAAACATCGACCGGCTGAAGGAAGAGATCTACCGCGTGTGCTACATGCTGCACCAGGCGGGGGGATCGCTTTCCAAGAATGCCGCGCTGACGGGGGTGAGCAAGCAGCGGGACTATCTGGTGACGCAGGAG
>JBBFLJ010000050.1:0-15202 GCA_037481575.1 Bryobacteraceae bacterium | reverse complement strand
CTGGACCGCACGATCGTGGAAGAGCTGCACGACCCGCTGGTGCACATGCTGCGCAACAGCATGGATCACGGGCTGGAGCCGCCGGCCGAGCGCGAGGCCAAGGGCAAGCCCGCGGCGGGGCGGATCCGGCTGGCGGCGTCGCATCAGGCGGGAATGATTGTGATCGAGATCAGCGACGACGGCCGCGGCCTCGACCGCGACCGGATCTTCCGCAAGGCCGTGGAGCGCGGGCTGGTGGCCCCGGATGCCAAGCTGAGCGACCACGAGGTGTTCCATCTGATCTTCGAGCCCGGCTTTTCGACCGCCGAGCAGGTGACCGACGTCAGCGGCCGCGGCGTCGGGATGGACGTGGTGCGGAAGCACATCCACAAGCTGCGCGGGCGGATCGAGATCGTGAGCACGAGCGGCGCGGGGACGACGTTCCTGCTGAAGGTTCCGCTCACGCTGGCCATCATCGACGGGCTGATCGTTTCGGTGGGCGGGGAGCGGTTCATCGTGCCGATCTTCGCCGTGCGGGAGATGTTCAGGGCGTCGCCCGAGCAGGTGTTCACGGTGGAGGGCAAGGGGGAGATGGCGATGGTGCGGGGGCGGCTCCTGCCGGTGGTGCGGCTGGCGGCGAGGCTGGGCATCGAGGCCCGCAGCGCGGACCCGTGCGAGGGGCTGATGATCGTGGGCGAAAGCGGCAGCCGAGTGTTCTGCCTGCTGGTGGACGAGCTGGTGGGCAAGCAGGAGGTGGTGATCAAGAGCCTGGGCCCGGCCTTCCGGGAGGCGAAGGGGCTGGCCGGAGGGGCGATCCTGGGCGACGGCAAGGTGGGGCTGATCCTGGACCTGGCGTCGATCGCCGGCGAGGCGGGGGCGGTGGTGCGGAGCTGAAGGGCAGGAGGGGGCTCGATGGCGATGCAGGGGCTGACGGAGCGGGAGTTCCGCGAGATCCGGGAGCTGGCCTACCGGATTTTCGGGCTGGATCTGAAGCCCGGCAAGGAGGCGCTGGTGAATGCGCGGCTGGCGCGGCGCGTCAGCGAGCTGGGCCTGGGCAGCCTGTCGGAGTATGTGGAGGCGGTGAAGCGCGACCGCACGGGGGAGGAGCTGGAGCGGCTGATCAACGCGCTGACGACGAACCACACGAGCTTCCTGCGCGAGCCGCAGCATTTTGCGCTGCTGCGCGAGGCGGTGCTGCCGCCGCTGGCAGCCCGCGGCGCGGTGCGCATCTGGAGCGCGGGCTGCTCGACGGGCGAGGAGCCGTACACGATCCTGTTCACCGCGGCGGAGGCGCTGCCGCCGGAGCGCCTGGCGCGGCTGGAGCTGCTGGCGACCGACATTTCGACGCGGGTGTTGGAGAAGGCGCGCTCGGGGATCTATCCGCAGGAGCGCCTGCAGGGGCTGCCGCCCGGATGGGCGCAGCGGTTCTTCCAGAAGGGGGAGGGCCGCTGGGAAGGCATGGTGCGCGTGAAGCCGGAATGGCGGGCGCGGATCGAGTTCCGGCGGCTGAATCTCATGGAGGATTTCTCGCACCTTCCCCGGTTCCATGTGATCTTCTGCCGCAACGTGATGATCTATTTCGACAAGCCGACCCAGGAGCGGCTGGTGCGGCGCTTCGCGGAGCGGCTGGAGCCGGGCGGGTGGTTCCTCATCGGGCACAGCGAGGGGCTGATGGGGATCCGGCACGAGCTGGAGTACGTGAAGCCGGCGGTTTACAGGAAGCCTGCGGGCGCGGCGCGCAGGCAGGGGAGGGGCGATTGAAGACCGTGGTCGTGGGAATCGGAGACTGCAAGGTGACGGCCGAGCCGGTGGAGATGGTGACCTTCGCGCTGGGCTCCTGCATCGCGGTGGTGAACTGGGATCCGGTGACGCGCGTGGGCGGGATGCTCCATTTCATGCTGCCGGACAGCTCGGTGGACCGCGAGACGCAGGGCCGCGCCAATCCGTTCCGGTACGCCGACACGGGCACGCCTCTGCTGTTCCGGCAGGCCTATGAGCTGGGCGCGGAAAAGCGGCGGCTGAAAGTGCGCCTGGCCGGCGGGGCCAACGTGGTGGACTCCGGCGGCGTGTTCAACATCGGCCGGAGGAACCACGCGGCGGTGCGCAAGATTTTGTGGAGGGCGGGAGTGCTGGTCCACGGAGAAGACGTGGGGGGAACGGTGTCGCGGACGGTGCGGCTGGATGTGGCCACGGGGCGCTGCACGGTGCATGAACCGTCCGGGGCGGTGCGGGAACTGAAGGCCGGAGCGGCTTTGCCGGCGCCGGCAGGAGGCGCAGAATGCCGAGTCGCCTGATGATTGTCGACGATTCGCCCGTGATGCGGGCCTTTGTGAAGCGGACCATCGCACTGTCGGGGATCGAGACGTCGGAGATCCTGGAGGCGTCCAACGGCCGCGAGGCCCTGGAGAAGCTGCGCGCGTGCGCGGCGGCGCCGGCGGTGGATCTGATCCTGACCGACATCAACATGCCGGTGATGGACGGCGAGCAGCTGATCGGGGAGCTGAAGGCGGATCCGGCGCTGCAGGCGATCCCCGTGGTGGTGGTCTCCACGGATTCGACCGAGAACCGCGTGGGCGCGCTGCTGCGGCTGGGCGCAAGCGACTACGTGCGCAAGCCGTTTCCGCCGGAGCGGCTGAGCGAGGTGCTGGGCGGGCTGCTGCCCGGCGCGGTTGCACGCGAGGAGGAGTTCTAGTCATGCAGAAGGAGAAGCTGGAGCGGGCGCAGGTCCGGAGAGCGCTGGAGGAGGCGGTGCTCGAGGTCCTGGAGACGATGTGCTTCGAGTTTCCGGTGGCCGAGCCGGAAGAGGGAGAGGCGCCGCAAAAGGAGGGGGTCCACGCCGCGGCGCGGTTCGACGGGAGTCTCAAGGGAGTGCTGCGCATCGCTCTGACGGGCGAGGCGCCGCGGCGGCTGGCGGCCGCGTTTCTGGGGCTGGCTGATGACGAGGTGGGCGAGCGCGAGACGATGCAGATGGCCTGCGAGCTGGCCAACATGCTGTGCGGGGCGACGATGAGCCGGCTCGAGCCGCACGGACGGCTGCGAATCGCGGCGCCGGAGGCATCGCGGGTGACAGGGGCATGCGGGGGCGCCTGCTGGCTTTGCTTCCCGCTGGAGGCGGGCCTGCTGGCGGCCACGCTTTGCCTCGAGGAGGAGTCATGACGTCTGCCAGAAAGATCCGTGTGCTGGTGGTGGACGATTCGGCCATCGTGCGCAAAGTGCTCACCGACGTGCTCAACCAGCAGCCCGACATCGAGGTGGCAGGCACGGCGCCGGACGCCTTTGTGGCGCGGGACAAGATCATCGCCCTGCGGCCGGATGTCATTACGCTGGACGTCGAGATGCCGCGCATGGACGGGCTGACGTTCCTCGAGAAGCTGATGCGGCACTACCCGCTGCCGGTGATCGTCGTCAGCTCGCTGACGCAGAACTCGACGCGAGCGGCGCTCGAGGCGCTGAACCGCGGCGCGGTGGACGTGCTGGCCAAGCCCGGCGGGCCCTATTCGGTGGCCGACCTCAAGGACGACCTGCCGCAGCGCGTGCGCGCCGCCGCGGCTGCGAAACTGCGCACCCAGCCGGCGCCTGCGCCCGCACCCCGCCCCGCGCCCGCAGCTCCCATGGTTGCGCCGCAGACGCGCAACGGCGGCGCTCCGCAACACGTGATCGCCATCGGCGCCTCGACAGGCGGGACAGTCGCTATCGAACGCGTCCTGGCCGCGCTGCCGCCTGCGATGCCGCCCATCGTGATCACGCAGCACATCCCGCCGGGCTTCTCGACAACGTTTGCGCAGCGCCTGAACAAGGTCTGCGCGCTGGAAGTGACCGAAGCCGCGGGCGGCGAAGTGCTCGCCAACGGAATGGCAGTGGTTGCCCCCGGCAACCGCCACATGGAGATCGAACGCATCCCGGGCGGCGGATGGCGCACGCGGCTCAATGATGGGCCGAAGGTCTGCTATCAGCGGCCCTCGGTGGACGTGCTGTTCCGCAGCGTGGCGCGCGAGGCAGGCGGCCACGCAACGGGCGTCCTGCTCACCGGCATGGGCGCCGACGGCGCCGCCGGACTGCTCGAGATGCGGCGCGCAGGCGCCGAGACGATCGCCCAGAACGAAGAGACCTGCGTCGTGTTCGGAATGCCGCGCGAGGCGATCCGCATGGGCGCCGCGCAACACGTGCTGCCTCTCGACGAGATCGCCGGAGCGTTGATGAAACGCTTCGCCGCGCCCGTAGCCGTGTGACGCGCGCGGCAGGCGGATCAACCGGTCACAAGCTCCGCCAGCCGCGCCGCCGCCGCAGAAAACGGCCGCGCCTCCGCATATCGCCGCGCCGCCTCCCCCATCGCCGCGCGCCGCCCGCCGTTTTCCAGCAGATTCTCGATCACCGGCCACAACGCGCTCCGCGCGCCATGTTGCGGCACCAGCACGCCAAACGCGGGCTGCACGATCTCGCGCGTGCCGTCGCTTTCCACCGCCACCGCCGGAAGCCCCGCGGCCAGCGCCTCCATCAGCGTCAGTCCGTAACTCTCATGCCGCGAGGCAAACACGTAGAGATCCGCCGCCCGAAAGAAAGCCTGCTTGCGCGCGCCAGTGACATGGCCGGGGAACTCCACGCGAATGCGGCGCAGCCGCGCGGCCAGCCGCTGCAGCCTGCTCATGTGGGACTGCCCCTGCATGTAGGCGGGCGCGCCGCAAACAAACAGCCGCACGCGAGGCGCCGCACTGCCCCGCACGCGCTCCCATTCGATCAGCGATTCGAGCAGCAGATCCTGGCCTTTCTCCGGGGAGATGCGGCTCAAGGTCAGCAGCACGCGCTCATCGGAATCCAGCCCGTACTCGCGCCTCAGCTCCTCTGCCCCGCCTGCCGGATCGCTGCACGGCGGCGCGCCCCACGGCAGCACGTGAATGCGCTCCTCCTGCGCTTCGGGCCAGCATTCCAGCAGAATCCGCTTCATCCCCGTCGACGGGACCACAACAGCCGCCGAATGCCGCAGGCTGGCCGCTTGTTGCGCAAAGATGAGCCGCAGGATCAGCGGCGCCACGCGGTCCGCCCCCAGTTTCTCCGCACCGCGCCAGAGGGCCGTCAGGCGGCGCGGCGAGACCAGCCCGCGCAGGTAGATGCGCGCGATGTAGGCGGCCACGTCTACGTGGTAAATCGTGGTGATGCGGAATCCTGCCCGTGCGAGCGCGGCGAAGTCCGGCGCTTCGCTGATGTCGTTCACCAGCACCGCCGTCGTGCGCGGATCGTGCTGCAGGATGCGCCGCGTCGCAGCGGAGCTGAACTCGCGGCAGAAGGCGGCGTAACGGCGCTCGTCCATGGCGGCGAGCGCGAACCCCGAGGGCGCGGCATCGCCAAGGACCGCCGGAGTGATCATCTCCAGTTCGAACGGACGCGTGCTCCTCCACTCCTGCTCGAGCAGCCGCGCCACCGCCGCTCCGCCGCCAAGCGGCGCTTCCACAGGAAAGCCCGCATGGGCGGCGCAGTACACGACGCGCGTCAGGCTCACCGCGCCGCGGACCTCAGCGATTCGTCCTGCATTTGCAGGACGAGCACATACCAGCAAAGGAGCAGCAGCAATTCGAGGGCGGGCGTCTGCGGCAGCCGCACCTCCACCGTCGCGCCGGCGCCGGACTCGCCCTTGAGGTGGATGCGGAACACCTCGCGGCGGTCGTTGTCGATCAGAATGGCGCTGCGCGTCCAGATGCCGGCCATGCGGAACTCGAACCCTTCGCCTGTGGAGAGCCGCAGCTGCCCCTGGCTCAGGGAGAAATTCGGGTGGTAGAGGGCGCAGTCCTCGTTTTCGCCTTCGCGCCGCGCCGTGACGATCGGCGAGAGGAACCCGGTGCGCTTGAAAGTCCACGCGCCGGAGGCTGCGCGCCCGCGGGCGAGCGTGCCGAATGTCTTGAGAAACTCGAGTTCGGCAACCACGGCGTCGCCGGCGCGCAATTCGTAGTGACGCTGCGTGGCGGCGCTCTGCTTCCAGACGAGCGGACCGGACTCGACGGATGCTGCAGGAGTCATCGCTGGGGCGTCCTTTCTTCCGGCCGGATGCGGCCGGAGACCTTCATCATACGGCCCGGCGGGCGCGGCTGCGCCAGACCTGCCACAGCAGCAGAATGGCGCCGCAGGTAATGGCGGAGTCCGCCACATTGAAAGCGGGCCAGTGGTGCCGGCCGATGTGGAAGTCGAGAAAATCGGTGACGCTTCCGAACACGACGCGGTCATGGAGATTGCCTGCTGCGCCGGCGAGGATCAACGCCAGCGCCGCGAGGACGGGCCAGGGCTCCCGCGGATCGCGGCAGGCTTTCCAGAGCAGCACTGCCACGACCGCCGTCAGAGCGGCCACCAGCGCCGTGAGGACCATCTGGCCCGCGCCTTCGCCCTGCTCGGCAAACAGGCTGAAGGCGACACCGGTGTTGCGCGTGTGGATGATGCGGAGCAGCCCGTCGATCACGGGGATCGCCTCCCATTCGGCCACGCGCGTTTCGATCCAGTGCTTGGTGGCGCGGTCCAGCGCGGCGGCGGCGGCGGCAAGAATCCAGGGCCAGCGCCGCGCCACCGCTCACGCTCCTGTCATTTCGCGCACTGCCGCCGCGCAGGCAGGGCACACGGATGGAAGATGCGGATCGCTGCCGATCGCGGTCGAGTATTTCCAGCAGCGCGGGCACTTCTCGCCATCGGCGCGTTCGACCAGGGCGCGCAGCTCCGGACCGCGTCTGAGCTCCACCTGTGAAGTGATGAAGACCGCAGGCAGCTCGTGCAGGTAGCGCTCGAGCAAGCCGTGCAGCTCGCCGTCCGCCTCGAGAATGACCTTCGCCTCCAGCGGCGCCCCGATGAGCTTCGCATTGCGCGCCTCTTCCAGGCTCTTCAGCGCAACCTCGCGCACATCCATCAGGCGGTCCCACTCCGCGCTGAGCCGCTCGTGCTCTTCCGGCAGCCCTGCGGTGAGCTCCTCCGGCAGCGGCGCCAGCGCCAGATGCACGCTGTCAGGATCGCCGGGCAGCCGCCGCATGTGCGACCACGCCTCCTCGCAGGTGAACGCCAGCACGGGCGCGAACAGCCGCACCAGCGCATGCTGCACGCGGTACAGCGCCGTCTGCGCGCTGCGGCGCGCCTTCGACTTCGGCGCGCTCGTGTAGAGGCGGTCTTTCAGGATGTCGTAATAGATGGCGCTCAGATCCGTGGTGGTGAAGTTGTACACGGCCTGATAGACGCGGTGGAAGGCCAGCTCGTCATACCACTGCCGGCACTGGGCAACCAGGGTGGCGGCGCGGTACAGGATCCACCGGTCGATTTCATAGAGCTCCCCGCCCGGCAGGGCGTCGGCGGCGGGATCGAAGTCGTGCAGGTTGCCCAGCGCGTAGCGGAACGTGTTGCGGATCTTGCGGTAGGCCTCGGTGAGGCGCGTCAGGATCAGCTCGGAGACGCGCACGTCCTCCTGAAACGCCACAGAGCTGACCCAAAGGCGCAGCACGTCCGCGCCGTAGTTCTTGATGATGTCCTCCGGCGCGATCACGTTGCCGAGGGACTTCGACATGGCGCGCCCCTCGCCGTCGAGCACCCAGCCGTTGGTGGCGCATTCGCGGTAGGGCGCGCGCCCGCGCAGCCCCACGCCCACCAGCAGCGACGAGTGGAACCACCCGCGGTACTGATCGCCGCCCTCCAGATACATGTCACAGGGCCACGGCAGCCCGTTGCCCTCGTGGAGCACGGCGAGGTGGCTGGCGCCGGAGTCGAACCACACGTCGAGGATGTCGTTCTCCTTGCGGAACTGCGTGCCGCCGCAGGCGTGGCATTTCGCATCCGGACCCAGCAGCTCCGCGGCGGTGCGGTCATACCAGACGTCTGCGGTGTGGACTGCGAACTGATCCACGACGCGGTCGAGGAACTTGCGGTCCGTGAGCGTCTCGCCGCACTGTTCGCAGTAGAAGACGACGATCGGCACGCCCCACACGCGCTGCCGCGAGATGCACCAGTCCGGGCGCGCGGCGATCATTTTGGCCATGCGCTCCTCGCCCCACTCGGGGTGCCACTTCACCTCCCGGATCGCCTCCAGGGCTTTCTGCCGCAGCCCGTTGCGCTCCATGCCGATGAACCACTGCTCGGTGGCGCGGAAGATCGTCGGGTTGTGGCAGCGCCAGCAGTGCGGATAGCTGTGCTCGAGCTTCTTCTCGGCCAGCAGGGCGCCATGCTCGCGCAGGATCGCGTTCACCACCGGATTGCCTTCCCACACGGTCTTGCCGATCAGCTCCTCCGGCAGGCGCCCCGGCGCGCCGCTTGCGTGGAAGAAGCGTCCGGAAGCATCGACCGGGCAGAACGTGGGCAGGCCGTACTTCTGCCCCGTGAGATAGTCCTCCGCGCCGTGCCCAGGCGCGGTATGAACAGCGCCGGTGCCCTGCTCAAGGGTCACATAATCAGCGAGCACGCCCGGCGATTCCCGCTCGAGGAACGGATGCCGGAAGCGCGCCCCTTCCAGCCGAGCGCCCGCGAAGCGCGCCACCTCCCGCGCGTCCTGCCATCCGCAATTCTCCGCCGTGGCTGCTGCCAGCTCCGAGGCCACGATGTAGACCGCGTCGCCGGCCTCCATGGCGGAGTACTCGAACGCCGGGTGGTAGGCGATGGCGACGTTGGCGGGAATCGTCCACGGCGTCGTGGTCCAGATCAGGCCGTACACCGTCCGCCCGGCCAGAGCCGGGTCGATCTCCGCAGGATCGGAGAGGAGCGGGAAGCGCACCCAGATGGAGGGGCTCGTGTGGTTCTCGTATTCCACTTCCGCCTCCGCCAGCGCCGTCTTGCAATGGATGCACCAGTGAACGGGCTTGAGCCCTTTGTAAACCGATCCCTGCGCCAGGAAGTCGACGAAGGCGCGAGCGATCGTCGCCTCGTAATCGGCGCTCATCGTCAGGTAAGGGTCCTCCCATCTGCCGAAGACCCCCAGCCTCTGGAAGGACTCGCTCTGGAGCTTCACATACTTTTCGGCGTATTTGCGGCACTCGGCGCGGATCGCCGGCACGCCCATCTTCGCCTTCTTCGCTCCAAGCTGGCTGTCCACCTTGATTTCGATGGGCAGCCCGTGGCAGTCCCATCCGGGCACGTAGGGGGAATCGTACCCCGTCATCGTCTTCCACTTGACGATGAAGTCCTTGAGGATCTTGTTGAACGCGTGGCCCAGGTGGATGTTGCCGTTGGCGTAGGGAGGCCCGTCATGCAAGACATACATCGGGCGTCCGCGCCGGGCTTCGCGGATGCGGTGGTACAGGCCCTGCGAGCGCCACTTTTCGAGCATCTTCGGCTCGTTTTGCGGCAGGTTGGCCTTCATGGCGAAGCCCGTCGAGGGCAAATTGACGGTCTTCTTGAGATCGAGACTTCCAGTGTCCATGTCGGGAATCACCGCGCGGTCGGGCTGAAAGTACCATCGTACAATGGGGTGGAACCGGGGTCTCGGCGGCCGCGTCCCCATGGATGGCATGCGGCTCCTGTTCTGCGCCCTTCTTCTGGCGGGCCTGCTTCCGGGCGCGGAACTGCTCACCTATGACGCTGCCGGCTCGCTGCGCAGCGTCACGCCTGCTTTGCCGCGCGAAGCCGGCTACGCCCTTGTCAGCCGCGAGGCTCTCGCCGGCGCTGCCTCCGCCGCTGTGATCGACGATCACGGCAGGCTGAATCCGGTGTTGTGGATCAGCGGCGACGATCCCGACGCGGGCGTGGCGGAGGTCTTCCTCGGGTTGCAGTCGCCTCCGGGGCCGCCGCGCGCGCCGGAGATCGGCAAAACGGCGTATTCGGGCGGAAAGTCGGCCACCGTGCGCTACGTGAAAGAATCAGGCGCCTTCGGGTGGATCGCAAGGCTGGAATTTCCTGGCGGGGATTCGCCGCAGCCCGGTCCGCTGTTCGACGGGCAAGGCAGGCTCCTCGGCTGGATGACCGCGAAGACTGTGGATGGCATGCCCATGCACTTCGGGATCCCCATTGCGCGTCTGGATGCAATCCACGCCTCGCTGCGGCTCAGCCTGCAAGAATGGAACGCGCGGCTGGATGTGCGCGGGGAAGCGGACTATCAGCGCGCGCTCGGACACCTGTGGGCGGAGGATTTCGACGGCGCCCGGTTTTACTTCGCACGCGCTGCAGAGCTGCGCCCCGGACACGCCCGCGCGTGGATGCATCTCGGGTTTGTGGAAGTCAAGACGGGCCGCATGCGGCGCGGCATGGAATGCTACGAAAACGCCATCCGCCTGGACCCGCAGCTCGCGCCCGCGTATTACCATCTCGGCTTCGCGCTTGGCATGTCGGGGGAAGCAGAGAGGGCGCGTCCGCTTGCCGATCAACTCAAGAAGCTCGATCCGGCGCTCGCGGAGCGGCTGCGGACTTTCCTCGAGATTTCCCATGTGGACAAGGCGGAAAAAGACAGCGGCGCCGGCCTGATCCACAAGCACTGAATCGCTGCCCTCCAAAAGCCGCACCACGGGGCGATTCGACAAGTTGGCATTCGATTTGCTATGCTACTAATGTCGAGGATTTTCCACCCCAATCATGGCCGCAAAACCCCCCTTTGCCAAAGGCGCGCAGGTCGAGCATCCCAAGTATGGGCCCGGCCAGGTGGTCGAATGCACCGACCAGCGCATCACCATCAAATTCGACGAGCACGGCGAGAGGAAATTCGATCTTTCCATCGCCCTGCCCATGATCCGCAAGATCGACCGTCAGCCGCCCTCGGACAAGAAGCGGGCTGCCCGCAAGAAGGCTGCCGCACCCGCCGCAGTCGAGTAGCCGTCCGGCCGGGCGCCGGGTCTGTTACACTGGGCTTTCCCTCCGATGAAGTTCGGCGTCGTCGTCTTTCCCGGCAGCAATTGCGATCACGACGCCTGGCATGCAGCCGGCCGCGTGGCCGGCCACGAAGCCGAATTCCTGTGGCACAATGACGCGACAGTGCGCGGGGTGGACTGCGTCATCCTGCCCGGGGGCTTCAGCTACGGCGACTACCTCCGCTGCGGCGCCATTGCCAAGTTCTCTCCCGTCATGGAAGCCGTGAAGCGCCATGCGCGGGAGGGGGGGCTGGTGCTGGGCATCTGCAACGGGTTCCAGATCCTCACCGAATGCGGGCTGCTGCCCGGGGCGCTGATCCGCAACCGCGGCCTGAATTTCATCTGCAAGCCCGTGCGCCTGCGGGTGGAGACCTCGAACTCGCCGTTTACGTGCGCGTACGAGAAGGGACAGGAAGCGGTGATCCCCATCGCCCACGGCGAGGGCTGCTATGTGGCGGACGAGCGCACGCTCGACGAGCTGGAGGCGGAGGACCGCATCGCCTTCCGCTATCTGGAAAATCCCAACGGCTCGTTGCGCGACATCGCCGGCATCCTGAACCGCGAGCGCAACGTGCTGGGCATGATGCCTCATCCGGAACGGGCCGTGGAGCCGCTGCTGGGTTCCTCGGACGGGCTGGGCGTCTTCCATTCCCTGGCCCGCTGCTTCGCGGAGCGGGCGCGCTAATCCCATGAGCGAAATCACTCCGGAGATCGTCGCGGCGCACTCGATCACGCCGGACGAATACGAGCGGATCGTCTCGATCCTCGGGCGCGAGCCCAACCTGACCGAGCTCGGCATCTTCAGCGTGATGTGGAGCGAGCACTGCAGCTACAAGAGCTCGCGCGTGCATCTGAAGAAGCTGCCCACGCGCGGCCGGCATGTGGTGCAGGGACCCGGAGAAAACGCGGGCATCGTATCACTGGGCCGGGACGCCGAAGGCCAGGAGTGGTGCATCGCCTTCAAGATCGAATCGCATAACCACCCGAGCTTCATCGAGCCGTTTCAGGGCGCCGCCACCGGCGTGGGCGGCATCCTGCGCGACATCTTCACCATGGGCGCGCGGCCCATCGCCGTGATGGACGCGCTGCGCTTCGGCCCGCTGGATGACGAAGCCACGGGCGCGCGCAACCGCCGCATTCTGGACGGCGTGGTGCACGGCATCGCCCACTACGGCAACTGCTTCGGCGTACCCACGGTGGGCGGCGAAACGGTGTTCGAGCCCAGCTACAGCGGCAACCCGCTGGTCAACGTCTTCGCGCTCGGCATCGCCCACCGCGACAAGATCTTCTACGGCCGCGCCTGCGGCGTCGGCAACCCCGTGATCTACGTCGGCGCCAGGACGGGCCGCGACGGCATCCACGGCGCCACCATGGCCTCGGGCGAGTTCACCGAAGAGAGCAAGCAGAAGCGCCCGAATGTGCAGGTGGGCGATCCGTTCATGGAAAAACTCCTGCTCGAGGCGTGCCTCGAAGCCATGGAGACCGGCGCGGTGGCGGGCATCCAGGACATGGGCGCCGCCGGGCTCACCTGCTCGACCTGCGAAATGGGCAGCCGCGCGGGCACGGGCATCGAGATCGACCTGATGCACGTGCCGCAGCGCGAGGAGGGCATGACGCCGTATGAGATCATGCTCAGCGAGAGCCAGGAGCGCATGCTGCTGGTGGCGCATCAGGGCCGCGAGCAGGAGGTGCTCGAAGTCTTCCGCAAGTGGGGGCTCGACGCGCGCATCATCGGCCATGTCACCGGCGACGGCATGATGCGGGTGAAGAACCACGGCGTCGTGGTCGCCGAGATCCCCTCCCGGCAGCTTGCCGACGAAGCCCCTGTCTACCACCGCCCGTACACGAAACCGCTGCGCGAGGTTCCGCTGGAGGCGCCCGAGTTCGCTTCGGCGGATCTCACGGCGGACCTGTTCACGCTCGCCGGCTCGCAGGATCTTTGCGACAAGCGCTGGATCTGGGAGCAGTACGACTTCATGGTGCGCACCAACACCGTGCTCGGCCCCGGCGGCGACGCCGCCGTGCTGCGCATCAAAGAGACGGGCACGATGATCGCCATGTCGCTCGACGGCAATGGCCGCTACTGCTACCTCGACCCGCGCGAGGGGACGAAGCTGATCGTGGCCGAGTGTGCGCGCAATCTGGCCTGCGTGGGCGCAGAGCCGGTGGGCGCCACCAACAACCTGAACTTCGGAAATCCCGAAAGGCCGGAGATCATGGCGCAGATCGTCGAGGCCATCGAAGGCATGGCCGAGGCGTGCGAGTTCTTCGAGACGCCCATCACCGGCGGGAACGTGAGCCTCTACAACGAAACGCTCGGCGAGGCCATCTTCCCCACGCCGGTCATCGGCCTGGTGGGCACGATGCCGCTCATGGAGCCTCCAGGCACGGGCTTCCGCGCGCCGGGCCGCGCCATCTACCTGATCGGCGGCACGGGCGAAGCCGACGAGATCCGCATGGGCGGCACGCAGTACGCCAAGCAGGTGCTGAACCGGCTGTGGGGCCTGCCGCCGCAGCTCGACATGCAGCTGGAAAAGCGCGTGCAGGCGGCCGTGCGCGAAATGGTGCGTGAGGGCGCTGTCGAGTCCGCGCACGATATCAGCGACGGCGGGCTGGCGTGGTGCCTCGCCGAATGCACTTTCCCGCGGGAAACCGGCGCGCGCGTGGAGCTGGATGCGGACCTCCGGCCCGAATTATTGCTGTTCCACGAAGGCCCGTCGCGCGTGGTCGTCTCTACCGCGCAGCCGGCACTGGTGGAGCAGATCGCCGCCCGCCACGGCGCGCCCGCGGTGCGGATCGGCGAAACGGGCGGCAGCGAACTGGTGATCTGCAACCGGGGCGCGGAGCTGATTCGCGCCCGCGTCAGGGATCTGAAGCGGCGCTGGTGTACAGCGCTGGAAGAGTGGCTCCATGCGGGACAGGAGATCCATGCCTGAGTATCTCGAGCTCGGCGGCGCGGACAAACTGCGCGAAGAGTGCGGCATCTTCGCCGTCTACGGCCACCCGGAGGCGGCGAGCTTGGCGCACCTCGGGCTGCACGCGCTGCAGCACCGCGGGCAGGAGAGCGCCGGCATCGCCTCCAGCGACGGCTCGATGGTCTACTGCCACAAGGACATGGGCCACGTGGCGGAGATCTTCACCGCCGACGTGCTGCGCCGCCTGCCCGGCCACATGGCCATCGGCCACACGCGCTACTCCACCGCCGGCGACACGGCGCTGCTGAACGCGCAGCCGTTCTCGGTGGCCTGCAGCAAGGGCCGCATCGCCGTGGCGCACAATGGCAACCTGACCAACGCGCCCGAGCTGCGGCAGCAGCTCGAACGCAGCGGCTCGATCTTCCAGGCCACCAGCGACACGGAGGTCATCCTGCACCTCGTGGCGCGCAGCGCCGAGCGGACGCTCTCCGGCGCGCTGCGCGAGGCGCTGCTGATGATCGACGGCGCCTTCTCGCTCGTCTTCCTCGCGCAGGACCGCATCATCGTCGCGCGCGACCCGCACGGGTTCCGCCCGCTCGCCATCGGCCGCATGAACCTGCGCTCCGGCCCCGCCTACGTCTTCGCCAGCGAGACCTGCGCCTTCGACCTGATCGACGCCTCCCACATCGGCGACGTCGAGCCGGGCGAGATGGTCATCGCCGGCCCCGACGGGCTTGAGCGCGAGTTCTTCACCGTGCCGAAGCGCCGTGCGCAATGCGTCTTCGAACATGTCTATTTCTCGCGCCCGGACTCGGTGGTCTTCGGCCGCAGCGTCCAGCTTTCGCGCGAGATGATGGGCCGCCTGCTGGCCCAGGAGAAGCCCGTGCAAGCCGACGTCGTCGTCCCGATCCCCGACTCCGGCGTCGCCGCCGCGCTCGGCTACTCCGCCGCCTCCGGCATCCCCTTCCGCCACGGGCTCATCCGCAACCACTACGTCGGCAGAACCTTCATCGAGCCCTCGCAGGCCATCCGCGACTTCGGCGTGCGCCTGAAGCTGAACCCCGTGCGCGAGATCCTGCGCGGCAAAAGCGTCGTGCTCGTCGACGACTCCATCGTCCGCGGCACCACTTCCCAAAAGATCGTGCGCATGGTGCGCAACGCCGGCGCGCGCGAGGTGCACCTGCGCATCTCCTGCCCGCCCACGATGTCGCCCTGCTACTACGGCGTGGACACGCCCACCAAGCGCGAGCTGATCGCCGCCAACCAGAGCATCGAGGAGATCCGGCAGTTCATCGGCGCGGACACGCTCGCCTATCTGTCGCTCGAGAACCTCATGAAATCGGTCGAGGACACCGGCTCGGACTACTGCTACGCCTGCTACACAGGCCGCTATCCCACCAACATCGTCTCCGTGGAGGACCTGCTCGCCTCCCGCGTGCGCAGCTGATCACTCCCCCGCGGGAGCGTCGCGCCCCGTACGGCGGCGCCAGTCGAACAGCACGATGCCCGCCGCCACGCTCACGT
>JBBFLJ010000049.1:0-15386 GCA_037481575.1 Bryobacteraceae bacterium | reverse complement strand
CCCATCTTCAGCAGCACGGCAGCCAGGATGACGGAACCGGCGGTCGGCGCCTCGGTATGCGCATCCGGCAGCCACGTATGGAAGGGGAACATCGGCACCTTGATCGCGAAGCCGAGGAAGAACGCCCAGAACACCCACTGCTGCAGCCCCAGCGGCAGGTTCAGCCTCATCAGCTCCGTGATCTCGAACGTGTAGCGCCCGTACTGCGCCGCGTACTGGAAATACAGCGTCAGGATGCCCAGCAGCATCAGCACGCCGCCCGCCAGCGTGTACAGGAAGAACTTGATCGCCGCGTAGAGCTTCCTCGGGCCCCCCCACACGCCGATGATGAAATACATCGGCACCAGCACCAGCTCCCAGAAGACGTAGAACAGCAGGAAGTCCAGCGAGACGAACACGCCGATCATGCCCGTCTGCTGGAGCAGGAACATCGCGTAATATTCCTTTTCGCGCGTCCGGATCGCGTCCCACGAATAGAAGATCGCGATCAGCCCCATCGCCGTCGTCAACAGCACCAGCAGCAGGCTGATGCCGTCGATCCCGATGAAGTAGCTCACCCCCAGCGACGGGATCCACTCCTTCTTCTCGACGAACTGATACCCCTCCGCCGTCCGGTCGAATCGCCACAGCAGCGGCAGCGAAACCAGGAAGCCCGCCGCCGCCGTCAGGTTCGCCCACCACTTGATCAGCGTTGTCTTCTCCCGCGGAAGGAACAGCAGCACCAGCAGCCCGGCGAGCGGCGTGAACAGCACCACCGAAAGCAGGTTCGACGTCATCTCCCTTCGCCTCCCTTACCGGACCCACCAGTAGTAGCCGAAGATCGCCAGCACTCCGGCCAGAAACATCAGCGCGTAGGAATGAATGAAGCCCGTCTGGAGGAATCGCACCGGAAACGACAGCGCCCGCACCGTGAACGCCCCCAGATTCACCAGCCCGTCCACGATCCACGTGTCGTACCAGATCGAAATCCTCGACACCAGACGCGTCATCCACGCCGTGCCGTTCACTCCGCCGTCCACCACCGCCGCGTCAAACCGCGCCAGCGCTCCGCCGCCGCCCTTCGCCAGACCCTCCACAAACAGAGCGTTGTAGGCTTCGTCCACGTACCACTTGTTGTAGAGCACCGGATACAGCGCGCCGCCCGTCGGGCGCTCGTGCTCCTTCAGCTTCAGATACACGTGCCGAGCGATCAGAATGCCACCCAGCGCCGCGCCGATCGAGAGCCCCATCAGAGCCCACTCCATCGCTGCGTCATGGTGCGCCGCCTCGTGCCCGCCATGCATCGCGCGCGCCGCAGCCTCGAACACCGGCGCGAGCCAGTGCTCGAACGCCTGCTGGAATCCGCTCTCGCCGAACACCTTCGGCATCCCGATCCATCCCGCCACAACGCTCCCGGCAGCCAGCACCATCAGCGGCACGGTCATCGAGCGCGGCGACTCATGGATGTGGTGCCGCGTGTGCTCGTCCATCCGCCCCTCTCCATAAAACGTCAGGAACATCAGCCGCCACATGTAGAACGCAGTCATCGCCGCCGTCGCCCACCCGACAGCCCACAGCGCCTTCGATCCAAGCGGGCTGCTCCACGCCTGCCACAGAATCTCGTCCTTCGAGAAGAACCCCGCCAGCGGCGGAATGCCCGCAATCGCCAGTGACGCGATGAACATCGTCCGGAACGTCACCGGAATCTTGTCCTTCAGCCCGCCCATCCTCCTCATGTCCTGCTCGCCGCCCATCGCGTGAATCACGCTGCCCGCGCCCAGGAACAGCAGCGCCTTGAAAAACGCGTGCGTGTACAGATGGAAGATCGCCGCCCAGTAGGCGCCCACCCCCACCGCCACGAACATGTACCCAAGCTGCGACACCGTCGAATACGCCAGCACCCGCTTGATGTCGTTCTGCACCAGCCCGATCGACGCCGCCAGAATCGCCGTCGCCGCACCCACCGCCGCAATGATGTGCGACGTCTCCGGCGTCAGCGCCAGCAGCGCGTTCGACCGCGCGCACATGTACACGCCCGCCGTCACCATCGTCGCCGCGTGGATCAGCGCGCTCACCGGCGTCGGGCCTTCCATCGCGTCCGGCAGCCACACGAACAGCGGAATCTGCGCGCTCTTGCCCGTCGCTCCGACAAACAGCAACAGCGCCGTCAGGCTCAGCAGCCCGAACACGCCCGCCTCCGGCGCGAACCGCGCCGAGGTGAGCGCCTCGTTCACCTCCGTGAACCGCAGCGAACCCGTCAGCGTCCACAGGAAAAACATCCCCAGAATGAAGCCCGCATCCCCGATCCGGTTCACGATGAACGCCTTGTTCGCCGCGTCCGACGCGCTCTTCTTGTGGAAGTAGAACCCGATCAGCAGGTACGAGCACAACCCCACGCCCTCCCAGCCCACGAACAGCAGCGGATAGTTGTTCGCCAGCACCAGCGTGAGCATGAAAAAGACGAACAGGTTCATGTACCCGAAAAACCGGTAGTAGCCCCCGTGATGCGGCCCGTGCTCGTGCGCCATGTACCCGGTGGCGTAGACATGAATCAGGAACCCCACGAACGTCACCACCAGGATCATCACCGACGACAGCGGGTCCAGCAGAAATCCCCAGTCCGCGCCGATCAGCGGCAGCCACTTGTACAGCACCACCTCGTGCGACTTCTTCTCGAGCCCCGCCAGCTGCGCCACCGCCCCCAGCGACAGCAGCAGGCTCACGCCCACCGTCCCCGGGCCGATCCCCCGGATCGCCGCCATCGAAAGCCGCCGCCCGAAAAACAGCATCGCCGCGGCGCCTCCCAGCGGAATCAGCGGAATCAGCCAGATCAGATCCAGGAAATTCATGCCTGCGCTCCTACCACTTCAGCAGGTCGATCTCGTCCACCTGCACCGTCTCCTTGTTCCGGAACAGCGCGATCAGAATGCCCAGCCCCACCGCCGCCTCCGCCACCGCCACGCAGATGACGAACACCGCGAACACCTGCCCTTCCAGCTGATCCAGGTTCCTCGCAAACGCGATCAGGTTCACGTTCACCGCGTTCAGAATGATCTCGATCGACATCATCAGCACGATCACGTTCCGCCGCGTCAGGATCCCCGCCACCCCGATCAGCAGCAGGATCGCGCTCAGCACCAGATAGTGCGCCGTCGTGATGGGAGCCAGCATGCCCGCCTCCTCAGATCCTCTTCTTCGCCATCATCACGCCGCCCACGATCGCCACCAGCAGCAGCAGCGACGCCAGCTCGAACGGCACCAGATAATCCCGGAACAGCACCATCGCCAGGCTCTCCACGTTGCCGCCCTCGCGCGGCGTCGGCTGCACACCCGGCGGCAGCCGCAACGTCTCTGCGCCCCGCGTCCAGAACCAGGTCAGCACCCCGCCCGTCGCCGCCGCGCACAGCGCGCCCGCCGCCCACCCGCGGTGGAACTGCCGCTCCCGCGCCGCCGCCTCCAGGTTCACCAGCATGATCACGAACAGGAACAGCACCATGATGCCGCCGATGTACAGCACGATCTGCACCGCGAACAGAAACTCCGCATGCAGCATCAGGTACAGCCCCGCCACCCCGCCCAGCGACGCAATCAGCGAAATCGCGCAATGCACCGCGTTCCGCATCGTCACCGTCAGAATCGCGCCGGCTACCGCCAGCGCCGCGAAACAGTAAAAGAAAATCGCTTCCGTCATCCGGCGCCTCCGCGCTTGCCGCCTAATACCGGTACTGCGTCGGCAGCAGCCCGTTCTCCAGCGTCTGCCGGTCCAGGATCGCTCCTTCCCGCGTATAGCTCGCCATCTCGAAGTCCTGCGTCAGCTCCAGCGCGTCCACCGGGCAGGCGTCCTCGCACAGCCCGCAGAACATGCACCGGCTGATGTCGTATGTGAACGTCACCAGCTCCTTCTTCTTCGTCTCCGGGTTCCGCTCCCAGCCCACCACGATCAGCTGCTCCGGGCACGCCAGCGCGCACAGGTCGCAGCAGATGCACAGCGTCTCCCCGTTCTCCGGGTTGATGTTCAGCCGCGGCGCGCCCCGGTACCGCTCCCCGATCTTCGGCCGCTCGTACGGATACTGCTCCGTCACCACCTGCTTCGGGCTCTGGTGCCGGAACGTCACCCGCAAGCCCTGGATCAGGTCCGCCAGAAACACTTTCCGCAACAGTTGTCTCATCGCCCGTCCCTCCTCGCCCCCGCGCCCTCTCTCACCGGTCCACCTCGCCCAGCACGATGTCCGTCGTCCCGATGATCGCCACCACGTCCGCCACCAGCGCCCCGCGGCACATCTTGTCGAGCGCCTGCAAATTCACAAACGACGGCGGGCGGATCCGCACCCGGTAGGGCTGCGTCGAGCCGTCGCTCACGATGTAATAGCCCAGCTCGCCCTTCGGCGCCTCGATCGACACGTACGCCTCGCCCGCCGGCGGCTTGATCACCTTCCCCACCTTCGCCATGATCGGACCCGCCGGAATATCCGACACCGCCTGCCGCACGATCCGTGCGCTCTGCCGCATCTCCTGCATGCGCACGATGTAACGGTCGTAGGTGTCGCCGTTCTGCCCCGTCGGAATCTCGAAATCGTACTTCTCGTACCCCGAATACGGCTGCGCCTTCCGCAGGTCCCACTTCACCCCCGCCGCCCGCAGCATCGGCCCCGTCACCCCGTACTCCTTGCAGTCCTCCGCCGTCAGGATCCCGACGCCCTTCAGCCGCTGCTGCCAGATCCGGTTCCCCGTCAGCAATTCCTCGTATTCGTCAATCTTTTTCTCGAAAATATCGCAAAATTCCAGGCACTCTTTCTCGAAACCCTCGTAGGTTTCATATTGCAGCCCGCCGATCCGGAACGCGTGCGTGGTCAGCCTCGCCCCGCAGTATTTCTCGTAAATGTTCAGGATCAATTCCCGCTCGCGCATGCAGTAGAACAGCGGCGTGATCGCCCCGATGTCCAGCGCGTGCGTCCCCAGCCACAGCAGGTGGCTCGCAATCCGGTTCAGCTCCGTCAGGATCACCCGCACCGCCTGCGCCCGCGGCGGCGCCTCCACCCCCAGCAGCTTCTCCACCGCCAGGCAGTAGCCCAGCCCGTTCGACACCGCCGCCACATAGTCCATCCGGTCCACGTACGGCGCGAACATCTGCCACGTGCGGTTCTCCCCGATCTTCTCCACCCCCCGGTGCAGGTACCCGATCACGCACTCCGTCGAAAGCACCCGCTCGCCGTCCAGCTTCAGGATCACCCGCAGCACCCCGTGCGTCGACGGGTGCTGCGGACCCATGTTCAGCACCAGCTCCGTGGAATCCAGAAACGTGTCCGCCATCGCTATTGCCCGCTTTCAATGCCGAGATTTTCCTGCACCCACCGCTGGTCCATCTTCAGAATGCTGTTCTCTTTCCGCAGCGGGAACGTCTCCCACTCCTCCGGCAGCAGGATCCGCCGCATGTCCGGGTGCCCCTCGAACTCGATCCCGAACATGTCGTACACTTCGCGCTCCAGCCAGTTCGCCGTCAGATGCACCGGCACCGCCGTCCGCGGCTTGTAGCCTTCCGGAATCCGGATCTTCATCCGGATCCTCTCGTTGCGCGCGAAGCTGTAGATCACGTAGACGATGTCAAACGGCTCCGGCCTCTCCGGCCAGTGCACTGCCGTGATGTCCACCAGATAGTCGAAATCGTGCTTCTCTTTCAGCGATTCGAGAATCGGAATCGCCGCCTCGGGCTTCGCCACCAGGAAATTCTGCCCCACGTAAGAGCTGAACTCGAGGATCTGGTCGCCGAACTCCTCCTTCAGCGCCTGCGTCAGCTCGCTCTCCCACGGCGTCGCCGCCATCGCCGCCGGCGCTTTCGCTGCTGCCGCCCCGGCAGGCTTCGCGCCCGCGCTTGCCGCAGCTCCGCCAGCCGCCGCGGCCGCGGGCTTCGCCAAAGGCTTCTCGGCTGCAGGCGCTGCAGGGGCCGCCGGAGAGGGAGCAGCAGCGGCGGGCTTCTCTGCTGCAGGCGCGGCGGGAGCGGCAGGCGCAACGGGTTTTTCTTCGCCCGGCGCGGCAGCAGCGCCTTCGGACTTCGGTTGGGCTGTCTGGGGAGCGGGCTGCTCAGCCCCTCGGGAGGCAGCCGGTTCGTTCGGGGAATCGGGCGCGGCAGCGCCCTCCGGCTTCGGATCGTCGGGCATCGCAGATTCCTGACTGAAGTTTCAGGGATATCACGCCCGGAAAATCGGTGTCAAATGTCCGATTGCGCTCCCTGCAGGCCCTGCTTCGCCAGCGCCTCCGCTTCCGCTGCCGCCACCGGCTTGCCCGTCAGGTAGCCCTGCACTTCGTCGGCGCCCATCCGCTCCAGCGCCGCCCACTGCCCCTCCGTCTCCACCCCTTCCACGATCACCGGCAGCCCCAACTGATGCGCCATCACGATAATCGAAGCCAGCAGCGGCGCCTCGCCCCGCTCCAGCTCCAGCAGGAAGCTCCGGTCGATCTTGATCCGGTCCACCGGCAAGTCCTTCAGATACGCCAGCGAACTGCTCCCCGTGCCGAAGTCGTCCAGCGCAAACTCCACGCCCAGCTCCCGCAGCGCCCCCATCCGCTCCGCCGCCGTGCACAGGCTCTCCATCACTGCGCTCTCGGTGATCTCCAGCTCCAGCAGCGACGGCGTCAGCCCGCTCTGCTCCAGCGCCCGCTCGACGTCGCCTACGAACCCCGCGTCGGCAAGCTGCAACGCGCTCACATTCACCCCCACCCGCGCCGGCAGTCCCGCCAGCTCCCACCGCCGCGCCTGCCGGCACGCCTCCTCCAGCGCCCAGCGCCCCATCTCCACCACCAGCCCTGTCTCCTCCGCCAGCGGAATGAACGCGCCCGGCGATACCATCCCCACCTGCGGGCTCCGCCAGCGCATCAGCGCCTCGTAGCCCGCGATCCGCCGGTCGCGCACCCGCACCTGCGGCTGATAGTGCAACAACAACTCCCCCCGCGCCGCCGCCCCGCGCAACCGCCTCTCCATCTCCAGCTTCTCGGGCGAATGCAGCGCCACCGACGGGCCGAACACCACGCAACGCCCCCCGTTGCGCCTCGCCCGCGCCGCCGCCACCGCTGCGCGCGCCCGCCGCAGCCAGTGCCGGATCTCCGCCGCGCTCTCCAGCGCGCCCGCCACCCCCACCGCCGGATGCGCGTGAATCTCGTGCCCGTCCACGCGGAAGGGCGCCTCCAGCGCCTCCAGCAGCCTCCGCCCCACCTCCTCAGGGCTCCGTCCCGGCGGCGCCAGCAGCGCCACCTCGTCCCCGCTCAGCCGCGCCGCGCACGCCGCCTCCGGAAGCCGCATCAGCCGCGCCGCCGCCTCTTTCAGCAGCGCATCCCCCGTCTCCTCGCCCAGAATCTCCCGCACCCGCCGCGCTCCATCCAGCGCCACCAGCACCAGCGCCGCCGGCGCCTGCCCGCTCTCCTTCAGCCGTTCCAGCTCCTCCTCCAGCCTCTGCCGGTTCCACATCCCTGTCGCCACGTCGTGCTCGGCGCGGTAGCGCAGCTCTTCCAGCAGATTCGCCTGCTCGATCGCCAGCGCCGCCAGCTCCTTGCACTCCCCCATCTCCTCCCACCGCGCCCGCTCCAGCCCTGCGCCCCGGAAAAACAGCGTCAGACAGCCCACAATCTCGCCCGCTGCCGTCGTCAGCCGGTCCGACCAACACACCTCCACCCCGCCCGCGAGCCCCTTGTACGGCAGCCACCGCGGCTCCTCTCCCATCCGCACCTGCTCGCCCCTCAGCCGCCACCACGGGACTGCATCCGGGGGCAGCTCTGCAGGCGGACGAAGCCACAGCGGCAACTCGCCGCTCGCCGCGAGAGTCCTCAGGTGCTCCCCTTTCAAGCCGAAGACAACCGCCAGCGCGGCACCCGCCGCTTCACACGCCTTCCGGGAAAGCTCCCCCAGAGTCTGCTCCAGCGGCGCCTGCAAGGCGATCGCGCGGTACACCTCCTTCAGCGCGCACACCGCCCCTTCAGCCGCGCCCGGCTCGCGGGTGTCGAGATCAACGGCGGATGGGCGTGCCGGCCGCAAACAGATCCACCTCCTCGATCAAAGCCTCCCCCTTCGTCCGCCCCAGCAGCCCCCACATCCAGCGCCCTTCCAGCGCCAGTGTCACCACCCTGCCCGCTGCCACCGTCCGGTACTCAAACGGCTCGCCCAGCGCCGCCTCCAGCCGCTCGCGCACCGCTTCGGCATCCCCGCTTGCGTCCGCCAGCCACACCCGCATCTGCGGCGCCCACGCATACACGCGCCCATCCAGCGCCAGCTCCGCGATCCG
Source organism: Bryobacteraceae bacterium (assembly GCA_037481575.1). Taxonomy (GTDB): domain Bacteria; phylum Acidobacteriota; class Terriglobia; order Bryobacterales; family Bryobacteraceae; genus JANWVO01. Next base: position 7,137 of record JBBFLJ010000049.1, on the reverse strand, counting down.
CTCCCCCTCGAACGCCGCCAGCGCCTCTTCCGCCACCTCCCTGCCGAACCTGGATACCAGCGCGCCCCAACGGTCGAACACCACCCCCGCCACTGCCGCCTTCCACCCCCTCGCCTCCGCCTCGCGCAAGGCGCGGATCGCCGCTTCCCGCCCCCGCGCCTCCGTCCCTCTCGACCCTTCCGCCGCCCTCTGATGCCGCGCCTCCTCCAGCCGCCTCCCCAGCGCCTCCATCTGCGCAGCCGTCTCCGCCTGCTGCGCCTCGCTCTCCCGCTTCAGCTGCTCCGCCGCCTCGTATACCGCTGCCCGCATCGCCGGCAGGCTGTCGGCTCGCGACGCCCGCTCCAGCGTCTGCCGGATCAGCGCAAACCGCCCCGCCGCCTTCTCGCCCCCGTCCGCCAGCGCCATCACCGCCCGGTTGAACGCCGCCAGCAGCCGCTGCATCTCCACCCGCGCTTCCGCCTCCCGCGCCTCCTGCTCCGCCTTCCACTTCTGCAAGCTTTCCAGCGCCCGCTCAAAGACCTGCTCGCGGACGCCGGGGTCCCGCTCGAACGCCTCCGCGTCCACTCCTTCCACGCCCCCTCCGGGTCCGTCCTCGGAAAGCAACGCCCCGGCAAAGGCCAGACATGGCATCGAACACGATCCGCCCCGGGCGCCGCCCGCCTGTTCCAGATACTTGCGCAGGGAAATCAGTCTCACGGCCGCTGCCCCTCTCATCGGTCCGCCGGCCGGAAATTTGAACTGCAGAGCGCCCGCCACGCCCCGCCCTTCCCGCCCGCCCTAACGGGAGATCTTCCACTGCTTCTCCAGCCGTCCGAGCACCCGCTCCCGTTCCCCCGCCGCCCACGCCTTCTCCAGATCCTCCGCCTCCACCCCGCCCAGCGCGCCCAGCAGCAGATACGCCGGCAGCGCATGCGCCAGATGCCGCCACCGCGCCATCTCGAACAGCGCCGGCAGCGCCCGCTCGCGGATCTGCGCCGCCGCCGCCTCGTCGCCCCGCTCCACATACATCGCCAGCGCCTGCACCGCTTCCAGCCGGTCGCTCAGCACCGGCGAGTTCAGCATCTCCACGAGCCACGTCGGCTGCACCCGCAACCCGCTCTCCCGGTTCGTCAAAGACAGATAGGCGATCCCCTTCAGCGCCCGCGCCGCGTTCCTCCGCACCGCCGGCTCGGGATCCCGCAGCGCCAGCTGCAGCCGCTCCGCCGCCGCAGCCTTGTTCCGCGCATAGCCGGCCACATACGCTGCCACCGCCCGCACCTCCGGGTCCGCCGCCTCCACTGCTGCCCGGAACACCTCCGCTTCGTGCAACTCCGCCAGCGCCTCCAGCCGCTGCTGCGCCACGCGGCAGGGCACGTTCTGCATGAGCGAGTGTCCCCGCGACAAGTCCTCTTCCAGATCCCCTTCCGCCGTCGCCCGCGCCAGCGCCTCCGCAAACTCCGCGTATGCCTGCACCACCTCCTCCGGCAACGACGCTTCCTCGTCCTGCGGCGGCGGACGCAGTTCGAACCGCGCCCCGCCCCGCTCCTCCACGCCCACATACAGCACCGCCCGCCCCTGCTCGCAGCACCACGCCTCCAGATGCGCCCGCACCACCCCGTCCAGCGCCTCGATCCGCTCCTCCGCCTCGCCCTTCGATCTCGGCAGCGGATCCCCATCCCGCACCCCCAGCGCTCTCCTCACCCTCTCCGCCGTCGCCCGCCGCGCGCCGAACACCTCCACCCACCCGATCCGCGGCTGCCCCGCCGCCACCCCCGCCAGAACCAGTCCCAGCACCGCTGCCCGCATCCTGCCTGCCTTTCCGGCGCCCAGCGCCTGCCTCCCATTCTCCTTCCCCGCGGTGGGTGATTTGATACAGCCCCTCCGCCCCTCCCTGGCATTTCAATCCGGATTGGGGCATCTGCCCCATGTATTAGATATTCTTATATAGGAGCCGCCTCCCCACAAGAAGCGGCCGAATCAGCACATAGAGAGTCCCATGCCCGAAATCCTCCAATGGCACCCTGCGTGCATCGTCCGTCAGCGAGATTCCCTATGCCGAGAAGTTTCGTCACCATCGACGGCAACGAAGCCGCCGCTTACGTTGCCCACAAGACCAACGAAGTCATCGCCATCTATCCCATCACGCCGTCCTCGCCCATGGGCGAATGGTCGGACCAGTGGTCGAGCGAGGGCAAACCCAACATTTGGGGCGCCGTGCCCACCGTCGTGGAAATGCAGAGCGAGGGCGGCGCCGCCGGCGCAGTGCACGGCTCGCTGCAGGCGGGCGCGCTGACCACCACCTTCACCTCGGCGCAAGGCCTGTTGCTGATGATCCCCAACATGTACAAGATCGCCGGGGAACTCACCTCCACGGTCTTCCATGTGGCCGCCCGCAGCCTCGCCGCCCACGCGTTGTCCATCTTCGGCGACCACCAGGACGTGATGGCCTGCCGCGCCACCGGGTGGGCCATGCTCGCCTCCAACTCGGTCCAGGAAGTCATGGACATGGCCCTCATCGCGCAGGCCGCCACGCTCGAGGCGCGCGTGCCCATCGTCCACTTCTTCGACGGCTTCCGGACGTCCCATGAAGTCGCCAAGGTCGAGCAGCTCACCGTCGAGGACATGAAGGCGATGCTGCCCGACGAGCTGATCCGCGCCCACCGCGAGCGCGCCATGACGCCGGACCGCCCCGTGCTGCGTGGCACCGCGCAGAACCCGGACGTCTACTTCCAGGCGCGCGAGGCCGTCAACAAGTACTATCTGGCCGCCCCCGCAATCGTGCAGAAGGCCATGGACCGCTTTGCGGAGATCGTGGGCCGCCGCTACCGCCTCTTCGACTACGTGGGGGCGCCGGACGCCGAGCGCGTCATCATCCTCATGGGCTCGGCCGCGGAAACCGCGCAAGAGACTGTCGAGTTTCTCGTGGAGCGCGGCGAGAAGGTGGGCCTGCTGAAAGTCCGCCTCTTCCGTCCCTTCTCCATCGATCACTTCCTCCAGGCGCTCCCCGCCACCGTCCGCCGCATCGCCGTGCTCGACCGCACCAAGGAGCCCGGCAGCGCCGGCGAGCCGCTCTATCAGGATGTTCTCACCGCCCTCATCGAAGGCCAGGCGGCCGGCAAGGCGCCTTTCGCCGAAATGCCGAAAGTGATCGGCGGCCGCTACGGCCTGTCGTCGAAGGAATTCACCCCCGCCATGGTCAAGGGCGTTCTCGACGAGCTGAAGAAGGACTCGCCGAAGAACCACTTCACCGTCGGCATCGTCGACGACGTCACCGGCACCTCGATCGACTACGACCCGTCGTTCTCCACCGAAGACGACAAGACCATCCGCTGCCTGTTCTACGGGCTCGGCGCGGACGGCACCGTCGGCGCCAACAAGAACAGCGTCAAGATCATCGGCGAGGAGACCAGCTTCTGGGCCCAGGGCTACTTCGTCTATGACTCGAAGAAGTCCGGCTCCATCACCATCAGCCACCTCCGCTTCGGCCCCAAACCGATCCGCAGCACCTACCTCATCTCCCGCGCCAACTTCGTCGCCTGCCATCAGTGGTCGTTCCTCGAGCGCATCGACATGCTGAAGTGGGCCGTGCCCGGCGGCACCTTCCTGCTGAACTCGCCCTACGGCCCCGAAGAGGTCTGGGACCACCTGCCGCGCACCGTGCAGAAGGAGATCCTCGAGAAGCAGCTCAAGTTCTACGTGATCGACGCCTACTCGGTGGCGCGCGAAACCGGCATGGGCTCGCGCATCAACACCATCATGCAGACCTGCTTCTTCGCCATCTCCGGCGTGCTGCCGCGCGAGGAGGCCATCGAGCAGATCAAGAAGGCCATCGTGAAGACCTACGGACGCCGCGGCGAGGCGGTCGTGCAGAAAAACTTCGCCGCCGTCGACAAGACGCTCGAGCGGCTTTACGAAGTGAAGGTGCCCGGCCGGATTACCGCATCGAAGGACCTGCGTCCGCCGGTCCCGCCCGAGGCGCCCGAGTTCGTCCGCAACGTGCTCGGCAAGATCATCGAAGGCAACGGCGACTCGCTGCCCGTCTCCGCCTTCCCTGTCGACGGCACCTTCCCCACGGCCACGGCCATGTGGGAGAAGCGCAACATCGCCCTCGAGATCCCCGTCTGGGACGAAAAGCTCTGCATCCAGTGCGGCAAGTGCGTGCTGGTTTGCCCCCACGCCACCATCCGCGCCAAGATCTACGACCCGAAGTACCTGGAAGGCGCCCCGCCCACCTTCAAGCACGCCCCGGCGCGCTGGAAGGACTTCAAGGACCTCGCCTACACGCTCCAGGTGGCGCCGGAGGATTGCACCGGCTGCGCCCTCTGCGTCGAAGCCTGCCCGGTGAAGGACAAGGCGCAACCGAAGCGCAAGGCGATCAATATGGAGCCGCAGGAGCCGCTGCGCGAACCCGAGGCCGCCAATTGGGACTTCTTCTTCCGCCTGCCGGAGTTCGACCGCAACAAGCTGAACCAGACGCAGGTGAAAGACCTGCAAATCCTCCAGCCGCTGTTCGAATTCTCCGGCGCCTGCTCGGGCTGCGGCGAAACCCCTTACGTCAAGCTGCTGACGCAGCTGTTCGGCGACCGCGCCCTGATCGCCAACGCCACCGGCTGCTCGTCGATCTACGGCGGCAACCTGCCCACCACGCCCTATACGGTCAACCCCGAGGGCCGCGGCCCCACCTGGAACAACTCGCTGTTCGAGGACAACGCCGAGTTCGGCTTCGGCATGCGGCTGGCCCTCGACCAGCAGGCCCGCTACGCCGCCGAACTGCTCCGCCAGCTCGCCCCGCAGATCGGCGAGAACCTCGTTTCGGCGCTCCTGTCGGCCGACCAGAGCACCGAGCCCGGCATCTTCGAGCAGCGCGCCCGCGTCGCCGAGCTCAAGAAGAAGGTGCAGGAGCTGCTGCCGAAGGCCAACGGCCAGTCCCTCCTTCTGCGCGACCTGCTCGCGGTGGCCGACTCGCTCGTCAAAAAGAGCGTCTGGATCGTCGGCGGCGACGGTTGGGCCTACGACATCGGCTACGGCGGCTTGGACCACGTGCTCGCCTCCGGCCGCGACGTCAACATCCTCGTGCTCGACACCGAGGTCTACTCCAACACCGGTGGCCAGTGCTCGAAGGCCACGCCGCGCGCCGCGGTGGCCAAGTTCGCCGCCGGAGGCAAGCCCGCCGCCAAGAAAGACCTCGCACTGATGGCCGTCAATTACGGCAACGTCTACGTGGCGCGCGTGGCCATGGGCGCCAGCGACATGCAGACCGTAAAGGCCTTCCTCGAGGCCGAAAAGTGGAACGGACCCTCGCTGATCATCGCCTACTCGCACTGCATCGCCCACGGCTACGACATGCGGTACGGCCTCGAGCAGCAGAAGCTGGCCGTGCAGACCGGCCACTGGCCTCTGTTCCGCTACAACCCCGCGCTGGCGGCAGAGGGCAAGAACCCCTTCCAGCTCGACTCCAAGGCCCCGTCGCTGCCGCTCGAGAAGTACATCTACAATGAGACCCGCTACACCATGCTCGTCCACTCGAAGCCCGAAGACGCCCGCCGCCTGCTCGCCGAAGCGCAGGCCGATGTCATGAACCGCTGGCGGATTTACGAGCAGATGGCCGCCATGCCCGGCGCTCCGGTGGAAGCCATCCAGCGAGGAAACTGACCCATGCCCGTCGATCTCACCACCACTTACCTTGGACTCAAGCTCCGCTCTCCGCTGGTTGCCTCCTCCTCGCCCCTGTGCAAGGAGATCGGCAACATCCTCCGGCTCGAGGACGCCGGCGCTTCCGCCGTGGTCCTGCATTCGCTCTTCGAAGAACAGATCCAGCTGGAGAGCGGCGAACTCGACCGCTTCCTCTCCGAAACCGCGGAAAGCTACAGCGAGGCGGCCAGCTACTTCCCCGAACTCGGCTCCTACAACCTCGGGCCGGAGCCTTATCTGGAGCACCTCCGCAAGACCAAGGAGAGCGTGGACATCCCGGTCATCGGCAGCCTGAACGGCATTTCCACCGGCGGCTGGATCCGCTACGCGCAGATGATGGAACAGGCGGGCGCCGACGCGCTCGAGCTGAACATCTACTTCCTCCCCACGGATCTCGAGCTGACCTCGCAGAAAATCGAGGACACCTACTGCGACCTCGTCAGCCACGTGAAGGCCAGCGTCCGGATTCCCGTGTCCGTGAAGCTCGGGCCCTTCTTCACGGCTTTCGGCAACTTCGCCATGCGGCTGGACTCGGCCGGCGCCGACGGTCTGGTCCTGTTCAACCGCTTCTACCAGCCCGATTTCGACATCGAGAACCTGGAGGTGGTGCCGAACCTCGTCCTCAGCGACAGCGACGAGTTGCGGCTGCGGCTCCACTGGGTGGCGCTGCTGTACAACCGCATCCGCCCGGATCTGGCCATCACCGGCGGCGTGCACACCGCCGAAGACGTCGTGAAGGGGATCATGGCGGGCGCGCGCTGCACCATGATGACCTCGGCGCTGCTGCGGCACGGCATCCCGTATCTCGAAAAGGTCGAGGAGGACCTCATCGACTGGATGGAAGAGCACGAATACGAATCCATCAGCCAGATGCGCGGGTCCATGAGTGCGCAGTCGGTGGCGGAGCCTGCCGCCTTCGAGCGCGCCAACTACATGAAGGTTCTTTCGAGCTACACCCTGAAGCCCGCACCGCGCTGAGCGCTGCGGGCTTGCCCCGCTCGTTCACAGCTCGGCGGGAATCTCCCGGGCGGGCCGGCGCGGCCCGCCCGGTTCTTTCTCCTGCCGCGTCTCCCGCAATCCCGGCGCGCCCGCTGCGAGCGCATTCCCCCAGCACCCGCCCTTCCTGCAGTGTTCCCCCGGCGCTTGCGCCGGGGCCACGGTGCTAGCCGTGCATCCACGTCAGCGCAGCTTGCATGGTTCCCCCGGCGCAAGCGCCGGGGGAAATGGGCAACCGGATTTGCGAAAGCGTCCCCTTTGATATGGGGATCCGGGCACACTTGGGGCTCTTTGTTGTGTGGGAGATTCTCGCGGCGCTCCATTCAGGGGGCGTTGGTTTCCGCGTTCGGCGCTGCCGGGCCGGCTCCCTGGAGGGGAACCGGCCCGGGCGAGACGCCGCGGTCGACCAGAACGCGCATCTGTGGCGCAGCCCGGCCGGATGGCGGCCCTCCGCAGAGGGCGCGGCAGAGC
>JBBFLJ010000048.1:0-15533 GCA_037481575.1 Bryobacteraceae bacterium | reverse complement strand
CCCCAACGCTCGCGCCGGGCCGTGTGGCTTGGCGCTGTTCCCCCGACGCTCGCGTCGGGGCCGCTCTGGTCGCGCTGTCACGCGGGCTTCGGGGCGACAGTTTTGGGGAGGCATCCAAGCATTCCATCATCGTTGGCGATGGCAGCAAGTCGGTCCTGCCGCGCGCCGCCAGGCAGCAACGCAAGCGGCGCGGCCCCGGCGCAAGCGCCGGGGAAACCCGGAGAAAATTCGGCCGTGCAACGCTCGCGCTGCGACTGCGTGACGGAACCCGCTCCCCGGACTCTGGCATTGCAGCCCCGGAGACCGCGCACTTCCGCCGACTCTTGCACCAGGGCTGCATACCAGCAGTACGTGCACGCCAGACACTCTTCAAGGGGACGGCCTGATCTGACACCTTCGCGAAGCACACTCTCTTGGGAATGCCCGATCCAGGTATCGGCAAAGCGTGCATTGCCTTCCGCTCACGGCTGGGCCGCAGCACTCCCGCAGTTCCCCCGACGCTCGCGTCGGGGCCGCGTGTCCGCTGTGTGTGCGTCGAGGCGCCTCTGACACGAAGGGGACGGCCTGATCTGGCACTTTCACGAAGGACACACTACTGAAAATCCCCGGTTCAGGTCTCGGCGCGGCGCGCATTGCCCGTCGCTCAGGCACGGGCCGTGTTGTTCGCCCAGTTCCTTCGATGCTCGCTCCGGGGCTGCTCTACTCGTGAGGCTCCCCCGGCGCTTGCGCCGGGGCCGCGCTGGGCGCACTACAGTTGCGACACTCGCATGGCGTTGGCCGGTTGGGTGCGTGCGAGGAAGCCGCTCTGGAAAATCCCGGGCCCGGCGATGGACTGCACGCTGGCCGGCTGAAAGGCGGCTTGGACGCCTTGGCACCCGAATTCCGCTGCGATCCTCGTCACTCATTTGCACAACGGGACAAACCCAAGCAGCAGCAGCTCTCTGCCTCAAGCCGCCCGAATTGTCGTCCCTCCCGGTGAGCGAAGGCTCCTGCGAGCAGCCCGGAATCCACCCGCTCTGCTCAACGTCTCAGGAGGATTCCGAGCATGGGTCGTGCCCGAGAATTCTGGTTGCGGAGGATTCATGCCACGCGCCCGCGCAGCGGCTCGCCCTGCCGGCGCCGAAGACTCGTTCCTGCCGCAATCGATCCCGGCTGGCAGGCGCCGGCTTGTCCCCCCAAGCAAGCACCGGCGCTTCACGCAGCTGCCCAAGGCGCCGAGCGTTACACTTGCAGTCGCTTCGCAGCTCGTCATTCTCCCCCGCTGACCGGATCCTGCTCTCGACCCTCCCGCGCTGCTCCCTGCACCTTTTCTGAATCCCCGCCCGGTCGAGCCTGCCGGTGCGCTGCCCCCGGCGCCACCGGGAGCGAAGCTGCCGCAGGATTGTTCCGGAACCTCCCCGCAGCGAGCGCCCGGTGCTTCGCCGCGGGCATTTCTCCCGGCTTGCTAGAATCGACACTTGAGCGCAATCTCCACGCCTGCCGCGTCCTTCCGTCTGCCGGGCATGATGTTCCTGCGCGTGCTGCGCGAGCGGCGGTCGCTGATCTACCAGATGGTCCGCCGCGACTTCGAGCAGCGCTTTGTCGGCAGTGCCGCCGGCTGGTTGTGGACGCTCATTCATCCCCTGGTTCTGCTTCTCAGTTGGGTCTTCGTCTTCCAGTTCTGCCTGAAGGTGCCCCCGCCGCCCGGCGCGGGCGACAGCTACACGCTGTTTCTGTTCTGCGGTTATCTGCCGTGGATGCTCTTCCAGGAGACGGTGCAGCGCTCGGCGAACTCGCTGGTGGAGCATGCGGGGCTGATTACCAAGACTGTCTTCCCCGCCGAAATCATCCCGGTGACGCTGTTCCTCTCCTCGCTCGTCAGCCACCTCTTCGCGCTTCTTGTGGCGGTGGCGATGGTGCGGTGGATGACCGGGCATTTCAGCGTCCTCATCCTTCTGCTGCCCGTCTATACGGCGCTGCTTGGTCTCTTCGCCGTCGGCGTGGGCTGGCTTGCCGCAAGTCTTCAGGTCTTCCTGCGGGACACCGCCCAGATTGTCGTTGTGGCGCTCACGGGTTGGTTCTGGCTCACGCCGATCTTCATTGACGAGTCCCACTTCCCGCCCGCTGCGCAATTCCTCGTCAGATACAATCCCCTGGCGCATGTCGTGAAGGGCTACCGGCGGCTTCTGATGTCCTATGAGCTGCCGGATCCTTCAGGGCTGCTGCTGCTCGCCGGGGCCGCCTGCCTGACGTTTTTCGCCGGCGGGATGTTCTTCCGCCACCTGAAGCGCGGTTTTGCAGATGTCCTGTAAGAATCCCATGGCCGACACAGCAAACGAGATGGCACTAACACGGCGCAGGCTGTTCGGGTCGCTCGCCGCCCCGTGGCTCCTGCAGCGGCGCGGCGCCCCTGCCAGCCGCCCCAACATCGTCCTTGTCCTGGCCGACGATCTCGCCGCCTGGATGACCGGCTGTTACGGCAACCGAGAAATCCGTACGCCGAATCTCGACAGGCTCGCGGATGCCGGCACGCGCATGGCGCAGTCCTTCGTCTGCACCCCCGCCTCTTCGCCGAGCCGCGCCACCCTCTTCACCGGACGCACGCCCCGCCAGCACGGCATCCACGACTTCCTGACCGAGAGCCCGTCGCCGGATCCTCCCCAGGGACAGGCTGCGCCGCCCCCGTCCTTCGAGCGCGAGGTGATGATCAGCGATCTGCTCGCCGGCGCCGGCTACCGCTGCGGCTACGTGGGCAAATGGCACATGGGGAATGACGCAAAGCCCGGGCACGGCTTCCGGTTCACTGTCACCCTGCGCGGCGAAAAATACCAGGACCCGGATCTTTACGCCGACGGCAGCGCTGTCTCCGAGAAGGGGTATCTGGCCGAGGTTCTGACGAAATACGCCTCGGATTTCATCGATCAGCAGCAGAAAACCAATCCGTTTTTTCTGACCGTCTCCTATCTGAATCCCCGCCTCCCCTACGAAGGCCACCCGCAGCGCTATTACGACCTGTACCGCGAGGCCCGCTTCGAGACGCTCGGCATTCAGCCCGCCGCGCCCAACGCCCTCCGCGGAAAGGAATTTCTCGATGACCCGGTGCCCAACATCCGCCGCGTCGCGGCCTCGGTGACGGCGCTGGACGATCAGGTGGCGGCCCTGCAGAGGAAGCTGCTGGAGCGCGGCCTCTTCGACAACACCATCTTCATCTTCACCAGCGCCAACGGATTCCTTCTTGGCCGGCACGGGCTCTGGAGCGACGGCCACGCCTCCCGCCCCATCAACATGTACGAGGAGGTGATGCAGGTCCCTCTGATCTGGTCTTGGCCCGGGCGCATCCCCGTACAGGCCGTGAGGCCGGAAGTTGTCAGCTCCTACGACTTCCTGCCCACCCTTTGCGAGGCGGCCGGTGTCGACACGCCTGCCGACCGCAACCTCTGCGGCCGCAGCTACTTGCCGCTGCTCATGAACCGCCCCCTGCCGCCAAGGCACCCGTGGCCCGATCTTGTCTTCGGCCACTTCCGTTACACGGAGATGGCGCGCGACAAATACTACAAGCTCATCGTCCGCGAGCCCGGCACGGGACCCGGCGAACTCTACGACATTCGCAAGGATCCGCGCGAACGCATCAACCTGTATGAGGATCCCGGCTTCTCCACCGTGCGGGCACGGCTCGAAAAGCGCCTCGCCGAGTGGCGCGAAAAATACGCCTGATCAGTCGCGGAACACGGCCCGCACTCCCGCCGGCCCGGCGAAGACGCACACTGCCGCATGCCCGCAGCCTGGCGCAATGTCGAAGCCGTGCTTCGCGCCGTAGCGCTGCTTCATGTAATTCCAGAACGTGGTGCCGCGCTCCCTGCGGTTCGGCCCTTGCGCCTGCGCCGGGCAGCTCTTGTCCAGCGTGGGGTCGTCGGTGCGCGTGTCCAGCTCTCCGACCAGGTAGGTCACGTCCCGCGCGATGAACTGCTTTCGCACCGCCTCGGGATCCATGCCCGCCGCATAGCCTTCCAGCTTCTCCAGCCCGTAGCGGTACTGGTTGTACGTCGTGCAATTTTCCGCGTCCCAGTAGGGGCCGAATGTCCCCATGCATTCCCCTTTCGGAGTGCACACGCCCCCTGCGGAGAGCCGCATTCCGTCCATGTAAACATAGCTGGATGGATTCGCGGGCACGTAGCGGACGCGCACCCGCATCTTCGGCTCCTGCCGGTTGAACGCCGCGTACCGCTGCACGAACTGGCCGCCCGCGGAGTGGCCCGCCACCACGACCTCGCGCAGATCCGGGAACCGTTGCGGATCGTTGAAGCATTCGAGGATCCGGTCCATGACATCGTAGGAGGTGACGGTGCCGTTCATCGCCGCCAGACCCGCTTTCCATCCTTCGTTGGTCCAGAACCACTCGCCCGGGCTGACGGGATCCCCGCGGTCCTCCCGCATCCGCGCCTTGAAGTGCGGCGCGACCACCGCCGTTGTGTCCAGCCGGTCGGCAGCCGCAGTCGAGGCCAACGCCCAGCGGAAGTAATCCTCGGCATTGCGGTTGGTGCCGTGCACCATAATGTAGCCGCGCTCGATGCCGCGATGGACGCCGCTCTGCAACGCATGCGTGCGCCACACGACCACATGGCCGCCCTTCACTTCCACGTTCTCCGTGGCGCCGATGCCTGCCATCCAGGCCAGAATCAGGACCCCTTTCATGCTCTTCCTCCCTTCCTAACGTATTCTGACCAGCTCGGACTTCGTCAAGCGGAACACCGCCGCAAACTGGCCCCATTTCTCCTCGGGCACGTTCTGCCCCGGATTGCGTGCGCGCCAGACGCTCAGATCGGGATCGCGCGCCTTCAGACGGCAGAGAAACGCCAGCAGATGCTCTTCCTCTTCCGGCGGAGGCAGCGGATCGTCGACGAAATAGATGGCCGAGCCGCGCGGCAATGGCGGCAGCTGCCGCCGAAGAACGTTGCCGGCCTCGACGACCTTCGCCTCGTAGGGCTGAGAGTAGTGTTCGCGAATCCAGCCCGACAGCCACCGGTGCTGCGGCCCCAGCCACAACGCTCCCGCCGCCAGCAACGCGGCGGTCAGCTTCCAGCCGCGCGGCTCGACAATTCTGGTCATCCGGTCGAGCACGAGACCTGCCAGCAGGCACCAGCCGGCATAGGTCAGATAGAAGGCATAGAAGCTTCGCTGCGGCAGGAACAGCAGCGGCAGTGGCGTGAGGACGATCATCGCGCAGGCGATCCATGCCGCGCGGGAACGCAGTGCGAGCGCTGCGAGCAGCGCGATTCCGAGCACTGTCCAGGCGGCTGTGGAGGACCAGTCCGGACCGCGGTAGAGCAGGCTGCCCGTCAGCAGCCTCCAGCGGGCGTCGAGCACCGCGAAGGAGAACTCGGGTTGATAGGCCGGGTTCGACGTCATCGGCGCGCGCCACGAGGTCCACGCCAGCACGCCCCAGCAGCCTGCGGCGGAGAGCGATGCGGCCGCCCACGCGCTTTTGCCCGCTTTCCAGAGCAGGGCGGCAGCGGCCAGATTCACAGGCAGCGTCACGGCGATCTCTTTCGACCCGGCAGCGAGCGCCGACCCCGCCGCCACGGCGGCCATCTGCGTGCGGGAGAGCGGCACTCCTTCCAGCACCGCGGGCGCCGCTGAAGACAGGGTGCCGAGGAAGAAAGTGAAGGCCAGCAGGTCGTATAACGTGCCGCTGTTGAAATACAGATCCTGCAACTGCGCGTGATAAGCGAACAGCAGTCCGGCGAAAAGGGCTGCGCGCCACGAGTGCGACCAGCGCAAGAAGAATCGGAGCGCCAGCCAGAGGTTGATCAGAAGCAGCCCGAAGCAGAAGACGCGGTACGGGCGCGGGTGCAATCCGAAAGTCTCCCAGAGCCCTTTCAGGACGAGGTTCGCCGCCGGGCGTTCTTTGGAGAACAGAATCTCCTGCGGCGCGCGGAAGGCGACGCCGTGCAGGTTCATCAGGTCGTCGGGCGTGAACCACGCCAGCAGCCCCGGCCATGCGAACGCGAGGAGCCATGCGGCCAGCAGCGCCCACACAAGAAGCGCGGGCGCGGCTGCCATTGGCCGGCTCAAGGGAATCCCCGCGACAGGCTTCCGGTTCAGTTCTTCCGGATCCACTCAGGACTTCATTGTTTCTCAGGCGCATGCCGGAGTGGGCGCGCTTGCGTCCTGCGCGGGCCGCCTGCCTTCCCGCGTTGCGCCGCTCTGCGGGCGGCAGGGTGCGAATTCAGTCGCTGCCGGCGGAGCGGCTCCAGCGGGCCACGACGAGCTCGGCCACCTGCTGCTCCATTTCTTTGTCGACCTCGGCACGCCAGTCGTGAAGGCGCTTTTCGCGCAAACGCTCGAGAATTTCCACCTCGCGGCGGGCCGAGAGCACGGCGCTCTTCTGCGCCTCGATGCGCGATGCGAGCATTCCGGCCTCCGACAGCAGCCGGACGCACTCGGCGGCAGCGAAGCGGCGGAACCCCTCGGCGGCAGAGAGGTCCGCGGAGGAGAGCACGGGCAGGCGTCGCAGGGATTCCATGACGAAACGCTCCTCGTGTTCCAGCGCGGCCCGGCGGCGCTCCAGCGCGGCCTGCTCGGCGATGAGCTTCTCGAGGCGCGCCTGCTCGGCGGAGAGGCGGCCGCGGCGGTAATTCAGAAGTTTTTCCAAAGGGAAGCGGAACTTTTTCATGGCTGGTTTGTTTCACCCGGAATCTGCAAAGCGCGCAGGGCACGATTTAGAGGGCGGACCGGGCTCGCGCCGGCCCGCAGGAGCCGCGAAGGCGCTCCCGCCAGAGGGCGAATGTCCGGGTTCCCGGGCGCCTCTGGCAGCCCGGCGGGCAGGGGCCAGCGCAGGGGCCGTGAGCCGGGCATCAGAAAAGCGAAAGAAAATATGCTGCAAACAAAGCCATAAGACGGAAGAAATACAAGGCAAAAATAGCGCAAGAATGGATGGAAATGCGAGGCTGTTTTTATGGCGCGGAAAGCCCGGGTCCGCCGTGGAACAGGCCGGGGCGGCGCAGACCGGACGGCGGAGCGGGACGGTGCGCGGGGAGGCCGGCGGAGAGGAATCATGAGACGCCTGCCATTTCTGCCATGCGGGCTTCGATCTCCTCGAAGCGCGCCCGCTCCCCCGGCGCCTGGCGGAGGAAGCGCTTGAGATCGTTTTCGAGCCGCAGGGCGGAATCGAGCTGGGGATTCGCGCCCGCCGTGTAGGCGCCGATGCGGATGAGGTCTTCCGAGGAGTGGAGCACGGCAAGCGCCTCGCGGAGCCGGATGGCGGCCTCCCGTTGCCGCGGCGTGGACAGCCGCGGCGCAAGGCGCGAAACGGAATGGAGCAGGTCGATGGCCGGGTAGTGCCCGGCGTTGGCGAGGGCGCGCGACAGGACGATGTGGCCGTCGAGGATGCCACGGACGGCATCGGTGACCGGCTCGTTGAGGTCGTCGCCTTCGACGAGCACGGTGAAGAATCCGGTGATGGAGCCGTGGCGGAAATTGCCGGCGCGCTCGAAGACGCGGGGCAGCATCTGGAAGACGCTGGGAGTGTAGCCTTTCTGGCTGGGCGGCTCCCCGGCTGCGAGGCCGATTTCACGCTGGGCCATGGCGAGGCGTGTGACCGAATCGGCGACGAGGAGGACGTTCCTGCCTTGGTCGCGGAAGAACTCGGCGATGGCGAGGGCGACAAAGCAGGCGCGGACGCGAAGCGGGGAGGGGCGGTCCGAGGTGGCGACGACGAGAACGGAGCGGCGCATGCCCTCGGGGCCGAGTTCGTGCTCGATGAAATCGCGGACCTCGCGGTTTCGTTCGCCGACGAGGGCGAGGACGCAGACATCGGCCCTGGAGTTCTTGACGAGGCTGCCGAGCAGCGTGCTTTTTCCGACGCCGCTGCCGCCGAAGATGCCGATGCGCTGCCCGCGGCCGACGGTGAGGAAGCCGTCGATGACGCGAATGCCGGTCTCAAGCCGTTCGCGGATGGGTTCGCGCTCGAGCGGCCCGGGCGGGGGAGCATACAGGTCGTAGAAGGCCTCCGGCTCCGGCGCGGGGCGGCCATCCATGGGTTGGCCGAAGCCGTCGAGGACACGGCCAAGGAGACGGTTGGAGACCGCAAGGCGCGCGGCTTGCGGGCGGGCGACGATCGGATCCCCCGGCTGAAGGCCGGTGGTTTCCTCGAGCGGCATGGAGAGGATGAGCCCGTCGCGGAATCCAATGACCTGTGTGCGGATGACCGGGCCGCCGCGGGTGAGGATCTCGCAGAAGTCGCCCACGGCGACGGCAGGCCCCCGGGACTCGATCAGCAGCCCGGCAGTGCGAACCACGGCGCCGGAGAGGCGCACAGGATCCATGCGCGAGAGGGCCTTCAGAATGCGAGAGGAGTCGAGCCAGCATGCCGATGTGCTCATGAGGAGCCTCCAGCGAGAGCGTCGGCGAGCCCGCGGGAGATTTCATCGAGCTGCGTTTCCAGCGAGGCGTCGATGGCTCCCCGGGCGGTTTCGACGATCACGGCGCCCGGCTCGAGCGAAGCATCTTCGTGGATGCGGATGGCTTCCGGAGCGCCGATGCGGGCGAGGTGGGCGCGGATGGCCGGGGCGTGAGAGGGGTGCAGGCGGATGTCGGCAACCTCCCGCAGCGAGGCCTTCTCGAGAGCGGCCTTGGCGAGGCCGAGAATGGCGTCCGGGTCGACGTGCAACTCGCGGCGGAGGATGCGGCGCGCGATGGCGAGGGCGATATGCACCAATTCCCGCTCGGCCTCGGCGCGAAGCCGCGGCTTGAGCCCGGCGATCTCCTCGATGGACCGCGCGAGGCGGGCCAAAGAGGCGTCCAACTGCGCAGCCGCCTGGCGGCGGCCTTCCTCCAGCCCTTTCCGGAAGGCCTCCTGCCGCGCTGCCTCGAGTTCCGCGCTGTGCCGAGCTTCCAGCTCTTCCAGCGGAATCGCCGTTTCGGGCGCGGTACTGGCGTCCCGGGGTCCCGGGGAATCGGGCGGGCCCAAGGGCAGGGGTTGCAGGAATTCGCGCTCCAGCTCCTGCACGGGGGGGCCAAACTGGGGCCAGCAGAAGGCCTGCGCGGCGCCGGGCGGGAGCGTGCGAAGGATGCGTGTCGCCATGGCGTCACACCACATACTGTTCGCCCACGGCGCCCTTCAGGCTGAGGACGCCCTCGGCTTCCAGCTGCCGGACGATGGAGATGATCTGTTGCTGGGCGGCCTCGACCTCCTTGATCTTGACCGGGCCGAGGGCCTCCATGTCCTCGCGCAGCATCTCGGCGCCGCGCTGCGACATGCACTGCATGAAGTGGTTTTTGAGCTGGTCGCTGGTGCCTTTCAGGGCCACGGTGAGCAGCTTTCGGTCGACGCGGGCGAGGATCTCCTTGATGCCGTTCTGGTCGATCAGCAGCAGGTCCTCGAAGACGAACATCAGGTGGCGGATGGTCTCGGCGAGGTTGGGGTCCTGGGCTTCGATGGTGTCGAGGATCTCCTTGCTGGTGGCCGAATCGAGGCGGTTGAACATTTCGGCCACCGCGCGCACGCCGCCGTAACTTTCGCGGCTCAGCTCGCCGAGCGCCTTCAGCTTCTGGCCGATGATGCCGGCGATCTTGGAGATGATGTCCGGGGAGATTTGCTCGAGGTTGGCCATGCGCAGAGCGACGTCGGCGCGGATCTCCGGCGGGAGGCTGAACAGGAGCCCGGCAGCCTGCGATGCGCCGAGATGGCTGAGGATGAGGGCGATGGTCTGGGGATGCTCGCTGTGGATGAACTTGGCCAGCTGCTGGGGGTCGGCTTTCTGGAGGGCGTCGAAGCTGGCGGTGTCGTGGCCGAGGAGCTTGACGAGGCGGTCGAGGATGCGGGTGGCCATCTCCGGCCCGAAGGCGTTGATGAGCATCTTGCGCGCATACTCGATGCCTCCTTTCATGACGTAGTCCTGGGCCATGGACATCTGGTAGAACTCGTCGAGGATGCCCTCGGCCTCGGCTGCCGTGATGGCGGGGATGCGCGCGACCTCCTTGCCGATGGCGGCGACCTCGTCTTCTTCCAGGTGCTTGAGCACCATGCCGCTGAGCTCCTCGCCGAGAGTGACCATGAGCACGGCGGCTTTCTGCAGGCCGGAGTAGCGCTGGACGGATTCTTTTTCGGGAAGGGCGTTGGTGATCATCAGCGGTTCTCCGTGATCCACGTGCGCACGAGCTGGGCTACGGCTTCTGGGTCTTTCCGGGCCTGCTCGGCGATCGCTTTCTTGAGCACCTCGGCTTTCTTGGTTTGCGGCGGAAGCTGTTTCTGGAGGGCCTGGAGGGCCTCGCGCTCCAGGCGTTCTTTTTCGGCGCGGGACTGCTCGATGGCAGCCATGGCCTGCTGTTCGAAGCCGGCTTCGCCGGCGCCCGGGATTTGCGCCGGAGGCGCGGCGCCGGGCAGGGAAGGGCCGGGCGGTTCGACGGAGGCGGCAGGGCGCTTGCGGAGGAGGCGACGGGTCAGCAGCCACGCGATGGCGAGAAAGACGATGAGAAGGGCGGCGGCGGCGCCGAGCCAGACCGTGAGCGGCGCTTTGTCCAGGAGAGGTTTTGCCCATGCGGGCGCGGCGAAGCCGCCGGGACGCGGGGCAGCCTCCGGATCCTGCGCCCGCGGGGGTTCTGCCAGGAGCGTGGACTCAAACGGAAACGATTCGACGAGGATCTGGTCGCCGCGCTCCTGCTGGAAGCCCACGACGCTGGCGAGAACATCGCGGACGACTTTGAGCGTTTCCGGCGAGGGGGGCTCGAGGATGCGGCGCGCTTTGGGGCCCGCCCCCTCCCAGCGGACTTTGTGGTCGACGAGAACGGCGACGGAGATGCGGCGCAGGGCGCCCTGCGGAATCTTCATGTGGCGGACGACGCGGCTGGTCTGGTAGGTGATGTTTTCGGTTTTGCGGGAGACGCCGGCGGAGGAGCCGGGCAGACGGGGCGCGGGGCGGGGCAGGTTGGAGGCGGTGCCGGGGATGCCCGCAGCAGCGGCGGCCGTGCCGGAGACATCCTCGGTGCGGGCGGAGGTGACCATGACGGATTTCGAGGGGTCGAAGGTCTCCTCGCTCTGCTCGCCGGAGGTGAAGTCGCACTCGACGTTGACGCCGGCGCGGTAGCGGTCCGGGCCGAGCAGGGGGTCGAGGGTGGAGCGGATCTTGGCGAGGTACTCGCGCTCGAGGCTCTGACGGAACTCGAGCATGGCCGAGGAGGGCCGGCCCTCGCCGTCGACGTCGAGAGAGGGCCGGCTGAGGAGGTTGCCCGCCATGTCGAGGACCGAGACGGCTTCGGGAGCGAGCCCTTCGACAGCGCTGGCGGTGAGGTGCTGGATAGCGAGGACGTTCGGTGGCGAGAGTCTTGCACCGGGGCGCAGCTTGACGAGGACGCTCGCCTTGGCGGGCTGGCGCTGCTCGGCGAACAGGGACTCTTTGGCGAAGGTGACGTGGACGCGGGCGCGCTCGACTTCGGCGAGGGCCATGACGCTGCGTTCGAGTTCGCCCTCGAGGGCGCGGCGGTAGTTCACCTGTTCGGCGAAGTCGGTGACTCCCAGGTTGGTCTGATCGAAGAGTTCGAAGCCGACGCGTCCGGAGCGGGGCAGGCCTGCGGCAGCCATCTCGAGGCGGAGTTCGGCGACGCGCTCCGAGGGGACGAGAATGGCGCCGCCGTCGGAGACCTGGTATCGGACATTGGAGGACTTGAGCCTCTCGACGATGGCGCCGGCATCTTCGGGGGCTAGGTTGGTGAACAGAGGCCGCAGGTCGCGCTGGCGGTTCCAATGAACGGCGGCCGAGAGCAGGGCGATGACGGCGAGGAGCGCGGCGCCGAGGGAGGCGCGCTGTTTCCAGGAGAGACTGTCCCAAAGCCGTTTCAGCTGCTGCATGGCATCCGGTCAAGAGCGGGCTAGATTTGCATGCGCATGATTTCCTGGTAGGCCTGGACGAACTTGTTGCGCACTTGCAGGAAGAGTTCGAAGCTCAGTTGGGCCTGCTGGTGGGCGAGGGCCACCTGGTGGATGTCGACGGCCTCGCCGCTGAGGAAGCGGGTGATTTCGGACTCGGCGTTCTTCTGGAGCGCGTCGACGCCTTCCAAGGCGCCGGCAAGGGCCGAGGAGAAGGCGGCGGCGCCGGCGGGTGCGGACTGGCGCAACGGCTCGACGGGATCCGGATGGCGGATGGGCGGAATGGAACCGATGGGCGTCATCGCAGCAGATCAATCGACTTGGAAAGCATGTCCTTGACGGCGGTCATGGCGGCGACGTTGGCCTGGTAGCCGCGGGCGGCGCCCATGAGGTCGACCATCTCCTCGGCCGGGTTGATGCGCGGATAGGCGACGTAGCCGTTGGCGTCAGCGTGAGGATGGCCGGGCTGGTAGCGAAGGTCGGGAGGGCGGGTGTCCTCGATGATGGCGGAGACAGAGACGCCGGTGGCGCCCGAACCGAGCTCTGTCTGGAAGACGGCGGCGAAGGGCGAGATTTGCGGGCTGGGCTCGAAGACGACGTCGCGGCGGCGGAAGGGGCCGCCTTCGGGGGTGCGGGTGGTTTCCGAGTTGGCGAGGTTTTCGACGATGACCTCGGCGCGGGCGCGCTGGGCGGCGAGGCCGGAGGCGCTGACAGAGAGCGAGTGGAAGAGGCTCATGCGGTGCGGCCCTCCTCGATGGCCATGCGGATCTTGCGCAGCTCGGCGCGGGCGAGCTGCGAGGCGATGTTGAAGCGGATGGCGTTTTCGGCCAGCAGGCGCGTCTCGCGGTCGAGGCTGACGTTGTTGCCGTCGTTCTTGACGGTGAGCTCAGGCGGCTCGACGACGCGGGGTTTCGCGCCCGGGGCCAGGGAGAGGAATTCGAACTGAAAGTCGATGTCTTTGGTGCGATAGCCGGGCGTGTCGATATTAGCCAGATTGGAGGCGACCAGGCGCTGCCGCTCGGCGAGCAGATCCATGTAGCGGCCCAGGTCCTGGGTGAGGGGCGTCAGCATGGCGCTGATCCCAATGCAGGTGGAGTGCCGTGAGGGGCTTATCGGCCAGACGGGGCCGGATTTGAGCCGAAATGTCCGAGCCGGGAACGGGTTAGGAGCGGCGTGGCGCGCGGGGGCGGCGGCCGTAGAGTGCGGGGTAGGCGTGTTCCATTTCGGAGGCTGTTTCGAGGGCTGTTCCAATTTGGACCAGCGGACCCTGGCCGATGCCGGGGCAGAGGCGCGCGGTCTGGCGCCAGGCTTGGGTCGACGAGACGAGTTCGGGCCAGAAGGGGAAGAGGCGGCACTGGGTAGGCTTGGCAGGGTGGATGGCGCAGCCGTCTTCGAGGAGGAAGGGGCACTGGCGCCCGCGGGGTTTGCGGAAGCGGAGCAGGTGGCGGGTGCGATAGACGTAGCGCCGTTCGAATTCGGCGGGGGGCAGGCGCAGGAAGCGCGCGGCGCGGCGGAGATCGTCTTCCGACAGATAGACGAAGCCTTGCTGGTTGCAGCAGCGGGTGCAGCCGGGCTGGCAGGCGAAGCGCAGGGCTTCCATAGAGTCATTTTGGCAGGGAAAAGGAAGAAGGCGGGGCGGAATTTGTCGCAGAATAGAAGGAAGCGCGGGAGAGGCGGGAACGGCCCGGCCGCGCGGGAGCCATCCGGATGACGAGCGATCAGGAGAAGCTGGTAGCAGAGATTGCACGGGAAGTGCTGGCGCGTCTGGAAGGGCGCGTGCAAGCTGCGAAGGGGGACGGCGCGCAGGCAGTGGGAGGGGCGGCGGGCGACGGCGTGTTTGCGACGGTGGAGGAGGCGGCGGAAGCGGCGGCCGAGGCGCAGGTGCGGATTGCGGCGATGAGCCTGGCGGAGCGCGGCCGGATGGTGGAGCAGATCAAGAAGGCATGCGAGGAGAATGCCGAAGAGTGGGGGCGGCTGGAGCTGGAAGAGACAGGCCTGGGGCGGCTGGATCACAAGATCGAGAAGTTGCGGATCATCCGCAACGTGCCCGGGGTGGAGATGCTGGAGGCGCAGGCGCGGACGGATGCCGACGGGCTGTGCCTGATCGAGCGGGCGCCGTGGGGCGTGGTGGGGATGGTGCTGCCGGCGACGCATTCGGTGCCGACGCTGGCGTCAAATGCGATCAACGTGCTGGCCGCAGGCAACGCGGCCGTGTTCAGCCCGCACCCGGCGGGGGCGAAGATTGCGATGCGGGCGATGCAGGAGTTCAACCGCCGGATCGAGCGCGTGACGGGGGTGCGCAATGCGCTGACGATGTGCGCGACGGCGAGCATCCGCACGGCCGAGGAGGTGTTCCGGCACCCGAAGATCGCACTGCTGTGCGTGACGGGCGGGCCGGCGGTTGTGCGGGCGGCGATGAAGCACGGCAAGCGCGTGATCGCGGCCGGGCCGGGCAATCCGCCGGTGGTGGTGGACGAGACGGCGGACCTGGAGCTGGCGGCGCGGTCGATTGTGCTGGGCGCCGGGTTCGACAACAACCTCCTGTGCATCGGCGAGAAGGAAGTGTTCGTGGTGGGGCAGGCGTTCGACGGCTTTGTGGCGGCGATGAAGCGGGCGAAGGCTTACGAGCTGAAGCCGGAGGCGATCGAGCGTCTGACGCGGGCGGCGTTCGATCTGGAGCACGACGGGAAAGGGTGCGCGCACGGGCACCTGAAGAAGGATCTGATCGGAAAAAGCGTCGAGGTGCTGGCGGCGGCGGCGGGCGTGGAGGTTCCCAAGGGGACGGAGCTGCTGTTCGGGGTGACGGACGAGGATCATGTGTTCGTGCAGGAAGAGCAGATGATGCCCTTCGTTCCGGTGGTGAGGGTGCGCGATATCGACGACGGGATCCGCGCGGCGCTGAAAGCGGAGCGGGGCTTCCGGCACACGGCGGTCATCCACTCGCGGAATTTGAATCACGTGACGAAAATGGCGCGGGCGATGAACACGACGCTGTTCGTGCACAATGCGCCGTGCGTGGCGGCGCTGGGGGTGGGCGCGCCGGGGTACTTGAGTTATTCGATTGCAACGCCGACGGGCGAGGGAGTGACGACGCCGCTGACGTTCACGCGGGAACGGCAGATTGCGCTGGGCGCGGGGGCGTTGCGGATCATATAGGAAGGACGGATTGCAGGAAATGTTGATGCAAGCGAGGGGAAGCGGGGACCGCCAATGAGCCGCAGGGATTTGAGCCGGCACCGGATCATCACGGCGCAGGATGTGGAAGACGCGGCGCGCGCAGGCGTGGTGGAGCTGCTGCTGCAGCCGGGCGCGATGCTGACGCCGGAAGCCGCGGAGGCGGTGGCGCGGCACGGGCTGCGGCTGTGCGGGCGTGATAGCGGAGACGGCTGGGAGGCGCTGCTGAATTCGGCCGAAGCGCAACCGTTCAAGGAAGAGATCTGCGCGGTGGGGCGGAAGCTGTGGCAGCGGATGTATGTCGACGGCAACGGGGGCAACATCAGTTACCGGCTGCGGGACGACGTGGTGCTGTGCACGCCGACGCTTTGCAGCAAGGCGGACCTGACGCCGGCGGACCTGTGCCTGGTGGATCTGGAGGGAAAACAGCTGGCCGGGGGCAAGGCGCGGACGAGCGAGATTCTGCTGCACCTGGAGATTTACAAGGCGGTGCCGGAGGCGCGGGCGGTGGTGCACT
>JBBFLJ010000047.1:0-17118 GCA_037481575.1 Bryobacteraceae bacterium | reverse complement strand
CCGGCTCTGCCGCGCCCTCTGCGTGAGGGCCGCCATCCGGCCGGGCTGCGCCACAGGTGCGCGTTCCGGTTGACTGCGGCGTCTCGCCCGGGCCGGTTTCCCTCAGGGAAGCCGGTCCGCCCCCGCAAAACGCGCAACCGCACACCCCCGGAAACCCGCGCCACTGATATCCCCACCAAAACCAAGGAGGCCCAGGTGTGCCTGCTCGCGGTGTCCCGGCAAAATCCCGGCCCTCAAATCGCCGTCAACCCGATAGCCCCGTATGCAACGCCACGATCCCGAACGTCATTCGCCGGAACCTCACCCGCGTGAACCCCGCGGCTTCCATCTCCGCCGCCAGCTGCTCGGCGCCCGGAAACTTCCTCACCGACTCGGGCAGGTACGTGTAAGCGCTGCGGTCGCCCGAAATCCATCCGCCCAACGCCGGCAGCAGCGTTTCGGAGTAGAACCGGTACAGCGCCCGGAACACCGGGTTCGGCGGCGTGGAAAACTCGAGAATCGCCACCATCCCGCCCGGCTTGATCACGCGCCGCAGCTCCGCCAGCCCCGCCCGGTAGTTGGCGAAGTTGCGAAAACCAAATGCGATCGCCGCCAGGTCGAGGCTGTCGTCGGGAAACGGCAGCTCAAGCCCGTCGCATTCCACCAGCACGATCCTCGCCCCGCGCCGCGCCTGCTTCCGCTTCGCCTCCTCCAGCATCGGGCGGCAGAAGTCGCCTCCGACGATCAGCGCATCCGCGCCCGCCCGCGCCTCCAGCGCCAGCGTCAGATCCCCCGTGCCGCAACATAAGTCGAGAACCCGCGCCCCCGGACGCCGCAGGAACGGCTCCGCCTCCAGCGCGGTGCGGAAGCGCCAGTAACGGTCCATTTGAAACGAAAGCAGATGGTTCAAAAAATCATAGCGCCGCGCCACGCGGCCGAACATGCGCCGCACCCATGCGGCGGCTTCCTGCTCGTTGGCGGCGCCGGGTGGAGTAGTTCCCTTCACGGTCTTGCTTGCAGGATAGATGCCACGGCCTCGCGCACAAATTCATCCGGCACGTCCGCCGTCACTTCTGTCGATCCGATCCCCGTGGCCAGCACCCAGTGCACCGCCCCCCGGATCGCCTTCTTGTCCTTGCGCAGCCGCGCCAGCACTCCTTCCAACCCGATCCCCTCCGTCGAAGGAAACGGACCGTAGGCGCGCACCACTGCGCTCATCTCCTCGCACTGCTGCGCCGAAATCCTGCCGGTGAGCTGCGACAAACGCAGCGCCGCCAGCATCCCCAGCCCCACCGCCTCCCCATGCAGAAATCTCGCGTACCCCGTCTCCGCCTCCAGCGCGTGGCCCACGGTGTGCCCGAAATTCAGGATCCGCCGCAGCCCGCTCTCCCGCTCGTCCAGCGACACCACCTCGCACTTGATCCGCACGCTCTCCGCCACCATCTCCTCCACCACCGCGGGCTCTCGCGCCAGCACCGCCCCGCGCTGTCTCTCCATCAACCGGAACAGCGGCTCGCTGCGGATGATCCCGTGCTTGATCACCTCGAACAGCCCCGCGCGGTACTCGCGCTCCGCGAGCGTCGCCAGCACGTCGGGATCGGTGATCACCGCCAGCGGCTGATGGAAGGCCCCCACCAGGTTCTTGCCCGACTTCAGATTCACGCCCGTCTTGCCGCCCACGCCCGCGTCCACCTGCGCCAGCAGCGTCGTCGGCGCCTGAATCACCGGCACCCCCCGCATGAACACCGCCGCCACGAAGCCCCCCACATCGTTCACGATCCCCCCGCCGAACGCGATCACCACGCTCGTCCGGTCCCCGCCCCCCTCCACCATCTCCTCCGCCAGCCGCTCCACCTGCTCGAGCCGCTTGTTCTCTTCCCCGCCCGGAAACACAAGCCTCCGCCACGCCCGCCCTGCGAGCGCCCGCTCCAGTGCCACTCCATGATGCCGCCACACCGTCTCTTCGGTGATCACGAACACTGTCCCGCAACGCGCCGGCAGGTGCTCCGCCAGCCGCCCGAGCGCGCCGCGCTCCGCCACCACCGCGTAGCGCGCGCTGCCGGTGTTCACCTCGAACGTGGGCATATCTACGGTTGTACCATGTGGGTATCGGACCCCTGACAGAAACAATTCGCACGGATTTTCTCGTCATTGGCGCGGGCGTCGCAGGCATGCGCGCCGCCATTGAACTCGCCGGTGCGGGCAGCGTTCTGGTGGTGGCCAAGGACAGCCTCGCGGAGTCTTCCTCCGAATACGCGCAGGGCGGCATCGCCGTCGCGCTCAGCGACGAGGACGACGTATCGCTGCATGAAGCCGACACCCTCGCCGCCGGCGACGGGCTCTGCGATCCGCCCGCCGTTCGCACCCTGGTGAGCGAAGGTCCCGCGCGCATCGAAGAACTCATCCGCTGGGGCGCCGAGTTCGACCGCGAAGGCTCGCG
Organism: Bryobacteraceae bacterium; assembly: GCA_037481575.1. Lineage (GTDB taxonomy): Bacteria > Acidobacteriota > Terriglobia > Bryobacterales > Bryobacteraceae > JANWVO01. Next base: position 14,699 of record JBBFLJ010000047.1, on the reverse strand, counting down.
CCTCCTCTTCGCCCGCGAGGGCGCCCACTCCCGCAGTCGCGTGCTGCACTCCCACGGCGACTCCACCGGGCGCGAAATCGCGCAGACACTCTACCGCCGCGCCGCCTCTCTCGAACGCGTCCGCTTTGAAAGCTTCACCGCCGTCGCCGATCTCCTCCTCGACGAAGGCCGCGTCGTCGGCGCCTCGATCCTCGACGCCCGCCGCGGCCGCATCTTCGCCGTGCTCGCCCGCGCCACCCTGCTCGCCACAGGCGGGCTCGGCCGCGTCTATGCCGACACCACCAACCCCGACGTCGCCACCGGCGACGGCGTGGCCATGGCCTGGCGCGCCGGCGCCCTCATCAGCGACATCGAGTTCGTCCAATTCCACCCCACTGCGCTCCACGTCGAGGGCGCCCCGTGTTTCCTCCTCTCGGAGGCCCTCCGCGGGGAAGGAGCCATTCTGCGCAACATCCGGGGCGAGCGCTTCATGCCGCAGTACCACCCCATGGCCGAGCTCGCCCCCCGCGACGTCGTCAGCCGCGCCATCGTCACCGAGATGCGCCGCACCGGCGCCCCTCATGTTTTGCTTGACATCAGCGGCCGCGGCCCGGATTTCGTCCGCAAGCGCTTCCCCCGCATCCACTCCACCTGCCTCGCCTTCGGCATCGATCTCGATCAGCAGCCCGCCCCTGTGCGCCCCGCCGCCCACTACGCCATGGGCGGCGTGTGGACCGACCTCGAAGGGCGCACCACGCTTGAAGGGCTCTGGGCTGCGGGCGAGGCCGCTTGCACCGGCGTCCACGGCGCCAACCGACTCGCCTCCAACTCCCTGCTCGAGGGCGTCGTCTTCGGCGCGCGCGCCGGCCTCAGCATGCGCGAGCGCGCCGGATCCATGCCCTCGCGCTTCGCTGCGCCGCCCGCCCTCGAAGCCCCGGCTCTGGCGCTCGAGGAAATGCGCCGCCTTGCCATGGACGCGCTCGGCATCGTCCGCGACGGAGAAGCACTTTCGCACGCTCTCGAACAACTCCGCCGGACCAGCAGCGCGCCTGCCCATTCCGGGAGCCGCGAGTCGCTCGAAGCCGCCAATACCCGCACCGTGCTGGAGCTGATCGCCCGCTGCGCCCTCGCCCGCCGCGAAAGCCGCGGCGCACACTTCCGCACCGACTACCCGGAAAAATCCCCCGCCCTTCGCGCCCACTCGCGCATCCTCCGCGGGCAGCCCGAAGTGGCATTCGCGCCCGTTGCGGAAGACTGACCCGCCTCAGTTGTTGTTCGCGCTCAGATCGTCGCTCACCACCGCGCCCGCGGGTTCGGGGAGCGGAATCCGCCGCGCCCCGACGAAAGAGCGCCGCCAGTAGGGATCGGAAAACAGCGGGCTCACGCGCACCGTCTTGCGGCGGTTCGGCGCGTGCAGGAACGAATCATGGCCCACGTACAACCCCACGTGCCAGCCGCGCCGCGTGCGGAAGAACACCAGATCGCCCGGCTCCAGCTCCCACTTCTCCACCCGCAGCCCTGTCTGATACTGCTGCGGCGCTGTCGGCGGCAGCGAGATCCCGAAATTGCGCTCAAACAGGTAGCGCATCAGCCCGCTGCAGTCGAACCCCGTCTGCGGGCTCGCGCCCCCAAGACGGTAGCGCACGCCGATCTGCTCGTACGCCGAAGCCAGCAGCATCGTCTCGCACACGCGGCAGTTGCCGTGCACCGGCGGAGCAGGCGGCGTGTCGATCCACGCCGAAGGGATCTGCGCCACCGCCTCTTCCGGCCAGTTCTGCAACACGTAAGGTTCAAACCGCGGCTGCTCGACGTGCCGGCCTTTGCGCCGCGCAGCTCGCCTGCGCGTCTTCACCGGGGCAGATTTCCCTGACGCGCGCTTCGCAGCTTGCGCGCCCGCCGTTCCGCGCCCGGGCCTTGCGCGCTTCTGATCCGGAACTTGCGATCCGCGGCTCGCCGCGCTTGCAGCCGGAGCGCGCTTCTTCCCGGGCGTCTTCGCGCGCGCATGCACGGCGCCCCACGCCGTCGCCGCGGCGCATCCGGTCGTCAGGAGCAGGAGGAGGAGAACCTGAACTCGCAAAACAGCCTCAACCGGAGCCGTAGGAACGAAACTTTCCCAGTATATACCGGAAGACCCCGGACGCAAGCGCTGCTAGGATGAAAGTATGACCCTGGAAGATCTCAGCCAGGCCTATTCCGAGCTCCGCCGGCAGTCAGAGGCTGTGCGGAGCTATCTTTGACACCCCCGCCAAGAAAAAGCGCCTGGAAGAAATTGAACAAATCATCTCCGCCCCGGACTTCTGGTCCAACCCGGAAGCCACCCAAAAGATCATGCAGGAGCGGAAGAAGCTGGAAGCCGCCCTCAACCGGGACCGCGAACTCGCTGCCCTGATCAGCGACATCGACACCCTCATCGAACTCGGCAACGAGGGCGAGGACGTCGGCGCCGATCTTGCGCGCGAAATCGAACGTCTGCGGAAAGCCACCGAGCAGCTGGAAACCGAGATGCTGCTTTCCGGCGAAAACGACCACCGCAGCGCCATCCTCACCATCCACCCCGGCGCCGGCGGCACCGAAAGCCAGGACTGGGCGGAGATGCTTCTCCGCATGTACCTGCGCTGGGCGGAACGCAGCGGCTTCGATGCCGTGGTGACGGACCGGCAGGAGGGCGAAGGCGCGGGCATCAAGTCCGCCACTGTCGAGATCAATGGCGAGAACGCCTACGGGCTGCTGCAAAGCGAAATCGGCGTCCACCGCCTCGTGCGCATCTCGCCCTTTGACGCCAACGCGCGCCGCCACACCTCCTTCGCCAGCGTGTTCGTCATCCCGCAGATCGACGACGACATCGAAATCGAGATCCGCCCGGAGGACCTGCGCATCGATGTCTTCCGCGCCTCCGGCGCCGGCGGGCAGCATGTGAACCGCACGGAAAGCGCCGTCCGCTTCACGCACATCCCCACCGGCATCGTCGTTCAGTGCCAGAACGAGCGCTCCCAGCACAAGAACCGCGCTTCGGCGCTCAAGCAGCTGAAAGCGCGCCTCTACGAATACGAAATGGAGAAGCGCCGCGCCGAGGAGCGCAAGCTGGAAGAGTCGAAAGCCGACATCAACTTCGGCTCGCAGATCCGCTCCTACGTGCTCGCTCCCTACCGGCTCGTGAAGGACCTCCGCACGCGCCTCGCCATCGGCGACGTGGACCGCGTGCTCGACGGCGACATCGACGACCTGATCCACGCCTACCTCGTGTGGAAGAAGACCGGCAAGACCTTCGGCGACGGCAAGGACGACGAGTCCGAATGATTCATCCGCAACTGGAGCAGGCCGCTGCGCTCATCCGCGCCGGCCGCCTCGTCGCTTTCCCCACGGAAACCGTCTACGGGCTCGGCGCCAACGCGCTCGACGAGGCCGCCGTGCGCCGCATCTTCGAGGCCAAGGGCCGCCCGCCTTCCAGCCCGGTCATCGTCCACGTGGCCTCCATCGAAATGGCGCGCTCGCTCGCCAGCCACTGGCCCGCCAAGGCGGAAGCTCTCGCCGCGCGCTTCTGGCCCGGCCCGCTCACCCTCGTGGTCCCCAAGCAGCCCGCCATTCCGGACATCGTCTCCGCCGGGCTGCCCACCGTCGGCCTGCGCATGCCCGCTCACCCGCTTGCGCTCGCTTTGATCGAAGCAAGCGGCTGCCCCATCGCCGCTCCCAGCGCCAACCGCTTCACTCAACTCTCTCCGACCACTGCCGGACACGTGCGCAAGTCCCTCGGCGATGCCGTCGATCTCGTCCTCGACGGAGGCTCCACGCCCGTCGGCATCGAATCCACCGTCATCTCTCTCGCCGCCGATCCGCCCCTGCTGCTGCGCCCCGGCATGATCACGCGCGAAGAGATCGAAGCCCTCACCGGTCCGGTCGAGGTGCGCACTTCAGCCGCTGAAGACTCCGCCCACCCCGCGCCCGGCATGCACCCGCGCCACTACAGCCCGCGCACGCCGCTGCTGCTGGTTCGTGGCGGCGCCCTGCCCTCCACCGGCCGCGGCGTCTATCTCCGCCACGGCGAATCCATGCCCGCCGATCCGCGCCAATACGCTGCCGCGCTCTACGCCACGCTGCACCGCTGCGACGAGCAAGGGTACGATTGGATTGCCGTGGAGGAGCCGCCGGAGGGGCCCGAATGGGCCGCCGTCCGCGACCGCCTCCGCCGCGCCGCCGCTGCCCCATGAGCCCTGCCGCACCGCCGCTGCTCGCCAACTGGATTGGTTATACCGCGGGCACGGTCGTCTTCGGCATCTTTCTGGTTCTTGTCCTCAAGGACCTCTCCGGGCGCGGGCTGCGCGCCTCGTGGCGCACCGTTGCCGCCGCCGCCATGGCCTTTCTCTGGAACGCCGGCGCTCTCGCCAATCTCTTCATCGACTCCTTCCTGCTGCGCGTTCTCACGACCGCCGCGCTCAGCCTCCTGCCCGCGCTGCTGCTCGATCTGCTGATGGAAGGCAAGAGCCGCCGCCTCGCCGCCGCCGGATATTCGATCAGCGTGCTCTCCATCGCCCTGCACGCCCTGGAGCCCCTCTTCCCGGGCTTCCCGCTCCATCACCGCACCCTGCAATGGACCGCGCTCGGCTTCGCCCCCCTCACCGCCGCCGCGATCGTGCAACTGCGCCGGCAGCGCACGCCCGCACGCCGCGCCGCCGCCGCCATGGCGCTGCTGTTGTTCGCACTCTCCTTCACGCACCTCCACTCGCAGGACGCGCCCCACGCCTGGCCCGTCGAACTGCTGGTGCACCACGCCGGCGTCCCGCTCGCCCTCTGGGTGCTGATGCAGGACTACCGCTTCCTGCTGCTGGACGCCTTTCTCCGCTTCCTTGCCAACATCCTGCTCGCCGCGCTGTTCGCATGGTTGGGAGCGGTGATCGCCGCTGCCATTGGGTGGTTCGACTACCGCACGCTCCCGCCCGCGCGCGTCGTGCTGCTGGGGCTCGGCGTCACCGCAGCGCTCGCCGCTTTTGCCGCGCTGCGCCACGCCGTGCAGCACCTGCTCACGCGGCTCGTCTTCCGCCGCGGCGACTCGGAAGCGCTGCTTGATCGCATCCGCCGCATGCCCGTGCGAGGCGAGGCGGAATTTCTCGCAGAAGCCGGCGAGGAGATCGCACGCTTCTTTCAGGCAGAGCGCGCCAGCACGTCTGCGCACTGCGCGCCCGCGCTGCCCTTTCACCTCGGCCGCCGCTCCGGCGGCAGGCCCTATCTCAGCGAGGATCTCGCGCTGCTCGCCCGCCTCGAAGCACTCGTCAATGAAAAGCTCGAACACGCGCGCGAACAGCACCTGCGCGAACTCGTCTCGCAAGCCGAACTCCGCGCCCTGCAGGCGCGCATCCATCCGCACTTCCTGTTCAACGCCCTGAACGCGCTCTACGGCTCCATCCCGCGGCAGGCAGAGGCAGCGCGCCGCGCCGTGCTGCACCTTGCCGAGATCTTCCGCTACCTGCTGCGCGGCGAGGGCGGACTGATCCCGCTCGAGCGCGAGCTCGAAATCGTGGAGGCGTATCTCGAAATCGAATCCCTGCGCCTCGGCGAGCGGCTTCGCTGGCGCCTTGACATCGCGCCGGAGGCACGCGGGGTGCGAATCCCCGTGCTGAGCCTGCAGCCGCTGGTCGAAAACGCCGTGCGCCATGGCATCGCCCCGCTTGCGGAAGGCGGCGAGGTCACGGTGCGGGCGCGAGTGCTCGGGGAGCGCTGCGAGATCTCGGTGATCGATACCGGCGCCGGCTTTGCGCCGCAGCACGGCGGCACGGGCATCGGGCTGGAAAACGTCCGCCGCCGCCTGTCGCTCCACTTCGGTTCGGATCTGGAAGTACGCTGCGAAGAGGGGCGCACGGCGGTTGCCTTCTCCGTGCCGCTGGCGGACGAGACCAGCGCTCCAGCCCGCGCATCCTCCGCCGAGATGCAGCCATGAAAGTGCTCATCGCAGACGACGAACCCATCGCCCGGCAAGTGTTGCGCGAACTGCTCGAGGAGTGTCCGGACATCCAGGTGGCGGGCGAAGCCGCTTCCGGCGAGGAGACGCTCCGGAAAGTGGAGCGGCTCGATCCCGACGTCGTGCTGCTGGACATTCACATGCCGCAAGCCGACGGGCTCGCCGTGGCGCGCCGCCTCCGCCCGCTGCCGCTTCCGTTGGTGATCTACGTTACCGCCTACGAGCAGCACGCGCTCGCAGCGTTTGACGCCGGCGCGGTGGACTATCTCCTGAAGCCCGTCAAGCTCGAACGGCTCCGCGCCGCGCTCGAAAAAGCCCGCCGTCAGGTGGAGGCGCTCCGCACGCCGCCCGCCCCCTCAGGCGAGCCGCCCCGCCGCCTCGCCGCCCGCCTCGGCGACGAGATCCATCTGCTCGACACGCGCGACATCATCGCCTTCCGCGCCGCTCCCGGCGGCGTCGAGGTTCTCGCCACCACCGGGCGCTACCACGCGCCTCACTCGCTGCGGGAAATCGAGCAGCGCTTCCCCCCGCCGCAATTCCGCCGCATCCACCGCTCCTTCCTCCTCCACACCGCGCACCTGCGCTCCATCGCCCCGCTCTCTTCCCGCCGGTGGCTCGTGCGCCTCACCGGCGGCATCGAAGCCGTGGTGAGCAAGCGCATGGCGAACGTCATTCGCGAGACGGCGCAGTGGTGAGTTCGAGCGCCGCCGGCACGTCTTCCGGACGCCCGACGTCGCGCCACCCGCGCACAAGCGGCTGCGCCAGCACCCGCTGCCTGTCCTGAATCAGCAGCTTCAGCGCATCGGTCAGCTCGTACTCGCCCCGCGGCGACAGCCCGATCCGTCCCAAGGCATCGAACACCGGCTCGCGGAAGGCGAAGATCCCTGCGCTGTTCCAGCGCGTGCGGCTCGTGCCCGGCGCGGGTTTCTCCACGATCTCCGTCACCACGCCGCCCTGTTCATACACCGCCGCGCCCTGCCACGGATCGTCCACCTCTTTCACCGCCACCACCGCGGCTGCCGCCTCGTCTTCCTGAAGCCTGCGCCACACGGCGGCGATGTCCTCGGGCGCCGCCAGAATGTCGCCGAACATCAGCAGGAACGGCTCGCTGCCCGTGAACGGCTTGGCGAGCCGCGCCGCCGAGCCCGTGCCGTTCACCGGATCCTGCAGCGCGAAGTGAATGCTGCGGTCGGCGGCGAACCGCGCATAGAACAGCTCGTGCCGGTAGCCCACCACCAGCAGGAACCGCCCGAAGCCCGCCGCGCGGAGGCTGGCGAGCACATGCTCCACCAGAGGCTTGCCGTGCAGCGGCAGCAGCGGCTTCGGCAGATCCCCCGTCACTTCCCTCAGCCGCTCGCCGCGGCCTGCGGCCAGAATGACCGCGGCCGGTTTTGACATTTCAGTATAATCGGCTTCGTGCATCCGAATCCGTCGAAGACCCGGTGGTGGATCCTCGCACTCCTCTTCCTCATTACCACGAACAACTACCTCGACCGGATCATCCTCGGAATTCTCAGCCCTGTGATCCTCGAGGATCTGCACTTTTCCAAGATCGAGTATGGCTACGTGAATGCGGCGTTTCAAGCCGCGTATGCGGGCGGCTTTCTGCTGATGGGATGGTGGATCGACCGCGTGGGCACGCGCCGCGGCTATGCCGGCGCCATCACCCTGTGGAGCGTCGCCGCCGGGCTGCACGCGCTCAGCACCAGCTGGCTGCAGCTCAGCTTCTGGCGCGCCCTGCTCGGGCTCGGCGAGAGCGGCAACTTCCCCGCCGCAATCAAGGCGGTCACCGAATGGTTCCCCAAGCGCGACCGCGCCTTCGCCACCGGCATCTTCAACGCCGGCACCAACGTGGCGACGATGATCGGTCCGCCGCTGTTCGTCTGGATGAACTCCCACTTCGGCTGGCGGACCTGCTTCTTGATCACCGCCTCCACGGGCGCGCTTTGCCTGGCAGCATGGTGGTTCTTCTACCGCGTGCCCCGGCAGCACAAGTGGGTGAACGAAGCCGAGCTCGCGCTCATCGAAAGCGACCCGGAAGAGAAAATCGAAGCCCGCATAGGCTGGGCGCAGGCGCTGAAGATCCGCCAGACCTACGGATTTGCACTCGCGAAGTTTTTCTCCGACCCCGTGTGGTGGTTCTATCTCACCTGGCTCACGCTCTACTTCAAGGAAGCCCGCGGGCTCAGCCTGGAGCAGATCGGCTGGGCGCTGCCGGTCATCTACCTGATGGCCGATTTCGGCTCCGTCTTCGGCGGCTGGGTGAGCGGCTTCCTGATCCGCCGAGGCTGGCCCAACGGAAAGGCGCGCAAGACGACGATGGCGTTCTTCGCGCTCTGCATGCCGGTGGCTGCCACTGCCGTCGCCGCGCCCAAGACGTGGATGGCGGTGGCGCTCATCTCGCTCGCCACAGCGGCGCATCAGGGCTGGTCGGCCAACCTCTATACCACCGTCTCCGACGTCTTCCCAAAGTCCGCCGTGGCTTCGGTCACCGGGCTCGGCGGCTTCCTCGGCGGCTTCGGAGGGATCATCTTCACTGCGCTGCTGCCCGGCTACCTGATCACCTACTTCGGCTACCTGCCGGTGTTCGTCATCATGGGCAGCTTTCACCTGATCGGCTGGACCTGCGTCCACATCTTCCTGGGCGACATGCGCAAGCTCGGCGCCGCTTGATGCGCAGTTCCCCCGGCGCTTGCGCCGGGGCCGCGGTGCTTGGTTGGTTCCGCTGCGTTGCGCAGTTCCCCCGGCGCTTGCGCCGGGGCCGCGGTGCCGCGTCTGCTCCCTCGGCGGCGGATGCTTGCTGGCGGCAGCATCAGCAGGCGCCCGTCACCCGGCGCGGGGCTGCTGCATCAGAATAGTGGATAGACAGCCTATGCCGATGTACGAGTACCGGTGCCTGGAATGCGGCACCAAGTATGAGCAGCTTCGCCGGATGAGCGACGCCGACAAGAACCTGGAATGCCCCGTCTGCGGCAGCCCCAACGTGCGGCGCGAGATTTCGGCCTGCGCCATCGGCGGCTCGTCTTCCTCTTCCAGCTCCGGAGGCGGCTGCGTTCCGCGCGGCGGCTTCTCTTGAGCCCGCTGAGCCTGCGCCGCCCGGGTGGCGGCGTTCCACGGACAGCGGCGGCGCGCCGCGTCACTTCTTCTTCACCAGCCGGTAGCTGACGAAGGCGAAGCGCGTCGAATCGGGCGACCAGTTGGGCACGTTCATCGTCCCCTGCCCGCCGAACAGCGTCACCAGCACGCGCGGCTCGGAGCCGTCGGCGCGCGCCAGCCGGATTACCACATCCTTGTTCGGCGGGTGCCCCTGCACGCTCTTGTCATAGCTGAGATAGCAGATCCACTGGCCGTCGGGCGAGAAGTGCGCGAACCAGTCGGCCGCCTCCGGCCCCTGCGAGATCATCCTCTGCCCGCTCCCATCGGCGTTCATTCCCCAGATCCGCATCAGCCCCGTGCGCTCGCTGTTGAAGTAGATCCGCTTCCCGTCGGGCGAGTACTCGGGCCCGTCGTCGAGCCCGGGCGCGTCCGTCAGGCGCCGCTCCTCGCCGCCCGCGGCCGGGATCTCGTAGATGTCGTACTCGCCGTTCCGCTGCGCGCAATAGACCAGCGTCTTGCCGTCGGGCGACCAGCCATGCAGATACGACGGCGCGTTCGGCGTCACCAGCCGCGGCGCGCCGCCCGTGATGGGCACGATGTAGATCTTCGACGGGTCGCGCTCCACGCTGCCGCTGATGGCCAGCCACTTGCCGTCAGACGAGATCACATGGTCGTTGTTGCACCGCACGTCGCCGGTGGGGATCAGTTCGGGGGTCCCGCCCTCCACGGGGATGCGCCACATGCGCCCGCCGCCGTTGTAAATGAGGGCCTTGCCGTCGGGGGTCCAGTTGGGCGCCTCGAAGTGCTCGAGAGCGCGCCGCACGATGCGCCGCTCGCCGGTGCGGATGTCGACGATCTCGAGCGTCGATTCCACCACGCGCTCTTTCTCCGTTGCGGGGCGGTCTTCGATCACTTCCACGCCGCGGATCAGCGCCGTCTCCGTGCGCGTCGCGTCATGCGAGCACACGGCCAGCCCGGCATGCACGGTCTCGGGCAGTTCCACGGTCAACGCTCCGCCGGGTTGAAACTCGCCGCCCGGGCGCGCCACTTCAAACGAGATCACATGGCCGTGCCGCGCCAGCCGCACGCGCGCCGGGGCTTTCAGCGGCGACCGGATCTCCTCCGTTGCGCCGCCCTCCGCGCGCCGGAATTGCAGCGCGATCAGCCCGTCGGCATGCACCATCACGCTCGCATGGGGCGCGGCAGGGCCCAGCGACGCGCGCAGCATCGGCCCGGCCTTTTTGTGCGCATGGCCGCCTGTGTCCGCCCACGCAATCTCCGCCGTGATGATCACGTCCCCCGCCACGCGCTTCCACGCGAAGTGGAAGCTGTCTTCCGCGCCCCAGATGTTGGCGCCTGCGCCGGTGATGCGGTAGACGCCTGCGGCCGCATCATATTGCGTGCGTCCGGGCAGCCCGGTAGCGCCCACGTCCGTGCTTTCGGGGAACGGTCCGCTTTGCGCCAGCAACACAGGCGCGGCGAGAAGGGCGAACAGTGTGCGCTTCATGCGCACCATCCTATCTCTTCCCGGACCGTGCGCAGCAGCACGTTCCCGGCGGCCCTCCGTGACAGGTGGCCGCCCCGTGCGTCAACGCTTTTCGGCAGCGAGAATCAGCCACACCAGCACCGGCAGGAAGGAAGCCGCCGCCACCAGAGCCGCCGCTGCCAGCCACGCCCATGCCGGCGCTGCAGCAGACGCTGCGCCGGAGACAGAAGCTGCCGACATCCACGCCGCGCCCCGCGCGCACAACGATTGGAACCACTCCGAAGTGGCCCCGAAGCAGGCGCCTGCCACTCCGGCAGCGCCTGCGAAGGCCAGTCCTTGCACGAACGTGATGGGGCGCCCGGCAGCAGCCGCGGCATCGCTCCACGCCCGGCGCTGCATCCTGCGCCAAACGGCGCCCGCGTCGGGCACGGGGGCGAACCCCTCCAGGCGCGCGCGTTCCTCTCGCAAGGCTGCCGCCCATGCGGCCACTTGCGCGCAGGGCGGGCATTCGCGGAGATGCTGCCGCAGCGCGTCCGGCAACGCCCGCTCCGGCTGCGCCAGCGCCGCATGAACCGCATCTTCGAATCGGCACTCCGCGGTCCTCATGCGCCCTCCTTGCTCGATTGCCCGCGCAGCAGCGCTGCCAGGCGCCCTCTGGCGCGGGACAGAAGCGATTTGACACTCGACTCCCGCACGCCCGCGGCGGCAGCGATCTCCTTATGCGTCGCCCCCTCGGCATACGCCAGCCACAGCAGCAAGCGCTCGCGGGGCTTCAGCGCCCCGAAGGCGCGCTGCAAGTCCAGGCGCAGGTCGCCCGGACTCCAGCCCGCGTCCGGCACGGACTCCGTGCCGGCGTCCTGTCTGACGAACGGGAGCCGGATCAACCGGCGCCGGTGCGCATCGCGGGCGAGATTGGCGGCGATGCGGAACAGCGAATTGCGGGCGTGCAGTTCGTCTTCCGCCGCCGCTCCGGCGCGAAGAAACCGGTAAAACGTCTCCTGCAGCAGATCCTCGGCGAGCGCCCGGTCCGACGTCATGCGGTACAGGAACGCCCACAGGCTGCGCGCGTGCCGCTCGTACAGCGCGCGGAACGACTCTTCGGTCATTGCCGCCTCGCGCGCAACCCCTGCGGCGGAACGGAAGCAGTCCGGAATGGCTTCCTCGTGCGACAACTGTCCCTCCGGCGCCGGTCCGGACTACAGCAGCGCTTCGCGCCCGCCCGCGCCGGGCGCCGGAGACGGGATCAGCCCCAGCCGGCGCGAGAGCAGGTACGACGCCCCCGCGGACAGCAGGAATCCGCAACCCAGCGCCAGAGCCAGAGTCCCGAACGCCTGCAGCGGCTGGGCGGCGATGGCGGAAACGCGCGTGCTGATGAACAGCAGACCGGCGCCCGCCGCCATCAGCACGATGCCGCCCTGCACCGCCCAGAGAATGCGCCCGAGCGGCGCGGCGACGGGCTTCGCGGCGGATTCGACGTGAATGGGCGCCGACTGCAGGAACTTCTCGCCCGCAGGCGTGCGGACATAGGCCAGCAGGTCGTCATTGGAAGCCAGGCGGTCGAGGATCTTGGCATGGACTTCGGCCTGCACGCGGGCGGCGCGGCTCCACTTCCGGTAGTCGATCAGCGTGCGGATCAGCCACGCGACAAGGCTGGCGGCCAGGCCCATTCCGATCAGCACCGCCGTGGCCTCCAGCACGTTCGACCACAATTCCATCAGCCGCTCCTCGGCGCCGCGCGGGACGTCCTCGCCCGTGCCGAGATAATAGGCCGGGTTCCGCACAATCACCGGGTGGGCGGCGAGAAACGCGGCCAGTTCGGGATAGGTGGAGAGGTAGCTCTGGCTGGCCAGCAGCGTGGGATCCAGCGCGAGGATGCGGCGGACAGCGGGCGGGTGCCGGTCGAGCAGCTGGTGGAAGCGCGCGCGGATCTGTTCAGCGTCGGCCGTATCGGCGAGGGAGACCGCCGCGGGCGGCTGGGCTTTCGTTGCCGCGGCGGGTTGCGGCTCCGCGCGCTGGACTTGCGCCGCGGCGGTCACGCCGGCGGCCAGAAAGAGGAAGGCTGGAATGAGCGTGAGCTTCATGTCGCTGTGGAACCTCGTATCCGCAGGTGTACTACGCGCCTGCGGCCCAAAGGTTCACAGCGACAGGACAAAAGGTCCGGCCCGAGCCGGTCTCACCCGGCGGCGAGGCGGCTGCCGCGGCGGCTCTCGATGCAGTTGCGCAGCTCGGCTACCAGCAGTTCGTCCGGGCAGGGCTTCACCAGATAGCGGTCGACGCCCAGCCGCAGCGCCTTCTGGCGGTGCTTCTCGCCGGCGCGCGAGGTGAGCATCAGCAGCGGCACGGACTCGAAGCCCGGCCGCGAGCGCAGGGCTGCGGCCAGCTCGTAGCCGTCCATGCGCGGCATCTCGATGTCCATCAGCACGGCGTCGGGCGGATTGGCGCGGCGCTCCAGCAGCTCGAGCGCCTCCTGCCCGTCCCTCGCCTCCAGCGTCTTGTATCCGCTCGAGCGCAGCAGGTTGCCCACCGAGCGGCGGATGGAGATCGAATCGTCGACGATGAGCACGGTCTCCTCGCGCGCGGCGCGCCGGCGCGAGGCGGCCAGCGGCAGCGGCTGCACGGCGTCGACGTCGATGGCGGAGGGGTTCAGGATCAGCACCACCGAACCGTCGCCGAGGATGGTGGCGCCGGAGAAGTGCGCCAGGCGCGCCAGCAGCCCGGCCAGCGGCTTGGTGACGATCTCGCGCGCCTCGATGACGCGGTCGGCCAGCAGCGCCAGCTCGCGTTCGCCGTTGCTGACGAACAGCAGCGCGCAGCGCGAGGGGCGCTGCTCGGGCGCCGCCAGCCCCAGCCATTCGGCCAGCCAGCAGGCGGGCAGCCACTGGCCGTCCGCCAGCACGCCCTGCTGCCCGTTGCGCTCCACCGGTTGCGAGTCGAACACCCGCATCTGGCGCGTCATGGCGTTCATCGGCAGGGCGAAGCGCTCGCCCGCGGCTTCGAGGATCACCACGCGGTCCACGGCCATGGAGACGGGCAGCACGAAGGTGAACGTGGTCCCCTGCCCGGCGCGCGTCTGCACCGAAAGGCGTCCGCGGAGGCTTTCGATGGTGCTGCGCACGACGTCCATGCCCACGCCGCGGCCCGAGATCTCGCTCACCGCGTCGGCGGTCGAGAAGCCCGGCTCGAAGATCAGGCGGATCAGCGACTCGTGGCTGGCAGCGGCGGCTTGCTCCGCGGTGAGCCACTCCAGCTCGACCGCGCGCCGCGCGATCTTGTCAAAATCGAGCCCCGCGCCGTCGTCGCTCAATTGCAGCGTGACGTGCGCACCCTGCCGCGACGCCGACAGGCGCACCGTGCCGGTCTCAGGCTTGCCCGCCGCCACGCGGTCGGCGGGCGGCTCGATGCCGTGGTCGATGGCGTTGCGCAGCAGGTGTTCGAGCGCCGGGGCAAGCTGCTCGACGACGCTCTTGTCGAATTCCGTTTCGAGCCCCGACGTCTCCAGCCGCACGGGCTTGCCCGTCTTGGCGGAGGTCACGCGCACGGTGCGGTCCAGGCGGCTGGAGAGGCTTTCCAGCGGCACCATGCGCAGCCGCATCAGCTGGTCCTGCGCCTCGCCGCTCAGGCCGCGCTGGCGCGCCGCCCACGTGTCGAACTGCGCGCGCATCGACTGCAGCTGGGCGCTCAGCGCCGACAGGTCCGTCGTCGCCTCGGCCAGGTCGCGGGCGATCAGGTTCAGCCTCGTGTAACGGTCGAACTCCAGCTCGTCGAATTCCGACGCCGACGAAGTGGCCTCGCGCACGGCCTGCGGACCCGCGCCCGGCGCCCCGCTTTCCTGGGCCTCGGCCAGCTGGTTCGAGATGCGGCGCATGCGCGCCAGGTTCAGCGACAGCTCGTCCAGCTCCTTCCGGAACGCTTCGATCTGCTGCTCGAAGCCCGAGGCGTTCATGAAGATCTCGCTCAGGATGCGCGCGATGCCCGTCAGGCGCTCCACCGGAACGCGCACGGCGGCCTGCGGCTCTGCCGGCGCCGGGGCGCTCTCCGCCTTCTCCCACATCGCGTCGTCCTGATGGTACTTGACCTTGTCCGCCGGGTCGCGCAGGGACAGCACGCAGCGGTAATCCGTAATGCCGAAATCCTTATAGGTGCTGAAGATCAGGTCCACCACGCTGGCGACCTCGTCCTTGATCTGCT
>JBBFLJ010000046.1:0-18453 GCA_037481575.1 Bryobacteraceae bacterium | reverse complement strand
GGCCGACGGCATACTTCCTGACCCGCGCCACGCTCCACGATCCGGGGCTCACCCCAAGCAAGATGGCGATCCTCTATGTGCCGCCGTTCCTCGTCGCAGCCTGCGCGTGGTGGATGAGCCGCCTGATCTTCCGCATGGAGTGCTCCGTGCATCACGCCCGCGAACTCGGCAGCTACGAGATGGAAGAGGTGCTCGGCATCGGCGGCATGGGCGAGGTGTGGCGCGCCCGGCACCGGCTGCTGAAGCGCGAGGCGGCCATCAAGCTGATCCGCGCCGAGACGCTGCTGGCGCAGAGCGGGCGTCAGGCAGACGTGCTGAAGCGCCGCTTCGAACTCGAAGCCCGCGCCATCGCCGCCCTGACCTCGCCGCACACGGTCTCCCTGTTCGACTTCGGCGTCGATCAGGACGGCAATTTCTACTACGCCATGGAGCTGCTGCAGGGGCTCGATCTCGAGCAGCTGGTCAAGCGCTTCGGTCCGCAGCCGGCGCCGCGCGTGGTGCACATCTTGCGGCAGGCGTGCGAGTCGCTGGAAGAGGCGCACTGCGCCGGAATCGTGCACCGCGACATCAAGCCCACCAACCTCTTCCTCTGCCGCCTGGGATTCGAATTCGACTTCGTGAAGCTGCTCGACTTCGGGCTGGCGCGGTGGCGGCTGGCGAGCGGCGGCGGGCGCATGACGATGGAGAACATCACCACGGGCACTCCGGCATACATGGCGCCGGAGCTGGCGCTCGGCGCCGACGAGCTGGACGGGCGCACGGATCTCTACGGACTGGGATGCGTCGCTTACTGGCTGCTGACCGGCGGGCTGGTGTTCGAGGAGCCGACGCCCACGGCGATGGCGCTGGCACACGTGCAGAAGGAGCCTCCGAAGCCCTCCACGCGCACCGAGGTGCGCATCTCCGCCGAGCTCGAGCGGATCATCCTCCAATGCCTGAGCAAGAAGCCCGAGGAGCGCCCGGCGAGCGCGAGGCTTTTGCGCAAGATGCTGGAGCAGTGTCCCGAATGCGGCGCGTGGACGCAGGAAGACGCCGAGGCGTGGTGGCGCACCAATCTGCCGGACCTCTACGCCGCACGCTGCCCGGATCCGCGCGTGGCGGGCATGGCGGCTGTCCCCTCCGGGAGCGCGTAAGTGGCAGGCAGAGCGGACCGGCGATTCCCCGCTTGGGCGGCGATGGCCACCGCCGCGTCCATGATGTCCCATCAGGTGGGCGCGAAGTCCATTCGCGACGCCCTGTTCCTGCAAGCCTTCGGACCAGAGCGCCTGCCGGCGATGGTGATCACGGCGGCAGTGCTTTCCGTGGTGCTGGGCGTCTTCGGAGCGCGCGTCTTCAGCCGCTTCAGCCCGGCGCGCGCCGTGCCCTGGAGCTTCGCCATCAGCGGGCTGCTGCAGCTGGCGGAGTGGCGGCTGGCAGAGACGAACCCTGCTCTGGGCGCGGTGGCCGTTTACCTGCACATGGTGG
The DNA here is from genome assembly GCA_037481575.1 of Bryobacteraceae bacterium. Taxonomy (GTDB): domain Bacteria; phylum Acidobacteriota; class Terriglobia; order Bryobacterales; family Bryobacteraceae; genus JANWVO01. The sequence continues at coordinate 16,989 of JBBFLJ010000046.1, read as the reverse complement.
CGTTCTCCGCTGTGCTGCTGTCGAGCTTCTGGCTGCTGCTGAGCGAGGAGCTCGATCCCGTGCAGGCAAAGAAGCGGATCGGCAGGATCGCGGGCGCAGGCACTACAGGCAGCGTGCTGGGCGGGCTGCTGGCGGCGCGGTGGGGCGAACTCGCTGGCGCCGGGCAAGAAGCCGCTCTCGTCGGCGCGCTCGGCTGCATCCACCTGCTGTGCGCGCTGCTGCTGGCGCGCGCGCCGCGGCGGGCGGAAACGGCGCGCCGCGCGCCGGAGCCGTGGGTGTCCCCCCGCAGGGTGCTCCGCTCGGCGCCTCACCTGCGGCATCTGGCAGCGCTGGTGGCGCTGGGCACGACGGCGGCGGCGATCCTCGACTTCCTTTACAAGCGCGCCGCCACGGAATCGCTGGGGCGCGGCGAGGGGCTGCTGGAATTCTTCGCCCTGTTCAACACGGGCGTGGCGCTGGTGTCGTTCCTGCTGCAGACGCTGGTGAGCCGCGTGGCGCTGGAGCGCGCCGGAGTGGGGCGCACGGTGGGGGCGATGCCGGCGCTGGTGAGCGGAGGGAGCCTGCTGGCTCTGGCGGCGCCGCTGTTTCCGGTGGTCGCCGGGCTGCGCGCCGTGGAGGCGATGCTGCGCGGATCGCTGTTCCGCGCCGGCTACGAGCTGATGTACACGCCGATTCCGCCTTCCGAGAAGCGCGCGGCGAAGACGGTGATCGACGTCGGCTGCGACCGGCTGGGCGATGCGCTGGGCGGGGCGATTTGCCAGGCGGCGCTGCTGCTGCCGGGCGTGCCGGTCACCGGAATGCTTCTGGTGGCGACGGCGTTGATCGCCGGCGCCAACACATGGATCGCCCGGCAGCTGGATCGGATTTACGTGCAGGTGGTGGAGCGCGGGCTGTTGCACCGCGCGGCGCAGGTGTTCCTCTCTGGCGCGGGGGACTGGACGCTGGACCGGGAGCTGCTCGAATCGCGCTATGCGGTGGAGACGCCTCCTGCGCCCGCGGCGCCGCTGCCAGAGCCGAGGCCCGCTCCCGCGCAGCCGGTGCTGGCTGACGATGCGGCGTGGTGCCTGGCGGAGCTGCGCTGCGGGCAGGAGGCGAGAGTGCGCCGCGCGCTGGAGGCGCAGCGCCCGCTGGATGCCGTGCTGGTGCCGGCGGTGATCGACCTGCTGGCATGGCAAGCCGTCTATCCGGCGGCGCGGGAGGCGCTGCTGAGCGTGCGCTCGCCGATTGCAGGGCAGCTCGGCGACAGGCTGGCGGATCCGAAGTGCGACTTCGCAATCCGGCGGAGGATTCCATCTCTGCTTCTGGCGCTGGGCGGGGCGAGGGCGGTGGAAGCCCTGCTGACGGGATTGCAGGACGAGCGGTTCGAGGTGCGGTTCCGGTGCGCGCGGGCGCTGGATGAACTCGTCTGCAGGCACCCTGAGCTGAAGGTTCCCGCGGAGGCGGTGTACGCGGCGGTGGAGCGCGAGCTGAGCGTGGATCAGAACCTCTGGAGGAGCCGCCGGCTGCTGGCGGAGCAGGCGCCGCTGGATGCGCTGCCGCATCTGGACGAGGTGTTGAAGGAACGCGCTGACAAGAGCCTGGAGCATCTGTTTTCGCTGCTGGCGCTGGTGCTGCCGCGCGAGCCGCTGAAGGCGGCGTTCCGCTCGCTGCACGCCGAGGACGAGGCGCTGCAGGCGCTGGCGCTCGAGTATCTTGACGGCGTGCTGCCGGCAGGGCTCGGCGCGAAGCTGCGGGCGCTGCTGGAGCGTCCGGCGGGAGGGGAAACGCGCAGTGTGGAAGAGGTGGTGGAGGCGCTGCTCGAGTCGCATGCGAGCATCGAGATGTCGCTCGTCAGGCGGCTGGAGCTGGAGCGGCAGCGGACTGGCTCCGCCGCCGGTACTCCCGCGCCAGATACATGACAAGCACGAGCCAGACGCCGGTGAGGATGAGGTTGAGCAGGGCGAAGCCCTGGATGCCGAGCGACAGGAACTGGGTGCCGGCGTAGACGATGCCCGCCTGCGTGACGTCGCCCGCGCGCTGGAAGAAGGTGTCGATGGCGGCTTTGGCCTTGTATTTCACCTCCCGCGCGGTGGGCAGGAAGAGCGCCTGGCGGGCGGTGTTCTGGATGGAATAATCGGCGCTGTTTTCGACGATTTTCAGCAGGCGGATGACGCCGAGCACGGGGGCGGCAAGCAGCAGGGTATAGCCGATGAAGGCGATGACAGGGAGGATGAACAGCGTGCCGCCGACGCCGATGTAGCGGAACAGACGGGCGACGAGGAACGCCTGGAAGAGGAAGCTGAGGGTGTTGACCCAGAAGAAATAGTCGCCGAAGAAGGCGCCGATGAAGCGGCGGCGCGCCTCTTCGAATTCAGGTCCTGCGCCGGCGATGCGGCTGGCTTGTTCCGTGACGAGGCTGGAGATGAGGAACTCGCCGGATGTATTGACGACGTTCAGAAGCAGGACGAGGAAGGCAATCATGACCAGATATCTGTCCTGAAAGAGGAGCAGGAAGCCGTCGCCCGGGCGCAGCGGCTGCTGACGGGCGAGGAGCTGTGCGGCGCCCGCCTGGGAGGAGATGCGGCGGTCGGCGAGGACGGACAACAGGGCGCAGACAAGGAGCAGGGCGGCGCCCGCGAGCAGGAGGGGAAGGACGCCAAGGCTGGAGACGGCGCTGCCGGCGGCGCGCGCGCCGGCGACGGCGCCGATCGAAGCGCCAACGCCAATCAGCGGGAAGAGGCGTTTGCCCTGCGGCTCGGTGTAGAGATCGTTGGCGAAGGCCCAGAACTGGGAGATGGCGAAGACATTGAAGATGCCCACCCACAGATAAAAGGGAATTCCGATGCGGGTTCCGGCTGCGGCGGAGGCATAAAATGCCGCAAGGTTGACGGCAAAAAAGACGGAAATTCCCGACAGCAGCCAGACGCGCCGCACCCGGGAGGCAAGCCAGCTGTAGAGAGGGATGACGAAGATGAGCAGGATGGCCTGCCCGGCGGAGAGATAGGTCTTGACCACCGCGCCTTGCTCGGTGAGGATGAGCGGCTCGCGGGCGGTTTTCAGGAAGTAGTAGGCCGAGAGGAGGAGGAAGATGTTGGCGAACAGGAGGAGCGCGCCGGCGCCCTCGCCGCCGCGCACATCGGCAAAGACGCTGAGGAAGCGGTCGAGCCGGGTTGGACGGCGGGTGTCGATCGCCCGGAAGACGGGGAAGGAGGCGTAGGAGGGATGTTCAGGAACGTTCACCATCCATACTCTACGCCAACCACCGTGCGGCCGCGGAGCCAGACGCGCACGGTCTGGCGCGGGCGGGCAGGGCTGGAAATCTCGGCCATGAGATATTCGCCCGGCGCGGGCGGAATGCGCGCTCCGCGTCCGAGCGTTTCGCCGGGCTGATCGCGGCGGTTGTCGAAGGCGCGCCAGACGATTTCATAGGGCGCGGGCGAAGGCATGCCGTGCGTGGCGGCGAGGTCTTCAAAGACGAGTTCGCCGTTGTGGACGTGGAATCTGTCGAGAGGCAGCACCTTGCGGAAGTAGGCGCGGCCGATCTTGTCCCGGCGCTCGATGAGGCAGCGGACGAGGTACTCCTCGGCCTGCGGATCGGAAAGACGCCCGGTGCGGACGATGGCGCGGATCTCGTCGCCGGTGAAGTGCATCACCTGTTTGGCGGCCCAGAATTCGTCATCGGGCAGACGGTTGAGGAGGGCGGGGTTGGGATATTCGGGCAGCCATTTTTCGGGGTCGAACACTTTCGATTCAAACAGTCCGATGGAAGGGTAGCGGGGATAGCGGGCTTTCGCCCAATAGGGGACAGCAAGGCCGAGGGTGGCCATCTGAATGGCGGATTCGCGCCACGAGAAGTGGTAGGCGCCGGAGCGGGGGCTGTTGGGCTTGTCGCTGCCGCTGCCGAGCGTGGAGCCGAAATCGAGGAGGTGGTGGCGGATGAAGGTCTTCCCATTGCGGGTGACGAGGGTGTCGAGGGTGTTGATGGCGCGGGAGTCGTCGTGATCGAGCCAGGCAAAGAAGACGTGGGCGCCGCGGAGTTCGCGGCGGTGTTCGTGAGGGACGGTGTCGTTGGGATCGTCCGAGCGCGTGCCGAACCAGCGGAAGGGACCGAGAGGCTGACCTTCGAGAGCAAGGCTGGCGACGCAGCGGTAGCGCCCGTCCGGAAGGCGCGGGGCTTTGAGAAGGAGTTCTGTCAGGTTGCGGCGCGTAAAGGGGCGCTCGATGCCGTGCTGATTGATGAAGGTGAGGCGATCCTGGATGACGAGGTCGCGGGGGTGGAATTCGACGATGTACTCGTCGGCGACATGGTATCCGAGGGCGTGGAAAAAGCGGCTCGAAATGACCTCGGCGGCGGTCATCATTTCCGGGTTTGTCACAGGATCGAGCTTGATGAAGAAGCGGCGTTTTGTGGCGTCGATCACGGTGAAGCCGGGTGTGATTCCCTCACCCTTGGCGGCGACTACGGTCCAGGGAAAGACGGGAGGGGCTGTGCCGCCGGCGCCGCGCTGCAGCTCTTCGAGCGGCATGCGGCGCCAATAATGGCGGCGGACATACCAGGCGCCGTCCATGGGATCGCCGAGCGTGTTGACGTTCTTCGCGCGGATCGGCGGACCGGATTTCGGCTGTTTCTCGCCGGGGGTGGCGAGGATGTGCCAGAAGAGATCGTACCAATCGGAGAGCCTGCGGCGGGCGGGCTTGCCCGCGTCGAGCGGGGGCGGCTCGACAAGGAGGGGATCGTCAGGGTAGAAGCGCTGCCCGTGCAGGGCGGCAGCGATGGCGAGAGTCAACAGCAGCTTTCTCATGGTGGTCATTGATAGGGCTGCGTGGACGAGGTGCCGAGGGGGCGCGAGGGGAAGATGTCGTTGAACTTGAACCACGCCTGGAAGCCTTCGCGGCTGAAGCCGAAGTCGATGCGGAGGAAGGTGCGGTTGCGGACGTTGGCGCGGAAGCCGAAGCCGCCGCTTTTTTCCAGGCGGCTGAAGTTGAGCTGCCCGCGGCGGGGGAAGACCTTGCCGGCATCGGCGAAGAGCGCCATGTCGAGCCCGGCGAAGATTTCCCAGCGGTATTCGGCGTTAAAGAGGAGCGAATTGCGGTCGCGGAAACGGAAGGGGCGGAAGCCGCGGAGATCGTCGCCGCCGCCGAGCCACGGCTGCAGGTAGAAGGGCACGGATTCGCCGGCGCGGGTGTCCGTGAGGAGCGTGCGGGCGCGGAGGGCGATGACGCGGCGCTGGTTGTAGAAGGGGATGTACTGGCGGAGATCGGCTTCGAGGAGATTGAAGCCGTAAGCGGAATAGCGGCGGTCGTCGTAACGGTTGTATTGGAAGAGGTAGAAGCCGCCGGCGCGGGGACCGGCAGGGTTGTCGAGCGTGTTGACGCGGAAGAAGGCGCCGTAGCGGTAGAAACTGGTCTGGCGGTCAATGCCGGGGACGTCGGAGGGCGGGAATTGGGCGTCAGCGGAGGCGAAGCGGCGGTCCCGCCCCGGACCGACGTTGATCCAGAGCCAACCGGTGCTGGGGCCGAGGAGGACGGAACGGATGGGGGAAAGGCCGAGGCTGAAATCGAGGGAATTGTCTTCGAGGAGGAAGTTGCTGCGGCCGGATTTTCGGGAATCGGGGCCGGGGCCGTAGTACTGGATTTTCGGGTAATAGTGGTGCATCGAGAGCATCTCGGCTTCGATGCGGCCGCCGGCAAGGTTGCGGGAGCGAAGGCGCAGGATGCCGCGCTGGTAGGCGCGGGTGGAGATCTGCCAGGAGATCTGGGATTCGAGGCGGCCGTCGAAGAGGTCCTCGCGGAAGTATTCGGGGCCGATGCCGAAGCCGCCCTGCGTGATCATGCCGCCGAGCTTGGCGCGGAGACCGTTATACCCGTAGCTGAGGCGTTGCGGGATTCTCTTTTCGTTCAGGAGCCGGATGCGTTCTTCCCAACGGCTGGTGCGTTCGGGCTTCAATTGAACGGCGCGCTGCTGGCGTTCTTGTTGGAGGAGTGCCTCGCGGGTCATTTCCTGCGCCGGCAAGGCTGTAGAGGCGAGAAGGAGCAGAGCCAACAAGCATGGTCCCGAGAGATTAGCCAAGGCATTCCTGATGATACCAGCAGTGGCGTGCATGCGAGAGGTGGGAGAGACTGAGCTGTGTTACAGCAGCGGAGCGTGGAGGGATCTGTTTGCAGCGGCTACGGTTGGCTGGGTCGGCCTTATCTTTGGGTGGGCGGCGTGGGGCTTTCCCATGGCAGCGTGGCGGAGAGAGCGTGCGGAGGATCCAGACATGCTCGAGTGCAACGAGGCTTCCCGGACTCGTCTTTGCTGTCTCGCGTTGCTGGGGTCATCGGGAGTATGGAGGGTTCGCGCCGCTATGGATGACCGGGGCTGTGGAGCTGCGGCGGCGGGGGTGGATCAGCTAAGCTGCAATTGGGAATACAATTCCAGAAACGAATCGGGGCAGGCTTCTGGAGCCTGCCCCGGAGGAATGCCGTGCGGGTGTTGTGCTCAACCCTTGTTGGCGCTTGCCTTCCGCCTGCGGAGCAAGTAGAGCGCCAGTCCGACGGTGCCCATCAGGGCGTACGTGGAGGGCTCGGGGACGCCGAGGGTTCCTGCTGCTACCGGAATCGGGTTGTTCTGCGAAATGAACCAAGACAAAGCACCAATGTTAGGACCGACCAAGGCACCGTAATAGCCCGGAAGTAGGCTCGGGGCTGGCTGGTAGCCGTAACTCACTGCCCCGTTGAATGTATCAGTCGCATAGTAAGTGTTGTTGGTCAGAACCGCCATGTCGGGGTTAGATCCGTTGTATGTGAAACCCTCAGCAAGCAGCACATACCATCCGATTGTGTTCAAATTGACGCCCGTTGGTGCTCCCACATAATTCCAAACGCTACCCGTGCCGGCAACAAAAGACGAGCTGTTGTTCAACGTCGTGCTGACGTGTTGCGTGCCGAGACTGAATGGAGTGGCCGGATTCCAGGAGTAGATAGAAACCGTGATCGACCCTGACAATCCCTTGAGTGCAGGATTGTCATACCCATAGTCAAAGACCCCGAGGGCAGTCACAGTGATGGGCTTGTTCAAGTAAAAAGGCAGACCGATGACTGCAAAATTTGCAGGCGTGCCTGTGGATTGGAGGTAACTGATACCGGGCTCCACGCTGATAGCCCACCCTGCCATACTGCCCACCAACAACAGCACCACAGCGCTGCCTGCACGATTCACTGAAGTCACCCTCCCTGCTGAAACTTCTGCAGCCTAACCCGCGCATGATGGGTAGCTGCCAAACTTTCGTTCTTGAGTATACGTCAAGGCCGCTTTCCGTGCAAGTCCCGATTTACATAAAACCTGTTTCATTTCAAGGTATTGGACAAATGTACAGAGTCCACCAGCAGTACGCACCTTCACCCGCTCTTCTCTCCCGCCGGGGCACTGTTTGGCGTATTGCTTGCGACTTGATTCAGCCGCACGATCTCCTCCACGACATCCGCCACCCGCTGCGCCATCCCGGGCGTCATCCCCGGGTACAGGGGAAGCGACACGATCCGCTCATAGAGCGCCGCCGCCCGGGGGCAGGCATTCTCCTCCTTCCGCGCCGCCAGCTCCCGGAATGCCGGATGCAACGGAACCGGGATGAAATGCACGCTCGCGCCCACGCCCCGCCTGCGCAGTTCCTCGATGAATTCGCCTCTTCCAATCTTCAGCCGCTCCAGGCGCAGCCGCAGGATGTACAGGTGCCAGGCGTGCCCGCCCTCCAAGTCCCCCGGCGGCAGATCCAACTCTTCCAGCCGGCGGAATCGCTCGTGATAGTACGCCACCAGCTCCCGGCGGCGCGCCAGGAAGCCCTCCAGCTTCCGCAGTTGCGCCACTCCTACCGCTGACTGCAGGTCGCTGAGATTGTACTTGAACCCCGGCTCGAGGACCTCATAGTACCAGTTGCCCTTGTCCGTGTAGCGGTTCCAGGCATCCCGGCTGATGCCGTGCAAACACAGCACGCGCATGCGCTCAGCCAGGCCGGGATCAAAGGTCGTGACCATCCCGCCCTCGGCCGTGGTGAGGTTCTTGGTCGCGTAGAAGCTGAACGCTACCGCCGCGCTGCGCGGATCGCCGCCCACCCGGCACTCCCCGTAGCGCGCCCCCGCCGCATGCGCCGCGTCCTCCACCACGTGCAGACCATGCCTTGCGGCGAGCGCCCACAACTCTTCCATTCGGCAGGGGAGTCCGGCCAAGTGCACGGGCAGCAGCACGCGCGTGCGGGGCGTGATGCGCTGCTCGACGGATGCCGGATCCAGATTGCCGTCTTCTCCGATATCCGCCAGCACGGGCGTCGCGCCAGTATGGGTGATCACGTGCACAGTGGAGCAGAAGGTCATGGGCGTGGTGATCACCTCGTCGCCGGGTCCGACGCCGAGCGCTGCCAGTGCGAGGTGGAGCCCGGCGGTGCAGGAGTTGACCGCCAACGCATGCGGCGCACCGCAGTAGGCGGCGAACTCCTGCTCGAACTGACGCGTCTTCGGACCGGTGGTCAGCCAGCCGCTTTGCAACACGGCGGCGACTTCGTCCAGCTCTTCCTTGCCGATCGAGGGCCTGTGGAACGGGATGAATTCTGGTTCGCTCATGAGCCTCCGTGGCCGTCCCGCCGGGGGAGCCAGCTTGCCGCCACCGTGCGGATCAGCATTCCGATGTCGGATCCGAACGTCCGCTGCTCCAGGTATGCCGCCGAGAGCCGCAGCTTCCGCGGCAAGACCGACTCTTTATAAAAACGCTCAGCGTCGTCGGCTTCCGCCAGCAGGGCTTCTTCATCGCGGAATTCCACGCTGGCCGGATCCGTGATTCCCGGCCGCGCCGCGAGCACCCGCTGCCAGAGGGGGTCGCTCAAATCTACATACTCAGGAACCTCCGGCCGTGGGCCGACGAGCCCCATCTCCCCGCGCACGACGTTCACGAGCTGCGGCAGCTCGTCCAGTTTCCATCTCCGCAGGAATGCGCCCACGCGCGTGATCCGCTTCTCGCCCTTCTTCGTGATCTGCGGCCCCCCATGGCCCACAACCATCGAGCGGAATTTCCACAGCTCGAACATCCGCCCGCCCTGACCCACCCGGCGGTGGCGGAAGATGACCGGGCTTCCGCTGTCGATCCACACTGCCGCGGCGAGTACGACGAGCAGCGGACTCAGCAGGACGAGCCCCGCGGCAGCCAGGAGTCTTTCGAGCCAGTTCGGCATGCCGGTCATCGTGTGAGCCGCGTCACCATGGCGGGCTCCGGCGCGCCCTCCGGCGGCCATTTTTTTCCGAAATGCCAGAGCCCAGCCACAAATCCGAGACCGTATCCGAAATGAAAGCATGGAATTGCGGCCAGAATCCCCGGCAGCAGCTCCCAGCCTGCGCGCCGCGCCGCCCACGCCGCAGCCGCCAGCGCCGCAAGTGCATAGGCCCCCACCTGCGCCGCCAGCAGCCATCCCAACCACCGCGCCACAAGCCATTCCAGCGCAGCCGACACGCCCCACGCCGCCCCCAGCCCCGCCAGCGACAGCACGAATATGCCCGGCACGAGATGCCGGAGCTTCGCCGGCTGTCCGTGCTTGCGGATCACGGCCACTTTCCAGAACCCGTACTGGAAATACTGCCAGAAGAGCTTGCGCAGGGAGTTCCGCGGCTCGTACCAGCAGCGGATCCTGGGGCTCTGCCACACAACCCCGCCAGCCCTCGTGATCCGGTAATTCAGCTCGTCATCCTGGTTGCGCACCAGACGCTCGTCGAACAGCCCGACCCGCTCGAGCGTCTCCTTTCGCCAGCAGCCCAGGTAGACCGTATCCACCGGCCCACTAGTCCGTTCATCTCTGGAGCTTGCAGCGCCGCTGACGAGCTTGGACTGAAACGCTGCCCCGATTGCACGGCCTAACCAGGATTGGCTTCGGGCCACCCATGCTCCACCGACGCACGATGCCCCTGTGCGCTTCAATTCAGCCACGCATGCGAGGAGATAGTCCTTCGCATACGTGGTGTGCACGTCCATACGCACAATCACGTCCCCTCGCGCCATCCGCACCGCCGCGTTTAACCCCGTGGAAACAATCCGGCCCGGGTTGGGAATCACCCGGATCTCCGGAACTTTCCGCGCGTAATCGTCCAGAATTTCCCGGGTCCCGTCGTTACTTTCTCCGTCCGCAATCAGAAATTCGCACTCCAGCCCGTCCCTTTCCAGCTGTAGCAAATTCTCCAGAAATTCCGCGATATGGGCGCGTTCGTTCCGGCAGGGAACCACCACGCTCACCTGCGGCCGCCCCTCTCCGCTCAATGCCCTTCCCTCGCTACACGAGAAACCACAGCCCGGAACTTCCCCCCCGCTCCTCGCTCGATCTCCCGGACCCTTTCCACGTACACTTTCATGGCCTCCCCCAGCCTTTGCTGAAGCCGCCGTTTCAGCTCCTCTTCTGTTCTGGCCCCGAACTCCGCCGCCGGAACCACGCGCACCCGCACCCGGTCAGGCGCCTCCTGCACAATTTGCGCCTCGCGGATTGGCAGACCTCCCTTGAAGACGGGATCCAGCCGCCCGACTCTCCGCCCATCCGGCGTCAGGATCGCGTCGTCACAGCGCCCTTCCACTTCCTCGAGCAAGGGCAGCCCTCGTCCGCAGGGGCACGTCGTTTCTTGCGGGGCGGGCCGCACGCGATCCCCCACGCGGTAGCGGATCAGCGGCATATCCTCGTCCAGAAGCCCCGTTGCCACCAAGTCCCCCGCCCCGCTCCCGTCCGCATTCAGGATCTCGACAAAGCCCGCCTCCGGGAACCAGTGCAAGTGACCCTCCTCGCACTCGCCTGCCGCCGCCACCATCTCGCTCATTCCGTAGGTTTCCCGCACAGGCGAGTCGAATGCCCGCTCGATCGACTCCCGCTGATGCTCGTAAAGGGGCTCGGCATTGGTCAGCACCACACGGAAGCGCAGATCCCGCACCCCCAGCCTCAGGCACTCCTCTGCCAGCGTGTGCAACGCAGAACTATAGCCCCACAAGTATGCCGGGCGGAACCGCCGCAATTCCTCCACGTAATGCGGGATCCAGCGAGGCGCCAGATGATAGCTCGATAGATACAGCTGGCGCATCGCCCGGTTGTGCACCCAGAACGGCGGCGTGCGCTGTTCCGCTGACACCACCAGTTGCCCGCCGAGGATCGCCCACCGGTCGCGACGGCTCACCCCATGCCAACGCCGCCACCGCGCCTCAAACAGTGCGTACCACGCCTGAAGTGTGCGCCGGCTGTGCCAGAGCCGCAGAGGCGTGCCGCTTGTGCCGCTCGTGTGCTCTTCCATCATCCATTGCCGGTCGCAATCGTCGGCTAAGAACGCCTCCGGCTGTTGCCGCAAGACTTCTTTTTCGAGGATGGGCCAGTTTTCGAGACGCTCCCAGCTGGCGGAATCCCCGCGGATTCGCCGCTCCGCCCACAGGGACCGGTAGTAGGGCACCTGCCGTGCGGCGCGGTCGAGCAGGCGTGCGAGCCGCTCTTCCTGCCACGCTTTCCATCTCTCGGCGGTCCACGACTCCCGCTCCAGCGCTTCCCCCACCAGATGCTCGGTTTCCGGTCCGTACCGCCACCTTTCGAGCCTCCACCCGTGGGCGGTTGCCGCCACGTCCCGCATCCATGCTGGCATCCGGTGATACAGCCACAGCAAACCCTCGGCCGCCATCAGCCCTCAATGACAAAAGGCGGCAGCGCCGGGAGCCGTGCTCCCAAGCTCTCTGTCGCCAGAAATCCGGCTGTCCGGGCCCTCAAACGCCGGCGCGCCGCCTCCAGAGCGCAAGCGCCGTCAGCCCCACACCGAGCGATACCATCGTGCCGGGCTCGGGGATGTTTGTCAGGGTGACTTCGTCGAGGCCGGTGATGTCAGTGCAATTGCCGCTTCGGCTATTGCATCCCTGCTGGTGCCCGTTGAAGCGCGTCACCCAGTCAGCCAAGATGCCAAGTTGAGTCACGTTGGACAAAACCGTTTGTACCAATCCAGTTGGTGGCACCACTAAACCGTATGGATCCGTGCTCCAGTTGACAAAGGAACTATCGAGCAAAATCGAATTTGCCGTCCAAGTCGTACCAACCACCCCGGGGACTGTTCCTCCTCTCAGGCCGAAAAGGTTCGTGGTGCCGTCTGTTACCCAAAGTACGGGCTGGGGCGAGGTTCCGATGCTATAGTTCTCCGGATTTTCATTCCTCAAGAAGAAGGTCAAGACTCCCCCGTATAGATTGCCGCTCCATGTGGCTGGCGCAATGAAGAACAAGAAACCACCCTCGTTATCCTCTGTCTGCAGATATCCTTCGTTCCAACCACCGACATTGACCTGAAACGGCCCCGTGCCACCTGGCTGAGGCCCCAAGAAATTACGGATCGTCCACCCCTCCGTATCCCCCGGCGTGTTGAATCCACTGTAAAAGTAAAACACTGCTCCGTGCGCCGTCGCCAGTGCTACAAGTGCCACGAACAAAACCCGCAACCCAATCTTCATGATGGCCATTCCTTCGCTGGGCTTCCCCAACATTGTATGCTCTCTCACCCGTTCTCGCCAGTCCTAATTCGCGGGAACCGTTCTAGCCTGCCGGGCCCGAAAACTCCGCGCTGGTACCACGCTCGTTCGACACCTTGACCGTCACCCCCTCCAGCTCTTCCACCAACTTCTCCCGGTCTTCCGTGCTGCCCACAATTGCGAACGGGACTGACGCCGAGAACAGTCCTCCGTAACTCGCAGACGCCGAGCTCCCGAACCACAGCTGCGCCGCAGGTCCCACGTCAAAGCTGAACGTCTCGGTCCTGCCTGTCCTCCTGCGGATCGTCACTTCCATCTTCGTCAGGCTGCGCGTCGTACTGTAGCCCGTCACCACCACCTGCACGGCAGAAAAGCTCGCCTCCAGCCGCGCCGCCAGCACCACCGGCGCCTGCTCCGGCACTGTCAGCTCGAGCGATGCCGTCTGCGCAGGCGTCAGCACAACACCGCCTTCCGTGACAAAAGAGGGCGTCAGCACGATCCGCCCCGCCGCCGTCCCCGTCTGCAAGCGCACCGTGTTCGAGCCGTTCACGAACACCGCCCGCGTCTCCCCCGCCGGAATCGTAAAGCTCACCGAGCGCCCGCCCGTGGAAAACTGGACCGCAGGATCCGCTCCAAAGGTGAGTGAGTCCACGGTCATCGTCACCGTCCCTCGCAGCGTGACCGGATAGGCGCGCTCCAGCCGCAATCCCACCGATCCTTGGGTCATCGGCGCCACCGTTCCGCTCAATCCCTCCCAGCGGTAGCCCGGCAGTTCCGGCAAGTCTGCCGCCGTCCCGGCCAGGTTAAAGAACGCCGTCCCCACGCTGAGCACAGCCGTGTTCAACCCCGGTACGGTCGGCGCGAATTCCACACGGAATGTCAGGCGCTCGTCCGGCGCCACAACCACAGGCAACGATGGCAGCCCAACCAGGCGAAAAGCCTTCCCGCTCACACCAATCGAATCGATCCGCCCGTCCCGGTTGCCGCGGTTCACCACGACGAACTGCACAGCTGTGGTCTGCCCTACCGCAGCAGGCGGCACCGCCACCTGCCCCCCAACTTCCACCTCCGTTGCCCCTCCGGCCAGGTACGAATATTCGAGTAAGGCGCCTACCGACATGGCAGAGAGGACGAAAGTGTCCTCCCCCACCCGCAATCGCCCCGTCTGCCTACCGGCTTCCAACCCCGTCACGCTCAGCCCGAACCACGCTTCAGCTCCCGCCTTCACCACTGTCAGCGGCAACGGGGGGTCGACCAGAGCCCAGCCCGCGCCGCTGACCGCCACGCCCGCCAGAACTCCTTCTGCATTGCCCTCGTTCTTCACCCGGATCCAAATCCGCTTCCGCCTCCCGATCTCCACTTCCCCTGCATCCACCACTCCCCCTGCCTCCACTGCAACCCCACTTTCTGCGCCGGGCTCTGGCATGAAAGCGTAGATCCACCTCGGCCCCTCGGGCGCCCCCTCCACTGTCGCCGTTGCTACCCGCCCTTCCGCCCCCAATCGCAAAGTTGCCCGGTGCGTCGAAAGATCCTTGGGCTCGTACCGCACCCGGAACTGCACGCTCGCGCCTGCCGCCAGATCCAGCGGCAGCAGTGGCAACGCATTCAGCGTCAGCTCCGCGGCGCCCTCCAGACTGACCGATTCGACCTTCGCCGGCGCTGTTCCGGAATTGATCACCAGCACCGTCGCCAGACTCGTTCCCCCCAGTGGCGCCTTCGCGAACCGGATCACCCCCCCGTCCGCCAGAGGCAACAGGTTCCCATCCGCGCCCAGCGCGTAAGCGTATTTCACCTCCGGCGCAGTCCCGCTCAGTCCCAGGAGCAAGAGCCCGAAGCTTCCCGGCAGGAGGTTCGATCCCTCCGGCGGCAGCTCGCGCGCCGTCACTCCCAGTTGCGCCAGCGTGCGCCGGCTGGTGGAAGGCTGGAATCGAATGGAAAATACGACACGCTCCCCCGGCCCCAAAATCGCGGGCGTCGGCAGCGTCGTCGCGAACTGAAAATCCGCAGTCCCCGTCAGGGTTGCCAGCCCCAGTTCGCCCCTGTTTGTCCCCGCATACAGAATCTCCACAGCAAGGCTTTTCGCCTCCCCGATCTTGCCCGCAAACTCCACCGTCGCCCCATTGGGCACCTGCCGCGCCGTCTCCCCATCCCGAACCGTGATCACAAAACTGCCTTGGCCCCAGGCGGTGCCCGCCGCCAGCACAACGCAGAGAGAGAGCCACACCTGCCGCACTCTGTTGCTCATCTCCCGCCCCCCGCCGGCACGAAGTACGCCCGCCACTCTGCCCCACGTCTCACCGCCACCCAGATCTCCTCATCTTCCCGATCGCGCGAACACAGGACCAGTCCGTCGCCCCCACCCAAGCGCTCGAGCCCTTCCGGCGCCGCATCCAGCTCCACTTCCTTCTCCGCGCCGCCTTCCAGCGCCCACACCATCAGCGTGGCCCGCTCGCCTCCATACGCCGCCACCACTTCCCGGCCTACGATCTCGATCCCCGCCGGTGCGTCCCGTCTTTCCAACCTCTTCCTCCACGCCTCCTGGCCTGCGCGAATCAAAACTACTTCGCCCTCCCCTGCCAGCACCACGGCATCGCCCGCGACCGCCAGAACACCCCTGCCCGCCACGCGCCCCGTCTCCTCCCACTGCCCTTGCCTCCACGACTCCACCACCGTCTGCTCACCATCAAACCACGCCATTGCCAGCTCTCCCCCGTCGCTCACCGCCAGCGAGACCACGTCCCGCCCTTCTCCCGCATCCACCCCGGCGACTCGCTCCAGAACCTCCACATCCCAAACCTCGATCCGCTCCCTTCCCGCCATTGCCACGTACCTCCCCCCCGAAGACCACCTCACCCTCTCCACCTCCATCTCCAATCCGCGCTCCTCCGCGTCGTCCCCTGCGAACCCTCGGACCAGCGCCCATCCGCCCGATCCCCGCACCACCGCTGCCTTCGCCGACGGCGACACCCACGCCTGCTCCACTCCTTCCAGCACCGCAGCCCCCAAATGTGCCGAGCCGGCCACGCCCTCCACCAGCCTCACCGACCCTGTCGGCCGGTCAAACAGTACGCCGCTTCGCACACCCGCCATCTGCCCCCAAGCTGCCGCCGACGCAAGCAAAAGAACCGGAACCCTCATCGCGGACCTCCGATCACCACCGTCCCGGGCCGCAATACCGCGCCCGAACTCGTGTCCCTAGTCGCCAGCCAATACCCCAGCCCCGCGCCCGTCCCGGCCATCACCCCGATCATCCACCACTTGTTCCGCCCCCACCAGCCTTTCCTTTGCGACCCCGGCGCGCCTCCGGCCGAATACTCGTCGCGGCTGTTCCTCTGCCGGATCACCGTCATCCCCTCCCGTTCGCCCAGCCTCGCCGTCACCTGAATGGAAAACACCCCTTCCACTCCATTCGGCGTCATCCGTCCCGCGCTGGCTTGCCCCCGGGCATCCGTCCGGTTCACAAACTCATGCTTGCCACCCTCGAACGTCGCGCTCGCCCCCGTTTCTGGAGTGCGGAACACGACCTCCGCCCCGGCCACGGGAAAATCGTTTGCGTCCCGCACCTCCACCACCGGCACCGTCGCCGCGCCCGTGCGCGTGTTGTTCACGGCCTGCTCTCCCTGCAGGACATAAATCTTCAACCCGCCCCGTCCGGCGGGCGGCTGCGCCCCCGCCGGCGCCGCCAGCATTGCCGCCAGCGCTGCCGCCGCCCACCGCCTCCAGCCGCCCTGCCTGCAGAAAGACATGCTCGCTTTCCTCAAATTCACGAGTCTACCACCGCAAAAAACAAAACTCACGCCTTTTGTTGGATCCTCAGCGCCCCTCCAGCCGCGGAAAATGCTCCGTCAGCGCCGCATACACTTCCCGCGCCAGCCCCGCCGCTGCCCGCTCCGCCTCCTCCACGCGGCCCTCCCCCGCCGGCACGATCACCCGCACCAGCGCCGTGTCGCTCCTTCCGTGCCGCACTGCGTCCCAAATCAGCCACAGCTTCGCCTTGTACTCGTTCGCCACCGTCCGTTCCCCCGTTTGATACCAGTACACCACTGCCGCCCGCTCGTTCTCTTTCTGGATCACATACCGGTTCGCCTCGAGCCGGCCCGCTCGCGGGACTTCCTCTTCCAGCGTCCCCACCCGCTCAAACACCCACCCGTGCCCCGGCAAACAATTCCGCGGCGTGTGCGGCGCGTGTCCTGTTCTTTGCGTCTTGAAATACGCCACAAACACGCTCGCCCCTTGCCCGGTCTCCGGACGCCCCAGCAGGCGGAAGAGATGATCGTCCGGATGCAGGATTTCCGCCGTCGCACTGTCCACCGGCTCCTCCCGCAACTGCACCCATCCCCCCCGCCCCAAATCCACCAGCGCCAGCGGCAGCATGTTCGGTGCCTGCTCGTTCTGCGAGAACACATGAAACGCCACCGCCTGCGCGCATAGCATCCCCGTCGCCACCCACAGCCCCCGCCCCTTCCACCAGCTCACCGCGCCCACCTCCGCAGCACCCGCTCCACCCCGATCAGCATCCCCAT
>JBBFLJ010000045.1:0-19187 GCA_037481575.1 Bryobacteraceae bacterium | reverse complement strand
GGGGACGAGGGCATCATGGCGCGGCACGCCGCGAAGCGAGGCGAGGCGCAAGTCGGCCTGCAACCGGGCGGCCTCGCGCTCGTGGTGCTCGACAGCGATTTCGAGCTAGTCGAGCGCAGGCTCTTTCTCGCGCCCGAAACAGGGAGGAGTCGGGAGGCGACCATGTCTTCCTGAAATAGCGGGTCCGCCGCGAGGCCGTTCTTCCATGCGGGGCGCAACGCGGACGGCTCTTGAAGCAGGCTGAGAAGAGTTGCGTGAAGCCGCGGTCCTGCTTAGGTGCAGAAGGGGCTGTGAGCGGGAGGACGGTGTTCAGCGGCTTTCCGGAGTGAGGCCGACGCGGCGGACGAGGGCATCGTGACGGGGCATTCCGCGCAGCGGGGCGAGGCGCGGATCGGCCTTGATCCAGACGGCTTCGGGCTCGCGGCGCTGCACGGCGATTTCGAGCCAGTCGAGCGCCTGTTCTTTCTCGCCCAGAGCGGCAAACAACCGCGCGGCGTCCATGGCTTCTTCGCGGCCTGCAGCGGCGGCTTCGGCGAGCTGGATGGCATCGCGGCGGGCGGTCTCGCGGTCGCCGCAGAGGAGCGCCTCCAGGCCGTGCGGTTCCACGTCTTTGGCGCCGCGGCGTTCGCGAGACGTCCGGAAGGCGCGGCGGGCCTCCGCGGTGCGGCCGGCGTAGGCGAGCGCCATGCCGTAGTCCCAATAGACGTCCGGGTGGAGCCCTTCCAATTCCAGGACCCTTTCATACTGATGCACTGCGTCCTGGGGCCTTCCGCCGGCCAGGAGGAAGAACGCGTAGGTGAAGTTCAGGAAGAGCGGGAGGGGGTCGAGGTCGAGCGCGGTGCGAAACTCCGCTCCCGCCTCTTGCAGACGTCTCTCCGGAAGCAGCACGCCGATGGCGTAGAAGCCGCGGGCGGTGGCCGAGCGCGGATCGGCGTCGATTGCCTTGCGGAAGGCGGCTTCGGCCTCTGCCCACTTCCAGTCCTGCCAGGCGAGGCTCAGGCCCAGGGCGGCATGGGCTTCGGCGAGGAGCAGATCGATCTCGACTGCCCGGCGGGCCGCCTTGCGGGCGCGCGTGAGGGCTTCGGCGGGCGGGATGAGCTTGTAGTAGCCAGCGACCGTCACGGCCGTGGAGAGGGAGGCGAGCGCGGGCGCGTAACCGGGATCGAGCCGGAGGGCGTCCTCGAAGTACTGAACGGCGCGCAGCATGCTCTCCGCGGTGTTCATGTTGGATTGCTGGCGTCCGCGCAGGTACAGGTGATAGGCCTCGAGGCTGGAGGGGCGCTGCACGGCGGGCGGGGCCGTGCCCGGAGAGGCGGATCTCACGCGCAGGGCTGTGGCGATGGACTGCGCGATTTCGTCCTGGATGGCGAAGACGTCGGCCATCGTCCGCTCGTAGCTTTCGGCCCAGAGGGTGGCGCCGTTGCGGACGGCCACGAGCCGGGCGGTCACCCGCAGGCGCTGCCCCTGCCGCCGGACGCTGCCCTCGACGAGCATGGACGCCTGGAATTTTGCGGCGATCTCGTCGAGGGAGGGCGCCTTGCCGCGGTAAGGCGCTGTGAGGCTGCGGGCGACGACGCGAATGCCCGGCGTTCTGGCGAGGCGGTTGACGACCTCCTCGGTGAGCCCGTCGCTGAAGTACTCGCCGTCCGGATCGCCACCGGTGTTTTCGAAGGGGAGGACGGCGATGGTGGCGATGGGCGCCTCGCGCAGCTTGCGCATGGATTGCGCCTGCCACCAGCCGAGCCCGATTCCGGCGGCGGCGAGCAGGGCAAGGATGCCAAACAGTTTCCAGCCGCGCGGCATGGGCGTGAGTTCGGGCGGTGTTGGGGTTGCGGAAGCGCCGGAGGGTGTCTCCGAGGGGGCGGAGGACGCGTACTCGAAGACGGGGACGTAGGCGCCTTTGGGCAGCAGGATGCGCACGGGATCCGCGCGCCCGGGGCCTGTGTAGAATTCTTCCAGCCGGCTCCTCAGCCGCCGCGCCTCGACGCGGACGACGGAATCGATGCGCGGATCGAAATCCGCGTCGCGCCCGAAAAACTCGATGCCGAGGACAGACTCCTTCAGGCGGTCCGTTTGGCCGGCGAGCGCGGCTTCCACGAGGTGGCGCAACAGGAGGGGGAGCCTGCCGGCGGAGGCGAAACCCTCGCTGGCAACAATGCGCTCCAGAGCCGCCCGCACTTCCTCCGCGCTCGGGCGATGTTGTTCCATTTGAAGGGCTTTCAGGATGAGTATACCGTGAATTCTACCTGCTGATCCTGCCGCAGGCAGCCGGAGTTTCCGCACACTGATGGCATGAATGCAAAGCCTGCGCCCCCGCGTTACCACGCTTTCGACGCCCTGCGAGGATCCATGATGCTGCTCGGCGTGGCGCTGCACAGCGCGGCGGCATATTCGACCTTCCCGGATATCTGGTGGCTGAAGGATCCGCGCACGAGCCGCGGGCTGGACCTGTTTCTCCTCTGGATCCATTCCTTCCGGCTGCCGCTGTTCTTCGTCATGAGCGGCTTTTTTGCGGCGCTGCTGGCGGAGCGGCGAGGGGTGAGAGGATTCCTGCGGAACCGCGCCGCACGCCTGCTTCTGCCGTTTCTGCCGGGCATGGCAGCGATGTATCCGTTTCTCAAACTGGCAGGCGTCTACTGCTGGTTCGCGGCGCGGGACGCGGCGCCCTGGCAGAGGATGGCGGCGTGGCTGGCAGAGGGGCGGCTGTGGCGTTCGCTTGAGCCGATGCACCTGTGGTTCCTGATCGTGCTGATGATCCTGTGCGCGGGCGCCGCTTTGGTGGAGCCGCTGCTGCGGCGTGCGCTGGCAGGAGCGTGGTTCGGCAGGCTGCTGGTTTGGCGCGCGATGCCGGCGGTGTATGCGGCAGTGACGTTCGCCACCCTGCTGCCCATGCGGCTGGGCGTTCTGGACACGCCTGACGGGTTCCTGCCACAAGGGCGCGTGGTGCTGGCGTATGCCGTGTTCTTCGTCTTCGGGTGGGGGCTCTACTTGCACCGGGAGAAGCTTGCAGAGCTGGAGCGCTTCGGCGCCGGCGCGGTGGCGGCGGGTTTCGTGTGCGCTGTGGTTGCCGCCGGGGCGGTCGAGCGGCAGCTGGCGGCGCCGCCGGAGGCGCAAGGGCTGGCACACGCCGGCGCGGCGCTGTTCACGGCATCAGGGTGCTGGCTGAACCTGCTGGGGCTGGCAGGAATCGCCCTGAGGAGGCTCTCCGAGGGCTCGCCGCGGTGGCGGTATGCGTCCGATGCCGCTTACTGGGTCTATCTGTTCCACCCGCCGGTTCTGGTGGCGGTGCAGATTCCGATGATGCGGCTGGACTGGGCGGCGGAGGTGAAGTTCGTGGCCGGACTTGCCTTCGCCGTGCCCGTGCTGTTCTGGACGTACGGAAGCTGGGTGCGCGGAACGTGGGTGGGCGTGCTGCTGAACGGAAGGAGGATGGAGGGCGGATGGGCGCGACGCCGGGAAAGCGAAGCGCGCGGGGCGTGCGCGGTTCAGTAGCGAAGGCGGTAGTAGAGGAGCTTGAGGTACTCGTTGTAGACGCCGAGGAAGCCGTGTTCGTTTTCCCACCACTGCTCGAGGCGGTAGCGGCGGTCGGGCACGGCGTAGAAGGCGAGTTGCACTCCGGCGTCCTTGAGCTCGCGCGAGAAGATCCAACGGGCGCGCCGGGTGTGGATAGCGTTGGTGACGACGAGGATGCGGGGCGCGGGGTGGACGCGGAGCCACTCTTTGAGCGCGCGCGCCTCGTCGAAGGTGCTGGTGACGCCGCCGGGGAAGGGAAGTTCGGAGATGGCTTCGCGGGGCACGCCGTCGCGGAGGAGCATTTCGACGGCGAGATCGGTGACGTTGGGCACGAGACCGAGTTGCACGGCGCGGGAGGATTCGCTGCGAGCGATGGCGATGCGCGGGGCGAGGTTTTGCTTCCACAGAGATGCGGCTGCGGCGGGGCGGGTGTCGAGATCGCCGTTCAGGAGCAGGATGAGGTCGGCGGGGTGAGCCGGGGCAGCATCGACGAGGAAGGCGCCTGCCGCGGCAAGGATGCGCCAACGTGCGAGCCACAGGACGGCAAGCAGGGAGGCGAGGAGGAAGGCTGCGAGGAGCCACCGGCGCCGGGAGCGCATCGGTTCCAGCGTAGCGCCCGCGCCGCGGGAATGGCACGGGGACTGCGGCGCTCGCAGACACTCCGGAGGCTGCGAGGCGAAGCTGTGCGCCGCCGCGAACCCGCGGTTCATAATGGGACTTGATCCCCGGCAGCGCAATCGAACAGGCGAGGCAGTGGATTGCCTCGGCGCGGCGGGTTGCGGCGCTCACCGGCGCCGGCATTTCCGCCGAGAGCGGGATTCCTACGTTCCGGGGCGCGGGGGGGCTGTGGCGGAACTACCGGGCGGAAGACCTGGCCACGCCGCAGGCGTTCGCGCGCGACCCGAAGACGGTATGGGAGTGGTATGACTGGCGGCGCGGGCTGATCGCGGCGGCGAAGCCGAACCTGGGGCACTTCGCGCTGGCGCAGCTGGAGGCGCGGCTGGGAGATGCGTTCACGCTGATCACGCAGAACGTGGACGGGCTGCACAACCGCGCGGGCTCGCAGCGCGTGCTGAAGCTGCACGGCGACATCTGGTGGACGATGTGCACGGCGTGCCACGATGTGCGGAGCGATTTCCGCGTGCCGCTGCCGGAGCTGCCGCCGCGGTGCGAAGCCTGCGGGGGGATGCTGCGCCCTGGGGTGGTGTGGTTCGGCGAGCCGCTGCCCGGCGCGACGTGGGAGCAGGCGGAGAATGCCGTGCGCGAGTGCGAGCTGCTGATCGTGGCGGGGACGAGCGCGGTGGTGTATCCGGCGGCGTCGCTGGCGCCGCTGGCGCAGGGCGCGGGAGCGCGGGTCATTGAAATCAACACGGAGGAGACGCCGTTGAGCGGCGCGGCGGATCTCTGTCTGAGGGGGCCCTCGGGCGAGATCCTGCCGCAGATCATTGAATCATGAGGATCGCCTATTTCGACGCATTTTCCGGCATCGCCGGCGACATGACGGTGGCGGCGCTGATCGACGCGGGCGCGGACGCGCAGGAGCTGTTCGATGCGCTCGACTCGCTGGGCACGGGGGCGCGCTTCCGCGCCGAGAAGGTGAAGCGGAAGGGGATCGCGGCCACGCATTTCCGGGTGGAGCACGAGGATCAGAAGAAGCACCGGCACCTGCCGCAGATCGTGCGGATGATCGAGGGTTCGCGGCTGAAGGAGCGGGCGAAACAGAATGCGGTGAAAGTGTTTGAAGCGCTGGGGGCGGCGGAGGCCGAGGTGCACGGCGTGCCGATCGAGAAGGTGCACTTCCATGAAGTGGGCGCGGTGGACTCGGTTTGCGACATCGCCGGCGCGTGCGAGGCGCTGGAGCTGCTGGGCGTGGAGGCGGTGTTCGCGTCGAAGGTGAACACGGGCAGCGGGACGGTGGAAGCCGACCACGGGGTGATGCCTGTGCCGACGCCGGCGACGGCGCTGCTGCTGAAGGGGGTGCCCGTATACGCGCGGGGCCCTGAGACGGAGCTGACGACGCCGACGGGGGCGGCGATCCTGGCGGCGCTGGCGCAGGGCTTCGGGGCGCTGCCGCCGATGACGGTGGAGCGGTCCGGGTTCGGCGCGGGCACGAAGGAATTCCCGATGATGGCGAACGTGCTGCGGGTGCTCGTCGGGACTGCGGGCGGGGCGAAGGAAGCCGGGGTGGTGACGGTGATCGAGGCCAACATCGACGATGCGGCGCCCGAGCTGCTGGGCCACGCGATGGAGCGCCTGCTGGAAGCCGGGGCGCTGGATGTGACGCTCGAGCCGGTGTACATGAAGAAGCAGCGGCCGGGCGTGCGCCTGTCGGTGATCGCCGATCCGGCGCAACAGGAGAAGCTGGCGGCGCTGCTGTTCGAGGAGACGACGACGCTGGGGGTGCGGTTCTGGCAGGCGGAGCGGCGCGTGCTGCCGCGCAGCCACGCCGAGGTGCAGACGCCCTACGGGAAGGTGCGGATGAAGGTGTCGCCGGCGGGCAGCGCTCCGGAATTCGAGGACTGCCGGAGGCTGGCGGCGGAGAGCGGGAAACCGCTGAAAGAGATCTATGCGGCGGCGGTCGCCGCCTACAGGAATTCGCAATGAGCGAGAAGTTCTACATCACGACTCCGATCTACTACGTCAATTCGGCGCCGCACCTGGGCACCGTGTACTGCACGCTGGCGGCGGACACGATCCGGCGCTATCAGGCGATGAACGGCAAGCGGACGCTGCTGGTGACGGGCAGCGACGAGCACAGCCAGAATGTGGAGCGTGCGGCGAAGAAAAAGGGCCTGTCTCCGCTGGATTTTTCGACGGAATTGGCAGCAGAATTTCAGCGGGAATGGAACCTGTTCGGGATTCCTTACCGCTTTATCCGGACCTCCGATCCGCGGCACCACGCGACCGTGCAGTGGCTGTTCGAGCGCTGCCGGGCGAACGGCTACATCGAGAAGGGCGCGTACACGGGCCAGTACTGCTTCAACTGCGAGCTGTACGTGAACGACGCGCAGCCGGGCGACCCGTGTCCGGACTGCCAGAGGCCGACGGAGACGGTCACCGAGGAAAACTACTTCTTCAAGCTTTCCGCGTTTGAGAAAAAGCTGCTGGATTTGTACGAAAAGCAGCCGGATTTTGTGGTGCCGGAGTACCGGATGAACGAAATCGTTTCGTTCGTCCGGGGCGGGCTGCGGGACCTCTCGATCACGCGCTCCAACCTGCAGTGGGGGATTCCGGTGCCGGTGGAGGGGCGGCACGTCTTCTACGTGTGGTTCGACGCGCTGATCAGCTATCTGACGGCGGTGCGGGAGGAGGACTGGTGGCCGGCGGACGTGCATCTGATCGGCAAGGACATTCTGCGGTTCCATGCGATCTACTGGCCGGCGTTCCTGATGGCGGCGGACCTGCCGCTGCCGCGGCGGATCGTGGCGCATGGCTGGATTCTGAAGGACTCGCTGAAGATGTCGAAGTCGCGCGGCAACGTGGTGAGGCCGGAGCCGCTGCGGCAGGTGATCGGCGCCGATCCGCTGCGCTATTTCCTGCTGCGGGAGATTCCGTTCGGGCAGGACGGGAATTTCAGTTACGAGGCGCTGATCACGCGGCTGAACGCGGACCTGGCCAACGGGCTGGGCAACCTGGCTTCGCGGACGCTGACGATGATCCGGCAGTACCGCGGCGGGCGCATTCCGGCGGGCGAGTCGGACGCGGCGATCCGGGCGCAGGCGGAGGAGACGATCCGGGGGTGGCGCGCGGCGTTCGACGCCTTCGAGTTTCACCGCGGGCTGGAGCAGCTGTGGGCGCTGCTCGGGGCGGTGGACAAGGCGATTGTGGCGTATCAGCCGTGGCTGCTGGCGAAGCAGCAGGATGCGGAGAGTCAGGCGAAGCTGGACACGATTCTTTCCACCGCGGCGGAGGTGCTGCGCATTGCCGCCGTGCTGCTGGCGCCGGTGATGCCGGAGGCGATGCAGAAAATCTGGTCGCAGCTGGGCATGGAGGGCATCGTGGAGAGTGAGAGGATCGACCGGCTCGCCTGGGGCGGTTTGCGGGAGGGGCAGGCGATCGGGGAAGTGGAAGCGGTGTTTCCCCGGCTCGATATGGCGAAGACGATCCAGAAGATCGAGGAGATCGACGAGGCGGAGGCGGAGCGCATTCAGACGCTGCTGGGCAAGAGCGAGGCTGCGCCTGCGGCGCCGCAGTGGCAACGTCCGGAGGGCGTGCCGCCGCTCGAGCCGGAGATCACGATCGAGGACTTCGCCAAGGTGGACCTGCGCGTGGCGCAGGTGCTGGCGGCGGAGCGAGTGAAGGGTGCCGACAAGCTGCTGCACCTGACGGTGGATGTGGCCGAGGAGAAGCCGCGGACGATCGTGGCGGGCATCGCGCAGCAGTATGCGCCGGAGGAGCTGATCGGGCGCAAGGTGGTGATCGTGGCGAACCTGGCGCCGAGGAAGCTGCGCGGGCTGGTTTCGCAGGGCATGATTGTAGCGGCGTCGCTCGAAAACGGTCCGCCGGTGCTGGTGGCGCCCATAGCGGACGTGCCGGTGGGGGCGAGGCTGAAATGAAGGCGCCGCTGATCGACACGCACTGCCATCTGGACGCGCGCGCTTTCGACGCGGACCGCGAGGCGTGCATCGAGCGCGCGCGGGCGGCGGGTGTGGAGCATCTGGTGGCGGTCGGCACGGGCGACGGCCCTCCGGACCTGGAGGCGGGGATCCGGCTGGCGGAGCGGTATCCGTTCATCAGCGCCACGGTGGGCGTGCATCCTCACGACGCGGCCAAGGCGACCGAGGAGACGTGGGCGGAGCTGGCGGCGCTCACCGGGCATCCCAAGGTGGTGGCGGTGGGGGAGATCGGGCTGGATTATCACTACAACCTTTCGCCTCCCGAGACGCAACAGGCAGTTTTTGTGCGGCAGCTGGAACTGGCGCGCGAGGCGCAGCTGCCCGTGGTGATCCACACGCGCGAGGCGTGGCGGGACACGGTGGAGCTGATCCGGCGGCACTGGGCGCCGGAGGCAGGCGGCGTGTTCCACTGTTTTTCCGGTGGGCCGAGGGAGGCCGAAGAGGCGCTGGAGCTTGGATTTCACGTCAGTTTTTCGGGCATCGTGACTTTTCCGAAGGCGGAGGAGATTCGCGAGGCGGCCCGGCTGGTGCCGGAAGACCGCCTGCTGGTGGAAACCGACGCGCCGTATCTGGCGCCGGCGCCGCACCGGGGCAAGCGCAACGAGCCGGCTTATGTCGTGGAGACCGTGCGGAAGCTGGCAGAGGTGCGCGGCGTGGAGCCGGAGCGGATCGCCCGGCTGGCATGGGACAACTGGAGCCGCCTGTGTTTGCAGGGAAGCGCAACGAACCGTTAAACTTGAGGCAGCCGATGCCTGCCGGAAAGCTGGGCCTGGCGCTCACCGCGCGCGAACTCACTGCTTTGGTGGCCGACGACCTGAAGCAGGTGGAGAGCGTCTTCCGGCTGGAGTCAGTGGGCAGCGTGGATGCGGTGGCGAACATCGCGCGCTATCTGCAGGGCAACGGGGGCAAACGGCTGCGGCCGATTCTGCTGCTGGTGAGCTGCCGGCTGTTCCGCGATCCCACTCCCGAGGCGATCCAACTGGCGGCGGTGGTGGAGCTGATCCACACGGCGACGCTGGTGCACGACGACGTGATCGATGAAGCGAAGACGCGGCGCGGGAAGAGCTCCGCGAACGTCGTATGGGGCAACCAGATTTCGGTGCTGGCAGGCGACTGGCTGTACATGCAGGCCTTCCAGATTGCGCTGCGGCTGCGGCGTTTCGACATTCTGGACCTGCTGATCACGCTGACGCAGCGGATGGTGGACGGCGAGCTGCTGCAACTGGAGCGGCTGGGGCGGATCGACATCTCCGAGGCGGACGCGCTGGAGCTGATCGACCACAAGACGGCGAGCCTGTTTGCCGCCTGCACGAAGCTGGGCGGCATCGCCGGCGGCGCCGGGGAGCAGGAGCTGGCGCTGCTGAGCGATTTCGGGTGGAACCTGGGGATGGCGTTCCAGATTGCGGACGACATTCTGGACTTCACGGCGCGCGAGTCCGTGCTGGGCAAGCCGGTGGGCAACGATCTGCGGGAAGGGAAGGTGACGCTGCCGCTGTGCTACGCGCTGGACGGCGCAACGGCGGAGGAGCGGGCGGCGGTGGAGGCAGTGCTCGCCGACCGCGCCTACGAGCGGGCGAGCTTCGAACAGATCCGTGCGATGCTGGAGCGCCACGGCGGCATCGAGCGGGCGCGCGCGAGGGCGCGCGAGTTCACCTCGCGGGCGCGCCTGCTGCTGGAGGGCTTCCCCGATACCCCTGCACGCGCCGCGCTGATGGCAGCCACGGAACTGGTGGCCGACCGCGACCGCTGATATCCTCAAAGCCGGAAGACCCGGCATGAACCGGCGCGCATTCACGCTCTCGCCTTTGGCTCTGGGAGCCCTGGGTTGCAGGACCGAACAACGGGTATCCGGATGGCCGCCCGCATGGGACCGCTTGCTGATCGAGCGCGCGGTGCGGTCGCGCGATCAGCGTTTCGACGCGGGCTTCTCGATGCTGCGGGCGATCCTGGGGCCGGAGTACCGCTATCACACGCGCCTGCGCGAGCGCACGGTGCATCCCACGCGGGACTCTCTGGAATACGCGCTCTACCTGCTGGAGGAGGGCGCGCCGGAGCGGCTGGTGCGCGCGCTGCGGGTGCTCGACCGCGTGGTACCGCTGCAGGTGACTGATCCGCAGTCGAAGTGGTACGGGCTGTGGGGCTATTACCTGGAGGAGCCGCCCGAGCAGATGGCGCCGGCGGACTGGAACTGGGCGGATTTCAACGGCGCATTGCTGCTGCTGATCGAATTCCGCCATGGCGCGCGGCTGCCGGAAGGGGTGCGGCGCCGCGTGCGGGAAGCCATCGGGCATGCGGCGCGCTCCGTGATGCGGCGCAATGTGTCGATGTCCTACACGAACATTGCGATCCAGGGCACGTTTGTGACGCTGGCTGCCGCCCAACTGCTGGGCGACGGGGAGCTGGGCGCGTATGCGCGCGAGCGGATGGCGCGCCTGTGCCGGGAGATCGACCGGACGGGCAGCTTTGCGGAGTACAACTCGCCCCACTATGCCCGCGTCAGCCTGGCGAACCTGGCGCGAATCCGGATGTATGTGAAGGACGAAGACGCCCGCCGCCGCGCCGCGGCGGTCGAGCGGCGGCTCTGGCAGCACATCGCCTCGCACTGGGACGCGGCGCGCCGTCAGTTCTGCGGACCGATGAGCCGCTGTTATTCAACGGACCTGGGCTATCCGCTGTGGCTGGAGAAGGGGCTGGGCGGACGGCTGGGGCTGGCGACGCCGGACAACCGCACGGGCGATGACGACGGGGAGACGGCGATCCACGACTACCGCTGCCCGGAGGATGTCGCGGCGCGGTTCCTGCAATACGAGCCGGGGCGCGAGCACCGCGAACTCTACATCAGCGATCCGCCCACGGCGGGCACGGCATATTTTTCGCGCGATTTCTCGCTGGGAAGCGCCAACCGCAGCGACTTCTGGGTGCAGCGGCGCCCGCTGGCGGGCTATTTCGGCAACGATGCGCGCCCGGCGCGCACGCTGCAGCTGCGCGTGGTGAAGGACGGCTACGATTTTTCCTCGGCTGTCTTTCACAG
This sequence comes from Bryobacteraceae bacterium, assembly GCA_037481575.1. Classification (GTDB taxonomy): domain Bacteria; phylum Acidobacteriota; class Terriglobia; order Bryobacterales; family Bryobacteraceae; genus JANWVO01. The sequence continues at coordinate 8,027 of JBBFLJ010000045.1, read as the reverse complement.
CGTTCAGTCGCGCGGGCGGGTGCTGGCAGTGATCGGCTTCCGCAATCCGGGCGGGGACCGGCACATTTCGCTGGACCCGATTCCGGGCGGGCGGTTCGAGTGCGGGCGGCTGTTTGCGGAGTTTCATGCGGGAGGGCTTCCGGCGGACGCGCGCACGGAAGGGGACGAGCGCGGATTCCTGCTCGACAGTTCGCTGATCCGCATGCGGCTGCGTCTGCTGGGCGGGCGCTTCGGGACTCGCACACTGGCGTTGCGCCTGCATCCGCATGCGGGAAGTTTGACAGCGACGGTGGACTTCAAGCCGCCGGAGGCGCCGCGGATGGTCGAGTGGGCGCGGGTGGGCACGGCGTTCGCCGCCCTGGCGCTGGAAGTGGCGGATGCGGGGGCGGAGCTTTTTGCGGGCGAGCCGGAGATGCGGATGAACGGGGATCTGGTGGAGCTGATCTGGGGCGAGATGGCGCTGCGCGCGCTGGCACGCGTGGCGCCGGCGGAGGATCACGCGCGGACTTTCGCGGCGATGCTCCATGGCAAGCCCGCGCCGGCGCCGCGGTTGTCGGAAGAGCTGCTGGCCTGAATCCGGACCGTCTGGCATCGACGGCGCGCATGGCATAGCATGGGAGTGCCATGATGACGCGGAGATCGTTGCTTGCGGCGCTTGCCCTGCCCGCCCTGGCGCAGAAGCGCCGCCTTCGGATCGGGGTGACGGACTGGAACCTGCGGATGACGGGGCGGATCGAGGCTGTGGCGCTGGCAGCGAAGCTTGGATTCGAGGGCGTGGAGGTGAGCCTCGGCAGGCGGGTGACGGAGAACCGCTTGCCGCTCGACGATGCCGGGTTGCAGCAACAGTATCGGGAATCATTCCGGCAGCATGGGATCTCCATCGCGGGCACGTGCCTGGACGTGCTGCATGTGAACTACCTGAAGAGCGATCCGCTGGCGCTGCGGCGGGTCGAAGACGGCATTCGCGTGAGCCGCGCGTTGGGCGCGAAGGTCATGCTGCTGCCATTCTTCGGGAAAGGGGCGCTCGAGACGCAAGACGAGATGAACCGCGTGGGCGACGCTCTGCGGGAGCTGGCGCCGGCAGCGGAAAAGGCGGGGGTCATGCTGGGGCTCGAGAACACGATTTCCGCCCGCGACAACGCGCGCATCCTCGAACGGGCGAGAAGCTCCGCCGTGCGCGTGTATTACGACGTGGGAAACTCCACCTTCCACGGACACAACCCGCATGAGGAGATCCCGTGGCTGGGGAAGGACCGGATCTGCCAGTTTCACTTCAAGGACAAGGGGTATCTGGGCGAGGGGGTGATCGACTTCCCGGCGATCCTGCGGTTGATCGAGGGGATCGGGTTCGAGGGATTTGCCAACCTGGAGACGAATTCGCCGTCGGGCTCTGTGGAGCAGGACATGGCGCGGAACCTGGCCTACATCCGCAAGATCGCGGGTTGAGCCGTCAGGGACGCGGGGGCAGAAACTGGTGGACCCAGGAGCATGGGGGTGGCGCCCAGGGCTGCGGCAGCGGCGCAAGTCTTGCATTTCCAGACGGCTTGGGCACACCGCAGGGGGGTGGCGGCCCGGCGGGAAACGGACAACTCTATCCGATTCAAGTTCCTTGTCCGGCAGGGTTTGCGGGCAGGATTAAGAACGCTAAATACAGCGGCATCATTGCGTTGGCGTCCAGAGGAGGGTTGACACCGCATTCAAATCAGGTTACCCTTGGACAACACCCTGATGTAGAGATAGATACAACTTCTGTGGAGTGGTAGCGAGGTCCCGGCATGACCTTTCAGATCGGCGAGAAGGTGGTCTACCCGAACCATGGGGTGGGCACGATCGAGAACATCAGTTCCCGAACCTTCGGAAATCAGACCGAGAAGTTTTACCTGCTCCGTCTTTCCGCCAATAACATGACCGTGATGGTGCCGTTTTCCCACGTCGAGCAGGTGGGATTGCGCAAGGTGACGCGCAACGGCGAAATCAACAAGGTTCTGCAATACCTGGCCAACGGGCCGAGCAAGACGTGTCAGGACTGGAAAGACCGCTTCAAGGAGAATTCCGCGAAGATGCAGAGCGGAAGCCTGCTTGAGGTGGCGGAGGTCCTGAAGTGCCTGGTGGAGATTCAGGCGCAGAAGCCGCTCTCTTTCCGCGAGAAGAAGATGCTGGAGAGGGCGCGTCTGATGCTGGTGTCGGAGCTGGCCACTTCCCGCGGCGTGTCGGAGAGCGAAGCGGCGCAGCTTCTGGCGCGCTCGCTGGCCAAGGCAAGCCTGAAGTTCCCTGATCCTCTCTGATGGAAAGGCCCGCGCCGGCGGCGCATCGGCGCGGGCATGCGGCTCCGGGAAGGAGGAAGGGGGATTGGCGTGTCTGTGCGCCCGGAGGGCTGGCTCCTGTCCCGGGTACTCGCCTTAGTACGTTCCGTTGATCTTGACTATCAATTCAGGGGAATCCCGCATAGCCTTTGCGTCCTTTTCAGCCGAAGATAACTGTGGAAGGACAAGACACTCGGAATGCAGTGTCTCTATTGCGGGAAAAAGCTGTCGCTTCTGCGCAAGCTCTCGGATGGCAAATTCTGCTCCGAGGCGCACCGTGAGGCCTACCATCGCCAACAGGATGATCTGGCGCTGGCCCGGCTGATCGGATCGCAAGCCGGGGGAGCGACGGCGAAAGCGAAAGTGCTGGAGGCAGCGAAGGCACGCGGGCGGAGCGCCGCTGCGCAGGGGCTGGCGCCGCTGCTTCCGCAGGAGGCGGTTTGGGCCAAATGGAGCCGGATGGCGTGCATGCCGATGCAACCGGAGTTTCCGGCCTGGCGCAGGCAACTTCCGGAGTCCGGGCTGCGGCCGGCGGTTCGCGGTTTTCCGCAGGGACAGGCAGCCGTGTGGCCGCGTGCCGTTTCCGGGGAGGCCGGTTGGCAGGCGGTTGCCGCGGACTATGTGCTGCCCCCGTCGCCTCCGTTCCTTGCGCCTGCCGCTGTTCCGGCTCCCGCGGCCGAATCGGGGGACGCAGGCATCCCGCCAATGCAGGCGCTGATGCCGGATCGTGTACGGCCAGTGAGTGCAGGAGGAAGTGCGGGAAGGGAGCGGTCAGGGCCGGCGCCGCTTGCGAGACGCAAGCTGGTAGTAATCGTTCCGAAGTCGGGTCTGCTGCCGCGGCAGGACCGGGTTTCGCCGGCGGGGATGGGGCAGTTGCCGCTTGCGGCCGGGATCGCCGGGGCCCAGCCGGTCCCGCGGGTATGCGGGCCCGCCGAGGTGGGGCCTCGCAAGGTTGTGGCGCCGGCTTACCACGCCGTGCTGGATCCGCCGGCCTGGCTGCAATCCGAAGCGCCGGGTCAGGCTGCGAAAGCCAAGTCGCGCGAATTCCAGCCGCCCCCGGCATGCCTGGAGCTCATGCGTTTGGCCGAAGGCCGGCCGGTTCCTTCGGGGTGCAAGACACGGCTGGAGGCTTCCCACGGGGAGTGGTGGGCTGGCCTGGAGCCGGCTGTCGAATTTCCGAGGCTTGCTGCTGCGGCCGCGCCTCGCGGACTGCGCTTGCAGGGCACGGCGCCGGTGGGTTGCGTGCCGGGCGCAGGGGATCGGCTGGCAACCAGAGAAGCCGCACTGCACTGGCTGGCCGCTGAAGACGTCCGGGAATGGCCCGGGCTTGCGCGGCCGGCCCTCCCGATGGCTGCGGGCTGGCCGCAGTTCGGCGGCTTGTTGCCAGATTTTGTTCCCGGGGCTGCAGGAGCTTTGCCAGCGCGGGAATGGGACGTGTTGCCGCTGGCGTGCGAAGAGGGGACGGGTGCCCTGCCGCAGCTGGCCGCCCGCCCGGAGGCCAGGCAGCTCCGGCCGGGTTGGCGACTGCTCCCGCTGCCACTCGGGGCGCCGACGCGGCCTTGCCTGGCCGCGAGGGGAAGCACTGCATGGATTCCATCTGCGGTGTCGGCGGCGATCCCTTCCCTATATCTGGAATTGCAGCCCCCGGAGCCGCAAGATGCGTCCGCCCGTCCGGCATCGGAGGAGGCCATCGCCGCCGGGTTGCGGGCACTGGAGGAGGCGGTGGCGGCGCCGCCGGAGAGGCTGGCAGAGCAGCCGCCGGTTTCGGAGGAGGTGCCGGGGCTGCAACTGCCGCCGGCTATGGACGCGCCTGCGGCGGAATGCGCTGGAGCGGATTCTGTCGAGCGGGACGAGGAGCTCGGGGCGATTCCGCCGCTTTGCCGCCGCCTGCCGATGATGCCGGTGCGTCCGAAAGACAGCCCGCTGTCGAGGCCGGCGACAGGGGCGACAGCGGCTGCATGCTGGGAGTCGCTGGACGATCCGCGTCCCGCGCTTCCGGGAATCCGGCTTCAGCTGGATCATGCGGACGGTTCCGGTCCTCGCCGGGGAGAGGAGAGGCAAGCCCGCCGGCGGCGGATGCCGAAGCCGGCAGGGAAGAGGTTCTGGTCCCATGCGCCCTCGGATCTGAAGTGGATCGCCGTCACGCTGCCTCTTGTGTTGCTGGTGGCGGTCTACAGTTTCCGGGCCGGCAAGCCGAACAATTCGTCAGGAGAACGGGAAGTGACCTCCGCAGTTCCAGCGCCGGCAGCGACGCCTGCGGTTCAGGTGAACGCCCTGCAGCGGTTCATCATGCGCCGTGCGGGGGTGCGCCTGTTCGACGACTTCCGCGCGGGGCTCGCCTCCTGGCAGGGACGCGAGGGCTGGGCCAAGACGTGGCGCTATGGCGATGCGACGTTCGTCGAGCCGGGCGATCTCGCGCTGTTGACTCCCAGCCTCGGGATGTCGGATTACACGCTGACGTTCCTGGGCCAGATCGAGCGGCGCAGCCTGAACTGGGTGTTCCGCGCGAAGGACACGGCGAACTACTATTCCATGCGGATTGTGATCACGCGCGGAGGGCCGCTGCCGGAGGCGATGGTCGTGCGCTCGGTGACGATCGACGGCCGCGAGCGGGATGTGAAGAGCCTGCCGATCCCGTTCCCCGTGAAGCAGGACACTCTGTACCTGGTGCGGATGGAGGTGCGGGGACAGGACTTCACCACATATATCCAGGATCAGCTGGTGGATCATTTCAGCGACGCGCGCCTGAAATCCGGCGGCGTCGGGTTCTACAGTCCGAGGGGGGACCGCGCGCTGCTGCGATGGGTGGAGGTATCGCACCAGTACGACTATCTGGGGCGGCTGTGCGCGCTGCTGTCCCCCTACAGCGTGCCGCATCTGGCAGGAGACTGAATGGCAAAGACGAGGAAGGTCATGAAAGAGGAAAACCGCCTGATGGAGGAGCTGAAGCCGGAGAAGGGCAGCGCGCTGGCGCGGGCTGTCGCCCTGCACCTGGACGGGAAGGGGCGGGAGGCGCTGGCGGAGCTGGACCGGGCTCTGGAGTCCGGCGATTCGCCGCGGGAGATCTACGCCGCGCGCGGGCACATCCAGTTCGAGCTGGAGCTGTACGACGAAGCGGTGAAGAGTTACGAGGCTCTGACCACGATCGACCAGAACGCGCAGTCGGCCTATTTCAATCTGGCTGTCTGCCAGGAGAAGCTGGGACGGTGGGCGGAGGCGGCGGCGAATTTCGAGCGCGTGCTGCAGCACGATTCCTCGCGCAACGATGCCCGGCTGGGTCTGGGGATTTCGCTGCTCCATCTGAAGAAGGCGGAGCACGCGCTGGAGTGCTTCAACCAGTGCCTGAAGTCGGAGCCCGCCAACGAGACGGCGCTGTTCGGCAAGGCGGTGGCGCTCGAGCTGCTGAGCCGGTTTGATGAGGCTTTGGCGCTCTACCGGCAGCTGCTTGTGTCGAACCCGAACGCGGAAGAGCCGATGTCGAACATGATCCACATCGGGATGCGCCGGGGCGACGAAGCGCTGGTGGCGGAGATCAGCGAGCGGCTGCTGGCGCTGCGGCCTTTCTCGCAGACGGCGCTGGAAGGGCTGGCGTGGTGCGCCTTCCACAAGGAGGAGTACGAGGCCGCTTCGCGCTACTGCGCCAAGCTGGTGGAGCTGACGCCGGAGCACTTCGAGCGCCGCTACAACCTGGGGGTGGCGCTGCAGAAGCTGGAGAAGTACGAGCAGGCGGAGAAGTGCTACGAGGAGGCGGCGCGGCTGAAGCCGGACCATGTGCAGACGTGGGCCAATCTGGGCGTGGTCCGTCAGGCGCTGGGCGATCTGCGCGGGGCGAGGGAGGCGTACGAGACCGCATTGCGGATGAATCCGGATCTTCCGGATGTCATGGCCAATCTGGCGGGTCTGCTGGAAGGGCAGGGCCACACGGAGGAGGCGGAGGCTCTGTACGACCGGCTGGTGGCCCGGCATCCCGAATTTCCGGACGCCCACTTCCGGCTCGGCTACCTGCGGCTGTGCCGCGGGGATGCGCTGGGCGCAATCGAGGCGTTCGAGCACTGCGTCAAGTCCAACCCCGAATGGGTGGAGGCGCAGATCAACCTGGGTCTGGCCTACAAGCAGACCGGCGAGATCGAGAAAGCCGAATCACACCTCGTGCGGGCGCTGGAGCTGAAGCCGGATTCGGTGGAGGCGCTGCGCGGGCTGGCGGCGCTGGCCGTGGAGCAGGGAGACGATCCGCGGGCTCTGGAGCTGCAGGGCAAGCTGATCGACCTCGGCGAGCGCTCGCCGGAGCTGTTCTACAACACGGGGCTGCTGCTGCACCGGCGCGGACAGATCGACGATGCCGTGTCGCTGTACCGAGAGGCTATCGCGCTGCGCCCGCAATTCCCGGAGGCGCTGCTGAATCTCGGGCACGCCCTGAAGGCGCAGGGGCGGAACGAGGAAGCCAAGAGCTACTGGCGGCAAGCCCTGGAGATCAAGCCGGAGCTGGCGGAAGGATATTTCGGCGACTGAGCGGGCGGCGGGCGGCTGCGACGGGGCAGACTGCCGGCGGCATCTGGGTCCCGCGCGCCGCCGATGTCAGCGCCTGTCCTGGCTGGCGGCTGGCGGCGGAGATCCCGTGCAACGCCCGCTGCAGCCGCTGACTTCCGGTGAGCGGGCAGCAGGGCGCCCCTGGAGCCCGGTGCAGCGGAACTCCGGCTCGGGACGACGCCGGGCTCCCAATTCCGGGCCGGGAAGGGCAGCAGCGCATCTGTGGCCTTCGCGCCAGCACGTCTGGCCCGCATTGGATTCGTCCCGGCGCGCTTGCGCTCATGCCGGCAGTGTGGGTGTCCCGGGCCGGCTGCCGGAACTGCACCGGCGCTTTGACGGGGGCCTCGAATTTCCCGGAAGTCCCGATTAGAGTCGGTGAATTCAGAATCAGGCAGCGTGGTTAGCGCTATTTCTGGGTGCTTTCCCTCGCGAGTTCCCCCGTCGCTGGCGCCGGGGCCGCGTAACGCCGCCAGTGTGCGGAGCAGCCGCGGTCAGAGAAGAAGCGGTGCGCGCTAGCCTCGCACCAGGAGGTCATCGCCCGGCGTGTGATGCCGAGACGCGATGGGGCCCGGCTCGAGGATCCGAGATCGGATTCTTCGCAAGTTCCCCTCGTTTCGGAACCACTTGCGGAAATGGAGTTTCAACGGTTCCGGTGCATGCGGCAGGATGCACGTGCCGGCAACAAGGGAAATGGGATTCGGGCGGCGACTGTGACAGGCTGCTCTGTCCCCGAGTGGGCGGAGGACTGGGGTTTTAGCCGCCATTTCTCACGCCCCTCCGCCTGACCGGCTCAAAGGCTCCCGTTCGGCCTGATTCGGCGTCGTTTTCAGGTGAGGTTTTTCCTGGTTGCTTTATGACTGTGGCTTTGCCGGGCCGGAAAGACGCCAAAGACGCGCTCGACGGGCCGCGGGAGGCGTTTTTGGCCAAAGCTCCGCCTGCGATCGCTCAGAATCGCGTTTTGTTTCAGCTTGTCCAGAGAGCCCGTCTCTGCTCAGCAGCGCAGTTGCGCCCATGCCTGTCGGAACAGCCCTTGCAGCGGAAACCCAGAGGCCATCGACAGCCAGATCTTGCGCGCCGTGATCCGGATTCGTGCGCCGATCTTGAGCAGCCGCAGCCGGATCGTTGTCGCCTGCGCCCTTTCCATCTCCGTCCCTTTCAGGCCCAGCCGGCGCAGGGCGTGGATCAGCACGTACGCAC
>JBBFLJ010000044.1:0-23146 GCA_037481575.1 Bryobacteraceae bacterium | reverse complement strand
GTCAACCTCGACATGGGGCTGTTCCGCCAGTTCCGCATCAGCGAGCGCGTGAACCTGCAGTTCCGCGCCGAGGCGTTCAACGTCTCCAACACGCCCCACTTCGCCAACCCCAGCGGCAACATCTCGAACCTCGTGCTGAACACCGACGGGAGCTTCCGCACGGGCGTCTTCGAGGTGACCGGCGTGCGCAACACCGGCCGCGAGGGCATCGACGAGCGCGTGTTCCGCTTCGGCCTCCGGCTCGGCTGGTAACGCCGCAACGGCAGACCCGGCCTCTCCAGGGGCGGCCCCGCGGGGCCGCCCCTTTTTCTCGCGCTGCGGCCCACGCAAAGCACGGGCGTGCGCCGCCAATGCTGCATCCCCCGCCCGGCCTCCTCTCTGCCTGTCACGATCCCGGCGGAAACACCAGCGCCGCCCCCGGCGGCGGCCCCACCGCGCCCCCGTAGCACGCTCCTCCGCAGTTTGCTACCTTGGTGGCGTCATGCACATCCCGGACGGATACCTCTCGCCCGCTGTGCTCGCGCCGCTCGGCGCGGCCAGCCTCTCCGGGGTGGCGCTCGCGGCACGCCGCGCCGCGCGCACGCTCGACGAGTCCCGCGTGCCCCTGATGGGCATGGCTGGCGCGTTCGTCTTCGCGGCCCAGATGATCAACTTCCCCGTCGCCGCCGGCGCCAGCGGGCACCTGCTCGGCGGCGCCCTGCTCGCCATCGCCCTCGGCACCGCGCCCGCCATGGTCGTCATGACGGCGATCCTCGCCATCCAGGCGCTGCTGTTCCAGGACGGAGGCGTGCTCGCACTCGGAGCCAACGTGTTCAACATGGCTCTTGCAGGCGTCGCTGCCGGCGGATGGGCCTGGCAAGCCTTCGGCGGATTGCGCCGCCGGCGCATGGCCGCCTTCTTTGCAGGTTCGATCAGCGCCTTCGCCGCCGCCTGTCTCGCTCTGGCCGAACTCGCCGCCTCCGGCATCCGCATCCCCGCCCCGGCCCTCGCCCTCGCTCTCGGCGTCTTCGCCCTCTCCGCCTTGCTGGAAGGCGCCATCACCGCTGCCGTGGTCTCGGCGCTTCAGGCCGTCGAGCCGGGCCTGCTCGAGCGCGCCCACGCAGCCCCGCGCCGCGCCCTCTCCGCTCTCCTGCTCGCTTCGCTCCTGCTCGCGACGGGCGGCTTCCTCGCCGCCTCCTCTCTTCCCGACGGCCTCGAGCACCTCGCCGAACGCATCGGCATCACCGGCCTCGAGCGCTCCGTCTTCGCCTCCCCGATGCCCGACTACGAAGCCCCCTGGCTGCCCGCGGACTGGCTCCGCAAGGCGGGCGCAGGACTCCTGGGACTGGCCGCCACGGCCATGGCTTGCTGGGCGGCCGGACGCTGGATCTCGCGGTGGCGCAGCGCATAGGCCCATATCACTTCGTCTTCGACGAATGGAGCCGCGGCCGCTCCCGGCTCCACCGTCTCGACCCGCGCGCCAAGCTCGCCGCCACCCTCGCCGCTCTCCTCTTCACTTCTTTGTTTGCCGACTCCTGGATCGCCGCGCCCCTCCCCGCCCTCCTCGCCTTCACTGCCCGCCTGCCCGTCCCCGCCCTGCTGCTCCGCGCCGCCGCCGTGCTGCCCTTCTCCGCCGTCTTCGCCCTCCTCGCCTGGCTTGCCGGCGACTCCGCCCGCGCCGCCATGCTCCTCTGGAAGCCCTTCGCCTCCGCCCTGTGGGTCGTCCTCCTGATGGCCGTCACGCCCCTCGAAGACGTCCTCTGCGCCGCCGCATGGTTCCGCGCCCCCCGCCTCCTGCTCGAAGTCATGCACTTCATCTGGCGCTACCTCGGCGTCCTCGGCGAGCAGGCGCGCCGCATGCGCACCGCCGCCCTGGCGCGCGGCGCCGAGCGCTCCTTCGAAGTCTCCGCCGCCAGCCTCGCCGTGCTGCTCGCCGCATCCTTCCACCGCGCCGCCCGCATCCATCGCGCCCACCTCGCCCGCGGCGCCGGGAGGCTCCCATGAGCTGCATCGTCCATGCGCACGGTCTGCGCTTCTCCTACCAGCCCGGCCAGGAGGTCCTCCGCGGCATCGACTTCCAGCTCCACCGCGGCGAGAGCGTCGCCCTCTTCGGCCCCAACGGCTCGGGCAAAACCACCTTCCTGCTCCACCTCAACGGCATCCTCCGCGGCGAGGGCGAACTCCGCGTCTGCGACCTGCCCGTCTCCCCTCCCCACCTCGCCCAAATCCGCCGCAAAATCGGCTTCCTCTTCCAGGATCCCGAAGACCAGCTCTTCCGCCCTTCCATCCTCGAAGACGTCGCCTTCGGCCCTCTCCTCGCCGGACTTCCGGCTGAAGAAGCCCACCAGCGCGCCCGCCGCGCCCTCGCCGCCGTCGGCATCACCGAAGGCCTCGACCGGCCGCCCTACCGCCTCAGCAGCGGCGAAAAACAGCGTGTCGCTCTCGCCGGCATTCTCGCCGTCGAACCCGAGGCCCTAGTTCTCGACGAACCCACCACCCATCTCGATCCGCCCGCCCGCCGCGCCCTGATCGAACTCCTCCGCACCCTCCCCCAGGCGCGCCTCATCGCCACCCACGACGCCGCCTTCGCCCGCGCCCTCTGTCCCCGCGCCGTCTTCCTCGATCACGGCCGCATCGCCGCCGACGGCCCCACCGGGGAGATCATCCGCCGCTTCGGTTGGGATCTCGACTCTCCACCAGAAACGTCACCGGCCCCTCGTTGACCAGGCTCACCGACATCATCGCCTGAAACACCCCCGTCTCCACCCGCACCCCCAGCGACCGCGCCGCCTCCACAAACCGCTCGTACAGCCGCCTCGCCTCCTCCGGCGGCGCCGCCTGATCGAAGCTCGGCCTCCTCCCCTTCCGGGTGTCCCCGTAAAGCGTGAACTGCGACACCACCAGCAGGCTCCCGCCCGTGTCCTTCACGCTCAGGTTCATCTTCCCCGCCTCATCCTGAAACACCCGCAGCTTCACGATCTTCCGCGCCAGCGCCTCCGCATCCTGCTCCGTGTCTCCCTTGCCCACGCCCAGCAACACCAGCAGCCCCGGCCCGATGCTGCCCGCAACCCGGCCATCCACCGCCACACTCGCGCTCGACACCCTCTGGATCACTGCCCGCATGACCGTTGCTTCCAAGGTAGCCGATGCGCTCCGGCCCGCGCATCGCTGCGTGCGCCCGCCGCGCCAATAAATAGGCAATTCACCCGATGGAGCCGCGCCGCCGCCCGTCCGATAATCAAGTCGAGCCATGATCTACCGGAGGAGACGTCAGAGTTCGGGCCTGAAGAGCGGCTTCCTCCACTTCCACGACAACTCCAACCGCGTTGTCGCTGGACCTGGAGATGGAGACTACATCCACCTCAGAGACGAGTTCGGCAACGAATGGAGGGGCGTCGCCGAACGCCAGCCGGATGACACGATCCGCTACCGTTTCCGTTCCTCGAACGGCGACTACATCACCGGCGTTTCCGACGGCTACGGCGTCATCTTGCGCGACCAGAAGGGCAACACCTGGCGCGGCTTCATCGATTGATCCCGCGCCGCTCGCCTCGTCCGTTCACCGGCTTGCGCTCCGGGTTGCAACCCTCGTCTGTCCTCTGCCGCAACTCACCATTCCGGCGAAGACCCGTGCCCGGCAGCTCTTCCGCGGCCTCTCTGGAAGACTCCCCCCGGCCGCGCGTCTACAATAAAAGCGTGCTGCGGCGGCTGGCAAAGGCGTGTTTTTCCTGTCTCGCTGCCAGTGTGCTGGCCGCTCCGCCGCCCGGCATCCTGCCCCTGAAAGACGTCCGCAAAGGCATGCCTTGCACGGGAAAAACCGTCTTCCAGGGCGAAAAAATCGAGGAATTTCGCTGCGAAATCCTCGGCGTGCTCGAGAATATCGGCCCGAAACAGTCCGTCATCCTCGCCCGCCTCAGCGGCGGGCCGCTCGAAGAAACCGGCGTCCTTCAGGGCATGAGCGGCAGCCCCGTCTACATCGACGGCAAGCTCGCAGGCGCCGTGGCGTTTTCATTCCCCTTCTCCAAAGCGCCCATTGCCGGCATCCGCCCCATCGAGGAAATGCTCGATCCCGGCGCGCCCGTCCGCGCCCGCCACGCCCCTCCGGATCCCTTCGACCTCGCCGCCGCCCTCCCCCCGCGCCAGGAGATCGAACTCGGCGCCGCGCGCCTCGTCGAGATCTCCACCCCTCTCTGGCTCGCCGGCTTCACCCGCGGCGCCATCGAGCGCTTCGCCCCCCGCCTCCGCGCCGCCGGGCTCGAGCCCGTCCAGGGCTTGGGCGGCGGCCGGGCTATCCAACCCTCCGGCCCGCCCCGTCCCCTCCGGCCCGGCGAGATGATCAGCGTGCAGCTCATGACCGGCGACATGAGCGTTGGCGCCGACGGCACCGTCACCCACGTCGACGGATCCCGCGTCTACGCCTTCGGCCACCGCTTTCTCGGCGCAGGGCCCACCGAAATGCCGTTCGCCCGCGCCGAAGTCCTCGCCCTGCTGCCCAGCCTCAACACCTCGTTCAAGATCTCCAACTCGCGCGAGTGGCTCGGCTCGGTCGTCTCGGATACGTCCACCGCCATCGCCGGCGAGCTGAACCGCAAGGCGCGCATGCTCCCCCTCCGCATCCGCGTCTCCGGACCGCAGCGCTCCTCCGCCCCTCGCGCCTACCGCATGGAGATGATCGACGACCGCCTGCTCACACCGGTCCTCGTCCAGATGGCCGTATTCTCCGCGCTCGAAGCCACCGAGCGCACCGCAGGCATCTCCACCATCACCCTGCGCGGCAAGATGCTCGTCCGCGACGGCGATCCCCTCCCTCTCTCCAACATGTACGCCGCGGAACTCGGCACGCCGAACCTCGTCTCTGCCGCCGTCGCCGCTCCCGTCGCCGCGCTCCTTCAAAGCGGCTTCGACACGCTCCGCCTCGCCGGGCTCGAAGTCGATCTCGAAGTCTCGAACGAAAAGCGGCAGGTCCAGCTCGACGGCGTGTGGAGCTCCAAGCGCACCGTCCGCCCCGGCGAGCCCGTCGACATCACCGCCCTGTTCCTCGGCGAAAGCGGCGTGGAACTCACCCGCAAGGCCACCTACCACGTCCCTGTCGGCGCCCCCGCCGGTCCGCTCTACTTCACCGTCACCGACGGCCCCTCCGCCAACCTCGCCGAATTCCGCCAGTTCCTCCTCACCCCGCCGCGCTCGCCCGAGCAGCTCCGCGCTTTCCTCGCCCGGCTGCACCCCAACGACAGGCCCTATCTCCGCGTCTGGCGCTCCTCCCCTACGCTCCAGGTGCAGGGCGAAAACCTCCCGCTGCTGCCGCCCTCCGCCGGCGCCGCCCTCTTGCAGAGCGCCTCCCAGCAGCCCAACTCCCTCGTCGCCGAGATCCGCATGGACCCCGCACCCTACCTCTTCTCCGGATCTCGCACGATTCAGGTGGAGGTGAAAGAATGACACCCTCGCGCCTCGCCCCTTTGGCCTGCCTCGCCGCCGGGCTCTGTCTCGCCGGCAGCTCCAGCGTCTGGGAGAGCAATACTTACAGCGATTTCCTCAAAGGCCGCTTCCTCGGCGTCTCCCTCACCCGTGACGGACGCCTCACGCTCGCGCCCCGCCTCGAAACCGCCGCCGAAACCGGCGAGGCGGGCGTCTGGAGCCTCGCCGCCGCCCCGGACGGCGCCGTGTACTTCTCCACCGGCCACCGCGGCCGCGTCTACCGCTGGAAGGCCGGAGAACCGCCGTCCCTGCTCTGGTCCGCCCCGCAGCCGGAAGTCTTCGCTCTCGCCCTCGACTCCCGCGGCACGCTCTACGCCGGCTCCTCCCCGGACGGCAAGATCTGGAAGTTCGAAGGCGGCAAGGCTGTCGAGTTCTTCGACCCAGGCGAAAAGTACATCTGGGCTCTCGCCGCCGCCCCCGACGGGTCGCTCTTCGTCGGCACCGGCCAGAACGGCCGCGTCTGGCGCGTCACCGCCGCCGGAAAAGGCGAAATCTGGTACGAGACCGGCCAGACCCACGTGACCGCGCTCGCCTTCGATTCCAAAGGCCGCCTGCTTGCAGGCACCGAGCCCAACGGCATCCTCTACCGCATCGAAGGCAAAGGCCGCGCCTTCGTCTTGTACGACTCCAGCCTCCCCGAGATCCGCTCCATCGTCCCCGCGCCCGACGGCGCCATCTACGTCGCTGCCATGGGCGGCGCCTTCGCCCGCCGCCAGGCGCAAGCCGCCGGCACCGCCGCCACCCAGCAAGCCGCCGGCATGACGACCACCACGATCACCGTCTCCGCCGACGCCGACGCCAGCGCCCAGCGCGGCATCGACCTTCAGCCAAAGCCCGAGCACCCCAAGCCCGCCGCCCCCGCCCCGGAAACTCCCCCGCCCGCGCCTTCCGTCGACCTCAGCGCCGAAAAGTCCGCCCTCTACCGCATCCACCCTGACAATCTCGCGGAAACCCTCTGGTCCAGCAAAGAAGAAAACATCTACGACCTCGTCGTCCGCGGCACGGATCTCTTCTTCTCCACCGATCAGAGCGGACGCATCTACCGCCTCTCGCCCGACCTGAAAGCCGCGCTCCTCGTGGAAACCCGCGAGGGCGAAACCACCCGCCTCGCCGACTCTGCCGGCTCCCTCTTCGCCGCCACCAGCAACCAGGGCAAGCTCTACCGCCTCAATGGCGCTGAAGCCCAGACCGGCATCTACGAGTCCCCAGTCCACGACGCCGGCAACGCCGCCCGGTGGGGGCGCCTCGAATGGCGCGCCGAACCCGGCGCGGGCAAGCTCAGCTTCCGCACCCGCTCCGGCAACTCCGCACGGCCGGACAGCACATGGAGCGATTGGTCCGATCCGATCACCGATCCCGCCCGCAACAGCATCACCAGCCCCAACGCCCGCTTCATCCAGTGGCGCGTCGAAATCACGCCCGGCAAGGGGCCCGCTCCTGTCATCGACTCCGTCGCCATCAGCTACCAGCCGCAGAACGGCCGCCCCGTGGTCCGCAGCATCCAGGTGTCCCCGCAATGGGCCGCCGCGCAGGCCAAACCCGCCGCGCCCGCCCAGCAGTCCTCCGTCGCCTACAGCATCACCGTCACCGACACCGGCGACGCCGGCCAGTCCACCAGCAGCGGCACCCCCACGCAAACCGTCGCCCGCTCCGGCATGCAGCAGCTCTATATCTCATGGCAGGCCGACGATCCCGATGGCGACACCCTCCTGTACAGCCTCTATTACCGCGGCGAGGATGAGCGCGAATGGAAGCTCCTCAAGGCCGACCTCAAGGAAAACACCTTCCAGCAGGACGGCGAAGTCTTCGCCGACGGCCGCTACTTCTTCCGCGTTGTCGCCTCCGACCGGCTCGCCAACAGCCCGCAGGCCGCCCGCGAGTCCGACCTCGTCAGCCCGCCGGTGCTGATCGACCAGACGCCTCCGCGCGTCCGTATACTCGAGCCCCGGCGCCAGGGCGCGGAATGGCTCCTCGAGATCCGCGCCGAAGACAGCGCCTCGCCCATCCGCCGCGCGGAATGTTCCGTCAACGCCGCCCCGTGGACCGTCCTCGAAGCCGCCGATGGCATCACCGACAGCCGCGAGGAGTCCTTCACCCTCCGCCTGCCCGCCGAGGGCGGCGAGCGCAGCGTCGTCGTCCGCGCCTTCGACGCCGCCGGCAACCCCGGACTCGCCCGCATCGTCCTCCGCTAGCCCCCGCGTTTGTGACTCCGGTCATGGAACCGGATACCGCTCTCCTTTACTCTGCGGGTTGAGGAGAGCGAATTGAGCGAGATCATCGACAACCGCGCACAACGCATCCGGCAACTGAAACACATCATCCGCAGCCTCCATCAGGGCGCCGCGCCCGATACGGTCAAGGATCAGCTCCGCACCATCGTCCGCGAAACCGATTATTCGGAAATCGTCGCCATGGAGCAGGAGCTGATGGCCGAGGGCATGCCCGCCGAAGAGATCATGTCCATGTGCGACCTGCACTCGCAGCTCACCCGCGAGGTGCTCGTCCAGCTCCCGGCGCGCCCTCTGCCCCCCGGCCATCCCGCAGACACCCTGCGGCGGGAAAACCAGGCGCTGCGCGAAACCCTCGCCCGCATGCGGCAGACGATGCAGTCCATCCTCGCGCTCGAAAGCGAAGAGGGGCTCGAGCCTCTCCTGCTCGCGTGGCGCCAGTGCGCCAACGAGCTGATGGACGTCGAAAAGCACTACCAGCGCAAGGAGCACCTCTTCTTCTCGCGCCTCGAAAGCCACGGCATCACCGGCCCCTCCAAGGTCATGTGGGGCAAGGACGACGAGGTCCGCGCCCTGCTGAAAAGCCTCCAGCAAACTCTCGCCGTCCGCGATGCCGCCCTCGAGGACTGGAAAACCGCCGTTCTCACCGTCGGCGAGAGCGTCGCCAACGCCGTCGAAGAGATGATCTACAAGGAGGAGAACATCCTCCTCCCCCTCTGCCTCGACGTCTTCACGGAAGACGATTGGGCGCAGATCTGGGCCGATTCGCCCCGCTATGGATGGTGCCTCGTCGCCCCGCGCGAAGGCTACCGCCCGCCGGAAAGCGTGCTCCGCGAGGGGCTGAAACTCGGCGGCGCCGACGCCGTCCAGCTGCCCACCGGCAGCCTCACTCTCGAACAGCTCCTCGCCATCTTCCGCACCCTTCCCGTCGATCTCACCTTCGTCGACGCCGACGACCGCGTAGCCTTTTACAGCGAGGGGCCGGACCGCATCTTCGCCCGCTCCCGCGCCATCCTCGGACGCAAAGTCCAGCACTGCCACCCGCCGCGCAGCGTCCACGTCGTCGATCAGATCCTTGACGACTTCCGCTCCGGGCGCCACAATGTCGCCGAATTCTGGATCCATTTCCACGGGCGCTTCGTCCACATCCGCTACTTCGCTGTCCGCGGCGAAAACGGCCAGTACTTGGGCACCCTCGAAGTCACCCAGGATGTCACCCGCATCCGGGCGCTCGAAGGGGAACGCCGCCTGCTCCAGTACGATGAACCCTCCCCCGCAGGAGTCTCCCGATGAGTGCCGCCATTCAGCCGGAAACCCGCTTGTCTGTGATCCTCGAGAAGCACCCCGAACTCGAACAGCGCCTCCTGACGGCCCTGCCCCCGCTCGCCTCCGTGCGCAGCGAGGCCATGCGCCGCAGCCTGCTCGAAGGCACGACGCTCGAAAGCGCCGCGCGCCTCGCCGGCCTGCCCGTGCCCGAATTCGTCGCCACCGTCCGCGCGTGGGCGGGCGAGGAGCACGAAGAGGCCGCCTGCGGCCCCGGCGGCCACGTCCCCCTTCCTCCCACGCCGCGCCCCCGGTGGGCCGTTGAGTTCGCCGCGCAGTTCCGCATAGACGCCGACGAGATGCTCGCCACGGGCGTCCACCCTGCCGGCAAAGTGAAACAGTGCGCCTCGGCGCTCGCCCCCGGCCGGATGGTCGTGCTGACTTCGAGCTTCTGCCCGTCGCCGCTCATCCAGATGATGCGCGCCTCCGGCTTCGCGGCGTGGACCGGCGAAACCGCCCCCGGCCGTTGGGAGTCCTGCTTCTGCCGCAAGGAGGATGCAGAAAGGCTCACAGATGCATGAGCCTGCCAGAAACGTCACCTTCAGGCTCTGCCTCATCAGGCTCGCATATCGATGAGACGCTCGCCCTTCCGCATGGCACCGGGGGGGAAAGCGTGGCTCATCATGCTGTGATCCTCTCGCGAAAACGCGGCGCGAGTTCGGAGCTGTTTTTGCCGAAACCGGTTTTTTCAGAACCGGTTGTCCATGCCCCGCTGGCTGGCTCCAGGCTCACAGAATGATGAGCCTTTCCTCGGCCAATCGTGCCCCCGGCTGCTCGAAGGCTCATGAAACAATGAGCCTTGTGTTTCGCGCGCGTCAGAGCCGCGGGGCAATCAGGCTCATAGGCTCTTGAGCCACTCATGCACCTCCGCCGGATCCTCCGCGGCGCACACCAGCGAGCCCGCCACCACGCCCTGCGCCCCGGAGGCGCGCAGCAGCGGAACCGTCTCCCGGCGGATGCCTCCGTCGGCGATCAGCAGCGTCCTCGTCCCCTCCAGGTACGCCGCCGCAGCCGCCATCCGGTCGCAGGCGCGCTCGTCCAGCCCGCAGCCCTTCACGCCCGGAGGCGTGCCCATCAGGATCACATGATCCACCCGCTGCCGGAACCCGCGCAGCTGCTCCACAGGCGTGTCCAGCTCGAGCGACACGCCTGCCTGCAAGCCCCGCCCCCGCGCCCAGTCGATCACCTGCCACACCCGCTTGCCTGCCTCCAGCGGCACGGTGATCCGGTTGGCGCCGGCGGCGGCGAACAGCGGCGCCAGATCCATGGGGCGCGTGGCGAACAGATGCACATGCAGCGGCTTGGCCGTGATCTCGCGGATCCGCGCCACCAGATCGGGGAAGAACAGCAGGTTCCGTACGTAGTGCCCGTCGGCGGCATCGAGGTGGAAGGAATCGGCAAACGGCTCCAGACGCCGGATGTCGCGCTCCAGGTTCGCCAGGTCCGCCGACCAGAGGCTCACCTCCAGCCACAGCGCCGCGGGAAGTCCGCCGGGCGTCATCGGCGCCCTCCCGCCGGATTGCGGGCGCCGCGCCAGTGCGTGGAAAGGTGGATCGCAACCTGCATGCTATCTTGAGGATAAGCAATGACTCGGCACTCGCGTATCCTGCTCGGTTGGCTGGCCTTCGCCGGCCTCGCTGCGGCCGGCGCCCAGACCCCGCCCCAGCCCCAGGACGACCCCGTCGTCTTCGTCCTTGAGGGCAAGCCGTGGCGCAAGAGCGAGTGGGAGGCGATGATCCGCGCCCTCCCGCCCGAAGTGGCCCGCAATTTCCAGCTCAACCGGGAGGCCTTCCTCAAGCAGTATGCGTTGGTTCTCCGTCTTGCGCGGCTCGCCGAACAGGAGGGCGTCCCGGCGCAGGAACCCCACCGCACGCGGCTCGAATACAACCGGCTGGTCTACCTCGCACAGGCGGAAACCGAAGTGGCCGCGATGAAAATCCGCGTCACCCCGGAGGAAGAACAGAAGCATTTCGCCGAGCACAAGGACGATTGGACCCGCGCTCAGGTGAAGGTCATCTACATCAGCTTCAACGACAACCCGCTGCCTGCCGCCGATCCCAAGGCGAAACGCCCCCGCACGAGCGCCGAGGCGGAAAAACTCGCCCTCGAGATCGTCGCGCGCGCCCGCGCCGGCGCCGATTTCGCCGAACTCGCCCGCAAGTACTCCGACGACGAGGAGACGCGCGCCAAAGGAGGCGACTACCAGCCCCTGAAGCCCAATGACAACAGCCTCCCGCCTGCCATCCGCACCGCTGTCTTCTCCCTTCGCCCAGGACAGGTCTCCGATCCCGTGCGGCAAACCGGAGGCTTCTGGATCTTCCGCCTGACGGACTTCATCACCCCTTCCTTTGAAGAGGTGCGCAGTGAAGTCTACATGGCTGTGCGGGAGGCGAAGTTCCGCCAATGGATCGAAGGCGTGCAGAAGAGCCTCGAGATCGACATCAAGGATCCGCAGTATTTGCAGAGCGGCTCCCCGCAAAACTCGCCGCAGAAATAGGCATCTCCGCCCCGTCGCCGGCTCGCCTGCAAGGCGCCCCTGATGCGCCTCGGGCGGGCAAGGTGGCTCGGGTGAAAAGGGCTGGCTCCGGCGCTGCGCCAGGCGAGGTCAAGGGAATGCATCGAGGGCGTGCTGAAGAGCCTCGAGATCCAAAGTTCCACAAAAGGTCTGGAGCAGCTCCCCGCAGAGCTTGGCAGCGCCATTTCGTTGCCGGTTCGCCTGCAAGGCATCCTTGCTGCGCCTCATCCGGGCAAGTTGGCAGCGGCGAAACCTGGTCGACCCGGCGCTGTGCCAGGCGAGGTCAAGGGGATGAACAGAGGGCGTGCAGATAAGCCTCGACATCAAGGATCCGCAGTAGCCCCGGAGCTTCTCGCCGCAGAGACAGGCATTGCCGCTCTGCTGTCGGTTCTCTTGCAGGCGCCCTCGTTGCGCTTCGGGTGGGCGAGGTGGCTGCTGAGATGAGGGATCGCTTCGGCGTTACGCTAAGCGAGGATCGAAGAGTGGGTCAAGGGCTTTCGGAAAAGGCTCGGGAGCGTCGACAGAGATTCACAGTGCCTGCCGAGCGGCTCGCCGCCGAAATAGGGATTGCCCCTCCGTTTCCTTTCCGCCTGCAGGGAGCCTTTGTGCGCTTCAAGAGGGCAAGGTGGCCGCTGAGATGAGGGATCGCTTCGGCGTTACGCTAAGCGAGGATCAGGGAATGGGTCAAAGGCTTGCAGAAGAGGCTCGGGAGCGTCGACAGGGATCCACAGTGCCTGCCGAGCGGCTCGCTGCGGAAATAGGGATCGCTTCGCCGTTGCCGGTTCGCCTGCAGGGAGCCCCGTTGCGCCTGGAATGGGGGCGGCATCTCCGCGCCAGCCGCGGCAAGCTGCGCTTCGGCCACGGTCCCGGCATGCCCATCCATGCCGCCAGTTTCTTGCGCGAGCGCCGCATGGTGCTCGACCGCGAGTTGAAGTCCGATCCCGGTGAACTGGCCCGCATTGCTCTCCACGAAATCTTCCATTTCGTCTGGATCCGTTTGAACAACCGCGACCGGCGCCGCTGGGAGCTGCTTCTCCTGGAAGAAACCTCCGCCGGCGCCCGCGGCGAACTTGGCTGGTCTGCCGAGATGCGCCGCGCTGCTCTCCGCCCGGACGATCCCCACCGCCGCACCCGGCGATGGCGCGAATACGTCTGCGAGAGCTTCTGTGATACAGCGGCATGGCTCTTCTCGGGTCTTCGCTCCCATCCCGAATTCACCTTGCCGTCACGTTTCCGCCCCGCCCGCCGCCGCCTCCTTCGCACCCTGATCCTCGAGCATCACAACACCCTCCGCATCTGACGCGTGCTTCCGCACGTGCGCGGTTGCCCCGGCGCTTGCGCCGGGGCCGCGCCGCCAGCGCGATCAGCGATGCGGCCCTGAGGAGATGGGGACAGGCCACTCTGTCCCGCCCTGCACCGCTCCAACCCTCGACGTCCGCCCTCACGTGGACAGAGCTGCCTGTCCCCATCTCCGCCCCGAGCGCGCCCCGCCCCAATACCTGCACCGCGGCCGAAGCGTCCGCCCCGATGCAGTGTTCGCCCACTTCCCCAAGTATCTGCGCCGGGGCCGCGCTTTTCGCACCGCCGCGTGTCTCTTTGCCCCTTTCCAGGTGCATCGACACCGGAGCCGCGTGGCTTCGCAGTTCCCCCGACGCTTGCGTCGGGGCCGCGTTTCCTGCGTCGTCGCAGCCGACACTCGCACACGGGCACCGTTCTCGTGCGGTCTCTACTCTCCCGAATTCTCGCGATCGACAATCCAGGGCCCACCGCCCATGCCTCCTCCACACGTTCACCCAATCACACGCAAGCAGAATCAAGAGTCCCCTGCGCGCGAGCGCAGGGCCCACCGCCCACACCCTTACGCCCGCCACAAACACAGTTCCCCCGGCGCTCGCGCCGGGGCCGCACAGAGATTCTTCGCCGTGTGGACCCGCCCGCGGGTCCTGGGCGCTTCTGCTGCTTCCACCCTTTGCGTGGACCCTCGTCCCGGCGTCGGGAAAGCTCTGTCAGCCCTTTGGCTTGAGTTGGGATGCTCGAGGGCAGCCCGGCGAACGAAGGTGCCGGATCAGGCCGTCCCCTTCGCCAGCCTCTCCATCTCCCGTCACCACAGCGGGGGATTCCCATCTAACCTGATAGAATTCCCCATAGGATCGCCCTTCGGATGCACACATTTTTCCGCCTTTCCGGCGCCGCCATTCTGGCCGCCTGTCTGCTTCTGCCCGGCTGCGCCTCCGTGGCCAGCCGCGGCGAACCCGCCCCCGGCTCCAGCCGCGACGCCTCCGCACGCAAGGCCGCGCCCGACTTCGAGCTCAAGGATATGAACGGCAAGACCATCCGTCTGTCCGACTACCGCGGCCAGGTCGTCCTGCTCAATTTCTGGGCCACGTGGTGCGGCCCCTGCAAGATCGAAATCCCCTGGTTCGTCGAGTTCCAGCGCACCTTCAAGGACCGCGGCTTCACCGTCATCGGCGTCAGCGTCGACGAGGACGGCTGGGAAGCCGTGCGCCCCTTCCTCGCCTCTCGGCAGGTGAACTACCCCGTGGTGATCAGCACCGTGGAGGTGGAGCAGAAATACGGCGGCGTGGACGCCCTCCCGATGTCCTTCCTGATCGACCGCGAAGGACGCATCGCCAACACGCACGTCGGGCTCGTCACCAAGAAGACCTATGAAGACGAAATCCGCCGCCTTCTGGACTAGCGCCCTCGCCCTGTTCGCTCTGTCCCTGCCGGCGCAGGCGCCCCAGATTCTGACTCTCGCCGAGCCGCAGAAGGTCACCGTCCCCCGCCAGGGCGAAACGCGCGTCGCGCTGCAGCTCTCTATGCGCCCCGGCTATCACGCCAACTCCGACAAGCCCTCGGAGGACTACCTCATCCCGCTCCGCCTCACGTGGGATGCCAAGGCGCCGCTCGAACCCGTCGAGATCCTCTACCCTAAAGCGAAGCTCGAAAAATTCGAGTTCACCGAAAAGCCCATCTCCGTGGTGGACGGCGACTTCGAGATCGTCACCCGCTTCCGCCGCGCCCCCAACGCCGCCCCCGGCCCCGCGTTCCTCACGGGCAAGCTCCGCTACCAGGCCTGCAACGACAAGATGTGCTTCCCCCCGACGACGATCGACGTCAAAGTCCCGCTGTTGCTTCAATAGCCCTGCGCACCCTCGTCATCCGCCCCGGCGCCATCGGCGACGCCATCGTCAGCCTGCCGGCCGTCGAACACCTGCGCCCCGCCGAAATCTGGTGTCCGGAGCAGAACATCCCCCTCTACGAACACATCGCCCCGGCGCACTCGCTCTATCGCATGGGGCTCGATCAGCTCCGCCTTTCCCCCTCGACGCTCGAACGCCTCTCCCGCTTCGGCCGCATCGTTTCCTGGTATGGCGCCGCGCGCGAAGACTTCCGCGATCAAGTCCGCGGCCTTCCCTTCGAGTTCCACCGCGCCCTCCCGCCCGAAGGCTGCGGCCTGCACGCAGTCGACTTCTATCTCGAGCAGGCCGGCGCGCCCCCGGGCGCCGTGCCCCGCCTCCCCTTCCAAGCCCCCTCCGCGGGCTACGCCGTCATCCACCCCTTCTCCGGCAGCCCGAAGAAGAACTGGCCGCTTGAGCGTTTCCGCGCCGCCGCCGCCCGCCTCGCGCGCCGCATGCCCGTTTACTGGTGCGCCGGACCGGAAGAAGAACTCCCCGGTGCGGTCCGCTTTCCCGATCTGCGCGGCTTGGCACGCTGGCTCTCCGCCGCGGCCGTCTACATCGGCAACGACTCGGGCATCACCCACCTCGCCGCCGCCTGCGGCGTGCCCGTCATCGCGCTGTTCGGTCCTACCGACCCCCGCGTCTGGGCGCCCCGCGGCCGCGTCTGCGTCCTGCCCTTCGAAACCCCGCCGGAAGACGTCGCCGAAGCTGCCGCCGGCTTCGCCCGCTGACCGCCGCTGGACGCTCCGCTGCATGCGGCCTTACACTAAACGTTTGCCCGCCGCCCCGTCATGACCTCCACGCGGACGATCCTTCGCGACGTGCTCCTGCTGGCCCTCTTCGTGGCCGCCGTGCGGGCCCCGTTCTTCCATCACCCCCTGCAGGGCGACGACATCTACTACCTCAAGGGCGCCGAACACGCGCGCACCAACCCCCTGCACCCCCATCAGGCGCAATATGTCTTCCACGGCCGCCTCGTCTCCATGCTTGGCCATCCGCACCCGCCGCTGAACGCATTCTTTCTCGGCCTGTTGCCCGACTCCCTCCCCGTGCAGCGGCTCTGGTACGGGTCGCTGATGCTCGCCGCCGTGCTCGCCTGCTATGCGCTGGCCCGCCGCTTCACCCGGCACGCCCTCGCCGCGGCGCTCCTGTTCGCCTGCACCCCGGTGCTTTGGGTCTCCTCCAACACGTTCGACTCCGACGTTCTGTTCCTCGCCTGCCTTGTCTCTGGCGCGGCATTTTACGTCCACGGCCGGCCGTGGCTCGCCGCCATCCCTCTGTTCTTGTCCGGGCTCGCTGCCTACCAGGCCGTGGTCTTCATTCCCGTTCTGTGGCTCTACGGCCCCGGGCGTCTTGCGGCGCTTGCTCCCGCCGCCGCCGTCGCCGCCTACCAGCTGCTGGAACGCCTCTCGGCAGGTGTCTGGCCTCTGGCCATGACGGCGCAGTACTTCAGCGACTACGGCTTGCAGAGATGGCAGAACAAGCTCTCCAGCGCCGCCGCCCTCACGGCCCATCTCGGCTGGATCACCGGTCCCGTGGCCGAATGGAAGCTTGCCTGGCCGCTCGCCGCCGGCCTTCCGGCCGCATGGCTCGATCCCCATCCCCTCTTCTGGGCCTCGTTCGCCTTGGGCGTCCTGATCCTGTGGCGCGTCGAGGGCTGGCTCGGCTGGTGGGTCCGGATCTATTTCGCCGCATCCCTGGTTCTTTTCTTCGCGGGGGCGGCCCGCTACCTGCTGCCCTTGGCCCCGCCTCTGGCGATCCTCGCTGCCGAGCGCCTCGGGCGCCGCCGCCTTGCCGTCTCCGCCGCAGCACAGGCGGCGCTGGCCTTCGCCCTCGCCTGGGCTGCCATGCACCACTGGCAGGGTTACAAGGACATCGCGGAAAAGATCCCCCCCTCGCCCCGTCTTTACGTGGCTGGCGAGTGGAGCCTGCGCTACTATCTCGAGCAGCGCGGCGCGCGGCCCGTGATGGCCGGCGAGCGCATCGGCCCGGACTCCCTCATCGTCCGCAGCGAACTGGGCTTCCCCGTCCAATACTCCACCGGAGGCGGGCGCGCCCGCCTCGAAGCCGCCTACGACATCCAGCCCGCCCTGCCCCTGCAACTGATGGGCCTCCACGCCAGATCCGCATGGATGACCAGCGCCCTCGGCTTGCGCCCCTTTGACTGGAACCGCCAGCCGCTCGACCGGGTCACCGTCACCCGCGTGGTTCCTGTTCCGCTGGAACGGACCGAGCTCCCCATGAATGCGCCGGACGCCGACGACTACATCCTGGAGGGCGTCTACGGGCTCGAGAACGGCGCCTACCGGTGGATGGCGCGCCGCGCCCGCATTGCCCTGAAGCCGAAGCCCGGCGTCCTCGTCGTGGATCTCTTCCTCCCTGAAGCCTCCCCCGCGCGCAGCCTGACGGTCAGCGTCAATGGAGCGGAAGTGCTCCGCGCCCGGCTCGAGCCGGGCAGGCAAACGCTGAAGAGCGCGCCCCTGCCTGCCGCCCCCGGGCGGCTGGAAATCCTGCTCGAGGCCGACCGCTGGTTCCGCCCGCCCGCCGATGGCCGCGAACTGAGCCTCGTTCTCGAAGCCCTTCGCATCGAGTAAAATCCGGCTCTCCCCCGCTGGTCAAAACGCGGATTCCCTCATCCGGTGAAGCGGCGATTCTCCCTAAAGTGTTTCTCTGATTGTTCCGAATAGCAGGTAGTACGCAAGATGGATGTGAAGCTTCCGCCGCACCGGGCGGAGCGGATCGCACGGGCCGGCTCATGGAGACTCGAAGCATGACGGATGCGGCGTGGGTCAAGCCCCAGGTCGCTCTGGCGGAGGCGATCACCGCGGCCAAGCTGGGCCAGCACCAGCTGGCGCGCCAGATTCTCGCCGAACTGGTCGAGCGCGATCCGCGCAACGAGAGCGCATGGCTGTGGGTGGCCGCGCTCAGCGAGGACAAGCAGCAGGCCATGGCGGCTCTCGAACGCGTCCTCGACATCAACCCCAATAACCAGCAGGCGCTGAACGCCCTGGCGCTGGCAAGGCTGCAGGAAAGCGCGGCGCGATTCCCGCGCGGAGCCCGCAAGACGGCCGCCTCCGGCAACGGCCATGCGCCCGCACCCCAGCCCGCGGCCCCGCCGCCCGCGCCCGCGCCCGCCGTCTGGACCTGCCCCGTGTGCGCGGAGCGCTCCCCTCGCGCCGAGCGGCGCTGCCCTGGATGCGGCATCCTGGCCGTTCTTGCCGACCCCGATGAGTACGCCCAGAACAAGGGCGTCAACGAGGAGAAACTCCAGGATGCCCTGCAGCGGCTGCAGGCGCGGCTTGCCACGAAGGACAGCTTCGCCGACCGCCTGCTGATGGCCCTCTGCCTGCTGAACCTGAACCGCTCGGGCGAGGCCCTGCCGCACCTGAAGCGCGCCGCCGGGCTCAACCCCGGCCATGCCGGCGTGCAACGGCTGGCCGAAAAGCTCGCCGCCCGCCGCCTCGTGCTCGCCGTCGACGACAGCATGACGGTGCGCAAGATCGTCTCCATCACGCTCGAGCGGCTCGGCTACCGCGTTCTCACCGCCGCCGACGGCATGCAGGCGCTGGCCCGGCTCAAGGAAGAGACGCCGGACCTCGTCCTGCTCGACATCACCATGCCCCGCATGGACGGCTACCAGGTTTGCAAGGTGATCAAGCAGGCGCCGGCCACGAAGTCCATTCCGGTGGTCATGCTCTCCGGCAAGGACGGCTTCTTCGACAAGGTGAAGGGCCGTCTGGCGGGCGCCACCGACTACATCACCAAACCGTTTCGGGAGGCCACTCTGGCCGAAGTTGTGGAGAAGTATGCGGCCGCCCGCACCGCATGAGCGGGCGGCGTGATGAGGTGGAACCGATCATGGCGAAGAGAATCCTGCTGGTGGAAGACAGCCCCGCTCACCTCCAGTTGATGCAGGCCGCGCTGGCCAACCGCGGCTACGACCTGCTGGTGGCCGAAGACGGCGAGCGCGCGCTGGCGCAGGCCCGGCTCCACAAGCCGGACCTGATCCTGCTGGACGTCGTCCTGCCCAAGGTGAGCGGCTTCCAGGTGTGCCGGCAGATCAAGAACGATGCGAACCTGCGCAGCATCCCCGTCATTTTCGTCAGCAGCAAGACGCAGGAATTCGACCGCTACTGGGGCCTGAAGCAGGGCGCTGACGGCTACATCACCAAGCCCTTCCGCCCCGAAGAGCTGGCCGCGGAAGTGGAGGCGCGGCTGCACTAGGACGCCGATCCTGGAGGAGGAACGCCTGATGGACCAGCACTGGCAACAGCCCCCGGAACCGCCGCCCGGCGCCGAGGACCTGCCTCTGGCCGGGCTGCTGGCCGAGTTGCTGGCCACGAGCAACGCCGGCGCCGAGGCAGCCGCCGGATCTGACTCCGAACCGCCCCGGGAGCCGGAGGCGCTGGAATGGCCCGTCGAGGCCGCGGCGCTGCAGGCCGAGGCGCCTGGTCTGTTGCGCGCCCTCGACGAGGCGGAACAGTGCCGTCAGGAAGACGAAGGCGCCGACATCTCCGGCATCCTGCTGGCGCGGCTGCTCGAAGAGTCCGCCGCGGAAAGCGCGGCGGCAGATGCGGCCGCGCCGGAGACGCTCTCTGCGGCGGCCGAGGTTCCCGCGTACGCGGAAGAACATCCGGCTCCCACATTCGTGGCGCCTCTTTCCGTGGAGCCGCCGGAGCCGGAGATGCTGACGCCTCCGCCCGTGCATGCCGCATGGGCGGATCTGGGCAAAGAATCCGGTGGGCCCGGGCCGTCTGCCGTGGATGCCGGGGAGCCGGAGGGCGCTGGAATGCTGGCCGCTGCCGGGCCGGAAGCCTCCAGTGATCCGGAACCCGAACCGTGGATCTCTTCTCTGCCGTCCGCTGCCGGCGAGCTTCCTGCCGGCCCTGCGGCGCAGTTGGCTGACGCGGCGGAGGAACAAGCCGCCTTGGTGGAGTTCGCTGCAGAGCCTCGTGCAGCGGAGATCCCGTTGGAGGACGAGGTGCCGGCAAGAGCCGCCGGAGAAGAGACCGGCGCCGCTGTAGCAGCAATCTCCCCGGCGGAGGGCGGCAATTTCACGGACGCTGCCCCCGGCAGCCCGGCGCTCGCGCCGATACCGGAATGCGCCGCCCCGGCGCCGGACGGTGCCGGGTGGATCCCCGTCGAAGATGCGCCTGCACAGGCGGGTGTAGAAGACACCGGGCCTTTGGCCGGAGCCGTCTTCCCGGCGGCGGATGGCGAGGTCAGCACGGAGACCGTCAGCGGATCGGAACTTGCGCCCGAGCTCGAATGCACCGCCGCAGCCCTGCCCGCTGAGGACCGAGCAGAGGGGGTCGTGCCGCTGGAGGAACCGGATCTGGCGCAGCCCGGAGCGGAAAGCGTGGCGCAGATGGAGGAGGAAGAGCAGCGGGCAACGGCCATCCTTCCGCCGCCGTCGCCGGAGTTCGCCTCGCTGGAGGCATCCCTGCCCGCCTTTCCAGCTGCCGCTGCGCCATGGCCCGCCCGCTCCGCGTCCGAGGAACCTGCCTCGGACGAGGACGATTTCGAGCTGGTCGACGCCGAGCAGGCGGAGCGGATGCTGGACCGGCTGATCGACGCTGCCCGTTCCGTGATTCGCTCTTCGTTGCCTGCAATGCAGGCCACTTCCGCGGGGGCCGAGGCTCCAAGGGCACAGCAGGAGCCGCCCGCCCTGTCTGCGCCTCCTGGCGCTCCCGTTCCGGAGCAGCCCGCGCCAGCGCGGCGCGAACTGGCGGAGGAGGGGCGCGGGGATGTCTCCCCGATTCCGCCGGCCGCGGCGCTGATGGCGCTGGGGTTGCCGGAGCGGTTGCGCACGCGGCTGGAGTCGATCGGGGATCTGGACCAGTTGCTGAAGAGCCGCTCGGCGCTTGCGCCGGCGCCGGAGCAGGGGCCGCGGCTGCTGGTATTCCGTGCGGGCGGGGAATACTACGGGCTGCACATGGAGCATGTGCGCGAGGTGGAGCGGGTGGGCCGGGTGACGGCGGTGCCGGGCGCGCCGGCCTTCGTCAAGGGCCTGGTGAACCTGCGCGGGGAGATCCTGCCGCTGCTCGATCTCGGCGCCCTGCTCGGGCATGCGGCTGCTCCCGAGGCGGCAGGCCGCCTGGTGGTGGCGCAGGCCGCGCCGGACGAGCCCCCGGTGGCGCTGCTGGTGGAAGAGCTCAACGGGCTGGCGCCGTTGCGCGAAGAGAGTGTCGCGCCTGCGCCGCGTCCGGGCATCAGCCGCGGCGCGATTGAACACCGCGGCCGCCGGGTAACGTGGCTCGAGCCGGCGCCCGTCTTCGGCGCCGAGGCGCTCGAGCGGGCCGCGCAGCCGGCCGCGCGGTCCTGAGGAGATGCAGATGCGGCGCTTGCGGTTCGCCCACAACGTCCGGCAGGAGGCCGGGCAGGAGGTAGCGAGGAGATGTTTGGCAGTCTGAAGATCTGGCAGAAGCTGCTCATCGCCGGCCTGCTGGCCGCGGTTCCGGTGGCGACGCTGCTGTACCTGTTCCTGCAATCCCAGAACGAGCAGATCGCCCGCACCGAAGGCGAGCGGGAGGGGTTGGCCTATATCCGGGCGCTGCGCCAGCTGCTCGAACGGGTTCCTCACCACCGCGCCGCCACCAACGCGCTGCTGAACGGCGATGCGAGTGTGGCGCCCATCCTGGCATCCACGCAGGCGCAAATCGCCGAGGCGGTCGAGAAGGTGGAGGAGGTGGAAGCGCGCATGGGGCGGCGGCTGGGCACGACGCAGTCCTGGGAGGCGGTGCGCGCAGCATGGAATGATGTGCGGGACAACCACGCGAAGCTCTCTCCGCAGGACAGCTTCCAGCGGCACACGCAGCTGGTGGCGCAGATCATCCAGCACATCCGCCTGGTGGGCGACAAGACGGGGCTGACCACGGATCCGGAGCTCGACAGCTACTACCTGGTTGATTCTGTTCTGCAGCAGATCCCGTGGACGGTGGAGTATCTCGGCCAGCTGGCGACCTACGGTTCGGGCGTGGCGGCGCGGCAGTCGATGACGGCGGAGGAGGAGGCGCAGATCCGCTTCCTGGTGCGGCAGGCGAGTGCGTCGCTCGAGTCGCTGCAGCGCGACTACCGCGCCGCGTTCGGCTACAACGACGCGCTGCGGGAGAAGCTCGACGAGACGCTGGCGACGGCGCTGAACGCGGCGGGCTATTTGCGCAACCTCACGCAGAAGGAGCTGCTCGAGCGCGGCGCCATCCAGGTGCAGCCGGTGCAGTACATCGAGAACGGCGCCTCGGCGGTCCAGAAGCTTTTCGCGCTGCACGATGAAACGGCAGCCAGCCTCGACGTCCTGTTCGGACAGCGGCTGAAGCGGCTGGCGGCGCACAAGAACTCGCAGTTGCAGACGGCGCTGCTGCTGCTGGCGGGCTCGGCGCTGTTCGCCTTCCTCATCCAGCGCGGCATCGCGCGCCAGATCCGGTCCATGCGCGAGACCTTCGAGCAGATCAGCGTGGGCAACTACGACGCGCGCGCCGAGGTCTACAGCCGCGACGAGCTCGGCATGATGGCGCAGACGACCAACGTGATGCTGGCCAACACGCTGTCGCTGATCCAGTCGCGCGAGGAGCGCGACCGCATCCAGAAGAGCATCCTGAAGCTGCTGGACGACGTCAGCGG
This sequence comes from Bryobacteraceae bacterium, assembly GCA_037481575.1. Classification (GTDB taxonomy): domain Bacteria; phylum Acidobacteriota; class Terriglobia; order Bryobacterales; family Bryobacteraceae; genus JANWVO01. Next base: position 824 of record JBBFLJ010000044.1, on the reverse strand, counting down.
CGTGGCCACCGGCGACCTGACCAAGGAAGCCGAGGTGACCGCCGAGATGACCGGCGCCATCGCCGACGCGTTCAACTACATGCTCGGCGAGCTGCGGTCGATCATCGGCGCCGTGCAGGACACCACGGCGCGCGTGAACCGCAGCGCGCAGCAGGTGCGCGAGGTGACCGAATCGCTGGCCGGCAGCAGCCAGACGCAGTCCGAGCGCGTGCTCGCGGCCTCGAACGCGCTGCAGGCGATGGCGCAGTCGATCCGCAGGGTGGCCGAGCAGGCCAACGCCGCGGCGCGCGTGGCCGAAGACGCGCTGGCGGCGGCGCTCGCCGGCGGCGACTCGGTGCGCCGCACCGTGGCGGGCATGGAAAACATCCGCCGCCACGTGCAGGAGACGGCGCGCCGCATGAAGAGGCTCGGCGAGAGCTCGCAGGAGATCGGCGAGATTGTCCAGCTGATTTCGGAGATCTCGGACCGCACGTCGATCCTCGCGCTGAATGCCTCGATCCAGGCGGCCGCGGCGGGCGAGTCGGGCAAGGGCTTCGCCATCGTTGCCGAAGAGGTCGAGCGGCTGGCCGAACGCGCCACAGAGGCCACGCGGCGCATCACGGTGCTGATCCAGTCCGTGCAGAAGGAAACCAATGAGGCCATCTCGGCCATGGAGGCGACCACGCGCGAGGTGGTGGAGGGCTCGGCGGTGGCGGCCGAGGCCGGCGAACGCCTGAGCCTGATTGAAACGGTGAGCCAGCACATCTCGGACCTGGTGCGCGGCATCTCCGAGGTGGCGAAGCGGCAGGCCGAAAGCAGCGAACAGGTGGCCGGCACGGTGGCCG
>JBBFLJ010000043.1:0-24403 GCA_037481575.1 Bryobacteraceae bacterium | reverse complement strand
TTCTTGCGTTGTTTGCCCTGTTCCCCCGACGCTTGCGTCGGGGCCGCATTGCCTGCGCTGTTCCCCCGGCGCCTGCACCGGGGCCGCGCTTCTTGCGTTGTTTGCCCTGTTCCCCCGACGCTTGCGTCGGGGCCGCATTGCCTGCGCTGTTCCCCCGGCACCTGCGCCGGGGCCGCGCTTCTTGCGTTGTTTGCCCTGTTCCCCCGACGCTTGCGTCGGGGCCGCATTGCCTGCGCTGTTCCCCCGGCACCTGCGTCGGGGCCGCACGGCCGCCCTCACGAAGGGGACAGCCTGATCTGGCACTTTCGCTCACCTTCGCTCGCGCACCTGCCGCGCTTCAAAAATCACCGCGGCTCTGCGCGCCACCCCCACGCCTCCATCACGATCTCGAAGATCCGCGTGTTCGGCATATAGCCGCGCACCCGCTCCGCGCCTGCCCCCATCGCCGTCACCAGCACCTCTTCGCCCGTGTGCGAGTGGCCCACCCGCAGCGCCGGAATGCGGATCTCGTCCTTCGGATTGTTCTTCGCCATCCACTCGTCCAGCCCCTCCAGCAGCGGCACGCCCCGCCGCCCGCCCGTAATCCGCAGCTCGAACGAATGGTCCGCGGTGAACACCAGCAGCGTGTCCCTCAGGTCCACCTTTCCGGCGATCTCGCGGATCAGCTTGTCAAAGCTCACCAGGCTGTCCAGCCCCTTGCGCGGATCGTCCGTGTGCGCGTCCCACTCGATCATCAGAAAGTAGCCCTTGCGGTTGGCCGACAACAGCTCCAGCGCTCGCCGCGACGCCGCCGGCACATCCAGATCCCCGTCGATCACCACCACGGGCCGTTTCTCCTCCGCCGGCACCGCCGTCAGGGAATCGTAAATCCGCCGCCCCGCCTTCTGCGCCGCCTGCTCGATCTCCGCCCCCGCCTGCCCCCAGATGGTCTTCCTCCCTGCGCCGATCACCACGTCCGGCCCGTCCCCGAACCGCGGCCGGAAGATCTGCAAAAACAGCTCGCCCTGCTTCCGCCGGTCGTTCGCATGCCCGTAGCACGCCGCAGGCGTCGCATCCGCAATCGACATGTTCGAAACCAGGCCCGTCGACAGGCCCTTCTCTTCGGCGTACTCCAGAAGCGTCTTCAGAATCCGCCCATCCTTTTTCCCCCGCTCCGTGTCCGGCCCCATGCTGATCACGCCGTTCTGCGTCTTCACGCCCGTGACGATCGCCGTCATCCCCGCCGCCGAGTCGCTCACATAGTTCGTCGCCGTCGTCGTGTCCGACAGACCCATGTTCGGCCAACTCTGCACGAACAGCTTCAGCGGCTCCCCGTAGCCGTGCAGGCTCGCGGCGCTCACCGTCGAGATGCCGCCTGCATCGGCCAGAAACAGGATTACGTTCTTCGCTCTCTTCTGCGCCGCAGCAGGCAGCACAGCCAGCATCAGGGCAACGGCAATAATGGCAGTCTTCCGCATGGCTCCGATTCTACCCGCTTGCCCCAACCCCGCACTGTGAACATTCCGTAACGGCTCCGGTAGAATCCGGGCGATGCCTCCTATCACCCGCCGGTCGTTCGTTGCCTCCTGCGCTGCGCCTGCTGCGGCGCCCCGCAAGTTCTCCGACACTGTCATCTATTCCGACGACCGCTTCTACTCCGCTTTCCCCTCCGCTGTACGCCTCCGCAACGGGGAACTCCTTGTGGCCTTCCGCCGCGCCCCCGAGCGCCGCCGCTTCGGCGCTCCCGGCGTCTCTCACACCGATCCCAACAGTCAGCTGGTCCTCGTCCGGTCCGCCGATGACGGGCGGACGTGGTCCAGCCAGCCGCAGCTCCTCCATGCCCACCCGCTCGGCGGCAGCCAGGATCCCTGCCTCGTTGAACTCCGTGACGGCTCGCTGCTGTGCTCCTCCTACCTCTGGATCTGGCTCGGCGAATCCTCGCGGCAGTCCTCGCCAGCCTCTGTGCGCCTCGGCGAATTTGCCTTTCATGGCGGATACCTGCTGCGCTCGCGGGACGCCGGGCGCACGTGGGAAGGGCCCTTCGCGCCTCCTCCTGTCCCCGGCAGGAACGCCCGTGACGCGTACGGCGCCCCGCTGCCCGCCTACAACCGCGGCGCGATGTGCCAGACTCGCGATGGCCGCCTCCTCTGGGCGGTCGCCTATCCCAGGGCCGCGGAGCGGAACCCGGGAACCGACGTCCACCTGCTAGCTTCCGCGGACTCCGGCAACAGCTGGCATTATCAGTGCGTCATCGCCTCAGATGCCCGCATATCCTTCAACGAAGCCTCCCTCTACGAAACCCCCTCGGGCCACATCGTTGCCTTCCTCCGCACCGCCGGGTTCGACGATCACAGCGTCCTCGCCCGCTCCCGCAATGGCGGCCGTTCTTTCGATCCCTGGCAGGACGCCGGCTGGCAGGGCCATCCCCATCACGCCGTGCGGCTGGAAGACCACCGCGTGCTCCTCGTTTACGGCTACCGCCACCCGCCGTTCGGGATCCGCGCCCGCATCCTCGATGCCGAATGCACGAACGCCGCCGCTGCGCCGGAAATCGTGCTCCGCGAGGACGGCGGCGGCACGGATCTCGGCTATCCGTGGGCCGTCCCCATGCCCGGCCGCCGCGTCCTCGTCGTCTACTACTTCCAGACAAACAACGGGACCCGCCACATCGTCGGCTCGTGGCTCGAATACTAGCCGCGCCGCGGGCGTGCCCGCCGACCGCGCTAGACTACGGTTTGAACCCCTTCATGCCTCCCCGCGCACACCTCTCCCGCCGCTTCCTGCTCGCAGCGCCCCTTCTCGCCGCTGCTTCGCTGCTCGCACTGCAGGACGGCTCTGCCTCGTATTCTCCTTCCCGGCTGCCGGACCGCATCGTCGCCAATTGGACCGCGGAACCTTCCACCTCTTTCAGCGTCACATGGCGCACGGACACGTCCGTCTCCGCGGCCTTCGCCGAAATCGTCGAATCCTCCGCCAGCCCTGATTTCGAGAAAGGCGCCCGCCGCATCCCCGCCGCTACCGAAAATTACGTGACCGATCAAGGACCCGCCCGCGCCCACAGCGTCACCTTCCGCGATCTGAAGCCCTCCACCGCATACCTCTACCGCGTCGGCGACGGCAAGGACTCCTGGAGCGAATGGATCCCCTTCCGCACCGCCTCCGCCTCCCCCGAGCCTTTCACCTTTCTCTACTTCGGCGACGCCCAGAACCAGATCCGCTCCGCGTGGTCCCGCGTCGTCCGCCTCGCATGGCAGTCCGCCCCCGATGCCCGCCTCGTCATCCACGCCGGCGATCTCATCAACAATTTCAACCGCGATTCGCAGTGGGGCGAGTGGCACGAAGCCAGCTCGTGGCTCCACCGCTCCGTGCCCGCCCTGCCCGTTCCCGGCAATCACGAATACGGGCGCGGCTCCACAGGCGAACGCCGCGTCACCGTCAATTGGCGCCCCCAGTTCACCCTGCCCCTCAATTGCGTCCCCGGCATCGACGAGACCTGCTACTTCATCGACTTCCAGGGCGTCCGCTTCGTCGCCCTGAACTCCAACGAGAAGCAGAAGGAGCAGGCGGAGTGGCTCGACCGTCTCCTCGCCAACAATCCCAACCGCTGGACCATCGTCTTCTTCCACCACCCCATCTACTCCGGCGCCCGCAACCGCGACAACCGCGAACTGCGCGAACTCTGGCAGCCGGTCTTCGACCGCCACGGCGTCGATCTCGTCCTCAACGGGCACGATCACGTCTACGCTCGCACCCGCCTGCTTCGGGCGGACGGAAAGCCCGGCGGCGCCGTCTACGTCGTTTCGGTCAGCGGCGCCAAGATGTATGGTCTTGACCAGCGCCCCTTCTTCGCGCGCGCCCTCGCCCGCACGCAGCTGTTCCAGGTGATCCGCATCGACGGCAACGTCCTCTCCTTCGAAGCACGGACTGCCCGCGGCGACCTCGCCGACAGCTTCCGCATCGAAAAATCCGGCCTCGAAAAGAGGCTCATCGAAAACTGAGCCTGCGCCCGCCCGCGCCTGCTACCGCGCCGGCTTGCCCGCTTCGCGGATCGCCTTCCCCAGCTGCTCCGCCACCCGGCGCGCCGCCCGGTCCAGCTCGTCCGGCGTCGTTCGCCTCGGGCGCTCGTAGGTCGACCACACTACTGCCCGCGATCCCCGCGCCACCAGGAACACCGTCCCCTTTCCCCGCCGGAAGCTCCTCGGGATGTCCATCGGCGTCACCTTCAGTTCCATCCCCGCGCGCCCGCTGTCCTCCGCCTCTTCCTCTTTCGGCTTCGGCGCCGGCGCAGGCTTCGCCTCGGGGTAGAGCTCATCGAGCTTCTCCTCGAATTGCTTGCCCAGACTGTCGGTCAGAATGGCGTCCGCCCTCGCCGGGTCCGCCACCACCTGCAGCAGCCCCTGCCGCGTCAGGTGGTTCGCCAGATGCTGATCAAACCCGCTCGCCATCGGCAGCAGATACACATGGCGGATCTGAAGCAGCGGCGCCCCGGCCCCCTCCTGCGCGCCCGCCGGAGCGGCGCTCATCGCCATCAGCAGCAGTGCCAGCTTCTTCAATGCCGTCTCTCCTGAACTCTGCAACTATACAATAGACGGTTTCGGAAACCGGAAAGTCGGACGCTTGTACAAGAATCACAAAATCACCGTCGTCATCCCCTGCCTCAATGAGGAGCAGGGCATCGCCGAGGTGCTGCGCCGCATGCCCGCCTTCGTCGACGAGGTCATCGTCGTCGACAACGCCTCCACGGACCGAACCGCCGAAGTCGCCCGCAGCCTCGGCGCGCAGGTCATCCGCGAGGACGTCCGCGGCTACGGGCGCAGCTACAAGAAGGGCTTCAGCATGGCCACCGGCGACATCATCGTCACCCTCGACGGCGACCACAGCTACCCGCCCGACGCCATCAGCTACCTCCTCGAAGCCTTCTTCCACCTCGAAGCCGACTTCCTCAACGCCAGCCGCTTCCCCGTGCGCGACCGCCGCGCCATGAGCTTCAAGCACAAGGTCGGCAACCTCATCCTCAGCCTCGCCATGTCCCTCCTCTTCTTCCGGTGGGTGCGCGACTCCCAAAGCGGCATGTGGGTCTTCCGCCGCAGCATCCTCGAGAAGATGAAGCTCGAAAGCGACGGCATGGCTTTCTCCGAAGAGATCAAGATCGAGGCCCTCCTCCAGCCCGGCGTCCGCTTCGAGGAAATCTCCATCCTCTATTCCTCCCGCCTCGGCGAAATCAAACTCAACCCCTGGCGCGACGGCTTTTACAACCTCTGGTTCCTGTTCAAGAAACGCTTTGCAAGACGCTGATCCGGTGCTATCCTGATATTTCCCGCCTGGGTTCCCGTTCCCTGACCGCTGCCGCGCGAAAGTTGCCTCCAACCGTGGAAGAGGTCGCCGCCATCATCCCGAACTGGAACCGCGCGGATCTGCTCGCACGCGCTCTGGAATCCTTGTCCCGCCAGACGCGCCGCTGCGCCCGCATCCTGGTCGTCGACGGCGGCAGCACGGACTCGAGCCGCGAAACCGCCCGCCGCTACGGCGCTGAGCTCCTCGCTCTGCCCTCCAACCGCGGCTTCGCCGCCGCCGTCAACGCTGGCGTCGCCGCCGCCCGGACGCCGTGGCTCTGGATCCTGAACAACGACGTCGAGGCCGATCCGCTCTGCCTCCAGGCGCTCCTCGAACGCGCCTCCGCCGCCCACGCCTCCTTCGCTGCCCCGCGCCTTCTCCGCCGCGACGACCCCTCCCGCATCGACGGCTGCTACGATCTGCTCGCCCGCAGCGGCTGCGCGTGGCGCGCCGGCGCCGGCGCTCCCGACGGCCCTCTCTTCTCCCAGCCCCGCCGCATCCGCTTCGCCCCGTTCACCGCCGTCCTCCTTCGCCGCGAACTCTTCGATCGCGCCGGCCCGCTCGACGAGCGCTTCGGCTCCTACTACGAGGACGTCGACTTCTGCCTCCGTTGCGCCCTGCTCGGCTTCCACGGCGTCTATGTGCCGGAAGCCAGGGCGCTCCACCACGGCAGCGCCACCCACGGCGCATGGAGCGCCTCCATGGTCGAGCTCGTCTCGCGCAACCAGCTCCTGCTCGCCGCAAAACACTTCCCCGCCGCATGGTGGTGGCGCGTCCTCGCCGGCCAGCTCCTCTGGGGTTCCCTCGCTCTCCGCCGCGGCCGCCTCCTCGCATGGCTTCGCGGCAAGGCGCGCGGCCTCTTTGCCGCGCCTGCCCTCCGCCGCTCCTGCCGCCCCCGGCGAGCCCTGCTCGAACCCCTCCTCGCCGAGTGCGAAACCGAAATCCGCCTCCTCCAGCAAGCAACTCGTCCCGAGCCCTATTGGCGGCTCTATTTCGCGGTGGCGCCATGAGGCTTGCAGCACTGATCGTCTCCCACAACTCGGAAATCTGCATCCCCGCGTGCATCGCCTCCTGCCTGCGCTACGCCGATCAGTTCCCCGGGGGCATCCTCGTCGTCGACAACGCCAGCCAGGACGCCACCTGCTCCGCCGTCGCCGCATTCCCGCAGGTGCGCCTCATCGCCAACTCTGTCAACCGCGGCTTCGCCGGCGCCGTCAATCAGGGCATTCGCGCCCTCCCTCACGCCGATGCCGTGCTCATCCTCAACCCCGACGTCGAGCTCGCCTCCTCTCCTTCTGCCCTCGCGGAAGCCCTCGAGAACAACCCGCGCGTCGGCGCCGCCGGAGGTTTGCTCCTCGATCCCCGCGGCGAGCCTCAACGCGGCTTCCTCCTCCGCCGCCTCCCCACGCCCGCCTCGCTCTGCTTCGAAATTCTCGGCCTGAACCGCCTCTTCCCCTCCAACCCGGTCAACCGCGCCTACCGCGCCCTCGACGTCCCGCTCGACCGCCCCGCCTCGGGACTCCAACCCCCCGGCGCCTGCCTCCTCGTCCGCCGCGCCGCTTGGGAACACCTCTCCGGCTTCGACGAGTCCTTTCACCCCGTCTGGTTCGAAGATGTCGACTTCATCCGCCGCCTGCTCGACTCCGGTTGGGACACCCGCTACACCCCGGCCTTCCGCGCCGTCCACATCGGCGGCCATTCCGTCCTTCAATCCGGCTGGGAGCAGCGCCAGCGAAACTGGTATAGTGGTTTAATACGATACGTTTCCAGACACTTCCAGACGACTGGCCGCATCCTGGTTTGCTTGTCTGTCATTGTTGGGACCGTGCCGAGAATCGTGACGGGGATCTTCTGGCAGCGATCTCTTGGCCCCCTGCGTTTGTATGCTAAATTGGTTCGGCTGGCTTGCGCCGCTGCCGTTGCTCCCGGTCAACGGCCTGCTGCTCTCCAGCCGGAGGAGGAACTGCGCGATCCGGCGCACGCGCCGGGCCGCCCCGGACTTTGAGTCGGACTGCTCTTTCCCATGGCATCCAACGACTTCGTCTCGGTGACCATCGTCACCTACAACAGCGGGCGCTACATCAAACGGTGCCTGGAATCAGTGCTGGCTCAAAAGGGGCCGAAATTCGAGGTCATTGTCATCGACAACAACTCCACGGACGGCACCCGCGACATCCTCGAATCCTACGAAGACCGCTGCACCATCATTTACAACGACCGCAATATCGGCTTCGCCGCCGCCCAGAATCAGGCCATCCGGCTCGCCCGCGGCAATTGGGTCCTCACCCTCAACCCGGATGTCCTGCTCATGCCCTACTTCATTCAGGCCCTCCTCGAAGCAGGACGCCTCGACAACCGCATCGGCACCGTATGCGGCAAGCTCCTCGTCATGAGCCCGGATTTCAACATCGACGCCAAGCCCCGCGTCGACTCCACCGGCATCTACTTCACCCCCTACCTCCGCCACCTCGACCGCGGCAGCCGCCAGATCGACAACGGGCACTACCTCAAGCGCGAATACGTCTTCGGCGCCACCGCCGCAGCCGCCCTCTACCGCCGCGAGATGATAGAAGACATCTCCATCGACGGCGAGTTCTTCGACTCCGACTTCTTCGTCTACCGTGAAGACGCCGACGTCGCATGGCGCGCCCAGCTCCTCGGCTGGCGCTGCCTCTACACCCCTTACGCCCGCGGCTACCACGTGCGCGCCGTGCTCCCCGGCAACCGCCGCGCCCTCCCCAAAGAGATCAACATGCACTCGGTGAAGAACCGCTTCCTCATGCGGATCAAAAACATCACCGGGGATCTCTACCGCCGCTACTGGCTCCCCATTACCCTGCGCGATCTCGTCGTCCTCGGCTGCTGCCTCCTTTACGAGCACTACTCTCTGAAAGCCTTCTGGCACATCCTCCGTTCCTGGCCCCGCTTCATGGCCAAACGCCGTTGGATCATGGCCCGCAAGCGCGTCTCCGACGACTACATTGCCGCGTGGTTCCACTACCACCCGGTCAGCCAGCCCGCGCCCAAGAAGGCGGTATCCGCGCTCAGCCCGGCCCGCTCCCAGGCCCGGATCGCCGAAGGCTGATCCGCCCATGTGGCGCCCCAACCGCCGCGAGCTTCTCCCGGCTCTTGGCGGCGCGCTCTCCCTTCGCGCCAGCGAGCGCGATGATCTGCTCTCGCTCTGGGCCCGCGCCCCTTCCGACAACCTCTTCATGCCGCGCACCCGTTGGTGGTGGCCCGGCAGCCGCGCCACCCGCGAAGGCATCACCCGCCAGCTCGAACAGATGCGCGCCGGCGGCATCGGCGGCGCGGAAATCGTCCATACCTTCCGCCTCTACCGTCAGGGCAACCTGTCCTTCCTCTCTCCCGAACGACTCGAGCTCCTCCGCCACGCCATCAGCGAGGCCGCGCGCCTCGACATGAAAATCGCGCTCACCCCCTCGCCCGGCTGGGACTTCGGCGGCCCGTGGTTCCCGCCCGAGCACCGCAGCAAGTGCCTCGCCCCCGCGTGGCTCGACCTCCAGGGCCCCTTCCAGTACGAAGGCCCGCTGCCCCCCTTCCGCGACTTCGGCACGCCCAAAACCGGCCTCTTCGAATTCCTCTCGCCCGTCGAGGGCCATCCCCCCGGCCACATGAACGTCCTCGCTGTCGTCGGCGCGCGTCTGCTCTCGGACACGCAGCTCCACGGCGCCTCGCTGGTCGATCTCACCGAAGAATTCCGCGGCGAAGCCGGCCGTTGGCGCGTCGAGGAGGGCCGCTGGAGGCTCTTCGCCTTCCGCCTCGTCTACACCGGGCAGCGCACCGCCGCCCAGAATGACGAGGAACCCAGTTGGGTCGCCGATCACCTCGACCGCCGCGCCATGGAGCAATGCATCCGCCACGTGACGCGCGCCTACCAGCTCGCCTTCGGACCCGCCCTCGGACGCACCGTCGACTCCATCTTCTCCGACAGTTTCGAGGTCGTCCCCCTCGCCAACACCCTCCTCTGGAGCTCCGGCACGCTCGACGAATTCCGCCGCCGCAAGGGCTACGATCTCCGCCGCTGGCTCCCCGCCCTCTGGTTTGGCATCGGCCCGGACACGCCCCGCATCCGTTACGACGTCAACGAATTCCTTCACCAGATCGCCCTCGAATTCGTCTTCCAGCCTTTCCTCGATGCCTGCCGCGACATCGGCGTCCGCGCCCGCATGCAGCCCCACTACCGCTTCAACGAGGAAATCATCCAGGGCGCCGGACTCGCGCACGTGCCGGAAACCGAAGTCACCACCGCGCGCTTTGAGACTGTCGCCGATCCCCGCAAAGCCACCGTCAGCGGCGCCCGCTTCTATGGCCGCGAAGTCGTCTCCGCCGAGGCCTACACCTTCATCCACCGCGAACGCTACCGCTCCACTCCAGAAGAATTGAAGCGCGCCACGGACGCCTTCCTCCGCGACGGCATCACCCGCTTTTACAACCACGGTTGGGTCTACTTCGAACAGCCCGAGCTCGACCCCGCCCTCGACGTCATGCCCGCCGCCGAGCGCATCAGCCCGTGGGTGCCATGGTGGCTCCACTACAAGGGACTCGCCGCGTACATCGCCCGCTGCTGCGCGCTGCTCCGTCAGGGGCGCTTCATCGCCGATGTCCTGCTGTACTCCCCCCAAGCCCAGGTGTGGCGCGAAACCGCGCTGTTCGGTGTCGCACAGCGCGTCATGAAATATGGCGGCGTCCCCGGGACCCTGCTCGCCAACGGCTACGACTACGACCTCGTCAACGACCATCTCCTGCAAACCCGCGCCAGCATCGGCAACGGCTCGCTCGAAATCAACGGCTACCGCTACCGCGCCCTCCTCCTCACCCCGCGCGACTTCGTCCCGGAAGCCACCCTCGCCTTGCTCAACCGCTTCGCCTCCTCCGGCGGACTCCTGCTCGCCCTCGACCGCGCCCCGCAAGGGCTCGACGCACGCGTCGTCGACTACGGCTTCACTCCCAACCAGTTCTCTCCCCAGGAACAGCCCTACTCGAAAACGCCGCCCCTGCGCCCCGGACAGATCCGCCTGCTGGAAACTTTGCGTCAAGCCGTGCTCCCGCAGTTCCTCATCGGCACAGGTCAGCAGAGCGACGGCCTCACTTTCCATCAGCGCGAACTCGACGGGGGACTCACGCTCTTCTTCGTCACGAATCTCCAGCCCGAGCCCGCACGCACGCCCGTCACCTTCCGCGTCCGCAGCAAGTGGCCCGAAATCTGGGATCCGCTCACCGGCGCCATCCGCCCCGCCCAGGCGTGGCGGGAAAAAGAATCCGGAGTCGAGGTGGATGTCGACCTCGAACCCTGGCACTCCTGCTTTCTCCTGTTCCGTCCCGGCAGCGGCAAGCCGGAAAAGCGCCGTCGCCGCCAGCCCCGGCAAGTGATCACACTCGATACAGGCTGGTCGCGCCCCCTCGGGGACGCCCGCACGGCAGGCGTGCTGGAATACTCCATCGAGTTCACCTGCCCTCGCCGCGACGCCTCGCTCGACCTCGGCCAGGTCGGCTGTGCCTGCGAAGCCTTCCTCAACGATGCCCCGCTCGGCTCCCGTTGGATGGCGCCCTTCCGCTACGACATTCCCGCCCGCCTCCTTCGCAACGGTCGGAACCACCTCGTGGCGCGCGTCGCCACGCCCCTCATGCCCGCAATCCAGAAATGGGACCGCTACCCGCTCCGCGAAGAGCTTCTCGATCCACCCCCGCCCCAGCTGCTCCGCGCCTTTGAACGCGACCGCCAGTTCCAGCCTTGGCCTTTCTCCGGACTTGGCGGCCCTGTGCGTCTTTCGCTTTACTGAAAAGCGGGCCTCATGCGCATCGCCATCCTTGGCACCCGCGGCATTCCCGCCTCCTACGGAGGCTTCGAAACCTTCGCCGAGGAACTGTCCACCCGCCTCGCCCGCCGCGGGCATGACGTCACGGTCTACTGCCGCTCCCCGCACCCCGAACCTCTCTGGCGAGGTGTCCGCCTCCGCTACATCCCGCCCGTCCGCCACAAGTACCTCGAGACCGTCGCCCATACCTTCCTGTCCACCCTCGACCTCATGCGCGATCCTCCCCAGGTCGCGCTTTACTGCAACGGCGCCAACGCCCTCTTCACCCCGCTCGCCCGCCGCGCCGGCGCCCGCGTCGCCCTCAACGTCGACGGCCTCGAGCGGAAACGCAAGAAATGGAATGCCCTCGCCCGCCTCTGGTATCACATTTCCGAGGGACTTTCCACGTTTTGCCCCGACGTGATTGTCACAGATGCCGCGGAAATTCAGCGCTATTACCGGGAAAATTACGGCGCCGATTCCGTCTTCATCCCCTACGGCGCCGAGACCGGAAAAGTCTCTTCCCGTGCCGCTCTCGAGGATCTCGGGCTCGAACCCGGGCGCTATTTCCTCTACGTCACCCGCTTCGAGCCGGAAAACAACCCCCTCATGGTCCGCCGCGCCTTCGAACGCGTTTCCACCGGTCTCCGCCTCGTCCTCGTCGGCGACGCGCCCTACGCGCAGGACTACATCCGCCAGTTGAAAGACACCCGCGACCCCCGCATCCTCTTCCCCGGCGCCATCTACGGGCAGGGCTATCGCGAGCTTCAGTCGCACTGCTTCGCCTACATCCACGCCACCGAGGTCGGCGGCACGCACCCGGCGCTGATCGAAGCCATGGGGCGCGGCGCGCTTGTCCTCTATCTCTCCACGCCCGAAAACGAGGAGGTCGCAGGCGGCGTTGCTCTGCCGTTTCGCGACGAGGACTCCCTCGTCTCCCTGATTCGCCGCACCCTCTCCATGCCCGAATCCGAACGCCGCCGCCTCGGCGAAGCTGCCATGCGCCGCGTGGAGGAACGATACAGTTGGGAGGCTGTTACCGACGCTTATGAACGGCTATTTCAGCGAATGCTCGCCGGAAATGCGCACTTGGGCTGAAATTTCCCTGGCGCAAATTGCCGCCAATTGGCACGCTCTTCGCCGCGCCGCGGGCGGCGCCGAAGTCTGCGCTGTCGTCAAGGCCAACGCCTACGGCCACGGCGCCGTTCCCGTCGCCCGCCGCCTCGAGCAGGAAGGCGCCGCGTGGTTCGCGGTCAGCAATGCCGCCGAAGGCGCCGGGCTCCGCCGCGCCGGCATCCGCTCGCGCATCCTCGTCATGGGCGGCTTCGTGCCCGCCGAGATGGACGCCTTCTTCGAGCACGCCCTCACCCCCGCCGTCCACTCCATCCAGTCTCTTCTCGAGCTCGACCAGCGCGCTGCCGCGCTCGGCGCGCGCCTCGCCGTCCACCTCAAGCTCGATACCGGCATGGGGCGCCTCGGCTCGCGCGAAGAACTCTCCGAAATCCTCGCCGCCGTCAAGGCGCTCCGCTTCACGGAACTCGAAGGCGTCATGTCCCACCTCGCCTCCGCTGCCGACTTTGAATCGGAACAGAACCGGCAGCAGTGCGCCGCCTTCGAACAGGCCCTCGCTGCCATGGCGCAGGCCGGCGTGCGCCCCGCGCTCGTCCACCTCGCCAGCAGCGCGCCCCTCTGCTTCGGCCTCTCGGAGATGTTCCACAGCATGCTGCGCGTGGGCCTCGCTCTCTACGGCTATGTACCGGAGCCCCGCGGCGCCGCGCCTCCCCTTCAGGCCGCCGTGCGCCCCGCGCTCTCGTGGCGCGCCCGCATCGTCGAACTCAAGCAGATCCCCGCCGGCGCCCCCGTTGGCTACAACGCCCGGTGGCGCGCCCCGCGCGATTCCCGCATCGCCGTCGTCGCCGCCGGCTACGCCGATGGCGTTCCTCACACCCTCGCGGGCCGCGGCCGCGTCCTCGCCGCCGGACGCCCCGCCCCCATTGTCGGTGCTGTCTCCATGGACGTCATCACCGTCGACGTCACCGATGGCCCCCCGCTCGCGCCCGGCGATGCCGTCACTCTCATCGGGCAGGAAAACGGCGCCTCCCACGATGCCGCGGACTTCGCGCGCGAAGCCGGCGTCATCCCCTATGTCATCCTCTGCGGAATCGGCAACCGCGTCGCCCGCGTCTATTCGTAACCCGCCCGCCTACACGTCCAGGTTCCGTACGTCGAGCGCGTTCTCTTCGATGAACTTCCGCCGCGCCTCCACGTCCTCGCCCATCAGCGTCGTGAAGATCTCCTCGCACTCCACGGCGTCTTCCAGACGCACCTCCAGCAGCGTCCGCGTCTCGGCGTTCATCGTCGTCTCCCACAGCTGCTCCGGGTTCATTTCGCCGAGCCCCTTGTAGCGCTGCACCGTGCAGTCGCGCGTCCCCTCCGCCTTCAGATACTGGATCAGCTCCCGCCAGCTTTCGATCCTCTCCCGCCGCGACTCCTTCACCACCGTGAACGGCGGCTTGTTGTACTTCTGCGTGCTCTTCGCCAGCGCCCGCAGCCGCTTGTACTCCGGCTGCTGCGCCAGCTCCACGCCGATCGTCCGGTCTCCATGCGCCTCGTCGTGATACACGATGCACCACGCCGAGTGCTCCTCGTCCGGCTCCACCCGCGTCTGAATGCGCCCGCCCTCGCTCATCGCCCGCGCCGCCCTCTCCACCTCCGCCTTGTTCGCGAAGTCCGCCTTCGTGTCCAGCGCGAAGCCCGGATCTGCCAGCACTTCCACCACGCGCGGCTCGCGCAGCCGCTTCTCCAGCCGCGAGAAGATCTGCTGCAGTTCGTCGAGCGACATCAGGAAGCTCCGCAGCTCGCCCCCTTCCAGAGTGCCGTGTTCCCCGTTCTCCCCCACCAGCACCTGCACGTTCTCCGTCGCCCGCCGCAGGATCTCCTTCACGAACTCCTGCTCGTTCTTGATGTACTTCTCGCTGCGCCCCTTCTTGATCCGGTACAGCGGCGGTTGCGCCACAAACACGTGCCCGCGCGTGATCAGCTCCTGCATGTGCCGGAAGAAGAACGTCAGCAGCAGGGTGCGGATGTGGCTGCCGTCCACGTCCGCGTCCGTCATCAGGATGATCTTGTGATAGCGCAGCTTCGAGATGTCGAAGTCTTCCTTGCCGATCCCCGTGCCGATCGCCGTGATCATGGCGCGGATCTCGTCATGGCTGAGCATCTTGTCGTAGCGCGCCTTCTCCACGTTCAGGATCTTGCCCTTCAGCGGCAGGATCGCCTGATACCGCCGGTCGCGTCCGCTCTTTGCCGTGCCTCCCGCGCTCTCGCCTTCCACCAGGAACAGCTCGCACAGCGCCGGGTCCTTCTCCTGGCAGTCCGCCAGCTTCCCCGGCAGCCCGCCCGAATCCAGCGCCCCCTTGCGCCGCGTCAGCTCCCGCGCCTTCCGCGCCGCCTCGCGCGCCCGCGCCGCTTCCACCGCCTTCCCGATGATCCGCTTCATCACCGCCGGGTTCTTGTCGAAGAACTCGGCCAGCTTTTCATTCACCACCTGCGTCACATACCCGCCGATGTCCGAGTTCAGCTTCCCCTTCGTCTGCCCCTCGAATTGCGGCTGCGGCAGCTTCACGCTCACCACCGCCGTCAGCCCCTCGATCACGTCGTCGCCGGAGAGGTTGCTGTCCTTGACGTCCTTCAGGAGTCCCGACGAGCGCGCATAGGCGTTCAGCGTCCTCGTCAGCGCCGTCCGGAACCCCGTCAGATGCGTGCCGCCGTCCCTCGTGTTGATGTTGTTCGCAAAGCTGAAAATCTGGTCGCTGTAGCTGTCGTTCCACTGCAGCGCGATCTCGATCGACAGCTTCCCCCCCGAGGGCAGCTCCCTCTCGCCTTCGATCACGATCGGCTTCTCGTGCAGAACGTTCTTGCCCCGGTTCAGATGCTTGATGAATTCGGCAATCCCGCCCGAATAGTAAAACTCGTGCGTTTTCGGCGGATCCACCCGCTCGTCGGTCAGCGTGATGCGCAGCCCCTTGTTCAGAAACGCCAGCTCGCGCAGCCGCGTCGCCAGCGTGTCGAAGTTGAACTGCGTCACCTCCATGATCGTCGGATCGGGCTTGAAGGTGATCTTCGTGCCCGTCTTCCGCCCCGCCTTCCCCGTCTGCGCCAGCGGCGCCTTCGGCACGCCGCGCTCGTAGTCCTGCTCCCACGTGTATCCGTTCCGCCAGATCTCCAGGTGCAGCCACTCCGACAGCGCGTTCACGCAGCTCACCCCCACCCCGTGCAGCCCGCCCGACACCTTGTACGTGTTCGAGTCGAACTTGCCCCCGGCGTGGAGCTTCGTCATCACCACTTCCGCCGCCGACACTCCCTCCGTCGGGTGCATGTCCACGGGAATGCCCCGCCCGTTGTCCACCACCGTCACCGAGTCATCAATGTGAATGGTCACCTTGATTTCGGTGCAGTAGCCCGCCATCGCCTCGTCCACCGAGTTGTCCACCACCTCGTAGACCAGGTGGTGCAGGCCCGCTTCCCCCGTCGAGCCGATGTACATCGCCGGACGCAGACGCACTGCCTCCAGCCCCTCGAGCACCTTGATGCTCGCGCCGTTGTAAGTCTCCGCTTGATTCAAATCCTTGCCGTCCTCTTCAGGTGGGTTCATCCGCTCGCGATGCTTCAGATCCTCATCGGCATCACCACATACCGGTACCGGTAGCCGGTATCCTCGCCTGCGGGCGTCAGCTCGCCCGCGCTCTGCGGATCCTTGAAATGGAACTGCACCTGCCGCTCGGAGGTGGCTTTCAGGAAGTCCAGCAGGTACGTCGCGTTGAAGCCGATCTCCGTCGTCGGCCCGGCGTAGTCCACCGGCAGGCTCTCTTCGCTTTCCCCGCTCTCCGAGAGCGACGAGTGGATCGTCGCCTCGTTGTCGCCGAACCGGATCTTCACCGCCCGCGAGCGTTCGTCGGAAAACTGCGACACGCGCTCGATCGCCGCGCGGAACTCCTCGCGCTCCAGCGTCACCGTATGCGCATGCGTCTTCGGAAGCACGCGCTCATAGTCCGGAAAGTTCCCCGCCAGCTTCCGCCCGGAAAGCAGCCGCCTGCCCAGCCGGAAGTACAGGTGGTTGTCGTCCATCGCGAAGTCCAGCGCCGCTCCCTCTTCCGCCGCATCGGCAGCCAGCCGCTCCAGCTCCTGCATCGCCTTCCGCGGGATCAGCGCCCGGTGCTCCCCCGTCACCTCCACCGGATTCGGATACTCCACGAGCGCCAGCCGGTGACCGTCCGTCGACACCATCGTCAGCGTCGACGGCTTCAGCAGCAGCAGAGCGCCGTTCAGCGTGAAGCGCGACTCCTCCGCCGCGATCGAGAAAATCGTCTTCTTGATCATCGACACCAGCAGCCCCACAGGCAGTTGCGCCAGAGGCTCCGGCATCTCCGGCATCTCCGGATAGCTGTCCCGCGGCATCCCGGCGATCCGCGTCTTCGAGCGACCGCACGTCAGCGTCGCCCAGTGCGTATCGCTGAACTTCACCCGGATTTCTTCGTCCGGAAGCAGGCGCACATAGTCCAGCAGCTTCTTCGCCGGCAGCGTCCCTCCGCCCGGTGCGCTCACATGCGCCGGCGCCAGGCACCGGATGTTCAGCTCCAGGTCCGTTGCCGAAATTGTGACCGCGTCGTCAGCCGCCTCCAGCAACACGTTCGAAAGCACTGGCAGCGTCGCCTTCTTCTCCACCACGCCTTGGGAAAGGGCCAGCTCTCGAACGAGATCGGCCTTGCTGACGGTGAACTCCATAACGTGACGTCCTTCTTCTCGCTTCAGCGCCTGAACCGGTGGCTGCGGATCTCTCTGAGTGTACTTGATTATGCCTCTCTACCGGATTCGTAGAGGCTGTGAAAATGTCAGTATCCAACCTAAATTATACAAAACTCGATGCCTTCCTGCTTCATGTTCCTGTGACTCCCGGGGTGTCCTCCCCTCCGCTTCGCCTGCCCGGACCGGCTCGTCCACACCCATGCGCTGCCTTTCCAAACGGGCCTTTGTGGAAATCGTCGGAACTCTAGTGAAATGAATCGATCAGGCTGTGAATCAGCCTGTTGATCTCCGGATCTTCCTTGCGCATCGCCTCCACCCGCCGGATGGCATGCAGAACCGTCGTGTGATGCTTCCCTCCGAAGTGCCGCCCGATCTCCGGCAGCGAGGCCCCGGTCAGCTCCTTGCACAGCGCCATCGCGATTTGCCGCGGCCGGCTGATCTCGTGCGCGTTCGTCTTCTGCTTCAGCTGCGCCGGTTGCAGTCCGAAACGCTCGGCCACCGCGCGAACCACCGCATCCACGGTCACCCGCTTCTCGCTCGTGTGCAGTAGATGCCGCAGCGCCTGTTGCGCCATCGGCACCGTGATCGGCGCGCCCGTCACAGAGGAGTACGCCACCAGCTTCGTCAGCGCCCCTTCCAGCTCCCGCACGCTCGAGCGGATCCGCGTCGCCAGCAGGATTCTCACCTCCTCCGGCAGCTCCACGCCCTCCGCTTCCGCCTTCTTGTCCAGGATCGCCATCTTCGTCTCCAGGTCCGGCGGCTGCACGTCGACCATCAGACCCCACTCGAAACGCGTCCTCAGGCGCTCCACCAGCCCTGGAATGTTCTTCGGGATCTGGTCGCTCGAGATCACGATCTGCTTCTGGTGGTCGTAAAGCGAGTTGAACGTGTGGAAGAACTCCTCCTGCGTGCGCTCCTTGCCTCCCAGCACGTGCACGTCGTCGATCAGCAGGGCGTCCGCGCTGCGGTAGTGCTGCTGGAAAGCCGACATCCTGCCTGAGCGCAGGCACTGAATCATTTCATTCATGAATTGTTCGCCCGTCGTGTACACCACGCGCATCCGCGGATGGCGCTCCAGCATCGCCCGCCCGATGGCGTGGATCAGGTGCGTCTTCCCCATGCCGCTGCTGCCGTAGATGAACAGCGGGTTGTAGCGCCCCGCAGGCTCCCGCGCCACCGCCCACGCCGCCGCATGCGCAAACTGGTTGCATGAGCCAACGACAAACGTGTCGAACGTGAACCGCGGGTTCAGCTGGCTCGCCGTGTCCGGAAACGCCGTCTCGCGCGCCTCTGCCGGCGCCGCGGCTGTTGCCTGCGGCTGCCCGTCCCGCGCCGCCGGAACGTACCGGATCTCGATGTTGCCCAGCCCGGCTGCCTTCCGCGCCTGTTCCACTGCCGGCGCCAGCTGCTTCTCCAGCCACATCCGCGAGTAGTCGTCAGGCACCGCCACTCGCAGGCATTCGCTGGTCCCCTCCAGAAGCTCCGTACGAGCCACCCAGTTCTGAAACGCTTCCTCGGGCAGCGTCCGCGAAAGATGCTGCTTGATGTGTTCCCACGGATTCTCTCTTCCAGTCAACACTGCTCGATCTCCACAATTCGCCCACAAGATTTCCACAGAGGGGAATCCGGTGGAATCTCGCCTGTGGGTGATCCGGCCGAGGCTCCTCACGAGGCGAGGCTGCCCGACAGGAAGTGACCTTCCCGGGGCCTCGCAGCCGCGCACCGGCGATGTTCAGAATAGCACAGTTCATCCACAGCTTCCCGGACACCGAAACAGATTTGTAACACATTGAAAGGGAATTAGTTACTACAAAACAGAAGGCATCTCACGGGGCTTTCATTTACGCCCCGTTTTGTTCTGGATCTGCCGCAAATTTCTGACTCGCAAAGCGCTATCTGCGCCCTCTTCCGCCCCCCCGCGCTGCCCCATTTGACAGCCCGCCCTTCCTGCGGCACAATGAAATTGAACTCCCGGGCGGGAGTAACTCAGCTGGTAGAGTGCAACCTTGCCAAGGTTGATGTCGCGGGTTCGAATCCCGTCTCCCGCTCCATTTCCCGCCTTACGATAAATTCCCTCAAGCTCTCCCAACCGCGCGACGAGTGCCTGCGATTCGCGCGCAAGGACCCCGCGCAGCCTCCCCTCTGGACCTCCCCGCTTTGATGTCCGCGTCTCCCCGGATGTCCCCTCAGCCTTGGCTCGACCTGCCGCGGCAGCCTACCTCCGCCTCCGCCCCAAAAGCCGCCTCCTCCGCAACTCCGCCCGCCGCACCTGCCGCTCGTCCATCCCGAAATAGTGCGCCACCTCGTGCCAGATCGTCTCGCGCACCAGCCTCCGCAGATCTTCCACGTTCCGCGCCAGCCTCTCGTGCGGCCCCTGATAGATCACGATCCGGTCCGGCATCCGCACCGGCTCCGACACGCTCCGCTCCGTCAGCGGCCGCCCCTCGTACAGCCCCAGCAGCCCCGGCCGCTTCGGCTCCGGCTCCACCACGAAGACCACGTTGTCGAGCAGCCGGCGGAACCGCGGCGGGATCACATCCATGCACTCTTCCACCAGCCGGTCGAATTCCTTCGGCGACACCTGCGGCCCTCCCAGTTTCAGTTAACTTGGATTTGATGGACGACGCAAAGCTCGCCGCCAAAGCGCGCGCCCTCGGCATCGGCGCCCTGCGCCGTCACATCTTCCTGTGCGCCGATCAGTCCGAGCCCAAGTGCTGCTCCCGCGAAGAAGGCCTCCGCGCCTGGGAGTTCCTCAAACAGCGCCTCCGCTCCGAGCCCGGCATCTACCGCACCAAGGCCAACTGCCTCCGCTTGTGCGATCAGGGCCCCATCGCCGTCGTCTACCCCGAAGGCGTCTGGTACCGCGGCGCCACCGCCGAAGTCCTCGCCCGCATCGTCGACGAGCACCTCATCGGCGGCAAGCCCGTCGAGGAATTCGTCCTCTGCCGCGATCCCCTCTCCGGAGGCGATCCCCCCGCGCAACCGCGCTAGACTGGGAGAAACACCAGCGTTGGCCAAGACCATTACCATCGCCATCGACGGCCCTGCCGGCGCGGGCAAGAGCACGCTCGCCCGACGCCTCGCCTCGCGCCTCGGCTTCCTTTACATCGACACCGGCGCCATGTACCGCGCCGTCGCCCTCTGGGCCCGCCGCCTCGGCATCTCCTGGGACGACGCCCACCGCCTCGAACAGCTCGCCCGCGAATCCCGCATCGAACTCACCCCCGACGGCAAGGTCCTCCTCAACGGCGAGGACGTCTCTGCCGACATCCGCGATCCCGACATCTCCGAAGGCGCCTCCCGCGTCTCCGCCATCCCCGGCGTCCGCCGCGCCCTCGTCGAAAAGCAGCAGCAGATGGGACGCGACTCGAGCGTCGTCATGGAAGGCCGCGACATCGGCACCGTCGTCTTCCCCAACGCCCAGGTCAAGGTCTATCTCGACGCCACCCCCGAAGAACGCACCCGCCGCCGCATGAAAGACCTCGCCGCCCGCGGCATCCCCGCCGTCTTCGACCAGGTGCTCGCCGAAATCCAGCGCCGCGATCAGCGCGACTCCACCCGCGCCGACTCCCCCCTCTGCCAGGCGCCCGACGCCATTTACCTCGACTCCACCGGCATGAACGAGGACGAGGTCGAACAGGCTCTTCTCAAAATCGTGCGCGAACGCACCAGCAACGGAAAGGAAGTCACCAGTTGAAGGACCTGCTCGTGATGAAATTCGGCGGCACCAGCATGGGCTCCGCCGAACGCATCCGCTCCGCCGCCGCCCTCTGCGAACAGTCCTGGCGCGAACGCCCCGTCGTCGTCGTCGTCTCCGCCATGGCCAAGGTCACCGACATGCTGCTCGAGGCCCTGCGCCATGCCGAAGGCGGCGACGAAGCCGGCCTCCACCGCGTCCTCGCCCAGCTCGACGAAAAACACCGCCAGTGCTGCTCCGAACTGCTCGACGGCGAGGCCCGCCTCCGCACCCAGTCCGCCCTCGACTCCATCCTGGAAGAGTTCTCCCGCATCGCCCGCGGCGTCCTCATGCTCGGAGAACGCCCCCCGCGCTCCGTCGATGAGGCCATCGCCGCCGGCGAGCGCCTCAGCGCCACCCTCATGGCGGCGTACCTGCAAACCCGCGGCGTCGACGCCCTCGCCGTCAACGCCTGGAACGTCATCGTCACTGACGCCGTCTTCGGCAACGCCAGCCCCCTGCTGCCCCAAACCCGCGAAAAAGCCTCCGCCGTCCTCCTCCCCGCCCTCGAGCAGCGCCGCCTCCCCGTCGTCACCGGCTTCAACGGCGCCACCCTCGATGGCCGCCCCACCACCCTCGGCCGCGGCGGCAGCGACTTCTCCGCTTCCGTCCTCGCCTCCGTCCTCGATGCCTCCGAACTCTGGATCTGGAGCGACGTCGATGGCATCATGTCCGCCGATCCCCGCCTCGTCCCCAACGCTCGCGTCCTCGACGAAATCACCTACCGCGAAGCCGCCGAACTCGCCTACAACGGCGCCAAGGTGCTCCACCCCCGCACCCTCGCCCCCCTCATGGAGAAGGGCATCCCCGTCTGGAGCCGCAACAGCTTCAACCCCTCCTTCCCCGGCACCCGCATCGTCCCCGAAACCAGAAACGGCCCCGTCGGCCCCCGTGCCGTCACCTCCATGACCAACGTCGCCCTCGTCAGCGTCGACCCCGCCAGCGCCGTCCTCAGCGGCACCAAGATCATGGCCCGCAGCCTCGAGGCCCTCGCCGCCGCCAACGCCGAGGTCCTCGCCCTCACTTCTTCCTCCTACCGCCAGAATTTCTGCTTCCTCATCCGCTCCTCCGAACTCCCCCACGTCATCGAAAAGCTCGAGGAAACCTTCTCCCTCGAACTCGCCCACGGCTACCTCCACCCCATCGACGTCGATCTCGACGTCGGCCTCCTCGCCATCGTCGGCGAGGGCATGCGCGGCCACCCCGGCCTCGCCGGCCGCATCTTCACCGCCATCTCCCGCCAGATGGTCAACATCATCGCCATCGCCCAGGGCTCCAGCGAACTCACCATCGCCATCGTCGTCCGCAAGGACGGCCTCGAAAAGGCCGTCCGCGCCGTCCACGAAGAATGCAATCTGGGCCGCTGATCCCTGCCCGGCGCTATAATATGGGTTTCGCCTAAAATTCAGGAGTTCCCCTATGTTTGACCTCTTCCGCAGCCGGGAGCGCAGTGTGCGCTATCTGCTCGGCGCCCTCCTCCTGCTGGTCGCCGCCTCCATGGTCATCACCCTCGTCCCGGGCTACGGCACCGGTTGGGCCGGCCCGGCCGATCCCACCGTCCTTGCGGAAGTCGGCGATCACCGCATCACCGTCCAGGACGTCCGCAAGGTCATTCAGCGCGAAGTCAGGGGCAACATCCCCGAGGGTATGGCCTCCGTCTACATCCCCTCCGTCGTCCAGCAGCTCGTCGCCCTTCGTGCCACCGCCCTCCAGGCCCAGCTCATGGGCTTCCGCGTCACCGACGAGGAACTCGCCAGGACGGTCCGCGAACTCTATCCCCAGCTCTGGCCCGGCGGCGTCTTCGCCGGCAAGGACGCCTATGCGCAGTTCCTCGCCTCCCAGAACCTCACCATCCCGGAATTCGAGGAAGCCCTCCGCACCCAGATGCTGCAGGCGCGCCTCGATGTGCTCGCCCTCGAAGGCACCATCGTGACGCCCCAGGAGGTCGAACAGGAGTTCCGCCGCCGCAACGAGGCCGTCAAGCTCCAGATCGTCGGCGTCAACCCGGACACCGTCCGCAGCCGCGTCACCGTCACCGACGCCGAGCTCGCCGCCTTCTATGAGCAAAACAAGGCCTCCTACCGCATCCCGGAAAAGCGCTCCTTCCTCCTCTTCGTCTTCGATGAGCAGCAAATCGGCGCCACCCTCCAGGTCCCCGAGGAGCTGCTCCGCCAGATGTACGCCCGGCAGCAGGACCGCTTCCGCACCCCCGAGCGCGTCCGCGCCCGCCATATCCTCATCAAGACCGTCGACCGCCCCGCCTCCGAAATCGCCACGCTCCAGAAAAAGGCCGAGGACCTCCTGAAGCAGCTCAAAGGCGGCGCCGACTTCGCCGAACTCGCAAAGAAAAACTCCGAGGACCCCGGCTCCGCCTCCAAAGGCGGCGACCTCGATTGGATCACCCGCGGCCAGACCGTCCCTGAATTCGAACAGGCCGCCTTCTCCCTCAAGCCCCGCGAACTCAGCGGCGTCATCAAGACCCAGTACGGCTTCCACATCATCCAGGTGCTCGAGCACGAGCAGGCGCGGCTCAAGCCCTTTGAAGAAGTCCGCCAGGAGTTGGCCGCCGAGGCTCGCCGCTCGCAGGTCTACGACCGGATGCAGCGCCTCTCCGACGAAGTCCGCTCCGCCCTTGTCCGCTCCCGCGAGGAAGCCGAGAAGATCGCCCGTGCCAATGCTGTCACCGTTGTGCGCTCGGAAAACGTCGGCCCCGGCGATCCCGTCCAGGAAATCGGCATCAACGAGCAGTTCAACCAGGCCGTCCAGGGGCTCCCCGTCAATGGCGTGACTCCCGTCTTGCAGGTCTCTCCCTCCAAACTCGTCGTCGCCCAGGTCACTGCCATCCACCCTGCTCGCCAGGCGGAGCTCGCCGAGGTGATGAATCAGGTGCGGGACGGCGTCATCGCCCGGAAGGCTTCCGAACTCGCCGCCAAAATCGCCTCCGACCTCGAATCCCGCTTCAAGAGCGGCCTCACTGACCTCGAGCGTCTCGGCAAGGAGTTTGGTCTGGAAGTCCAGACCACGGACTTCGTGACTCGCACCATGAGCGTCACCGGCGTCGGTCCTGCCTCCTCGGTCGAAGAGGCGTTCCAGAAGGAACCCGGCTCGATCGTGGGTCCCATCCGCGCCTCCGGCGGCGTCTTCCTCGTCAAGGTTCTCGAAAAGCGGCCGCCGGATATGACTCAGTTCGCCATCCAGAAGCAGGCCATCCTCCAGGAACTCAAAGGCCTGCGCGCCCGCGACCGCAGCGAGCTCCTCCGCGCCGGCATCGTCGAGGAGCTCACCCGCAAGAAGAAGATCAAGATCTACGAGGACAACATCAAGCGCCTCGTCTCCGCGTATTCCAGCTAGCCATCCGGTGCGTTGTTCCCCCGGCGCTTGCCCCGGGGCCGCACTGCTAGCGTTGTTTGCCCTGTTCCCCGAGCGCCTGCGCCGGGGCCAGGTTGGCCGCAGGGGCTGCCGTGAAGCCCTGAGGCGATGGGGACAGACCTCTCTGTCCCGCCCCCGCATCGCTGAAACCCCAACGACTGCTCACCCGTGGACAGAGCAGTCTGTCCCCACTGCCGCCCTGGCCCTGTTCCTCCGACGCTCGCGTCGGGGCCGCGTTTCTTGCGTGCCCGAGCGTGGCTGCTTCGGGCCCTGTTCCCCCGGCGCTCGCGCCGGGGCCACGTTGGCCGCAGGGGCTGCCGTGAAGCCCTGAGGCGATGGGGACAGACCTCTCTGTCCCGCCCCC
>JBBFLJ010000042.1:0-24732 GCA_037481575.1 Bryobacteraceae bacterium | reverse complement strand
ACACAACGCGACCCCGGCGGCGAGTACCGGGGGAACTGCGTACACCATGCGGCCCCGGCGCAAGCGCCGGGGGAACGGCGCACACAACGCGGCCCCGGCGCAAGCGCCGGGGGAACGGCGCGGCCAATGCGGGCCCTGGCGCAAGCGACGGGGGAACACAGAGGGGACTCTTCAGGGCAGCCGTTGGCGGGGCGGGCAATGATATATTGAAACCATGCCGGAAGGGTACTTGCCGATCTTTATATTCCTTATCTGCGCCCTGCTCTTCCCCCTCGTGCTGCTTGGCATCTTCCGCTATCTTCGCCCGGAGCTGCCGGTGCCGGCGAAGCTCGAAGCCTATGAATGCGGCATCCGGGCGGCGTCGAACGCCCGCGGGCGCTACACGGTGCGGTTCTACATTGTGGCCATCCTCTTCGTCGTCTTCGACGTGGAGACGATCTTCCTGTTTCCGTGGGCGGTGCGCTTCCGGCAACTGGGCTGGTTCGGCGTGGCGGAAGTGGCGGTGTTCCTTGCTATTCTGATCGTCGGCTACATCTGGGCCTACAAGAAGGGCGCGCTCGAGTGGGTGTGAGGCGGGCGCGGCCGGGGCGGGAATTCGCCGCATGACGGAGCGGCTCTACTATCACGACAGCTATCTGACGGAGTTTGACGCACACCTCCTGGAAGCGTCAGACGGCGGCACGCGCGTCCTGCTGGACAGGACGGCGTTCTACCCTGCCTCGGGCGGGCAGCCGTTTGACACGGGCACCCTGAACGGCGTGCGCGTGACAGCGGTGGAAGAGGACGATGCCGGGCGGGTGGTGCATGTGCTGGAGTCGCCATTGCCGGAAGCCGGGCAGGTGCATGGCGTGATCGACTGGGCGCGGCGCTTCGAGCACATGCAGCAGCACACGGGGCAGCACCTGCTTTCCGCTGTCTTCGAAGAGCTGTTCGGATTCCGGACGGTGAGCTTTCACATGGGTGCGGCGGCGAGCACCATCGAGCTGGACGCGCCGTTGGTGACCCCGGAACAGCTGGCCGCGGCCGAGCGGCGCGCGAATGAACTGGTGTGGCAGGACGTGCCAGTGCGCGTGTCGTTTGAAGACGCGGCGGCGGAGGGGCTGCGGAAGGAGCCGGGGCGCGAGGGCGTGCTGCGGATCATTACGATCGAGGGGATCGACCGCTCTGCGTGCGGCGGCACGCACGTGCGTTCCACGGGGCAAATCGGCGCGGTGCTGGTGCGAAGGACGGAGCGCATCCGCGGGCAGACCCGGGTCGAGTTCCTGTGCGGGGTGCGGGCGATCGGGCGCGCACGGGCGGATTACACAGCGCTGGACCGCACGGCGCGGCTGTTCAGCGCAGCGCTGGACGACGTGCCGCAGGCGGCTGCGGCGGCGCTGGAACAGGCCAAGGAGGCGGAAAAGGCGCGGCGCAAGCTGGCGCTGGAGCTGGCGGAGCTGCGCGGGCGCGCCTTGTATGCGGCATGCGCGCCGGATGGGCGCGGGCTGCGGGTGCATGTGGAGCGAATCGAAAAAGGGCCCATCAGCGACGAGCTGCGGGCGCTGGCGCAGAGTTTTTGCGCAGGCGGACAAGGGGTGTTCGTCGGCGTGTGCACTGATCCGCCAAGCATCCTGCTGGCCACCGGGGAGCAGACGGGCATCGAGGCGGGAGCGAGGCTGAAGGCGGCGCTTGAGAAGTGCGGCGGGCGGGGCGGCGGCTCGGCGCGGATCGCGCAGGGGAGCCTGCCTTCGGCGGAGGTGCTGGAAGCGCTGGTGCGGGCGCTGGCTCAGCGGTAGAGCGGGGCGACCGAAAGCAGGCCGAGCCCGGCGGCGTAGAGCAGCAGCATGAGCCAGATGCGCGCCTTGACGGCGGCGTTGGCGCCCGCGAACTCCTTCCAGAGCAGCAGCCCCCAGAGAGTGCTGACAAGCGTGGCGCCCTGGCCAATGGCGTAGCTGATGGCGGGGCCGACGTTCACACTCTTCGGAGCGCTGGCAGCGACGAAGTTGCTGATGGTGCCGACGCTCCAGATGATGCCGCCGAGCACGCCGAGGGCATGCTGGCGCGAGGTGCCGGAGAGGTAGTCGCGGAAGCTGACGGGATCGCCCTCCACCGGCAGATTCATGAAGAACAGGTTGAACACGGGAGTGGAGACCAGCACGCCGACGGCGAAGCAGAAGGCGGCGGCGTAGGGGCCCAAACCCAAGTCGCCCTGCTTGCTCATTTCCACCAGGGGATAGAAAAGGCCCATCAGGATTCCGGCGGCGAGGCTGAGACCGAGCCCTTTCCATGGGGAGGGTTTCTTGCGCAGCTGGCGTGCCTGTCTGGCAGGCTGAGGCGCGGGCTGCGGGGCGGGCTGCTCGAGGCTGCGCTGTCTGGAGAGCGCTGCATAGGCGAGCGACGTCATGACGATGGCGAGCAGCACGAGCCCGACGCCGCCGAAGACGAGGGCCGGACGGCCCGCGGGGTTGATGATGTAGTTCAGGATGGCGCCTTCGATGAGCGCCAACCCGATGCCGACAGGAAACGCCACGGCGAGCCCGGCGACCGAGATGGCAGCGACGAGCAGAAGGTTGGCGAGGTTGAAGACAGCGCCGCCCGCTACAGCGAGGCCAATCTGCCGCTTGCCGGTGATCATCAGGTTGTCAAGGAACGGAAAGACGACCTGTTCCGAACCGGGCAGCACGGTGTCGATGCTGCCAAAGGTGAAAGCGGCGACCGTGGCGCTGAACATGACGCCGAGGACGTAGTCGAAGTAGTAAAGTTCGAAGCGCCACCTGCCCGCCATTTTCATGGTGTTCGCCCAGGAGCCCCAGCACAGCATGGAGAGGACCATCAACAGCAGCGTGGCGGCGTAGGTGGTGGGAATCATGGCATGAGCCCCGGTTTCCTCTCGACCATTGAGGACGAACTCTGTAATATTATCAGCAGACGTAACAGGGAGGCATCCATGAGAGTTGCGCTGCTCGCCGCTATTCTGCTCGCCGCGCCGCTCGAGGCGCAGCAGGCGCGCTTCCAGATTGACGCCCAAACGCCGGAGGGGCTGCTGCTGCAGATGGCCGGCATGGAATCCGACGAGGCGAAGAAGATCGCCCTGTATGAGGAGTTCCTCCAGAAATATGGGTCCCATCCGGGCAGGGCGTATGCGCTGAATCAGGTCCTGCCTCTGTGGCTGAAGACCAAGGCGCATGAGAAGGTGATCGCGGGCGCCAAAGAGGTTCTGGCTGCCGAGCCGGACAACGCCCCGGCAGCCTACAACGCGCTGCAGGCGTGCGAGGAGCAGAAGAACGCCAACTGCATCGTGGAGTGGGCGAATGCCACCATCGAAGCGGCGAAGAAGAAGATCGAGTCCAAGGAGCCGGAGGACGAGACGGAGGCGGAGACCTGGAAGGCGGAGGTGGACTTTGCCAAGCAGGTGACGACGCGCGCGGAGTATTCCTTCTACGCCGGCGCGCTGCAGATGACGGATCCGCAGGCAATCGTGATGCTGGCGGAAGGGCTGATGAAGGCGAACCCGAAGAGCCAGTATATGCGACAAACGGCTGGGCGCGGATTCGTGGCGCTTTTGCAGATGAAAGACCTGAAGAAGGGGCTGGAGTTCGCCGAGAACGCCGCCGCACAGGGGTTCGCCAACGAGGACATGCTGCTGTTTGCGGCCGACACGCACTTGAGCTCAACCAAGGACTTCGACAAGGCGGCGGGCTATGCGGTGCAACTGATCGAAATGCTGCCTGCACAGGGCGCGCCGGAGGGGATGGCAGAGGCGGATTGGGAGAAGAAGAAGAAGAAAAACACGCTGGCGCGCGGCTACTGGATTGCAGGGATTGCTTACGGGGCGCGCGAGAGGTGGGCTGACTGCGAGAAGGTGCTGAACGCGGGGCTGGAGACGATCCGCACTAGCGCCGCCGCCAACGACCTGCTGCCGGGCGCGTATTTCTATCTCGGGCTGGCGAACTACAATCTGGCGGGCAAGGGGCCGAAGCGGGACAAGGCGCGGCTGGCGGCGGCGCAGAAGCACTGGAGCGCCTGCGCGCAGATGAAGAGCCCGTTCCAGGCGCGGGCGCAACAGAATCTGCTCGGGCTGGCGGCGGGCAGGTAGCGCATGAACATTCTGGTTCCCAATCTGGGCTCGACGTCGCTGAAGTATCAGATCCTGGCCATGCCCGAGGAGCAGGAGCTGGCCCGGGGCCGTTTCGAGCGCGTGACGAACTACGCGGCGGCGATCGCGGAGATCCGCGCCGGAGACACGCCGGTGGACGCGGTGGCGTTCAAGGCGGCGCATGGCGGGCCGCGGTATCAGGGCACGTTCCTGATCGACGAGGGCGTCGAGCAGGCGATGGCGCAGTTCCTGCTGGCCGCGCCGCTGCACAATGCGATCTACCTCGATGCGATCCGGGCGTTCCGGCAGGCGATGCCGGGCGTGCCGCTGGTGGCGGCGTTTGAAACCGAATTCCACCGCAACAAGCCCGAATACGCGCGCGTGTACGGCGTGCCGCAGGACTGGCGAACCGAACATGGAGTGGAGAAGTACGGCTTCCACGGAGCGTCTCACGAATACGTGAGCCTGCGCGCGCCGCAGATCCTCGGCTGCGAGCCGGCGGATTTGCGGCTGGCGAGCTGCCATCTGGGGGGCAGCTCGTCGGTGTGCGCGATCGACCGGGGCGTGTCGGTGGACACCACGATGGGATTCTCGCCGCAATCCGGGCTCGAGAACGCGACGCGGCACGGGGATCTGGACGTGTTCGCGGTGCTGTACATGATGGACCGCAACGGGTGGACGACGGAGCAGGTGCGGACGCAGCTTTCGCGCGTGAGCGGGCTGGCGGGGCTGTCGGGCGTCGCGGGCGGCGACGTGCGGGACATTCTGGAGGCGGCGCGGGCGGGTTCGGCGGCGGCAAACCTGGCGCTGGAGGTGTTCGTCTATCAGGTGCGCAAGGCGGTGGCGGGATGCGCGGCGGTGATGAACGGGCTGGACGCGATCGCCTTCACGGGCGGGATCGGAGAGAACAGCCCGCAGCTGCGGAAGGCGGTCTGCGAAGGGCTCGAATGGATGGGCGTGAAGCTGGACGCGCAGAGAAACGAAGAGGGGCGCGGGGACCGCGAGATTTCTGCCGAAGGATCGCGCGTGCGCGTGGTGGCGCTGGCGACGAACGAAGAGCTGATCGTGGCGCGGCGCGCCTACCGGCTGCTGGCGCGTCAGTGACCGCCGTCGCCGACAGCGACAGGGTGATCGAGCTTCACCTTGCCGGTGGCGCCTTCGGGCAGCGGAGCAAGGAGTTGCTCTTTGCGGTAGATCAGCGTGCTGGTGTTGTAGCTGGCGAGTTCGAAGCCGTGGCCATGGGTGATGGCATCGGTGGGGCAGGCTTCCACGCAGTAGCCGCAGAAGATGCAGCGGCTGTAATCGATGTTGTAAACGGCGGCGTAGCGCTCGCCGCCGCTGATGCGCTCCTGTTCGGTGTTGTCGGCAGCCTCGATGTAAATGCACTGGACGGGGCAGGCAGCGGAGCACAGGAAGCAGGCGACGCACTTTTCCAGCCCGTTGTCGTCGCGCTGGAGAACGTGGAGCCCGCGGTAGCGCTCCTGGAAGACGGGGGGAGCGTCGGGATAGTCGTCGGTGATCACGGGGTTCATCATTTCGCCGAGAGTCACCGACATGCCCTTGACGATGGCGGCTGCGCCCTTGAGAATCTCCTGAACCTTTGGCATGCTTCCTGATCCGCTCCTTCCTTGCCCTTTTACCTGAATCGATGCATCGTGGTTCCGCCCGGGAGCCTAATTCTTCGCCCCTCAGCCGGGTTTGTACAGCGGCACGGACTCGCCGGGGGAGAACATCGGCCTGCCTGCCCGCGCCGCGAGCGACTCATAGGCGCGGCGGTCGAACGCCTCGCAAACCGCCGAGACGACCCCATCAGGTTCGATGACGAACAGCGACGGGACGTAGCGGATGCCATAGGCGTTGCTCGCCGGATATCCCGCTGCGGCGGAGTCAAGCAGCACCGGCATTTGCAGCGGGAACAGCCGGAGGAACTCGCGAGTGCGCGCGGCCTCGTCCTGGCTCACCGCGAAGACGCGCAGGGCGCTGCCGCAGAGCCGGTCGAGGAACGGGAGCGCGAGCTGGCAGGTAGGGCAGCTGGCCTTGAAAAAGACGAGCGCCAACGGTCCCGACTCGAGCAACTGCGCAAGAGTGGCGTGCCCGCCGTCGAGACGTTCGAGCGAGAAGCCGGGCGCCTGCTGTCCTGCCTGGATCATGCGATTACCGGACCCCGCGAGCGCGAGCCGTGTCCTGCCTATCAGTCTAACAACGCGCGCAAGCGGAGCCGCGGGTCTTCAATGATCGAGAAGGCGAACGAGGCGGCGGGCAGCCGCCATGAGGGGGTCCGTCACGGTGGAATAGGGCGGGGCGTAGGCGAGATCGAGCCCGGCGAAGGTCTCGGCGTCCATGCCTGCGGCGAGCGCGGCAGCGGCGGTGTTGATGCGGGCGAGGACGCCGTTGTCTCCGAGGACGGCGGCGCCGAGGAGCCTGCGGCTGTGGCGGTCGGCGACCAATTGCACGTGGAGGGTGCGTCCGGAGAAATAGCGGGCGCGCTCGCGGCCTTCGACGACCACTTCCACGGGGGAGAAGCCTTCGCGGCGCGCTTGCTGTTGCGAGAAGCCGGTGACAGCGACGGCGAGTCCGGCGACGCGGACGATGGAGGTGCCGGCGACGCCCTCGAAGCGTTCGCGCCGTCCGGCGGCATTGGCGCCGGCGACGCGCCCCATGCGGATGGCAGTGGTGCCCAAGGGGATCCACACGCTGCGGCCGGAGACGACGTGGCGCGCCTCGCAGCAATCGCCTGCGGCATAGACGCCGGAGAGGGACGTTTCCATGCGCTCGCTGACGGACAGGGCGCCGGTGCGCCCGAGGGCGGCGCCGGCCTCGGCGAGGATCTCGACGTTGGGGCGCAGGCCGGTGGCGTCGAGCACAAGGTCGGCATCGACGGAGTCCGGATGCACGGGTTCGTTCAGCCGCAAGTCAACGCCGCACTGTTCGAGGCGGGCGGCGACGAGCTTGGTGAGCCAGGGATCTTCGCGATGCAGCAGCGTGGTGGAGTCGTGATAGAGACGGACGCGAAGCCCGCGGGCGCGGAGAGCGGTGACCGCCTCGAGGCCGATGTAGCCGCCGCCGACGACCGCGGCGGTGCGGGGGCGGCGGGAGTCGAGAAAATCAAGAATTTTCAGCGCGTCCTCGTCGGTGTGCAGGCGGAAGACGCGGGGCTCTTGCGAGACACGCGCGGGGCGCGCGCCGACGGCCCAGACGAGGCGGTCGTAATGCACGCGCTCGCCGGAAGAGAGCACGGCTTCGCGGCGGGCGTGTTCGACGGCGACGACCTCGCACTGCATACGGATGCGGATGTTGTGATCCTTTTCAAAGAAGGCGGGCGTGTGGACGGTGAGCTGATCGATGGAAGAGACCTGGCCTTCCAGAAGGTAAGGCAGGCCGCAGGCGCCATAGGAGATGCGCCTGCCTTTTTCGAGGACGACGATTTCGGCGGAGGGATCGGCGCGGCGGGCCTGAAGGGCAGCGCTAAGTCCTGCAGCAACGCCCCCGACGACGAGGATTCTCATGAGCCTCCGGCGGCGCCTTCGCCCCAGTGTTTGCGGACGAACTCGAGGATGTCGAAGCTCCTGGCGGGGCGGTCCGGGAAGCAGAGATTGATGGCGTCGAGTTCGTTGTCGGCGATGCGGAAGATGGTGGCGAGCTTGGTGATGACGAGGAGCTCGAGGCCCTTTTCGTTCAGCCCGAACATCGACATGGCGCCGCCGGCGCGCGACACCTTGGTGTGGGCCATGACCAGGCAGCCGAGAGCGCTGGAGTCGATGTAGGAGACGCGGGTCATGTCGAGCACGATGTGGATCCGGCCGTCGCGGATGAGCTCCTCGAGCCGGGCGCGGAAGCGCTCGACGGGCTCGCCGAGCACGAACCGCCCGCTGAGTTCCAGAATCACTGCCCCGCCGCGTTCGCGCTCCCCGATTTGAAAAGACATCGGAACCCTATATTGTAATCTCGATGGAACGGAACGGGCTGACGCGAAGAGAATTTGCAGCCGCGGCGGCAGGCGCTGCCGCGTGGGAGCAACCGGCCAAGCGGCGTTTGCGGCGGGCGGAGAGCTATTTCGGGCTGCATTTCGACCTGCATCCGAACGAAAAGGACACTGTGCTCGGGCGGGATGTCACGCCGGAAGCGGTGGGGCGGCTGCTCGACCGCGTGCAGCCGGACTTCGTACAGTACGATGCGAAGGGCCATCCGGGGTTGCTGGGATGGCCGTCGGAGGTGGGACCATCGGCGCCGGGGATCGTGCGGGACTCGCTGGCCGTGTGGCGTGCAGAGACGGCCAAGCGTGGTGTGGCGCTGTACATTCACTTTTCGGGAGTGTGGGACAGCGAGGCGGTGCGGCGGCACCCGGAGTGGGCGCGCGTGACTCCGGAGGGCAAGCCGGACACGCGGCAAACCTCGACGTTCGGACCGTACGTGGATCTGCTGATGATTCCGCAACTGCGGGAGGCGGCGACGAAATACGAACTGGACGGCGCATGGGTGGACGGGGAGTGCTGGGCGGCCCACGCGGACTACTGCGAGGCTGCTCTGCGTGCGTTCGGACGGCAGGCGCCGAGGAAGGCGGGGGAGCCGGGGTGGCTCGAGTGGCTCGAATTTCAGCGGGAACAGTTCCGCCGCTACGTGAGGCACTACGTGGAGGAATTGCACCGGAGCCACCCGCAATTCCAGATCGCGAGCAACTGGCTGTATTCGACCATGGTGCCGGAGGAGCCGGCGCTGCCGGTGGACTTCCTTTCCGGCGATTACCTGGGCAACGCAAGCATCTCCACGGCACGGCTGGAGGCACGGTATCTGGCGCAGACGGGCAAGCCGTGGGATTTGATGGCGTGGGGATTTCAACAGGCGGATTCGAACCGCGTGGGGCACGTCTTCAAGCCGGCGGTGCAGTTGATGCAGGAGGCGGGCGTGGTGCTGGCGCAGTCGGGTGGGTTTCAGGTCTACTATCATCCGGCGCGCTCCGGGCATTTCGAAGAGCCGCACATTGAGACGATGGCGGCGCTGGCGCGGCACTGCCGGAGATTGCAGCGTTGGAGCCAGGGGACGGAGACGGTGCCGCAGATCGGGGTCGTCTTTTCGAAGGAGTCGCTGTACAGGACGAGCAACAAGCTGTTCGGCGGGTGGGGGCGGCTGCCGGATCCGGCGCGGGGTTGGGTGGATCTGCTGTTGGAGTGTCAATGGTCGGTGGATGTGTTGCCGGACTGGAAGCTGGGACGGGTGGCGGAGCGGTATCCGGTGGTCGTGCTGCCGGATTGGGAGGCGCCGGGCGAGGAGTGTCTCGAGACTCTGCTCCGATACGCGCAAGGCGGAGGCTTTCTGGTAGCGAGCGGCGCCCACAATGCGGCGCGGCTTGCGGAGCGGCTGGGCATGCGAGCGTCAGGAGAGCCGTCACGCATGGAGGCGTGGTTGCGGCACGGGGTCCTGGGCAACGCCACCGGCTTGTGGCTGGACCTGGATCCGGGCGCCGGGCAGGTGCTGGACTGGCGGTATGGAGAGGTGAATACAACGCGGGAAGGCAAATCGGCAGCGGTGGAGGCGGCTCTTGGGCAAGGCCGGGTGGTGGTGATCCCCGGACCGGTGGGCAGTGTGTTTGCGGCGACCCACGCTGCGGCGGTGCGGGAATTCGGGCGGACGCTGATCGGGCGGCGCTTTCAGCCCCTGGTGCGCGTGACAGCGCCGCCGACGGTGGAGGTCGTGTTGCGGAGAAAGGGCGGAGAGACGCTGGTACATCTGTTGAACACGACGGCAATGCAGGTGGCGGGCGAGTATGCCACGGTGGACTTCGTCCCGCCGTTGGGACCGGTGACGCTGGCCGTGCGCGGGCGCATGCCACGGGGGGCGAGGCTCGAGCCTGGTGGTGGAGCGATCGGGTGGAGGCGCGCGGGAAATGATGAGTGGAAGGCGGTGATCCCGCGGCTGGAGCTGCATACGGTGGCGGTCATGGTAATATGAGGGTGTCCCCCCGAAACGGGCTCGTAGCTCAGTTGGTTAGAGCGCTACCTTGACACGGTAGAGGTCGCAGATTCGAGTTCTGCCGAGCCCACCACCTTGCTGTGCTTTCCCCTCCGCCGGGCGGCAATGCCATGCGCCGCCATGTTCGCCCCGTTTTCGCTCGCTTCTGAAAGGATTCCCGGGATTCGTCCGGGCGTGCGGATTCCTCCCGGAGCCGTTTTCCGGCTGGAACGCGCCGAAATTGGCGCTTCCGCGATTGCGGGATGCCGGGCTTCTCACTTGGTCTGGCGGCTGGCTGCGCGTTCCGGGGAAGCAGGTACCGAGGCAAGGATTCAGAGATTCTCCGACCGCTAGTACCCTTAGAACTGCAGCGTGGCGCAACAGCCTCTCTTGAAACAACTTGGCGAAAATTTGTCTTGACGGCAGGCACGAGTTCTAGTACGATACGGCGAGAAGGAGTACTACTGCTGAATGGTGGCTCGGGTTATAGCCACGGAGGAGACGCATGGAGAAACGTTCGATAGTGAGATGGATGGTATTGATGCTTCTGGTTGCCGGAAGCGCTCTTGGCACGCCGATTCCGGGTCTCGTCAGCACGGGACAAGGATCGCCCACGAGCCCGGATCCGAATTGGGAGTTCTTCTATAGCCCTGTTCCGGTCACGACCGGTTTCGTCTTTTCACCGGCTTACATCACTGACTCGAGCACATACCCATTTCCGGCCTGGACGAACAACGCCCCGAACTCGCAATGGATTTCACCGCAGGCCGGATACGGCAACGTGTATGGGAATTATGCTGATCCAGCGGGCTACTACTGGTTCCGGATCACGTTCAACCTGGGGCCGGGCTATGACCCGAACACGGCTACGTTCACCTACATGATCTCCACGGACAACCTGTTGAACTCCGCGTGGGTCAACGGCCATCTGGTTCACCCCGGCAGCATGATGGGATACACGTCGATGACGGGGCCATTCACAGTCGGCGGACCTGGGATATTCCAACCGGGGCTGAACAGCTTTGTTCTGATTGTCTACAATTTCCCGGCCGTGACGATCCCGGAGAACATTAACTCGTGGAATCCGGCGGGCGTCAATGTGGAAATTCTGAGTTCCTATGTGTCCTATACCCCCCCTCCGCCTGTGGACACGGCGATTCCGGAGCCGGCCACATTTTTCCTGTGCGGCGCAGGCCTGCTGGCCGTTGGCTTCCTGGGACGGCGGATCAGGCGCTAGAATCCTTTCCGAAACGCGCCAAGAAAATTGAAAAAGCCTGCCGACAAGACGGCAGGCTTTTTCTATGCCCATCCCGGAAGCGGAGCCGGAAGGCATTTGCAAGCGTGCCGAAAGGGTGTATGTTGAAGGCGGGAGCCGGACATGAAGACCTTTTCCCGGCAAGTATGGAAGGTCTGGATCCTGTTGGGCACCCTCTCCGTATGCGGTGCCACAGCCACGGCAGAGCAGGCGGCGGTGGCAATGGCAGTGGATTTCCAATCGGTGATCCATCCTGTTTCGGTGGAGATCCTCCGGCACGCACTGGAGCAGGCCAAACAGGAGCGTGCGCAGTTCCTCTTGATCCGGTTGAACACTCCGGGAGGCCTGCTGGAGGCAACACGGGAGATGATTGAGGCGATCAGCGCGTCGCCTGTGCCGGTGGTCACCTTCGTGACGCCTTCGGGCGGACGCGCAGCTTCGGCGGGGTTCTTCATTCTTCTCAGCGGCGATGTGGCAGCGATGGCCGAGGGCACCCGGACAGGGGCGGCGTCGCCGGTGACGCTGGGCGAGCCCATGGATCCGGTGATGCGGAAGAAGGTGGAGAGCGACGCGGCGGCGGCGCTGCGCAGCATCGCGGCGCGGCACGGGCGGAACCTGCAGGCGGCCGAGGCGGCGGTGCTGCAGGCGAAGTCGTTCACGAGCGAGGAGGCGCTGAAGGAGAAGCTGGTGGATCTGGTGGTGCGCGACGAGCAGGAGTTGTGGGCAAGGCTCGACGGCTGGCAGGTGAAGCGCGCCGACGGCTCGACAGTCACCCTGCGCACGGCCGGGCTGACACTGCGCCCCTATCAATTGACCTTGCGGGAGAGAGTGGTGCAGGCACTGGCAGATCCGAACCTGGCGTTCCTGATCCTCGTGGCGGGCGGGCTGCTGCTGTACATGGAGTTCACGCAGCCGGGCATGATCCTGCCGGGGGTATCCGGGGCGATTCTGCTGCTGCTGGGGCTGCTGGCGCTGTCTGTGCTGCCGATCAATTTCGCCGCGGTGGGGCTGCTGATTCTGGCGGTGGTGCTGTTCGTGCTGGAGGCGAAGATCGTGTCGCACGGAGTGCTGGCGACGGGCGGCGTGGTGTCGATGGTGCTGGGCGCGGTGCTGCTGGTGGAGGGGCCGCCGGAGCTGCGGATTCGCTGGGCGACAGCCTTGGCAGTGAGCATTCCATTCGGACTCATCACGGTGTTTCTCCTATCGCTGGTGATCCGCGCCCGGCTGCGTCCGCCCGCGACGGGGGTGGAGTCGCTGGTGGGGGAGACCGGAGTGGCGCGGACGGATCTGAACCCGACAGGAACCGTCTTCGTGCGGGGCGAGTTCTGGAAGGCGACAGCCAATGAGCCGGTGGAAGCGGGGGCGCGGGTGCGCGTGGAGGCCGTCGAGGGCTTGCATCTCAAGGTAAAACGCGCAGAATAAGCGCAAGAGAGGAGTTCGCCATGCTGCCTGTTCCGATGATCGTCCTGTTCATTCTCATCCTCTATCTGCTGTCGGCCATCAAGATCCTGAACGAGTACGAGCGGGGAGTGATCTTCCGGCTCGGGCGCGTGCTGCCGAAGCCGAAAGGGCCGGGCTTCATCCTGGTGTTTCAGCCCATTGACCGGATGGTGCGCGTGTCGCTGCGGATCGAAACGCTGGACGTGCCCTCGCAGGACGTGGTGACACGGGACAACGTGACGGTGAAAGTGAACGCGGTGGTCTTTTTCCGCGTGGTCGATCCGCAGAAGGCGGTGCTCGAGGTGGCCAACTATCTGTATGCCACGTCGCAGCTGGCGCAGACGACGTTGCGAAGCATCCTGGGCGAGGTGGAACTGGACGAGCTGCTCAGCCAGCGCGAGAAGCTGAACATGCGCCTGCAAGAGGTGCTGGACCAGGACACCGACCCGTGGGGCGTGAAGGTGGTGAAAGTGGAAGTGAAGCAGGTGGACCTGCCGGACATGATGGTGCGGGCGATTGCGCGGCAGGCGGAGGCCGAGCGCGAGCGGCGGGCGAAGATCATCCATGCCGACGGCGAGTATGCGGCAGCGGAGAAGCTCGCCATGGCGGCGGCGACGATCCAGAAGGAGCCGGTGGCGATTCAGCTGCGGTATTTGCAGACGCTGATCGAGATTGGATCGGAGAAGAACACGACGGTGGTGTTCCCGCTTCCGATTGACATCATTTCCGGGGTGAAGAAAGTACTCGAGGGCGGCAACAAGACGGCCTGAAGACACGGCATGGGGGGCGCAGGGGAGCACCGGCAGGGGGCGGATAGTACAATCGAAGTGACAACTGCCCCGCGTCATGCTGGTTCGCATTCTTCCCCTCTTGCTGTTGGCTGCAGGTTTGTCCGGAGAGAGCAGGCAGCCGCCCCGCGATCCGGACGTGGGGACTTTGGCGAGCGGCCGGCTGGGGATTCCTGAGCCGATGGTGTACGATCTGGTTCGGCCTTTGGGCAGCCCGAAGGGCGAAGTGGAGATCAACTCTTTGTTCTTGCGGCCTCTTCGCGCCGGGCAGAAGCTGCAATGGGCGCCGGAAGTGGAGTACACCTTCGCGAAGGGCTACGGAGTGGAACTGGAGTTTCCGGCCGAGGGCGGAAGCCTGGAAAGTTTCAAGGCGGCGGCGCAGGGCAAGATCGGCGCATTGAGCACGAAGCATACCGTGTGGGGCTGGCAGGCTCTGGGCGAGCGGTGGCGTCACGACGAGCAGTGGAAAGTCGATATGCTGCTGCTGAACGGGGTTCGATGGTCCAGCCGGTGGTCGACTTTCACCATGCTGGGGCCGCGTCGCGAGCAGGCCTCGGGCAGGGCGGCGAACGCCGTGGTCTGGAACCAAAGTGTGTTTCATCATGCCGGATCCGACCTCTTCTTCGGCCTGGAGTCGAACCTGGCCAGCAGAGGCGCGGGCAGCAGGGCATGGCTGGTGATGCCGCAGGCCACATGGCGGAAGTCGCGCTACAACATCCAGGCGGGTGCCGGGATGCGGCACGCGGAACGGCGCCGAAAGCTTGTGCTCGGCTGGCGCATCAGCCGGGAATTTTGACCGGATTCCCGGAATCCGTACAAGGCAGGCGGCGCGGGGGCAGCCAGCATCCGATTCAGGCTAAACTGGGAGTCTCGGGACGTGCTGGCAAGCAGGAAGCGGGTGTGGCTGGCGCCTGCGAGAAGCCGCTCGCCCGGGAAAAGTCCCATTTCGAGACTCCGAAGGAGGCGCCTTGATGGCTCTCACCGAATCGACGATGAAAGAACTGGGCTCTGCCCTGCCCCGGTTTTCCCTGCCGGATGTTGTGACGGGCCGCATGGTCTCTCCGGAGGACTACCGGGACCGCAAGGCGCTGCTGGTGATGTTCATCTGCCGGCACTGCCCTTATGTGAAACACGTCGAGCGGGAGTTGGCTCGGCTGGGCAAGGATTACGAGGGCAAATCCGTCGGCATCATTGCGATCTCCTCGAACGATGCCGTCAATTACCCGGACGACGCGCCGGAGAGCCTGAAAGAACAGGCCTTGCAGCTGGGCTTTCCCTTCCCGTACTGCTACGACGAATCGCAGGAGGTGGCGCGGGCGTTTGACGCCGCCTGCACGCCGGACTTCTTCCTGTATGACGAGCAGCGGCGCCTGGTGTACCGCGGACAGCTGGACGACAGCCGTCCGGGGAACGGGAAGCCGATAACCGGGGCGGACTTGCGGGCTGCGATCGACGCGGTGCTGGAGGGCAAGCCGGTCAGCGCGGATCAGAAGCCGAGCGCGGGCTGCAACATCAAATGGAAGAACCCGCGCTGACGGGCGCGGATGCGCGACGGATGCGCGGGAGTGGTTTATCCTGAAGGATTCGGCCTGACTGTCGTAACGGGGTGACTCTTTCGTGAACCTGACAACCGGAGCGCCGCCGGCAGCGCACGGCGCAGCCGTCCACTCTGCCGGCCAGTGGTTCCTTCGCAGCGGCATCCAGGAGCCGCACGGCGGCGTGGCGCGCTACCACCTGATCGCCGAACGGCGCAACGCCCGCGTGTCGACCGAAATCACCGGCTACTCGGTTTCCGCTCTGCTGGAGATGCACGAACGCACCGGCGCGCAGGATTACCTCGACGCGGCGAGACGCGCGGGCGACTTTCTGTGCCGGGCTTGGGATGAAGAAGCGCGCGCGATGCCCTTCGAATGGAGCGCCGACGGAACCGCGCCGCGGCTGAGCTACTTCTTCGACAACGGCATTATTGCGCGGGGGCTGCTGCGGTTGTGGCGCGCGACCGGCGAGCCGCGGTACCGCGCGATGGCGGAGCGCTGCGCGGAATCGATGGAGCGGGACTTCGTCAACTCGCACGATATCCATCCGATCCTCGTGCTGCCCTCCAAGGCGCCCTTTCCGCGCGACGGGCGCTGGTCCACCTCCGGCGGCTGTTATCAGTTGAAGTCCGCCCTGGCGTGGCTGGAGCTTTCCGAACTGGCGGGCGAGCAGGAGTTGGCGGCTCGCTTTGACCGGGCTTTGCGGCTTGCAACGTCGTCGCAGGAGACCTTCCTGGACGGTGCGGCGGACGATCCCGGCCGCATGGACAGGATGCACGCCTATTGCTACTTTCTGGAGGCGCTGCTTGCGCGGGCGGAGATGCCTGCAGCGCGGGAGGCATTGCGGGAGGGGATCGCGCGAGTGGCAGGAGAGCTGCGGCGAATCCGGGGCTTGTTCGAGCGCTCCGACGTGAACGCACAGTTGCTGCGCGTGCGGCTGTGGGCGGATGCGCTGGGGCTGATCCCGTTGGACGAACGCGCCGCCGCCGAGGAGGCGGAGCGCGCCGCCTCGTATCAGATGTTCTCCTCCGAAGCCGCCACCGACGGGGGCTTCAATTTCGGTTCGCGGGGCGGTTCGCTCACGAATTATGCAAACCCGGTGTCCACGGCGTTCTGCCTGCAGGCGCTGGCGATGTGGGAGGAATGGCTGGGCGGCGGCTTGAGGACACCCTGGCACAGGCTGATCTGAGTTGGTTGCGCCGCGCCCGGTCCTGCTCGCCTTCGCCTCCACCCGGGAGAAGCGGGCTGCGCCGCTTCTGGAACGGCTGAGAGAGGTAAATCCGGAAGCGGATCTCTGGCTGGTGGC
The DNA here is from genome assembly GCA_037481575.1 of Bryobacteraceae bacterium. Taxonomy (GTDB): domain Bacteria; phylum Acidobacteriota; class Terriglobia; order Bryobacterales; family Bryobacteraceae; genus JANWVO01. Next base: position 8,387 of record JBBFLJ010000042.1, on the reverse strand, counting down.
CGAGTTCCCGCCGGCGCGTTCCGGTCCCGAGGCGCGCTGGATTCCGTGGTTCCCGAAGCGGACTCTGCGCCAGAATGTGGCGCGGATCCGCGATGAGCTTCGCGGGCGCCCGCTTCTCTGGACTGCGCTGGTGCTGGACCGCGAACTGCCTTACTGGGCGATGCGCGCGGCAGCGGCATGGATCTCCCGCGGCAGGCTGCTCGTTTTCAACGAGAACCTGCACCACTTCGCGCTGCGCCCGGGCGATGCGCCGCAGGCGCTGCGGTTCCTCCGCTGGCGCGTGCGCGAGTTCGTGGAGCGGCAGACGCACCCGGGCGGATGGCTGTACACGCAAGTCTGGCGGCTGGGGCATCCGCAAGCGTACCAGCGGCCGATGCTGGCGCTGCTGGCGCGAGCAGCAGGCTGGTGCGCACGGATCTGGAAAAGTCTGCGCGCGGATCCGCCGATAGAGCCTGCGGCGGCAGATTTGCCCTCGGGGACCAGCATCGTGATTCCGTCGCGCGACGGGCGGGCGCTGCTCGAAGCGCTCCTGCCGCGAATCGAGGAAGAATTGGCAGGAGCGCCGGGCGAAATCATCCTCGTAGACAACGGCAGCACCGATGGAACCGAGGAGTGGCTGCGGCAGGCTCATCCGGACGTGATTTTGGAAACGAGCCGCGAGCCGCTCAGCTTCGCCGCAGCGGTGAACCGTGGGATTGCGCGGGCGCGGTACAAGCGCGTGCTGCTCCTGAACAATGACATGGCGCCGGACCCGGGCTTCTTGGCTGCGTTGCATGCCGCATTCGATGCCGTCCCGGACCTCTTCTGCGCCACGGCGCAGATCTTCTTCCCGGAAGGCAAGCGGCGGGAGGAGACCGGAAAAGCCGTGTGGAGGCGCAAGCGGGCGCGGGACGAGTTTCCGGTGCATTGCATCGAGCCCGTGGAGGGGGAGAACCTGACGCCGGTGCTGTACGGAAGCGGGGGCTGTTCGCTCTACGACACGGCGAAGCTGCGGACGCTGGGAGGGCTGGACGAGGCTCTGCAGCCCGCCTACGTGGAGGATCTGGATCTGGGCTTCCGGGCGTGGCGGCAAGGATGGCCGACTGTGTTCGCGGCGGGAGCGCGGGCGGTGCATCACCACCGGGCGACAACGTCCCGGTTCTACCGCCCGGAGGAGTTGCAGACGTGGGTCGAGATCAACTACCTGCGGTTTCTGCTGCGCAGTGTGGGCGATCCGCGCCTGTTCGGGCGGTTGTGGCGCGAAGCGGTGGACCGCCTGAACTGGCACGCGGCGCAGGAGCCGAAGCGGCCGTGGGCGGTGTTCGCGCTGCGCGCGGGCTGCCGCGCGTACAGGTATCTGCGGGCGCTGCCGGCGGCGAGCGTCGAGGAAGAAGAGATCCTCGCGGCGGGCTCGGGCGCCATCGCCGTGTTTCCGGGCCGCGACAGGGACGGCGCCAAGCCGCTGGTGCTGGTGTTGAGCGCCTACGCGCCATGGCCGCTCTCGCACGGTGGAGCGGTGCGCATCTACAACTTGATGCGGCGCGCGGCCGCAGAGTTCGATCAGGTGCTGATCGCTTTCTGCACGAAGCATGCACGGCCGCCCGCGGAGCTGCTGGAGATCTGCCATGAGGTGATCCTGGTGGAGCGGGAGGGCTCGCATCTGCGGCCGATGACTGAGAGGCCGGAGGTGGTGGAGGAGCATGATGAGCCCGCCTTTCACGCGGCGCTCCGGCTGGCGTTGCGCAGGCACGCGCCCTCGCTGGTGCAGATGGAGTTCACGCAGATGGGACTTTACGCGGAGGATTGCGCGGGGCTGCCGACAGTGCTGGTGGAGCATGACATCACCGTGGATCTCTACCGGCAGCTGCTGAAGGTGCGCGAGTCGTGGGAGACGCGCGAGCAGTGGAAGCGTTGGGAGCGGTTCGAGCGCGAGTTGTGGCGGCGCGTGGACTGCGTGGTGGCGATGTCGCCGCGCGACGCGGCGATGGTGGAGGGGGCGCGGCGGGTGGAGGTGCTCGAAAACGGCGTAGACCTGGAGCGGTTCGCACCGCGGCCCGAAGCGCCGGAGCAGCGGCGGCTGCTGTTTATCGGCAGCTTCGCGCACCTGCCGAATCTGCTGGGGCTGGAGGCGTTCCTGCGGGAAGCCTGGCCGCGGCTGCGCGAGGCAGGCGCCGTGCTGCATGTGATTTCCGGCGCGAATCCGGAGCATTATCTGGATCTTTACAAGGACCGCGTGCGCGTGGATCTGGGCGATCCTCGGATTGAATGGGAAGGGTACGTGCCTGACCCGCGGCCGGCGTATGCGCGCGCGGAAATCGTAGTGGCGCCGCTATTGGCCTCGGCGGGGACAAACATCAAGATCCTCGAGGCGATGGCGATGGGCAAGGCGGTCGTGTGCACGCCGGCGGCGGTGCACGGGTTGGACGTGGAGGCGGGCGTGGAGGCGCTGATCGCGCCCACGGTGGCGGCGATGGGGGATGCGGCACTGCGTCTGTTCGAGGACGCGGCAGCCAGAGAGGCGGTCGGGCGCGCGGCGCGCCGCAAGGCGGAGCAGCGCTACGGATGGGACGCGATCGCGCGCCGGCAGGCGGAGATGTACCGGTCGCTGATCCGGGCGGCTGCGGGGCAGGCTGTCAGCGCTTCCGCGGCTTCGGGCGCACGTATTCGGCGGTGACAGCGCTGTAGACGCCGCCGCGCGGGGTGAACTCGCCGGTGACGGTCATTTCGCGCGGGCGGCAGGCGCGGACGCAGTCATCGAGAATGCGGTTGACGGCATTTTCCTGGAAGATGCCGAGGTTGCGGTAGGCGAGGAAGTACATCTTGAGGGACTTCAGTTCCAGGCACAGCTTGTCCGGCACGTAGCGGATGGTGATGGTGCCGTGATCGGGCAGCCCGGTGCGGGGGCAGACGCTGGTGAATTCGGGGGAGGAGATTTCGATCCAGTAGTCGCGCCCGGGGTACTGGTTGGGCCAGCATTCAATGTCCGGCAGAGGTGCGGAAACGCCGGAGGCGGCGTGCTCATCAGTGTACAATTTCTGCTGTTTTTGTTTTGGCATCAGCGTTTCTCCTGTCGGCGGTTTTCCTGCAGGTGGCGGTCGAGCTGTTCGAGAAAGACGCCGACGTCGGTGACGACGCCGACGGCTTGCCCGGTGCCGCGGTCGCCGAGCTTGGTGACGACGGCGGGGTTGATGTCGACGCAGACGGTCTTGACCCACCCGGGGAGCATGTTGCCGGTGGCGATGGAGTGGAGCATGGATCCGAGGCAGAGGACGAGCCCGGCGCCGCGGAGCTGTTCGGCGTAAGCGTCCTGGGCAGCGTTCATGTCGGTGATGGTTTCCGGCAGCGGGCCGTCGTCGCGCAGGCTTCCTGCCAGGACGAACGGCACGCCGTGCGTGACGCACTCATAGAGGACGCCCTTCTTCAACACGCCCTGGGCGACGGCATCGCGGACGGAGCCGGCGTGGTAGATGCGGTTGATGGCGCGCATATGGTTGCGGTGGCCATGCTCCTCCTGCCGGCCGTCGGAGAGGCGCACGCCGAGGGAGGTGCCGAACAGCGCGGATTCGATGTCATGCACGCCGAGCGCATTTCCCGCGAGCAGGGCGCTGACATAGCCCTTGCGGATCAGCGAGGCGAGCGGCTTCGCGCCGCCGGTGTGGATGACCACAGGACCGGCGACGACAATGACGCGTTGGCCGGAGTCCAGAGCCTGACGGATCAGCGCCGCGGTCTGGCGCACGGCGGTTTCCACCTGTCGCTCGCTGGAGATGCCGTTGGACATGAAGGCGAAGGCGAGGCGGTCGCGCTCTTTGGATTCGGGGATGACGCGGATGCCGCGCATGCCGACGACGATCTCATCGCCGGCGCGGATGTCGCGCAGGCGGCGGGCCCACGGGCGGCCATCCTCCCAGACGATGAGAGCGTCCATGCGCTGGTTCTGCACCTCGTGCCACTGGCCGTTGCGGCGCACCAGCGTGCGGTGATTCGTGGTGGAGTAGAAGTCCTCCGGGGCGCAGCGGTCGCGCTCGACGCGCGCGAAGACCGCGTCCTGCTCCTCCACGGGCGCGCAGCCAAGGGCATGGAGCTGGCTGAGCATTTTTTCGAACGAGGCGCGGTCCGGCGCCTCGACCCGCAGCCGGAGGCGGGAGGGATCGGCATTGGTGCGGCCGATGTGGAAATGCTCGACTTCGAAGCGCCCGTGATATTCGATCACGGTGTCGAAGATCTGCTCCATGATGTGGGAGTCGATCAGGTGCCCTTCGGCTTCGACGACTTCCTGAAAAGATTGCGAGTGGGGTTTGCGTGCCATGGCTATTTGACAGCGGACCAGCAGAGGAAGAGCCCATCGGGCGGGACGTCTTCCCAATACGAGATGGGGCGGCAGGAGACGCTGCGGCAATGGCGGCGGAGCAACGCAACGAGCTCCTCTTCGCGGAACCAGCGTTCCCACGGAGGCGTCTGCAGGCGGCCCCATTGGCGGGCGTTCTTGTCGATGATGACGAGCCGCGCGCCGGGCTTGAGCACGCGGCACAGCTCGTGGACGGCGGATTCAATGTCGACGGCGTGTTCGAGCGATTCGGTGGCGTAGGCGGCGTCGAAAACGGCAGGCGGGAAGGGCAACTCGAGCATGGATGCGGAGACGCGAAGCAGAGATTCCGGCGCACGCCGCAGCATCGCTTCGGCCAGATCGAGCGCCACAACGTTCGCCTCCGGATAGGCATGCTTCACATGAACGGCGAAACGCCCTTTTCCGCAGCCGAGATCCAGCACGCGCGCGCCGGGGGCGAGAGGGGCGATGCCCTCCAGAACGGCGCGCACGTGCAGAATGCGGGGATCGATGGAAGAGGGGAAGTGCTCCTCGTCGGAGGCCGCCTCCTCAAACGAACGCCGGATCCCGGCGGCGAGATCCGGCGTCAGTCTGACGTGCTTTCGTCGGAAGAGGCTGGAGAAAAGGCCCATCAGAGCTTGCTGAGGAAGACGGGCAGGCCGCGCTTGCCGTTGTAGCTGGGGCGGTAGCGCTCCGTGTTGTACATGGTGGCGACGTCGACCTTGCGGGGCCCAAGCTTCGGATCCGGGATCTCGACGAGATCGAAGCAGCCGTTGACAATGCCGGTCATCAGCCCGCTCTTGCCTTCCTCGAGCGCGTCCATGGCCATGTTGCCGAAGGTGCAGGCGACAAGCTTGTCAACGAAGTCGGGATCGCCGGAGCGCAGGTCGTAGGTGAGGTCGCTGACGATGGTTTCCTCGCCGACGCGGGCCTTGATTTCGGCGGCAAGGTCGTCGCCGACGTTGGCCTTCTTGCGGTGCCCGTAGGCATCGGCTTCGCCGTAGTGCTTCACCTGGTAGCCTTCCCACTCTGCGCCTTCGGAGAGGATGACGAGCGCATAGTTGGACGGGTTGTTGCGCTTGTCCTCGACCAGCAGGCTGATCAGCTTGTCGAGGTTCACCTTGTATTCGGGGATGACGCAGCGGATGTTGGTGACATACGCCGTGTAGAGCGCCGTGAATCCGGCGTCGCGCCCGAAGACGCGGAAGATGCCGATGCGCTCGTGCGAGCCGACAGTCGTGCGCTGGCGCTGAATGGCGGCATCGGCGCGGGTGATGGCGGTGGAGAAGCCGATGCAGTATTCGGTGTTGCGGACGTCGTTGTCCATGGTCTTGGGGATGGCCATGATCTTGACGCCCTCGTCGTGCAGGCGGCGGGCATAGCTGAGCGTGTCGTCGCCGCCGATGGCGATCACCGTGTCCGTGCCGAGCCTCTCGAGGTTCCTCAGCACGGCGGAGGTGATGTCGTAGGTGACGATCTTCTGCCCGTCCTTTTCGGTTTCCCGGGTGGGGAAAGACATTCCCTTCAGGTGCTCGGGCAGGCTCTTCATCTTGGCAGGGTTGGTCCGGGACGAGTGGAGGAAGGTGCCGCCCGTGCGGTCGATGGTGCGGGTGTTGAGGGGGGTGAGCTGGAGCGTGTAGCGGGAGACGCTCGCCGGGTCATCCAGATTGAGGTGGGTGAGTCCTTCCCACCCGCGGCGGATGCCGAGCACCTCGTAGCCCATGGAACAGCCGCGGTAGGTGACCTGCTTGATGACTGCATTCAAACCCGGAACGTCGCCGCCGCCGGTGAGGATTGCGATTCTCTTCGCCATTGTGTCTCCTGATCCTGAATGAAGGTGAAAAGAGAGCGGTCAGAAATCAGTATAACTTGTCTGTTATCCGCGCCGTCCCGCGCTGAGGCCGCACGAGGGACCGGAAAGCGGCTTCGAGAACGGGCGCGGCTTCGGGTCCGGTTGAGTTCACCTCGCCGTACCAGGGACGCGAAGCGCCGAAGGTAAAGGGGGGCTTCTCGTCCCACTGGCATTTCGGCAGGATGTAGCCGATCTCATCGTTGGCCAGCCCGACCATCAGGCGGTACGGCGCAGAGAGCAACTTCTTCAGCGGCGTCTCGACGCGGGCGGAGGCAAAATCGCCGTTCGGATCGCACACCGTGCCGCCCACGCTCAGCTCCGGATACAGCTCGCCGGGCACGAGCGCCGCCTCCACCACAGGGCGCGCGCCGCGGGCCATGCGAAGGTAGCCCACGGGCGACTCCGTCCCGCCGTCCTTCATGGGCTTGCGTCCGCCGAACAACCCGAGCTTCGCCGCAGCGAGGAAGGCGGGATTCGAGACCGGGAAGCGCGCCATCGTTTCCCGGTATTCGATCCGGTCCACGCGCGCCGCCTTGGCCTGCTTCTGCGATTCGGCCACATGACGTGCGGCGTAACGGCCCACGATTTCCGCGAATCGGAAACTGTCCCTCGGGGCGGGCTTGCCGGTCTCGGGATCTTCGATCTCCGCGCCGAGGGGTGACTGCATGCCGCCGAGCGCGCCGTTGAGGAAGACCACCGTGCCGAATCCGATCTGCTCCAGAGCTTCGCGCAGGAAGTGGACGTAGTCGGAGGTGATGAGCGTGTTACGGCTGCCGAGCGCTTCAGGGTGGTTGTTCCAGTTGACGAGCGTGGCGATGGCGCGCCCGCCGCGTGCGCGGAAAACAAGGGAGAGGATCTCGGGATCGTGAACCACCGGCGGGCGGGAGTCGTGATACATGCGGGCGGCATCCGCGGGAGTGACCGCGGCGGGATAGAGCGTGGCAGGCTCCATGCGGGAGAGTGCCTCGCGCGCTGCGGCCGCAGTTTCCCGGACGACGAACGCGTTGTACTCCTCGTCGAGGCCGCTCACCGTTTGTTTCGGGCCCCACTGGCCCATGGTGTCCGGCCCCTGATGGACATGCGTGGCCGCGACGATGACCCGGGCGCCGGACATGGCAGCGCGGATGCGGGCGACATCGTCGTAAAAGAGACCGATAAGGTCCACCGAGCAGAGAACGACGGGCGGGGTGCCCGCCTGGAGCGCGAGGCACCGCGCCCAGAGATCATCGTGCACACCCGTGGCGGCGCGGTTGTTGCCGAAGCCGGCGAGGTAGACCGGGCGGTCGAGCGGCGGCGTGATCTTGCGTGCCGCGGCGCCGGCCTGCAGTTGCGCGCCCGAGGGCGCGGCGGCTGCCGCGAGGATGGCGAGGAGGGACAGGGCGCGCATACACCGATTGTGGCGCAACGGCGGCGCGCCCTGCGGGCTCCGGATCTCGCGGCTATTCTTCCTCTTCCGCCACGCCCGCTGCAGCGGCCTTGTAGGCGGCGATGATCTTTTCCGCCTGCGCCTGCGGGACGAAGTCGTAATGGGAGAACTCCATCGTGTAGGAGGCGCGCCCCTGCGTGATGGAGGTGAGGTCGTTCTGATAGGTGAGCATTTCGGCCATGGGCACGAGGGCGCGGATGATCTGCGTGGAGCCCTTGGTGTCCATGCCCGTGATGCGGCCGCGGCGCCCGTTGAGGTCAGACATCAGGTCGCCGGCGAACTCCACCGGCGCCTGCACCTCGACCTTCATGATCGGTTCGAGCAGCGCGGGCTTGGCCTGCTCCATGGCAAGCTTGAAGGCCTTGCGGCCAGCGATCTTGAAGGCCATTTCCGAGGAGTCGACTTCATGGTAGGCGCCATCGTAGAGGGTCACCTTGAAGTCGACCACCGGGTAGCCCGCGAGGTAGCCCTTGGCGGCAGCCTCGAGGATGCCCTTCTCGACCGCCGGGATGAACTGCTTCGGGATGGCGCCGCCGAAGATGGCGTTGACGAACTCGAAGCCCTTGCCGCGCTCGAGCGGCTCCATCTTGATCTTGCAATCGCCGAACTGGCCGTGGCCGCCGGTCTGTTTCTTGTGGCGCCCGTGGACGTCGGCGAAGCCGCGGATGGTTTCGCGGTAGGGAATCTTGGGAGCGCGGAGTTCGACTTCCACATTGAAGCGCCGCTTCAGGCGGCTGACGATGATCTCGACGTGCTGCCCGCCCATGCCGGCGAGGAGGAACTCGTTGGTCTGGGGATCGCGG
>JBBFLJ010000041.1:23896-25208 GCA_037481575.1 Bryobacteraceae bacterium | reverse complement strand
GTCAGCACCCAGCCCCGTTCAAAAGGGGATTGAGACTTCTTCTTTTGTGGGATTTAATTTCAGGGGAGAGTCAGCACCCAGCCCCGTTCAAAAGGGGATTGAGACTGAGGAGAGGGGGGCTATCCCCAGTCCTCGAGTCAGCACCCAGCCCCGTTCAAAAGGGGATTGAGACCAATGAGGGGGATCCATGATGGCGCGTAGATAGTCAGCACCCAGCCCCGTTCAAAAGGGGATTGAGACGGTGCTGGCACGCATAGAGGCCGCGCGGCAGATGGTCAGCACCCAGCCCCGTTCAAAAGGGGATTGAGACTCTTCCTCTACTACCCACCGCATTAGAATGTCCAGTCAGCACCCAGCCCCGTTCAAAAGGGGATTGAGACAATGCTCCAAATCTCGGGGCCATGCCAACGCGTCAGCACCCAGCCCCGTTCAAAAGGGGATTGAGACAAGCGTGGCCTGCGTACCAAGCGGACTCCTTGTCGTCAGCACCCAGCCCCGTTCAAAAGGGGATTGAGACATGAGATACTTTACTCATTGCCCCCAAGACAAGTGTCAGCACCCAGCCCCGTTCAAAAGGGGATTGAGACCATTCCAGCGAGCCGCCCCGCTTCCTCCAGAGTCAGCACCCAGCCCCGTTCAAAAGGGGATTGAGACGAAGTGTTTTGTCTCAACTTCCTCCAAGTTAGTCAGCACCCAGCCCCGTTCAAAAGGGGATTGAGACTCGAGTGACGGACGCGGGACCGGATTGTCAAAGTCAGCACCCAGCCCCGTTCAAAAGGGGATTGAGACCAAATAAACGTCAGCTCCAAACCATCTGTCGTCAGCACCCAGCCCCGTTCAAAAGGGGATTGAGACTGGCGCTGAGGTTCACCTGGGTCGGGCGCGCCGTCAGCACCCAGCCCCGTTCAAAAGGGGATTGAGACTTCTTCGGATGGATGGAAACGGCGGCGGGTTGAGTCAGCACCCAGCCCCGTTCAAAAGGGGATTGAGACGTTAACCCCAGTCCTCAAAGCGGACGGGATCCTCGTCAGCACCCAGCCCCGTTCAAAAGGGGATTGAGACAAAGAACTCCTTCCGGCCGCCAGGAAGGTCAACGTCAGCACCCAGCCCCGTTCAAAAGGGGATTGAGACGGTGATGGTGAGCCGCCAGTTCGTGCCGGGAAGCGTCAGCACCCAGCCCCGTTCAAAAGGGGATTGAGACCCCTCATGCCAGTTCAGGTCCGCGACCCAACCGGGTCAGCACCCAGCCCCGTTCAAAAGGGGATTGAGACGCCCAGTCCGCCAGCAGGAGCGGATGCCCCCAGGTCAGCAC
>JBBFLJ010000041.1:0-23796 GCA_037481575.1 Bryobacteraceae bacterium | reverse complement strand
GTCAGCACCCAGCCCCGTTCAAAAGGGGATTGAGACGCCCAGTCCGCCAGCAGGAGCGGATGCCCCCAGGTCAGCACCCAGCCCCGTTCAAAAGGGGATTGAGACCGATGCCGCGCGACGGCATGCTCATCACCGACGAGTCAGCACCCAGCCCCGTTCAAAAGGGGATTGAGACGCCCAGTCCGCCAGCAGGAGCGGATGCCCCCAGGTCAGCACCCAGCCCCGTTCAAAAGGGGATTGACACCTACCCGAACTACCTCTTCCGCCCGCGAATCGAACCCTCACACGTCACCGGTCGTCCGCCGACCCCGAAGCCTCTGAAAAGCGGACGGGCCGTACACGATCACCTCTCCCGCCCCGCCCGCTCCAACGCGAACGCCACCAGCGTCCTCCCCCGCTCCCCCGACGCCCGCTCCAGCTCCTCCAGCGCCAGCGCCTCTACTCCGTCGGGATCAAAATCCACCACGCACGCCTCGATCTGCTCCGCCGTCGCACCCTCGTAGCACAATTCGCAATGGCCCAGCGCTTCCCCTCCCGCCCGCACCGCCGGACCGAAGGTCCGGCACGTAATCGGGCGCCACGCATACAAATCGCACAGCCCCGTCGCCGGATCCAGCGCCGGGCACGGATCGTCGCCGGTGCTGTCGTGGAACGCCTCCTGCTCCTCCTCGCTCCCTGTGAACACGCCGGTCTCGGCGTCCCCCGGAAACCGCCCCCGGTACCGCTCCGCCGCCTCGCGCGCCCTTGCAAGCACGCGCTCCGCCCGCTGCGGGTCGGTCTCCCGCAGCTGCTTCAGCCCGTCGCGCAGCCGCAGGGCGTCCAGTTGCGTGATCGGAAACGTGCCCAGGCAGCACTGCGTGCATCCCGGGCGGCACGCCAGCCACTCCCCGCTCCGCCGCTCCGCCTCCTGCATGGCCTGATCCACAATCCGCACGAGCATCCGGTCCGCCGCTCTCACCCGCCCGAGCCCGCTCATCTCCGCCCCGCCTTCCTGCGCAGCGCCTCCCGGTAGCTCGCAGCCAGCCGCGCCGCCATCTCGCGCGCGTCGTGATGCCGTTCCACATACTCGCGCGCCCGCCTCGCCATCGCCTCCGCCTCCTCAGGGCGCCGGAACAATTCCACGATCTTTTGTGCAAACTCGCGCGGCTCGTCCGCCAGCCGGCACACCGCCCCGTCCTCCCGCGCCAGCCCCTCCGCGCCCAGCCTCGTCGACACGCACGGGATCCCCGCCGCGAACGCCTCCAGCAGCTTCACTCTCACTCCCGATCCGCTCAGGATCGGGCACGCGAACACCGCGTACCGCGCCAGCGTCTCGCGCACGTCCGGCACAAATCCCAGCACGCGCACCGCCCCGCCCAGATCCGGCACCGTATGCCCCTCCGGCGCATCCGAGCCCGCCACGTACAGCCGCGCCCCGGGCGCCTCCCGCAGCACCTCCGGCATCACCCCCCCCACCAGCCACTCCAGCGCCTCCACGTTCGGGCGGTGCCGGAAGCTCCCCAGGAACAGAATGCTCATCGGCTCGCGCCCGCCCGGGCGGAACTCGTATGTCGACACGTCGATCCCCGCCCGCAAATCGTGCCGCACCCTTCCATTCAGCTGCGGCAAATACGACAGCAAATACCGCGTGTTCTCTTCCGTGCACGTCTGGATCAGATCCAGCCGCGGCAGCATCTTCAGCTCCCACCGCAGCGCCCGCAGATATTCGAACCCCGCCTTCAGCCGCGCTGTCCCGCCCAGCGTCCTCATTGCCCGGGCGATCGACTGAAAGTACACATCGTGCTCGAACAGCGCCCACACCAGCCGCCGGCTCTCGCCCGCATACTGCCCCATCTGCGTGTATTCGAGTTGGATCACGTCCACGCCCCGCAGATACGCCTGACGGTGCAGCGTCCACTCCAGCTCGCCGTCGGCGAACTCCCGCACCGCAAAAGGAATCATCGAACCCGCCCCGCGCGTCTTCCCTTGCCGCCGCACGAGCAACTCGAGCGACGCCACCCGCTCCCGCAGCGGCTCGTGCGCCGCCTTCTCGTGCTCTCCGTCGAGCATCACAATCAGATGCAGCTCCGCCAGCCGCCGCAGCTGCTCCACCGTGTGATGCATGAACACCCCGCCCCCATGCACCGGCGGCAGGATCGCGTACGGCGCCACCATCAGCACCCGCAACGGCTCCCCCGGCGGCTCCTCGCAGAACCTGTCCCGGAACCACGCCCCCATCGGGCGCCGGAACGCCTCCGTATCGCCGATCTCCGCCTCCGCCCGCGCCCGCCACCGCGCCCGCACCGCCTCCGGCAGCCGCAGAAACGCCCCCCACAACGCCCGCAGGCTTGCGCGCTCCAGCGACTCGCCCCCCACCCAGCTCGCCAGCGCCCCCGCCCACGCATGCACGAAATGTCCCGCCAGCCGCCCCGGCTCGTGGATGTTCTTCCACGCAAACAGCACGAAGTTCCGCCGGATCACGTCCTCGATGTACTCCCGCCGGAACGTCTTCCCGATCGTCCCCCGGTGCTCGTGCCATACCCGGCTCGCCGGCTGATACAGCACCTTCCACCCGCGCTTCCACGCCCGGTAGCCCAGATCCGTGTCTTCCAGATAAAAGGGGCGCAACAGCTCGTCGAAGCCGCCCAGCTCCAGAAACTTCCTCCGGTCGAACGCGCACGAGCCCCCTCCCCCGTAGAAGCACGGAAACAGCCGGTCCACGTTAGTGTCTTCCCGGTGCCGCACCCGCAGCATCCCGTTCGACCACCACCCCTGCGTCAGCCCCGTCTCCTCCCGCCTCTTCCCCGGATCGCTGAAAAAAATCTGGCAGCTCACCGCGAACACCTTCGGATCGCTGAACCCCTCGAGCAGCGGCGCCAAGAAGTCCTCCGCCACCCGCATATCGCTGTTCAGCAGCACGACGATGTCGTTCTTCGCCGCCCGGAACCCTGCGTTCGATCCGCCCCCGAACCCCAGGTTCCGCGGCAGAGCCAGCAGCCGCACCTGCGGAAAACGCTCCCGCACAAACTCCGCGCTGCCGTCGGTCGACCCGTTGTCCACCACGATGATTTCGTTGTCCGGATGCCCGCTCATCGCGCGGATCAGCGGCGGCAAATACTTCTCCAGCAGATCCCGCCCGTTCCAGTTCGGGATCACGACGCTTGCCGACTCGCGCTGCGGCAGAGTGTCCCGCCTCTCCCGCCGCCGCCCGAAAAGCTTCCACGCCCCGTCCGCCGCCAGCAGCGCCAGCCACGCCAGCGGCACGAACGCCGCCGACAAAGCCGCCAGCGGCAACTGCACAACGATGCGCCACAACACGCCGAGCATGAACTACCCGATCCGCGGACCCACGCCCAGCTTGCGCCCCAGCCGCACCCACCGCGAAGCCTGCACCATCCCCAGCGCCGCTTCCAGCTCGCGCACCCGCGCGTCCAGAGACTGCGCCCATTGCGTGCGCTCCACCACCCGCGCCTCTGCTTCGTCCAGCAGCCGCACGCATTCTGCCAGCTCCTTGAGCTTCGCCTCGTGCTCCGCTGCCAGGCTCTCCAGAGTCTCCTGCGATCTCTGGATCTGCGCCTCGTAGGCGTCCACCGCCTCCTGCGCCGCCCGCTGCTGCTCCTCGAGCTCCGCCTGCAATTGCACGATCCGCCGCCGTGCCTCGTTCAGCTCCCCCTCCAGCCGCAGCGCCCACTCCGTCTGCTGCCGCATCTCCGCCAGCGTCTTCTCGTGCTCGGCGTGGAGCTGCGCGTGCGACTGTTTCAGCTCCTCGAGCCACGCATCTTTCTGCCGCAGCTCCCCCTCGAGCTTCCGGATGTGCTCCTCGCGGTCCTTGAGTATGTTGGAGGTCGAAGGGAGATATACGTACAGCGGCGCGCCCGTCTGCGGCGCCGCCGCGCACACCGCCACGAAGAAGTGGCTCGCCTCCGCCCGCGGCGGCGCCCATCCCGGCGCCGGCTCCGCCGCCGCCCCTGCCGCCGGAACCACCGGGGAAAACGTGATCGCTCCGCTGTGGTTCTGCAAATAAATCGCTGTATGCGGGAAGAATTCCTCCAGCGCCGCGCGGAATTCGGCAAAGTCGAATTCCTTCACGTGGTACGGATTCGGCCCCGCCTTTTCCCGCGTCTCGGCGTAATATTCGCGGTTCGGCGTCGAAACGATGAACTGCCCGCCCGCGCACAGCAGCCGTCGCGCCTCTCCCAGCAGCGCCCGCCAGTCCTCCAGGTGCTCGATCACCTCGAACGCCACAATCAGATCGAACGAACCGTCCCGGAACGGCATCTGCTCGACGCGCCCTGCCACGAACGCCAGGTTCCCCCGCGCGTAGCTCCTGCGCGCAGCCTCCACCGCCTCCACAGAAACATCCAGCCCTGCCACGAACCCCGCATGCGCCGCCAGCGCCGCGCTCCCGTAGCCCGCGCCGCACCCCGCGTCCAGCACCCTCTTCTGCCGCGCCAGACGGCAGGCGAACGCGTACCGCCCCATGTGCTCGTGAAAAAGGTCCTCGTCCACCTGCCCCGGCACCACCCGCTCGCCCGTGAACTCCAGACTGCCGTCAGGCACGTTGCGCCTCCTCCGCCGGGCGCTTCATCAACCGGCTGTTCAGCTCCACACGGCACGGCAGGTGCATATATCCGTATACCGGTCCGTCCGCGTGCCCCATCTGCAGCGTCACCGCATTGTCGATCCAGTCGCACATGCGGTAGCTCAGCAGATCTCCGTCTGCAATCGCGGGCGAAAAGGAAAAGGACGCCGGATACAGCACCGGAAGCTGCCAGTGAAAATCCACCGTGTAAATGTCGCCCGGCGACATCGGCGGCAGCACGAACCCTTCGCGCGTGGTGTTCGTCCCCGCGAAGTCCATTCCCAGGTGGTTGCGGAACATGAATCCGATGTTCGGCTGCGCCAGCGCCTCGCGCGCCCGCGCCGAGATCCGCACCACCACCGGCTCCCCCGGTTGCAGCAGCCCGAGCTTCCTTCCATAGGGATCCAGAATCGCAATGCCCAGGATCTCCGCCCGCCCGTCCCCGTACCGGTGGTCGATGTTCGGGATCTCCGTCACCACCTCTGGTGCGATCACCTGCTCAGCACGCCGCGGCGCCTCTTGCTGCTTCAGCCGCAGGTACGCCGTGTCCTTTTCCACCATCGCCGCCAGATACTGCGCCACCACATGGTCCGTTTCGCCGATGGCGCGGATGCGCCCCCCGTCCAGCCACATCGTCCGGTCGCCCAGCGCCTTCACGTCGCCCGCCGCGTGCGACACAAACAGGATCGTGATGCCACGGTTCCGCAGCTCGTGCACCTTGCGCATGCACCGCTGCCGGAAATAGATGTCGCCTACCGCCAGCGCCTCGTCCACGATCAGGATCTCCGGCTCGGTGTGGATCGCCACCGAAAACGCCAGCCGCACGAGCATTCCGCTCGAATACGTCTTCACCGGTTGATCGATGAACGGCCCGATCTCGGCGAACGCCTCGATCTGCGGAAACATCCGGTCGATCTCCGCGGTGGAAAATCCCAAAATCGCCGCGTTCAGATAGACGTTGTCGCGCCCCGTGAACTCCGGATTGAATCCCGAGCCCAGCTCCAGTAGCGCCGACACCCGCCCGCGCACCTCCACGGTTCCCTGGGTTGGCGCGAGGATGCCCGCGACAATCTGCAACAGCGTGCTCTTGCCCGAGCCGTTCTCGCCCACGATGCAGAACGTCTCGCCGCGTTCGACTTCGAACGTGATGTCGCGTAGCGCCCAGAAATCCTCGTGGTACCGCCGGCGGTGGAACGTGAGCAGCTCCTTCAGCCGGTCGCGCGGCGATGCGTAAATCGGGTAGCTCTTCGAAACGCCCTGGAACGAGATGAGGCTCACAACGACGTGCGGCGCCCGCCTGCCTGCGCAGGACGCGCGGCGAGGGCGCACATCTCTGACTCTAGCGCACTTCTCGCCCTTCTCGACGGCGGCTCTCTTGAAAATCTCCCGCCATCCGGGCGCCGCCGCCACTCCTGCCTCCGCACCCCCCACCTCCACCGCCTCGACGAGACTCCCCTGCGCGCGAGCGCAGGGCCTGCCTCCGCAACCCCCACCTATTCCGCCCCGGCGCGGGCGCTGTTCCCCCGACGCTTGCGTCGGGGCCGCGGTGTCTCTTTCTGGCTGCGCGGCCTGCGTTGTTCAGCGCTGTCCCGCGCGCCCTCATAAAGCGTGTTTCCCCTGAGCGACAGAGAACGTGAAAATAGCCGCGCGCAGTCAAAACAGAACCGGGTCGTTCTGATTTCTTGCTGCACCTAGGCAATCTGAGTCGCGCAAAGATCGGATTCGCTCAGAATCCCGTCAGGGAGCGGGCATGCGTGGCATTGTTCCCCAGTCGCCCGCCCCGGGGCCACGCTGTCCTTCTGACTAAGGGGCCGCGACCGTCAGGGAGCGGTCAAAGCTCACACAGTTCGCCCGCCGTCCGCGCCAGGACCGCAGTGCTTGCGCTGACCATTGTGTTTGCGTTGTTCCCCCGGCGCTCGCGCCGGGGCCGCGTCGATTGCGTTGCCTCCGCGGCCCGCGGAATGCACACTCGCGGCCCAGCACCTCCAGGCGCGAAGGCGCCGGATCAGGCCGTCCCCCTCGCCCCGGGGCCCGCACGAAAGGCCCGTCACAAACAATTGCATGAATGGAATCAATCACTTCACCCCTTCGTGCTTGCACCGCCATGGGATACTCTTGGCTGCGGGGACACCAGTCTCTGGCCAGAGCTCCCCCGCTTGGACCGGACTGCCTCAGTAGGGCGGCCGCTGCGGCGGCTTCTCGATTCCAGGCAGCCTCGTCGCTCCGGCGGCAGGATAGAGGATGTCCCAAGGTAAGTCCTGATGAGCCCGAACAAATACGGCCGGCTCTGCCGCGCCCTCTGCGTGAGGGCCGCCATCCGGCCGGGCTGCGCCACAGGTGCGCGTTCCGGTTGACCGCGGCGGATGGCTCGCGGGCCGGTTCCCCCCAAAGGGAGCCGGCCCGCCGCCGCCGAACCCGCAACCGCACGCCTTCAAGAAAGGCGCCGCAAGCGCTTCGTGCCCGCGAACGAGCCCGAAGTGTGCAATCAGAGGGTAGGTCTCGCCATGTCGTGGCAATTGGTGATCGAAATGGAGAGAACGAAGAGTAAGTGTCCTTCTATCAATATCTTGTGGGGAGACGCCTAGCCTCGGGAACGCTCGGTCGGCCGCCGCTATAGTGGAGATACTGTCCGGAATCCCAAGGCGTTCCCTTGGGGATCAGAGGGACTCGCGCCCGGCGGGTCACGTGGAGAAATTTCCTTAGAGACAAACCAAGGGCGGCCGCCTGCTCCTTTCCCGCTGGATCTCACCCCATCTCGGTGAATCCCATCTGCCGTGCGAGTTGAGCCTCATTTCTGGCGGTGCAAGTCCCGCGCGCCTGGGCTCCAAACTGCGAGCTCTCTTTGACGCTGGAGGCGCCCGCACGGGCGGGTCAGCTAGCCGGTAGCCGCCCTGTCCTGTGGTCTACTTCGATGATGTAACCTCCTCGGTGAGCCTGATCACAGGATCAGGCAATTCCCGGCCGGCCGCCGGAAGCGGCCACCTCCGGGCGAGTCAGGCTCCCCGAAGGGAACCTTTCTCTGGCTTCAATATGCACCCGCCGCTCAGAAGAGTCAAGGGTCTTTTTGCCCGGCGGGGCATCTCGCGGCGGCTGTGCGAGGCCGCGTTGACACGCGCCGAGTCCAGCCCCTAATCTGAAAGAGTAGAGTGCCGGTGTAGCTCAGTGGTTAGAGCGACGGTCTCATAATCCGTAGGTCGTAGGTTCAAATCCTACCGCCGGCACCACCCGCAGCTTCCCCCACGATCACGTCATAGATCCTGGCCAGATCTTCCTGCGAATAGTACTCGATCTCGATCCGCCCCCGCTGCTCGTTCTTGGCCACGATCCGCACGCGCGTCCCAAGCACCCGTTCCAGCTCCTCCACCGCGGCGCGCACGTTCGGATCGCGTAGCGCGTCGGGAGGCTCCGCAGGGCCATCCGGCGGCGCCGTGAGCAGCTTCTGCACCGTGCGCTCCACCTGACGCACAGACATGGCCCCGTCGGCGGCCTTCTGCGCCAGCGCCACCTGTTGCTGCGCGGACTCGAGCCCCAGCAGCGCCCGCGCGTGCCCCATCGAGAGCCGCTGTTCGGCGAGCAGCTGCTGCACCTCCAGCGGCAGCCGCAACAGGCGCAGCATGTTGGTCACTGTCGAGCGGTCTTTTCCGGTGCGCTGCGCGATCTGTTCATGCGAGAGCCGGAACTCCCGGTGCAGGCGGTCGAAGGCGTGAGCCACTTCAATCGGGTTCAGGTCCTCGCGCTGAATGTTCTCGATCAGCGTGACCTCCATCAGCCGGTCGTCGGCGAACTCCTGCACCACCACCGGGACTTCGTGCAGTCCGGCCAGGCGCGCGGCGCGCAACCGGCGTTCGCCGGCGACCAGTTGATAGCCGTCTCCGGCCCGGCGCACCACGAGAGGCTGGATGATGCCGTTCTCGCGAATCGACTGCGCCAGCTCCTGCAGCGATTCCGGCGAGAAAGTCGAGCGCGGCTGCAGCGGATTCGGATGAATGGAATCTACCGGAACCCGGAGCGGCCCGGCGGAGGGCGCCGCCGGCGGGGGCGCGGCAGCAGGCGGCGGCGCGGTGCGATTCGAGGGAATCAGGGTGGAAAGGCCCCTGCCCAGCGCTTTACGCGACGAATCCTTGGCGTTGGTCATGCGAGAGGATTTCCTTGGCCAGCTTGATGTAGCTCTCCGCTCCGCGGGAGCGGACGTCATAGCTCAGGATGGGCTTCCCGAAGCTTGGCGCTTCGGCCAGCCGGATGCTCCGGGGGATGACGGTTTCAAACACCTCGTCCCGGAAGAACTCCTTCAGGTCCGCAGCCACTTGGCGCGTCAGGTTCGTGCGGTCGTCAAACATGGTGAGGAGCACGCCCTCCACGCGAAGCTGCGGCTGGAACGACTCCCGGACCCGGTCGATTGTGTCGAGCAGCTGCGAGATCCCTTCGAGTGCGAAGAATTCGCACTGGATCGGAACCAGCACCGAGTCGGAAGCCACCAGTGCGTTCAGGGTCAAGAGATCCAGAGCCGGAGGGCAGTCGATCAGAATATAGTCATAGCTCTGCCGCACGGGCTCGAGGGCCTCGCGGAGGCGGAATTCGCGGCGCGGAACGTCGACAAGCTCGAGATTCGCCGCTACCAGGTTCCGGTCCGAGGGAAGAATGTGAAGGCCGTCGAACTCTGTGGGAAGGATCGCACTGCCGATAGGGGTCTCTCCAAGAAGAACCCGATAGGTTGTGTTCAACTCCGGAGTCTTCGCGATGCCGACGCCAGTCGTGCAGTTTCCTTGCGGATCCATATCGACCAGGAGAACCCGCAGGTCATTCGCCGCAAGCGAGGCGGCGAGATTGATCGCGGTGGTGGTCTTGCCCACACCGCCCTTCTGATTGGCGACGGCAATCACTTTGCCCATGGGGCGTGCCCTCGGAAAGAAGTGGATGAGAAACGACTATCCTATCACGCGATGTTTCACGTGGAACACAGGTGGGCTCAGACTCCCCCGGAGATTCCCTCGATGTTTCACGTGGAACATCGATCCCCGCCCTCTCCCCGTGATTCCCCCGGCTACCTCACGCCCTCACGCATCCCCGCCCTCGATCCGCCGCCCGATCCACAGCCTCCCGCGCCCCCCCGGCAGCTCCTCGCTCGCCCACTCCCACCCCCGGCACCCCTCCGGCAGCGGCGTCCCGACCAGCAAAACCCACTGCCCCGCCCGCTCCGCCAACTCCAGCACCTCTTCCCCGCGCACCGCCCGCGAAACCACCACGTCCCACCGCCCCGCTACATCCCGGCTCCGCTTCGCCTCCACCCGGATATTCGGCACCCAATCGCTCGCCTCCCGCAGAAACGCCGCCTTCCGCATGTCCGACTCCACCAGCGTCACCCGCAGCCCGGGCTTCGCCACTGCGATCACCAAGCCTGGAAACCCCGCCCCGCTCCCCACGTCCACCACCGTCCCCACCCCCTCCGGCAACTTCTCCGCCACAAACAGGGACTCCGCATAATGCACCCGCACTGCCTCTTCCAGCTCCACCACCCTCGTCAGGTTGATCCGCGCATTCCAGCGCTCCATCAACTCGTAATGGCGCCACAGCGCCTCCACCTGACCCGGCACCAGCCTTGCAAACGGCGCCGTCGCCTCCAGCCAGCGCTCGAACTCTCGCCGCCTCACCCCTGCCTCGCCCGCAAACTCAAATAGCAATCCAGCACCGCAATCGCTGCCGGTGTCACGCCAGGAATCCGCCCCGCCTGCCCCAGCGTCTCTGGGCGCACCCGCTCCAGCTTCTCCCGGATCTCCCGGCTCAAACCCGGCACGCTCCCATAATCAAACCCCTCCGGAATCCTCCGGCTCTCCGCCTCCCGCAGCCGCTCCACCATCCGTTCCTGCTGCCGCAAGTAACCGTCGTACTTCACCTCCGTCTCCACCGTAGCCAGCACGGCAGCGCCCAACGGCTCCCCCACCTCCCGCTCCAGCTCCTCCCGCAGCGCCGCAATCCGGGACTCTGGCTTCCGCAGCCACGCCTTCCGCTTCTCCCCCAGCACGCGCTCCAATCGCGCCTTCTGCACTCGCTTCCGTTCGAGCAACGCCCACCGCTCGTCGCTCACCAGCCCCACCCGCCTCCCGAGCGGCGTCAGCCGCTCATCCGCATTGTCGATCCGCAACTGCAACCGGTACTCCGCCCGCGAGGTGAACATCCGGTATGGTTCATCCGCTCCCTTGGTCACCAGATCATCCACCATGATCCCGATGTAGCCATCCGTCCTTCCCAGCACAAGGGGCTCGATCCCCTTCACCTTGCACGCGGCATTGATGCCAGCCAGCAAACCCTGCCCCGCCGCTTCCTCGTATCCCGAGGTTCCATTGATCTGCCCCGCCAGGAACAGCCCCTCGATCCGCTTCACCTCCAGCGTGTGCCACAGCTCCCGCGGATCGATCGCATCGTACTCGATGGCA
The DNA here is from genome assembly GCA_037481575.1 of Bryobacteraceae bacterium. Lineage (GTDB taxonomy): Bacteria > Acidobacteriota > Terriglobia > Bryobacterales > Bryobacteraceae > JANWVO01. Next base: position 12,804 of record JBBFLJ010000041.1, on the reverse strand, counting down.
TAGCCCGGGCGGATCATCTCCGCCCGCTCCAGCCCGGGAATCGAGGCGATCATCGCCTCCTGCACATCCACGGGCATGGACGTGGACATCCCGTTGACATACACCTCATACGTGTCCAGCCCCTCCGGCTCCAGAAAGATCTGGTGCCGCATCTTGTCCGGGAATTTCACGATCTTGTCCTCGATCGAAGGACAATACCGTGGACCAATCCCCTCGATCTGCCCGCTATACAGCGGGGACCGCGGAATCGCCTCCCGCAGAATCCGGTGCGTCTCCTCGTTCGTGAACGCAATGTAGCACGGAACCTGCTCCCGGTCGATCCGCGGTGTCAGAAACGAAAACGGCGTCGGCTCCGGATCCCCGTCCTGCCGCTCAAACCGGCTCCAGTCAATCGTGCGCCCGTCCAGCCGTGGCGGCGTGCCCGTCTTCAAGCGCGTCCACGCCAGCCCCAATGTCCGCAGATGCTGTCCCAGCAGGTTCGCCGGCGGCTCCCCGCTTCGCCCGCAGGCGTACTTCGACTCCCCTACATGCGCCACGCCGTTCAGGAACGTCCCCGTCGTCACCACCACCGCCTGTGCCTCGAAGCGCCGCCCGTCCGCCAGCCGCACCCCCCGCACCCGACGCCTTTCTCCGTCCAGCGGCTCGTACTCGATCTCCGCCACCTCCGCCTGCAGGATTCGCAGGTTCTCCACGCCCTCCAGCACCTGCCGCATCCGCACCCGGTACTGCTTCTTGTCCATCTGCGCCCGCGGACTCCACACCGCCGGACCGCGGCTCGTATTCAGAAGCCGGAATTGAATTCCCACCGCATCCGCCACCTGCCCCATGATCCCACCGAGCGCGTCCACTTCCCGCACCAGGTGCCCCTTCGCGATCCCTCCAATCGCCGGATTGCAGGACATTTGCGCGATCAGATCCAGGTTCATCGTGACCATCGCCGTCCTCAGCCCCATCCGGGCGCAGGCGTGCGCCGCCTCGCACCCGGCGTGCCCGGCGCCGATCACAACTACGTCGAAGGCCGCTGTCCTCATTGTCAGCAGGGAAAGATCCTCGCTATGCTATTGATTCTACCGGTCAGGAGGTTCAACCGTGAAAGTCCTCGTCCTTGGCAGCGGCGGCCGGGAGCACGCCATCGCATGGCGTCTCCGCCAATCCCCCTCCGTCTCTCAGGTCTTCGTCGCCCCCGGCAACCCCGGCTGCGCCACTGTCGCGGAATGCCTCCCCATTGAAAAAACTACTCCTGTAGATTTTCTTCAGGCGGCCCGCGCCTGCCAGGCCGACCTTGTCCTCTCCGGCCCTGAAGCTCCCTTGGTCGACGGCACGGCCGATCTCTTTGAAAAGGAAAAAATTCCCTTCTTCGGACCCACCCGCGCTGCCGCCGCCCTCGAGGGCAGCAAAATCTTTGCCAAACAGTTCATGCAGCGCGCCGGCATCCCGACGGCTCGTTTTGTCGCCGCCGAATCGTTGGACGCTGCCCGCTCCGCGTTGGATGAATTTACTTATCCTGTAGTAGTGAAGGCGGACGGTCTCGCCGCCGGCAAAGGCGTCGTCATCTGCGAAGACCGCCGGTCGGCGGAACTCACCCTGGAATCCATGTTCGCCGGGCAGCTCGTCGGCGCCGCCGGTTCGCGCGTCGTGCTGGAAGAGTGCCTGGAAGGCGAGGAGATCAGCTTCATTGGCGTGAGTGATGGAGAGCGCATCGTCTCCCTCGAGCCCTCTCAGGACCACAAGCGGATCTTTGACAACGACCAGGGGCCGAACACCGGCGGCATGGGCGCCTATTCCGACTCTCGACTGCTGACGCCCGATGAACGCGCCCGCATCGAGACCGGCATCATGCAGCGCGCCATCGATCGGATGCGCGAAGAAGGCGTCCCTTTCCGCGGTTTCCTCTACGCTGGCCTGATGATGACGCCACACGGCCCCATGGTCCTCGAGTTCAACGTCCGCCTCGGCGATCCGGAAACGCAGGCGCTGCTCCACCGCATGGAGGGCGACTTCGGCGCGCTCGTCGCCTCCGCCGCCGCCGGGCGCGTCGACCCCTCGCATCTGAAGTTCCGCCCCGACCCGAGCGTGTGCGTCGTTCTCGCCGCGGCGGGCTATCCCGGCAAGCCCCGCACCGGCGATCCAATCACGGGCATCGAAGACGCCGAACGCCGCGGCGCAGTCGTCTTCCATGCCGGAACGAAGCTCGACGGCGGCCGCCTCGTCACCGCCGGCGGGCGCGTTCTCGGCGTCACGGCGTCTGGCGCCACGCTGGAAAAGGCCATCGCCGCCGCCTATCACGCCTGCGAGGCCATCCATTTCGAAGGGATGCAGTACCGCCGCGACATCGGCCGCAAGGGGCTTCGCCGCTGGCAGTGATCCGCGCCCCGCAAGGCCGCTGAGGGTACAATACGAGAAGGCGTGGGGAAGTAGCTCAGCAGGATAGAGCGTCCGCCTCCTAAGCGGAAGGTCGGCAGTTCGAATCTGCCCTTCCCTACCACCCGCTCCTCCTGTGTCCCGGAAGCCGTTCGTCCACCTGCACTGCCACACCGACTACTCGCTGCTCGACGGCGCCTGCGAAATCTCCCGGCTCATGAAGCTGGTGCAGCGGCTCGAGCAGCCCGCAGTGGCGATCACGGACCACGGCAACCTCTTCGGCGCTGCGGAGTTCTTCTTCTCCGCCCAGGCGCACGGCATTCACCCCGTCATCGGCTGCGAGGTCTACGTCTCGCGCCACGACTGCCGCGTCAAGGACGAAACCAACCGCGCCTACAACCACCTCACGCTGCTGTGCGAGAACCAGGAAGGCTACCGCAATCTGGTCCGTCTCGCCACTGTCGCCAGCCTCGAAGGCTTCTATTACAAGCCCCGCATCGACAAGACGCTGCTCGCGCAGCACAGCAAGGGCCTCATTGCGCTCTCCGGCTGCCTGAAGGGCGACATCAGCGAAGCGCTCGCCGCGGACCGTTACGAAGAAGCCCGCCGCCTCGCTTACGAATATCTCGACATCTTCGGCCGCGGCAACTTCTTCCTCGAAATCCAGCACCATCACATGGAGGACGACCGCAAGGTGATGCCCCTCACCTGCCGCCTCTCGGCGGAAACCGGCATCCCGCTGGTCGCCACCAACGACGCGCACTACCTGGAAAAGGAAGACCACCGCGCCCAGGACATCCTCACCTGCATCAACTCCGGCGCCCGGCTGAGCGACAAGGACCGCCTCAGCTTCCCCACGCAGGAGTTCTACCTCAAGTCCCGCGACGAGATGCTGGCACTGTTCGGGGAGGTGGAAGACGCGCTGGACCGCACCTGGGAGATTGCCCAGCGCTGCCAGGTGCGGCTGGAAAAGGTCAAAGACAGCTTCCCCCGCTTCGACGTTCCGCCCGGGCACACCACTGACACCTACTTCGAATACGTGACGCGTCAGGGATGGGAGCGCCGCCGGGCGCGCCTGGAACGGCTGGCCGCGCAGGGGCGGCTCCGCCATGGCATTCCCGAATACGAAGAGCGGCTGGAGCGCGAGATCCGCCTGATCCAGCAGATGAAGTTCTCCGGCTACTTCCTCATCGTCTGGGACTTCATCCGCTACGCCAGGTCGCGCGGCATTCCCGTCGGCCCCGGGCGCGGCTCCGCCGCCGGCTCGCTGGCCGGCTACTGCCTCGGCATCACCGACATCGACCCCCTCGAATACGGGCTGCTGTTCGAGCGCTTCCTCAACCCCGAGCGCGTCAGCATGCCCGATATCGACATCGACTTCTGCACGAACCGCCGCGGCGAGGTGATCCAGTACGTCACCGAAAAATACGGCCGCGACCACGTGGCGCAGATCATCACCTTCGGCTCGCTCGCTGCCAAGGCCGCCATCAAGGACGTCGGCCGCGTACTCGAGCTCAGCTTCGCGGAGACCGACCGCATCTCGAAGCTCGTGCCCGCCGACCCGAAGATGACCATCGAGCGCGCGCTTCAGGAGGAGCCCGACCTCGCCGCCATGGCGGAGAAGGACCCGCGCGTGCGCGAAGTGATCGACATCGCCCGCCGCATCGAGGGCATGGCGCGCAACGTCGGCGTGCACGCCGCCGGCGTCGTCATCTCGCCCGTGCCTCTGGTGGAACTCGTCCCGCTGCACCGCACGGCGAAGAACGAAGTCGTCACCCAGTTCGACATGGACCGGCTGGAGAAGCTCGGCCTGTTGAAGATGGACTTCCTCGGGCTGACGACGCTCACCATCATCCACGACACGCTCGAGCTGATCCGCCGCAACCGCGGCGAGGAGTTGCGCGTCGAGGACCTGCCGCTGGACGACGCGGAGACCTACGAGCGCATCTTCGCGCGCGGGCTCACCGACGGCGTCTTCCAGTTCGAGTCGCCGGGCATGAAGGACATGCTGCGGCGCGCGCGCCCGGAGCGGATCGAGGATCTCATCGCCCTCAACGCCCTCTACCGCCCGGGCCCGATGCAGTTCATCGACGACTACATCGACCGCAAGCACGGCCGCAAGCCCGTCGCCTACGACCTGCCGCTGCTCGAGCCCATCCTCAAGGAGACCTTCGGCCTGCCGATCTACCAGGAGCAGGTCATGCAGATCGCGCAGGCTGTGGCGGGCTACACGCTCGGCGAAGCCGACCTGCTGCGCCGCGCGATGGGCAAGAAGAAGAAGGAGGAGATGGACAGCCAGCGCGCCCGCTTCGTCGCCGGTGCGCGCCAGCGGGGCATCCTGGAGCGCAAGGCCAACGCGCTGTTCGACACGCTGGCCCGCTTCGCCGAGTACGGCTTCAACAAGTCGCACTCGGCCGCCTACAGCTACCTCGCCTACATCACCGGGTATCTGAAGGCGCACTACTCGGTCGAATTCATGGCCGCGCTGCTCACGTCCGAAACGGGCAACACCGACAAGGTGGTGAAGTACATCAACGAGTGCCGCGAGCTTGGCATCGAGGTGCTGCCCCCGGATGTCAACCAGTCCGACTGCAACTTCACGCCCGTCGGCCGCGACCGCATCCGCTTCGGCCTCGGCGCGGTGCGCAACGTCGGCCAGTCCGCCGTCGAGGCGATCGTCGCCGCGCGGCGGGAGGGCGGCCCGTTCGTCTCTCTGGACGATTTCTGCGAGCGCGTGGATCTCGCCGCCGTCAACCGCCGCGTCATTGAAAGCCTGATCCGCGCCGGCGCCATGGACTCCCTGCCCGGCACGCGCGCCCAACTGATGGCCATCGTGGAGGACTGCATCGAATCGGGCCAGCGCGCCCAGAAGGACCGCCTCAGCGGGCAGGCCGGGCTCTTCGGAGGCTTCGGCCCGGCAGTCGGCGCCGCCCCGGCGCGCGCGCTCCCCAAGGTCCAGGACTGGACGCAGCAGGAAAAGCTCCGCGGCGAGAAAGAGACCATCGGATTCTACGTCAGCGGCCACCCCCTCGACGAGTTCGCCTGGAAGGTCCGCGAACTCACCACGCTGGACTCCTCCTCTCTCTCCGGACTCGAGCGCGGCGCCGAGGTGGCCCTCTGCGGGATCATCTCCAACGTCCAGCGGCGCCGCAACAAGGACCAGAAACTGTGGGCGACCTTCCAGCTGGAAGACCGCTCCGGCGCCGTGGAAGTGCTTCTGTTCTCCAGCCGCTTCGAGGCGCTGCAGAAGGAGCTGGAGCCCGACCGCGCCGTGCTGGTCCGCGGCAAGGCGATGCCGGAGGAGGACGGCACGGTGCGGATCAACGCGCAGGACATCATTCCGCTCGACCAGGCGCGCGTCGACCTGCCCTCGCTGGTGCAGCTCCGCGTGCGCCTGAACAACGGTGACGACCCCCGCCCGGCCGAGCTGCGCGAACTCGTCCGCCGCAAACCCGGCGCCGCGGGCGTGCGCCTGCGGCTGGAGCTTCCCCGCGACTTCGTCCTCTTTCTGGACCTCGCCGAGAGGGTCACCCCGGACCGGGAGTTCCGCGAGGAGGTCGAGCGCATCTGCGGGCGCGGCGCCTTCGAGCCGCTCGGCTGACCCGCTGCCGCCGCCGCACGCTAGACTCGAAAGAAGAGGTGCTTGTCCCATGAGCGGCCCATCGCCCGACCGGATCTCCGAGCTGGAACGCGAGATCGCCCAATTGCAAATGAAGTCCACCGGAGATCAGGCGCGCCTGCAGGAGTTGCAGGAACAGCTCCGCGCGCTGCGCGGCGAGCAGGGCATCAACCTCGCCTGGCAGCGCGTCAAGCTGGCCCGCCATCCCCGGCGCCCGCATTCGCTGGATTACATCCAGCGCATCATGCCGGACTTCACCGAGATCCACGGCGACCGCTGCTTCGGCGACGATCCGGCCATCGTCGCGGGCTTCGGCACGCTGCTCAACGGCGGCCCCGCCATGATCATCGGCCAGCAAAAGGGGCGCGACACCAAGCAGAAGCTCTACCGCAATTTCGGCATGCCCAAGCCCGAGGGCTACCGCAAGGCCATGCGCGCCATGGAGCTGGCCGCCAAGTTCCGCCGCCCCATCGTGACCTTCCTCGACACGCCCGGCGCCTACCCCGGCATCGACGCCGAAGAGCGCGGGCAGGCGGAAGCCATCGCCTGGAACCTGCGCGAGATGTCGCGCCTCGGCTCGCCCGTCATCGTCGTCGTCATCGGCGAGGGCGGCTCCGGCGGCGCGCTCGCGCTCGGCATCGGCAACAAAGTGCTGATGCTCGAAAACTCCATCTACAGCGTCATCAGCCCGGAAAGCTGCGCCGCCATCATCTACCGCGACGCCAGCAAGGGCGAACGCGCCGCCGCTGCGCTGAAGCTCACCGCGCCGGACCTGCTGCGGCTCGGGCTGATCGACGGCATCATCCCCGAGCCGGGCGAGGGCGCGCACGAGGATTGGGACCGCGCCGCCGAACTGCTGCTGCAAGCCGTGAATGCGTCGATCTCGGAATTCCAGGGCATGACGCCGGAGCAGCTCGTCGCGCAACGCGTCGAGAAGTTCCGCCGCATGGGCAACTTCTTCACCGAGGCTGGCTCGTGAATCCCCGCAAGCTCGCCCTGCTCGCCGCCACCGGTTTCCTCGTGCTCGCCGGCCTCATGACGTGGATGATGCTCTCCGGCAGGCGCCACCGCGTGGAGGTCTGCATGGAGTTCCGCGGGCGAACCGCTTGCCGCACGGCTTCGGGGCCCACGCGCGCCGAGGCAGTCCGCACCGCTGCCGACAACGCCTGCGCCCTCCTGGCTTCCGGCATGACCGATTCCATCCAGTGCGGCAACACTCCTCCGAAGACCGTCCGCGACCTCGAATAGCGCCCGCCGGCCCCGTTGCTCAGGGGATGGCCTTGCGCTCCCTCAGGATCTCCACCACGCGCTCGACGGGCAGCGCTTCCACCCTTCGGCCGTTGCCCTCCATCGTCCGTGCGCGGAACAGCGAGTTGTAGACAGCCTCTTCGGTGGCTTCGATCACAGCCTCGAACAGCGGCGACATCGCGTCGTTCGACAGCAGCTTTTCCGGCTGCCGGGCTGTGGTAAAGGCAATGGCGTAATCCCCGCTTCCGTTGGAGCCCGCCGCGCCCGTGCGGCCCAGCCCCATGGCGCTGCGCGCCGCCATGCGCTTCAGGTTGCGCGCGTCCACCGGCGCGTCCGTGGCGATCACGACGATCACGCTGCCATCGCGCGCCTCCTCGCCGCCCCGCAGCAGGCGCCCCACGGGGACGCCCAGGATGTGCAGGTCGCCGCCATAGTTGGTTTGCACCAGAACGCCCACCGTCCACTGCCCCGCTTTGCGGCTCGATGTGCCGATGCCGCCCTTCCAGCCGAAGGCCACCGTTCCCGTGCCCGCGCCCACCGCGCCCTCCTCCACGGGACCGCCGCGGGCGCCGCGGATCGCCGCGAACACCTCCTCCCGCCCCGCGTGCCTTCCGCGAATGTCGTTCAGCAGCCCGTCGTTGGTCTCCGCCACCAGAGGATTGATGCTCCGAACATTTTCATTGCCGGGCAAGGAAAGCATAAAGTCGAGCAGGGCATCCGCCACGCGCGGCACGTTGAGAGTGGAGGTGAGCAGGATGGGCGTTTCGATTTCCCCGAGCTCCTCCACTTGCGTGAAGCCCGCAAGCTTGCCAAAGCCGTTGAACACGAAGACGGCGCCGGGGACTTTCTCGCGGAACAGATTGCCGCCGTGCGGGAGGACCGCAGTGACGCCCGTGCGCACGCCGCTGCCGCGGATCAGCGTGCTATGTCCGACTCGCACGCCGGCGACGTCCGTGATCGCATTCCACTCCCCGGCCGGAAGCCTGCCGGGGGCGATGCCAAGGTCGCGCGCACGGGGGCGCGGCGCCTGCGCGCAAACGAGGACCGGAAGACTGATCAGGAGCAACCACGGCCGCATGGGCTCAACATAGCGCGGCCGCAGCGCCAGCTGCAGGGGCTATTGCACGCGGACCACGTTCTCCGCCTGCAGACCTTTCGGCCCGGTCTTCACCTCGAATTCCACCTCGACGCCCTCTTCCAGCGTGCGGTACCCCTGCATCTGAATCGCGGAGTAATGCACAAAAACATCTTCGCCCGTGCGCCGCTGAATAAAGCCATACCCTTTGGCGGCGTTGAACCACTTCACAACACCTTTTTCCTTCACAACTTCCACTCCTGTAAAAATCGTGCTTCCTGGCGCAGTGGAGCTCTGCCAGTCGTTCGGGGGATCCTCCGGTGGGAAAGAACACCGCCGGTGCGGCCGGAGACTCGCAACCTGCTCTCTACCTGAATGACTCGTCCGCACGCGAGAAAGGTGCAAGATTCTTTGCCGGAACTTTCCGGTTCGGGACTGCGGCATGATATCTTTCCGGCAGGAATTGAAATGACGATTGACGAAAACTTCAACACGCCGGTGGCGGTTTCGCGCGAGGATCGTGTCGTGCGAATCGCACTGAACCGCCCGGAGGAGCGAAACCGGCTGACACCTTCCATGGCAGCTGCGCTCCTGCGCGCCATCGGCGAGGCTGCGCGGGACCCCTCGGCCGGCTGCATCGTTCTCGAGCAGCGGGGCGAGGTCTTCTGCTCCGGCTTCGATTACGATTCGCTCGCCAATGCAAACGGCGAATGGCTGGAAGCGGCCTCACGCCTGTTCCAATTGAGCCGCGAACTTCGCAAACCGGTGGTTGGCGCCGTGCAGGGAGGCTGTGCGGGCGCCGGCGTGGGCCTGTTGCTGCAGTGCCACTTCGTGATCGCCGCGCAGGGCACAAAATTCGCCGTGAACGACGTCCATTCGGCTTCCTGGCCGGCGTTGTATTGGGACTCGCTCGCCGCCGCATTCGGCGAGCGCCGCGCCCGTGAACTCGCGCTCACCGGGCGCGTCTTTTCCGCTGCAGACGCGCAGGCGTGGGGGCTCGTGCAGGAACTCGTCCCCGCGTTCGAGCTCGAAGACCGGACGCTGCAAATGGCCGCGGGGCTCGCCTCGCTCAGCCCCGCCGCCGTCTCCGCCGGTCTGGAGGCGGCTTCGGGTGCGCTGCCCGCGTCTCCCCAAGAATGGTGGCGGAAATTGCTGGATTCGCCCGATTTTCGGGAGGCGCTTTCCGCAGCCCGCGAGCGCAGAAAACCCTGCTGGCCCTCCCTGAAATGAAAAATGGCGCGGGCACGAGCCCGCGCCGGTTGAGGGAAGAACCCGGCCCGGTTAGTTGCGGTCCGGAAGGAGGATCAGATCGAACGGCGCGCCGCCGCCCTTGTTGTCCACCGCGATGATGGTGCGGATCATGCCGCCCCAGGTGACCAGCCGGTGGCTGTCGATGGCGATGGTCTTCGTGCCGGCCACCGCCACGCGTGCCTGATACATCCCGATCGGCACCGACAGGTAGCCGGAAGCAGCCTTGAAGGGCACGTTGGTGAGCACCGGCTGCTTGCCCGTCAGGGTCTCGAACGGCGTGGTCACATAAATGTCCACCGCGGGAGCGCCAGGAGCGGTGTGGGCGACGCGGATCTTGACGCGGCCGTCGGCAGGCGCGGTGTTGTCATCCTCGAGCAGCATCACGTCGAAACCCGGCTGCGCGCCGCCGGCATAGCCCACCGCGATCGCCGTGTAGTCCTTGCCGGCCATCACAGGCACGCTGAGATGCTTCACCACGGTGTTGGTGCCCGTCACCTTGATTTCCACGTTGTAGGTGCCGGCCGGCAGGCTCAGATATTCGGAATACTCGCGGAACGGCAGGTTCTCCAGAACCATGCCGCCGTTCACGTAAATGTCCACTGCCGGAGCGTCCGGCGAAGCGTGCACGATGCGCACCCGCGCGTTGCTGCTCTGGGCGAAGGTCAGTCCGGCAACCGCGCACACGGCTGCCAGTGCAAACAGCAAACGTTTCATCTCCACTCCTCGTCTTTGATGGGAATTCGCTGATCGGAATCTGTGAAAGATCCGCTAACGCCTTTCTAGGTGCGCGGCAAATCGCCGCAGATGCAAAAAATCGGCAGGAGATTTTCGCCGCGAATCAGCGGGAGCGCCAGCGAATCCCGAGGCGCCACAGGCGCGGGCTCCCGAGCAGCGGCGAAGGGCTGAAGCCGGCGATCACGCGGCGGTTGGCGGCATTTTCCACGGCAGCGTGAATCTCCAGCCCGCCGCCGAGCCTCTGCCGGGCGGTTCCCTGCCAGACGGCGAAGCCCGGCAGCAGGAACAGATTGCGGTCGTCTTCAAACTGCGCGGCGGAGGCGCGCATCCCGGCTGTCAACGCCGTGCCGCCACGCTGCCATCCGGCGAGGAACGAGCCCTGATGGCGCGGCGTCTGCGGGATCCGCTCGCCCGCATCGAAGCGCGCGTCCGCCATCAGCCATGCGGCTTCGGCGAACGCCGCGCCGCGCCGCCAGCGTGCCAGCGCCTCCGCCCCGCGCACGCGCGCCGCGCCGGCGTTGTCCCTCTGCCGCGTGATCAGCTGCGGCGTGACGCTGCGCGTCACATTCGTGATCAGATCGCCCAGCCTTTGGTGAAACGCTGTCACGCTCAGGCGCCACATCCCTGCCGTGTAGTCCCAGCCTGCTTCCACACCGCGCAGGGATTCGGGTCCGAGCGCGGGATTGGCGTGCGTCACCGCGTTGCCCACGCGGAACTCGCGGTACAGCTCGTTCAGCGTGGGCGCGCGCAGGGCGCGGTAGGCGGAGACGCGCGCCCGCCAGCGTTCTCCGCCCGCCGCCGCGCCGGCGCTCGGCATCCAGAACGCCGCGCCGCGCCCCGGATCATGGCGCCGCAGCCCTCCGAACAGCCGCAGCGGACCCGCGACGGCGCTCGCCTGCGCGAACACGCCATGCTGCGTCTGCGAGCCCCCGCCTGTGCGAAAGCCCGATGGATACAGCGTCTCGCGCGACTCGCCCCACGCGCGCAGGGCATCGCCTCCGGCAGTCAGGCTCCAACGCGCGCCCGTGCGCTGCCATAGCAGTGCGCCGCCGGTAGCGTCGGCGGGCACGCTCTGCCGCGACGTCAGCCGTTCCGTTTGCCGCCCCGCGCCGATGGCGCTGAATGTCGCGCGGTACTCCTCGCGCGCATGCCATGCCAGAACGTTGAAGGCGCCGCGTCCCGCCTGCTGCCACCAGTTGGCGGCGAGCGCGCCCGCGCCGGTGGAGTTCCGCGTCAGCAGCGTGCCGTTCTCGCGCTCCTCGGCGAGAACGTCGCCGCGCAGGAACAGGCGGCGCGAGCCGTCGCTGTACGACGCCCGCAGAGCCCCGGCGGCAAAGCGCACGCCCGCGCGCGTGTCGATGGCGCCGCGGGACTCTTCCGGCACCACGAAGAAGCCATCCGTGTGCAGCGCGCGCAGGCTCGCGCCCGCCGTCCACCGCGGCGCCAGCCGCGCCTCCGCGCCTCCCGCAAGCTGATGCGTGCCCGCGTTGCCGCCTTCGTATCCGATCCATGCATCGCGCGCGGCGGGTTCGCGGCTGAACAGCGAAATGACGCCGCCCAGGCTCTTGTCGCCGAAGACGCTCACCGGCGCGCCGCGCGTCACCTCGATCCGGTCGATCAGCTCCGGGTCGAGCCGCGTCCAGTAGATCCACCCGCCGAACGGGCTGTTGGCGGGCGCGCCGTCCCACAGCAACAGCGTGCGGCTCGCGCCCGTGGAGCCGAGCCCGCGCAGGCTCACGCCCTGCGTGGTGGGGTTCGCCGTGATCGACGAGGTGCGGCGGAACAGCGTGAATCCGGGCACCATGCGGAGGCGGTCGTCGAGGTTGATGCCGGGCAGCGCCTCGCTGCGCGTCTTGTCGATCAGGGTGACGCTCGCGGGCGCCTCGGCGGAAACGGCTGCGGTGACCGTGATCGAGGTCTCAAGCGGTTCGGGACGTGGCGGATCCGCCGGTTGCCCAGTGGCCAGGAGACACGATGCGAGCATCCACCCAGCCGCACTCTTGCAGCCGCGCGGGCGAAGCGCTGAAGACCACCGAAACAGACGGTTCATCGAGGGGACGCAGGGGGGCGGCGCGGCGGCGGGGCTCGACCAGCGCCAGATATTTCAGGATAGCGTAGACGTCGTTCTCCACCGGCACGAGCGTCTCCCAGTTCTGCGAGCGGAAACGGATGCGCGCCCCCCGCTGCGAAAGGCGCCATGCGAGGTACGCGCAGCACTCCACGGCGCGCTCGAACCACTCGCGCTGCGTTTCGTCCGCTTCCAGATCGAGCACGAGCGTCACCAGGTGCTCCTGCTCGCGCGCGAACTCGCGCACCTGCAGCTCGCCCGTGTGCGCCGTGGCGCGCCAGTCCACGTGGCGCGCGCTTTCGAACGGAATGTAGGGGCGGATGCGGTAGAAGTCGTGCCCAAGCCCGCGGAAAAGCGTCTCGGCGTCGCCCTGCACCTGCGCGAGCAGCAGTTCGAAGCCGGGCTGCGGCTCGATGGAGGGGTAGACCAGAACGTCCTGCCGCATGG
>JBBFLJ010000040.1:0-26185 GCA_037481575.1 Bryobacteraceae bacterium | reverse complement strand
CGGCCGCCCTACTGAGGCAGTCCGGTCCAAGCGGGGGAGCTCTGGCCAGAGACTGGTGTCCCCGCAGAGAAGAGTATCCCATGGCGGTGCAAGCACGAAGGGGTGAAGTGATTGATTCCATTCGTGCAATTGTTTGTGACGGGCTTTCCGTGCGGGCCCCGGAGCGAGGGGGACGGCCTGATCTGGCACCTTCGCGCCTCGCAGTGCGGGGACGGCCGGACGCACAGCAGCTCACGCTGGCAAAGCAGGGCCGCGCTTCCTGCGCTCCCTGCGTTGCTGCCCTGTCGACTTGGCCCGCCCGATGCTCGCGGCTTGATCGCGGCATTCGCTCAATTCCCCCGGCGCTCGCACCAAGGCTGCGATTCCTGCGCAGCCGCTTGTCGCCCTGAGGAGATGGGGATAGGCCACTCTGTCCCGCCCCCGCACCGCTCAAACCCCATCGAGTCGCCCACATGTGGGCAGAGCTGTCTGTCCCCATATCCGCCCCCCGCGCTCGCGCCTGGACTGCGCTGCCTGCTCTGCCGCAGATAAAAACGAAGGGCTGCAACAGTCTGGGAGCAGCCAATTGCGCCCCCCCGCCGCCTCATCCTTCTACCAGGCTCTCGACATGCGCTGAGGCGCACTGCGCGCGGGGCACGAACCCCGCCCCGGCCGCCGCCGCTCACTTCTTGAAATACCAGAGCCAGAAATACTGGCTCCCCGCGCCATGGCGGTAGCGCGGCTCAAATCCGCAGCGCTCCGCCATCTCCACCGCCTGCTGATCGGTGAACGGCACGCCCAGCCACGTGTCGTCCGGATCCGACTCCACGTTCGGATCCCCCTGCACCTGAAACTTGAACAGCGCTCCCGGCCGCAGCAGGCGGTGCACCTCCCGCACATAGTTCTCGATGATCTCCCGGCTGGGAATGTGCTGGAACACAATGCTCGAAAAGGCGAAATCGTACGGCCCCGGCGGCAGCACGCTCAGGTCCATTCCGTTGTTCTGATACACGTGCGCGTTCGGCAGGTCGGCCAGCGCCTCCCGCGCCAGCGCCACCATTTCGCCGCTGACGTCCACCGCATGCACCTCGCCGAACAGCTCCGCCAGAGCGCGCGTCACGCGCCCCGCTCCGCAGCCGATCTCGATCACCTTCATCTGCTTCGGATCCTTGCCCTGGCAGATGTTGATCATGTCGGTCAGGATCTCCTCCTGCACGGTCCGCCGTCCGGACTCGAAGAAGTCTTCATCGGTCCAGTCCGTGCGTTCCGTGTTCACATAGAACCGGGCGTTCTCGCGGGCGCGCTCGTCCCAGTCCTGGCGCATCTTGTCCAGTGTTCGTTCCAATTCGTGGGGCTCCATTGCGGCGTGTCTCCCTCCATTCTAGCCCCCGTAGCGCAGGCGGCCCGGAGTGCTATAAACTGGTAGAGTCGAAGCGTGGGCGGCTAGCTCAGTTGGGAGAGCACCGCGTTCGCAACGCGGGGGTCGTGGGTTCGAGTCCCATGCCGTCCACCATTCGCCCCGCTTCCCTCCTTCTGCAACCCTTCCCGCAGCCCGAGTTATCCTGAAAGTGTTTCCGTGATCGAGAGAGTCACGCCGCAGCTTTCGCAGCCCGTCTCCGGCTTTCCGCTCTGTGGGCGCGCCCCCGCCTGCCCGGGCGCCTCCCCCTCGCCGCCGCTCCTGCCCTGCGCGTTCCTTCTCCTCGAGGTGGGGCGTTGATGGATGCCTCCATCGGCACCCCGCTGCTTTGGGGCGCGTTCACGCTTCTGGTTCTGGCGCTCCTCGCCCTCGATCTCGGAGTCTTCCACCGCCGCGTTCACGTCATCGGGACGCGGGAAGCCCTCCTGTGGTCGGTCTTCTGGATCTGCCTCGCGCTCGTCTTCAACATTGGCGTCTACTTCTGGTTCGGCAAGGCGCACGCGCTCGAATTTTTCACGGGCTATGTAATCGAGAAGGCGCTCTCGGTCGACAATATCTTCGTCTTCGTCGTCATCTTCACCTACTTCGCCGTCCCGCAGGAGCTGCATCACCGGGTGCTGTTCTGGGGCATTCTCGGCGCGCTCGTGCTCCGCGCCGCCTTCATCCTGGCGGGCGCGGCGCTCATCCAGACCTTTCACTGGGTCATCTATGTCTTCGGCGCGTTCCTGATCTTCACGGGCGTCAAGCTCTTCCTCGACCGCGGCTCCGAAGTGCACCCCGAACAGAACCCTCTCTACCGCCTCTTCCGCCGCTTCGTCCGCAGCGTCGATGGCTACCGCGGAGCCCATTTCATCGTCACCGAAAACGGCGTCCGCTACGCAACGCCGCTGCTTCTGGTGCTTGTCTGCATCGAAGCCACCGACGTCGTCTTCGCCCTCGACTCGATCCCGGCGATCTTCGCCGTCACGCGCGATCCCTTCATCGTCTACACCTCGAACATCTTCGCCATTCTCGGACTCCGCGCCCTCTACTTCCTGCTCGCCGGCATCATCCCCAAGTTCCGCTACCTTCGCATCGGCCTCGCCATCGTGCTCGTGTTCGTGGGCATCAAAATGGTGATCGAGGGCATCTACAAGATCCCCATCGTCCTCTCCCTCGCCTTCATCCTGACCGTCCTGACCCTCTCCGTGCTGCTGTCCTGGCTCATTCCAGAGCGCGCCCCCGCGCCGGCTGCAACAGGCGAGAGCCGCAAGCGCGGAGATTGACCCCCCCCCGCCCGTTGCAAATCCTGTAGGATGACGGGCGAAGCCATGCGACTTGCAATCCTCGCCCTCCTGCTGTGCGCCGCGCTCGGCGCGCAAACCTGGACCCCGTTGTTCGACGGAAAGACCCTCAACGGCTGGGAAGTCTGCAACGGCTACGCCACGTACACGGTGGAAGACGGCGCCATCGTCGGCACCACCGCCGAAGGCAGCCCCAACAGCTTCCTTTGCACGAAGCGCGAATTCGGCGATTTCATCCTCGAGTTCGAAACAAAGACCGACCCCGCGCTCAACTCCGGCGTGCAAATCCGCTCGCACCGCTACCCCGACGAGGGCCCCATCCTCGTCTTCGAGCAGGGAAAGTGGGTCTCCCGCAAGGTGCCCAAGGGGCGCGTTTACGGCTACCAGGTGGAGATCGCCAACGAGAAGTCCGGATCCTCCGGCGGCATCTATGACGAAGCCCGCCGCGGCTGGCTCCACAACATCGCCTCCGACCCGGTGGCGTCGAAAGCCTTCAAGGACAACCAGTGGAACCACTACCGCATTGAAGCGCGCGGAGACACCATCCGCGTCTGGGTCAACGGCGTGCCCTGCGCCCACCTCACCGACCCCATGGACCAGAGCGGATTCATCGCCCTCCAGGTCCATGCCTACAAGGGCGAGCGCCCCGCCCAGGTCCGCTGGCGCAACATCCGCATCCAGGACCTCGGCCGCCATGCGTGGCGCCGCATCTGGGACGGCAGCACATGGAATGGCTGGAAACACAACGGCGCGGGAATCGCCGAAATCGTCGACGGCGCCTTCCGCCTCCGCTCGAAAGAGGACGATCCCCGCATCGCCATGGTCCTGAGCCAACGCTCCTTCCGCGACCTTACGCTCCGCCTGAAATTCAAAATCTTGAAGGGAAATTCCGGCGTATTTGTGCGCACTGACCCGGAAAATTACGCCGCCTATGAAGTGGAAGTGGACGCCGAAGCCCGCACCGGCGGCTTTTGGGAAACCGGCCCCAATGGCCGCAAGTGGGTCACCGGCCCCGAAGACAACGCCGTCGTCCACGCCGGCGAGTGGAACGAGCTCACAGCCTCGCTCCACGGACACCGCATCGTCTTCCACATCAATGGCGTCAAGACCCTGGAATTGCCCGACGACACCGCAGGCCGCCTCGAAGGCGTCATCGGCCTCCAGGCCCACGGCGCAAAACGGCCCACCGAAGTCTGGTTCAAGGACATCGAAATCCTCGAACCAGTCCGCTGATCCGCCAGAAAAACACCACGGGCGCCGCCCCCGCAAGGACGGCGCCCGAGTTTTCTCTCAGGCCCGGAATCCGGCGCTCAGTAGCGGTAGTGCTCCGGCTTGTACGGCCCGTCGATCGGCACGCCGATGTAGTCGGCCTGCTTCTGCGTCAACCGCGTCAGCTTCACGCCGATCTTCTCCAGGTGCAGCCGCGCCACCTCCTCGTCGAGCTTCTTCGGCAGCATGTACACGCCCGGCTTGTATACGTCGCGGTTCTTCCAGAGATCCATCTGCGCCAGCACCTGATTGCTGAACGAGGTCGACATCACGAAGCTCGGATGCCCGGTCGCGCAGCCGAGGTTCACCAGCCGCCCCTCGGCCAGCAGATAAATCTGGTGCCCGTCCGGGAACGTGTAGCAGTCCACCTGCGGCTTGATGTTCCTCTTGATCACGCCCGGCGCCTTGTTCAGCCGGTCCACCTGAATCTCGTTGTCGAAGTGGCCGATGTTGCAGACAATCGCCTGGTCTTTCATCTTTTCCATGTGCTCCAGCGTGATCACGTCGCAGTTGCCCGTGGCCGTGACGTAGATGTCCGCGCGCCCCAGCGTGTCCTCCACCGTGGTCACCTCGAAGCCCTCCATCGCCGCCTGCAGCGCCGTGATCGGGTCGATCTCCGTCACAATCACCCGCGCGCCGAACGCCCGCAGCGACTGCGCCGAACCCTTGCCCACCTCGCCATAGCCGCACACCACCGCCACCTTGCCCGCCACCATCACGTCCATGGCGCGCTTCAGCCCGTCGGCCAGCGATTCCCGGCACCCGTACAGGTTGTCGAACTTCGACTTCGTCACCGAGTCGTTCACGTTGATCGCCGGCACCAGCAGCTTCCCTTCCTGATGCATCTTGTACAGCCGGTGCACGCCCGTCGTCGTCTCCTCGCTCACGCCCTTCCACTCCGCCACCATGTCGTGCCAGCGGCGCGGGTTCTCGGCGTGGATCCGCTTCAACAGATCCTTGATCACCTGCTCTTCGTGCGACTCCGAAGGCTCATTCACCCAGTTGGAGCCTTCCTCCAGCTCGTAGCCCTTGTGGATCAGCAGCGTCGCATCGCCCCCGTCGTCCACCACCAGCTGCGGTCCCTTCCCGCCCGCATGTGACAGCGCCATGTAGGTGCACCACCAGTAGTCTTCCAGCGTCTCGCCCTTCCAGGCGAACACCGGGATCCCCGCCGCCGCAATCGCCGCCGCCGCGTGATCCTGCGTCGAGAAAATGTTGCACGACGCCCACCGCACCGTCGCCCCCAGCTCCACCAGCGTCTCGATCAGCACCGCCGTCTGAATCGTCATGTGCAGCGAGCCGCTGATCCTCACCCCGGCCAGCGGCTTCTCGCCCGCATACTTGCGCCGCAGCGCCATCAGCCCGGGCATCTCCGCCTCGGCAATCGTAATCTCCTTCCGCCCCCATTCCGCCAGGGACAGATCCGCCACCTTGTACGGCAGCGTCTCGGGCCTCATCACGTCCGTGCTCATCGGCAATCGCTCCTTGACAGGATTTGATATCGACTCATCGCGATACATTGATATAATGCCAGACGGCAGCCCATGGCGTCAATCCTGCGAGCCCTCAAGGTGGTCGCCGATCCCACGCGCGTGCGGATCCTCCGCCTGCTTGGGCGTGAGGAACTCGCCGTCGCGGAGCTGCAGGAGATCCTTTCGATCGGGCAGAGCACCTTGAGCTCGCATTTGGCCCAGCTGCGGCAGGCGGGGCTTGTCGAGGACCGCAAGTCGGGCAAGCATGTCCGCTACAGCTTGCGCCGCCCGCTGCCCGCCCTGCTCATGGGCATTCTGGAGGAAGCCTCGCGCGAGATGGAGGAAGTCCGCCACGACGAGGAGGCTCTGGCGCTGGTCCTCGAAAAGCGCCGCCAAAGGACGCGGGCGTATTTCGACGAGCTCGCCGGACGCTTCGGGCGCCACTACATGCCCGGGCGTTCCTGGAAGGCGTTCGCGGAAGCGCTGCTGGCGCTGCTGCCGGAGATCGACGCCGCCGACCTCGGCGCAGGCGAAGGCGCAGTGGCATTCCTGCTCGCGCGCCGCGCCAGGCACGTCTACGCGGTGGACAGCTCGCCGCAGATGGTCGACTACGGCAGGCGCGTGGCTGCCGAGCGCGGCTTCGCGAACGTCGAATACCGTTTGGGCGACCTCGAAAGCCTGCCGCTCGAAAACGGTTGCGTCGACGTGGCCGTCTTCTCGCAGTCCCTGCACCACGCCCAGCACCCGGAGAAGGCCGTGGCGGAGGCATGGCGCATCCTGCGGCCCGGCGGCCGGATCGTCGTGCTCGATCTCGCAAAGCACAACCGCGAAGAGGCGCGCGAACTCTACGCCGACGAATGGCTCGGCTTCACCGAAGTCGAGATGCGCCGGTTCCTCCGGGAAGCAGGCTTCGAAGAGATCGAAACATCCGTCGTGCACCGCGAAGAGCAGCCGCCGCACTTTGAGACGTTGCTCGCGGTGGCCGTAAAACCGGCGGCAACCCGCAACGGCGCCCCGAACACGCGCTTTGTCAAATCCGCGCTCTGACGGGTCCTCGCGGGTGCGCCGCGTGTCCTTCGTGCGGGCATCCCCGCGGCGAAGCACGAGAGTTTCGTGCCGGCGAGGGCTCCCGTTCAGCGAGATTGCATGCAGGCTCCTCTGCCACGCCGGCTTCCCGGAGATCGAGACGTCCGCGTTTTGCTGCCAACAGCGGCGGCCCTTCCTTGCAGGGCTGCTGCTTGTGCGAGTCAAGCCAGGCAGGGCTGCCTGCACGGCTCGAGAGACACCTTGACGTCCCATCTGCCAGCGCACGCCGTGACCGCACGGCCCACCGCTCTGACTTGCCCTGGGGCGCCGCCCCGCCGAGCTCTACTCGCTCAGCGCCGCCGCCAGAGCGCCCTCCGCCGTCGCCGCCAGCGGGTGGCGGGCCAACCGGACTTCGGAGATGGGCACTGGCAGCTGCGCCTCTGCCAGGGCTTTCTCGAACCGCTCCCGGAACCCCTCCGGCAGTACGCCGCCGCCGCTCAATACCAGCGGCAAGGGCCGTCCAAAGCGCGGCAGGGAGCGGCAGTTCTGCAAGGCTTGCCGCAGCCCGGCGACGACGGAGTGGATCATGTCGTCGTAATACACCGCCAGCGCCTGCTGAATCTTGTCCCCGTAGTTGCCGTTGAAGTGGAACTGCTCTTCCTTGACCAGCCGGACGCGGTTGACCAGCTCGCCTGCCACGGCGGCCGCGCTCGCATCAATGAAGTCGCCTGCTTTCGGAACGCTGAAGGCAAGCGCGGGCACGGAAAGGTAGGCCAGGGCGGCATTGCACAGCCCGCCGCCAAAGCTGATGCCGATCCCCGTGTAGTTCGACTCCCACAGCTCGCTGTAGATCACCGCCACGCCCTCGTTCACCCCCGCCGCGTCCGGATAACCCAGATCTTCCAGAATCCGCCGCAGGGACGCCTCGTGGAAAGTCAGCGAGCTCTCCCCCGAAAGAGGCGGCGAAGGAACGCTGAATCGAACCTTGGCTCCTGCCGTCACCTCCGGCTCCAGGACGGATCGCAGAATGGCGCGGATCAGCTCCAGCCCCTCCGGCTCGTCGGGATTCAGCATGCCGCGCATCATCGGGCGCCGCAGCTCGCGCCCCAGAAGATCCGCCAGCCGCGCGCTCTCATTCCCGATCACCAGGATCTCTCCGCCCCGGACCACAAGAGGGATCGACTCCCGGTGCAGGCTCGCCTCTGTCATCCCGCTCCAGGGAATGGAAAGAAAAGCGTTCAGCTCCGCGCGCGCAGTGCGCTGCCCGTCTGCCTGCCGGATGGCCACCACGCGGCTCGTCCCTACGTCCAGACCGATCACAGCGCCGCTGCCTGTCTTCGCTTCCTGATTCATGGCGATTGCCCTCCTGCCGCCTCGCCGGCGCGTTCCATCCTGCTCTTCAACCGCGAGAGGATGCGGCGGTGCACGGCAGCACGCTCCGCCCGGTACTCCTCCACCGGCATTCCTCTCGCTGCCGCACTTTGCCGCAAAAAGTCCTCGCCCAGCACAAGCCCCTGCCAGTACGATTCTCCCGTGAGATTCACGAGCGAAGGGTCGTACGTGAAGCCGAACAGCCACAGGCTCGGAACGGGAATCCGGTAGTTGTCTGGCAGCCCCAGTGCGGCGAACGGGAACCGCGTCGCCCAGTCATAGTGATACCCCGCTTGCCGGTTCGACGGGTTGACGCTCACCTGCGCATGGGTCACGCAGTTGGCAGGCGCGATCCCGTACCGCGCGCGCAGCATCTCGGTCAGCTGCCGCAACGCGAGGATCTGCGCCCGCGTGATTTCGCCGCCGGGCGCCGCCGCGGCGCTTTGCCCCTCCACCGAAACGCCGAGAAAGCTCCAGTTCAGATTCACGTACGTCCATCGGTCGTCCGCCCACACCGAATACCCCGCGTGATTGGCGGCATCGGACTCGCGCACGATCCTCCACACGCGCCCGAAGCGGTCGATCAGATAGTGATAGGCGCGCTCCTCCCGCACATAGCGCAGCAGATACCGGCCCAGCAGCTTCAGCCGCGACGCCTGATCGGCGCGGAACTCCGCCGTGGCGCTCTCCGTGGAGTGGTACACGATCCCCGCAGGCACGGTGCGCTCCTCCACCGGCCCCAGCTCCTCCCTGCCCCGCGCATAGACCTCGTAGGAACGCGGCTCGCCCTCCGTCTCGTATTGGCGCTCGATCCGCAGCCCGTTGGAGTAAAGCTCGTATCCCGGCTGCTGCTCCACCAGCCAGACATCGGGCGCCGCCTGACTCACCGCAGACGCGAAGGGAATCCCCTCGGACGCCTGCACCCTCTCCGGCGCCCCCTGCCGCACCGCGCCCAGTGGCAGCAGCAGCATGAGGATCGCGCCCGCCACCGCCAGCATGCGCCGCACGCGAGCCCCATTACCCCTTGCACCCGCTGCCGTGCCCGCCATCGCTCCCCTGCAGGCCCGCCGCAACAGGCGCAGCCGCTCAATCGGATCCGACACCCGCCGCGCGCGCCACATCAGCAGCGCCGCCTCCAGCCGCTCCAGCCTGGGTCTCTCGACGGGCATCGGGCCCTCCGGCCTCCCTCCCTCCATCGGCGGTTCCCCCGAGTTTCCTTAGAGGCAAGCGGAATCTCCGAGCCGCGCCTCAGGCGAATCCCCGGTGCGTCTCCGGCAGCGATCCCCCTGCCACGCCAGCCCTGTACGGCTCTCAAGACGATCCGACCCGGGTGCGCAACCTGCACCACGCCTCAGCGCCCGCCCCGCGGCTCGCTCTCCGAAGAGCATCCCCAGAAAAGATTCATCTCCTTGTCACGAAACTGTGACACGCAAATTTCACATGCCGGCGAAGGCCGCACGGCAAATCAATAAGCTGCGAGCAATCAATCATATACAGTGAGTTAAACGCGTTCCGCCCTAACCCGGTGTCGAGGTCTGCAACAGGATATCTAGGTCTGATATTATAGAAACGGATGGCGCCCGCAAAACCAACTTCCAGCCCCGGCGCCGCATCGAATTTGCAGAGTTTCCACCATGACTACCCGACACATCGACGTCACTGAATTGGTCCTCCGCGACGGGCATCAGTCGCTCATGGCCACCCGCATGGCGCTCGAGGATATGCTGCCCGCCTGCGAAGACATCGACAAAGCCGGCTATTGGTCCGTGGAGTGCTGGGGCGGCGCCACCTTCGACGCTTGCATCCGGTTCCTCAACGAAGATCCGTGGGAGCGGCTCCGCGCCTTCCGCAAGGCGATGCCCAACTCGCGCCTGCAGATGCTGCTCCGCGGGCAGAACCTCCTCGGCTACCGCCACTACGAGGACACCGTCGTCGACCGCTTCGTCGAAAAAGCCGCCGAAAACGGCATGGACGTCTTCCGCGTCTTCGACGCCCTGAACGACATCCGCAACCTCCGCCGCGCCATCCAGGCGGTCAAACGCACCGGCAAGCACGCCCAGGGCACCATCTGCTACACCATCAGCCCGCTGCACACCATTACCGGCTACGTGGAACTCGCCGAGCAGCTCCTCGATCTTGGCTGCGATTCGCTCTGCATCAAGGACATGGCGGCGCTGCTCAAGCCCGCTCCCGCCTACGAGCTCGTCCGCGCCATCAAGGAAACCTGCGGCGAAGACGTCCGCGTCCACGTCCATGTCCACGCCACCACCGGCGTCACCATGGTCTCTCTCATGAAGGCGATCGAAGCCGGCGCCGATTGCGTCGACACCTCCATCAGCTCGCTCTCCCTCGGCCCCGGCCACAACCCCACCGAAAGCCTCGTCGAGATGCTCGAGGGCACCCCGTACTCCACCTCCCTCGACAAGCAGCGGCTGCTGCGCATCAAGCGCCACTTCGACAAGATCCGCCCCCGCTACCAGGAGTTCCTCTCCAACATCACCGGCGTCGACACCGAAATCTTCGAATCGCAGATCCCCGGCGGCATGATCTCCAACATGGAAAGCCAGCTCCGCCAGCAGGGCGCCGCCCACCGCATCCACGAAGTTCTCGAGGAAGTCCCCCGCGTCCGCAAGGACGCCGGCTACCCGCCGCTCGTCACGCCCACCAGCCAGATCGTGGGCACCCAGGCGGTCTTCAACGTCATGATGGGCCGCTACAAGGTCCTCACCGGCGAGTTCGCCGATCTCATGCTCGGCTACTACGGCGCCACCATCGGCCAGCGCGACCCCGAGGTCGTTCAGCTCGCCGCCAAACAGGCCAAGAAACCCGCCATCACCTGCCGCCCCGCTGACCTGCTCAAGCCCGAGTGGGACGAGCTGCGCTCCGCCGCCATCGCCTGCAAGGGTTGCAACGGCTCCGACGAGGACGTCCTCACCTACGCCATGTTCCCGCAGGTCGCGCCCAAGTTCTTCGCCACGCGCCACGAAGGGCCCAGGAACCTCGGCAAGGATCCCGCCGCGGCCCAGCCCACCGCCGCGGCTGCGCCCGCCGGCGACGGCAAAGGCCCCGTCCTCTCCAAAATCACCTACGAGGTGACCATCGGCGACAGGAAACACAAGGTCACCGTGGCTCCGGCGCCCTGATCCGGAATTCCCCGGCCGCGTCTCCCCCCGGGAAGCGCGTCGCCAAGGAAACTTGAATTTCAGAGTCACAGGTATTTTATATGACGATCAAATCCATGGAACAGCGCATCGCCGAGCTTCGCGAGAAGCGGCAGAAGATCCACCTCGGAGGCGGCGCCGACAAGCTCGAAAAACACCGCGCCTCCGGCAAGCTCACTGCCCGCGAGCGCATCGATGCCCTCGTCGATCCCGGCTCCTTCATGGAAACCGGCTGCTTCGCCCAGCACCGCGCCACGCTGTTCGGCATGGCCGGCAAGGAGGCGCCCGCCGATGGCGTCGTCACCGGCTCGGCCGCCATCAACGGCAGGCTCGTCCACGTCGCCAGCCAGGACTTCACCGTCCTCGGCGGCTCCGCCGGCGAGCTCCACTCCAACAAGGTCGCCGACGCCATGCTCCAGTCGCTGAAGACCGGCTCGCCGTTCATCTTCATCAACGACTCCGGCGGCGCGCGCGTCCAGGAAGGCATCGACTCGCTCGCCGGCTACGGCCGCGTCTTCTACACCAACGTCATGCTCAGCGGCGTCGTCCCGCAGATCTCCCTCATCTGCGGCCCCTGCGCCGGCGGCGCCGCCTACTCGCCCGCCCTCACCGACTTCATCATCCAGACCCGCAAGGCCCACATGTTCATCACCGGGCCCAACGTCATCAAGCAGGTCACCGGCGAGGACGTCACCATGGAAGAGCTCGGCGGCCCGGACGCCCACATGGCCCGCTCCGGCGTCATCCACTTCATCGCCGAGGACGACCGGCAGGCGATCCTCATCTGCCAGAAGCTGCTGTCCTTCCTCCCCTCCAACAATCTCGAGGACCCGCCCGAGCTGCCCGGCAACTACCACTGCGACCCCGACCCGGAGCTCAACACCATCGTCCCCGTCGACGGCAAGAAGGGCTATGACGTCCGCGAGGTGATCTTCCGCATCGTCGACAACGCCGACTTCCTCGAGGTGCAGGCCGGCCACGCCCCCAACCTCGTCATCGGCTTCGCCCGCATCTACGGCCGCACCGTGGGCGTCGTCGCCAACCAGCCCAGCGTGCAGGCGGGCGTGCTCGACATCGACGCCAGCTCCAAGGGAGCCCGCTTCGTGCGCTTCTGCAACGCCTTCAACATCCCGCTCGTCACGCTTGTCGACGTCCCCGGCTTCCTCCCCGGCGTCGCCCAGGAGCACAACGGCATCATCCGCCACGGCGCCAAGATGCTGTTCGCCTACTCGGCCGCGACCGTTCCCAAGATCACCGTGGTGCTGCGCAAGGCCTACGGCGGCGCCTACCTTGCCATGTGCGCCAAGGACCTCGGCGCCGACCGCGTCTATGCATGGCCCACCGCCGAAATCGCCGTCATGGGCGCCGAGGGCGCGGCCGAAATCGTCTTCAAAAAAGAAATCGCCGAGGCCGAAAACAAGGCCGCCAAACGTCAGGAAATGATCGAAAAATACCGCGAGGTGTTTGCCAATCCTTACGTCGCCGCCGGCCGCCGCCTCGTCGATGACATCATCGAGCCCGCCGAAACGCGCAAATACATCGCGCAGTCGCTCGAATACCTCCACACCAAGCGCGAGCTGCGCCCCGGAAAGAAGCACGGGCTGATCCCGCTCTAGGAAAGGAGGCGCTCCATGTCCCGGATCACCCTGCAAAGCCTCAGCCAGGAGGTCGAGGCGCTCCGCCAGCATTTGGCGGCGCTTGCCGAAAAGCTCGCCGAACTCGAACGCGCGGCAGCCGCCGCGCCCTCGCACGCCGTCGAGGTGCCCGCCGAGCCGCCTCCGCCCCCCGCCGAGGAGATCTCCGAAGAAACCCTCGCCGCCATCTCCGCCGCCGTCGCTGCCTTCCTTGGCAAGCGCCCGCACATCCGCGCCATTAGGCTCGTCAGCTCGCCTGCGTGGGCGCAGCAGGGGCGCGTCTCCATCCAGGCGTCCCACCGCATCTCCCCGCAGCATCATCAGCACCGCGTCCGGTAACAGACAGGAGAAACCGCCGTGAAACTGAAAATCACAATCGACGACAAGACCTACGAGGTGGAAGTCGAGGCATACGAGCCCGAGCCCCCGAAGCCGCAGCTGCCGCCGAGCTACATGATCCAGCCCGGCGCCGTGCGCGTGCCCGCCGCTCCCGCTCCCGCCTCCGCCCCGCCGGGCGGCGAGCCCGTCAACGAGGACAAGGTCTGCCGCAGCCCCATCAACGGCATCGTCGTCAAGGTGCTCGCCCAGCCGGGGCAGCAGATCCAGCCGGGCGACACCCTGCTCGTGCTCGAGGCGATGAAAATGGAGACCAATATCACGGCGCCTATCGCCGGAAAAGTGGCGAAAATCAACGTAAACGCCGGCGATTCCGTCCAGTCCGGCGCCGTTCTGGTCGAATTCGAGTAGCTTTTTTCAGGAGAGAATTCCCATGATCGAGGAACTGAAATCGGCAGGTTTCGAGTTCGTGGACCACGTCGCCATAGCCGTCCCGCAAGGGCAGCTGGACGAGCAGCTCGAAAAATACAAGGCGCTCGGGTTCACGGAAATCCACCGCGAGGAGGTCCACGGCCGCCACATGGTGCGCGAGGTTCTCCTCCGCGTGGGAGGCGGGCCCAGCCTGATCCAGTTGCTGGAACCGCTTTCGCCCGAATCCCCCGTGGCGAAGCAGATCGAGAAAAACGGCGGGCGCGGCGGGTTCGCCCACCTCGCCTTCCGCGTCAAGGACATCCATGCGGCGTACCATTTCTTGAAGGAGAGGGGATTTCATCTGACGCAGGAGCCCGGCCCCGGCTCGCGCGGCACGATGATCTTCTTCGTCCACCCGAAGGACTTTTCCTTCCTGATCGAAGTGGTGCAGGAGGCTGGCAGCCATGCCTGAGTCCGGTTCATGCCATGAGCAGGAGCTGCGGCTCCTCGACGATTTCCCGCCCGTGCCCACGGAGGCATGGGAGGCCGCCATCCGGGCGGATCTCCAGGGCGCCGACTATGAAAAGAAACTGATCTGGAAGACCCCCGAAGGCATCTCCGTCCGTCCCTATTACCGCCGCGAGGATCTCCCTCAGGCGCTGTACCGCCGCTGCGAACCCCGCGCGTGTGAGATCGCCGAAGGGCCGCTTCCTCCCGGCGCCGTCAACGGCGCCGTCCACCATGAGAACGGCGCCACCGCCGTGCAGGAGCTTGCCTTCACCCTCGCCGAGGCCAGCGACCGGCTCGCGGCGGGCCAGCCCGTCGAGGGGCTCGCCTTCGGCATCGGCTCGGTGTACTTCATGGAAATCGCGAAGCTCCGTGCAGCCCGCGCCCTCTACGCCCGCATGGCGGAGGCTTACGGTGCGAATCCCGAAACGCGCATCCACGCCATCACCGCGCTTTCCAACAAGAGCATCTACGATCCCTGGACCAACCTCCTGCGCTCCACCACCGAGGCGCTGTCCGCCGTCCTCGGCGGCGCCGACACCCTTCGCGTGCAAGCTGCCGGCTACCCCGCGCGGCTCGCCCGCAACATCCAGCTGATCCTGAGAGAGGAAGCCCACCTCGACAAGGTCGCCGACCCCGCGGGCGGCTCGTGGTTCATCGAGAGCCTCACAGCAAGCCTCGCCGCCGAGGCATGGAAGCTTTTCCAGCAGGTGGAGGCGATGGGCGGTTATGCGAAGGCGCAAGCGTTCGTCCAGGCTGCTGTCGCCGCATCACGCGAGGCGAAAGAGAAGGAATTCGCCTCTCGCCGCCGCGTGATGGTCGGCGTCAACAACTATCCCGATCCCGGCGAGCGGCGCCTCGATCAGGCGGGCTCTCTGGAAGGCGCCGGATGGCGCCTCGCGCGCCCCATCGAAAAGATCCGCCTCCGCACGGAGCGCTACGCGCGCCGCACCGGCAAGACGCCCAGGGTGCTGCTGCTCAAACGCGGCGACCTGAAGATGAAGATGGCCCGCGCGCAGTTCTGCCTGAACTTCTTCGCCTGCGCGGGCTTCGCTGTCGAAGAGGCTGAAGAGCTCGAAGGCAGGCAGGCGGATCTCATCGTGCTCTGCTCCTCCGACGCCGAATATCTCGACTTCGCGCGCGACGTCTGCCCGCGCGTCTCCGTGCCCGTCATCGTCGCCGGCAACCCCAAGGAGCAGATCGAGGCGCTGCGCGAGGCAGGCGTCGCCGGCTTCGTGCACCTGTTCTCGAACATCGTGGAGACGCTCGCCGAGTGGCAGCAGCGGCTCGGCATCGACGGAAAGGAGGATTGACGCCCCATGCGGCCCGATTTTTCGAAAATCGAATGGACCGTCCCCGCCGCCGGCGGCTCGTGCCCTTCCGGACCGGTGTGGACCACCAATGAGCAGATCCCGGTGAAGCCCTGCTACACCGCGGCGGACCTCGAACGCATGGAGCATCTCGACTACGCCGCGGGGCTGCCGCCCTTCCTCCGCGGGCCGTATTCCACCATGTACGTCCTGCGCCCGTGGACCATCCGGCAGTACGCGGGCTTCTCCACCGCCGAAGAGTCCAATGCCTTCTACCGGCGCAACCTCGCCGCCGGCCAGAAGGGCCTCTCCGTGGCCTTCGACCTCGCCACCCACCGCGGTTACGATTCCGACCACGAGCGCGTCGTGGGCGACGTGGGCAAGGCCGGCGTCGCCATCGACACCGTCGAGGACATGAAAATCCTCTTCGACCAGATCCCGCTCGACGAGATGTCGGTCTCGATGACCATGAACGGCGCCGTGCTGCCCGTGATGGCCTTCTATATCGTCGCCGCCGAAGAGCAGGGCGTCGCGCCGGAAAAGCTCAGCGGCACCATCCAGAACGACATCCTCAAGGAGTTCATGGTCCGCAATACGTACATCTATCCGCCCGGCCCCTCCATGAAAATCATCGGCGATATTTTCCGTTATTGCGCGGAAAAAATGCCGAAATTCAACTGCATTTCCATATCCGGCTACCATATGCAGGAGGCCGGCGCCACGGCGGACCTCGAACTCGCCTATACGCTCGCCGACGGCCTCGAATATCTGCGCACGGGCATCCATGCCGGCCTCTCCATCGACGACTTCGCCCCGCGGCTGTCCTTCTTCTGGGCTGTGGGCATGAACCACTTCATGGAGATCGCCAAGATGCGCGCCGCCCGCGTCCTGTGGGCAAAGATCGTCAAGGGCTTCCACCCGAAGAACCCGAAGTCCATGGCGCTGCGCACGCACTCGCAGACCTCCGGGTGGTCGCTCACCGCCCAGGATGTCTTCAACAATGTGATCCGCACCTGCGTGGAGGCGATGGCCGCGGCGATGGGCCATACCCAGTCTCTGCACACCAATGCGCTCGACGAGGCGCTCGCCCTGCCCACCGACTTCAGCGCCCGCATCGCCCGCAACACCCAGATCTATCTGCAGGAAGAAACCGGCATCTGCCGCGTCGTCGATCCCTGGGGCGGCAGCTACTACGTCGAGAGCCTCACTCACGAGCTCATGCACAGGGCATGGAACCTCATTCAGGAAGTGGAGGCGCTCGGCGGCATGGCGAAAGCCATCGAAACGGGGCTGCCGAAGATGCGCATCGAGGAAGCTGCGGCGCGGCGGCAGGCGCGGATCGACTCCGGCAAGGAAGTGATCGTCGGCGTCAATCGCTACCGCTGGGAGCAGGACGAGCCCGTGCAGGTGCTCGAAGTCGACAACCGCGCCGTGCGAGAGAAGCAGATCCGCCGCATCCAGGAAGTCAAGGCGCGCCGCAATGAAACGGCGGTGCGGCAGGCGCTGGAAGCGCTGACGCGCTGCGCCGCCACGGGCGAAGGCAACCTGCTCGAGCTGAGCGTGCAGGCCGCGCGCGCCCGCGCCACCCTCGGAGAAATCTCCGCCGCGCTGGAAAAAGTCTACGGCCGGTATCAGCCGGTCAGCCGCACCATTTCGGGGGTTTATTCCAGTGAAGCAATGTCCGATCCGGAATTCCAGAAGGCCAGAAAAATGGTGGAGGAATTCGCGCGCGCAGAAGGCCGCCGCCCGCGCATCCTCATCGCCAAAATGGGCCAGGACGGCCACGACCGCGGCGCCAAGGTAGTCGCCACCGCCTTCGCCGACATCGGCTTCGACGTCGACGTCGGGCCGCTGTTTGCCACCCCGCGCGAGGTCGCGCAAATGGCGGTGGAAAACGACGTCCACGCCGTCGGCGTCTCCTCGCTCGCCGGCGGGCACAAGACGCTTGTGCCCGAGTTGATCGAAGAGCTCCGCAAGCTCGGCCGAGATGACATCGTCGTCTTCGTTGGCGGCGTCATCCCGCCGCAGGACTACGACGAGCTGCGCCGCGCCGGCGCCATCGACGTCTTCGGCCCCGGCACCGTGATCCCCGTCTGCGCCCAGAAAGTGCTCGCCGCTCTGGCGGCATGACGCGTCCGCGCGCTGATCTGCCACACTGATCTTTGACTCAAGCCAGAGAGACCGCCTCCGAGGATGGACCACAGCGAACCCAACCCGGGCCAGTCCGCGCCGCCGCGCCGCCGGCGCCTGCCGCTCAATGCCTACGTCGACGGCATCCTCTCCGGCGACCGCGTGATCCTGGCCCGCGCCATCACCGTCGTCGAGTCTGACCTGCCTGCGGACGCCGACCTCGCCCTCGCCATCCTGGAAGCCGTCCTTCCGCACACGGGCAACTCCCGCCGCGTCGGCATCACCGGCGTGCCCGGCGCGGGCAAGTCCACTCTCATCGACACGCTTGGCATGCACCTTGTCGAGGAGCGCGACGAGAAGACCGCCGTGCTCACTGTCGATCCTTCCAGCCCGGTCTCCGGCGGCTCCATCCTCGGCGACAAGACCCGGATGGAGCGGCTCTCCCGCCACCCCATGGCCTTCATCCGCCCCTCGCCCTCCCGCGGACATCTGGGCGGTGTCGCGCGGCGAACGCGGGAGACCATGCTGTTGTGCGAAGCCGCCGGATTCCGCAACATCCTCGTCGAGACCGTCGGCGTGGGACAGTCGGAAACGGCGGTGCGATCCATGACCGACTTCTTCCTGCTCGTCCTCGTCCCCGGCGCGGGCGACGAGCTGCAGGGCATCAAGCGGGGCATCATGGAGATGGTGGACGCCATCGCCATCAACAAGGCCGACGGGGACAACCGCGCCCGCGCCGAACGCGCCCGCGCCGAGTACTCTTCCGCGTTGCATCTGTTCCCGCCTGCGCCCGGCGGTTGGACGCCCCGCGTCGTGGCCTGCTCGGCGCTCACCGGTGAAAATATCCCCGCGCTGTGGGAGCTCGTGCTCGAGCACCGCGCGCTCCTGCGGGCCAACGGATTCCTCTTCGAGCGCCGCCGCGAACAGGCGCTTCAGTGGATGGAGGAGCTTGTCCGCGACGGGCTTATGGAGCGCTTCGAGCGCGATCCCCGCGTGGCGGCGCGCCTGCCGCGGCTTCGCGAAGAGGTCCGCCGCGGCCACATCAGCAGCTTCTCCGCCGCGCGCCAGCTGCTCGATTTGTTCGGATCCACACAGGAGTGATCATCATGCCATCCTTCCCATTCCCCATCCTCACCGCGGAAGAAGCCGCGGAAATGATCCCGCACGGCGCCACGATCGGCTTCAGCGGCTTCACGCCCGCCGGCGCAGCCAAGGCGATCCCCAGGGCGCTGGCCGCCAAAGCCCGCCGCGAGCATGACGCCGGCAGGCCCTTCAAGGTGGGCGTGCTCACCGGCGCCTCTACCGGCCCCAGCCTCGACGGCGCGCTCGCCGAAGCCGAGGCCATCAGCTTCCGCACGCCCTACATGTCCAACGCCACCCTGCGGAAGCAGATCAACACCGGGCAGGTGCGCTTCGTCGACATGCACCTGTCCCTGCTGCCCCAGTTCATCCGCTACGGTTATCTCGGGCCCATCCACTTCGCCGTCGTCGAAGCGGCCGACCTCACGCCCGGCGGCGGCGTCGTGCTCACTACCTCGGTCGGCGCCTCGAACACCTACCTCCGCCTCGCCGAGAAGGTCCTCATCGAGCTGAACTCCAAGCACCCTCCCGCCCTGCTCGGCATGCACGACATCTTCGAGCCCGCCGACCCGCCCACGCGCCAGGAGATTCCGATCTACCACCCGGCAGACCGCATCGGCTCGCCCATTTGCGTCGTCGATCCGTCCAAGATCGCCGGCGTCGTGCTGACTGACGCCGAGGATGAAAGCTCGCCCTTCGAGCCGCCCACCGAGGTCACCGAAAGAATCGGCCAGAACGTGGCGGACTTCCTCGTGGGTGAAATGCGCGCCGGGCGCATCCCGAAAACCTTCCTGCCGCTGCAGTCCGGCGTCGGCAACATCGCCAACGCCGTGCTCGCCGCCCTCGGCCGCCACCCCGAGGTCCCCAACTTCCTCATGTACACCGAGGTCCTTCAGGATTCTGTCATTCCCCTGCTCGAAAGCGGCCGCTGCGAGTTCGCCTCCACCTGCTCGCTCACGCTCTCGCCCGAAGCCATGCGGCACGTCACCTCCAACCTCGACTTCTTCCGCACCAGGATCCTCATGCGCCCGCAGGAGATCACCAATCACCCCGAAATCGTGCGCCGGCTCGGCATCGTCAGCATGAACACCGCCATTGAGGTGGACCTGACCGGAAACGTCAACTCCACTCACGTCATGGGCAAGACCATGATGAACGGCATCGGCGGCTCCGGCGACTTCACTCGCAACGCCTATCTGTCGATCTTCTCCTGCCCCTCCACTGCCAAGGGCGGCAAGATTTCCACCATCGTGCCCCTCTGCTCGCACATGGACCACTCCGAGCATTCCGTGCAGGTGGTGGCCACCGAGCATGGCGTGGCCGATCTGCGCGGCCGCGACCCGCACGAGCGCGCCCGCCTCATTATCGACAAGTGCGCCCATCCGGACTACCGCGAGCAGCTGCGCGACTACCTGCGGCTGGTCAAGGAAGGGCACGAGCCGCTGTCGCTCTCGCTCGGGCTCGCCATGCACCGCGCCTTCCTCCGGCACGGCGACATGCGCAACATCAATTGGGAGGAGTACCGCTAGACACCCGTTCCGCGAGGTTCCCCCGGCGCCTGCGCCTGCGCTGCCGGCTTTCGCCCGGCGCTGCCTTCGTGGCCGGCGAATGGCACTCCGGCCCCAGTCACTTCCACAGGCGAAGGTGCCAGATCAGGCCGTCCCCCTCACCCAGCGCTTGCGCCGGGGTCGCGCTGCTTGCACCGTCCGCGTGGTAATTTCCCCGATGATTCCCTCGGGGCTCGCGCTCACGTTGTGGGCTCTCGCCCGGCCCTGCCTGTCTTCCGGGCAAGTGGAACCGGGGCCCGGTCGCTTCCTGATGCGAAGGTACCAGATCAGGCCGTCCCCCTCACCAAATGCCTGCGCCGGGGCCGCATCGCTTGCGCTGTTCCCCCGACGCTTGCGTCGGGGCCGCGGTGGCCCCCGTGCCCTCAACGAGGGCGGCTCTGCAACAAAGGGGACGGCCTGATCCGGCTCTTTCGCAAGTTGAAGACCCCGGAAAATGCACCGTCTGTGCACTTCGCTGACATGGCCTCTTTAGTGCGGGAACGAGGGCCGCGTGGCGTGCGTTGGCCGACTTGCGGCCTCTGATGGACGGCTTCTCAAGAATGGTGCGGCCGCATTGCTTGCACCGTTCCCCCGACGATTGCGTCGGGGCCGCGCTGCTTGCACCGTCCGCATGGTAATTTCCTCAATGATTCCCTCGTGGCTTGCGCCCACGTTGTTGGCTCTCGCCAGGCCCTGCCTGTCTTCCGGGCAAATGGAACCAGCGCCCCGGTCGCTTCCTGATGCGAAGGTGCCAGATCAGGCCGTCCCCCTCACCAAGCGCTTGCGCCGGGGCCGCATTGCTTGCGTGGCTTGATTCCGGCCCGCCACACACTCAAGTCACCGCCAAACCAGGCGGGGTTGGGCTGTTCGGATGGTTCCCTCAAACCATCACGTCGGGGCGGAGAGGAAAGAACCACCGAAACAACCGGTTCGATAGTACGAGTCGCACTATGCGGGTTCTCCAATTTCGGAACGGCTCGTGCTGCGTGGCCCCGAGGCAAGCGTCGATGGAACAAACTGGGCCGGGCGGCCCCGGCGCAAGCGCCGGGGGAACAATTCTGGCTGCGCGGCGCCGGCGCGAGCGCCGGGGGAAATGGCGAGGTGTGATGCCCCACCACGAAGGGGAAAGGCCCCGGACCGGCGGCGAGGATCGGGTTCCCAGCAAGCGCTCCTTCCCTCACGCCCGCCAGCAGACAAGCCGCGGCTTGGCCAGGGATTCTCGAGAGTGTTCTCTTAGGACCCTCGCCAGAGACAGAGCCTCCGCAGATCTGTGCCCCGAAACCAGAAATCGCTGTTCAGATCCACGCACCACCAGAAAGGGCGTGGAAACACGCGTCGATGGGCTCCCGGAATTCGCCTCTGCCCCGCGCTGGCCGCGATGCCCGTGGCGCAGGATCAGGGAACAATGCCGGGCGCGAACAGCAGATTGGCGCTCGCGAAGCGGTCCCAGATCGACTTGCGCTCGCGGAAGTTGGCCCAGCGCAGCACCGCCTGCTCGCCATCCGCGGCGAAGAAGCCCACCCCGCCCTTGACCAGGCGCGGGTCGGACCACTCATCCACCACTTTGCCGTCGATCAGCGTGGTGAAGCGGGAGCCCGCCACCAGCGTGGCGATCCGGTAGGGTTGGTTGCGGTGCAGCGGCAGCGGCAGCGGCAGCTCCGTGCGTGCGAACGTACGCCCTCCTTCGATGCCGTACCGCTCGATCACCGCGCCGGACACCGCGCCGGGACGGAGGATGCGGATGCGTGTGGCGTAGTAATTTTCGGTGTCCGCCGCACGGTACACCCAGCTCATGCCCTTGCGCTCCACCAGCCCTTCAAACTCGAATTCGTAGTCGCGGGTTTGCAGCGTCGGCTTCCAGAGGCGGAGTTCGCCCACGCGGGCCACTCCGTCCTTCACCACCCAGCCGCGCGCGCTGCCGGTCCACTCGCCGAGGTTGGTGTCGAAATCCACCTTCACCCGCACGGCGGTGCGTCCCGGCAGATGGCTGTCGAGCCACTCTCCGAAGCCGCCGGATTCGCCGACGCGCGGCCCTTCGGCACGCTCGCCTGCGGGAGAGGTCATCGGCGCCGCGCCCGCCACCGGGCTCGGTCCTCCGCGCGCGGCGCTGTCGTCCGGGAAGACCAGCTTGGCCACCACCAGCGCGCCCACCAGGCCCACCATGGCGACGGCCATCATTCCATTGGAGTTCTTCGGTTGGGGCTTGCTTGTGTCCGCAGCGGGAGTCTCGAAGACGGGGCCGCTGTCATACTCGGCGTCGCGCAAGAACCACGCCGAGGCGCGGGGCCCCTTCTTCCGGCAGCGCTCGCTGCAGAAGTCGCGGTCTGTCAACAGGCGCAACGGGCTGATTTCTCGCCCGCATCGCTGGCACCGCATCTACACTCTCCCCTCTCTCATTTCAAGCCTACCGCCCAAAACCGGCCCTGCACGAAATTAGGTAGCAATTCCGCGAAATCCGAGCAGATTCCCCGACATCATGAATTCGGCGACCACCGGATCTTCGCCATTTCATCCCTGGCTGAACGCCTTGCCCGACCCCGTCTCCCACAGGTTCCAGCCGAAGATGCAGACATGGTCGAAGGCCCAAAGGCTCACGCCGCCAAAGCCGAGCTGGCGCGCCATTGCGGTCTCTTTTCGCCACGGGGCACCTCCGCGGAACAGTGCGATCATCGCCCGAACTGCCTGCCGCGGCCAGTCGAGGCCGGCGGCGAACTCCAGCGTGCTTCGGGAGAGATCGAGGTTTCGGGACCAGACGCCAAAATCCAGCGCCTCAATCTTGAATCGGTCGAACGGCGCTTGCGCTTTAGACGCCCACTCTTCGGGGAAGTTGACGAAGCGGTTCAACCGCCCGCCCAGCAGGTGGATTCCGGCGGGCACGGGATGGTTCACGTCGTAGGGGAAGAGCACCTCGAGCTCGGCGTTGGGGAAGGCGGCGCGGACGGCGGCTGCCAGCGCGGCGGCATAGTCCCGCAGCCGGTTTCGCAGGAACAGCGCATCGGCGCCGCCGTTCACGCCCGGATCGTCGTTGGGGGAGCGGAACACATGCAGCGGGCGCCCCAGCGCGGCTTGCGCGGCGGCGCGTGTGTCCTCATCGTAGTAGGCCATGCCTCCATCCGGGTTGGCAGCGCTGAAATTTGTGAAGTACCACCAGGTGAATTCGCCCATCTGCAGGCGCGGCGTGAGCCCCGCCGCTTGCATCAGCGCGGCTGTCTCCAGCAGGGCTTTCTGATGGAACGCCAGCATGGCAGGGCCGAAGGCGCAGTGGGTCGAATAGAGATTCCCGAAGCCCATGTCGGTTCGCACGGGCGCGCCGTCCGGGAACCGCGCCGCCAACTCCTCTGGCGGCTCCACGAGTTCCATCGAGAACGCCGTGGTCACGGGACGGCCTTCCAGTGTGCAGAGGCGGTAGAGATCCTCGTGCCACGCCCGCGCGCCCGGATTCAGCGCCTGGCTCGCCGCCGTGTCCACCTCCCACCGTCCCATGGCGCCTCCCTGAATCCAGCCCCCGCCCGTGGCGGTCCCCGTCGAGCCCGGCGCCGATGCCACCCACGCCTCCACGAAAAACCGGTAGGCAGCCGTGGCCGACCGCGCCCGCAGCACCAGCCTCGAACCCTCGCTGCGCGCCCATAGCCCCACCGAGGTGGCATTCACAATCAACGCGAAGTGCCGTGCGATCTGCTCCGGCGTCTCCTGCTGCAACACGCTCTTGCCCAGCGTCTGCCCGCTGATGCGGACGAACACCTGATCGCCCGGCGCGAACGTCCCGCCAAAATCGACAGCAACTTCAGCCAACGCTCCGCCGACGCGCCGCCGACGGTTCCACCAGAAGATGCCGATGTATTCGTTCAGCTCGCCCGAGCAGCCCAGATTCCGCAGGTTCCAGAGGATGCGCGCCGGGGGCAGCTTGTAGGCATGATCGGTGGAGTAGTCCAGCGCCGGGGTCATCCAGCTCTGCGCGGGGGGAGGCTCGGGCGGATCGCTCTCCACCACCGCCTCCAGCCCTGCAAAGCAGAACGGATCCGCACTGTCGCTGGTCAGCCGGACCACGTGCGAGCCGGCAGGCAGCAGGGCTGCCAGCCGCCGCCGTGTGAGGACGCTCTCCTCTGGTTCCAGCCGCGCCGAGAACCGGCCTTGCGGGCTGCCGTCGATCTCGACAGTCGCCGCGCCCTGCTGTTTTCCCAGGCGGGTCCAGACCCACAGGGCGTGAGGCTGTCCGCAGTGATAGCGCACTTCGACAGCAGCGCCCGGCGCCTGCGCCACTTGCGCCAGCCCGCCGGGAAAAAAGCCCGCCTCCGGAATCCAACCGCCGAAGTAGTGGCACCGGCCGTCGACGGACTCCACCCGCAAGCTCTCCGGTCCGGCCACCCGCAGGCGCAGCGTCTCCTCTGGCCCGCTCACCTGCCAATTGGTGAACTTCGCCAGCCACTCCGCGCCCGTGTAGTCGCCGCCGTTGGCCAGCTGCGGCGCCAGCGTCAGCCACATCCGGCGGATCTGCGTCTGCCCCAGCGCGCTGAAATCGAGTGTCACGCGCAGCTTTGCTGTAGATCTTCCCCCGCCGAACGCCGCCTCGGGCTCCGCGGTGCGCAGGCGGTCGTTCTTCCAGACGGCATACATCCGCAGGAAGTTGGCGTCGTAGCCCCCTTCCACGGTCTCGATCCGCAGGGTCGTCGCCTGCGCCTCGGCACGGAGCGCGAATGGCGCAGCCGCGGCGGCGTAATCGGCCCCGTTGATCTGCGCCGCCAGCTGCTGGCACACGTACGCGGCATCGATGTGATGGAGCGTCTCCATGGGTTGCCCGCTCGCCCCAACCATAGTGGTGGATCCGTCGCCGCGCCGCGTGCGCAGGCGGACCACCCACGGATCGGCGCCCGTGGAGGCAGTCACGTCCGGATCGCCCGCGCCGTCGTTGATGGCGCCGATCAGCGCCACCGCTACAGACGCGGAGCTGTCGCCGTCCTGCTCCACGTACACGTAGGTGCGGTCGGCCACGCTGATCCAGTGGATCGTCCCCGGGGTTCCGGCGTAGAACGGATACTCCGTGCTGACCTTGCCCGGCACCGTATAGTCAAACGCCATGTTCAGGTACCACAGCGTCAGCCGGTCATATCCTTCGAGGGCGTCCCCGACGATGTGGAATTCCGCCGAGGCGGGCTGATCGGGCGTCTCGATCACCTCGGCGTGGTCTGACAGGCGGATGCGCACCGGGTCGCCCTGCGGCGGTTGAATGTCGAGATACGGCCAGTCGATGGTCGGATACTTGCGGCAGTTCAACGGCATCAGGTTCTCGTAGCGGACGTCGAACTGCAGCGTAACGCCTGTGAAGTCGAAGTCGGGCAAGTAGCGGATGCGCGGGTGCTCGAAGAAGTTGTCGGCGTCATAGAGCACGACGACGGCGAAGTCGGCGGCGTCCTGAAAGTTGCCGCGCACTTCGAACCCGTCCGGCGCCGCCTTCACGATGGCGGCTGACGCGCCGAGATGATCGAAGCCTTGCAGGTGAACCGTGCGGTCCGGCTGGAGTTTGCGGATCGGGTCGCCCAAGCGGGTTCCTCCCGCGGCCACTGTACCGGGCCGCAGGACTCCACCGGCCCGCCGCACGGGGTGTGCGCAAGCCAAATCGTTGATCTTGGGGGCACAAAAAAACTGCTACCGCCTGTGACGCCGGGCTCACGGTTTCCGCGGATCTGCCGACGCCGCCGGCGCTGGCACCGTGGACGCGGTGCCTTCGTGTTCCGCGGTCCGCCCCGGGACTCGCGCCGGGGCTGCGGCAGTAGCGTTGCAATTTTGCGACTCGCACTGTTACCAGGAATTGGGGCCGAGCGGAAGCCGGGGTCTGTTGGATTGGGCTGCGCTCGCTCTGCTCCCACGATCGCCTCGGAGCCGCCGGGAGTGGGCGGCAGACGCGGCCCCGGCGCGAGCATCAGGGGAAATGCGGCAGAAAGTGGGACAGCGCGGGCAACGCGGCCCCGGCGCAGGCACCGGGGGAACTATGCAACAGGATTTCCGAGAGCTTCCCCTCTGATATCGGGATCCGGGCACACTTCGGGCTCGTTGCCGGGGGGAGATTGTCGCGGCGCCCCATTCAGGGGGCGTTGGTTTCCGCGTTCGGCGCTGCCGGGCCGGCTCCCCTCGAGGGAACCGGCCCGGGCGAGACGCCGCAGTCAACCGGAACGCGCACCTGTGGCGCAGCCCGGCCGGATGGCGGCCCTCCGCAGAGGGCGCGGCAGAGCCGGCCGTATTTGTTCGGGCTCATCA
>JBBFLJ010000039.1:0-30471 GCA_037481575.1 Bryobacteraceae bacterium | reverse complement strand
AGTGGTGCGCCCGGAGTGATTCGAACACCCGACCTACTGGTTCGTAGCCAGTTGCTCTATCCAGCTGAGCTACGGGCGCACTGACTTGTTTTCACTCGCTATTATAGCGAGGCAACGGCCGCGTGGGCAAGAGGAGGAGGCCGCCTCCCAAAGCGTGCCCCATCCGGACTTTGACGCGCCTGCGAAAGGGGCAAGACGCGGCTTCGGAGGCGAGTCGAGCGGCGCAGGCATCCGGGGCTTCCGAAGACGCCGCACGCTGGCGGAAGAGCCGGGGCTCACAGCGCCTGGAGAACCAGGCACTTCAGGTAGCACGTCTCCGGCACCGTGAGAAGGATGGGGTGATCCGCAGCCTGCGTGCGGCGCTCCAGCACGCGGAGCGTGCGTCCCGCGGAGAGCGAGGCAGAAGCGATGATTTCGAGAAAGGCGGCTTCCGAGAGGTGGTGGGAACAGGAACAGGTGACCAGCACCCCGCCGGGGGCCAGCAGCTTCAGCGCCTTGAAGTTGATTTCCCGGTAGGCGCGATAGGCCGCGTCCAGATTCGACCGCGATTTGGCAAAGGCGGGCGGATCGAGAACGATCCAGTCGAACTGACGCCGCGCAGCCACGAGCCCCGTCAGGTAGTCAAACGCATTGGCCTCGCGCCACTCGATGTTCCCGATCCCGTTGAGCCGGGCGTTCTCGCTGGCCAGCTCCAGAGCAGCGGCGGAAGAATCCACGGCTTCGATGGACGCGCAGCGGGAAGCCGCGTGGAGAGCGAAGCCTCCGGTGCAGGTGAACAGATCCAGTCCGCGGCCGCGGGCCCAGCGGGCGGCGGCGAGATAATTCTCACGCTGATCCAGAAACACGCCCGTCTTCTGGCCGTGAAGGGGATCGACCAGCAGTGACAGCCCGTTCATGCGGATCTGGATCCGCGGCGGCGGCTCGCCGTGCAACACGCGCGGCTCCAGCGGCAGCTCTTCCAGGCGCCGCACCGGCACGTCATTGCGGGCGATCACAGAGGCGGGTTCGATCAGCTCCAGCAGGCACTCGAGGATCAGCGGGGCGGCGCGATCCATCCCCTGATCCAGGAACTGCACCGAGAGATGGCCAGCGTAGTGATCCACGATCAGAGCGGGCAGCAGGTCGCCTTCGGCATGCACCAGCCGCCAGGCGTCGGAGCCGCTGACCACGCGGTTGCGAAGATCGAGGGCGGCGCGAAGGCGCTCGAGGAAAAACGTGCGGTCGACCGCGCGGTCTTCCGGGGTGAGGAGGCGCAGGCGTATCTGCGAGGCGGATGAAAAGTGGGCGACGCCGAGAAAACGCCCGCGCTGGTTCACCACACGGACCGCCTCGCCAGGGGTGGCGCTGCCCGCGTCGACCACGTCGCTGGCGTAGATCCAGAGGTGGCCGGATTCGAGCCGGTCTTCCCCCTTGCGGCTGACGGTGACCGAGTTCAAGCGAGCCTTTCCAGCCGCGCGATGCGCTCCGCGGTGGGCGGGTGCGTGGAGAACAGGCGCATCAGGCTCTCACCGGAGAAGGGCTTGATGATGAACATATGGGACATGGCCGGGTTGGCGTCCAGCGGGATGCGCTTCGACCACGCCTCCAGCTTGCGCAGAGCGTTGGCGAGGCCGCGGCCCGTGCCGATGGCGCGCGCGGCTTCCGCATCCGCGGCGAACTCGCGCGTCCGCGAAATGGCCATCTGGATCAGCAGCGCGGCGATGGGCGCAAGCAACAGCAGGGCAAGGCTCGCCAGCGGGTTCGGGGCGTCGTCGTCGTTGGAGCGCCCGCCGAAGAAGACGAACATGCGGGCGGCGAAGGTGATGGCGGCGGCGATGGTGGCCGCGATGGAACTGATCAGGATATCGCGGTTGCGGATGTGGGCCAGCTCGTGGGCGATGACGCCTTCCAGCTCCTCGTCGTTCATCAGCTCCAGCAGCCCGGCGGTGACGGCGACCGAGGAGTGGCGCGGGTTGCGGCCCGTGGCGAATGCGTTCGGCGAGCGTTCCGGGATCACCCAGAGCTTCGGCTCCGGGATCCCCATGCGCTGGCAGAGCCGCTGCACGACAGGGGCGAGCCGGTAGTAGATCTCGGCGTTCTGCGTGGGGCTCACCCGGATGGCGCCGCTCGACAGGAGCGCGATCTTCTCAGAAAAGAAATAACTGAAAAAGTTCATGGCCACGGCGAATACCAGGGCGGTCTGGAGGCCGGAGGCGCCTCCGAGGGCCTGGCCGATCGCCAGCAGCACGCCGCTAAGCAATCCCAGCAGGAGAACCGTCTTGACCGAGTTCATGGCTTTCGTCTTTCATTTTCTCAGATGCAGGCTGCGGGCGCGGGGTTCCCGGGCGCCCGCGTTGTGATACCGTGAGAGTTTCAGCACCCGAACTGTCTGCAAGCGGAGGCGAGAACGGCGCAATGGAAGCCTTGGGAATGATCGAGACGAAAGGGTTGATCGGGGCCATCGAAGCCGCCGACGCCATGGTGAAGACGGCCAACGTCGTGCTCACCGGCAAGGAATACGTGGGCGCCGCCTACGTAGTGGTGACGGTGCGCGGCGACGTGGGGGCGGTGAAGGCGGCGACGGACGCCGGCGCCGCGGCTGCCCGGCGCGTGGGCGAATTGATCGCCGTGCATGTGATCCCCAACCCCCACGAGGAAACCGAAAAGGTCCTGCCATCGGCCAACGCAAAGAAGTAAGAAAGCGGGGCTAAGGGCGAGGGCGCGCGATGCCGCACGAGCCAGACGCACTGTCCCTGGAAGAGGTCCGCACAAAGGTGGAGCTTGCCCACGCGGCGTG
Source organism: Bryobacteraceae bacterium (assembly GCA_037481575.1). Lineage (GTDB taxonomy): Bacteria > Acidobacteriota > Terriglobia > Bryobacterales > Bryobacteraceae > JANWVO01. The sequence continues at coordinate 27,695 of JBBFLJ010000039.1, read as the reverse complement.
GCTCGAATACTCGAAGTGCAGCCAGGAGCAGGCGGACGCAGTCGTGGAGGCGGTGGCGGCAGCGGGGCGGGCGGAAGCCCGGCGCTTGGCGCAAATGGCTGTCGACGAAACGGGCATGGGGAACGTGGAGGACAAGACAGCCAAGAACCTGCTGAGCACGGACATCCTGCCGCGGTGGATGCGGGGCGTGCGCACGCTGGGCGTGCTGCGGGAGGATGCGGCGCAGCGGGTGACGGAGATCGGCGTGCCCGTAGGGGTGGTGGCGGCGATCTGCCCGACGACCAACCCCACCTCCACGGCGCTGTTCAAGATCCTGATCGCGCTCAAATCCGGCAACGCCGTGGTGCTGAGCCCGCACCCGCGGGCGAAGGAATGCACGTGCGCGGCGGCGGGGATCGCCATGGAGGCGGCGGAAAGGGCGGGGGCGCCGCGGGGGCTGATCCAGTGCCTGGAACGTCCCACTCTCGAAGCCACGCAGGAGCTGATGAAGCACCCGAAAACAGCCGTGATCCTCGCCACCGGCGGGGCCGGCATGGTGCGGGCGGCGTACTCCTCGGGCAAGCCCGCCTACGGCGTGGGGCCGGGCAACGTCCCCGTGCTTGTCGATGTATCGGCAGACGTGGCAGAGGCCGTGCGGCGGACGGTGGAAGGCAAGAAGTTCGACTACGGGACGGTGTGCTCGAGCGAGCAAACGGTGGTGGCGGAGCGCTCGCTGCGGGACCGGATCCTCGAAGAGCTCAAAAAGAACGGCGCCTATCTCATGAATGAGAGCGAGCGGGCGGCGGTGGAAAAAACGCTGATCGCGGGTGGAACGCGGGTCCGCGGGGAATGCGTCGGGAAATCGCCGCAAAAAATCGCCGAAATGGCGGGATTTTCCGTGCCGACGGGCACGACGATTCTGGCCGGAGAAATTGCTGGAATCGGGAAAGGATTTCCGCTTTCGGCAGAGAAATTGTCGCCGGTGCTGGCGCTGTATTGGGTGGAGGACTTTGAGGCGGCCGTGCAGGCGTGCGAGGCCATTTTGCGCTTCGGCGGCACCGGGCACACCGCGGTGATTCACGCCCGCGACGAAGCGCGGGTACGGGAGTTCGGGCGGCGCGTGCCGGCGCTGCGAGTGCTGGTGAACACGCCCTCGCCGCAGGGCTCGGTGGGGATCACCACCAACCTGGCGCCCTCGATGACGCTCGGCTGCGGCGCGATGGGCGGCAACGTGACAGGCGACAATGTGGGGCCGCAGCACCTGATCAATATCAAGCGCGTGGCGTGGGCCGTGCGCACGCCGGAAGAGGCGATGGGAAAGCAGGACAGCGGCTTGAGCGCAAGCGAGCGGGCGGCGCTTGTGGCAGCGGTGGAACGGTATCTGGCGGAACGCGGCATTGCAGTGAAAGCGGAAGCGGCCCCGGCGGCGGTGGCGGCCGCAATGCCCGGAGGTTCGCCGGGGGGCGAGACCGGCGGGATCACCCGGGAGGCAGTGATGGCCGCCGTCGACCGGTACCTGGAAAAGACGGGCGGAGGTCCGGCGTGCGCCTGCACGCAGTCCGGCGGACAGGCGGCGCCAAAGGAAAGCGCAGCCCCGGCGCCGTCCGAGCCCCCCGCACCGCCCGCGCCCAAGGTGGAAATCGTCGATTTCGTCTGCGAGGCGGACGTGCGGGAAGCAATCGCCAAAAAGAAAAAGATCTTCATCGGCAAAAAGACGATTGTCACGCCGGCGGCGCGCGACGCAGCCGCGGCCGATGAAATCCTCGTGATGGCGGAGCGTTGACGCACCGCCATCTCGGCAGAGCAACCGGGAAAATTCATGGAGCAGAATCTGGAAAAGCTGGCGGCAGAGATCGAAAAGTATCTGCACGCGGAGTCCTTCATCGTCTATCCGTGCCTGAGCCGCAGAGTGGACGACCGCAACGTGGTGTTCTGGGATCATGAGCGCGCCCCGGATTTCCGGCGGTTCCTCGAGTGCGCGCAGCAGATGGGCGTGCGGCTGGTCCATCTCAACGAGGAGCGTTTCACGGCGGGGCAACGCGAATCCGCGCTGGAAATGCTGGAAGACTCCGACATGACGCGGGAGGAGAGGCGCGAGATGGAAAGGCGGATCCAGTCCTTCGCCAAGCATGAGGGCAAGCTGTGCTCGCTCGAGCTGAGCTTCGACTTCGAGGGGCGGACCTACATGTACGCGGTGGAGACGGACTGGCTGGAGGAGTGGCACGAATTGGTGGACGAGCTGGGGCTGGCCGATCAGGGCTACGGGGACGAAGACGAAGGCTACCGCGGCTTCTATTCGAACAACTGAGGCGATGAACTCCCGCGCGCGATGGATCGAGCCGCAAGGCGACGAGAGCGGGGCGGCGCGGCTGGGGCGGCAGTGCGGGCTGGAGATGCCCGCGGCGCGCGTGCTGTGGGCGCGCGGCTTCCGCGAGCCGCAGGAGGTGGAACGGTTCCTTCATCCCAAGCTCACGCATCTGGAAGACCCGTTCCGGATGCAGGGAATGCAGCAGGCGGCAGAGCGTCTGCTGCGGGCGGTGCGCAAGGGCGAAAAAGTGCTGCTGTACGGGGATTACGACGTCGACGGAGTATCAGGCGTCGTGATCCTACTGCACATGCTGGAGGTCCTGGGGCTGAAAGCCTCCTATCACGTGCCGGACCGGCTGAAGGATGGCTACGGAATGCAGGCGGCGGTGGTGGAGCAGGCGGCGCGCGACGGCTGCACGCTGATCGTCAGCGTGGACACGGGCACCCGGGCGTTTGAGGCCGTGGAGGCGGCGAAGCGGGCGGGGGCGGATGTGATCGTCACGGATCACCACCTGCCCGAGGAGAGGCTCCCGGATGCATTCGCCGTGCTGAATCCCAATCAGCCGGGCTGCCAGTATCCGAACAAGAACCTGTGCGGGGCGGGTGTGGCATTCAAGCTCTCGCAGGCGCTGATGGAGCTGGCAGAGTGGCCGCCGGACCGGATCGTCCGGTTCACGGACTCCTTCCTGATTCTCGCTGCGGTGGCAACCGTGGCCGACGTGGTGCCGCTCACCGGCGAGAACCGGCTGATCGTGAAGCGGGGGCTGGAGGGGATCGCGAAGACAAAGAACCCGGGGCTGCGGGCACTGCTCGAAGTGAGCGGGTTCTTGCCCGGGGAGCCGCTGAACGCCGGGGATCTCGGCTTCCGCCTGGCGCCGCGGATCAACGCGGCGGGGCGCATGGATCACGCGCGCGACGTGATTGAGCTGTTCCTGACGCGCGACGAGACGAGGGCGCGCGAGATCGCCCTGCGGCTCAACGAACTCAACGCGGAGCGGCAGCGCACGGGCGAGGCGATCGTGCGGGAGATCGTGGCGCGCTACGGAGAACAAGGGCCGCCGCCGGAAAAGGCGGGTCTCGTGCTCTACTCCCCGTCGTGGCATCGCGGGGTGGTCGGGATCGTGGCGAACCGCGTGGCCGAGCTGTATCACCGGCCGGTGATCGTGCTCGGACGGGACGAAAATACCGGCATGGCGCAAGGATCAGGCCGCTCGATCCCCGGGTTCCATCTGCTTTCGGCGCTCGAGGAGATGGCGGACGTCTTCGCGAAGTTCGGCGGGCACCGGCAGGCTGTAGGGGTCACGCTCGAGGAGCGGCGCGTGGAAGAGCTGGAGGAGCGGTTCAACGGAGTCGCCAAGGCGTGGCTGACCGAAGAAGATCTGGAGCCGGAGCTGCGGCTGGAGGCGGAGCTGCGGCTGGAGGAGCTGAGCGACAAGGCGGCGGGCGAGGTGCTCGCGATGGCGCCATTCGGGCACGGCAACCGCGAGCCCGTGTTCCTGGTGCGAGGAGCGGAGGTGCGTCAGGCGGAGGGGTTCGGCAAGAGCGGGGAACACGTGCGCGCGCGGCTCTGGCAGAACGGGCGGAGCCTTTTCGTGAAGGCATGGAGAAGCTCGGCGAGGCTGGAGGAGCTGCGGGACGGGGCGCGGATCGACGCTGCCGTCACCATTGAGGAGGATTCCTGGAGCGCGCGGCGGGGCTTCGCGCCATGGTCAGCTGCGATGCGCGACTTCCGCCCCGCGCAGGAGTAAGCTCAGCCGCCGGCGATGGCGCCGACGATCAGCACCGGCTCTTCGCCCGCGGCAACGGCGTGCGGCAGCGGCGTGTCGAGCGGATCATTGGAAAAATCGCGGCGGCAGGCATAGAAGCGCAGCAACGGGCGGCGCGCGCCGGCGCGGGGATCACGGATGGCGCCGCGAAGTTCGGGATGGACGGCTTCCAGCACATCGAGAACCGCGGCGAGAGTCACCGGCGGCGGAACCTCGAGCACGACCTCCTCCGGCGCGCCGCAAAGAACGCGCAGCGGGTATGGAAGAACCACGCGGATCATGGCAGCGTCTGCACTTCTACGGAGAGCACAGGGGGCAGATGCGTGGCGATGGCGGTCCAGTGGTCGCCGCTGTCGGCAGACGCATAGATCTGGCCGCCGGTGGTGCCAAAGTAGACGCCGCAGGGGTCGAGGGAGTCCACCGACATGGCGCCGCGAAGCACGTTGACGTAGCAGTCTTGCTGCGGAAGTCCATCGGCGAGCGGCTCCCATTCGCCGCCCCCGGAGCGCGAGCGCCACACGCGGAGCCGGCCCTCGGGGGGATAGTGTTCAGAGTCGCTCTGGATGGGCACGACGTACACCGTTTCCGGCTCGTGCGCGTGGACGGCGAGGGCGAACCCGAAGTCGGTGGGCAAATTGCCGCTGATTTCGCGCCAGGATTCGCCGGCGTCATCGCTGCGCAGGACGTCCCAATGTTTCTGCATGAACAGGACATGCGGACGCGAGGGATGGAAAGCGATGCGGTGGACGCAGTGGCCGGTTTCGGCCTCCGGATCGGGGAGGTAGCTGGAGCGCAAGCCTCGGTTGATGGCCTTCCACGTGAGAAAGCCGTCGTCGGTGCGAAAGGCGCCGGCGGCGGAGATCGCGGCGAACGCGCGGTCCGGATTCGCGGCGTCCAGCAGGATGGTGTGCAGGCAGAGCCCTCCTGCGCCGGGCGCCCACGTGGGGCCGGAGCCGTGGCGGCGCAGCCCGGGCAGCTCCGACCATGTGGCGCCGCCGTCTGTCGAGCGGAAAATGGCTGCGTCCTCGACACCGGCGTACACCGTGTCGGGATCGGAAGGAGAGGGCTCGAGATGCCAGACGCGTTTGAACTCCCATGGGCGCTGCGAGCCGTCGTAGTGTTGATGCGTGCCGGCGTCGCCGTCGTAAACGAAATCTTTGCCGACGGCATGCCACGTGGCGCCGCCGTCGTCGGAGCGCTGAATCATCTGGCCGAACCACGCCGTGGATTGCGAGGCGTAGATCCGGTTTGGATCCACGGGGGAGCCCTTCATGTGATAGATCTCCCAGCCTCCGAAAAAGGGCCCGTCGACTTTCCAGTTGCGGCGCGTGCCGTCCGCGGTCAGCAAGAACGCGCCTTTCCGTGTTCCGGCCAGGATTCGCACTCGGCTCATTCGGATCCCTCCCCTCTGACCGCGCCTGCCCGGCGCGGAGGACTTCTCAGGTGTACCACAAACAGCACCCGGGCGAGCTTGGCTCGGGAGTGCACCCGGAACGCGCCAAGGTCAGGGCGATTCCCTTCCCCGCCCGCCCGGAGACGGCAGGCGTCAGATCCCGGCCCCGTTTCCGCAGGTTCGGCCGAAGGCCTGCATGGCAATCAACTCGCAGGCGCAGCCGGATCCTTTTCCGGGGGCAGTTTCACAAGCAAAAGGTAGACGCCCACGCCGCAAAACAGGATCCCTGCAGACACCACAATCGGGGTAAAAAACCCGCCGGACTTTTCCACCAGAATTCCCGTCAGGGCAGGGGCCAGAACGCCGCCGAAATTCGCAAAAGCGTTCTGCAGTCCGGTCCACCTCCCCGCCGCAGGCCCGGCCAGCGTTTGCGTAAAGGCCCAGCAGTTGCTGACGTAAATGCCGATTCCGGCGAACGCAACGGCCAGCGCGGCCGCGGAAGCCCACAGGGAAGGCGCCAGAGTGAACGGCATGGCAAGCCCGGTGACGGCGAGCCCGGCGATCAGAAACGCCCGCCGGAGCCGGGCGACAGCCGCGGAACGGGAGGCCAGCCGGTCGGAATACCACCCGGCAGCCAGCGTCGCCGCGGCCGTGACCGTCAGCAGCGCGCCGTTCCACGCTCCCATGCCGGGCAGCGAGAAGTTCCGTTCGCGGACCAGAATGGTGGGCAGCCACGTCAGCAGCAGGTACCAGTTGTAGTTGTGACAGAAGAGCCCGAGGAAGGTCGCCCAGACGGTGCGGCTCGCAAGCAGCTCGCGCCAGCCCGGGCCGCCGGAAGCGTCCGCAGCGGCGCCGTCCCCGGAAGCCGCCAGCCGTGCAGGCGCGGATCGCAGCCAGAAAGGCAGCCAGAGAAGCGCTCCGAATCCCGTGATCAAAAAGAAGCTCCGCCAGCCGAATTCCTGCATGAACCATCCCGCAAAATAAATACCCGCCGCGGGCCCCAGTTTCGTGCAGGCGTCCAGAATGGAATTGGCCAGACCGCGCTGTTCCTCCCGAAATGCAAGGACCATAATCCTGGAATATGCCGGAAAAGCCACGCTCTCTCCGGCGCCCAGCAACAGCCGCAGCGCCATGAGCGCGGCAAAGGAATGCGCGAAGGCAATCGCCCCCGTGGCAGCGGACCAGAGCAGGAACCCGGCAGCGTAGACGTGAACGACGGAGAACCGGTCCACCAGCCAGCCGGCCAGAATCTGGCAAAGCGCATACGTCCAGAAGAACGCCGAAAGCAGCAGCCCGAGGCGCGAGTCCGGCAAGTGAAGCTCGCGCGACAGCAGCGGGGCAGCGGCGCTCAGATTGGAGCGGTCCAGATAGTTGATGAGCACGGAGAAGGACAGCAGGGCGATGAGCGGCCAGGGCGAGGCGCGGCGGGGCATCGGCGAATGCCCGGAAGTATATCAGCGGATGGCGGGCGGCGGCAGGGCGGATGGGGTCGACAGGAGGCTGCGCACGCCGGATTCGCCGCGCGTCTGATAGAGGTGGTCCACTGCGAGCCACGACCACGCATAAAAGAGGCGGATCCGTGCAGGGTTCGACTCGTCCCATTCGGGCAGGCGGTCCAGCTTCCGTGCTTCGCGCAGGAGATCTTCCGCGGGGCGCTCGCCGGACCAACGCATGGCCAGCCCTTCATGGAGCCAGCGCTCGCGGATGCCGCGGCGCGCCAGGCAGGCGTGGACGAGTTCGTGAGCGAGCGTCGATCGCAGCTGCGCCGGCGGATCGCCTTCCGGCAATGGGACGCGCACGCGTCCATCGAACATGCCCGCGTTCCATTCGCCGGCGCCGGTGGCGGCGCGGTAATCAGCCCCGCTCTGGACGATCACTGTGAGCGGTTCCGCCAGCGGGCAGCCCAGGGCGGCGTCGATACGGTCGAGTTCGGCATCCAGGATTGAGAGCAGCGAGGAGGCGGCGTGGGGAGCCACCGCGCGTCCGTCATAGCGCAGGACGAAGCGCGAGGTGGACGCGCGCTCATGTCCGGAATCGGCGTCACGCTCGGCGCGGAGACGCGCGAGCAGCGAGGAGATTTGCGGGTTGGGGCGCAAGGCGACGGAGCGGGTCCAGTAGGATTCCGCCTTGCGGGTGTCGTCGGACTGAAAGGCGGCCAGGCCCGCCAGGGCAAGAACGTTGGCGTCGTCCGGGAGGACCGGCAGGAGGTCTGACTCGATGCGGCGCAGCGCGTGTGCAGGCCGCCCGCTCTCCAGAGCCTCCAGGATCGGGGCGACGAGCGGGTCGGCAGGCGCGGAGGCACGGAGCTTCCCGATCTCGGATTTCAGGATCTGCGGCAATTCCTTGTCCGAGGCGGCCAGGCGGGCTCTCTCATACTCTTCCAGCGTGGTAAGGGCGGAGGCGAAAACGTAGCCCTGCCGCCCCGCTGCCGTGACATGGAAGCACCGTCCGTAGTCGCCGCTGATCGAAAATCCTGGATTGACCGGCGTGCCCGCCTCCAGCCTCGCGACGACAGCGGAGGAAGGATCGCAGCTCGAATACAGCGGCGCGCCGCCCGCGGCGATCGCCGGAGGGGAAGCCAAGGCAAGACAGAGCACAATCATGCCTGTCTGCAGTATCGGCCGGATATGCAACTGTCTGTAGAAGCTGGTGCAAAGGGGTGATAGTCTGGCCTCATCATGAGGAGAGCGAAGTTCACGGCCCTTCTGGTTCTGGCTGCGGAAGCAGCCATGGCGCAGTCCGGTCAACGGACGCTGACAGCAGAGGCCCTCCGGGACAAGATCCGAGGCGGATGGGCGGGTCAGATGATCGGCGTCAGCTATGGCGCTCCCACGGAGTTCCGCTGGCGGGAGCAGATCATTCCGGAGGATCAGCTTCCCGCCTGGAAGCCGGAGATGGTGGCCAATGCGCTGAACCAGGACGACCTGTATGTCGACATGACGCTGGCCAAGGTACTGGACGACAAAGGGCTGGACGCGACCACGGAGGATTTCGGGGCGATGTTCCGGGAGTCGAAATACGCGCTGTGGCACGCCAACCTCGCAGCGCGCAGGGCGCTGCGCAGGGGCGTTCCGGCGCACCTGAGCGGCACGCCGCGCTACAACGTCCACGCCAATGACATCGACTTCCAGATCGAAGCCGATTTCGTCGGGCTCATGACGCCGGGGCTGCCCCGCCTGGCAACGGACATCGCTGTCCGCGCCGGACGTGTGATGAACTCCGGGGATGGAATTCTGGGCGGCGTCTTCGTCTCCTGCATGTACGCGGCGGCGTTTTTCGAAAACGATCCGCGCCGCGTCGTAGAGGCTGGTTTGGCGTGCCTGCCCGCGAAGAGCCCGTATGCCCGGTTGATCGCCGACGTGCTCGCCTGGCACCGCAAGTATCCCGCAGACTGGACGAAAAACTGGGCGGAAATCGAAAAGAAATGGAACCGGCGCGAGCCGTGCCCCGCGGGGGCTCTGCGGCCGTTCAACATAGACGCCAAGATCAACGGCGCCTACATCGCTCTTGGGCTCCTCTATGGAGGCGGGGACATGACCCGGACGATCCGGATCTCCACGCAAGCGGGGCAGGACTCTGACTGCAACCCTTCCAGCGCCGCCGGAATCCTGGGCGTGATGCTCGGATGGGAGAGGATTCCCGAAGAATGGAAGAGCGGAATTCCGGCCATTGCGGACAAGAAATTCGCCTATACCGACTTCAATTTCCATGAAATTGTCGACAGCACCTACCAGCGCGCGCTGAAAGCCGTGGCGCGCGAGGGCGGCAAGGCGGACTCGGACGGCATTCGCGTGCCTGCGCAGAAAGCAAAGCCTGCCGATGTTCCGCTGTGGGACGACTATGGATCGCCGGTCGAGAGAATTCCGTTTACGGACGGGCGGTGGAAGTTCGCAGGCCCGTGGTGGGCGGAGGAAAAGCTTCGATCGAACGTCACAGATGCGAAAGGGGCAACGGCGGAAATCGAATTTGAAGGAACCGGCTTTATCGTCGTGGGGCCCTACCTGCCGGACGGGGGATTTCTGGAAGTGTGGCTCGACGGAAAACGGATCAACAACGTCGACGTGTATTCGGATGAAAAGAGCGTGAAAGGCGACGAAAGCGTCTATCACCAATTCGGACTGAAGGCGGAACGGCACCGCTTGCAATTGAAAGTGCTGGGCGTGCGTCACACAGAATCAGGAGGAGCGCGGGTGGCCGTGTCCGATCTGATCGTGTTCCGGTAACCCCGGAGTTCCTGGCCCCCCCGGGCGCTTGCCCTGCTCCCCCGGCGCTTGCGCCGGGGCCGCGATGGAACTCCGATGTCACAAAGGATCCGGGCAAGCGAGTAGCGCAGACGGAATCTGGCACCGAGGCAGCAACCGACAGTGCCCTCCCCCTCCCGCTGCGCGCACCAAGCGGCGATGCCGGAATCATTCGTTGAGGCCAATACCCAGAGCCGCGGCTTCGCAACGAGCGCGGCCCCGACGCTAGCGTCGGGGGAAACCGCAAAGCGGAGCGCCGGGGCCGCGCTGCCTGCGCAGTTCCAGTGAGGAGATGGGGACAGGCCACTCTGTGTCCCACCCCCAAATTGCTAAAACCCTGACGCCCCGCACGTGCGTGAACAGAGCAGCCTGTCCCCATCTCCGCCTTGCCCCCCAACTCCCATTGCACGGAAATGCTGATCTCGCGCCAGCATTTCAGCGTTCCGAAGTAAATCTCGACCCCGATCTCCCTCGGAGCCTGCACGGACAAAGCAGCACAAGCCGGTCCCCAGATTCGCAATTTCCTGGAATATTCGCTCCACGAAAGTGCCAGATCAGGGTGTCCCCTTCGTTCGCCGGCGACATCGGCATGCGGCCCCGGCGCAAGCGCCGGGGGAACTGCGCGAAGGGCGCATGAGCAGTGCCCGTAACGCCGTACCGATTCGAGCAGGGAGCGAAGCTGCGTCAATCCGGCATCGAGAATCAGGATCTTCAAAAATAATGCCCTCGCACCCGAGCCCACACACTCGGGGTGAACGACAGAGCGGCAGGTCTTCGAAAGCGTCCCGAGCCGGTTGACGGCCCGCGTGGCTTCCCGTTAGTCTGCTCCACAGTGCCGGAGGATGGTTTTCGTTTGCGGCAGGCGCTTACGGGAGTTCAATTCTCCTTCCCGGCATTAAGGATTGCTGCCGGAGACGAGCCGATGCTGCGAGGCGGAGCTGCGAATTTCACGCCACCCTCCGGATCCGCGTTCGCAGGCAGGAGAGGTCAAACTGCATGGGGAAGAAATTCCGCGGAACGCTTGCAATGACGGCGCGGGTGCTCGCGGTTTCCGTCACCCTGCCTGCCGTCACCCGCCTCATGACCCACCTCGGCTCCTACCAGGAGCGCCCCATGCCGGGGGAAGCCATGGTGCCGGCGCAGCTGGCCATGCTGATTTCCATGGCGGCAGTGTATTTCATCCTCGCCTGCGGGTGGCGGCACCCGTTGTTCCTGCTCTCGGCGCCCCTTTCTGCCGCCCAGATTCTGGCAGCCACCGTCGTGCCCCAGCCCTGGATTCTGGCGGCATCTGCCGGCTCGTTGACACTCTCCGCCGGGCTGGCATGGCTGAGCCCGCCGGGCAGGCGGGCATGGCTGGCGCTCTTGCCGAGCCTGGCGCTTGCCTTTTGCGCGTTTCTGATCCTGGCCATTGCCAGCCCTTACGCCGTGCAGTGCGGGCGCGAGGCAGCCTGGGCCAGCGACCTGAAAGCAGCCGGAGCGATCCTCGGCGCAGGCGTCCTCTTCTGCCTGTCGTTTCAGTATGGCGTGACCCGCATGCGAAGCGCCCCGGCCGGCTGAAGCAGCCGGCCGCAGCCGAGCCCCGCCCGGCCCGCCCCCGGCAGGACCTCAGAGACAGGCATCCCCGGCAGGAACTCTACGCGGTGCGCGCCTCCCGGGACCGAAGCAGCCGCACGCCGCGGGAATTGCCATCGGAGCCTGAAGCGTTGGCAGCGGAAGCCGCCAGCGCGCGGGCATTGAAGATGGAAGCCTGCTCGGCCAGCGACTTCATGTCGCTGCCCTCCTCCACCACCATCTCGTGTTCAATCCAATTCGAGAGAGGAATGTTCCGGAAAAAGAGCCGCTCCTGCATGACCAGCGACTTGCGGTTCACGAACATGGACTTGCTCTCGCGCATGAAGTGGCGCTCTTCCACCCGGAAGTCCGCCAGCAACTGATCGAAGGCCTGCCGCGCCGCCAGCTCCTCGGCGGCGCGGATCTTCTCTTCCATCAGCTTCTCCTGGTTGCGGATGATGGCCTGCGCCTCCGCCAGGCTCTCCCGCTCCTTGGCCACGGCCACTTCCAGCCGCGCCTGCATGATGTAGTAGCTCAGCAGGGCGCTGCCCATCGCGATGAACAGCGGCAGAAGAATCCAGACAAGCGCGGTCATTTCCATGTCCTGCCCCTTCATCGGCAGGCCGCCCGGCCGACTTTAGACCGGACAAACGCCTTATTGCGTCGGGTCGAGGCGGCGCCCCTGCAAAATGTACCAGGCAAGTCCCGGGCGCAGGGAGATCAGCGCCGTCAACAAACAACCCAGGCGAAAGCCCAGCGCACGGAAAAATCCTTCATACTTTCCCAGGTAAGCGGCCGCGCCGGCCACCGCATCCGCAGCCAGCTCCTCTGCATCCGCCGGCAGCGGCAGCGCAGCGTGCAGCACTGCCTTCGCCTCCGGCACGAAAAGGATCTTCTTGCCCGCGTTGCGCACCTGCCGCCAGACGTCGAGCATCGCCCAGTGCTCGGAAAACCGCTTCTCGCTGAGGTAATTCATGCCCGCAAGAAATGTCTTGCGGATCATCACCGCCCAATCCTCGACAGCCTCCGCTGCCTCCCCTTCGAGTGGCGCCCGCGGCAAAGGCTCCAGCCGCAGGCTCGCGCGGCGGAGCGCCGCGGCATCCGGCAGCCGGAAGGCGCACTCGACCGCGGCGCCGCCCGGATCCGTGAAGACCGGGAAGGCGGCAGCCGCGTCCGTCCGGGCTTCCAGCGCCTCGGCAAGCCGGGCAAGGCAGTCCGGGGCAAGCTCGACGCGGGGATCGAGATACAGGACCAGATCCGCACGCGCCGTCCTCGTGCCGATATTCCGGGCGCGCGTCTTGCCGAAGTACATCGGCATGCGGATCACCTGCACCCACGGCCGGTCCGCGTCGACTTCGGCCGAGCCGTCGCGGCTGCCGCCATCGACGACGAGCACCTCGCATCGTTCGGCGATGCTGCTGCGGTGGATCGAATCCAGACAGCGCTCGAGCGCCGGCCGGCAATTCAGGGAAACGATGACAATGGAAACCAGCGGAACCGCGGCTTCAGGCTGCGAGGCTTCGGGAACCACCATTGCGCATCATAGCGTACCGGGAGGGCGGCCTCAGTCGATGATGCCCTTGCGGAGCGCGAAGCGCACCAGCTCGCCGGTGGAGTGGAGGTTCAGTTTCTCCATAATGCGTCCCCGGTGGGCGTCCACAGTATAAACGCTCAGGTTCAGCAGGGAGGCGATCTCCTTGTTGGTCTTGCCTTCCGCGATCAGCTGCAGGACCTCGCGCTCGCGCGGCGTCAGGAGGTCGATCGGATCGGTGACGTGCTGCCGGTAGTCGGCCAGCACGCAATCGGCGACCGCGGGAGCGATGTAGCCCTCGCCGCGGGCGACGGCGCGGACGGCGGCCACCAGATCCGCATCGAAGGCATCCTTGAGCAGGTAGCCGCGGGCGCCTGCGCGGAGGATCTCGCGCACATAGACGCTGTCGCGGTGCATCGACAGGGCCAGCACGCGCGTCCGGGGCGAGGATTCACAAATCCGGCGCGTGGCTTCGATGCCGTTGAGTCCCGGCATGGCCACATCCATCACCACGACATCGGGGCGCAGCTGCTGTGCGAGCTCGACAGCCTGCCTGCCGTCGCTCGCCTCGCCGGCGATTTCGAACTCCTCCTGCGCCTCCAGAATCCGGCGAAACCCCTGGCGCACCATGGAATGATCGTCGGCAAGCAGAATGCGGATGGGTCTGGCGCTCATGCTGCGGACTGGCCGGCAGTGGCGGGCAGCGATGCCTCCACGGCGACGCCCGCGCCGGGCCCTGTTTCTATTTTCAACTCCCCGCCGGCGCTGCGGGCGCGCGCCCGCATGCCCACCATGCCAAGGCCCCCGGCAGGCATGGCAGCCGGATCGATGCCCTTGCCGTTGTCGGCCACGCGGAGGCGCACGCGGCCGCCGGAAAGTGTCAGCGAGACAGAAACGCGCGACGCGCCCGAATGGCGCGCGGCGTTGGTCAGCGCCTCCTGCGCGATGCGGAACAGGTGCGTTTCGATCTCATCGGGAAGCCGCTGATCGACCGTGCAGTGGTAGTCGACCTGGATCCGCGTGCGCTGCTGGAAGCGGTCGCACAGCCACCGCAGCCCGGCTGCCAGCCCGAAGTCATCCAAAATGGTGGGGCGCAGCAGCTGCGACACCTCGCGCACCGTGCGCATGGAGGAGTCGACCAGTTGTATGCAGTCGTCGATCAGCGCCGGTTGTGGCTCCTGCCTGGAAGAAAGGGCGACGAGATTCGCTTTCAATGCCGTCAACGTCTGGCCCAGCTCGTCGTGCAGCTCATGCGAGAACCGGCGCGCCGTGCTCTCCTGCTTCTCCAGCAGCTGCCAGGAAACGCGGCTGAGCTCGCCAGCCTGCCACTCCAGCTGCCGGATCAGGCGCAGCGTCCAGCGGCCGGCGTAGACGGCGGAGAGCAGGGCCATCAGGAAGCCCGCCCCCAGCAGGATGGCCGACTGCTGCGCCAGCCGCAGCGACAGTTCCTCAATGCGCTGTTTCAGCGCCACCGAGCGCCGCGTCTCCACCTCCACAAGCTGATCCACCAGGCCGAGCACGGACTGGTGCGCATGCATCAGCCGCCGCAAAGGCCGACGGCGCGACGCCTCTTCGCCAAGAACGAGCCGGGCTTCGTTGCTGAACTCGGCCGCGGCCGCGTAAAGCTTCTGCCAGAGGGCCTGCTCCGGCTCCCCGGCCAGTTCCTGCGCGATCTTTTCGATCTCGCGGTCGGAGGCATCCAGCTGGTTGAGCAGCTGGGCCTCGTCGATCTCCTCCGGCTGCCGGGCGAAATCCGCAAAAATGGCGTTGATGGCCCGCTGGCCGCGCAACACAGCGTCCAGCAGGTTCTGGATCCGCACCTGCTCTTTCAGCAGCTCCGCCGAGGTGGCGCGGATCGACGTGATGTTCCGCACGCCGAGCAGGCCCGCGGCGAGCAGACAGAGCATTACCAGCGCGTAGCCGGCGGCCAGCACCCGGCGGATGGCGCGTTGGGTGACCGGCCGCACCGCGCTGCGGCCGGGAAGCTCCATGGGCATCTGGCTCATGGGTTCAGGACCCTGATTCCATGAAACCGCAAATCAGGCCCCCAGGATCCATCCCCTCCGCGGCCGACAAAACAGCCCGAAAGCGGGGGCGCGCTACTCGGCCCGGATCTCGATCTCGCCGATCCCGCCCTTCACCTCCAGCCGCAGCCGCCCGCCGGTCTTCCCTGCCGCCTCGCTGACCCACTTGCCGTCTTTCTTCTCCAGGCCAAGCACGCGAATCTCGCCAATCCCTCCCGCCATGCTTGCCTCCACCCCGCTGGCGGGCACCAGCACCACGGCACGCCCGATCCCCCCGAAAATCTTCGCATCGACGTCCGCAGCGAACTTCCCGCGCAGGTCCACGCTCACCTCCCCCACGCCCAGATGCATCTCCAGGCTGCGCAGCGGCACCTCGCGGAGGTCCAGCCGGTTCTCCCCGGCGCCGCAGCGCACCTCGAGATCCAGCGGCACCGCGCCGCCCAGGCGGATGTCCCACCGGTTGCGCACGTTGCCGATCGCCGGCGGAGGGTTCCCGTGCGAGATCACCAGGCGCCGGCGGAAGCCGCTCTCGTCGAAGCGAACCTGCGGCTTCAGCGCCGGAGCGTTGTAGGCGAACTCCGCTTCCAGAAACTCCCGCGCGCCTCCCGCCACGTGCAGCTCGCCCATCCCGATCTGAATGCTCGCCGAGATCCGCTCCGCCCCGGCAGCCCGCGCCTGCTCGATCACCACGCGCTCGGTGCGGTCTTCGCCCGGACCCGGCGGCTGGCAGCCCGTCCACAAAAGCACTGGCAGAATCGCCGCCACCCGCCAGCCAACCCGGCCCGTGATCACCGCACACCTCCTCTTTTCGTGTTACGAACCGTGCGGGAGCTTTGTTCCGGGCAGCGGTCAATCAACCGGGCGCAGCACCACCCGCTCCAGATTCATGGTTCCCGCCGCCGGCTGAATCCGCACGCGCAGCTCGCTCTTGCCCGCCGGCAGTTGCACCTCTCCCAGCGGATAGCTCTTGAAGACCCAATCGCCGCCCGTCGCCACGGCCTTCCCTTCCAGCTTCGCGCCGCCGGCTTCCACCGTGAAGGCCGCGCCCGCACGCCGCGCCGCATAGCTGATGTCCACCCGGTAGCGGCCCGCCCGCGGGGTTTCCAGCACCCAGTACGGCACGTCGCGCTCGCGCGTCCACTGCGTCAGAAACACGTGCCCGAGCGCGTTTTCCTTCTTCGCCCGCTGCTCGAATCCGGTGTCGATCTCGCAGGACTCGACGCCGAGCGTGATCACGCCCTTCCCGTCCGGACGGTTGGAAAACGGCTCCACGGCGGGGGCCCCGTCCAGCTCGAGCGCCACAACGCTGGCAATCTCGTCCGGCGCCTCGCCCGGCAGCTCCAGGATCACGTCCGGGCCGTCCCGCACGGCCTTCACCGGGCGCGCGGGATCGGCCAGCAGGCGCGCCTTGTGCACCAGGTTCTTCAGCCCCGCCACCCGCAGCCTTCCGTCGGCAGGCCACTCGAACACGTGCAGGTACAGCGTCCGGCCCTTCGCCGTGGCGCGGCCGAAGAACGACATGCGCTCGAACGGGCTGGCAGTGGTCTCGTATATGGCCTCCCCGTTCGTACGCAGCCACCGGCCGATGGCGCGCAACCGCGTGACAAATTCATCCTGAATCGTTCCGTCGGGCTTGGGGCCCACGTTCAGCAGCAGGTTGCCGCCCTTGCTCACCACCTCCACGAGCATTCGGATCAGGTCGCGTTCCGTCTTGAAGACGGTCTCGTACTTGTTGTAGCCCCACGAATCCTGGTTGATCGTCACGCACGCCTCCCACAGCACCGGCTTGCCGTCCGGGCTGCGCAACCCCGTGGCCGGCACATATTGTTCCGGCGTGCCGAAGTCGGCGCGGTTCCCAGGCTTGCGCTCGTAGAGCCGGTCGTTGATGAGCGTGTTGGGCTGCAGCGACCGGATGAAGTCGTAGATCTCGTCATCGCGCTTCGCTTCGGCCAGCGTGTGCTCCCACTCGCCGTCGAACCACAGCACCGCCACATCGCCATAGCCGGTGAGCAGCTCGCGCAGCTGCTCCTTCATGAAGTCGATATAGCGGTTGTTGTTGCCGCCTTCCTTGTAGTTGTCCGGATACTCCCACGCGCGGCGCGGACGGTAGTCGGGATGATGCCAGTCCATGATGGAGTGGTAAAAGCCGAGGCGCAACCCGTGGCGTTTGGCGGCGGCGGCCAGGTCCTTCAGCGGATCGCCCTTGTAGGGCGTGATCTCCATGTCGTAGTCGCTCACGCGGCTGCGGTAGATGCTGAAGCCGTCGTGGTGCTTGGACGTGATGACGATATAGCGCGCACCGGCGTCCTTCGCCAGCGTCACCCACTCGTCGGCGTTGAAGCGCACGGGGTTGAATCGCCGGGCGTACTTGTCGTACTCGGCTTGCGGGATCTGCGCCTGATGGCGGATCCACTCATGGCGCCCGATCACCGAGTACACGCCCCAGTGGATGAACATTCCGAATTTGGCGTCGCGGAACCAGCGTGTGCGCTCGCCTTCCGGCAGCGGCGGCTGCGAGGGCTGCGCCGCCGCGAAGATCGAAACGACAGACAAGAACAGCGCGAAGCGGGAGGTCATGGCTTTGGGGTATTCTATCGCCCGGAAGCGGCGAACGACACCCAGCAGCGCTCGCCTAGAATGACAGAAGTGGAGCGGATCGATCCATGACAACCGAACGAAGAACTTTCCTCGGCGCCGCCGCTGCCGTGGCGACAGCGCGGATGCCCATCCTTGGAGCGAATGACCGGGTGCAGGTCGGCATCGTCGGCCTCGGCGGCAGGGGCCGGAACCACATCGACTACTACAACGCGATCGAGGACTGCCGCATCGCCGCCGTCTGCGACGTCAACCAGGCGGCCCGCGAGCGCGCCATCGCGATGATCGAGAAGGCCAAGGGCTACAAGCCGGCCGAGTTCGCCGACATGCGGCAGATGTTCGAGTCGAAGGAGATCGACGCCGTCTCGCTGCCGCTGCCCAACCACTGGCACGCGCTCGCCACCATCTGGGCCTGCCAGGCGGGCAAGGACGTCTACGTGGAAAAGCCGGCCAGCCACAATATGTTCGAAAGCCGGAAGATGGTGGAGGCCGCGCGCAAATACAAACGCATGGTGCAGGTGGGCTCCCAGAGCCGTTCCACCGCGCACAAGATCAAGGCCATCCAGATGCTCAAGGAGGGCGTCATCGGCAAGGTCTACATGGCGCGCGGCCTGTGTTTCCGCCGGCGGTTTTCCATCGGCCACACGCCGGACCAGCCGGTGCCGCCCGGCATCGATTGGGACAAGTTCCTCGGCCCGGCGCAGATGAAGCCGTTCAGCGTGAACAAGTTCGAATACAACTGGCACTGGTTCTGGGACACCGGCAACGGCGACATCGGCAATCAGGGCGTCCACGAGATGGACATCGCGCTCTGGGGCCTCGGCCGCACCGACTGGCCGAAGGTCGTCATGGGCAGCGGCGGAAAGTTCCTCTGGAACGACGATCAGGAGACCCCGAACACGCAGCACGCCGCCTTCCATTGGGACGACGCCGAGATGACCTTCGACGTGCGGAACCTCCCGACGCCGCCCGAGGCGCTCGCGCCCATCCGCGGCGCCAACTATGTGGGCAACATCTTCTTCGGCGAAAAGGGTTTCCTGGTGCTCGACCAGGCCGGCTTCGCGGTCTACCGCAGCGCCATGGCCGACTTCGTCGGCGCCCGCAGCGCCGGCGCCGGCGGGCGCGACAAGTACGAGAAAATCGCCGAGGAGAAAGCCACGGGAGAGGGCACCCTGGAGCACATCAGGAACTTCCTCGAAGCGGTCCGGTCGCGCGACCATACGAAGCTGACCGCCGAGATCGAGATCGGCGCGCGCGCCGCCGACTTCTGCCACCTGGCCAACATCGCCTACCGCGTCGGCCGCTCGCTGCGGCTGGATGCCAGCGGCCGCTTCATCGGCGACGACGAGGCCAACGCCCTGCAGACCCGCAACTACCGCCCGCCATACGTGGTGCCGGAGAAGGTCTGAACAGGAATATCCTGTCTTGTTTCAAACAAAAGGAGTGCGTTTCTTCATGCGCAACGTCATCATTGTCGGATCCGGCTGCGCGGGCAATACCGCCGCCATCTACACCGCCCGCGCCGGTCTGAAGCCGCTCGTCATCAGCGGGCACGAGCCCGGCGGGCAGCTGTCGCTCACCACCGAGGTCGAAAACTTCCCCGGCTTCCCTGAAGGCATCCTCGGACCCGTGCTCGTCGAAAACATGAAAAAGCAGGCCGAGCGCTTCGGCGCCGAGTACATGCAGGGCGTCGTCGAGGAGTCCGACCTCAGCCGCCGCCCGTTCCGCATCAAGGTCGACGGGGAGTGGCTCGAGTGCCGGACGCTGATCATCGCCTCCGGCGCCAGCGCCCGGTGGCTCGGGCTGCCGAGCGAGCAGAAACTCATCGGGCACGGCGTCAGCTCCTGCGCCACCTGCGACGGCTTCTTCTACAAGGGCAAGAAGATCATGGTGGTCGGCGGCGGCGACTCCGCCATGGAAGAGGCCAACTTCCTCACTCGCTTCGGCGAGGAGGTGACCATCGTCCACCGCCGCGACGAATTCCGCGCCTCGAAGATCATGCTCGACCGCTGCCGCGCCAACCCGAAGATCAAGTGGATCACCAGCGCCGTCGTCGAGGAGGTCTACGACGTCGAGAAGGGCTACGTCACAGGCGTCAAGCTGCGCAACGTGAAGACCGGCGAGACGTGGGTGCAGGAAGTCGACGGGCTCTTCCTCGCCATCGGGCACATCCCGAACACGAAGCCGTTCGTCGGGCAGATCGAGCTCGACCCGGAGGGCTACATCGTCAGCCACGGCGGCGCCCGCACCAGCGTGCCCGGCGTCTTCCACGCGGGCGACGTGCAGGACCGCGTCTACCGCCAGGCGATCACCGCCGCCGGCGCCGGCTGCATGGCCGCCATCGAAGCAGAGCGCTTCCTCGAAGCCGAGGGGCACTAACCCCCGCGGCCTCCGATTGACCGCCGCCGCCCCGTGCCCAAGGGGCAACAACCGGCCTGCCTCCATTCGGTCGAAGGATCCACGTGACCTTGGAGCACCTGCAAGGCCGCAACGAGGAAAATTCCATTCACCGGAACCCCTTGCCTTTACGCTCCTGAGACTCGCCGGGAGGGCCTGCAAACTCCGCCACGCGCCAGCCCCAAGTGAGCGGCAGATTGCGCCCCCCCGGGGGGGGGCGCCACCAACCCGAACGACGCAACGCCGCCCGGTGCCATCCGGACCGCTCCAGCCGCCTGTCCGGCTTCGGTGCTTCCTCAAGGAAGGCTCTCTTCAGGCAGAAGCATT
Organism: Bryobacteraceae bacterium; assembly: GCA_037481575.1. Taxonomy (GTDB): domain Bacteria; phylum Acidobacteriota; class Terriglobia; order Bryobacterales; family Bryobacteraceae; genus JANWVO01. The sequence goes on along the minus strand of JBBFLJ010000039.1, from coordinate 7,584 downwards.
GACGTTCTTGAACCGGCCACGCCTCCGTCCGGGCACCGGAGGCTCCCCTTGCCCAAGGTATAAGCCGGCCGATTCATCGGCGAAAAACTTACACTTTGCGCCAAGGCCGTGCTCGGGATTCTCGTGGTCAAGAAAGGCCGGAGCAGCAGAAAAATCCGGGCACCGCTGAGCCGGGTGCGGTCCCCTCGACACTCTCGCAGGCATCCAGGCGGATGCACCGCGCGGCTTTGTAGAGACAGGACAACAAAGCCACGGCCTCCGCACTGCCGCCTCTTCACTGCGTCCGGGCTCGCAGCCACTTGGCGCTGGCCTCGCTGGGCGTATCGAATCCGTCCTGTTGTCAGAAATATGCTCCCACTGGCTCCTCTGCCCCGGAGAAATCGATCACAAATCGCACGAAACTGCGGCCATGGATCCGTTTCCTGTCCCGCCAGCCCTGCGGAAATTCAAACATTTCTCTCATCGCCATGCCATCGATCCATCCTTGACACGCGGCCATCCGGGGGCTAATGTCGCCACGGGAGGGTTCCCTTATGAAAACTCCGATACCCGCGTTCGTGCTCGCAGCATTTCTGTCAGTTTTGTCTTCCCCGCTGCGAGCGCAAAATCTGGACTTCACTCTGAGAGGCGGAGGCGGGATTGCATGGAAATCCGCGACAACAGCCTTCGGAACTTCCCTTGGCGGACCGTATCTCTCGAAGAACCGGCTGCAATTCGACTACCTGTTCCACAATGCCTACAACAAATACGAAGAGCGGCGTCATATTTTGACTCTGAGCTATATGCGGCAGGCCTCGTCCGGCCGGGTGCGAGGCTTCTTTCAGGTGGGAGCCGGCCTTGCCTCGCTTCACTCTCTCAATTGGTCTTCTGGTCCGCAGAATTCATCGATCCCGACAGAGACAAGTGGGACCAGCGTGGCCACATTGTTGGGCGGCGGCGCAACCATCGACTTGCGCCGCTCCCTGTTCCTCCGCCCTGAATTCCGCCTCTATTCGCATGACGTGGAGGGGATCTTCCTCTTCACAATCGGTGTCGGATGGCGCTTCTGAAGCAGCCGGAGATGCGGGACACCCCTCACGGCCAGTCCAGGCGGCATCCGCGGGTCCTTCCCCGGGGACGCTTCCTTGGCCTCGGCCGGTGGCAGCAATCGAGAATTCCGCCGCCGCACTCCCGGTTTCCGCGCAGGTCCTGTCCCCAGGTTGTCGGCTGATTCCCCGAATGAACGCCCCCACGGCCTTGACTCGCGCCGCCGCCACCAGAAATTCACGCCACCGCTGCGCCAGATCCTGTCATCTCCTGCCCTCCGGGCTTCCCCCTCGGAGGACACGGATGCACCCGCAAGTGTGGGATTCGTCTCAACCCGAAACGCTTGTCTCCCGGCGCCTCTTCGGCCGTTCTTCCGGCTCCTCGACAAAACACAGGAGTGGAAGATTTCGCGTTGAACGCTCCGATTCTCCATGCCGAAATTTGCGTGCAAAGAAATCTTCGTGTTGTGAATAGCTCATTGATTCCGTCGGAACCTGCGTTGCGGAGCCGGCTCCCCGAGAAAAGCGCCCCGCGGACGAATCGCAACCGCCCGGTCCTCCGGCCCGGCGCAGAACCGCCGGAAACGCCGCTGCAATCCATCGCCTGCCAATGCTGGATTCTGCGTCGGCCGGCTCGCGCCAGACAGGCCCGAAACAGAAGACTTCCGAATGATTCCCGGGGCAACCGCATCAGGCCAGGCCCGGAGGCGTCACCGGCTAGGGTGCCAGAACCGCGGCCAGTTTCGTCCAGTCCATCTGCGCCCAGATGGCAAGGTGGACGTTGCAGCCATGCGGGACGTGCGCAGGAATCGACTGATCCTTTGGCTGTTTGGTCTTCAGGTCAATGCACCGCGTGAGATCGCCCAACGCTATCATTTGCGGCGCGGTGCGCGGCAGAGTGGCGTCGTAGTAGTCGGGATTGGGTTCCCGGATCGGCTTGCAGTTAGGCGCCGACCCGGCGACCCGGATGTAGCCTCCGGACTTGTAGAGCGCCGTCCCGGACCCGGCGGCTTCAAAGCAGGCCGGCCTTGCGCCCGCGTTTTCGCTGGCCAGCCGCTCCATTGCTTCCAGCGCCAGCTTGGGCTCCCAATACCACGCGCCCTGGGGCGAGCCGGCGGGCGGCGCGGCAGCCTCGCGCGCCTCCTGCCGCGCCCGTTCAATCGCATCGGCGCGGACTTTCCGGCGGAATTCGTAATCCCGGGGACGCGTCGCTTTCCAGGCGCCATATTCCCGCTCGAAATCGGCCCATTCCCTCCGCGCGTAGTCCTCGGACTCCGTTTCGGCCAGCTTCCGCTGAAGGCCTTGGAAACGCTGCTGCGCGGCATTCCAGTCCTCGCGATAAAGCGGCAGGAATTTTGCAAGCGCCCGCGCGACAGTCACGTCGCGAAACAGGGGGCGGCCTTTGCGGGCGATCACAGCGTATCCCCCGTATACGGGGTAGCCCCCGAATTCGCCCTCGGGCTGAGGATCGGCATACCAGGACAGCCGGCTGCCGTCGTCTGCGGATTCCTGCAAGATCAGCCCGCCCGGGGGCCCCCAATGTTCCGGGTTGATCCAGAACGTGATCGAGACAGTCTCATGGGACCAGTCAGGGACCCATTGCTCGACTCCGTTCTTCACAATCTTCTTGTCCATGAGCCAGAACGGATAAAGACTGTAGAAACTCATGACAGGAAGCTTCGAGATGGAAAATCGCTCGTTGGGAAATCGCGTGTTCACCCATGCGATCGACCGTTCGGCGAACCAGCCGGTTTGCGCCTGAGCATATGGCGTTGATTCCACCGCTTCCGCAACGGCCTTCAGATGGCCCTCCACCTGCGCCCGCTCGTTCGCGCTGAGCGTCACTCGCTGACCGCCGTTGCCCGGATTGGATTGCAACCTCCACGCATCCCACTTGCCTTTGCGGAGAGTGGGCAAGCGCAGGGTGGGCCAGTCCTTGTTGTAGACAATCCCTTCAGGCCCCTGCGGCGCACTGAACTGGAACAGGAACAGGGAAAGGGGGAGCGCCAGGAAGGTCATTCGGCAATCATGACAGAACGACGGCGATTTGAAAAGAGGGGCGCTTTCGGATGACAAGAGGCCCGCGGCCTCCCGGTGCGCCGAAACGAAGCGTGTCCCCCGCGCGCGAATTCTTGAGACACAGGCTTGCGGGGAGGGAAATCCGCCTGCCGGACCCGGCTCTTTGCGGCTTTCACCCGGTGGGGAACTAGCCGGAGGGAATTGGGTGCCCGAAATCCGGCAAGCGCTTCACCCCTCGGTTCTCGGAACAGCCGCAGCCCGCACGGCTTCGTGGCCCGACGCCGGTCCGCGGCAGCCGCACTCATGCCAGCGGCAGCCTTTGCGTGGGAAGCGCGCCTCTTGGGTCGTGCGCCGCATCTCGCCCATCCGTGGGTGACTCCGCACCGCGCGCTCTTGGGCTCCCTCTGCGGCTCCTGAAACCGGGAGTTTCATGTTGGACATCCTCGCAATCTTGATCCCAAGCCGGCGTCCAACAGAGGCGCGGCTTAGGGAGCGCTGCTAGTGCCGCATCGTTTCGCGAAAAGTCCTCTGTTGCCCGGCACGCCCTGACATCCGTCAGGCAAGGTTCGTGAAGCGGAAAGCGACTCCGGGAAGTTGAAGAAGGAACCGCGCCCGGGGCTGGAACCAGCCCCGGGCGCTCTGTTGCGTCACCGGTACTGCGGCGTGTAGGACCAGATCCAGCTGTTGTTGGCTGTCAGGATGTCCAGCCCGGTCGGCGTGGAAAAGCGCACCCCTCTTCCGGTCGCTGTCACCGTGAGCGAGCCTCGGGTGATCAGGCTGAAGCCCCCTGCGCTCAGCGATGGGCTCGCCGGAAGTTGCGTGAGCACGCTCGCCGGAACCGTAAACTGGCCCGCGGAATTATTTTCGATGCACACGAACACTGCTCCATCCGTCGGACTCGAAACGCTTGTGCCGGTGATCGAAACCATCAAAGAAGGATCCCCGCCGCTCCAGCGGATCGTCAATCCGTTGGACCGCTCGATCACGTTCAGGTCGGCGGGATTGGTGGTCACCACGAATTCCTGCCCGATTTCCAGGGTTCCGCTGAACGGGCCCACCTGCGCTCCGCCCGGCCCCTCGAGCGTGTACCGGCCGGCCACAAGGTAAGTGTTCGGCATGTCCACCGACTCATAAAGCATCCCCGCCTGCGGTTGGGCGCCCTTCCTCGGTGCCTGCCGCACGCCGTTCGGCCCCCGGGACGTCAACTGCGGCCCCGCGTCCAGGCCAGACTTGGTGAGATTCGGGTAGGGCTGCGTGAGCGAGGTAATGCGGTACACCACGCAGCTTCCAGGCGCCGGCTGCAGGTTCGGAAATCCCGGAGGGAGCTCGCCGCGGAGCGCCTTGCCTACATCGGCTCCTTCGAACCGCGCGAATTCCGCGGTGAAGGAATCCGTCTTCGTCATGGTCGGTGAAGAACCTCCGCTCAGCGGATTCACCTCGTACGAAGTCATCCTTGTCAGCAGGAGGATGCCGGAAGAGTAGTATCCCCGAGCCGCCCAGCTTTCAATTTCGGCGGGCGTCGGGCTCATGCCGCTGCTTTCCCCGCCACCGCTGCCGGAACCACTCAGGATCGGCGCGCCACTCTCGAAATAGGCGGGCGCGGAAGCGAACGCTCCCCTGTCGCTGAACCGCAGCGCCAGGAATGCGATCGTCCCCGAGGGCGCGTAAAACTCGGCTAGTCCTCGAGTGCCCGCGATTTCGGGGAACAGCGTCGGCATCACCACCGCGATGTGCCCTCGCGCGGGCAGGTCAATCGCCGCGCTCTTCGAAATCGTCCCCGATGCAGTGCGCAGGTTGACGGAAATGGATGCGGCACTCTCGCCCGGGTTCACAATGGCCATCGCCGTCACGAGTCCCGTCGTATTGTCGAAGGGAACCAGCAACCGGCCCGTTGGCGTGACCGCCGTCGCCGTGCCGTCTTGCATTTTTCCTTGCACCCTCTGCGTGAAAATCGCGTACGCTTCGATGCTTTCGTCCGCCGTCAATTCCGCAAAACCTTGCGAAACTTCCTGAGCCGTACCCGTGGTCTGCAGGAAGATCGTGGAACCGCCTGGAATATTGAAATTGGAGGTGGGAAAATCCTCGCGCAATGGAGGATTCCAGGACACCGTTGCCCCCTGGCCCCCGGGGATCGAACTGCGGAAGGTCAAACTGGCCGGCAGGGTGGACCGGGAGGTGTTCGTCAAGACGAGTGTGGTAGACCAGCTGCCGCCGTCGGCCACCTGCGCGATCACCTGTTTGCGCGGCGCTCTGTTAGGTGGCAGAGTAGCTGACTCGCCAAGAATCGGAGGTCCGCTCTGCGGGTAGACCGGCGAGGTCGTGAACGCGAAGGTCGGATTGAACCGCAAGGCGATAACAGAGAACGATCCGGACTCAACCCAAAGCTCCGCCAGCCCGCGCTGTCCCCGGATGTCGGGTAACAGGCGGATGAGCTCAAATGCACGATGTCCCTTGGCAGGAATCTGCGGCAGTTGGGTGGATGTCACAGCCCCGTCTGCCGTGCGGATCCGTACCCGAACCGTCACCGCGCCTTCATTCGGATTTGCGATCGCCACCGACGTCACCAGGTCTGACGTGTTGTCGAACGGCAGCAGAAACCGGCTCGCCGGCGAGGTCGCCGGTGCCGTCGCATCCTGCCCTTGCGCGGAAAAAATGGCGTAGCCCGTCACGCCGGCAGGCGCCGTCAGCTCGCCCCAGCCCTGCGAGAGCGCCCCCTCGCCGCGCGTGTGGAGAAAGAGGGAGGAGCCCGCCGCCAGCGTCAGAGTCGGCAAAGTCACGTTTTCCCGGAATGCCGGCGTCCAGGAAGCCGTAGCCCCATTGGCGTCGACAGCCCGGTAAAACCTCAGCGTGACGGTCTGCGCACTCGCCGTCCGGTTGGACAAAACGATCGTCGTTGACCATCCTCCTCCATCGGCAACCTGCGGAATCAGCGTCGTGTTTGCCAGCGCAGGCGCCAGCGACATGAAAATACCAACGGCCGCCGGGCTTGCAAGCCGGCACGCCGTCCTTATCCAGCCAATCATGGAACTTCCTCCTGTAGGTCATGCAATGAACCCGGCGCATCGCGCCTGGCCCAGGGACGATCAGGCCCAGTGCCCAAACACCACGCCAGGATCATTCCTCACGCCTGCGGATCGGCGCCACAGCGATGGCGCCGGTCATCTCCTCCTTCGCCGGCTCATTCGTGCAGGTGACGACGGTCGCCCGGCAACAGCTCTTGCCCAGACCCTGGCAAGAGCCGTCGACTAAGAGTCACGACAGGTGGAAAGTAAAGAGCCCAGACAGGTTGGCAGTGTGGAACCCTTACGCCCCATGGGCTCAGTTTGCCCTGCCCTCGCCGGCTTGTCAATGCCTGCATCGCCACGCAGCGTGGAGGCCCTGCCAGAACCGTGCTCGCGTTCGTCGCCAGGCGATTGCTCTTCCGCATTTCCCCCGGCGCTTGCGCCGGGGCCGCGTTGCTCGCGTTGTTCTCCCCTGCGCGCCAGCGCAGGGCCTGCCGCTCAAACCCTCGCGCCTGCTCAGGCACAACCGCGCGCCAGCGCAGGGCCCACCGTCCCAATTCCCCTGAGCGACAGCTCAGGGCCAACCGCCCACACCCTTACGCCCGCCTCAAACAAGAACAGCGCCAGCTCAGGGCCACACAATTCCCCCGGCGCTTGCTCCTACGCATTTCCCCCGACGCTTGCGCCGGGGCCGCACTGCCCGCGTTGCCAGCGGGGTTCCCCTGAGAAGATGGGCACAGACTTCTCTGTCCCGTCCTCTGACCGCTCAAAGCCCAACGACCGCCCACTCGTGGACACAGCTGTCTGTCCCCATCTCCACCCGGACCCCGTTTGCTCCCCCGGTCACACGGTTCCCTTTCCGCTTGCCCCGGGACCCGTTCATGCACCCTTTTCGCGGCTCCCTGTACTTCTTCCCCTGAGCGCCAGCTCAGGGCCCACCGCACACACCCTCATGCCCTTCAACCGAACGCCAACACAGTTCCCCCGGCGCTTGCGCCGGGACCGCGCTCACGGCGGGGTTCTTCTGAAGAGATGAGGAATGACGACTCTCTCCCACCCCGCAGCTCCCAAACTTACGTCCTACCCCCGCAGTGCCCATACCGGCCTGTCCAAGTCTCCGCCTCACCAAACCACCGCGAGAGCCAACTCGGGGCCTAACTCCGCAACCCTTCACCACCATCTCCTCCGGGGCGGTGCCGCCTGTCCCGGTCTGCTGAGCGAGAGATCCAGTTCCTTACGCTGGATTCTCCCCTGCCCCACGATTTCGTTGGACAGCGAATTGCGGTAAGAGGTGTGACTATGTCCAACACGAAATCCACAGTTTTCGGGCCCGCGTCGGTCGCCCTCCGGGCTCCCTCCGCGGGCCCGGAATCTGGCCGTGGCGGCAAGGGCCGGTGGCCAGCCAAGCGCAAGATGAGTGTGGTTCTCGAGCTGCTTCGCGGCGCCGATCTGGAGTCCACCAGCCGCAAATACGGCGTCACGGCCGCCACCCTGTCCGAATCGCGTGACGCCTTCTTGGCGGCCGGCGAGGAGGGGCT
>JBBFLJ010000038.1:23867-31584 GCA_037481575.1 Bryobacteraceae bacterium | reverse complement strand
CGGCGAAGGCGGAGCGGCACCTGATCGGGTTGGGGGTGCGGACACGGAGCGGGCTGCGGGTGGAGGAGGTGACCGGCGACGGAGTGTGGGTGAGGAGGCGGGACGGGGAGCGGGAGTGGATCGGGGCGAAGACGGTGGTATGGGCAGCGGGTGTGCGGGCGTCCGGGGTGGGGGAGATTCTGCGCGAGGCGACGGGGGCGGAGTTGGACCGGCTGGGGGCGGTGATCGTGCGGGAGGACTTGAGCGTGCCCGGGCATCCGGAGATTCTTGTGGCAGGGGACCTGGCGCACGTGCGGCAGGAAGACGGGCGGCAGGTGCCCGGGGTGGCGCCGGCGGCGATTCAGATGGGGCGATTCGCGGGGCGGGCGGTTGTGAGGCGGCTGAATGGGGAAGAGGCGGGGCGGTTCCGGTATGTGGAGAAGGGGAGCCTGGCGGTGATCGGCAGGCATGCGGCGGTGGCGTGGTTCGGGCGGCTGCGGTTCTGGGGGGCGGCAGCGTGGCTGGCGTGGCTGTTCATCCACATCGTGTATCTGATCGGCTATCAGAACCGGCTGCTGGTGCTGATGCAGTGGGCGTTGAAGTATGTGACGTTCAATCCGCGGGCGAGGCTGATTACGGGGGAGGCGGTGGAGGTGCCGAAGGCGGCGAGGGTGGAGGGGGAAAAGGCCGGCGTGTGAGGTGCGGCGGCGCCGGAAGGGGCGCCGCCGCACGGACAAGCGCCGGACGGGGGATGCCGGCGGGGTCAGTTCTGGGCGTGGAACTTGAGGTAGAAGTCGGCCCATGCCCGGCCCTTCATGGCAGCGCGGAGAGCCGAAGCGGGCGGCGTTCCCTGCGGGAACAGCAGGATGAGTGGATTGGCACCTTTCTTGTCGGAGATGGCTCTGGCAGCCGGGGCGCCTTCCGGGACCGGGATGGCGTCGAGGCAACGGCAGCCGGGCTGACCGGGCTGGCAGGGGCCGGAGACCGAGATGCAGACAGTATCGGCCGAAGCCGAAGCGGCGGTCTTGAGCGTGAAGAGGCGGAGTTCTACGGCGGGCGAGGTGGTCGAGGCGCCACCGCCGGGTGCGGGACGGCGCAGGTTCTCCTGCGGATTTACGGGAGCGTACGGGGGCGAGCTCTTCGTCTTGATGACAAGACGCTGTTGCGTGGCGGGCGAGAGCTGGCCCGAGGAGGCGAAATCCGACTCGGCCGATTCGGCGATGGCAACGGCCTCCTGGCGGTTGAGCAGATCGGAAGGCCAGGCGACGAGGGTCCCCCTGGAAGTGGAGAAGACCTCGTAGCCGCCTTCGGGGGCCTGCCACGCGAAGGAAGACAGGGCAAAGGCAAAACAGGGAACAATTGATTGGAGAAGCTTTCTGCAGCTCATCGCAAGCACCTCATTACTACCCTTATATACGGAAGGCCGGGGAGGAATCTTTACGGATCCTGCGACGGAATTCAGCAGCCCCGCCGGCGGAGGCTCAGAAGGGCGAGGGCGGCGACGGCGGCGTTGGCGCCGACGACGGGGGCGGCGCCAAGCAGGATGCCGTAGACGATCCACAGGCAGGCGGCGGAAGCCTGCACGAGTCGAAGGCGCCGGGGATCCTTCACCAAGTAGGAAGAGGCGAAGACGGCGGTGGCAAGCCATCCGAAAGCGTCGAGCAGGCTCATGGCAGTCCCGGCTCCGATCACTGCGGCGGCAACGCCGAGGAGAGGGCGGAGGCGAAGCTGAGGCGGTCGGTGCGGACCTTGGTCCACTCGCGGAGGGTGATGCCGTGCGCCTCAAAGAAGGCGCGGACGCGGAGAGAGTCCCAACCGAAGATCTCCTCCATGACGGGGACGGCGACGCTGAGGGCGTCATCGCTGAGGACCGTGCGGCGGGCGATTTGGGTGATGAAGCGGTTTTCGCTGACGGCGATGGTGAGGCCGTCGTTGCGGTTCAGGTGGAGCATGACGTGGAGGTCGGAGCTGCCGTCGCCGACGTAGACGACGCGGTTATAGCTGATGCCGAGGCGCTGGCGGATCTCCTCGAGAACGGCGACTTTTCCGTAGCCGGCGCTGACGCGGCGAATGGCGGAGATGCAACCGGTTTCGGGATCGTTTTCGAAAAGAGTTCCGTGAATGTTTTCCGGGGGAATCACGCCTTCAAGAGCGGCGTGAATCACCTCCTGGGGCGCGGCGGAGATGACGTGAAATTCAAACTCCGCGCCATCAAGGCTTCGGAGCATTTCGATGAGCAGGGGGATGTTCTTTTTCAGGCGAATGCGGCGGCCGGTTTCGCGGAGATGCTCCGGCCGGACGGCGCGGAAATCGGGATCGTGCAAGAGCAGGTAGGCGAGTTCCCCGCCCTGCTGGACGAGGTGCAAGCGCTCGAGAGCGCGGACCTTTTCCTCGAAGGCGGAGACGCCGAGCAGCTCGCTGAGGACGAGCCCGGAGTCGTTGAAGCTGAGCGTATGGTCGAAGTCGCTGGCCATCAGGTAGAGCTTTCGCTTTGCGGTCGCTGACATTTGAGAGATTCCCTCCGTAGATGCGTTTCCGAAAGACCAGAATTCCGGCTGCGTGTGAGAGCACAGTGACAGCCGGGTGAAGATCGCCTGACTTGGGGGAAACGGGGATTCTTCGCCGGGAGGGCGGGCGGGGCCCTTTGATGGAATTATACCATCCATTCGGGTGGCGGGAGCAGGAAAATGCGGGCGCCCGCCGGCGCGCCGTTTCCCCGTCGAGCCGGGGATGCCGCCGGCCGGGCGCAGAAAGAAAAAAAGCCCCGCAAGAGCGGGGCGTTACGCGAAGTCATTTCGACGCTGGCAGTGGGAATTACAGGCCGAGTTTCGAGATGGTTTTCTCGATCATTTCCGCGCGCTGGGCGACGCCGATTGCCTGGTAGCGGACGTTGTCGCGGTCGCGCGGGGAGCTGACCGAGGCAAGCATCTGCTTCTTGTTTTCAATAAACACGTTCAGGATTTCGGCCACCTTGCGCGCCGTTTCCAGCTGCTGGCGCTGCCGGGCGGTCAGCGTGGTTCCCTTGGACTCGAGCTCGGCGATCAGCTGCCGGATGGAAGCCGCGTGCTGCTCGAGCGCGGGGATCTGATCGCGCACCGAGCCGGCATCAGCTGACTTGCGGAGCTGATCGGCGATCTGCATGGCCATTTCCCGCGTGGCGCGGGACTCGGTGATGAGCTTCTGGGCCATGTCCCGCAGGGAGGTTTTTTCATCCGCATCCGCCGCCAGAAGGGATGCGGCGCACAGCACGGCAGGGAAGAGCCGGAAGATGCTTCGCATCACAATCCTCCTTTCAGCTGGATGTGGGATTTGGGGGCGGGCGCGCCGCGAGACAAGCCACCGCGGCGGGCGGCCGCCACGCACTCCGATGGACGAACCAGGCCGGCTGAGGGTTTCGGCGACGGCACGAGTCCGCGCGAGCGCCGCAGCGGGGGGATGCTTCGGGGGAGAGCGCCGGCAGTGCGGCCCCGGCGCAAGCGCTGGGGCGAGTGTGGCCCTGAGCTGGCGCGCAGTTATGCTTGAGGCGGGCGTGAGGGTGTGGGCGGCGGGCCCTGCGCTTGCGCGCAGTTGTGCTTGAGGCGGGCGTGAGGGTGTTGGCGGCGGGCCCTGCGCTTGCGCGCAGGGGAATTTGCAGCATGAGTCGCCGCGGAAACAGCGCCTGCAACGCGGCCCCGGCGCAAGCGCCGGGGGAACTGCGCCACCACAACGGACTGCGCGAGCATCGCGGTCCGGGGCGGGCGCCGGGGGAATGGCGCAGCCGTGCGGATCGCCCGCGCGAGTCCGACGCCCGCGCAGGAAGTTCGTTGGAGAGTATTCGCTCGGGCTAGCCCTCTTCGACGAATTTCCAGCCGAGCAGGGCGGCAGTGTTGGCGACGCGGGTGCGCCAATCGCCGTAAACGGTGACGCGGTGCCAGCCGAAGTCCCAGCCTTCCATGAGGCGGCGGGCGTCGCGGACTTCGGCGACGAGCTTTGTGCGGCAGGCGCGGTCTTCCTCGAGGTTGTCGATGGCGCGGCTCAAGTGGAAGACGACGGTCCTGGCGTGGGAGACGAACTCGAGGGTGGAGAGAGTCTCGTTCAAGGGCAGGATGGAGCGGATCGCCGCGCCTTTGCGGTCCTCGCTGTGGTCCCGGATCTCGTAGGGGGACTCAGGGCCTTCGGGGCCATGGACCTTCGACGGGGCCACGCAGTGGGCGTAGATGATCTGGTTTTTCGCCGTGTCGAGGACCGGATCCGAGATGTAGCCGGGGCGTCCGGTCAGGTAGCGCATCAGGAGCATGGTGGAGGCGCTGGTGAGGTCAGCCTCGCAGGCGCCGACGAGGCCATCGTTGTTCATCTGGAAAAAGCCGAGACAGGGGTAGGCGAACATCCGCTTCTTGTAGAAGAGCTCGAGGCAATCGACGGCGATGGCCTGGGCGCGGTGCTTTTCGAGCAGCGAGGCCATGGCAAGGTACATGGCGGCGCTGTTGCGGATCTCCTCCGGCCTGGGCTCGACGACGCGGTCGGCGCGGCGGATCCATGCTGCGGCCTGATCGGCGGCGGCCTTGGGGTCGGCGGCCTTCCAGGCGGCGTTGAGCTCCTCGGCCGGGATGTTGAGGATCGTGCAGCCGAGATTGGCCTGAATGGCGTCGATGGTTTTCTGCATGTCGCGCGGCGTGACGACGAGGATCCTGGAGGCCTTCAGTTTGCGAAGGGCGCTGAAGGTGTTGATGGCCTCGCAGACGTCCGCGGGGCGGGACGAGGAGACGCCAACGACGGGCTTGCCCGCCTTGCGGGCGGCCGGGTAATGGCCGAGGAAAGAGCCGGTGCCGCCGTAGAGATCGTCGATGAGGACGGCGGGCTTGCCGCTCATGGCGATGGCGCGCGAGGCGTTGGACGGGATGCCGAGGATGTAGACGGCGTAACCGTCGATGCCCTTCCCCTCATCGGCGGCCAGCATCTTTTCGGCCTCTTCGACCCAAGTCATGGCGGCGGGCGAGAATTCCACGTCCGGGCAGCCGCGTTCCAGGCGGGCGAGGAGCATTTTCTTGCGCGATTCGTAGTCGTAGCCCTGGTAGGGCCAGCCTTCGATTTTGGGATCGGGGTGAATGAAGACGAGCCGGACGCGGGCCTTTACTTGCGGCAACAGGCTGTGCGCCGGTGAGGCGGCCGCGCCTGCGCAACCGCCTGCGAGCCATGCCGCGCAGCCGGCGCAGGAGCGGAGGAAGGAGCGGCGGGAAGCGGGCCCGATCGAGATGAGGCCGGGACGGCTCATGGGCACCTCGCGAAAATCGGATTCGTTTCTCTCTTTATCAGAATTTGTTCCGGGTGTGAAGCCGTGGCGCCGGTGCGCTATGCTGGAAATTCGGGGCGCTGCAGCGCCGGAGAGGAGGTGAGTTGAGCCATGGCAGAGGTGATTGTCCAGGAAGGGGAAACCCTGGAGAGCGCCTTGCGCCGCTTCAAGCGCAAGGTGCAGCAGGAGGACATCATCAAGGAGATCAAGAAACACTCCTATTACATGAAGCCGGGCGAGAAACGCCGCCTCAAGCAGGCGCTGGCGCGGAAGCGCAGCCGCAAGAAGCGGGCGAGAGAGATGGATTGAGCGTCCGGTTTTCCGGGGCGCCCCGCGTGGGGCGCCCTGAGTGTTTTTGGGGGATCTTGCGGGGCGAGGCTGAGGGGAACGGCGGAATTGCCGTGGCCTTTGGTGCACGGGGGCGGAGTCGCGGCGGGTGGGCGGCGTGCGGGGATCTGTCAAAGCGATCCCGGCGCCCCTGCGAAGGTGCCGGGTCAGGCTGTCCCCTCCGGGCCATGGAGGGGCGGGCGAAGCGCGGCTGGCGAACCCTGTCCGGCATCGCCTGTTTTTCGCCTTGCCCGATAATCGGGCAAATTGGTATGATTTAGAGCAATGCGGAAGGTACCACTGAGCCAGTCCCTCCGGATCATTGCGCAAGGCTCCGCCAACTGGCTCGCCCAGCGTCCTATCGTTGTTTCTTTCGAGGTCACCGACTCCTGCACCTGCTACTGCCGCCACTGCGATCACGGCGGCCCGAAGGACGACTCCCGCAACCTCCGCCCCGAGGAGTACAGGAAATATTCCGAGACCCTCAAGCCCTGCGTCGTGCAGGTTTCCGGCGGCGAGCCTCTGATTCGCGAGGACCTGCCGGAGATCGTCCGCAACATCAAGCGCCCCGGCGGCCTGCCCTACGTTTTGCTGGTCTCCTCGTGGTCGCTGATGACGCCGGAGCGCTACCTGGAGCTGCGCGACGCCGGCGTGGATCAGTTCAACGTCTCGCTCGATTTTCCCGATTCGCGCCACGACGAATTCCGCCTTTTGCCGGGGTTGTTCGCTCACCTGAATGAGGTCGTGCCCCGCTGCGCCGCGTACGGGTTTGACGACATCGTCCTGAACACCTGCATCACGGCGGCGAATGTGGCGGAAGTGAACCGGATCGCCGACAAGGCCCGCGAGTGGGGCGTCAACATTTGCATCAGCGCCTACTCGGCGCGCCGCACCGGATGCCGCGAACTTTTTCCGGGCACACCGGAGCTGCTCGAGATCCTGGACCGCGAACTCGACCGGCTCGAATCCCGCCGCGACGGTTCGAACTGGATCGTCTCCGCCCCCACCACGATCGAAGCCACGCGCCGCTATTTCCACACGGGCGGCGCGCCGGGCTGCAAAGCCGGCTTGCGGTTCCTGGTTGTCACTGCCGATGGAAAGCTGCAGCCCTGCTCGATGCAGTTCCACCGGTATGAACTGCATGAGCAGCCCCGCATGGTGCGGGAGTTCACCGCAAACAACAAGTGCGACGAGTGCTACGTCGCCATCCGCTCCAACCTCGACAAGACGTTCCCCCAATTGCTGCGCGAGAACGTCGCCCGCTATCTCAGCTTCTCCGGCGCCAAGGCATCCTCTCGCCGCGCAGCTGCCGCCGCCGGCGGATGCTGACCCCCGAAGGCCTGGATTCCCTCTTCCTGGCTTGCGCGCCTCCGGTCATCGTGCCGGATCGGCAGGCGAGGATCCTCCAAGGGAGATGAGTGCGTCTCGAGTCCGCTGCAGTGCGATCTGGCTTTCCGCCGCGGTCTTTCTTGATTTCCGCACACGGGGTTCCTCCATCTGTCAGCATCGTCGCTCCCGGGAGGGCGTGACGGGCTGCATCGACCTTAGCCGCGGCGCGATGCACGCTTCTGGCGGACGAATCGTTCTGTTGCTGGCAGAGCAGGGTTCGGGGCTTGGATCGCTGGAGAGTGCGCTGCCCGGTCTCTGCAAAGGAGCCGTGCCCGCGACGTAGGCATGGCCGTCGCGCGGCCCCGATGCAAGCATCGGGGGAACTGTGCAAGCTGCGGGGCCGCGGGGAAGGCTATCAGAGATGTACGCCACTGCGGCGACTGCGAAGAGGATTTTCGTCACCGCTTTTTTCGTGAAAGAGCCAGATCAGGCTGTCCCCTTCGTATCATCGCCTCGGGGCTGCCTGGAGAGTGCGACCACCGCGGCCCCGATGCAAGCATCGGGGGAACTGCGCGGGCCATGCGGCCCCGACGCAAGCGTCGGGGGAACAACGCAGCAGAGAGAACCCTGAAAATGCAAGCACCGCGGCCCCGGCGCGAGCGCCGGGGGAACTGGGCCTGCGACACGCTCGCAAAGCGATCGCAGTGTAATCCGTGTGAGAGCGCTACTCGGCTCGTGCAGGAAACGCGGCCCCGATGCAAGCATCGGGGGAACTACGGGAGCAGCGCGGCCCACCGATGCGGTTTCCCCCGG
>JBBFLJ010000038.1:0-23768 GCA_037481575.1 Bryobacteraceae bacterium | reverse complement strand
CGAGACAAGGATCTCCCCGGCACCGCTTGAAGAGTGCGACCACGGCGGCCCCGATGCAAGCATCGGGGGAACTGCGCAGCCCATGCGGCCCCGACGCAAGCGTCGGGAGAACAGCGCAGCAGAGAGAACCCTGAAAATGCAAGCACCGCGGCCCCGGTGCAAGCATCGGGGGAACTGCGGGAGACCCGCCGCATCACGATACGTTCCGAAGCGATGCCTGCGCCCCGGGATCCCCCGTCACCACTGCCCCTCGTCGTAATTCACGCGGAACCTTTCGTTGCGCGCTCTGGCCTCGATGATGATCGATTGCACGCGTCTCCCGTCCCGCAGCAGAATGCGCGCCCGCGCATCCACAGGGGCGGCGTCTCCACGGTTGATCCCCTCGAGCAGCCGCGCCTCGATCCCGTCGGCAGCCACGCGCTCCAGCCGTCCGCGGAATTGGAGCGTATCGGCGCCGAAGGCCGATTCGAAGCGGATCTGCACCTCGCCGTTGCTCCGGTCGGCCAGAACGGAGGCGCCGCGCAGATCGTAGCCCTGCCCGCTGTCCAGGAAAAACTGTCCGCGCCCGCGCCCGCTGTAGGAAAACGTGTTGCCCCAGCCGGAACCCCAGCCGCCGCCCCACGCCGACCCGCTGCCCCATCCTGAGCCGCTGCCCCAGCCGCCGCCTCCGCCCCAGCCGCTGCCGCTGCCCCAGCCCGAACCGGCGCCTCCTCGCCACTCGAGATCAAACGTGTAGCCCTCGCGCCCTCCTTGCGGATCTTCGATCCGCACCACGGCGAGTCCGCGATTGCTGCGGGGATCCGCGAGCAGTTCCTGCCGCCCGCGCCCGTCGATGCCGCGGAAGCGGAAATCGGCGGGACTGGCCGGAAGCGGCCCCGTGCATTCCAGCCTTCTCCATGAGGCGGGCTGCCCGCTGAGGGTGCGGATTTCGCCCGTATCTCCACGAATGCCCACCTCGGCCGCTCCATCCACTTCCACCTCGGCCGTGCATTTGCCGCGGTCTCCTCCGCCGCCGCGAAGGAACGCGCGGATCGTCGCCACAGGCGCGTCGGCGACTTGCGGTTCGCGCCCTCGCCGCCAGCCTCCGGCACGCCCGCCGGAATTCCAATCCGCGCCCGCGCGCCATTCGATGTCGAACGTGTATCCTTCGCGGCCGCCCTGCGGGTCTTCGATCCGGACGACCGCCAGCCCGCGGTTGCTCCGCGGATCGGCGATCAGCGTCTGCCGCCCCCGCCCGTCGACGCCCCGGAAACGGAAGTCGGCGAAGCTCGACGGCATCGGCCCGGTGCAATCCAGCCGCCGCCACGACGCCGGCTGGCCGCTGAGCGTGCGGATGCGGCCCTCGCTGCCCTGAATGCCCACCTCGGCGACCCCGTCCACTTCCACTTCCGCCGTGCACTTGCCCCGGTCCGCGCTGCCGCCGCGCAAATTCATCTGGATCACGGCCTCGGGCCCCTGCCAGCTCTGGCCGAAGAGGAGCCCGCCGGTCCAGAGCAGCCATGCGATCTTCATGCGTGTCCTCCTTCCGCGATTCTTTCGGCCGGACGTGCCCCGCCGCGGCCGCGTTTCTCAGTAAATCGGCTCGCTGACGCGGTGGCCGTAGCGGTTGCTCTGCGCGAGCCGCACGAAGTAGGAATGCACCGCCTCCGCCACGTCGCGGATCGGGTTCGCATTTCCGGAAATCAGGCTGCACATCACGGCCAGAATATAGGGCCGCCCTTCCAGGAATACGATCCCCGCTTCCGTTCGCACGCCCGGCACGGCGCCGGGCTTGGATGCGATGGCAACCCCTCGCGGCAGCGCCGCGCGAAAATCCGCCTGCACGAGCTTCATCAGATCGATCATCCGGCGCGAGGCATTGCGGCTGATGAGCCGCTCGCGGTAGATGAACTCGAACAGCCGCGCCATCTCCAGGGGCGTCGATGTGTTCTCCTCGTTGCGCCTGGCCGCCGCGGAGTCCATCATGACGCGGCGCAGCCGCGTGGCGCGCAGCCCGAGCTGCGCCATCAACTGGTTCACGCTGTCCATGCCGACCAGCGCGATGATTTTGTTCGTGGCGGTGTTGTCCGAATCGCGGATCATCAGCGTCAGCAGCTCTTCCACAGTGAGAGCCAGCGGCTGCGG
Source organism: Bryobacteraceae bacterium (assembly GCA_037481575.1). Taxonomy (GTDB): domain Bacteria; phylum Acidobacteriota; class Terriglobia; order Bryobacterales; family Bryobacteraceae; genus JANWVO01. The sequence goes on along the minus strand of JBBFLJ010000038.1, from coordinate 21,644 downwards.
CCCGAGCCGCGCGTCGAGCGTGCCGCTGCCGCCGGCCTTGTCCTTCTCCGTCAGCTCCACCTTCTGATCGAGCGACAGGCCGCCGTTCTCGATCTTCTGAAACGCCGCCGCCAGGATCGGCACCTTGATCAGGCTCGCCTGCGCGCACACCAGATCCCCGTTCAGCGAGAGCGTTCTTCCGCTGGTCAGATCGACGACCGCCACGCCGATCACGCCGTCGAATCTCTGGTCGATCTGACGCAGCTTCTCCATCAGCTTCGACTCCAGCAGCGCCGCCGGATCCTGGCCGAGCAGCGGCCAGGCAAGCAGAAATGCAATGAAAGTCCTCACGGGAGTAGCATAGCGGTAGTGAACTATCTTTGGATCGCCGCCGGCGCGGCGCTGGGGGGCGTGTTGCGATACTTTCTCTCCGGCGTGGCCGCGCGCCTGGCAGGAGAGACGTTTCCGTGGGGCACGCTCTTTGTGAATGTGACCGGCTGCGTGGCCATCGGATTCTTCGTGTCGCTCACCGGGCCGGACGGGAGGCTGATCGTCGCGCCGAACGTGCGCCTGTTCGTGATGACGGGGCTGTGCGGCGGATACACGACGTTCTCCACCTTCAGCCTGGAGACGTTGCGGCTCCTGCAGGACCGGGAATGGGCCTACGCCAGCTGGAACATCGCCTCCAACATCGTTCTCTGCCTGGCCGGAGTCTGGGCCGGCTATCAGGCGGCAATGCTTCTGAATGAAAGGCTGTGACCATGGAACTCCCTGAAGATGCCGTGCTGCTGCGCATTTTCCTGGGGGAGAGCGACCGCTTCGGCAAGAAGCCGCTCTACGAGGCCATTGTGCTGAAGGCCCGCGAACTGCACATGGCCGGCGCGACGGTGCTGCGCGGGCCCATGGGTTTCGGCAAAAGCTCGCGCCTGCACACCGCCAAACTCGAGCGTCTCAGCGAGGACCTGCCGTTCGTCATCGAGATCGTGGATTCGAAGGCCAAGATCGAAACATTCCTCCCGGTCGTTGACGAGATGATCCGCGAGAGCGGCTCCAGCGGGCTTGTCACATGGGAAGGTGTCAAGGTTCTCCGCTACGGCCAGGTCTGATGGCCGGGCTGTCCGCCCTGGCTGTTCTCGCCGCCGGCTTCGCGGCCCAGCATGGCGCGCCGCAGCCGGGCAAGACCCCGCAGCCCGCGCCGCTTCCGGTTCGCGAAGGGCCTCTCCGCAAGGCGCAGATGCTTCTGCGCGAAGGCAAGACCGAGGAGGCGCGCCGGGAGCTGCAGCGCCTCCTGCAGGCGGGCAACAACGATGCCATGACGTGGTATCAGCTCGCCCGCAGCTACCTGCTGGACTTCTATTCCGGCACCGATTCTGCGAAGCGCCGCACCGCCCTCAGCCTCGCCATGGAGGCTCTCGGCACGGCTCTCAAGCGCGATCCCGATCATATCCCCACGCTGAAAGCGAAGGCCGTCATCCACGCCCGCGCCGAACTGCTCTACTATGACCCCAACCTCGCCTACGAGCTCGCCGCGCGCGTCGCCCGGCTCGAGCCCAACGCCTACGGCTTCCTCCTGAACCTCTCCGACTGGTTGAGCGGCGAGGTGCGGTTCACGCGGGAGACCGGGAACCGCGTGCCTCATGACCCGCTGATCGGGCTCGACCGCGCCATCGATCTGCTCGAACAGGTCATCGACGGCTCCATGCCTTACAGCAACGAGGAGCTCACTGCGCTGGCGACGATGGCCAAGACGCTCGTCCGCAGAGGCAACTTTCGCGAGTCGCTGCTGTATTTCCGGCAGGCGCTGGAGCGCACGCGGGAGCCGGCCTTGGTCCACGAGCTGCTGCGCGAGATGGGCACGGCCTACTACCGCATGGGGGACTACGGCGAGGCTGCGCGGCTCTTTTATCAGGCGCTGCAGGTGAACAACAACAACGTCGACCAATGGCTGCTGAAGGTGGCCATGGATCAAATGCCCGGCGAGCCTCCGCCGATTCCGAAGCACTTCCTCTTCCCTGCCCGCCCGCTCCTGCCGCCTTCCGGCTCATCGCCGCTGCTGGAGTTCGAGGACATCGCGCCGCGGCTCGGCATCGACCGCTACGACGGCAACGGAACTGCCTCGTGGGCGGACTTCGACATGGACGGGGATCCGGACCTGTTCGAGGCCGGCAGCGGGGAATTCATCCGCGTCTATCGCAACACCGGAAACGGCTTCGTTGACGCCACACGCGAGGCCGGGCTGGAGGGGGTTCCTTCCGGCTACAGCCTGAATCTCGTCGATTACGACAACGACGGCCGCCCCGACCTGTACATCTCCCTCAACGGCTGGAGCGGCCCCATGAAAAACCGCCTGTTCCGCAACGTGGGCGGGCGGTTCGAAGACGTCACCGACAAGTCCGGCGCCGGCGACCCGGGCAACGGCTTCGTCTCCCTGTGGGCGGATTTTGACAATGACGGCTGGCTCGATCTTGCCATCGCCAACGGCGTGCTGAAAGACGGCAGCGTGCCGCAGATCTACCGCAACAACCGCGACGGCACCTTTACGAACATGACCCGCGAGGCGGGCATCGTCGAGCCGCCCGAATACGGCGCCATCGGGATCGCCCTCGGCGATTACGACCGCGACGGGCGCGTCGACCTTCTCATCAACGGGCTGGATCCTGCCCCGAACCGCCTGTACCGGAACCTCGGCGGCTGGAAGTTTCGCGACGTGGCGCGCGAGGCCGGACTCGTGCAGCCGCCCCACAACGGCTTTGTCTGTTTCCTGTTCGACTACAACAACGACGGCTGGCCCGACGCGCTCACCACGAGCCTCGCCGCCTGGGAGTCCGTGGTCTCCGCCCTGCGCCTGGACTATGTCGTCCCGAAAACGCGCGTCCATCCCGACTCGAGCCGCCTGTTCCGCAACAACGGCAACGGCACGTTCACGGACGTGACCTTCGAGGCAGGGCTGCATTTCCCGATCGGCGTCATGGGCGCCGGCGTCGCCGACCTCGACAACGACGGCTTCCTGGACCTTTATCTGGGCGTCGGCGATCCCCAGATGTCCCGCCTCGAGCCCAACCGCTTCTTCCGCAACAATGGCGACGGCACCTTCAGCGATCTCACCGACTTCGTGAAGTTGCAGAGGCCCGGAAACAAGGGCCACGGCGTCGCGTTCGTCGACTGGGAAGAGGACGGCGACCTCGATTTCTACGCGCAGCTCGGAGGCCATTATCCGGGGGATTTCGCCCGCAACGCCTTCTACCGGAATCTGAAGGCGAACCGCAACCACTGGCTGCAGGTCGACCTGAAGCCGGTCTCCTCCAACCGCGACGCCATCGGCGCACAGCTGGTCCTGCGGTCCGGCGACCTCCTCGTGTATCGCGAGGTGAAGGGCGGAGAGGGCTTCGGCGCCACCAGCCAGAGGCGGCAGCACTTCGGCATCGGCGCCAGAAAGACAATCGACTGGCTCGAGGTCCGCTGGCCCGGCGGCGAGGTGCAGAAGATCGAGCGTCTGGACCCCGGCCAGATCATCGAAATAGAGGAAGGCCGCGCATGGCGGCGCGTGAAATGAACCCGCATCCCCTCCCGCGTTTGCTTTCCCGCACTCCCTGTCACACCGCGCGCGCCCTTGTGCCGGCTTGGGCGGCTCTCGCGGCGCTGTGCGCCGCCATCGCCGCGCCCGGCGATCCCGCCGTGGAGCCGTTCGAGGAGATCGTGGGCGCCGTCCCGTTCATCCTCCGCAATGCCGTCACGCCGGAGAAGCATCAGATCGAGACCATGCCCGGCGGCGTGGCGATCCTGGATTACGACAATGACGGTCTGCCCGACATCTATTTCCTGAACGGCGCCCCGCAACCCTCTCTCGTCAAATCCGGCCCTGAATGGTGGAACCGCCTCTACCGCAACCTGGGCAACTGGAAATTCGAGGACGTCACCGAAAAGGCAGGCCTGGAGGGCGAGGGCTATGCCATGGGCGCCGCCGCCGGCGATTACGACAACGACGGCTGGACCGACCTGCTGGTCACCAGCGTCCATTTCAGCCGCCTGTACCGGAACCGGGGCGACGGCACGTTCGAGGACGTCACACGGAAGGCAGGAATTCCCGCCACGCACTGGCCCATCTCCGCCGGCTGGTTCGACATGGACAACGACGGCGACCTCGACCTGTTCATCGTGAACTATTGCGTCTGGGATCCGAAAACGGAACCGTTCTGCGGCGACAAACGGGCCGGATACCGGACCTATTGCCACCCCAAATACTACGAAGGGCTCGCCAACACATTGCTCAGAAATAACGGCGACGGCACCTTCACGGATATCTCGAAACCGGCCGGGATTTCCCAAAAGATCGGCAAGGGAATGTCTGTCGTTTTCGCCGATTACAACGGCGATGGCCTGATGGACGTCCTCGTCACCAACGACACCGTCCCCAATTTCCTGTTCCGCAACGAGGGCAACGGGCGCTTCTCCGAAGTGGGATTCGCCGCCGGCATCGCCATCGCCGACGACGGCAAGGTCCTTTCCACCATGGGCGCCGAGTTCCGCGATATCGACAACGACGGCTGGCCCGACATCTTCGTCACCGCGCTGGCCAACGAGACTTTCCCCCTGTTCCGCAACCTCGGCAACGGCGTCTTCCAGGACATCACCTACCGCAGCCGCATCGGCGCCGCCTCGCTGCCCCACAGCGGGTGGAGCCTTGGCATCCAGGATTTCGACCTCGACGGTTGGAAGGACATTTTCACCGCCAATGGCGACGTGCAGGACAATACGGAGCTGTTTTCCAGCCGCGCTTCCAGGCAGAGAAACCAGCTTTTCCTCAACCACTCCGGGAAGACGTTCTCCAGCACCCTGTTTGGCACGCCGGCGCAGCACCGGGGTGTGGCGCTCGCCGATCTGGACGGCGACGGGCGCACCGACGCCGTGATCAGCGTCCTGAACGAGCCGGCGAAGCTCTACCGCAACCGCCTCGGCGCCGGCCGCAACTGGATCGCGCTGCACCTCACAGGCACGAAGAGCAACCGCGACTCGATCGGCGCCAAAGTGCGCGTCTCCGCCGGCGGGCTGGTCCAGTACAACCATGTCTCCACGTCCACGGGGTATCAGTGCTCGAGCGAAAAGACGCTGCGCTTCGGCATCGGCGCAGCCACGCAGGCAGACGAAATCGAGATCACCTGGCCCGGCGGCGCGAAGCAGCTCCTCCGCGCCGTTCCCGCCGGGCGCATCCTCACGGTGAAGGAGCCGTGAGCCGGGCGCGGATCTTCGAGCGCAGCACGAACGCCTCTTCATAGTCCGGCCTCAGCTCCAGCGCCCGTTCCACCACGCGCAGCGCCTCCGCCAGCCGGTCGCATTGCGAGAGCGCGAAAGCCAGCTCGAAGCGGGCCTCCGGCGTCTCCGGCGTCTGCGCCTCCTCGGCCACTCGCACTGCCTCTTCCGCCCGCCCCTGCCGCGTCAGAAAGCGTGCATAGGCCAGCCGCGCCGTCTGCCGAGCCGCATCGTTGCGCCCCAAGGCCTGCCGGAACCACCGTTCCGCTTCCTGCGGCTGGATCAGCGCTTCGTAACATTGGCCCAGCGCCGTCTCCACGCGCCCTTTCACGGCGTCGTAGCGGAGCGCGCGCTTCAATGGCTCGATCGCCTTCTCATACAGGTCCGCCGCATAGTAGGCGCGTCCGAGGTAATAGCACACATCCGCGAGTTGCGGCGCCAGATCGCACGCGCGGCGGAAGGGCTCGATCGAGCCGTGGTAGTCTTCGATCTTCGCGTGCGCCACGCCCAGCGCCTTCCAGTACTGCGCATTCCCGGGCGCGAGCCGCGCAGCCTCCGCAAAGTGCGGAATCGCCTCCGCCGCGCGGTTCTGCCCGAACAGCTCCAGGCCGCGCCGGTACGCTGTCTCCGCCTCCGGCGGCGCCAGCAGCCACAGGACAAGCGCCAGCTTCATCCGATCTCGAGTCTAGCGTGCTTTTTCCGGGCGCGGAATGCCCCGCTTGGTGGCGTAATACACGCCGAACGATCCAAGCCAGTGCCCGCCTTCATAGTGCTCCGCGCAGATCGCGGCGAAGCCCGCCTCTCCCAGCCGCGCCGCCAGCGCCTCCAGCCGCTTCCGCCGCGGATGTCCCGCAGGCAGCGCCGACGCGATCCCTTCCAGCATCCACGCCCGCGAGAAATTCAGTCCCGCCAGATGGTACAGCTTGCCATCGGTGACATCGGTCACTTCCGTTGGCGACAAGTCGATCCGCGGCAGAAAGCGCTGCAACCATCTCGCGAACTCTGCCGCCGGCAGCACGCGCCGCACGGCATCCGCCTCCGCCAGGCAAGGCGACAGAAAATCCTCTCCGGACGGTTCGTAGGCGAGCGGGCAGGCTGTGTCCTTCAGATAGTAGTCGCGGATTCGCGACACAAGCAGCGCCTCGAAATCCGCGCGCCGCGCCGTCCGCGCGAAATCCAGCGCCAACCCGAGCGCGAACGCGGTGTTCGAGTGCTCTCCCGTGCGCACAGGACGAGGCAATTTCGGCAGCCATGACTGCAGCCGAGCCACCGCTGCATCTTCCAGGGGCTGCAATGCCGCCGACCACCTTCGTGCGTCCACGTCGTCCCATTCGCGCAATTCCGCCCCGAGTTGCAGCAGCCATGCCAGACCGTACGGACGCTCGAACGTCTGCCGCCCCGCTCCTTGCAAATAGCGCGCTTCAGCCGCGATGTTCTCCGCCGTGAGGCTGCGGGCCAGCGCGCGCCGGGCTTCCGCCGCGAACGGCTCGTAGGGATACAGGCGCGCCAGCCGCGCGAGCAGCCAGTGCCCGTGCACGGCGGAATGCCAGTCGTAGCAGCCGTAAAACGCGGGCGTCAGTTCGCGCGGCGGCCGCGCATCCGCGTCCGAATTCAACACGTGGGCGATTTTGTTTGGATATTCGCGATGCACGCAGTCCAGCGCCAGCCGCGCCATCCGCGCCGCCAGCGCCGCATCCATCGGCGCCGCAGCCGCGCCCGCGCAAAGCAACACCGCAGCCGTCATCCGTCGCATCTTGCTCCCAGTATGACCGAAGGGGACAGCCTGATCCGGCTCCTTCACGAGCGGTTCCCCGGCGCTTGCCCCGCCACGGCATCGTTTCCGCTGTTCCCCCGGCGCTTGCGCCGGGGCCGCGTTGCCGGCACTTTTCCCCAGACCGAAGGGGACAGCCTGATCTGGCACTTTCGCGAAAGAGGCCACCGCCCGCGAGCCCCGGCACGAATCGCCAGAAAACAAAGCGGGCGCCGCAGCCCGCCAAGGCCCGGCGCCCGCAATCGCCGCTTGCGATTCCTCAAACCTCCAGAATCGGCCGCGACGGCTCCGGCCAGTCCACGTGGAAGAATTTGCCCCGCGGCCGGTCCGTGCGCTCGAAGGTGTGGGCGCCGAAGTAGTCCCGCTGCCCCTGAATGAGATTGGCGGGCAGGCGCTCGGAGCGGTAGCCGTCGTAATAGGCCAGCGCCGAGGAGAACGCCGGAATCGGCACGCCCCGCAGCGCCGCTTCCGCAACCACGCGCCGCCAGTTGGCCTGGCAGCGGTCGATCTCGCTCTTGAAATAGGGATCCAGCAGCAGGTTCGGCAGATTCGCGTCGCGGTCGAACGCCTCCTTGATCTTCTGCAGGAACCTCGCCCGAATGATGCAGCCCCCGCGCCAGATCATGGCAATCTCGCCGAACTTCAGCGTCCAGTTGTACTCCTTCTGCGCCTCGCGCATCAGCTGGAAGCCCTGCGCATAGGAGCAGATCTTCGAGCAATACAGCGCGTCATGCACGGCCTGCAGAAACTCCTTGCGGTCGCCTTCGAACCGCGACGCCGGCGGGCCCTGCAGCACCTTCGAGGCGTTCACGCGCTCCTCCTTGATCGCCGACATGAAGCGCGCAAACACGCTCTCCGCAATCGTGTTCGCCGGCACGCCCATGTCCAGCGCGTTCACCGACGTCCACTTCCCGGTCCCCTTCTGCCCGGCCGTGTCCAGAATGTAGTCCACCAGCCATCCGCCCGTGTACGGGTCCTTCTGCTGCAAAATGTCCGCCGTGATTTCGATCAGGAAGCTGTCCAGCACGCCGCGGTTCCATTCGGCGAACACTTCGCTGCATTCCGGCGCCGACATCCCCAGCACATGCGTCATGATCCAGTAGGCTTCACTGATCATTTGCATGTCGCCGTACTCGATCCCGTTGTGGCACATCTTCACGTAGTGCCCCGCGCCGTTGGGCCCGATGTAGGTGCAGCACGGCACGCCGCCTTGCACCGGCTGCCCCGGCTTCGCGCCCGTCAGCGGCCTGCCCGTCTCCGCGTCCACCTTCGCCGCAATCGCCGTCCAGATCGGCTCGATCTCCTTGTAAGCTTCGTATTCCCCGCCGGGCATCAGCGACGGGCCGAACCTCGCGCCTTCCTCGCCGCCGCTCACGCCGGAACCGATGAAGCGCAGCCCCTTCGCCTTCAGCTCCCGCTCGCGACGGATCGTGTCGTTCCAGTTGGCGTTGCCGCCGTCGATCAGAATGTCGCCCGGCTCCAGCAGCGGCGCCACCTGCTCGATCACAGCGTCGGTCGGCGCGCCCGCCTTCACCATGATGATGATCTTCCTCGGGCGCTTCAGGCTCGCGACGAAATCCTTCAGATCCGCGAACCCCGCCAGCCCGCCCGGCGTGGACGGGTTCTCGGCCACGAATTTCTCCATCGTGGCCGTCGTCCGGTTGTAGACGGAGACACGAAATCCGTGATCCGCAATATTCAGTGCGAGATTTTGGCCCATGACGGCCAGGCCGATGAGTCCAATGTCGGAGAGTGCTTCTGGCATGGTGAATTCTCTGCCTCGTATGATCTGCTGTTCCGAACCCGGGCCCGGCCCCGCGCCGGGCCCATCGACAAATCCTATCTCTGGATCCGCGCTGATCCGCCGCGCGCGAACGCCCGCACCTGTTCCAACGTCGCCATCGTCGTGTCGCCGGGGAACGTCGTCAGCAGCGCTCCGTGCGCCCACCCCAGCTTCACCGCTTCCATCGGCTCCTCGCCCGTGAGCAGCCCGTAGAAAAAGCCTGAGGCGAAACCATCGCCGCCTCCCACACGGTCATACACAGGCAGCTCCGCCGTCGGCGCCTGATACGTCTCCCCGTTGATCCATGCCACCGCGCTCCAGCTGTGGTAGTTCGTCGAATGCACCTCGCGAAGCGTCGTCGCCACGATCTTCACATTCGGGTATTTCTTGACCACATCCCCGATCATTGCCACGAACACCGCCGGATCCAGCTTCGACTTCGCCGTGACTTCCGGCCCGGGGATCCCCAGGCCCAGCTGAAGATCCTCCTCATTGCCCACGAGCACGTCCACGTGCCGCACGATGCGGTCCATCACGGAGACCGCCCTCTCCTGCCCGCCCCACACGCCCCACAGCTTGGCCCGGTAGTTCAGGTCGAACGACGTCACAGCCCCGGCCGCCTTCGCCGCCTGCATCGCCTCCACAATCAGCTCCCCCGTCGTCTCCGAAAGCGACGCGAAAATTCCCCCGCTGTGGAACCACCGCACGCCCTCGCCGAAAATCCCCTTCCAGTCAAAATCCCCCGGCTTCAGCAGCGCCGCCGCCTCGTTGGCCCGGTTGTAAAACACCACTGGCGGACGCACTCCGAACCCCTGGTCGGAATACACCGTCGCCATGTTCGGCCCGTTCACGCCGTTGTGCTTGAAGCGCTTGTAAAACGGGCGGACGCCCATCGCCCGCACCCGCTCCGCAATCAGATCCCCGATCGGATAGTCCACTATCGCCGTCGCGATCCCCGTCTTCAGCCCGAAACAGTCCGCCAGGTTCGCCGCGCAGTTGTACTCGCCCCCCGAAACGTGAATCTTGCACTCCGTCGCCTTGCGGAAGGGAATGACGCCCGGATCGAGCCGGTGCACCAGCGCTCCCAGGCTCAGAAAATCAAGCGCGCCCGTGGATGGAATCTCCAAGCCGTATTTCATGTCCGATCTCCGTCTGCCAGTTCGTCTCGTGACGGCTGCTTCTCCAGCCGGATCCCGCCGCGCCGCCACCGCACGCCGCGGCGCGGACCGCTCCCACTATATCAAACTGGCATGTCAGAAATCAGCCCGGTTTCGGACGCGCAGGTGCTCAACCAAAGCGCCGCTTCTCAGCCGGAAGCGCTCCGCCGCAACAGCCGCGCAATCGGATTCGACGCCAGCCGCTTCCTCCCCGCCTCCCCGAAGCGCGCCTTCGCCCGCGACTTCAGCAGCCGGAACTGCGTCTCCGTCAACCCCATCTCCTCGCAGATCTGCTCCGGCGTCTGTTCGTAAAGATAAAACCGCGTCAGAATCTCGCGGTCCCGCGGCGATATGCTCCGCAGCACCTCCAGCATCAGCTGCACCCGCTGCTCCCTCAGAATCCTCGCCTCCGGATCGTTCCGGTAATCCGCCACCCTGCTCCCATAATCGAGCTCCGCCTGCTCTCTTCTCGACTGCACCGCCTCCTCGATGTACGCTGCAATCTGCCGCCGGACGATCGTCCGCACGAATCCCATCAGCCGCTCCGGATCCCGCAGCCCCCCGTTCTGGATGGATCGCACCACCAGCAGAAATGTGTCGTGCACCCGGTCGTCCAGATCCTGCACCCCAAGATGCCGGCAAAGAAAGAACCGGATGCCCCGCCCGAACAGCCGGTACAGCTCTTCGATCGCCGTGCTGTCGCCGCCGCGGATTCCGTCCACCAATTGCGTCCACCGGGAGCTTCCCTGCGGCGGGCCCGGATATTGGCTGCTCCGTGGCGGATCCTCGGAACGTCCGCTGCGACGCATGTTGGGCTTCAACGACATCTCCGCTCAGTCCTTTCCGAGATGGATATACGCCGCCCAATAACGGGGCCTCGCGCGCCACCCGCCGCCGCCCGCCATCGCCGCCTGCGCCGCACGCAGCGCTCCGGCCGGACCCCGGCCCGCAAGCAGTGCCTCGTAATAGGCCTCGAAGAACGCGCCATCGTCGTCGATGGGCCAAAGGCTTGCCACCACCGAGTTCGCCCCCGCCGCCAGCCATGCCGTTGCGAAGCTCCAGAGCCCCGCGCCCCTCTGCGCCACCCCTCCGCCGCTCGAACAGCCGTTCAACACCACTCGCGCCCCCTCCACCCTCAGCCGGTACAGATCGCGGGCGCCCAGCCCCTGCCGCCTCCCGTCGCGCCCCAGCGACAGCGCCAGGAACGGCTCCCCCGTCGGAAAACGGATCAACATCGGCGCCGCCAACTCCGCCTCCAGGCGCGTCGGGTAGGCCTTGCTTTCCGGAGCCGGCTGCACATGCGTGGCAAAGTGGAAATCCGTCACCCCGCCCGCCGCCTCTTCCACCGCCCGCTCGGTCGCTTCCAATCCCTGCAGCCGCTTCACCGCCAGCCCCCGCCTGCTCCAGAGCGCGCTGATCGCTGCCACCTCCTTCCCGCTGCCCGGCAAGGAAGGCAACTCTTCTTCTTCCAGATTTCCTGCCCCGCCCTTCAGCGCAGACTCCTTCCACCGCGCATCCGCGCGGTTGTGAACCAGCCCCCCCACTGCCAGCAGCGCCCGCGGCGCCTTCCGCCTTCCCCGCTCCAACAACCACAACGCCGACGGCACATACGTGAGCGCCCGCGCCTCTCCCAGATGCCGCATCCCCACCTCCGGCATCCGCAAAGCCGCAAGCGGCGCGGCAATGGGATCCTCGTCGGCGGAAATCAACCACTCGCTCTGCCGCCTCGCCGCCTCCGGCGCCTTCCCGAATGTTTCCTCGTACAAGCGCGCCGCCAGATCCCCTCCACCGCCCCCTTCCTCAACCGATTTCCGGAATTCGCGGAAAATGCCGATCAGCACGTCCCGCCGCGGCAGCTCAATCGCCCAAAAACCCTCCCGCGTCACCGCCCATAACAGGGATCTTTCGCGCCCCAGCCAGAAGCTGAAAAGTGCCTGCCCCTTCCCCAATCGCCCCTGCGTCAGACGCAACAGCCGCAGCGACTCCGGATGCCCGGCTTCCTCCAAAATGTCGGCTGCCTCCGCCGCCTCGCCTCTTCCCGGAGTCCCAGCCGTCGGCACGATCACCGCCCCCTCCGCGGATCCTCCCGCCCTCGCCCGCGCCGCCATAATCCGCTGGCGTTGCCGCAGCACCCCCAGCGCACGCGTTTGCTCCACCACCGCCCACGCTTCCGCGCTTCCACTCCGCCCGGACAGCGCCGCCTCCGCGCAAAGATCCGCCAGCTCCGTCATCGCGACGTCGCTCGCCAGCTCCACCTGCGGATCCGGCAGCACCGCCCGCCGCCACTCCAGCACCCGCGGCCATTTTTGCCGGCAAACTCTCAGCGCCGCGTCAGCCCCGTGCGCCGCAGCCTCCGCCTTGGCCTCTTCCGCCGCCAGCCGCAGCGCACTCACCGGATTCTTGCGGCCCGTCCACGCTCCACCCGCCTTCCGCAGCCACGTCAGCGCCTCCTCCGCCCTGCCTTGCCGCCGCCGCAGCCGCCCCGCCAGCATCCACAGCGAGTCCGGATCCGTCAGCCTTTGCAGCGTAACGATCCGGAATGAATTCGCGACCGCCTTCTCTGCTTCCTCCAGGCTCCCCCTTCCCAGAGAAAACTCCGCCAGCTCGTCCCAGAGATGCCGCTGCACCTGCCAGTCGCCTTGCCGCTCGGCCTCATCCATCGCTTCGCGCCACAGCCGCAGGAACTCCTCGCGCCCGGCGGCGGGCCGCGTTCGGTGCATCCTCACTCGCTGCGCCAGCAGTGCAGCCCGGTACCGGCTCCCCTCCGGCATCAGCTCCAGTGCCCGCGCCAGAGCCGCTTCCGCTGCAGGCCACGCCTGCAACATTCCATAAAGCGTGGCCAGGTTCGACCAGGCACTCGCCTCCGTTTCCGCCACCCTCAACCTGCGCCCCAGCGCGCCCGCCTCCAGAAACGCTTCATAAGCCCCCACGAAATTCTGTTGGTAGAGCCGGGCGACGCCCAGATTGTTCCACGCCCGCGCCAGCCGCGCTGCGTCTCCCCCCTCCCGCAATTCCGCAATCGCGCACAGCAGAAGCTTTTCCGCCCGGGCATACCGGCTCGCTGCCAGCTCTTGCGCCGCCTCCCGCGTCAGCTCCTCGCTGCGAGATTCCTGCCCGCATGCCGGCGCCCGCGTCCCCGGCAGAGCCGGGAGCGCCAGCAGGATTGCAAGGATTGCCAGAGCCAAGACCATCCCGTCTTCCCGAGGCTACTCTGCGCACCGCTCCAGCGCCGACCTGGAGCGCCGGGCAGGGTACTAGAAGTTCTAGTACCCTACCTCAGCGACTATACCAAAAACCCTCAGGGGGTCACCAGACCTATGTCCGGCTTTTTTCTCACCTGTCTGACTGAATCCCTCTACCGGGATAGTCCCCGCCGAAGAGAACTACTCTCAGCAAAACTCGGGGGGAAGGATGATGACGATCGGGGAACCGTCCATGCCGCCTCCTTTCTCGGCTGGCCTTCCCGGCCAGCCTGAGGCGACACTAGGCAGCCCCTCCGCACGCCTCCTCCACTTTCTCGGGAGCTAATTGAAACGAAAGCGATTATTTTTCGCGTTCCCCTGTGGCCGCAATTCGGCGCCCGCGGCGGTCCGCTCCGCCATCGAATTCCTCCGTCACCTCCGCGCAAATTCTGCATCTCAATGCCTGCAAATGATGCACGCTGGATCCCCGGAAATGGATCCCATTCTCGTCGTCGACGACGACCCGGCCTTCCGCCAACTCCTCTCGGCCATCCTCGAAGGCGAGGCCTACCCCGTCGAAACCCTTTCACGCCTCTCCGAGGCGCGCGCCGCCGGAGCCCGCCGCCGCTTCTCCCTCGTCCTCTCCGGCCTTCAGCTGCCGGACGGCGACGGACTCGAAGTCCAGCGCTTCTTCCGGCAACGCTGGCCAGACACCCCCTTCGTCCTCATCACTGCCTTCGGCACCGTTGCCACTGCCGTCGAAGCCCTGAAGCGCGGAGCCATCGACTACCTCGAAAAGCCGCTCCGCAACCCCGAAGAACTCCGCCGTCTCGTCCGCCGCGCTCTCACCCTCTCCACCGAATCCGCCGAACCGCTGCCCTCCTCCGCCGCCCGCGAGCCCACCCCCGGCCTCTGCGGCTCCATGGTCGCCCGCGATCCCCGCATGCTCCATGTACTCGAACTCCTCGGCAGGGTCGCCCCGACCGCCGCCAACGTCCTCCTGCTCGGGGAAAACGGCGTCGGCAAGGAGGTCATCGCCCGCTGCATCCACCTCCACAGCCGCCGCGCACACAAGCCCTTCCTCGCCGTCAACTGCACCGCCCTCTCTCCCGTATTGATCGAAAGCGAGCTCTTCGGCCACGAACGCGGCGCTTTCCCCGGCGCCGTCACCCGCCGCCACGGCGCCTTCGAACGCGCTCGCGGCGGTACCCTCTTCCTCGAGGAAGTCGCCGAACTCAACCTCTCCCTCCAGGCCAAACTCCTCCGCGTCCTGAAGGAAAAGCGCTTCCATCGCCTCGGCGGCGAGGATACTCTGGAAACCGACGTCCGCATCCTCTCCGCCACCCGCCGCGACCTCCACCGCGAGGTCCAGGAGGGCCGCTTCCTCCCCGGTCTCTACCTCCTCCTTGGCGCCTTCCCCATCGAAATCCCTCCGCTCCGCGACCGCCCCGCCGACATCGACGCTCTCGCCGAACACTTCGTCGCCCTCGCCGCCGCCCGCTTCGCCAAGCCGCGCCTCCGCCTGACAGACGCCGCCCGCTTCCAGCTCCGCTCCCATCGCTGGCCCGGCAACGTCCGCGAGCTCGAAAACGTCATAGAGCGGGCAGCCATCCTCAGTGACGGCGAAATTCACCCCGAACACCTGCCGTTTTCCGAACCGCGCCCCGTGGATCCCTCCACCGCCTCCACCCTCAATGTGCATGAACTCGAACGCCGTGCCATCGAAGAGGCTCTCCGCCGCCATGGCGGCAACCGGACTCACGCGGCTCGCGAACTCGGCATCAGCCTCCGCACCTTGCAGTACCGCCTCAAGGAGTATGGACTCTCCCGGTCCTGAAGCGAAAACCTGCTGCCGCCGGGGCGCCCCGCAACGGCACAGGCGCCCCGCAACGTAGCACTACCCCGGCTGAGGCTCGCCATCCGCCTCTTGCCGTTGGCTGAAATGCTCTGTCTCTCTTCCGGCTTGCGCCGGCAATGACTCGCATGATCTGCCGGCCCTCGCTGCACCTGCATTCTTCGGCGCTCGTCTGACCCGGACCTCCGTCCCGGCAAGACCGCGGCGCCCTTCTTCCCAGATTGGCGGATCCGGCGCGCACGCCCTCCGCAAGGTGTCCACTACTCTTCGCCAACAGGAGGGTCCTCACGAATGCTTCCTTTCCAGGCAGAGACCCCGGGCCTGCTCACCAACCTCGCCGACTCCCTGATTCATTGGTGGAAACGGCGCCTGCCCCGCTACTGCCGCCCGTCCCGGGGAGAAATTCGCGAATTGTACCGGGGCCCCATCGACTTCTTGCTCGCGCCAGCCGCTCCTCTTTGGTACCTCGGATGCGTCGAGGAACACGGCAGCGCCTGGCTCTGGGACGACTTCGTCATCATCGACGCGGACCTGCCCCCGGCCCGCTCCCTGTTTCAACGCTTCGAATTGTCCTCCGGCCTGGTCGATCCCGGTTTCCAGCTCACCCCGTACGAGGCAGACTCCGGCATGCTTCACTTCAACATCCTCTACCTGCATTCCTTCCATGTCTTCTGGCGCAACGGCCTGCCGCTGTCCGGCTACCGGGAATACCTCACCCCCAGCCTGATTTTGACGATCGAAATCCGCGCTCTCACCATCAATCACTGGAGCTTCGGATTCTCGGCGGGCAGCTCGGACAGGGTCTGGCCCCTCGTCGGCAAAGGCTTCACCAAGCCCTACCTCTGCGCCTTCATCTCCAGCGGCCGCGTCGTCCACGGCTCGTACCTCGGCCCCTGGAATGCCCCCGCGGCCAAGCGCGAGCTGTTCCGCAGGCTCCGGAAGGAATTCCGGCTCAAGGGCAAGCCGCAGCGTCTCGGCGGAAAATACGCCGCCTTTGGACACCCCGCCACCGGTTGGCCCCCCTTCCAGGAAGTGGTGAACGAGGCGGCCCAGATCGACCCCTTCCTCGCAACGGCCGACATCCTCAGGGTCGACCCCGAAATCCACTGATCCCCACCCCCGACGGCGCGCCGCGGCACGCACCCCGCGCTGCGGCGCGCCTCCCTTCCGCACCTGCCATCCGCCTCAGAAAAACATCCCCCAGCTCACCGTCGCCACCAGCGCATCCTTCACCCGCGGCGTGATCGCCGCACCACGCGTGAATCCCAGCGCCACCGTGATGTAGTTGCCCGCTCCCGCCCGGAGATTGTAGCTCGCCGTGATCGACGGCGATCCCTGCCAGAACGCCTTTCCCTCCGCCGCCAGCCTCGCAGTGAGAACCGGACTGTGGCTTCGCCACGCATACACCAGCGCCGCCGTGTCCGCCGCCCGCGAGCGGAACGGCCCCATCTGATACACCCTTGCCTCGAAGTACCGGTCATACGCATTGAAGCGCGACGGCGCGCTCATCCAGGACGCCCCCGCATACATCCCCCGCGAAGGGCTCCCATAGCCCGCCTGCCGCAATTGCACATCCCCCAGCACGTAAAAACATCCGTTGCCTGTCTCCCTCTCCAGCGTTGCCCGGTTCACATAACGCGTCGTGTTGTACAGCATGCCCGCCCGCACCCACACCTGCCGGACCCCGTCTCCCGCGGCGCGCCGGTATCCCGCCTCGTCAATGAACAGCGCCCGCGTGCCATGCGGCGCAAAGCGGAAGCCCGACGGATTCCTCCTCGCGTTCTCGATCGCCCCTCCCGCATCCAGGCTGCGCTGCACTGCGGTCTTTACATAGAAATTCCGCGGCAACTGAAACCGGAAATTCAGCGACGGCGCCGTGAACGGGAAAAAACTCATCCCCGCCTGAAACGGCAGCACCGCATACACCCCTTGCGCTCCCACTGCCAGCGATCCGCCCACCTGCAGCCCGAGGAATTCCAGGTCATTCAACACGTATCCCGCCTTCATCTCCACCTTCCCGTCGCCCCACTCCTTGTACAGGTGCAGTGTCGCCAGCGTCACCGCGTTCGGCCCCGCCGGCTTCCACGTCGTCCACCTCCACGCGCCGCTCACGTGCAGTTGCGCCCCCTTCAGCCCCAGTTGCCGCAGGTCCGCCGTGAGGATCGGGTGCAGGCCCGTGATCCACGTCGGCCGGTGGCCGATATACGCCTGCTCCCCCTTCGCCGCTGGCCCGTCCAGCAGATTCACGGACACACGCGGCAGCGAGTTCACTCGGAAAAGAATCCCCCGCCGCGCCAGCGCCCGCCGCCACGCCGCGCGCGTCCCCCACATCGTATCGCTCGCCGGCGGCATCGTCACTGCCGCGCCCACCAGGTTCAGCGCCGCATACGTCCGCGTTTCCTCCTCGGCCGCGTCCGGCGCCTGCCACGCCCCGCACGGCAGGCACGCCAGCGCCGCCAGCGCGGCCGCTGCCCGCGCACGCAGTCGTCGGGATCCCGCGGCTCTCGTGACTCCCGTCATCCCCGAAACAATAGACATTTCTTCTGTTTTTTCTCCCGGCGCCCGTCCGCTGTGGCGCGGTTCGCGCCGCCCTCCCGTGCCCGCCTCCCCCTGCGCCTCCGTCTGCCGCCTCCCCTCAGCGGTAGGTCATCTTCTCCAGCGCCTCTGGATACCGCTCCCCCTGAATCGGAATTCGCGCCGCCGCCTCATCCAGCTCCCGCATCTCCGCCTCGCCCAGCTTCACATGCAGCGCGCCCAGATTCTCCTCCAGCCGGTGCAGCTTCGTCGTCCCCGGAATCGGCACGATCCATGGCTTCTTCGCAAGCAGCCACGCCAGCGCCACCTGTGCCGGCGTCGCCCCCACGCGCGCCCCCACCGCGCGCACCAGCTCCACCATCGCCAGGTTCGCCTTTCGCGCCTCGGCGCTGAACCGCGGCACCTGCCGCCGGAAATCCGACTCGTCAAAAGTTGTCTTGTCATCGATTGCGCCCGTCAGGAAACCTTTGCCCAGCGGGCTGAACGGCACAAACCCGATCCCCAGCTCCTCCAGCGCCGGCAGCACCTCTTCCTCCGGGCGCCGCCACCACAGCGAATACTCGCTCTGCACCGCCGCCACCGGCGTCACCGCGTGCGCCCGCCGGATCGTCTGCGCCCCTGCCTCCGACAACCCGAAGTGCCGCACCTTGCCCTCCCGGATCAGCTCGCCCACCGTCCCCGCCACGTCTTCGATGGGCACTTCCGGATCCACGCGGTGCTGATACAGCAGATCAATGCACTCCACCCGCAGCCTCCGCAACGACCCCTCCACCGCCTGCCGGATCCGCTCCGGACGGCTGTCCAGCCCGGCAATCGGCGGCATGCCGCCCGGCTGAATCCGGAACCCGAACTTCGTCGCGATCACCACCTGCCCGCGGAACGGCTCGAGCGCCTCGCCCACCAGTTCCTCGTTCGCATACGGCCCGTATGCTTCCGCCGTATCGAAAAACGTCACCCCGCGCTCCACTGCTGCGCGGATCAGCCGGATCATCTCCCCCCGTTCCCCCGCCGGCCCGTACCCGAAGCTCATCCCCATGCACCCCAACCCCAGCGCCGACACCTTCAAACCGCTCCGTCCCAGTTCCCGTTCCTGCATCACAGCAACACTCCTTTCCATTCCGGCAGACGCGTGCCTTCCCCTCCCAAGCTAACCCGGAAGCGCTTCTCCCGCGACCCCGATCCTCCCGCGCTCTTGCCCAATCCTCTCACCCGCCTTCCCGGCGCATCCCCTGCGAACAAGGCCTCGCCTGGCCAGGAGACGGTCAAAGCCGGCGCAGTTCCCCCGGCGCTTGCGCCGGGGCCGCTGTGCCTGCGGGGTTCCTCTGAGGAAATGGGGACAGACCACTCTGTCCCGCCCCCGCATCGCTCACACCCCAACGACCACCCGCTCGTGGACACAGCTGTTTGTCCCCATCTCCGCCCGGATCCCGTTCACCCCTCCGGTCACACACTTCCCATTCCCCTTGCGCCGGAGCCGAATGGCCCGAGTCACCTGCATTCTCGTACTGTTCCCGCGGCGCTTGCGCCGAGTCCGCGTTGCTCGCGTTCTTCTCGCAGCTTCCTGTGCTGCAAATTCCCCTGCGCGCCAGCGCAGGGCCCACATGAATTCCCCTGAGCGACAGCTCAGGGCCCCGTTGTTCCCCCGGCGCTTGCGCCGGGGCCGCGTTGCTTGCACTGCCGGCGAAGCCTCAAGATGGGGACAGGCCACTCTGTCCCGCCCCCGCTGCGCTCAAACCCAAACGCTCCGCCCACCGTTCCGTGCTCTGCCGTGTCGCGTCTCCGGTAGCTACGCGGCCCCCCCACGGCCCACCCGCGGATTCCGCCCTTTCTATTCTGAAAAACATCAGAGCGATTCCGCAAAATTTCTCCGAGGAGAACCGCCACAATTCAATGAAATGAACCGAAAAACAGAGGGCAACTCCACCCCTCCAAGATCCCGTCATTCCATTCCAAAGCAATTTGCTCCGTTCATTCCCCAAGAGTCTGCCTGGCAGATGCCGCCCGGGAAGAAAAACAAAGGGTTCCCTGAGATCTCAAACCGGCGCAATCCACGCTCGGCGTAACGTCTGCTCTCATCCCCCTGTGCAATCGATCCCTCCGTCATCCGTCCGCCTGCCCCCAATCCGCGCGCAGGCGGCGGAGATGCAGCAGCACCGCGTCCAATGCGCGCCCCGCCCGCGCCACCCGGGAAGAAAACGTTAGCTTGGCGAAGCCCCTACGCGGGAACGGGAATTCCACAACGGCGCCCTTGCAAAAACAGTCGCGGCTCCACTCGCGCCAGGCTGGCTCCGGAAGGGCACCCCACGGCCAGCCACACCATGGGAACTGCCCGTCCGAACACCCGCCACTCCGCACTGTCGATCGAAAAACCCCTCGCGATTCTCCCTGCCGTCAATCAGTTACGCCAGCGAGCCCGGCCCGGGCGGCGGATCCTCCTCTACCCTGCCCGCATGATCCTCCCCATCGAGCCCGCGGCCCCCTTCCCGGAGCCTCATTTCTTCTATGGCCTCGATCTCGGCCGCCGTCACGACCCTTCCGCCCTCGTCTTGCTCGAGCGCTTCGCCCTGCCGGATCCCTGCCCCGACCCGGTCACCTTCGAACCCCGGTCCCGCACAGTGCTTCGTCTCCGATTCGCGCACCGCTTCCCGCTCGGGCTGCCCTATCTCGATCTGCTCCGCCGCCTCCCGGAGCTGCTCTCCTTTCCGGGCACGCCGCCGTGGCCGGTCCATCCCGGCCATCCCGCGCGCCCGTGGCGCACGCTTGTCGTGGACGCCTCCGGCGTCGGCGCACCGGTCGTCGAGATGCTCCGCCGGCTCCCTCTGGAAGCGAGGATCCTTCCCATCACGATCACCTCTGGCCGCCATCCCGCCTCCGACCCGCACGGCGGCCAGCTCGTCCCGCGCCGCGACCTCCTCTCCCGCCTGCGCATTCTGCTGGAATCCGGAGTCCTCCGCATCCCGCGCTCCCTCCCCGCCCGCAAGCAGATTCTCGAGGAGCTCTCCCGCCTCTCCGACAACCCGGGCTCTTCCCACGACGACCTCGCCCTCGCCCTTGCCCTCGCCGCCTGGCCCGCCGCCATCCCCTGACCGCGTCACAATCCAGAGAAACAATTCTCCTGCGCGCCAGCGCAGGGCCCACATGAATTCCCCTGCGCGCCAGCGCAGGGCCCACCGCTCACACCCTCACGCCCGCCCAACCCCAACCGCGCGCCGCCGAAATCAGCATTCCCCTGAGCGACAGCTCAGGGCCCACCGCTCACAAGCTTACGCCCGCCCCAAGCACAATTGCGCGCCAGCGCAGGGCCCAACGCTCACACCCTCACGCCCGCCCAACCCCAACCGCGCGCAAGCGCAGGGCCCCCCGCCGACACAACAGGGCACCAGCCCAGAGCCCCACTGCACAACCGGAGCCGAATCCAGGTGAGAACCTCGCCTGCCTGCCACCACTACGCATTCGATGACTTACCTCCTGACTTGGTCCTGCTACGGCCTCCGTGTGGGCTACCACCCCTCCCGGAGCGTCATGGCATGGAGGCAGACCCATCTGCGTTGCCCGCCATTCCGCCTCTCCTCAATGCAACGCATGGCCGTACTCGGAACAATCCGGAAATATGTCGACCGGAAAGGCCTTCGCCTCATTGCCGCGCATGTCCGGGAAACTCACGTCCACGTCATTGTGGAGTCCTCGGGCGATCCGGCACGGCTCTGTTCGAATCTCAAGGCCGAAGCCACGCGGCACCTCCGCCGTTGCGGGCTTCTCCCGGTAGGCCAGCTCGCCTGGGCCGACAACGTCAACATCAGACGTCTGCGGACGGAGCAAGCCGTTCAAACCGCTTTTCGTTATGTAGTCGCGAAGCAGGGCCCGCCGATGGCCCTCTGGCATCTGCCCCCGGAACTCCCGCTCTTGATTCCCCTGAGCGACAGCTCAGGGCCCACATGAATTCCCCTGCGCGCAAGCGCAGGGCCCACCGCTCACACCCTCACGCCCGCCCAACCCCAACCGCGCGCCGCCGAAATCAGCATTCCCCTGCGCGCAAGCGCAGGGCCCACCGCCCACACCCTCTCGCCCGCCCAACCCCAACCATGCACCGCCGAAATCAGCATTCCCCTGCGCGCAAGCGCAGGGCCCACCGCCC
>JBBFLJ010000037.1:2088-31718 GCA_037481575.1 Bryobacteraceae bacterium | reverse complement strand
CCTGTCCTTCATCGCTTTCAGCCACAAGCTGAAGATGGTGGACGGCCACATCTACAGCTTCTTCGTGATGGTGGTGGCTGCCGCCGAAGCGGCCGTCGGCCTCGCCATCATCCTCACGGTCTTCAAGAACCGCCAGACCCTGGAAATCGACGAAGTCTCTTCGCTGAAACTCTGACCCGATGCAACACCTCTGGCTCATCCCCGCATTCCCCCTCGCCGGCTTCCTCGTGAACGGAATCGCCGGCCGCAGGCTGCCCAAGTCTCTCGTCAACGTCTTCGCCGTCGGCAGCGTGCTGCTTTCCTTCCTCTGGGTGCTGAAAGTCCTCTCCGGCCTCCAGCCTCTCGAAGCGGCTTACACGGAGCGTTATTTCACGTGGATCCAGAGCGGCTTCGTCAACGTCGGCTTCGACTTCATGGTCGACCGCCTCACCGCCGTCATGCTGCTGGTGGTCACCGGCATCGGCCTGCTCATCCACATCTACTCCATCGGCTACATGGCGCACGAGGACGGCTACCCGCGCTTCTTCGCCTACCTGAACCTGTTCATGTTCTTCATGCTGGTTCTGGTGCTCGCCGCCAACTACCTCGTGCTCTTCATCGGCTGGGAGGGCGTCGGCCTTTGCTCCTACCTGCTGATCGGCTTCTACTACCTGAAGAAGAGCGCCACCGATGCCGGCAAGAAAGCCTTCGTCGTGAACCGCGTCGGCGACCTCGGCTTCTCGCTGGGCATGTTCCTCACCATGCTCACCTTCGGCTCGCTCGACTTCGCCACGGTGTTCAGCCGTGCACAGTCGGAAGGCGCTTCCCTCAACCCGCAGACCATCACCCTCATCTGCCTGCTGCTGCTCGTCGGCGCCACCGGCAAGAGCGCACAGGTGCCGCTCTACGTCTGGCTGCCGGACGCCATGGAGGGCCCTACCCCGGTCAGCGCCCTCATCCACGCCGCCACCATGGTCACCGCCGGCGTCTACATGGTCGCCCGCTCGGCCCCGCTGTACAACCTCTCGCCCACAGCGATGGAAGTCGTGGCCATCGTCGGGCTCGTCACCGCCGTGCTGGCCGCTACCATCGGACTCACGCAGTACGACATCAAGAAGGTCTTCGCCTACTCCACCGTCAGCCAGCTTGGCTACATGTTCCTCGGCCTCGGCGTGGGCGCCTACTCCGCCGGCGTCTACCACATCATGACCCACGCCTTCTTCAAGGCGCTTCTCTTCCTCGGCGCCGGCAGCGTGATCCACGCTCTCTCCGGGGAACAGGACCTGCGAATGATGGGCGGGCTCAGATCGAAGATCCCCGTCACCTTCACCGTGCTGCTGGCCGCTGCGGTGGCCATCGCTGGCGTGCCCCCGTTCTCCGGCTTCCACTCCAAGGACGCCATTCTGCTGGCAGCCCACGCCCACGCCCCGTGGATGTTCTGGGTGGGCGTCGTCACCGCCGCCATGACCGCCTTCTATGTCTTCCGCGCCATCTTCCTTTGCTTCTTCGGAACCTACCGCGGCGATGCCCACCCGCACGAATCGCCGCTCGTGATGACGCTTCCGCTGGGAGTGCTCGCGCTCCTCAGCCTCGCCGGCGGCTACTTCGATGTGCCCCACTATCTCGCCCCGCTGTTCGGCGGCGAGCACGCCCCGCATGACGAAGCGCTCGTTGCGGCATCGGTCGCCGCGGGGCTTGGCGGCATCTTCCTTGCCTGGCTCTTTTACGTCGCCGCTCCCAGCCTGCCGGACCGCATCGCCAACACGCTCGGTCCTCTCTACCGGCTGGTTTACAACAAGTACTTCGTCGACGAAGCCTACGATGCGCTGATCGTCCATCCGATCCGCGACGGCTCCCGCGCGCTGCTGTGGAGTCTCGTGGACGCGCGCCTCGTCGACGGCGCTGTCAACGGCGCCGGCGCGGTGGTGCGCTCGGCGGGCGCAGTCCTGCGGCTCTGGCAATCCGGCTACATCCGCCGCTACGCCGCGTGGGTCGTTCTCGGCTCCGCCGCGCTCGTTGCCGTCGTCGCTTTCTGGGGAGGGAACCGGTGAGCCTTCTCGACATTCTTCTTCTGATTCCCGCCGCCGGGGCGCTGATCGCCCTCGTGCTGCCCGCGGACAACCCGGGCCTCATTCGCAAGTTCACCCTGTTTGTCTCGATCCTCGCCTTCCTTCTCTCGCTCGGGCTCATCGGCCCCGTCGGCGCCAACGCGGCCCGTTACACCTTCGAGACGGATACGGTCTGGATCGAGTACCCCGCCATCCGCTACCACGTCGGCGTCGATGGCCTCAGCCTCTGGCTCATCATCCTTTCCACCTTCCTCACGCCCATCTGCGTACTCGTCAGCTGGAAGCACATTGAAGACCGCGTCAAGGAATTCCACGTCTTCCTGCTCTTCCTGCTGTTCGGCGTCATCGGCGTCTTCGTTGCCCTCGACCTGTTCCTCTTCTTCGTCTTCTGGGAGGTCTCGCTCGTGCCGATGTACTTCCTCATCGGCATCTGGGGCCACGACCGCCGCATCTACGCAGCCGTCAAGTTCTTCCTCTACACCATGGCCGGCTCCGCTCTCATGCTGGCCGCCATGATCTGGATCTACAACCGCGCGGGCACCTTCGACCTGCGGCTCCTGCTCGACATGCTCCGCACCGGGCAGCTGTCGTTCAGCGCCGCCGAAGGCTTTTGGCTGTTCCTCGCCTTCTTCATCGCCTTCGCCATCAAGGTGCCGCTCTTCCCCCTGCACACCTGGCTGCCGGACGCCCACGGCGAAGCGCCTACCGCTGGCTCGGTCATGCTGGCCAGCGTATTGCTGAAGCTCGGCACCTACGGTCTTGTGCGCGTTGCCCTGCCGCTATTCCCTGAAGCAGCGCGCGGCAACGCCCCATGGATCATCGCCCTCGCCATCGCCGGCATCATCTACGGAGCTCTGGTCGCCATGGTGCAGCCCAACATGAAGCGCCTCGTCGCCTACAGCTCGGTCAGCCACCTCGGCTTCGTCGTGCTCGGCATCTTCACCTTCACGCAGGTGGGGCTCGATGGCGCCGTCTACCAGATGCTGAATCACGGCATCTCCACCGGCGCGCTCTTCATCCTCGTCGGGCTCCTTTACGAGCGCCGGCACTCGCTCGAGATCGCCGACTACGGCGGGGTGGGAACGGTCGCCCCGTGGCTGAGCACGGCGTTCGTCATCACTTCTCTCGCCAGCGTCGGCCTGCCCCTGCTGAACAACTTCGTCGGCGAGTTCCTCGTGCTGCAAGGCGCCGCCCAGGCGAAGTTCCTCTACGCCGCGCTGGCCGGAACCGGCGTCATCCTCTCCGCGGTCTACATGCTCTGGCTCGTGCAGCGCGCCTTCTACGGCCCCACGCCCGAGCCGGTGCGCCACCACGTCACCGATATGAACCCGCGCGAGTGGGCTCTGGTTCTGCCCCTCATCGTCATGATGGTGTGGATGGGAGTCGGCCCGCAGTCCTTCCTCCCGGCCATCAGCGCGCAGAACCGCCAGGTGCTGGAGCTCGTCTCCGGAAAGCCCGCACTACAGAAATCCGCCCAGGAAGTAGCCCATGTCCGTTAGTTTCGTCCCCTCGGCGCAGGAACTCCTTCGCTTCTCGCCGGAAATTCTGCTTGCTCTCGTCGCCACGGCGTTGATGGTGGCCGAGTCGCTGATGAAGGACGGCAGCAGCCGTCTGCGCCTCGCTGTGACAGCCTTCCTTTCCTTGCTGGCAGCCGCCGTGCTCTCCGTCGTGGCTGCCGCCGATCCCGGCCCGGCCTTCTCGAACCTGCTCGCAGTGGATGGCTTCTCCACCTTCTTCCGGATCCTCGTTTGCGCCGCCGGCATGCTGGTCGTCCTCATCTCCTCCAGCTACCTGCGCGAGCACGGGCACGAATCCGGCGAATATTACGCCCTCGTCCTGTTCTCCGTCGCCGGCCAGTGCCTCATGGCCGCATCCAACGAGCTCATCATGCTCTTCATCGGCCTCGAGTGCTCCTCCATCGCCAGCTACGTTCTCGCCGGTTACCTGCGCGACGACAAGCGCAACAACGAAGCCGCGCTGAAGTACTTCCTGCTCGGCTCGTTCGCCTCCGCCTTCTTCCTCTATGGCGTGGCATGGCTGTGGGGCGCCTCCGGCACCACCTCGCTCAGCGAACTGCGCCGCCTGTTGCTGGATCCTTCTTCCGGGGTGCAAGGAACCATGACCGCCGCCGCCACCGCATTGCTCCTGGTCGGACTCGCCTTCAAGGTCTCTGCCGCCCCCTTCCAGATGTGGGCGCCCGACGTCTACCAGGGCGCGCCTGCGCCCGTCGCGGCTTTCCTGAGCGTCGGACCCAAGGCTGCCGCCTTCGCCATGTTCCTCCGCATCCTCATGACCACGTTCCTCCCGATCCGCGAACGCTGGGAGCCGGTGCTCTGGGCCGTCGCCCTGGCCACCATGGTCATCGGCAATTTTGCCGCTCTTCACCAGTCCAACATCAAGCGCCTGCTCGCCTACAGCTCCATCGCGCACGCCGGCTACATCCTCGTGGCTCTCACCGCCATGTCGGACACCGGCGCCGCCGCTGCCATGTTCTACCTCGCCGCCTACACCTTCATGAACATCGGCGCCTTTGCCGTGGTCACATGGGTGGCGGGCCGCGAAGAACGCCACGTCGAACTGATGGACCTCGCCGGACTCGCGCGCCGCTCCCCCGCCATGGCAGCCGTGCTCTCCATTTTCCTGCTCTCGCTCACCGGCGTTCCCCTCACGGCGGGCTTCTTCGGAAAGTTCTACATCTTCAAGGCCGCGCTCGATTCGGACCTCGTCTGGCTCGCCGTGCTCGGGCTTCTGAACAGCGCCGTGGCCGCCTACTACTACCTGCGGATCATCGTCATGATGTACATGCACGAGCCCTCTTCCAGCGCGGAGCCGCTCCCCGCGCCCGCGGCGGGCATCCGCCTCGCCCTTGCCGCCTCTGTCGCCGGGACCTTCGTGCTCGGGGTGGCGCCCTCGCTCGTGCTCGATTACGCCGCCGCCAGCGCTCCCATGCTGCGCTGATTCCGCGGCCTTTCCCCGCAATTTCTTCTCATTTTCCGGCCTGCTCAACAGGAATTTCGCAGGCCTTTTTCCTTCTCCGGGGCGAAAAAATCCTGCCGCTCACAGAATCAGCATGCAGTCGCCGTAGCTGAAAAACCGGTACCTCTGCTCCACCGCGTGGCGGTATGCGCCCAGCATCAGATCCTTGCCCGCGAACGCACACACCAGCAGCAGCAGGCTCGACTTCGGCAGGTGAAAATTCGTCAGCATCGCGTCCACTGCCTGAAACCGGAATCCCGGATAGATGAAGAGATCCGTCTGCCCCGTGCTCGCCTTGAGCCCGCCATCCCGGGCAGCCGATTCCAGCGTGCGCACCACCGTCGTCCCCACCGCGATCCGCCTTTGTGCCGCCGCCAGTTTCGCCGCGGCTTCGGCGGAAATCTCGTATGTTTCCTCGTGCAGCCGGTTCTCCTCCACCGTCTCCTTCGTCAACGGCTGGAAGGTGCCCAGCCCCACATGCAGCGTCACGGCTGCGATCTCGGCGCCTGCCGCCCGGCAAGCCTCCAACACCTCCGGCGTGAAATGCAGCCCCGCTGTCGGCGCCGCCGCCGAGCCCCGCTTCCGCGCATACACGGTCTGATAGCGCTCCCGGTCGCTCTCCGCATCCGGGCGGTGAATATAGGGCGGCAGCGGCACGTGCCCGAACCGCTCCATCTCCTCGTCCAGATTCCCTTCACACTCCACGCGCACCAGCCGCTCGCCCCGCACCCGCGTTTCGAGAATCTCCACCCGCAATCTTTCCGAGATCTCCACCCGCGCGCCCTCATGCAGGTGCCGCCCCGGACGCACCAGCGCCGTCCACAAGGTTCGTTCCGGATTCTGCGGGGTCAGCAGAAAGACCTCCACGTCCCGCCCATAACCCGCTTTCCGCCCGTACAATCGCGAGGGCACCACTCGCGTGTCGTTGATCACCAGGCAGTCGCCCGGGCGAAGAAATTGCGGCAAATCCCGAAAACTCCGGTCTTCCCAGCAGCTCCTCGCCCGATCCACCACCAGCATCCTGCTGGCCGCCCGGTCCGGCAGGGGTTCCTGTGCAATCAGCTCATCTGGAAGGCGATAATCAAAATCAGCTAGGTTCATTCTTGGGTACTACACGGGCGCTTCCTGCGGCCCGCACTGTCTACTATACCCATTTGGGGACATATGCCGTACATCCTCGGCATCGAAACATCCTGTGACGAGACCGCCGCCGCCGTGGTTGCCCGCGACGGCGAGGTCCTCTCCAGCGTCGTGGCCAGCCAGACGGCCACCCACGGAAAATACGGCGGCGTCGTCCCCGAACTGGCTTCCCGCGAACACCTCCGCGCCATCACCCCCGTCGTGCGCGAGGCCCTCCATCAGGCTCACGCCTCCTGGGCCGATCTCGCCGCCGTGGCGGCCACCTCCGGCCCAGGGCTCGTCGGCTCGCTGTTGGTCGGCCTGACCTACGCCAAGAGCATCTGCGCCGTGCGCCGCCTGCCGTTGATCGGCGTCAATCACCTGGAGGGGCACATCCATGCTGTTGTTTTGGACGCGCGCCGCGCCGGAGAAGTCATAGAATTTCCCGCGCTCGCCCTCGTCGCCAGCGGCGGCCACACGCATCTTTTCCTCTGGCCCGGCGGAGAGCACTACCAGCTTCTCGGCAAGACGCGCGACGACGCCGCCGGAGAAGCCTACGACAAAGTCGCCAAGCTGCTCGGCTTCGGCTATCCCGGCGGCCCCGTTCTCGACGCCCTCGCCCCGCACGGCGACCCGGACGCCATTCCCCTGCCGCTCGCCAAAATGAAAGGCAATCCGCTCGACTTCAGCTTCAGCGGCCTGAAGACCGCCGTCCTTCGCTGGGTGCAGTCTCGCGAAATGGAGGCGGAAATCGCCGCCCGCCGCGAACTTCTCCGCCGCAATCCCCGCCCGTCGCTCGAGGAATGGCTTCAGGTCACTCCCCCCGCCACCCTCAACGTGATTGCCGCGTTCCAGCGCGTCGTCATCGAGGAACTCCTCAAGCGCGTGGAGCGGGCCGTGGAGGAAACAGGCGCGCGCTCGGTGATCATCTCCGGCGGCGTCGCCTGCAATGCCGGCCTCCGCGCCGCCGCCCGCAGCGGCCGCCTCTCCTGCCCCGCCTACTTCCCCACGCCGCATCTCTCCACCGACAATGCCGCCATGATCGCCGCCGCCGCGTGGCCCCGCCTCGAACGCGGCCAGTTCGACGACCTCTCCCTCAGGGCCCAGGCCAACCTCCCCCTCGCCTGATCCGCCCGGCCCAGCCGCCCCTGTAGAATCGTGCCCATGAAGCGCCTCCTCCGCGCCGCCCTTCTGCCGGCCTTGTTCGCCTCCCTGCTCGGCGCACGCGCCGTCCGCATCGAGGTCCTCGAACGCTCGCCCGTCCTCAACCGCCGCGCCTTCGCCGCAGGGCCCTACGAACGCGTCCTCGCCCGCGTTCACTTCGCACTCGACCCGAAGCACCCCGCCAACCGCGCCCTCGCCGATCTCTCCCTCGCCCCGCGCTCTTCTTCCGGAATGGTCGAATTCTCCGCCGACCTCTACCTCCTTCAGCCTTCCGATCCCCGCCGCTCCAACGGCACGCTGCTCGTCGAGATCCCCAACCGCGGCGGCAAAGCCCTGCTCAACCGCTTCTGTTACGCCCGCGGCTCTCCCGACCCGCAGACGCCCGAAGAGTTCGGCGACTCATGGCTCCTCGACTCCGGCTTCACCCTCGCCTGGATCGGCTGGCAATGGGACGTGCCCGCCGGCAACCCGCGCCTGCTCCGCCTCCACACGCCCCTCATCGCCGGCATCGAAGGCGTCGTCCGCGCCGAGTTCCTCCCCTCCGCTCCCACCACCCGCATGCCCCTCTCCGACCGCGATCACATCCCCTACCCGGCCCTCGAGAAACCCGCCACTCTCACCGTCCGCGACTCCGTCCTCGGCCGCCGCCGGAAAATCCCCTCCTCGCAGTGGCGCTTCGACTCCGCCCGCACCGCCGTCGAAATGCCCTCCGGCTTCGAACCCGGCCGCCTCTACGAACTCGTCTACCGCGCCTCTTCGCCCCGCCTCTCCAGCGCCGGACTCGCCGCCGTCCGCGACACAGTCGCCTTCCTCAAACACCCGCCCGCCGCCGGCGCCTTCCCCGTGCCTGCCCCGCGCATCGAGCGCGCCCTCGCCTTCGGCATCTCCCAAAGCGGACGCTACCTCCGCTCGTTCCTCTACACCGGCATGAACGAGGACGAGGACGGGCGCATCGTCTTCGAAGGCGTTTGGGCCGATGTCGCCGGCGCCGGGCGCGTCTTCCTCAATCACCGCTTCGCCCAGCCTTCCCGCGACGGGTGGGCCTTCTGGAACACGCTCTACCCCACCGACCTGTTCCCGTTCACCGACACCCCCCAGCCCGCATGGAACGCGCAGGGTGCCGACGGGCTGCTGCTCCATTTGCGCCCGCAGAGGATCCCGAAGATCTTTCTCACCAATGGCAGCTGGGAATACTGGAACCGTTGCGCCGCTCTCATCCATACCGACGTCTCCGGCACTGTCGACGCGCCGCTGCACTTCAATACGCGCCTCTACGTCCTGTCCGGCTCCCAGCACGGGCCCGGACGTCTGCCCACGCCCAACCCCGACCTCCAGTTCCCCTCCAACCCCAACGACACGCGCCCCTTCTACCGCGCCCTCCTTGTCGCTCTCCACGAATGGGTCAAGGACGGCCGCCGCCCGCCCGAATCGCGCTTTCCCTCCATCTCGGATGAACAGCTCGTCCCCCGGGAAAAAATCCGCTGGCCCGCCTCTGCTCAGGCCGCCTTGCCCCAGTACCCGAAACAGGCGTTCGATCTCGACTTCGGCGACAGCTTCGCCACCGCAGGCATCATCACCATCGAACCGCCCCGCATCCGGGCCCGGTATCCCGTGCTGCTCCCGCAGGTGGATGCCGACGGCATCGATCTCGGCGGCATCCGCATGCCCGTGGTCGCCGTCCCCCTCGGAACCTTCACCGGCTGGAACCTGCGCCACCCCCGAACCGGCGCCCCACGCCAGATCGGGGGCGCCGCCGGCTCTTTTTTCGCATTCCCTGCATCCGAAATCGCACGGCGCTATCCCAACAAACAGGAATATCTGCGCCGCATCGACGAGGCCGCCTCCGGTTTGGTCCGGCAGCGCTTCCTGCTTGAGGCCGACCGCGGCCGCGTCCTCGATCATGCGGCCGAACTCTGGGACTTCGTTACGAAACGCTAGACTGAAAGCATATGGGCGCACCCCCGCAGGCGGAAACTCCGAAACAGCCAATCGAAGGCGTCAGAAATCTCATCACCATCGGCTCGGGCAAGGGCGGCGTGGGGAAGACCACCGTCGCGGTCAACCTTGCCATCGCCGTCTCCAGGCTCGGACGAAAGGTAGGGCTGCTCGATGCAGACGTCTACGGCCCCAATGTGCCCCTGATGATGGGCATTTGCGAGGCGCCCTACGCCATCGGCAACCGCATCCAGCCGCTCGAACAGCACGGCATCCGCCTCATGTCGATGGGCTTCCTGAACCCCGGCGACAAGCCCCTCATCTGGCGCGGACCCATGCTGCACAGCGTCATGCAATCCTTCATCCGCCAGGTCGATTGGGGCGAACTCGACTACCTCTTCGTCGATCTCCCCCCCGGCACCGGCGACGTCGCCCTCAGCCTCATCCAGACTGTCCCCATCACCGGTGCCATCGTCGTCTCCACGCCCTCCGAGGTGGCCCTTGAGGACGGCCGCAAGGCCGTGCTCATGTTCCAGCAGGTCAAAGTCGAACTGCTGGGCATCGTCGAAAACATGAGTTACCTCATCCTTCCCGAAACCGGCCAGAAAGTGGATATCTTCGGTCAGGGCGGCGGCCGCCGCACCGCCGAAGCCATGAACGTCCCCTTCCTCGGGGAGCTTCCCCTGAATCCCCAAGTCCGCGTCGGCGGCGACACCGGCCGTCCCGTGGCGCTGCTCGGCGAATCCGATCCTCACGCCGCTCCCTTTTACGAACTCGCCCGCCGCGTCATGGAAGCCACCGAAGCCCTCGCCCGCAAGGCGCCCACCTTCACCGTGGAGGACTGAAGCCGCCGAAACGACGCACGCACGGAAGCCGTCCAGAGGTTCGTATGAAGCGCGCCCCGCTCGCTCTTGCCGCCCTCGTCGCCGCCCTCCCGGTCCACGCCCAATGGGGCAAAAGCTGGCACCCGCGCCACCACTTCGAAACCGGGCTCGGCTTTGCCGTCCCCGGCATGGACCTTACCACTTTCTATCAGAGCGCCTTCGCGTGGACCTTCGCTTACGGCTACCGCCCGCTGAAATATTTCCAGATCGACATCGGCTACCAAGGCGCCTATAACGCCGCCCGGGTCCGCGACTTCATCTTCAACCCTTCCGCCGGATACCTCCGCATCCGCGACTTCCAGACCTACCTCCCCCTCGGCGCCCGCGTCGTCGCGCCCCTCGCCGGCGGCCGCCTGGAATTCTACGGCGGCGGTGGCGGCTCCTATGTCCGCACTGCCGAATCGCTCCGGCAGCCGAGTCAGTGGGTTCGCTTCGAATGCCCCGACTGCGTCGCCCGAGACGGTTGGGGCTACTACGCCATGCTCGGCACCGGCATCGCCCTCACCCAATCTCAGGCCGTCCGCCTCACCGCCATCACCCGCGTCTACCGTGCCGAAACCTCCGGTCCCCCCATCGGCGCAAACCCCGCCATCTTCACCCGCGAGCAGTGGGTGAATACCACCTTCGGCATCGCCTTCAGCTTCTAGGTCCTGCCGGTTCGCAATTCCGCTTTTTCCGTAGAATCAACAACATACCTCCGGCCATCGGCTTGGCCGAACCCCGCGGAGCGGTTGGTTGCCGAATTGCATACCGAATGGTATGAACACGGCGGCCCCCGTCCAGGAATACCGCCCGCGGCTGGTCTTCTGGGAACTCACAACCGGCTGCAATCTCAGGTGCATCCATTGCCGTGCCAGCGCAACTGAGTTGATGAGCCCCGAGGATCTCAACACCTCGGAGTGCCTCCGCATCGTCGATCAGCTTGCGCCATATGCCCCATTCATTCTCGTCCTGAGCGGCGGCGAGCCGCTCTGGCGCCGCGACGTCTTCGACATCGCCCGCCGAGCCGTCAGCCACGGCATCCGCGTCGCCTTGGCCACCAACGGCACCCTCGTCGACGAAGCCATGGCGGAACGCATCCTCGATGCCGGCATCGTCCGCGTCTCCATCAGCCTCGACGGCGCCGACGCCGCCACCCATGACTCCTTCCGCGGCCATCCCGGCGCCTTCCAATCCGCCATCCGCGGCATCCGCTGCCTCCAGCAGGTGGGCGTCTCCACCCAGATCAACACCACCGTCTCCCGCCACAACGCCGGGCAGCTGCCCGAAATGCTCGAACTGGCCAGGAAGCTCCGCGTCGACGCCTTCCACCTCTTCCTGCTTGTCCCCGTAGGCTGCGGGCTCACCATCGCCGAAGACCAGTCCGTCGACGGCGCCGAAGCCGAGCGCATCCTCAACTGGTTCTATGACCGCAGCCTCGACTCCGGCATGGAACTCAAAGCCACCTGCGCGCCCCAGTACTACCGCATCGCCCGGCAGCGCCGCGCCGAAGCCCGCCGCGCCGGACAGCCGGTGCCGGACCAGATGCCCCACCCGAACCACTCCGGCCACCCCGCCGCCCTTCACCAGATGACGCGCGGCTGCCTCGCCGCATCCGCTGTCTGCTTCATCTCGCATCTCGGCAAGATCCAGCCTTGCGGCTACCTGCCCCTTGAGGCAGGAGACCTGCGCAAGCAGTCTTTCGAAGAGATTTGGACCCGCTCGCCCCTGTTCGAGGACATGAGAAACCTCGACAACCTGCGGGGCAAGTGCGGAATTTGCGAATTCAAGCGCGTTTGCATGGGTTGCCGGGCGCGCGCCTACGGCTTCACCGGCGACTATCACGACGAGGAGCCGTTCTGCATCTACGAACCGCGAACGGCCTGCTCGCATTGAGGTTTCAGGACCAAGTGCTCATTCTGAGGGGAATGATCCATGCCAGTTGCCGCCGAAAGGCAGAAAGCGGCCCGCCCTTGCTGCGGCCGCCACGTCTTCGTCGTCTGTACCGGAGAGGAGTGCCGACGTCAGGGCTCGGAACGTTTGCTGCACGATCTGCAGCAGGCGCGTGCCACCGCTGACGCCGACATCCGCGTGTCCGCCTCGCAATGCCTCGGACACTGCGCCTTGGCGCCTGCCATGATCGAGGACGGAGAGTTGCTCGGCGCCGTCTCCGCCCGGCGGTTGCGCACGGAAATGGCCCGCCTCGGAATCGCGCCAGCCTGAGCCGGGCGCCTGCCCTCCGCTCTCAGTGCCAGCCGTACCGGGCGCTCACGCCTGCGCCGCCAGATCCATCTTCTCGATCCGCGGCGCCACCTCCACCCGCATCGGCATCCCGTTCTCGCGCGACTGCGGCTTCCGCCGGTCCACCCGCGAAGCCGGCACGCTCACCAGCCGCGTGGCTTCCCCGTACGGCGCCGGATACAGCTCCATCGAGAACGGCTCCTCGCCTTCCTCGTACCGGCGGTAGTCGCTCTCGCTCACGTAGCCGATCCACGCCACCTCGCCGCCCGCCAGCTTGTGCACCTCGAAGGCGCCGTATGCGGGCTTCGCAAACAGCGGAATCTCTTCGCTCGAAGCCGACTGCGAAAATCCGTAAACGCCCTCGGGCAGCCGCCGGATTCCGAAGCCTTCCTCCTCGGACCGAACCAGCCTCACCTGCGCCCGGGCGCGAAGAGCCTGCCGCTCGGGCGACAGGGTCACGTCCTGATCCTGAGCCATAGCAACTTGCTTTCCTTGCCTGGAGTTAGGGGTGTCTGAACCCAGTATCGAACGGCCTTCCCCCGTTGCGCAAGGGTCGCTCCCTGCGGGGTCAGTGGCTCGCTCGAGGGGAGTTCTGTGGCTTCGTTCCGTGACCGGTTTCCTTGCCCGCCGCCGGCATCTCCGCCGGTTCCCGGTACTGCACCAGCACCGACACCCGCCGGTTGGCCGGATCATACGGATCCTTCGTGTTGCGCAGCTTCTGATCCGCAAACCCCCGGATTTGCGCAATCCGCGACGGCGGCACCCCGCTCTCCTCCAGCAGCCGCCGCGCGCTGTTGGCCCGGTCCGCCGACAGCTCCCAGTTCGTATATCCATGATCCGCCGAATACGGCTTGGCGTCCGTGTGCCCCTCCACCAGCAGCTTGTTCGGAATCCCCTTCAATTGCTCGCCCAGCATCCGGATCAGCTCCGACCCCTTCGCCGTCGGCTTCGCATTCCCGCTCTCGAAAAACATCCCCCCTTCCTTCTCCAGCAGCTCGATCCGCAGCCCCTCGCTCGTCACCGTCACCTCGATGTTCTGCTTCATCTGCTCGAACTGTGGCAGCTCCCGCATCGCCTCCTCCAGCTTCTCCTTCAGCTTGCTCATGTCGTCCTGCGACAGCACCAGCCCCTCGCCCGCGCCCGACATCGTCGTCCCCATCAGGTTCCCCTTGCCCGTCGGATCCTGAAAGTAGCCCCCCACCGCTTTCCGCACCTTTTCATCGCTCGAAAGCAGCCACAGCACGATGAACAGCGCCATCATCGCCGTCACAAAGTCCGCATAGGCCACCTTCCACGCCCCGCCATGGTGCCCCCCATGGCCGCCCTTCTTCTTCCGGATCACGATCACCGGCGCCGGATTCGGCTGCGTCGCCATCGCCCTTCCTCCTCTACGCCGCCGCCTTCGCCGCGCCCTTCAGCGCCGCCTCGGTGTCCTTGAACGACGGCCTCAGGTGCGGCGGAATCGAACGCCGCGCAAACTCCACCGCCAGCGACGGCGGCATCCCCTTGATGAACGCCAGCACCCCCATCCGCAACACGTTCAGGTACTGCCCGTGCGCCTCGTTGATCTTGCTCATGTTCGATGCCAGCGGCCCGAACAGCCCGTAGCACATCAGAATCCCCAGAAACGTCCCCACCAGCGCCGCCGCCACCTTGTGCCCCACCTCCTCCGGCGGACCCCCAATCGACCCCATCGTGATCACCACCCCCAGCACCGCCGCCACAATCCCCAGCCCCGGCAGCGAGTCCGCCACCGACGTCAGCGCCGCCACCGGCTCGCCCCCCTCGTGATGGTGCGTCTCGATGTCCAGCTCCATCAGCTGGTCCAGCTCCAGATGCCCCACGCCGCCCGAAATCGCCATCCGCACCGTGTCGCAGAAGAAATGCAGCGCATGATGGTCCGCCAGAAACTTCGGATACTTGCTGAACACCTGGCTTTTCGAGGGCTCGTCCAGATCCCCCTCGAGCTTTGCCATCCCGTGCTTGCGCGCGTACACAAACACGTCATTCAGCATCTTCAGCTGCTCCAGATAAAACGCCGCATTGTACGGCGACCCCTTCAGCGCCGCCAGCAGCCCCTTGAAAATCGCAACGATCGTATGCAGCGGGTTCGCAATGAACACCGTCCCCAGCGCCGCGCCCCCGATGATCACCAGCTCCGCCGGCTGAAACAGCACCCGCAGGTTCCCGTGCTCCAGCAAATATCCGCCGATAATCGACCCGAAAACAACGACAATCCCGATCAGAATAAACATGCCGCTCTGCGCCCGCCTCCGCGGGCCCCGCTCAGCGTATCGGCGCGCCCTGAACCATTTTTAAGGGATTCGCGGGAGCCTCCCGCCCAAGGCGCTACACTGGAATTAGCCGATGCCCGGGCCTTTCGATCTGGCCGCCAAACGCAACGTCTCCGATCCCCTCGTCCCGCCGGCCGACCTGGCCCGCGTCGAGCAGCTCTCCTGCCGCCCCGCCATGGCCGAGCTTCTCGCCTGGTTCGCCCGCCGCCGCCAGTGGATCGACGAACAGCACCTCGCCCTCTGCCGCATCCCCGCCCCCACCTTCCAGGAAGGGCCCCGCGCCGAGGCCATGGCCGCCCTGCTCGCCTCCCTCGGCTGGATCGCCAAAATCGACCGCGCCGGAAACGTCGTCGCCTCGCTGCCCTCCCTCCGCCCCGGCCCTGTCATCGCCATCACCGCCCACCTCGATACCGTCCTTGCCCCGCGCCGCCCGGAAGACATCCGCCTCCAGGACACCGGCATGATCCTCGGCCCCGGCGTCTCCGACAACGGCGCCGGACTCGCCGCCCTTGCCGCCCTCGCCCGCGCTCTCGCAGAAATCCCTTCCGCCATGGCCGCCCGCCAGCTCCTCCTCGTCGCCAATGTCTGCGAGGAAGGCGAGGGCAACCTGAGCGGCATGCGCTATCTCTGCCAGCAGTCCCCCTTCGCCTCCCGCCTCCACTCCCTCATCGTCCTCGACGGGCCCGACATCCACCACATCACCTCCCAGGCCCTCGCCTGCCGCCGCTTCGAAATCTCCGTCACCGGTCCCGGCGGCCACTCCTGGTCCGACCGCGGCATGGCCAACCCCGTCCACGCCCTCGCCCGCGCCATCGCCTGGTTCTGCGAGGAGCGCTCCGCCTCGCCTCCGTCCGCCCCCAGCAGCTGGAACTTCGGCGTCGTCGAAGGCGGCGCCACCGTCAACGCGATTCCCTCCTCGGCCCGCGTCAAGGTCGATCTCCGCAGCCAGAGCGCCGCCGCCCTCGAGGACCTCGCTGCCGGTCTCTCCTCCGTCGTCGAACGCGCCGTCCGCCTCGAAAACGAGCAGGCCCGCCTCGGCCGCATCACCTCCCGGATCCGCGAAACCGGTGCCCGCCCCGGCGGCGAGCTGCCCCCGGACAGCCCCCTGCTGGCCGCCATCCGCTCCGTCGATGCCGCCCTCGGAATCCGCGCGGAGGCCGACTGCGCCTCCACCGACGCCAACATCCCCCTCTCCATGGGCCTGCCCGCCCTCTCCATCGGCGCCGGCGGCGCCGGCGGCGGCGCGCACACCCCCAATGAATGGTACTCCCCGGAAGGCCGTGAACTCGGCCTCCGCCGCATCGCCCTGCTCGCCGCCCTGCTGCTGGAGAGCCTCCCCGCCTCATGAGGCCCGCTTCCCCGCGCCTCCGCGCCGAACTCGCCCTCGCCTCGGTCGCCTTCATCTGGGGATCCACGTTCGTCATCGTCAAGAGCGCGCTCGAGGACGTCTCCACCTTCCTCTTCCTCGCCATCCGCTTCTCCCTCGCCTCTCTCCTCCTCGCCTTCTGGCTCCGCGCCCGCCTCTTCCGCCGCACTCCCGTCTCCTGGCGCGGCGGGGCCCTTTGCGGCGTCCTGCTCTTCCTCGGCTACGCCCTGCAGACCGCCGGCCTCCGCTGGACCACCGCCTCCAACTCCGCCTTCATCACCGGGCTCTACGTCGTTCTGGTACCTTTGCTCGCCTCGCTCGTCTATCGAAGCAGGCCCCGCTGGCTGGAACTCGCCGGCGCCGCCCTCGCTGCCGCCGGCACGGCCCTGCTCAGCGGCGGCATGCCCGCGGACTGGAACCGCGGCGACCTGCTCACCGCAGCCTGCGCCGTGGCCTTCGCCGCCCACATCCTCGCCGTGGAACGTTACTCGCGACGAATGGATTTCGAGCGTCTCAGCCTCCTGCAGATCGCCTCCGTCGCCGCCCTCTCCTGGATCGCCGCAGCGTGGCTCGAACCGGCGCGCGTCTCCTGGACGCCGCGCCTGCTCTGGGCCCTCGCTGCCACCAGCGTCCTTGCCACGGCCCTGTCTTTTGTGCTTTATACTTGGGCGCAGGGACTGACCTCGGCTGCGCGAGCGGCCCTCATCTTCGCTCTCGAGCCCGTCTTCGCCGGCATCGTCGCCTGGGCGGCGGCCGGGGAGCGCTGGACGGCAGCTTCGCTCGCCGGAGCGGCGATGATCCTCGCCGCCATCGTCCTGGTCGAGTTGAAACCTGCCGCTGCCGCCGGACATCGAGACAGTGGGGCCTGACTCGCCGAAAAGGAGTTCTCTTTTTCCCATGAACAAGGAATTCGTCCAACACTGGTTCCGGCGGCTTGCCCGCGAGCGATGGGCTGCCGCTTCCTTCATCCTGTTTGCCGCGGCGCTCGTCATCGTGCTCGGCGCCGCCTTCACCTCCGCCGTCACCTCCGCGCGCACCCAGGCCGTCGCGCCGGACGCCTCCCCCATCACCATCCCGCCCGTCGTCAAGAACGACAACGAGTTCACCCGCATCGCCCAGATGCTGGAGCCCTCCGTCGTCTACATCACCTCCGAGTACCGTGTCCAGCCCACCCAGCGCCGCCGCACGCCCCAGCCCTCGGAAGAGGATGAGCAGGACGACAACCTCATCCCCGGCCCCTTCCGCCGCTTCTTCGAGTCTCCCTTCGGCCAGCCCCCCATGCCGCGCCGCCGCGAAGGCACCGGCTCCGGCTTCATCGTCGACCGCAACGGCTACATCCTCACCAACCTCCACGTGGTCGATCGCGCCACCTCTATCAAAGTCCGCCTCTCCGGCGATCCCAATGATTACAAGGCCCGCCTCATCGGCTCCGACCCCGAGCTCGACATCGCCGTCCTCAAGATCGACGCCGGCCGGCCCCTGCCCGCCGTGAAGGTGGCCAACTCCGACGGCGTCCAGGTCGGCGAATGGGCCATCGCCATCGGCGCGCCCTTCGAACTCGACAAGACCGTCACCGTCGGCATCGTCTCCGCCCTCGGCCGCGACCTCAACACCCCCCAGCAGTTCCAGCGCTTCATCCAGACCGACGCCGCCATCAACCCCGGCAACTCCGGCGGCCCGCTCGTCAATATCCGCGGCGAGGTTATCGGCGTCAACACCATGATCGCCACCCGCTCCGGCGGCTACGAGGGAATCGGCTTCGCTCTCCCCATCAATACGGCCGTCAAATCCTACAACAGCATCATCCGCCACGGCCGCGTCATCCGCGGCTCCATTGGCATCAGCTTCCCGCGCGACGAGGAGCAGATCCGCAAGACCCTCCAGGCCTATGGCTTCGATCA
This sequence comes from Bryobacteraceae bacterium, assembly GCA_037481575.1. GTDB lineage: Bacteria > Acidobacteriota > Terriglobia > Bryobacterales > Bryobacteraceae > JANWVO01. The sequence goes on along the minus strand of JBBFLJ010000037.1, from coordinate 13,811 downwards.
CGGCATCATTGTCGAGCGCGTCGTCCCCGGCGGCCCCGCCGACAAGGCCGGCGTCAAAGGCGATGACGTCATCCTCTCCCTCAACGGCAAGCCCGTCAAGGACGGCAACGACCTCGTCAGCCGTATCTCTGAAATGCCCATCGGCTCGGTGGCCGTCCTCGAAATCGACCGCGACGGCAAAAGGATCCAGACCAAGGTCACCATCGAGGAACGCGACAAGGTCTTCAAGGACGATCTCGCCGCCCTCACCGGTCGCCGCGAAATGGAGGAGCCCGGCGGCCAGGGCGATGAAAGCTCCGCCCGCTTCGGCATCGGCATCCGCCCCCTCACCGAAGAACGCCGCAAACAGCTCGGTTTCACCCAGGAGGGCGGCGTGGAGGTCACCGTCGTCGAGGAGGACTCCTTCGCCGAAGAAATCGGCCTCCGCACCGGCGACATCATCGTCAGCATCAACCGCAAGCCGGTCTCGAGCTTCGAGGACGTCAAGCGCATCCAGTCCTCTCTCAAGCGCGGCGATGCCGTCGCCTTCAAGGTCATGCGCCCCGCCCCCAATGCGCGCGGCCAGCGCCAGTGGGTCGGCGTCTACCTCTCCGGCATCCTCAACAAGTGACCCCGGAAATGTCCCTGGCAGGGGCGGCCGTCGGCCGCCCCTTGCGTGTTTCTCCGCCCCGGATTCGGGCGAAATTCCGGCTTTCCCCGGCTTGCACGCAGGGACTATTCTGGAAACAGAGTTGTCCGCCGATGCATCTCGGTAGAGTGCGCCCGCCGGCCGCGGCCGGGGTGATTGTCGCTGGAGCGGATGGATGATGATTCGCAAGCTTCTCCTCCTTTTGCTGCCCGGGTTGTGGATGCCCATGGCCGCGCAGCAGCCCGTTCCCGGGCGCTTCATCGTCGAATTCGAGGGCGCACCCGCCATCCGCGACGCGCGGCCCGACCGGCGCCGTGCCGAGATCCGCGCCGAACGCCAGCGTGCGGAAGGCCTGTTCCGTGCCCGTGGCGCCCGCATCCGCGCCTCTCTCGACACCGTGCTCAACGCCGCCGTCGTTGATGCGTCCGACCCGGAAACCCTCCGCCGCCTGCCCGGCGTTCGCCGCGTCACTCCCGTTCGCGTCTACGAACTCTTCCTGAGCCGCGCCCTCCTCAATCACAAGGCCGCCGAAGCGTGGGATCTCGCCGGCGGCGCCGAAAACGCCGGCAAGGGCGCGAAAATCGCGATCCTCGACACCGGCATCGATCCCCGCCACCCCGGCTTCCGGCCCCCGGAAGATTGGCAGATGCCGGAAGGCTACCCCCGCGTCAGTGAACCCGCCGACGAAAACCTCGCCCTGACAAACCCCAAGATCATCGTCGCCCGCAGCTTCGACGGCCAATCGGCCCGCGACCGCGATGGCCATGGCACTGCCGTAGCCATGGTCGCCGCCGGCCTGCGCCACGAAAGCCCCCGCGGCCCCATCTCCGGCATCGCCCCCGCCGCTTACCTCGGCGTCTACCGCGTCAGCAATCTCAACGACGGCCTCATCTACAGCGACGTTGTGCTCCAGGCGCTCGATTGGGCCGTCAAGGACGGCATGGATGTCATCAACATGAGCTTCGGCTCCGTCGGCGCCGCCCCCTCGGATGAGGACCCCCTCTCCGACGCCGTCCGCAACGCCGTGCGGGCCGGCATCGTCGTCGTGAACGCCGCCGGCAACACCTCCGGCCCCATGACCGTCGATGACACCGCGTCCTCCGAATTCGTCCTTGCCGCCGGCTCCAACGATGCCGCCCCGGAAAATCTCACCCAGGTCATCCCCTCTGTCGGCCTTCCCGCGCCCGCCCAGGCCTCCAGCAACGTCCAGTCCCACGAGCCTGTCATGGGCCCCCTGGTCGACGCCGCATGGTTCGGCGACCGCCTCGGCTGCCGGCCCTACCCGCAGGACGCCCTCGCCGGCAAGATCCCCCTCATTGAACGCGGCCAGTGCTTCTTCCACGAGAAACTCGCCAATGCCGCCGCCGCCGGCGCCCCCGCCGCCATTGTCTTCAACACCGCCAACCCGGCCAGCGGATCGCCCGAAGACCTCATCACCATGAACGTCGACGACAACCCCACCATCCCGGGCGTCTTCATCCGCAACAGCGACGGCACGCGGCTCAAGGAGTTCCTCACCGTCTACGAAGACCTCCAGGTCACGCTTCGCTTCCCCTCGCCGGACGCCCAGCCGGATCGCATTTCGTCTTTCTCGAGCGGCGGCCCCTCCGTCGATCTCCGCATCAAGCCCGATCTCCTCGCCACCGGCTCTCCTGTCTACACGGCTGCCGTCCTTGGCGAGCGCGGCACCTGCGACATCTGCGACCCCTCCGGCTACGCCACACTCTCCGGCACCAGTTTCTCCGCCCCGCTCGTCGCGGGCGCCGCGGCTGTGCTGAAATCTGCCCGCCCGGGCCTCGCCCCGGCCATCTTGCGCTCGCTGCTCGTGAATGCCGCCCAGCCGTTCCGCCTTTCCAGCGGCGATACCGCGCCGGTCAACTCTGCTGGCGCGGGCATGCTCGACCTCGCCCGCAGCATGAAGTCCAGGCTCGCCGCCGATCCAGTCTCGATCAGCTTCGGCGCCGCCGGTCCGGACGTCGAACAGCAGCGCGAGCTGCGGCTCCGCAACCTGACGGACAGGCCCGTCACGCTCGCCCTGGAAGTCGAGTCCTCTGACCAGGTTCGTCCGGAAGTCGAGCCGGCGGAAGTCTCTATTGCGCCCGGCGAATCTTCCACGGTCCTTGTCCGCTTCCGCGCCCTCGGCCTTGCGCCCGGCCCGTATCAAGGGTTCCTGAAGGTTCGCGAAGTGGAGAAGCACCCCGAGTCCGCCGAGGATCCCGGTAGCGCAGTGCCGAAGCCTGAAGGCCGCGCCGCAGGCCCGCGCGCTGAGGGCGAAGGCGAGGGCGATGGCGACGCCGATCCCGGCCCCGAGCCGGAAAACCGGAGTGGACCTCTTCAGGAAGTTCGCGTTCCCTATTGGCTCGGCGTGCGGGGCGGCGCACCCCAGGCCCTCGTCCTGCTCCGCACCAGCCCGCGGGAACCCCGGCCCTTGTCCACCGTCCGCGTCTATTTCCGCATCCATGACCGCGCCGGCCTGCCCATGACGGAGATCACGCCGCGCGTTGCCCCCGTCTCCGGCGGCGGCATCGTCCGCGGCGTCTCCCGCACCGACGCTTTCCCCAACTCGTGGATGGCGGAGATCCGCACCGGACTCGTGGCAGGTCCCAACGTCTTTGAAGTCGAGGTCGACGGCCGCATCTTCACGTTCCGCGTCACGACCTCCAACTGATCCGCGCCTGCAAGCCCTTGACAGCGTTCCCGCTGTGCAGTGCGCCTGTCTCTTGCGGCGGCATCCCCGGCAGCATCTCCCCCACCGACGTGCTGCACAAAGCGTGGATAGCGGAGATCTGCACCGGACTCGTGGCAGGCCCCAACGTCTTCTTCGAAGCTGAGGTCGACGGCCGCATCTTCAATATTCCGCGTCACGAGCTACAACGAATCCCCGTGGGCCTGTCCTTGACAGACATCTCGCTGCGCGCGGCCCTTTTTCCCGGCGGCGTCGTTTTCAAAGGCTTACGTCCGGAAGCGTTGCCCGGCTCGCTGAAAGAGGAATTTCGCACCCTTTTCAATCGCAGGCCTCAACGTCTTTGAAGTCGAGGTCGACGGCCGCATCTTCAATATTCCGCGTCATGAGCTACAACGAATCCCCGTGGGCCTGTCCTTGACAGACATCTCGCTGCGCGTGGCTCCTTTCTTCGGCGGCAGCAATACTAGCCGAGTCTCCTGGAGCGGCTTCGTCGAGGGCCAAACGTCCCTGAAGTCGAAGTCGGCGGAGGGATTTTTGCCTCCCGTGCCGCAGCATCGATATGGTCCAAGCCATCCCCGCGCCGCCGTGCCGCCGTTGTGCTAACCTTGGCTGAAGTATGGCCACCCGCAGTGTCAACAAGGTCATCCTCATCGGCCACCTCGGCAAGGACGCCGAAACTACCTACACGGCGTCCGGCGTGCCTTTCACCCGCTTCACGCTGGCCACCAACCGCCGTGTCAAGGACGCCAACACCGGCGAGTGGCGCGATGAGACCGACTGGCACAACGTCACCGCCTGGCGCCAGGAAAATCTCGCCCAGTTCCTGACCAAAGGCAAGCAGGTGTACGTCGAAGGCCGCCTCCAGACCCGCAGCTACGACGACCGCGAAACGGGCCAGAAGCGCTATATCACGGAGGTCGTCGCCGACGAGATCATTCTCCTCGGCTCGCGCGGCGAAGCCGGCGCGGAGACCTCCGATAGCGTTCCCCGTAGCGCCGGCGCGCCCCGCCCGCGCCCCGAGCCTACCCCTGAACCCGACCTCTCCGGCCCCATCACCGACGACGACGTCCCCTTCTGACCACTGCCAGGAGAAATCGCCGCCGCACAGTTTCCCGGCGCTTGCGCCGGGGCCGCGTTGCCGCCATGGTGGCGCTGAGGAGATGGGGACAGACCACTCTGTCCCGCCCCCCAATCGCTCACACCCAAACGCACGCCCACTCGTGGACAGAGCTGTCTGTCCCCATCTCCGCCCGAACACTCTCACTCCGGCGGCGCACTCGCGCTGCCTCCCCAATCAGCGCGCTCCCACGGCGTGGCCCTACTGCCCGCGTTTTCCCCCGGCGCTTGCGCCGGGGCCGCGTTGCCGCCATCGTGGCGCTGAGGAGATGGGGACAGACCACTCTGTCCCGCCCGCAGTTCGCCCACACCCAAACGAGCGCCCACTCGTGGACAGAGCTGTCTGTCCCCATCTCCGCCCGAGCATTGTCACTCCAGATCTTGCGGCCCGCCCACGTTTCCTCCCCAATCAGCACGCTCCTGCTGCGTGGCCGCTTTGCCCGGCAAGTTCCCCCGGCGCTCGCGCCGGGGCCGCGTTTTTCCGGCACCCCCCGCGCTGTTCCCCCGGCGCTCGCGCCGGGGCCGCGCTGCCACCATGGCGGCGCTGAGGAGATGGGGACAGACCACTCTGTCCCGCCCGAAGATCGCTCACCCCCAAACGAAGGCCCACTCGTGGACAGAGCTGTCTGTCCCCATCTCCGCCCAAGCATTCTCACCAGATTTCGCTGCGTACTTGGTCGGCCTCCCCAATCACCGTGCTCCAGCGCCGTAGCCGCGCTGCCCGTAGAGTTCCCCCGGGCGCTTGCGCCGGGGCCGCGCTGCCGCCGTGGCGGCGCTGAGGAGATGGGGACAGACGACTCTGTCCCGTCCGAAGATCGCTCACCCCCAAACGAAGGCCCACTCGTGGACAGAGCTGTGTGTCCCCATCTCCGCCCAAGCATTCTCGCCAGATTTCGCTGCGTACTTGGTCGGCTCCCCAATCACCGTGCTCCAGCGCCGTAGCCGCGCTGCCCGTAGAGTTCCCCCGGCGCTTGCGCCGGGGCCGCCTTGCGCGCGCGCATGCGTTGGCTGAGCTTTCCCCCCGGGCGCTTGCGCCGGGGCCGCGCTGCCACCATGGCGGCGCTGAGGAGATGGGGACAGACCACTCTGTCCCGTCCGAAGATCGCTCACCCCCAAACGAAGGCCCACTCGTGGACAGAGCTGTCTGTCCCCATCTCCGCCCGGGCACTCTCACTCCAGATCTCGCGGCCTACCCACACTGCCTCCCAGAGCAGCGAGTTCCAGCGTCAGGGCCTCGCCGCCCGCATCGCACGAGATGGCCGAATCCCAGCGCAGATTGCGGCAGTCGTGCCAGCTCTGGCATGAGAGAATCAAGCCTCATGGCCCCAGTAACGCGAAAGCGCCTCTGGCTCGCCCTCCCCGCCGCTGCCATGGCCCTCGGCTGGGGGCTCCGCGGCTACATCGGCGGCGGCCCGCTCGGCGCGATGATCCCCGGCGCCATGGTAGCGCTCCTGCTCGCCGCCCTCCTCCAGCAATCCCGCCAAGCCGCCTGGCTCGCCGCCTGCGGCGCACTCGGCATCGGCTTGGGCGGCCAGATGACCTACGGCCAGACCATCGGCCTCGCCCTCCGCCCGGAAACCTTCTGGTGGGCCATGCTCGGTTTCGCCATCAAGGGCGGCGCATGGGGCCTCGCGGGCGGCGCTGTCTTCGGGACCGCACTTTTACGGGACCGCCCCGGTTGGAGCCCCCGGCGCTTCCACATCGCCCTCGCCGCCATGCTCGCCGCCACTTGGGCCGGCTGGCGCTACATCAACGCCCCCAAGCTCTACCTGTTCTTCGGCCTCTGTGACAAGCCGCGCGAGGAAGTCTGGGCCGGGCTCATCCTCGGCGCGCTCGCCTTCCTGAGCCTCTTTGCCCGCGGCCCATTCCGCCAAATCCCGCTTCGCTTCGCCGCATGGCCCGCCCTCGCCGGCGCTGCCGGCTTCCCCCTCGGCGCCGCCCTCCAGGTCTGGGGCAGGCAGTTCGAACCCCTCCGCTGGCTCGACTGGTGGAAGGCCATGGAATTCACCTTCGGCGCCCTCCTCGGCCTCGGCTTCGGATTCGCCGCATGGCTCTCCCGCCGCGAACTCACCCCGGATCACGACCCCTCGCCCGCCCACGGCGTCCAGCCTGCCCGCGCTCTCCTGTCCGCCGTCGCCGCCGCCCTTCTGATCATCGGCATCGAGTACCGCCTCGACCTCCGCTTTAACTACAGCCTCGCCGCAGCCATCGCGCTCGCCGCCAGCCTGCGCTCGCACGTCTTCGCCCGGCAAGTCGCCCTGACCGTCACCGCCGCCGCCTTTGTTCTCGACCTCGCCGAAAACAAGGCCATCCTCTCGGGAACCCCCGGCTGGCTCCTCGTCCTCGCTGCGGCTCTCAACTTCGCCCTCTGGTCCTCCGCCCGCCGGGGGCCGCGCGCGATGTTTCTCTTCCTCACATGGTCCGCCGTCGCCGTCTCCTTCGCCAAAGCCGCTCTTCCTCCCCATCACTTCACCCCCGGCCATCTCCTCACGCAGGCTCTCTTTCTCGCCCTCGCCCTTGTCTGCACCCGCTGGAGCCGCGCCCTCCACGCACCCGCAACATCCGAATTCTCCGCGGTGGCATCCTGACAAGTATGAACGCGCAGCAGCGTTACGCCCGCTTCGCCTGGGCCACGCTCGGCTGGAACTTCCTCGTTATCCTCTGGGGCGCCTTTGTCCGCGCCACCGGTTCCGGCGCCGGCTGCGGCAGTCACTGGCCCCTCTGCAACGGCGAAGTCATCCCGCCCTCCCCTACCACCCAAACCCTCATTGAGTTCACCCACCGCCTTACCAGCGGACTCGCCCTCCTCGCCGTCCTCGCTCTCGTCTGGTTCGCACGGCGCCTTTGGCCCGCCGGGCACCCCGTCCGCCGCTGGGCATGGATCTCACTCGCATTCATCCTCTGCGAAGCCCTCCTTGGCGCCGGACTCGTGCTGCTCGAATACGTCGAGCGCAACGCCTCCGCGGGCCGCGCCCTCTATCTCTGCGCCCACCTCACAAATACCTTCCTCCTCCTCGCCGCTCTCGCCGCCACAGCCTGGCACTCCGCCGGCGGCCAGCGCTGGCGCCCCTTCTCGATCAGCCCATGGATGAAAGCCGCCCTCGCCGCCATCCTTCTCTCGAGCATCACCGGCGCCGTCGCCGCTCTCGGCGATACCGTCTACCCCGCCGTCTCCATGCTGGAAGGCATCCGCCAGGAACTCTCCCCTGACAGCCCCGCTCTCCTTCGCCTGCGCCTCGTTCACCCGGTCGTCAGCGTCGCGGCCGCCGTCGTCGTCCTCGTCGCCGCCTTCCACTCCGCCCGCGGCCGCTGGCAGCGCGCCATCGTCGCCGTCGTCGTCCTCCAGCTCGCCGCAGGCGCCGTCAACGTCCTCCTCCTCGCCCCCGTCTGGATGCAGCTCCTCCACCTCGCCATCGCCGCGTCCCTCTGGCTCCTGTCTCTTGCTGCCACCTGGCCCTCCCCCCGGGCTTCCTCACCGCCCGCCGCATGATGGAAGCTTCATCAGATTGTTGCAACTCTGTAACTCGAATTCTGATAGACTGTGGCCATGCTAGGGGTGCGCGGACGTTTCAAAGTCGCGTTCGCGCGTTCGGTTTAGTCAACCAGGATTTCAAAACTTGAACGAAGGAGACAATTGAATGTTTCAGGCTCTTCGCAGAGTCACTGCTCTGTTCGCAGTGCTCGCACTTGTCGGCCTCTGCGCCATGGCGCAGTCCGACAACGCAGCCATCTCGGGCATCGTGCGCGATCCGTCCGGCGCGGTCGTCGCCAACGCCAAGGTCATCGTGAAGAATGAAGCTACCGGATTCGAGCGCCAGGCCACAACCAACGAGTCCGGTCTTTATAACGTCCCCAACCTGCCTCCCGGCTACTATGAAGTCCGCGTCGAGGCGCCCGGCTTCAAGACGTTCGTCAAGACCCGCAACAAGCTCGATGCTGCTGTGCCCATCCAGGTCAATGCGGACCTCGCCGTCGGCCAGCTCACCGAGTCGGTCACCGTCGAGGCTACCGTGGCCACCCTCAACACCGAATCGGCCACCGTCGGCAAGACCGTCGAACAGACCCAGATCCAGAACCTCGCCCTGAACGGCCGCAACCCGCTCTTCCTCGCCATGCTCAAGCCCGGCGTCCGCCGCGGCTCGCCGATGAACTCGCTGAGCTTCGCCATGGACTCCGGCGGCTTCACCATCAACGGCAGCCGCTCCCAGGACAACGTCATCACCTTCGACGGCGCTGTGGCCATCCGCACCCGCGCCAACGGCACCTCCATCGGCAGCGTCGACCTCGACGCCATCCAGGAAGTCCAGGTCCTCACCGCCACCTACTCCGCCGAATACGGGCGCTCCGGCGGCGGCCAGATCCGCATGGTCACAAAGTCCGGCGGCAAGGACTTCCACGGAACCTTCTACGAATACTTCCGCAACAACAAGCTCGACGCCAACAGCTGGGCTCGCAACCGCAACCCTGCCACTGCCTTCACCCCGCCGCTGAAGTACAACCAGTTCGGCTACAACTTCAACGGCCCGGTGATGATCCCCAGGGTCTTCAACGAAAGCCGCGAAAAGCTGTTCTTCCTCTGGAGCCAGGAGTGGGTCCGCCGCCGCGTCGAGGACACCAGCTTCCAGCGCGTCCCCACCGCGCTCATGCGCGAGGGCGACTTCAGCGAGTTGCTTCAGCCTAGCATCTTCTACGGCTCGGCCCGCATCCTCCGCGATCCGGCCACCGGCAACCCCTTCCCCGGCAACATCATCCCCAAGGCCCAGCAGAGCCCCAACGGCATGGCCTTCCTGCGGACCTATCCGCTGCCGAACGGCGCCTACCAGGGCAACACCAACTGGTTCAAGGTCCGCCCCTCCTGGCAGAACCAGCGCAAGGATACGATTTCCATCGACTACAACCCGGCCACCAACCACTTCATCAAGTTCCGCCACAACAACTACGCCTACACCGCTCTTGACAGCTTCCGTTCGGGCTTCGACTACGCCATCACCGACTGGTCCCGTCCCAACAAGACCGCCAGCCTCGGCCATACCTGGACCATCAGCCCGACCATGATCAACGAAGCCCTCGTCACCGCTTCCGTCGACCGGGTCTACATCGGCATCGACCGCACCGGCGAGCGCTACCTCCGCAGCCGCAGCGGCATCAACTACCCCTACATCTTCCCCGAGCGCAAGGAAATCTTCGACAAGGTGCCCACCATCCAGATCCCCAACGTGGGCACCATCGATGGCGGCCCTTACCCGGCCCAGTCCAGCGGCCCCATCTACCAGCTGTCGAACAACATCACCAAGATCGTCGGCAACCACACGTGGAAGTTCGGCGTCCTCTTCGAGCGCTCCGGCCAGAATGACTTCGACCAGATCAACGTCACCGGCGTCCCCGGCGGCACCAACAACCAGAACGGCCGCTTCGTCTTCGACGACACCCGCCCCGGCGGCGCCCCCGGCACCGGTACCGGCCTCGGCAACGTGGCTCTCGGCCTCTTCTCCACCTACGCCGAAATCGGCCCCCGCAGCTACACCCCCTACCGCGGCCATATGTTCGAATTCTTCGGCCAAGACTCCTGGCGCGTGAATTCGAAACTCAAGCTCGAAATCGGCGCCCGCGGCACCTGGCAGAACGGCTACTACAAGTCCCTCTGGGGCAACATCAGCGTCTTCCGGCCGGATGCCTATGACCCGGCCCGCGCCGCCGTGCTCGACCGCGCCACCGGCAACGTCCTCTCCGGCGACCGCTTCAACGGCGTCGTCATCCCCGGAAAGAAGTTCCCCGATGCCGGCCGCGGCCGCGTCCCCGCCATCGACAGCGGCGAGTACGATCGCCTGCTCTCCGGCGGCAGCCCCTACCCCGCGCCCAACCGCTTCTACATCGTCCCGCGCCTCGGCCTCGCCTACCAGGCCACCTCGAAGGACGTCTTCCGCGCCGGCATCGGCGGCTTCGTCTCCCGCCCCGGCGTCTACGACAGCGTCTTCCTCGGCGGCAACCCGCCCTGGCAGCCCATGGTCTCGGTCACCAACGGCGTCGCCGATAACCCCGGCGCAGGCCCGCGCGTGGCCTTCCCGCAGTTCTTCATGACCATCGACCCGGTCTACCGCATCCCCCGCAGCTACAACTGGAACGTCACCTACCAGCGGCAGATCACCGGGGATACCACCGTTGAGGTCGGCTACATCGGCTCCACGGGCATGAACCTCTCCCAGGAGCGCGACCTCAACCAGCTGCCCACCGGCACCACCTTCCAGCCCTGGGCCGCCGGCGCCAACGTCAACTGGCTCCGCACCTTCAAGGGCTTCGCCAACATCCCCATGCTCGAGCACTCCGGCCGCAGCGAATACAATGGCCTCCAGATCGAGGTCAACCGCCGCTTCTCCCGGGGCCTGCTCTACAACTTCGCCTACACCTATTCGAAGCTGATGGATTCCAACTCCGGTCCCCGCGACCGTTTCATCGACGTCTTCAACCAGCAGCTGAACTGGGGCAAGTCGTCCAACGACACACGGCACGTCGCCATCTCCAGCTTTGTCTGGGATATGCCCTTCTTCAGCAACGCCGGCTCCCGGTTCGTCAAGACTGCCCTCGGCGGCTGGCAGCTTTCCGGCACCATCCACTTCCAGACCGGATCCCCCATCACCGTGGGCAACAACGACGACTACCTCGGGATCGGCGACTCCAACTTCAAGCCCTGGAACCTGAACGGCATGCCCAAGCGTCCGCAGAAGTTCGCCAACGTGAACGCCGCGGGCAACTACTCGGGCATCACCGACTACTGGTTCGAGCCCCGCGTCGACGGCCAGCCCTGGGCCACCAAGCCGGCCAACGGCACACTCCCGAACCAGAACCGCAACTCCATCCCCTTCAACAACGTCGGCTTCCAGAACTGGAACCTCACGCTCTTCAAGAACTTCCGCCTCACCGAGCGGCAGAACCTCCAGTTCCGTGCCGAAGCCTTCAACTTCCCCAACCACCCGAACTGGTCCGGCGTCGACACCAACCCGACTTCGGCCACCTTCGGCATGGTCACCAGCAAGTTCAGCGAGCGGAATATGCAGCTGAGCCTCCGCTACAGCTTCTAGCTGGAACAGTCCCCCAACCACTAGGGCCGGGCTGCCCCTCGGGCCGCCCGGCCCTTCTCATTTCCCCCGGCGCCTGCGCCGGGGCCGCATGGCTTGCGTGGCCGGCGCTCTTGCGCTGTTCCCCCGGCGCTTGCGCCAAAGCGGCGCTGAGGAGATGGGGACAGACCACTCTGTCCCGCCCGCAAATCGCACACACCCAAACGAAGGCCCACTCGTG
>JBBFLJ010000037.1:0-1988 GCA_037481575.1 Bryobacteraceae bacterium | reverse complement strand
GCGGCGCTGAGGAGATGGGGACAGACCACTCTGTCCCGCCCGCAAATCGCACACACCCAAACGAAGGCCCACTCGTGGACAGAGCTGTCTGTCCCCATCTCCGCCCATCCCTGTCCCTCTACGCTCCCGACAACCACTCAAGGCACACACTGTTCCCCCGGCGCCTGCGCCGGGGCCGCATGGCTTGCGTGGCCGGCGCTCTTGCGCTGTTCCCCCGGCGCTTGCGCCAAAGCGGCGCTGCTCCCGTGGCGGCGCTGAGGAGATGGGGACAGACCACTCTGTCCCGCCCGCAAATCGCACACACCCAAACGAAGGCCCACTCGTGGACAGAGCTGTCTGTCCCCATCTCCGCCCATCCCTGTCCCTCTACGCTCCCGACAACCACTCAAGGCACACACTGTTCCCCGCGGCTCGCGTCGGGGCCACGCACTCGCGCTGCCCTCTGCTCGCCCCAGAACCGCGGAATCAGGCCCGCCCCGCGTTCGATACCATGGTCACGAAATGAGAGTCGCCCTGTTCGCACTCCTCTGCATCAGTTGCCCCGCCGCCGCGCAACACTGGACACCCCTGTTCGACGGCCGCACCCTGCAAGGCTGGCGCGTGGAAGCAAAACCCGAAGACGCCGCAAAGAGCTTCTGGAAAGTCGTCGACGGCGCCATCCTCTGCGACTCCCGCGGCCGCCCGGATCACGACTACGTCTGGCTCATCACAGACCGCGAATTCGGCGACTTCGAGCTCCGCCTCGAAGTCCAGAGCTTCCGCGAAAGCCCCGGCAACTCCGGCATCCAGATCCGCAGCCGCTGGGACCCGCAGGCCCAGTGGCTCGATGGTCCCCAAGTGGACATCCACCCGCCCGCCCCGTGGCGCACCGGCCTCATCTACGACGAAACCCGCGGCTGGAAGCGGTGGATCCACCCCATGCTCCCGGACTGGAACATCACGCCGCAGCACGCTCCCCAGAAATGGGAATGGCGCCACGCCGGAGAAGGCGATGGGTGGAACCGGATCCACATCCTCTGCCAGGGCACGCGCATCCGCTCCACCGTCAACGGCCACGTCATCACGGACCGGGATTTCGCCGGCATCCTCGACGACGAACACCACCGCGCCCGCAACGTCGGGCTCCGCGGCCGCATCGCCCTGCAGCTGCACACGCGCGACGAGCTCTACATCCGCTTCCGCAACATCGAGGTCCGCGAGCTGCAGCCGCGGTGAGCTACTGCTCCGGCAGCCGCGCGCTCTGATGCGCCACCAGCTGCCACTGCCCGCCGTTCTTCTTGAACACGTGCAGCAGCGCCAGCTTCATCGGATTCTCCTTGCCCTGCTGCAGCGTCACCACCAGCGCCCGGCAGTTGGCCGTCGCGATCTCCGGCGTCAGCAGCCGCACCTTGATGTCGCTGTACTCCACCCTCACATAGCGCGTCTTGCCGCTCCGCAGGCTCTCGATGTAGCTGTCCCGCGTGTCCACCAGCCCGTTCGAGTGCGTGTACACCAGGTCCGGCGCCAGCACTTTCTCGAGCAGCGCGAAGTCGTTCGTCGTCACCCCGCGCGCCCACCCGCGCTCGGCCTCTTCGACCGCCTTCGCCTCGTCCGCGCCCGGCAGCGCCGCGGCGCACAAAAACAAAATCGCCAGAATCCGTTTCATCCTTGGCCTCCCGTCGGATACGTCTCTTCCGCCAGCCGCTCCTCCATGTCCGCCAGAACATAACCCAGCACGGCCAGCGCGGCTGCGTGCTCCTGCAATTCCCGCCGGTCCACCTTGTCCAGCGTGTCCGCCTCCGTGTGATGCCACTCGAAATACCGCCTTCCCGTCGTCAGGTGCCCGATCCCCGGCACGCCCTCCCGCATCAACGGGCTGATGTCCGCCCCGCCTCCGCCCCGCACGATCTCCACATGGCCCAGCGGCCGCATCAGCGCCGCAATCCCCCGCAGCCGCTCCATTGCCGCCTCCATCGCCGCCTCCCCCGCCCCCTGGATCGACAAACCGA
>JBBFLJ010000036.1:0-37602 GCA_037481575.1 Bryobacteraceae bacterium | reverse complement strand
CTGAAATCTCCGGCGAGGGAGACTGCCACGCCCACCGGCAGGGAATGACGGCTTGCGCGGCTCCGGTCTGCCCGGGCGCGGCGTGGATCAGATCTCCCGGCGGTTTTCGAGCGACTTCGACATGGTCACCTCGTCGGCGTATTCTAGATCGCTGCCGACGGGAATCCCCATGGCGATCCGCGTCACGCGCACGCCCAGTGGCTTGAGCAGGCGCGCCAGATAGACGGCCGTGGCTTCGCCCTCGACGGTCGGGTTGGTTGCGAGGATCACTTCCTCCACCTCGCCCTTTTCGAGACGCTGCAGCAGCTCGCGGATCCGCAGCTGCTCGGGCCCGATGCCGCGCAGCGGGCTGATGGAGCCGTGCAGGACGTGGTAGAGCCCGTCGTAGATGCGTGTGGTTTCCACCGGGAGGATGTTATGCGGCTCCTCGACCACGCAGATCTTCTTCCGGTCGCGGTGCGGATCGCGGCAGAAGGGGCAGAGCTCGGCGTCGCTGATGTTGTTGCACTCGGCGCACAGCCCGAGCTTGTCCTTGACATCGATCAGCGCCGACGCCAGGCGCTCGACGTCCTCGCGCGGCGCGCGCAGGATGTGGAAGGCGATCCGCTGGGCCGACTTCTGCCCGATCCCCGGAAGCCGCTTCACTTCCTGGATCAGCCGCGCCAGCGGTTCGGCAAAATCAGGCATTCGCTGCCGCGCCTCCTAGAACAGGCCCGGGGGCAGCCCCATGCCGCCCAGCAGCGCGGAGGTCTTCTTGCGGGTCTCCTCGTCCACCTTGCGCGCCGCTTCGTTGAAGGCGGCCATCACCATGTCGGCCAGCATCTCCGCGTCGCCTGCCGCTTCGGGGTCGATCGCGACGCCCAGGCACTGCTTGTTGCCGTCCATCTTCACCGTCACCATGCCGCCGCCGGCGCTGGCTTCGACGCGGATGGAGGCGATCTCTTCCTGCAGGCGCTGCTGCATCTGCTGCGCCTGTTTCATCATTTGCTGCATGCTGCCGCCGGGCAGTTTCATTTAGTCCTCCCTGAGATTGCGCACCTCGCGCACCTGGCTGTCGGGAAACAACTCCCGGAAGCGTTTCACCGCCGGATGATCCAGAGCCCGCGCTGCCGCGGCATCCGCCGCCGCAGAGGCGGCAGGCGCGGGCGCGGAGTCTTCCGGATTCCCGTTGCCCGCGGTGAGCACCACCCTGACCTTTCGCCCCAGCACCTGTTCGAGCGCACGCCCGACATCCGGGCTCTTGAGCGACAGCAGCGAGGCGCGCGGGGCGATGAATTCCACCGTGCCCGCCGATTCGCGGATCTCGCTCTCTTCCACCGCATGCGCGCTGAAGCCGGCTCCCATCGCCTGCAGCGCGGCAACCAGCCGCGTCTTCAGACTTCCGCCCGCCGCCGGGCTTCCCGCCGCGGCGGGTGCAGCGGCGGGCGCGCCTGCCGGAGATGCCAGGGGCGCACGGGGGGCCGCACGAGGAACCGGCCCCGCTTGCGTGACTCCCGGACCGCCTCCGGGCGCTGCCGGGGCGCCGCCGCCCGCAGGAAGGGCGGCCAGCACTTCCTCGATCGGCTTCAGGCGTCCGGCGTGCAGCAGGCGCAACAGCCCCAATTCCAGATGCAGCCGCGGCTGGAGCGAGTACTGCAGCTGCGAATAAATGTCCAGCGATATCTGGAGCCAGCGGGTCAGGTCTTCTTCCCGGAAGCGCGCCGCGGTCTCCGCCAGCCGGGCTTGTTCCGCCGCCGAGGCGGCGATCAGCCGCGTTCCGGCGCCGGCGATTTTCGCCACCAGGAGGTTGCGGAAATAACGGCACAATTCCCGGCAAAAATACTGCAAATTCTTGCCGGAATTTTCGAGATCCGCGGCGATTTCCAGCATCGCCGCCGCCGATCCGCTCTCGAGCGCCGCCGCCGTCCGCTCCAGCGTCTCGAGCGAGTACATCCCCAGCAGCTGCCGCACGGCCGGCCCGTCCAGCTTCCTGCCGCAGCAGGCGATCGCCTGGTCGAGCGCGGAAAGCGAATCCCGCACGCTGCCCTCGCCGGCCTGCGCCAGCACGGCCAGCGCCTCGTCGTCGGCTTCGATCCCCTCCGCGCGGCAGATCTCGCCCATCCTCTCCGTCAGCAGCCGGAAGTCCACGCTCCGGAAGCTGAACTGCTGGCAGCGCGAGGCGATTGTCGCCGGAATCTTGTGCGCCTCGGTCGTGCAGAGCACGAACACCGCCCATTCCGGCGGCTCCTCCAGCGTCTTCAGCAGAGCGTTGAACGCTTCATTGGTGATCTGGTGCGCCTCGTCGATGATGAAGATCTTGTAACGGTCGCGCGAGGGGCGGTAGCGCACGTTCTCGCGGAGCTCGCGCATTTCGTTGATGCCGCGGTTGGAGGCGGCGTCGATCTCGATCACGTCCGGCGCGTTGCCCTGCGCGATCTCCACGCACGAGCTGCACTCGCCGCACGGCGCAGGCGTCGGACCCTGCACGCAATTCAGGCACCGCGCGAGGATGCGCGCCACCGTGGTCTTGCCCGTGCCGCGCTGCCCGGCGAAGATGTAGCCGTGCGCGATGCGCCGCTGCGCGATGGCGTTTTCGATCGTCGCACGCACGTGCTCCTGCCCGAGCAGTTCGGCGAAGCTCCGGGGACGGTACTTGCGGGCGAGAACCTGGTACATGGGACGGGACTGAAGATGTCAGGCCCCGGGGGATCCGCGGCACACGGGGTGGGGTCCTACCGTTGCTTCCTTCCGGACCTGGCGGGGTTCGGACCGCCCCGTTGCACGGAGCCCGGAGCCTGACAAACATCCATGCTAGCACGGCCGCCGCGGCGGTCCCCGCCGCCCGTTGCAACAAGATGGCTCGAAATTGTTCCGGCTATCGCCGGACGCTTCTCTTCTTTGCAACGCCCTGCTCCGCCTGGAGAGCGGATCAGGCAAGAATCCGGCGCGATCAGGATACCGCTGCCGCGGGCCTGTCTCCTAGTCTGGAAATCAGAGGTCCTTGGCCGGGCCGGCCGGTTCGCGGAGCGCGGGCGCCGCTTCCCGCGGGGTGACGGAGCGGAGGCCTGCGCTTGGGCTGGATGCGGATCACTCCCGCCGGAACCGGATGCCGCGGAAGAACCCCGCTCCGCGGATGCCTCTCAGGCGCGTGGATCTTCAGAGGGAAAGGAGACGGCACCCATGCCAACCGTGAAAGCCTATGCCGCCAGAAGCGCTGACTCGCCGCTGGCCGCCGCCGCCATTCCGCGGCGCGAGCCGCAAGGGCGGGACGTCGAGATCGAGATTCTCTATTGCGGCGTCTGCCACAGCGACCTGCACACGGTGCGGAACGAGTGGAGCAGCCTGTTGCCCACGGTCTACCCGTGCGTCCCCGGGCATGAGATCATAGGCCGGGTTGCGCGCACCGGGCCGCAAGCCTCGAAGTTCCGCCCCGGCGACCTCGCGGGCGTCGGCTGTATGGTGGACTCCTGCCGCGCCTGCCCCAACTGCCGCCGCGGGCTCGAGCAGTTCTGCCCGGCAATGATCGCCACCTACAACTTCCCCGACCGCCACCTCGGCGGCGTGACCTACGGCGGCTATTCGGAGCGGATCGTCGTGGACGAGGATTTCGTCCTGCGCATTCCCGAAAATCTGGATCCTGCCGCCGCGGCGCCGCTGCTCTGCGCGGGCATCACAACATGGTCGCCGCTGCGGCACTGGAACGTCGGGGAAGGGAAGAAGGCGGGCGTCGTGGGGCTGGGCGGTCTTGGACACATGGCCGTGAAATTCGCGCGCGCCCTCGGCGCTCATGTCGTGGTATTCACCACGTCGCCCCGCAAGAAGGAGGACGCTCTCCGGCTGGGCGCGCACGAAGTGGTGATCTCCACCGACGCCAACGAGATGTCGAAGCACGCCGGCAGCTTCGACTTCATCCTCGACGCCGTCTCCGCCGACCACGACATCGGCGCTTTCTTGCAGCTGCTCGCCGTCGACGGCCATCTGACTCTGGTCGGCGCGCCTCCCAACCCCTTGTCCGTTCCGGCTTTCGGGCTGGTCTTCGGCCGGCGGAGCCTCTCCGGCTCGCTGATCGGCGGCATCCGCGAGACCCAGGAGATGCTCGACTTCTGCGGGCAACACAACATCGTTTCCGAGGTGGAAGTGATCCCCATCCAGAAGATCAATGAAGCCTACGAGCGCATGCTCCGCTCCGACGTGCGCTTCCGCTTCTCGATCGACATGGCTTCGCTGCGGCAAGAATAGGGGTTCGGACTACAGCCCCGGGGCGCCTGCCGGACGGCCCGCTGCTACAATCTTGCTGAGGAGCCGTTCTCATGAAGGGCGCACCCGTCCAGCGCCGCCGCACGCGGCAGCGCGCCGCGATCCGCGCGGCATTTGAAGAGGCGCGCCGTCCGTTGAGCATCCCCGAGGCGCTGGAGCTGGCCCAGAAAGAGGTCGCGGGTCTCGGCATCGCCACCGTGTACCGCACCGTCGGGACGCTGCTTGAAGAGGGATTTCTGTCCGCGGTGGAGATCCCGGGCGGGTCGACCCGCTACGAGGTCGCGGGCCGCGGACACCATCACCACTTCTACTGCCGCCGCTGCCAGCGCGTGTTTGAAGTGGAAGGATGCGTTCCTGAAGTCGAGAGGCTGGCCCCCGCGGGCTTTCGCATCGAAGGCCACGAAATCCTCCTCGGCGGCCTGTGCGCCGAATGCGCCCGCCCTTCGGCCAGGCGGTGAAGCGTGCCGGCCCGGGGCGCGGTTCGCCGCGCCGCTACCGCCCGGCACGCATCGTCCAGCTCAGCGTGAATGCCACGCCGGGCACGGTTGCGTCCTCGATCCTTGCCGTGGTCCGCGAGTCTTTGATGTTCACATACGCCAGCAGCGGCACCGTGAAGTGAAACGTGTGGCCTCTGAAACGGAAGCTCACGCCCGGCTCCAGCATGCCGATGGTTCCCGGCCGGCGGAAGCCATCCGAAGCGCCGAACAGATCCTCCACCGGCACGCCGGAAATCCTGTAGGCGACCGTCGGCGTCGGCCAGCTCTTGCCGGTCCGGAACGACGCCCCGAAATGGTAGAGAAACTGATCCGTGCTCGAGTTCGGGAACCGGTTGTTCGGATTGCCAAGGGTCTGGAAAAAGCCCGGCGTTCCGGTCGTGTTCCTCGGGTTGGCCATGTATGCGCCCGTGCCGAACACCGTCAGAAGGTCAAACTGATGGAATCCGGACAGCGTCAGCACAGGCGCCCAGGCGCCATCTCCCGGCTGAATGGAGATGTCCACAGGAATCTCCCGGTTGAAGATGCTGCTCTTGGCGCCGCTGTCTCCCGTGGGCGTCTTCAGGCCTGCCGACAACATCAGGTTGCCCCGCGCCGACTCCCTCGCCGGCAAGAGCCATGCTGCCACGCGGAACGTGACGTCGCCGGCGCCTCGCGCCCGCGCGGTGACCCACTGTCTTTCCGCCGACCCCGGCGGCGCCCGGAACACGGAGAAGGAATTGAACACGAGCGGCACGTTCACCCCCGCGCTCCAGCGCCTCGAGATCCCGTAGGTCCAATCAATGTTCAACAGATTCTGCGTATTGACCGGGCCGAACGGATCCAGATCCGGATACGGCTTCTTGCCCTGGTAATGCTTGTCGGAGACAGCTCTCCTGTACGTTACCGAAACCTGGTGCTGTCCCCGGCCCAGGTACGGGCTTTCCCCGCCAAACACGGACGGGTTCTGGCGGTTGCACACTCAACCCTGGCCTGCGCCCGGCCGTTGCATCATCACTGCCAGTGACAGCAGCAGGAGAAATCGTGCAGCTCCTCGGACCGTTATACAAGACATCTTTGGGCAGATTGCCCGAATTCGGCCCGTCCCGCAATTGGTCTGATTCATTAGCCTGATTCCACTAGCGGGCCGCGGCGTGCGGATATGGCGTAGAATGACCGCATTGCCTGTCGGGAGGGTTTCGGGATGAAGTCGCTTCTAGATCCTACGCGCCGGAGTGTTCTGGCGGCTTCGCTGGCACCTGCGGTGTGGACGGCGAGCAAGTCCGGTTCGCAACCGCCCGTCACGGGCGATGGCGAATGGCGCTTCCTCGTCCATCATGACTGGGGCGAGCTGCCCGCGCGCATCTCTTACGGCAACACGCACGGCGTGTGCGTCGACTCGCAGGGCTTCGTCTACATTCACCACACCGTGAACGCCGCCTCGCAGAGCGACGATACTGTGGTGGTCTTCGACTCGCGCGGGCGCTTCGTGCGCAGCTGGGGCGGAGAGTTCAAGGGCGGCGCGCACGGGCTCGCCCTCCGGCGCGAGGGCAGCGAGGAGTTCCTTTATTTTTGCGACACGCGCCGCGCCGTGGTGGCGAAATACTCGCTGCGCGGCGAGCGCGTCTGGGAGATCGGCTACCCGGAGGAATCGCCCGCCTACCAGCCTGCGGCGGATGGCAAGCGCCCGCGCTACAGCCCGACGAATCTCGCCATCGCCGCCAGCGGCGACATCTACGTCGCCGACGGCTACGGATCTTCGTTCATCAATGTCTACGACTCGCGCGCCCGCTGGAAGTTCACCTTCGGCGGCAAAGGCAAGGAGCCCGGCAAGCTCGACTGCCCGCATGGAATTGCCATCGACCGCCGGCAGGGAGAAGAGCGCGTGCTGGTGGCGGACCGCACCAACCGCCGACTCCAGTATTTCTCTCTCGACGGACGCCATCTCGGCTTTGCTGCCGGGGGCTCGGTGAAGCTGCCGTGCCACTTCGATTTCCGCGGACAGACCGTTCTCGTGCCCGACCTTGAGGCGCGCGTCACCCTGCTCGGCGCCGGCGACCGCGTGCTGGCCCATCTTGGCGAGGACCCTTCGGGTACGTGGGGCGAGCTGCGCAAGCAGCCCCGCGAGCGCTTCCCCGCCGGGCGCTTCATCTGCCCCCATTCGGCATGCTTCGATGCCGAAGGCAACATTTTCGTGGTGGAATGGGTGGAGGCGGGCCGTGTGACAAAATTGCAGCGGATTGTTTGAAACAGATGCAGGATGAAATTGTGATCCGCGAGGCCGGGCCCGGGGACGCCGAGTTCCTGGTCCGCGGCAACGCCTCCATGGCGCTTGAAACCGAGCATCTCTCCCTCGATCTCGACCGCCTCCGCGCCGGCGTCCACGCCCTCTTCGAGGATCCTGCGCGCGGGCGCTATTACATCGCCGAACGGGGAGGGCGGCGCGCCGGGCAGCTCATGATCACCTATGAGTGGTCCGACTGGCGCAATGGCGTGTTCTGGTGGATCCAGAGCGTGTGGGTTGCGCCGGAACACCGCGGGCAGGGCGTCTTCCGCGCTCTCTATTCCCATGTCCGCGACCTTGCGCTGTCCACGCCCGGCGTCTGCGGGCTGCGGCTTTATGTGGAAAAGTCCAACCACAGGGCGCAGCAGACCTATCTCCGCTGCGGCATGAAACGCACCGAATACGAGCTGTTCGAGGAGGACTTCGTGCTGCGGCGCGGGTCCTGACGCGGGCTCAGTCCGGCTTCAGCACCGCAAGGAAGTTCAGGTTGCGGTACAGCTGCTTGTAATCGAGCCCGCAGCCGATCACGAAGCGGTCCGGGATCTCGAAGCACTTGAAGTCGATTTTCAGGGGCACAATGCGGCGCGCCGGGCGGTCCAGCATCGTGCAAAGCGCGATCGAGTTCGGCCCCCGGCCGGCCAGCGTCTGCAGCAGATAGCGGGCGGTGAAGCCTGTGTCGACGATGTCTTCCACCAGCAGCACGTCCTCGCCCTCGATCGACTCGTCGAGGTCCTTCGAGATCCGCACCACGCCGGGCGCGCGCGTGTGGTTGGAAAAGGGCGAAATCGAGAGGAAATCCACCTTCACCGGAATCGTCAATTCCCGCGCCAGCGCCGTCAGGAAGAAGACGGATCCCTTCAGCACCCCGATCATTTTCAGGTTGCCGTCGCGGTAACGCTCCGAGATTTCGGCGGCCACCTCGCGGATGCGGCGCTGCACCTCCTCCTCGGTGAACAGCACGCGGTCGATGACGGGCAGCGCGGGAACTTTCATGGCGCTGCGATCACGGCTGCGGCTGCGCTTGCGGCGCCAGCCCGTATTTCATCACAAGGTCCATGATGTCCTTCTGGTAAAACACCTGGATATTCACATGCGGATAAATCTCCCGCAGCAGCCGGATCTTCCGGTTCTTCCGCGTCACCAGGGATTGCTTCATCGTCGTCAGCTCGACGTAGAGGTTCGACTCCGGCAGATAAAAATCCGGAGTGAAGGATTCGATCACATTGCCGTTTTCGTCCCAAGCGATGGGGAACGACCTCGGCTCGTACTCCCACGGGATGCGGTAGAAATCCAGAAGGTTGGCGAAGATCTCCTCGGAAGGGTGCCCGAACTGCACCTTCCGCAGCTCGGCGCGCCCTCGCGGCTGAATGCCGTGCCGGGCGAGCCGCAGCCGGATCTGAAACTGCAGCTGCGCCTCCGCCGCCGGCGAGAGGCAGCCGTGCTCCAGCAGCCCCTGCTGATGGACCGCCTGTGCGATGAGTTCCGCCATATGGGCGCTGTCCAGGGTGGCGGCATTCAGCACGAGATCGAACGACTCCGGCGCTGCCGTGGCGCGCCCGAAGCGCGCCTTGCGAAGGGCGGCGTTCTCCTTGTCGCGCGCGGCCAGCGCGCGGCGCGCCTCCGCGCGGTTCAGGCCGTCATCCAGCATCACGTTCCCGGTGCGGCGGTTTGCCGGCGCCACCACGCGCACGCGCAGCAGGGCGGGGAAGCCGCGGAACAGCTCCTCGGCGCCGTCCACGCCCACCACCAGATGGTCCGTGGTCGCCAGCCGCAGCAGGATGGAGGCCGCCATGTCGGGCCATGTGCGGGAGGCGCGCTCGATCACCGGGCCGAACTCTTCCGCCAGCAGGGCGTCCAGACGTTCGGTACCCACGTGCGTGAAGCCAAGCCGTTGCGCGGCGAGGCGCGCGACCTCGCCCGTGCGGCAACCGGGCTGCCCGGAAACGGTGACAACCGCCATCGAAGGGACCCGCGCTGCGGGCCCAAGCCCATGATAGCGTAGGGGGAAGCTTCCATGAAGATCACCCGGCGCTCGTTCCTGCAAACAATTCCTTCGATTCCTGTTCTGGCGGTTCCCGCGTGGGCCGCCGGCCGCGAAATCTCCGCCGACGTGGCTGTGATCGGAGGCGGAACCGGCGGCTGCGCCGCCGCGCTGGCCGCCTGCCGCGCGGGAATGCGGGTCGTAATGACCGAGGAGACGGCGTGGATCGGCGGGCAGCTCACCTCGCAGGCGGTGCCGCCGGACGAACATCCCTGGATCGAAATGTTCGGCTGCACGGCCTCCTACCGCGCCTTCCGCAACGGCGTCCGCCAGTATTACCGGGAGCACTATCCGCTGCTGCCGCAGCACCGCGCCAACCCGCGCCTGAACCCCGGCGGGGGCTCCGTCTCCGTGCTCACCCACGAGCCGCGCGTCGCGCTCGCCGTGCTTCACTCCATGCTTCAGCCGTATCTGTCGTCCGGGCGGCTCGCGCTGTTCACCCGCGCCGTGCCGCTTCGCGCCGACGTCGACGGCGCAACCGTGAAGGCCATCGCCTTCCGCGACGACTCCGACGCCGAGCGCATCCTTCGCGCCCGCTACTTCCTCGATGCCACCGAGACCGGCGAGCTGCTCCCGATGACCGGCGCCGAGTTCGTCACCGGCGCCGAATCGCGCGCGCAAACCGGCGAACTGCACGCGCCGGAGCAACCCCAGCCCGCCAATCATCAGGCGTTCACCGTCTGCTTCGCCCTGGGCTACGATCCGGAAGCCGACCACACCATCGACAAGCCGGAAGAATACGCCTTCTGGCGCGATTACACCCCCGAAATGCGCCCGCCCTGGCCGGGGAAGCTCCTCAGCTGGTCCATGTCGGACCCCATCACGCTGAAGCCCCGCCGCGTGTTTTTCGACCCCACGCTGCAGGCCAAAGAGCCGGGTCTCAATCTCTGGATTTACCGCCGCATCGTGCAAAAGGCGATCTACGAGCCCGGCTTCTGCTCTTCAGACGTCACGCTCGTCAACTGGCCACAGAATGATTACTGGCTCGGCAACCTGTACGGCGTCTCCGCGGAAGAGGCGGCGCGGCATCTGAAGCGCGCCCGGCAGCTGAGCCTTTCCCTCGTCTACTGGCTCCAGACCGAAGCGCCACGCCCGGATGGCGGCACGGGCTGGAAGGGGCTTCATCTCAGACCCGACATAACCGGAACTGCTGACGGGCTGGCCATGTATCCCTACATCCGCGAATCCCGGCGCATTCAGGCAGAATTCACCGTGCTCGAACAGCACGTGGGCACGGAAGCCCGCATGAAACTCACCGGAAAAACGCAGGAGGAAGTGGCTGCGGAAACGTTTCCGGACTCCGTCGGCGTGGGCAGCTACCGGATTGATCTGCACCCTTCCAGCGGCGGCGACAACTACATCGACGTCAGCAGCCTTCCCTTCCAGATTCCGCTGGGCGCGCTGATCCCCAAGCGCATGGAGAACCTGCTGCCCGCCTGCAAGAACCTCGGCGTGACGCATATCACCAACGGCTGCTACCGCCTGCACCCGGTGGAGTGGAACATCGGCGAGAGCGCCGGCGCGCTCGCCGCGCACTGCGTGGCGCGAAACTTTCGGCCCCGCGAGGTGCGCAACACGGAGAAGCTGCTCCGGCAATTCCAGGACGTGCTCGTCCGGCAGGGCGTGGAAATCGCTTGGCCCCGCCTGCGGTCGCGCTGAGGAACCGGCTCACAGGCGCATCCGGCTGGCCGGAAATCGGGCGTTTCCGCGGGAGCTTCCGCGGAGGGCGGGGAAGGGAAGCAGGGCAAGACGCCCGGGCGCTCAGGCCAGCAGCAGCCGGTCGTTCGGATAGAAAGAATCCACGTTTTTGGCCGTGATCAGCTGGTGGCGAACAAATACGGCTGGCGGAGTCGCCTTGTAATTCAGAATATCCAGGGCCAATTTCAACAGGGCTGAGCCATATTTTTCCGGAAAATATGCAACGGAAGCGATGAAGCGGGAGGACCTTCGCAGCTCGTCGCGGCCTTCTGGCGACGCATTCTGCCCGGCGACGGCGCAGTCCTCCAGCCGCCCGCATTCCTCGAATGCCCGGAGCGCTCCCAGCGTGCTGGCATCGTTGATCCCGCTCACCAGAATCCGCTGGCGCGGCGATCTTTGCAGGAACTTTTTCACCGCCCGGAAGCTGGGCTCGAAGCAGCCGTCGCCGTCCAGATACACCACCGGGCAGGACTCGAGGTGGGGAAGGACTTCGCGGATGCCGACGAGGATCCCGGTGATTCGCGCCCGCGGCACGTCGCCCGCCCGCGGCAGCTCCAGCAGCAGGATGGAATCCACCTCTCCGTTCCAGTGCTGCTGAGCCCAACGCCCCAGGGCCCGCCCCCCGATCAGGCCCGCTTCGTAATTGTTCGCGCCGAAATACACGGCGCCGGGATGCGGGATCTCGACGGCGATCATGGGAATTCCCGCCTCGCGGCACTTGGCGGAGATCACCGGAGCGATGTCCTCGTTGGTCTGGAATTCGATCACCAGGTCGCAACGCTCCCGGATGAAGACATCGGCGTTCCGCATGGCAACCCTCGGGTTGTAGCGGTTGTCCAGCGTCAGCAACTCGATGCTCTCCAGCCGCTCCGCCTCGCGCTTCAGCCCAAGGGTCACCTGGCTGGAGAATGAATAGTCGCTTCCTTGAGCCGCGTAGCCGATCTTGTACTTTCTCACCCTGTGCTGGTGCAGCGTGGTCCGGTATTCATTCGCGCCGACCTTCTCAATGAGCCCCGCCTTCTCCAGCGTGTACAGCAGGCGGAACGCCGTGTTTCTGGAGTGGCCGGTGCGCGCCACCACGTCGCGGAGGCGCAAGACCTCCCTCGGGGACGAAAAAGCGCGGAGGACATCGGCAGCGTGGGCGACAGACTGAATGAAGTATCGATCGCGACCCTCGTTCATGGCCTCGCCGGCAAGTCAATCAGAGGATAATGACCGGGTTCGGGCCGGACCCAGACCGGCCGTGCTTCATGGCACGCGGACATTCTACACCCGTTTCTCATGCTTGGCGCGGAAGCTGAAAAGCCCCAAACGCTCCCTTCGCAGAGCGGCGGCTTTCCCTGCAGAGGAGCTCGCGGACGCCGGCCGCCCGCTCACAAGCCGCGCCGCACCACTTGGGCAGGCCGTGCGGGCCAGGCTCAGGAACGGAGAATCTTCTCCATCGGCCGGCCCTTGGCGAGTTCGTCGATCAGCTTGTCGAGGCAGCGGATGTCCCGCATCAACGGATCCTCGATCTCTTCCACCCGGACGCCGCAGATGACGCCGCGGACCAGCATGCGGTTCGGATGGAGCGCCGGCGCCTGTGCGAAGAACGTCCGGAAGTCAACCCCGGCATCGATCTGCTGTTGCAGCTGTTCCGGGCTGTAGCCGGTGAGCCAGCAGAGGATTTGATCCACCTCCGCTTTCGTGCGGCCCTTGCGTTCCGCCTTGTTCACGTAGTGCGGGTAGACGCTGGAGAATTTCATCCCGAAGATGCGATGTTCCTGCATGGGTCCGGCTCCGCCTGGCAGCCCGAAATCGACAGCGGCGTTCGGGGGAGGCTGGCGCAACCCCAGGACTCGTGCTGCGTCTCCCGCAACGCGCTGCACGCTCATTATGACGGAAAGCGCACAGCAGCCGCCATCTCCTTGGGACTGCCAAACCATGGCGGCCCAAGGTGCGCGATAAAGGAATGGGCAACGCCATGTCAACCCGCGGACGATCTCCCTGGCTTCTGCTCCTGCTTGCGCCGTTCCTGCTGGCTGCCGTGGTGGCGTCGCTCTGGGTGTATGTGAGCCTCACCGAAGAGCCGCTTTATGAAGCTGCGGACCTCGTACCCGCCGTTCCACAGGCGGCTCTTGAGCCATCCGGATCCGTGGCATTGGCGCGCCAGGCAGTGCGGCAAAGCGTCGCGGAGCAGAACCTGCCGGGAGTTTCAGTAGCCGTTGGCGTGCGTGGCGAGATCGTCTGGGCGGAAGGGTTCGGCTACGCCAATCTCTGGCGCGCCGAGCGCACCACGCCTCAGCACCGCTTCCGCCTCGGCACGGCATCCATGCTGTTGGCGTCCGTTGCGGCGGGCCGGCTGATCGAGCAGGGGCGGCTGCGGATCGATGTCGAGCTCCAGAAGTATGTGACTTCCTTCCCGCGCATGCAGTGGCCCATTCCCGTCCGTGCAGTGATGGGCCACACTTCGGGACTCATGGATGGCGGGCTGCCACACCGCGAACATTGCACGAGTGCTTCGGAGGCGCTGCGGCACATGGAAGCCCCGCGCCAGGTCTCCCAGCCGGGCAGCGAATTCCGCCCGTCTCTCGCAGGTTGGATTCTCGCCAGCGCCGCCATGGAAGCGGCCGCGGGCAAGCCGTTCCCGGAGCTGATCCGGGAGCTGGTCCTCGATCCCTTGCAGATGCGCGACACGCTGTTGGATCCCGGGCCGGACCCTGCGCTCGTGGAAGGCGAAGATCCGCCCCCGGCCATACTCTTCCGGGAGCTGATCCGCGATCCCGAAGCGGAGCTGCGCAGCAGCGCCGCCCGCGGGCCGCAGGCGGCGGAAATGCTGGCTGCCTGTTATGCTCCGCGGTTCCGCAAGAATCCGCGGCATGGGCGGCACATGATGCGCCTGATGGATTCCTCCTGCCTCATGGCGGCGGGCGCATACTGGTCGACGCCCTCGGATCTCGTGCGGCTCGCCATGGCCGTTGCCGGCGGAAAGCTGCTCTGTCCAGAAACCGTGGATCTGCTGACAATGCCGCAGCGCCTGTCCTCAGGCGAGGTAATTGACCACGGGCTCGGGTGGGAGAACTGGAGCCTGCCGCTTGGGAGCAAGAACGCGCGTGCCATTGGTCTTGACGGCGCGCTTTCCGGCGCTCCGGTGGCGACCGTGCTTGTGTTTCCCGATCACGGGCTCGCCGTTGCGGTGACCGCGAACATCCTGTGCGCCGACACGCATTCGATCGCGGTGAGAGTGGCCCAGGCGTTCGCGCAGCATCCCGCCCTGGCCGATTCGCAGAGGTGAACTGAGGTGCCCGCGGCGCGCTCCTCAGCGCGCCCGTTCCAGCAGCGCGGGCAGTTCCGTCATGGAATGGATCAGGAAATCCGGCGGCGTCTCCTTCAGCGTTTCGGGACTGATGCCATAGGTGACGCCGACGCTGCGCACACCGGCGTTGCGGGCGGTCAACACGTCGGTGGCGGAGTCGCCCACCATCCACGTCTCGCGCGCCGGCGCTCCCGCTTCGGCCATCAGCGTGCGAATGCCGACAGGGTCGGGCTTCTTCTGCTCGAAGCTGTTGCCGCCGTAGATCTGGAAAAAGTAGTGGGCGATTCCCAGCCCCGCGCACATGTCGCGCGAGAAACGCTGCGGCTTGTTCGTCAGCACGGCCATGCGGTGGCCGCGCTGGCCGAGCGTCTCGAGCGTCTCGACGACCCCGGGATAGGGGCGCGTGTGGTCAAGCATGTGCTCGCGGTAGTAACTGAGGAAGAAGCTCAGCGCCTCCTCGATCTGCGCTTCGGTGGCTTCCGGCCCCATGGCGCGGCGGATCAGCACAGGCGCGCCGTTGCCCACATAAGATGCCACGACGCTGTGCTCGAGCGGCGGCAGCCCCATGTAGGCGCGCGTGGCATTCACCGAATTGCACAGGTCGTCGACGGAGTCCACCAGCGTGCCGTCGAGATCGAAGATCACCAGCGCCATCTGCCTGACTCCAGTGTAGCCAGAGCAGGGGAGGCGTCTGGCGCGCTTCGTCAGGCACGCGAGGGCTTATTCGCCATCATCCTCCCCGTCCACAGCCGTGTCCTCTTGCGGCCAGATCTGGATGGCGATCCTCTCGTCGCGATATTCACGGAGCAGATACAGGATAAATTGCGCAGCCAATAGCGCCGGGCAGCCATCTCCCCGGTTGACGATGCGCCCCACCAAGGTGCGCGTGGAGGCGTGCCACTCTACGTTCAGCGCGCCCTGGATGTCGCCGGAGCCGTGAATCTTGGCCCACCCGCGGTTGCGCCCCTTCTTCTTCTCCGTGCTCACTCTCAGCCTGTACGACACCAGGCGTGGATCGTTGACGATTCTGTCGCGCAGGGACTCGTTTCGGTTGCTGATGACCTGGATGACTGTCTGCATTCTGGATCAACAAAGGCGCTCTTTCTGCGCCGCATGAAGCTCTATCGGCGTGGAAGCGCCGCTGCTTGAGAGTGCGGGTGTTGCCCAATGCGAGGCTCTATGGACGGCGGGGCGCGTCCGGAAGGCGCTTCTCCATTCCCTTGCTGGAGCAGCCTCAATCCCGCGCAAAATTTTTGACTCTGCCAAACGCCGCGGCAGCGCAAGGCGGCCGCAAGGAGAGCGTGCGGCGTGCGGCCAGCGGGCCGGCCGGGAGGCGGGTCTGGTCAATAAGCATATTTATTTTCAACAATGTGCAGTCGACACAATGGATGCCAGAGAAAGCATGTCTCCGCCGGTCGCCGCTCCTGCCTGACACCGAAGAAGAGCAATACGGACGAGTTATTGACGCCCGGAAATCGCCGCCATAGAATTCGGCCAGAGTCGTGGAGACTTCCGGCGGGCCGGGAAGAAGAGAAGGGGCAAAGGGGTTGGCCGGGTCGCCAATGGGTGCTCGCCTTCGGGCGGCCGGGCCGATCCGGCGCCCGAGTCCAAACATCCCGGTCCGGAAAAAGGGCTTCAGGAGGTGAGCTGATGAAACAGCATTTGCTCAGATCCGCCCTGATTCTTTGCCTGGCTGCGCTCGCGCTTTCCGGGCAGGAATTCCGGGCCACTATCAACGGCACGGTGACGGATCCCACCGGGGCAGCCGTCCCCGGCGTAACTGTCGAGATCCGAAATCTGGCAACCAACGCGCTGATCACAACTCAAACCAATGAAGCGGGGCTGTACGTGGCGCCCTTCATCCCGCCGGGGCGCTACACGGTGACCGTCGCCCGCGAAGGCTTCAAGCGCGCCGTCCGCGAGGACGTCGAGGTGCGCGTGGGCGACCGCCTGCGGCTCGACTTTCAGCTGGAGCTGGGCGGCGTTACAGAAAGGATCGTGGTCTCCGCTTCCGCGGAACTTCTTGAAACCAGCACTGCTGCGCGCGGGCAGGTGATCGACTCCCAGAAGGTCGCCGAGATGCCGCTCCTCGGCCGCAATCCCTTCATGCTGGCCGTACTCGCGCCCGCCGTGCAGTACGTGCCCAGCCTGGCCAGCCGCTCCAACCGCCCGTTCGACAACGGCGGCATGGATTCGTTTTCGATCAACGGCGGCCGGCAATTTGCGAACGAATTTCTGCTCGATGGCGTCCCCAACACAGGTACGGAAACCAACCAGCCCGGGAACCTCAGCTTCGTGCCCAGCCCGGACGCCACCGAAGAATTCAAGGTCCAGACCAACGTCTACGACGCGCAGTACGGCCGCACGGGCGGCGGCGTGATCAACGTCAGCCTGCGAAGCGGCACCAATGATTTTCACGGCGCTTTCTACCATTACTTCCGGCACGACAAGCTCAATGCCAACACGTTTGAAGCCAACCTGGCAGGGTCTCCCAAGCAGACCTTCCGCTGGAATCAGCCGGGCTTCCGCGTGGATGGCCCCGTCGTGTTGCCCAAGCTGTATGACGGCCGGAACAAGACGTTCTTCATGTACTCCTGGGAGCGCATCAAAAGCAGCATCCCGTTCCCCCAAACCATGACGGTGCCGACACTCGAACAGCGTGCAGGAGACTTCTCGAAGACCGTGCAGGCCAACGGCCAGCCGATTCTCGTCTACGACCCGGCGACTCTTCGCTCCACCGGCTCCGGATGGGTCCGCGATCCGTTCCCGAACAACCGCGTTCCGGAAAGCCGTTGGGATCCGGTCTCGCGCAAACTGCTCGACTACATTCCCAGGCCCAACACCGCCGGCGATGCGCGCGGCTTCTTCAACCTCGTGGCCGCGCCCAATCCTCGCACGGACCTGTACGACCAGCACATCCTGCGGATCGACCAGATGATTGGCTCCAAACACCGCCTGTTCGGGCGCTGGGTCTACAACGACCGCTACGAAACCAATTCCACCGCCCTCTTCCCGGAGGCTGCATCCGCCTGGTACAACCACTGGCGCATCAACAAGGGCGGCGGCGTGGACCTCACTTCCACCCTCAGCCCCTCTCTCGTTTCCAACTTCCGGCTCGGCTACATCCGCCACGAGTTTGCTGTCGCCCACCACGCCGACAATTTCGACCCGGCGCAGCTCGGCTTCCCGTCCTCGCTCAGCGCGCAACTGCCGC
Source organism: Bryobacteraceae bacterium (assembly GCA_037481575.1). Classification (GTDB taxonomy): domain Bacteria; phylum Acidobacteriota; class Terriglobia; order Bryobacterales; family Bryobacteraceae; genus JANWVO01. The sequence goes on along the minus strand of JBBFLJ010000036.1, from coordinate 20,361 downwards.
GGAAATCCTTCCCGCGCATCACCTACACCGACTACACAACTTTCGGGCCCAACTGGGGCTCCGGCAGCGTCTTCAGCTTCTCCGACCAGTGGTCGCTCTCGGAGACCGTCAACAAGGTCGTCTCCCGCCACTCGCTCAAGTTCGGCTTCGAGGGGCGCCTGAAGCTTGACAACCAGCAGAACCCTGCCACCTGGTTCGGCGTGTTCTCCTTCAACCGGGGCTTCACGCAGCGCGACCCGCTGCGGGGCGAGGCTGCGGCGGGCAACGCCTTCGCATCGCTTCTGCTCGGCCATCCGGCCAGCGGCTATGTGCCCATTCGCCCCGCGCTCGCTCTCGGCTCGCGCTATTACGGCCTGTTCTTCCAGGACGACTGGCGGATCACCAACCGCCTCACCGTCAATCTCGGCTTGCGCTGGGACTACGAATCTCCGATCACGGAGCGCTTCGACCGTCAGAACCGTGGCTTCGACTGGCAGGCCCAGAGTCCGCTGCAAGTGCCCGGCATGAACCTGCAAGGCCGCCTGCTGTTCACCGACGACAACACCCGCCTGCCATTCCGGCGCGACCTGAACAACTTCCAGCCCCGCATCGGCGTCGCCTACCAGTGGACCTCCCGAACCGTGTTCCGAGGCGGCTGGGGCGTCAGCTACTTGCCTACCTTCGACACCGGCCAGTTCAATGGCTTCAGCATGGACACGCCCTACGTCGAGTCCGTCGATGGCGGACTCACGCCCGCAGGGCAGTGGAGCAATCCTTACCCCGCGGGCCTGATCCTGCCCCCGGGGCGCGCCGCCACGATGCTCGGACTCAGCTTCACCTACTCCTGGCCGCAGCGCGTCATCCCCTACGTGCACCAGTACTCGTTCGGCATCCAGCATGAGCTGCCCATGCGCATTCTCATCGATGCCTCCTACGTCGGCTCCCGCACGCTCTCCCTGCAAACTTCCAAGCCCATCAACGCCGTGCCCGCCGACAAGCTCTCGCTCCGCAACGCGCTGTTGACGCAGGTCCCCAATCCGTTCGCGGGGCTGCTGCCGGGCACCGCATTCAACGGGGCCACTGTGCCGCAGCAGCAACTGCTCCGGCCGTTCCCGCAATACAACGACATCACCGAGGCCAACCGCACGATCGGCGAAAGCTGGTATGACTCCTTCCAGCTCCGCGTCGAAAAGCGGCTCTCGCACGGGCTGCACGTGCTGTTCAGTTACACCATCTCGAAGACGCTGGAAGCGGTGGGGTATCTCAACGGACAGGATCCGTTCGGAGCGCTCGCGAAGGTTCTGACCACCTTCGACACCCCGCAGCGAGCCACGCTCAGCGGCGGCTATGAGCTCCCGTTCGGCAAGAACTCCCGCGGGCTGACCCGTCAGCTGATCGGCGGATGGCAGTTCAACTGGATCGCCACCTTCCAGACCGGACTCCCGGTCGCCGCTCCCGGCAACGCCGTCAGCACCGGCGTCAACCCCGCATTCTCCAACCCCACCAGCGCCCGGTGGTTCAATACATGCACGCTCACTCTCGCCGGTGCTCGCCAGAGCTGCGCCAGCGCCGACGAGCCCGTGGCATGGCTCGTTCAGGACCCCTTCGCGCTGCGCACTCTCAGCTTCCGCCTGCCCAATGTCCGCACTCTGCGCGCGCCGCTCGTCGACTTCTCCATTTTCAAGACCTTCCCGATCACCGAGCGTGTGCGCATGCAGTTCCGCGCCGAATCGTTCAACCTGACCAACACTCCGTGGTTCGGCGCGCCGAACACCACGCTCGGCTCGGCCAACTTTGGCGTCGTCTCGCCGTCGCAGGCGAACGACCCGCGCAACGTGCAGCTCTCGCTGCGGCTGCAGTTCTAGCGAACCAGCGCAGGCTGCCGCGCCGGGGGCCGCGGCCTGACCGAGGCCGCGCCCCGGCGGGCCCTTCCGCGTGTGCGCACGGAGAATTCCAGGACCGATCCACGAAAGGAGGATTCCCATTCATGAAACGACGCACTTTTCTTCCGCTGATCCCTGCCGCATCCGCCGCGCCTGCCATTCTGGACGGAGCCCAGCCCGCTGCCGCTGCCGCAACACTGGAAACCGTGGCAAAGGAGTTTGTGGATCCGCCTGCCTCCGCCCGTCCCCGCACCTGGTGGCACTGGATGAACGGCAATATCACCGCCGACGGGATCACCCGCGATCTTGAGGCCATGGCGCGCATCGGCGTGCGCGGGTTCCAGATCTTCCAGGTGGGCACGGGCATCCCGAAAGGTCCGGTAGATTACGGCAGTGCCGAGCATGTACGCCTGCTCGAGCACGCCATGAAAGAGGCGGAACGCCTGGGGCTGGAGTGCGACTTTCACAACTGTCCCGGCTGGTCTTCCAGCGGCGGCCCGTGGAACCGGCCCGAGCACTCGATGAAGATCGTCACCTGGAGCGAGCAGTTCATGGAAGGAGGGCGCAAGGTCTCGCTCCGCCTGCCGCAGCCGCCGTCGCGCATGAATTTCTACCGCGACATTGCAGTGCTGGCGTTCCCCACGCCCGCAGGCGATGCCCCGGTGAGACCGCTCGTGCGCTCCGCACGCGTCACCTCGCAGCAAGGCGGCGCCGAAGCAGAATTGACTGCGGCGCAGCTCGACACGCTTTTCGGGGAGGATCCGCGAGCGGGCGTGACCGTTCACGCGGGCGGCTCCAGCCCGGGGCATCTGCTGATCGAGTTCGCCGAACCTGTCGAAGCGCGCTCGATCTCGTTTCACGCGCTGCCTCTGGCGCCGGCCGCTCCCGGCGGCGGCCCCGGAGGCCCTTCCGGCGCGGTGACACTCGAAGTCTCCAAGGATGGCGCCCGCTTCGAGAGCGTGTGTGAAATCAGCGTGGCTACCGGACCGGTGCTGGACGGATTCCCGCTGGCGCCTGTCACGGCCTCCTTTGCTGCCGTGCGGGGCCGCTTCTTCCGCATCGTGGTTCCGCAGACGCGGCGGATTTCGATGGTGCGCCTGTCGGGCGCAGCGCGGCTCGCCAATTGGCCTGTGAAAACCAACTGCCTGCATCACTCGCGCGGGCGCGCCAGCGAGTTGAGCACGCCGACGCCGGACGTTCCTGCTTCTTCGGTCATCGACGCTGCGAGGATCGTGGATCTCACCGCCTCGATGGGACCGGACGGCAGCCTGGAATGGGACGCGCCCCCAGGCCGGTGGACTCTGCTGCGGATCGGATACACCACTACGGCGCGCACGAATCACCCGGGGCCGGACGGGGGTGTCGGCCTCGAGTGCGACAAGCTCAGCGCGGAAGCGATGGACCACCACTTCCATGGCTTCTTCGGGCCGCTGCTGGCTTCGCTGGAAAGGCTGGGCAAGCGCGGCCTTGCGGGCGCGCTGATCGACAGCTACGAAGTCGGAATGCAGAACTGGACAGACCGCTTCGCCGAAGAGTTCCGCAAGCGCGCTGGTTACAATCTGCTCCGCTATCTGCCCGTGTTCACCGGCCGCATTGTTGGCAGCGTCGACGAGTCCGAGCGCTTTCTGTGGGACCTGCGCCGCGTGCAGGCCGACATGATGGCCGACAACTACTACGGGCGCTTCACCGAGCTCTGCCACAAGCACGGCATCAAGTCCTATACCGAGCCCTACGACGGCGGGCCGTTCGACGAAATGCAGATCGGCTCGCGGATGGACGTCAATATGGGCGAGTTCTGGTACGGGCGCAAGAACACGCTCGACCGCAGCATGAAGCTCGCCTCCAGCATCGCGCACCTGAAGGGACAGGCCGCTGTGGGCGCAGAGGCGTTCACCGGCGCGCCGCCCTTCTCCCGCTGGCAGGAGCATCCCTACGCGCTGAAGGCGCAGGGCGACTTCTACTTCACGCAAGGGCTCACCCTGTGCATCTTCCACCGCTACGCCCATCAGCCGCATCCTTCCGCCGTGCCCGGAATGACGATGGGCCCGTGGGGGTTCCACTTCGACCGCACGAACACGTGGTTCGAGAAAGCGAAGCCGTGGATCGACTACCTGAGCCGCTGTCAGTTCCTCCTCCAGCAGGGGAAGCCCGCCGCGGATCTGCTCTATTTCACGGGCGAGGACGCACCCGTGGACACTCCGGCGCCGGAGGAGCTGGAGCCGCCGGTTCCTGCAGGCTATGACTTCGACTTCATCCACGCCGAAGCCATCCTGCGCGACCTGCGCATGCAGGGCGGGCGCATCGTGGCAAGCAGCGGCGCCGAGTACCGCCTGCTCGTGCTGCCGCCGCGCCGCACGATGACGCTGCGTCTGCTGCGCAAGCTGCATGAGCTCGTGCGCGCCGGCATGTGGATGCTGGGGCCGAAACCCGAGCGCTCGCCCAGCCTCGCGGACCGGAACTCGGAAGCGGAGTGGCAGCGTCTGGCAGGCGAGCTGTGGGGCAAGACAGACGGCCGCACCGTAGGCGAGAATGCGCTCGGGCAGGGGCGCGTCTTCTGGGGTGTTCCGCCTGCGGAGATTCTTGCGCGGCTCGGGACTGGCCCGGATTTCGAATGCACCTCCCGCTCCGGCGATGCACCCGTGAACTTCATCCACCGGCGCACGGCGGATGCCGACATCTACTTTGTCGCTTGCCGGAGACGCCAGCCGGAAGAGGTCGTGGCGAGTTTCCGCATTGCGGACCGGCAGCCTGAAATCTGGCAGCCCGATACGGGCCGGATCGCGCCCGCGCCGGCATTTGAGGTGCGCGGCGGGCGCACGTATGTCCCGCTGCAGCTCGATCCCGGCGGGTCCGTATTTGTGGTGTTCCGCCGCGGCGCTGCCCGTCCGTCCATTCAATCCGTGCGGCGGGATGGCGCCTCCGAGTCTCTGATCCTTTGCACGCCGTTTGCCAGCCCGCCTCGCGGACGGCAGGCGCAGATCGCAGGCAATTTCACGATCAGCGTGTGGATCCGCCCGGACACCTTCGCCGTGCTGGCTCCGCCGCGCGCCGGAGCGGGCGGCATCGGCGGCGCTGTGTCCAGCTTCGTCTTCTATCCGCCCGACGGTGAATCTGTCTACGGGAAGGGGCACGCCGCCTGCGGGCTGGTGGCCGGGCGCAACGGCATCAGCGTCTTCGAGCGCGCGGGCGGACGCATGGAAGCGGTGCTCGTGGCCGAGACCGGGCTGCCCGGCTGGACCCATGTGGCGCTGGTCTACCGCGATCACACGCCGTTCCTTTATGTCGATGGACGCCTTGCCGCGCAGGGCAAACGCTCTGACTATCAGGTGCACCCCGGCGTAGGCGAGTCCTTCCAGCGCGATGGCGCGGACTTCTTCGAGGGCGACCAGTGCCCTCCGGAGGTGCTGCCGCGCGCGCTCAGTGAGGCCGAGGTCGCAGAACTCGCCAGACAAGGCCCGCCGCGCTTCACGCCCCGCAGGCCTGTGGAGCTGGTCTGTCATCCATCCCCCGGTCTGCTAATCTGTCAGGCTGGCCGGTACCGCGTGCAAGGTGCAGGGCAGTCGGAGATCGCGGTCGCTGCTTTGCCGGAGCCCGTCACCATCAGCGGACCCTGGACCGTGAAATTCCCGCCGGAGCGTGGAGCTCCAGAGTCCATCCGGATGGAGCGGCTCGCCTCGCTCCACTTGCATTCTGACCCCGGGGTGCGCCATTTCTCCGGCACGGCGCACTATGAGACCAGCTTTGAATGGAAGGCTGCCCTGGACAGGAAACACCGCGTCCATCTCGACCTTGGCCGCGTAGGCGTGATCGCCGAAGTGGCCCTGAATGGGGCCGCTCTTGGCACCCTTTGGAAGCCGCCGTTCCGCATGGACGTCACCGAAGCGCTGCGGCAGGGAAGCAACCGGCTGGAAGTTCGCGTGACCAATCTGTGGCTGAACCGCATCATTGGTGACGAGCAGCTGCCGCCGGAAGCGGAATACGGCTCGGCCTCGCGACCGGGCTTCGGCAATGCGATTCAGAAGCTGCCGGAGTGGTTTTTGCAAGGCAGGCCCAAGCCGCCCGGCGGCCGTGTGACGTTCACCACATGGAAGCATTGGGACGCCAAGGCGCCGCTTTCGGAATCCGGACTGATCGGGCCGGTGGTTCTGGAAACAACCGAGTTCTGGCCGCTGACGACATAGGCGGCGCTGCGGCCGCGGATGTGTGCGCGGGAGGTGCGAGGTGCTCGTGCCCTTGGAAGGCGGGCGCCAGTCCACAGTGTCGCGCGCCTCAATGAAGCAGCCCGCGCACACACGCCGCGAAGGAACGGCTCGCTTTGGCGCCGTCCGGGCTGACGACAAACCCGAAAAATGACGGCCGGCCCTTTTCAGCCCGCAGCGCGCGTGTCCGCAAACCAGTGGCGCGTGCGCACGCACACGGCGCAAACCGACAGCATCACCGGGACCTCGATCAGCACGCCGACCACCGTGGCCAGAGCGGCGCCGGACTCGGGCCCGAACAGGGCAATTGCAGTGGCGACGGCGAGTTCGAAGAAGTTGCTCGCGCCGATCAGCGCTCCCGGCGCCGCCACCTCGTAGTTGACTTTCAGCAGCCGCATCAGTCCGTAGGTCAGCGAGGAGTTGAAGTAGACCTGGATCAGGATGGGTACGGCGATCAGCACCACGTGCAGGAACTTGCCCGTGATGTTGTCCGACTGGAAGGCGAAGATCAGCACCAGCGTCGCCAGCAGAGCTGTCATGCTCACCGGCGCGAAGCGGGGCAGCAGTTCCTGCTCGAACCAGACCGCGCCATGGCGGCGGATCAGCCACCGCCGCAGCAGCACGCCGGCGGTGAGCGGGATCACGATGAAGACCGCCACCGAGTACAGCAGCACCTGAAAGGGCACCTGCAGGTTGGACGCACCGCTGACCAGGAAACGCACGATGGGCGCGAACAGCACCAGCATGATGAGGTCGTTCACCGACACCTGCACCAGCGTGTACGCCGGGTCGCCGTCGCTCAGGTAGCTCCAGACGAATACCATCGCCGTGCAGGGCGCGGCGGCAAGGATGATGCAGCCGGCGATGTACTGGTCGGCGTCCGCAGTGGAAATCAACGGCGAGAAGACGATCCGGAAAAAGAACCACGCAAAGAGCGCCATCGAGAAGGGCTTCACCAGCCAGTTGACGAACAGCGTGATCAGCAGCCCTCGCGGACGCCGCCCCACGTTGCGGATGGCGGTGAAGTCCACCTTCATCATCATCGGGATGATCATCAGCCAGATCAGCACGGCAATGGGCGCGTTGATCTGGCTGCCGGCACCGAACTCCATGCCGCGCAAGGCGCCCATCGCGGCGGGCGCCAGCTTGCCCAGAAACACGCCCGCGAACATGCAAACGGCACCCACAGGCTGAGATACCGCTCGAAGACGCCCAGGCGCTTCCTGGCGCGGGCATGGCTGTCCTTCATGCTGCTCTCCCGTCTTCCTGGCTCGCTGAAGCGCCGCTTCCGGACGCGGCTCTTGCAGGTTGCCTGAGTGGAGGCTTCACCGCCTCAACCTTCGAGGGTACTCGAAAAATGGAAGTGACGCCGGAGTCCGCTGGTGCCGCGCTTCCGCGGCGCAGGCAGAGACATGCTGGCGCCGCCGCTCAGCCCGCGATTGCGGCAAAGCCCATCTTGCCCAGCACGTAAATCAGCCAGGGCACGAGCACGCCCCACAACGAGCGGCTGAAGGGCAGCTTCCGCGTCCCGCAGAATGCCGAGAAGCCGATCGCGATGAGAACGATGGTCCAGATCGTGAAAAGATCCATCGAATTGGCGAGGCTCCGCAGCCATGCCGCCGTGTCGCGCGAGAGGAACGAGCCGATGCTCAGGCTGCCGGCGGATTCGAAGTCGAATTCCTCGGGCGGCTTGAGATACAGCAGGGAATAAAACATGATGTTGCCCACGATGGCAGGCGGCAGGCTGGCGTAGACGGTAATGTTGAGCGCTTCCCTGTACTTGACGTCTGTGTCCAGGAGGAAGCGGTAGCTGAACAGCAGGGCTCCCGCCGCGATCAGCATTCCACCCAGGATGGCGATGGGCGGAAAGACGCGGAAGGCGATGGGCATGAACTTGCGCTGCGACTCGTAAACCTGCGCGCGTTGCTCGGCGCTCATCTCCTGCACCTGACGGCTCTGTTCCAGCGCCTTCTCGATCATCAGGTCGTAGCCCACGCGCGACACCATGGCGGAAACGGAAAGGACGCTCAACACGATGAGGATGGCAATCACGAGCCACCACCGGCCGTGGCGGGCGATATCGGGAAAAACGCGGGACGGTTCGGTGAAGACACCCGAGATGCGCTGCAGCTCGGACAAGCGGTCTGTCGTGTTTGGCTGGGTCATGGCTCCTCACAACCATAACGCTTGGCGCCGGCCGGTTGTTCAATCCTCGAGGGAGATTCAAAGTCCCACCGTCTGCGGAGAGCCGGTGGGAGAGTGCTGGGACGGGACGAACCTGCCCCTCGGTGGGTGCCCCCGTTCCGGCAACCGTCGCGCCAGGCAACTGCGGGCGCCCAGGAGTGGCACCGGCCGCTCCTCCCGGAAACATGGCTGGATCCGGTCAATCCCGGATGGGCATCCGGACAGAAAGGCCCTAGAATGGGGAGGGTGTATATGAGAGGCGCATATCTGATTCTTGCGGCGGTGCTCTTCCCGTGCTGGGGGCAGGCACAGCAGGGCGGGCTCGCACCCTTCCGTCTTTCCTGGTTCGGCGCCGACCGGAACATCACCAGCCTCGCGGGGTGGAACCAGCCGATCGAGACCAGCTCTCCCTGGGTGACTGTCAGCGAGGATGGGCATTACGTCGTGGACGGGCGGCGCATCCGCTTCCTGGGCGTGAATGTCGGGGCTGCCACGGCTTTCCCGGACGCCGTGCGCGCCGAGGCGCACGCTGCCCGGCTCGCGCGGTTCGGATTCAATTCCGTCCGGTTTCATCATCTGGAAGCGCCATGGGACAAGAGCCGCGTGCTGATCGACTATTCCACGGGCACCTCCCGGGAACTGTCTCCCGAGCGCCTCGGGCGGCTGCACTATTTTGTGGCGAAACTCGCTGAAAATGGGATTTATTCCAATATCAATTTGCTGGTGAGCCGGGAATTTCAGCCCAAAGACGGCCTGGGGCCGGAAATTGCCCAAATGGAATGGAAGGACCAGCACATTCTCGGCTTCTTCAATGAGACTGCGCTCGAACTGCACAAGGAGCACGCGCGCAAGCTGCTGCTCGCGCCCAATCCCTGGCGCGGAGACACGCCGCTGGCGAAAGATCCGGCCGTCGCCTTCGTCGAAATCATGAACGAGAACGGGCTTCTCCAGAAGTGGTTCGAGGGCGTCACGGACGCCATGCCGGAACGCTACAGGCGCGACTTGCAGGCGCGGTGGAACCACTGGCTCCGCTCACGCTACGAATCCACCGAGGCGCTCAAGCAGGGCTGGGGCGTTGTCGATCAGGAACTCGGGCCCAATCTCCTCCGCAACGGCGATTTCTCCGTTGCGCCAGCGGGCTGGTCGGGCAGTTGCTGGAGCAGCGGACTGCAGTGGAACATCGAATGCCACCAGGGCGCGCGGGCGACTGTATCGGTCAGCATGGACTTTCAGGGCGGACCGGCGGTCCTGATCGACGTCGGCACGCCGGGCGCCGCCAACTGGCACGTCCAGTTTAACCAGTCCCAGCTGCGCGTGGAGTCCGGCAAGGTCTATACCTTCCGCTTCTGGGCGCGAGCCGCCTCGCCGACGCCCCTCAGCGCGGGCTTGCAGCGTGCACACACCGATTGGGCGGGACTTGCACCTTCCATCTCGGCCACGCTTGGAACCGATTGGCGGCAGTATTCGATCACCTTCCAGAGCACTGTGGACGAGGCGAATGCGCGGATCAACTTCAACGGTTTCGGCGACCGCACGGCCAGAGTCTGGCTCGCACAGATCGAGTTCCGCGAGGGCGGCCAGATTGGCGTGCTGCCCGAAGGGGCGAGTCTCGAGGCGGGCAACGTCCCCAACGTGAGACGCGGCGGCGCCGGGGCGACGCTCGGACAGCGCCGGGACTGGATCCGGTTCGCCCTGGATCTGGAAAAACAATACTGGGACGAAATGAAGCGTTATATCAAGGAGGACCTGGGCTACCCGGGCATCGTCTTCGCCACCATCGTCTCCAACAGCCCGCCCAACGCACAGCGCGGCATGGACGCCATGGACTCGCACGCCTACTGGCAGCACCCGCAATTTCCCTCTGGACAGGAGTGGAATCCGGACAACTGGACGGTAGAAAACGTGTCGATGGTCAACAATCCCTCCGGCTCCACAATTGCCGGCATCGCGAGGCAGCGGGTCAAGGGCAAACCGCACAATGTGACCGAATACCAGCACGCCTCTCCCAACACATATTCCACGGAAATGCCGATCTTCATCGCCGCCTACGGCGCACTGCAGGACTGGGACGGCATCTGGTTCTTTGAATATCCGACCGGCACGGATGAATATGTCACCGGATTTTTTGACACCTCGGGGAATCCGGGCAAGCTGGCGAATTCCCTGATCGCTGCCTCGCTGTTCCGCCGCGGGGACGTGGCGCCCGCGGTGGGCGAACATGTCATCCGGTTCGGCCCGGAGACCGAGCTCGAGGCTGTATCGTCCCGGGGCGGGCCATGGCGCATCGCCGATGGCTCCAGCCTTGGCGTGCCCGCCACGCTCGGCCTGGTTTCCCGGGTGTCGCTTTCAGTGGGAGAGGAGGCCGAAGGCGCGGCGCAGATTCCTGCGGCGCCCGCTGGGCCAGTCTACATCTCTGACACCGGACAGCTCGTCTGGAGCGTGGAGCAGGCGGGACGCGGCGTCCTTACCGTGAACACACCTGCGACGAAAGCCGTCGCCGGCTTCTCCGACGGGCGCGTCTTCGATCTCGACGGCGTCATGATCGAGCCCGGCGTCACGCGGCAGGGCTGGTCGACCATCGCCATCATGGCGCGCGAAGGCGACTCGCTCTCCGGCAGCGGAGAGGCCTGGGGCGTCATCGTGGCCACCGGGGACCACGAGAACACGGACCAGCGCTGGAAGGACTCCCGTCGCAACTCCGTGGGACGGAACTGGGGGCGCGCGCCCGCACTCATCGAGGTGATTCCTGCCACGATCACCCTGCCCGTTGCACCCTGGCGCGTCATTGTATGGGCGCTCGACGAAAACGGCAACCGTATGGCAGACGTGCCGGTGGAAGAATTCGAGGGGAAGGCGCGCTTCCGGATCGGCGAATCCGGCGCAACGCTCTGGTACGAGTTCTACATCAACCCGGAGTAGGCTCTTCCCGCAGGCAGGCCGGATGCGCCGCACCCCTGATATGATGGAGCCACGCGCGCAATGGCGCGCCGCCAGTCCATTCAGAGGGAGCCGAACCGATGAACGATTTTCGCAGAGACAACGTTTCCGCCGCCGGCGTCAGCCGCAGGCAGTTCGCCGCCGTCCTGGGCACCGCGGCAGCGGCAGCCTCCGGCGCCGCACGGGCTTCCGCCCCTTCGAAGGCGGCTGAACTGGTGACGCTCGGAAAGACGGGCATCCGCGTCAGCAGGCTTGCGCAGGGCACCGGATTCAACGGCAGCGGGCGCTCGAGCGAGCACACCCGCATCGGCACCCGTGCATTCACCTCGCTGGTGCGCCACGACCTCGATCTCGGCGTGACCTTTATGGATACCGCCGATCTGTATGGCTCGCATGCCTATCTGCGCCGCGCGCTCGAGGGCGTGCCGCGCGAAAAATACGCCCTGTTGACGAAAATCTGGCCGCGTACCGAATATTGGAACGCCTATTCCGGCGGCGCCAGGGCGGAAATCGACCGGTTTCGCAAGGAATTGAACAGCGATTTCCTCGAAGTCGTCCTGCTGCACTGCATGATGAACGACCGCTGGACGCAGGATTTCGCCCGCGGCATGGACGAGCTGAACGAACTCAAGGCCAAGGGAATCGTGAAGGCCGTGGGAGTCAGCTGCCATGATTTCGGGGCTCTGAAGGTCGCCTGCTCTTCGCCGTGGGTGGATGTGATCCTGGCCAGGATCAATCATGTGGGCACCGCCGCCTACATGGACGCGCCCGTCGAGGAGGTGGTCCCGTATCTGAAGCAGGCCAAGGCGGCAGGGAAGGGAATCATCGGCATGAAGATCTTCGGCGCCGGGCGGATCAACACGCCCGAGGAGCGAGACAAATCCCTGCGCTTCGTCTTCGGCAACGGGCTTGTGGACGCCGTCACCATCGGCATGCTGAGCGAAGCCGAAGTCGACGACACCGTGCGGCGCATCGACCGCGCCTTCAGCGCCTGATCCGCGCGGCGCCTGACTTCGATCCTGCCGCTTGCCGGCGGCGCTTGTCCGCGATTCACAGCGTCCTCGACTTTCCACCCTTTCCGCGCACCATGAGGTGCGCCCGCCGGTGTGCGTCCTCCGGATCGGCAGGGATAACCCTCCCTGCCTGAAATGCGGGTCAGCGGCGAGTTCCACGGAGGGAGGAAGGACCGACCCGGGCGGCTTCCGGGCGCTCCCCCGACACGGTAAGCCTCCATGGCGAAACGCCGCTCTCGATTTCCACCCGGACCTCCCGGCAATCGGACGCTTCCGGTTGTTCGCGCCAAAGGAATCTGGGAGGGGCAAAATCCGGGGGAAGAGCGGACGCTCCGCCGGGTACTCGATCACGGTTTTCCGTGTTGCCGGAGGGGAGCGGAGGCCGCCCTCTTCAGTCGTTGCAGGCAGCGCCGCGGTCAGCCACAACAGGCCGGCCACAAAGACTTTACACGCGAAACCGCCACGGTGACGAGCATGCATCGGCCGTCGACCGCGGGGCTCAAACTCGAAGAGGGGACTCAGGGTTGATAGGGAATCGGGAATGGCACCAGGGAACGAATGCCATTCGACTCAAGAATCAGCCCAAGCTCGCCGTTGGAAGCCTCTGCTTTGGCCAGCCGGACCTCCAGCAAGTGCGTTCCGGGAATCTCGGCGTTCTCCGTCACAGCAAGGACCGTGTGTTCCACACTTCCGGAGATTACGCGCAGGCGGTTGGGCGCCACCTCGCCTGTGCCCGCAAGCCCGCCTGCCGCGAGGATCACCGTCCCGTCAGGCTTCGCAGGGTTTGAAGCGCTCACAGGGGTTCCGTTCGGGTGACGGGCGAACAGGAGGATGGGCGGCACGGGCCCGATTTCCAGTGCAGCCGGAAGTGCCTCCACTCCTGCTACAGTCATACGCAGGGGGTAGATGCCGGGCTTCAGTTGCGGGGGAATCCGAACCGTCACGACGCCATCGGAAACCTGGAGCACCGGGGCAGGAACTTCGCCAATCACCGCCGACACGTTGCCCGCGTGGGCGCCGCCAGGAATCAGGGCGACAGGCAGCAACGCGGCAGCCCCCGGATAAAGGTTCTGTCCCGTCAGGGACGACATGCGCACAAAGGGCTTGCCGTGGGCAGGTTGTACCGTCAGGGTGGAGAATAGCTTCACGGCGAACAGCCCCACCGAGGCAGTAAACTGCGACACCGACAGGGAAGCGCCCTCCCGGGCTGCCAACAACGCCAGCGCTGTGCCTTCCCCGGTGACCCAAATCCTTCTTACCGCCACATCGCTCGTGCCCGTGCCGATCGAAGGCGTCCACTCGCGGAAATTCACCCGCGTGCCGCTCACCGGAACCACCATCTCCGCACCCGCAGGGATCTGTGTGTCCGGGACATTCAGGGCGGGTTCCGAAGCCCCGTCATAGGACACCAACGGCGAAGAGTTTCCATGCACGAACAGGGAGCTTTGACCATCCCGGTTGAATGCTGCCAGTACGCCTCGGTGGCCTTGGGGCGCGGGCGGAGGAGTCACAACCAGACGCCCGTCCTCCACCCGGGTCTTGGCTTGCACCCCGTCCACCCATACCGAAGTGTCCGCGGACAGCCCGCGGCCCTCCACGATCAACCTGCCGTTGTCCCCGGCCTTGATCGCGTCGAGAGCGGGCGGGGCCGCCCGTCTGACCACCAGGCCGGACGGAAGGACGTAAGACTCGCCCCCGGAGCGGAACAAGAGGTGCCTCGGGCCGTCCCCGGAAAGCGGTGTCGCCGCGATGTCTGCCATCAGGTATCCCGTGCCATATGGGTAGGGTCGCAAACTCCCCTCCACCACCGTCTCGGGCGAGGCGAGAAGGCTCAACGAGAAGCCGGGAGTGAGGGTAGTGGCCCCGTATCCGGTGAAGACGGCTGTACCCGTGCCGTTCGCCAGGTAAACCGTGGCCGGCTTCAGCACGTTCTGCCCGAGGAAGGAATATGTCTGCACCGAGTGCAGAGTCACTGAAGTCCGGGGAGCTACGACGAGATCCACGCCTTCGGCAACCGTGCCGGCTTCCAACCGGACAGGGGTGCCGGGCGCCGCGCCGCCATAAAAGGCCAGCTCAAAGGGGGAGGAGGGCAGAACGGCCCCCTCGGGCACGGCCGGAAGCTCCAGATTCACCGGCTGCGGCTCCCCTGCCAGAGCTGGAGGCAACGGGTGCGCGTAAACGAAATAGGAACCCGGCGGCAGACCGGCCAGCCGGAATGTGCCGTCCGGGGCGGTGAGCGTGCTTACGGCATCACGGCCCGGCACCAGCGCCACCACCGAGGCCAACGCCACCCCTCGCCCGTTCATCGTGACCCGCCCTGTGATGCTCGCCGTCGACTTGGTGAAATCTGCTGTCGGATACAAGGTGGAAATGCCCGCGATGTCATCCTGCCCTAACGGCTGCGCTTTCGTCGTCGCCCGAGTGATCTCGGTCGACATCACGCTGGACGTCCACGTGTGCTGCAGACCCAGCGTGTGCCCGAACTCATGCACGAGCGTCAGGAACAGCCGCTCGCTCCAGCTTGGCCGCGAGGACAAAGTCCTCGGCAGGCGCAGGACCGAGTAGTGGATCGGCGTGAACACCCCGTCCGGTCCCTCCACCGGATCCAGGCGCGTCACCGGCCCGCCCTGCGCCACCACCCCCGGCGGCAGCTCGTCCGTGAATTCGACCTGAATGTAGGGACCGCCCATCCCGTTCCCGCCATCCCGGAAGCCGCCGAATGCCAGCCGGATCTCCGATGTAGGGACAGTGTTCCAGACGTTGGCGGCGGCGCGGATCTGACTGATCAGCGCCGTCTCGGAATCCCCTTCCGCCAGCTGAAGCGGTCCATTCAGGGCAATGAAATATGGAACCGTCTTGCCGGGCAGGTTGCGCAAGTCAAACCGCGCGTAGATCGGCGTGAAGGGCGGCGTAGAAGAGGCATAGCGGACAAAGTGGTAATAGGCGAGGGCGGGGCAGGCACCCAACAGCAGGCTCGCCGCCGCCAGCCGCATCTTCATCGGGACGCCCCCTGCGCCGCACTGCGCGCGATCTTGTCTCGCAACTCCTGCAACGAGAGCCGCATTCCGTTGTCTTCCACCGCCCGCCCCGTGCGGTCCACGAACTCCGCCTCCACCTTGCCGCGAACCAGGAGCGTGTGCCCGTCACCATGCTTCGTCTCAAAGACGCCTTGGCTCAGCCCGATGATCTGCACCAGCCCGCGCGGGCTTGCCCAAAGGAACAGCACATATTCCACTCCCGGAGCGAGCTCCGGCGAACCCGCAATGCTCTGCCGGTAGCGCCCGTAAGTCCCTCCCGGCACGTACACTTCCGTCACGCCCGCTGGCAGCGCCCCCTTCATCACCTCCGCCACCTGCAACTGGTAGACGGTATAGATCATCGTGCCCCGCTGCACCGCCCCGGAAGCCGTCGCCCGCGCCCGCACCACGGCAGTCGCCTTCTGCACCATCTCGTCCAAAGACAGCTTTTCCAGCGTGGTCGCCCCTGCCAGAGCGGCTGTCAGAACGAGCGCGGAAACCAGCGGACGCATGGCACTGTCCCGCCCATGTCTCCTGCAAGCCCGGAACCAGTCAGGAGCCCTTGAGGAATCAATCAATTACAGAGTTGCCCGCCCGTCCGCCTGCGTCGCTCTGACACATCCGCCGCACCACGTGTCCCATTTCCGGACACCACCGCGCCTTACCGCGGCATCCGCACCACCAGCACTGGCACATCCACCCCGTGGCGCACCTCATTGATGGTGGCCCCAAACACCAGATCCATCAGCCCGCGGTGCCCGTGCGCGCCCATCACGATCAGATCCGGTCGCAGCACCCGTGCATGCCGGATGATCAACGCCTTCACTTCTTTGCCGTGCAATACCTCCAGTTCTGCCGCAAGGCCGGCGCGCCGGACAGCTTCCGCCAGCTCCTCGAAGTACCGCCTGCCCGCCTCCACCTCCGCCGTCTTCGCCGCCTCTCCGTACACCTGGCTGGCGACGCCCTCTTCCACATGCAGCAGGTGGATCACCGCCCCGTGCGGCTTGCCTAGCGCCACCGCATGCGCCAGCGCCACCCGGTCCAGTGCCGAATGGTCCACCGGCACCAGGATCCGCCGGTAGATCGGCTCCGCGAAGGCCAGCTCGCCCGCCTCCGGCATGACCGCCGCTGCCTCGGTGCCCGGGCGCGCCAGGGTGACATATCCCAGCAGCCCCAGCAGCGGCGCGGTCACGGCTCCTGCCACCCACCACGGCAACCCGGCCAGCTCCGTCCAGGCGAGCCAGAGATTCAGGATCACGATCAGCGCCGCGGAACCATACCCCAGCGCTTTCAGCCACCCCGGATTCACCAGCGGCCCCATCCACCGCCGGTCTCCCGTGAACCGCACCAGCGGCACGATTGCAAACGGCAGCTGCAGGCTCAGGATCACCTGGCTCAGGATCAGCAGCCGGTACGCCCCCGCGTCGCCTGCAAACTGGATCGTCAGCGCCGCCGGCACCACCGCCACCCCCCGGGTCACCAGCCTTCTCAGCCACGGGCGCATGCGGAAATTCAGGAACCCCTCCATCACAATCTGCCCCGCCATCGTGCCCGTAATCGTCGACGACTGCCCGGCAAACAGCAGCGCCAGCGCAAACGCCGCCCCGGCGAGCGTCGTTCCCAGCAGCGGCGTCAGCATCGCGTGCGCCTGCCCCAGCTCGGTCACCTCGATCCCGCGGTGGAAAAACGTCGATGCCGCCAGAATCAGAATCGCCGCGTTCACCAGCAACGCGCCGTTCAGCGCGATCACCGAATCCACCAGGTTGAACCGGCACGCCGCCCGCTTCGACTCGGCATCCGCTCCGAACGACCTCGTCTGCACCAGCGACGAGTGCAGGTACAGGTTGTGCGGCATCACCGTCGCGCCCAGCATCGCCACCGCCACATAAAGGCTCGCCGAATCCAGCTGCGGCACCAGCCCCCGCGCCACCTCTCCCCATACCGGGCGCGCCAGCACGATCTCCAGCACAAAACAGCCCGCGATCACCGTAATGAAGCCCAGAATGATCGACTCGATCAGCCGGATCCCGAACCGCCCGAACCACAGAATCAGCAGCGTGTCGGCTGCCGTGAGCGCCACCCCTGCCAGCAGCGGCAGCCCGAACAGCAGATGCAAGCCGATGGCGGCCCCCAGCAGCTCCGCCAGATCGCAGGCGGCGATCGCGATCTCCGCCAGCACCCACAGCGCGTAACTCACCGGGCGCGGATACGCCTCCCGGCACGCCTGCGCCAGATCGCGCCCAGCGGCGATTCCCAGCCGCGCGCTCAGCGTCTGCAACAGGATCGCCAGCAGGTTCGAAACCACCAGTACCCACAGCAGACGGTAGCCGAACCGCGATCCCGCCTCGATGTCCGTCGCCCAGTTGCCCGGATCCATGTAGCCGACGCTCACCAGATACGCCGGCCCGGCAAAGGCGAACATCCGCTTCCACAGCCGCGGGTGCGAGGTCTCCACAGACGAATGCACCTCGGGCAGGGAAGGCACCGCGGAACCCATCGTGCTCACCAGTGTAGCCCGCGCCGCCGCGCACAGGCAGCCGCCGCGCATCCGGCCAGCACAAACAGCCCCGCTCCAACCAGCACATTGCCCGGCGCATAGACGAACTCGATCCGGTGCACGCCCTTCTCCGCCACCACCCCCCGCACCGCCGCGTAGGCTTCGTGGATCCGCGCCCGCCGCCCGTCCAGCCGCGCGCGCCAGCCCGGATACCACGTGTCAGACAGGATCACCATCCCTCGGCAGGCGAGCCGCGCCTCCACCACCACGCGGTTCTCCGACGATTCCACGATCCTCGCCTCGTCCCGCCCCGCGCACCGCTCCAGCGCCGGAACAGGACCGGGCAAGAATGTTTCTTCTCCGGTCCGCTCTCCCAGCGCCGCCAGCGCTCCTGCCGCGTGCCGCCGGTCTGCCAGCCCTTTCGCCTCATGCACGGTGAAGACGCGCGGCAGCGTGCCTTCCCACTCATACACATTCACCCCCGCCGCGCCCTCAAACACCAGCTTTCTGTGCGTCTCCGACGGCGCCCGCGCCACCCGGTAGCGCACCCCAAACAGCCGCTTCGCCGGTGGCGTGTGCATCTCGTGGCGGTAGATGTTTTCCGTCGCACTCGCCAGATATCCGTGGACTTGCAGCACGCCGTGCCAGCCGCCGAAATTGTACGGCACGTCGCTGTCGTCGATCTCCGCCCGCCACAGGTTGCCCTGACGCCGCAGAAATTCCGCCACGTCGGCGTGTTCGGTCAGCAGGCGCACGTTCCGGGGCGGCTGCCCGCCGGCGAACCTCTCGAGCACGGGCGTGTACAGCGGGCGCGCCTCCACGGCGACTGCCGCTGCCAGCACGCCGGCGAACGCCCACCCCGGCACGCGGCGCGTTGTGGATATCCCGATCAGCGCCGCCCCCGTTGCTGCCCCTGCCACGCTGCGCCAGCGAAGATCGTCCGCTACACCGCCCCGCCACGCCGCATACGCCGTGCCAGCCGCGAACACCAGCAGCGCCGCCGCTAGCGCCGCTCGCCACAGCCCGCGCCTGACGTCGCGGGAGAGCTGCTCGATCCCCAGAGCCGCCAGCGCCGGCAATGCCACGCTTGTCAGCACCAGCGCCGCCGCCGGCATCCGCGCCTTGTCAAAATGCGGCACGGTCTCATACAACCAGCGGTGCAGCCCCCATTCCGGGCCCAGCGCCACCCAGACGCCCACTGTCCCCACGGCCGCCAGCAGCCAGACCGCCCGCTTGCGAACACACCACAACGCCGCGGGCGCAAACGCAAGCAGCAGGCTGCCGTGAAAAACCTCCAGCTTTCCCTGAAATCCCGGCCACGCCAGCGCAACCAGATCAGAGGGCGCGAGGCTGTAGCGCGCGTGAATCGCCAGCGGAATCTGCTCCTGCCACCCGATCGGCGCCTCAAGCCCCACCCACCTCACGGCGCGCCGCCCGTATTCCATCGCCGGCAGAATCTGCGGCGCGCCCGCTGCTGCAGCTGCCGCGAAGAACAAAGCGGCACCCGCAAGGCGGCGCGGAGCGCGGATCGAAAAGCTCAGCCATATCAACGCGCAAGCCAGCGTCAGATACAGCGGCGCCTGATGGTGCCCGCCCAGCCAGCACAACCCGAGAAAGAAGCCTCCGATCACCGCATGCCGCGCCATCCCGCCAAAAAGCGTTCCCGCCCACTCCCGCAAGCCTCCCCAGCCCCTGCCTGCCCGCTCTCGCAGCGCCAGGAACATGTGCCGCAACACCCACGGCGCCCACATCGCTCCCATGGCCATCTGCGGGCGGGTGCTGAAGGCGAACCACCCCGCCGTGCCATAAACGAAGCCTGCCGCCAGCGACGCCCCGCGTCCGCAGCCCAGCCCTCTCGCCAATCGGTACATCCCGCCCGCCCCGATCCAGCGGATCAGCAGGAAGTAGAAGTTCAGCCACAGCCACCCCTCCGCGCCCGCCGGCTTCGTTCCCAGCAGCCAGTTCAGCGGCGACGCCGCTGCGGGTTGCGCCTGCCCCAGCAGCGGCTGCCCGATCCACTGATGCGGGTCCCACAGCGGCGCCCGCCCCGCGCGCCACGCGCGCGCCTGCACCTCCATCCATGGAAGGACCTGATAGGCGTTGTCGTCGGAGCCGAACCACACCGCGCGCGGCCCCACCAGCAGCTCCCAATGGAACGCCGCCAGCAGCACCGGCAGCGCCAGGGCTGCCCACAGGCGCCCCGATCCGGCTCGCGCGCGCATCACCCCGCCATCGTGCCACACTCGCAGCGTCCCGATGCGCGGCGCCCGCTTCTTGCAACGGCCGCGGCCGGCGCTCCCGGAACTCTGCCCGGCGCGCCTCCGCCGCTCACCGCCCCAGCGCTTCCCGCAGCGCCTCCAGCAGCAGCGAAATGTTCTCCTCGGTCGATCCGTAGCCCATCGTGCCGATGCGGAACACCTTGCCTGCGAGTGGTCCGAAGCCCCCGGCGATCTCGATCCCGCGGGTCTCCATCAGGCGCTTCCGCACCGCTGCGTCGTCCACGCCCTCGGGCACGCACGGCGTGTTCAGCGTCCACAGCCGCTCGCCCTCGCGCACGTGCATCCGCAAGCCCATTTCTTCGATCCCCGCCACGAACCGCTCATGGTTCCTGCGGTGCCGCGCCCAGCGGTTCTCGATCCCCTCTTCTGCGAT
>JBBFLJ010000035.1:0-39915 GCA_037481575.1 Bryobacteraceae bacterium | reverse complement strand
ATCGATGCCGAGCGCGTTTGGTTTCGGGTACCAATTCAGGATCTTGATCCCGTCCGGATCCTGGCGCGATGCCGGGATGATGTTGCCGGGGAACTGCGCGCCGCCAGCGAGCGGGTCGCGCACCACCACCGGGCTGCCGCCGCCTTCGCGCGACTGCGAGAAGTTGCCCTGCCGCTCCAGCTCGGTGGGCACAGTGACGTTGCGCAGCGCCTGCGGCACCAGCTGGTTCTGCCACTCCCAACCGACGAAGAAGAACAGCTTGTTCTTGTCAACGTTGAACTTGTTCGGAATATACACCGGTCCGCCCACGTTGAACCCCGCGAAGTTGTAGCGGTAGAGCTGCCGCGGGCGCCCTTCGATGTTGTTCCGCCATGTGTTGGCGTTCAGGCCCTCATGACGGTGGAAGATGTAGCCCGTCCCGTGGAACTCCTGCGTGCCGGACTTGGTCACCACCTGGATCTGCGCGCCCGACGAACGGCCGAACTCGGCCGGCTGCGCGTTGGTGATGACCTTCATCTCCGCGATCATGTCGATGTTGGTCGTCGCCAGCACGCCGCCGTTGGAACCCGTGTCCACGTTCGTCACGCCGTCCAGCAGCAGGTTGTTCTGGTTGCCGCGGTTGCCGTTGGCCATGATGCCGCCCAAACCGCCGGTGTAAACCACGCCGGGAATCGTGCGCGCCAGGTCGAGGAAGTTGCGCCCTGTCATCGCCAGATCCAGCACCTGCCGCGATGTCAGGATGCCCGCCTTCTCAGCGCCCTGCGTGCTCACCTGGACCGCGCTGGCTTCCACCGTGATCGTCTCCGTCAGCGCGCCCACTTGCAGCACCAGGTCGCCCAGCGTCACACGGTCGCTGGCGAACACCTTCACGTCCTTCTGTTCGAACTTCTTGAAGCCCGGCGCTTCAATCGTGATCGTGTACGTGCCCGGCAAAACCGGAGTGAACACGAACGCGCCGTCGTTGCCGCTCGTCGTGGAGCGGCTGCCACCGGTTGCCTGGTCGACCAGCGTCACCCGCGCGCCCGTAATCACAGCGTCCTGCGTGTCTTTCACCACGCCTGTGATCGAGCCGGAGATCTGCTGGGCAAACAAGGCGCCACTGAACACAGTCAGCAGGATGGCCACGCTGCACACGAGGCGTGCCATCCCCCCTCTCTGTTTCATGCACAGTACCCCTTTCAGTATTCTTGCCCGACGATGGCGGCCGCGAGTTCGCACGGTGCCACCGTCTGGTTGGAAGGATTCTATAACCGCTTTCATCGAAATGCAAGGGGATTTTGAAACTCTACCCGCGGGAGGGTTTTTCATTGGAAGTGAAACGCTTACAAGACTTCCTGAAGGCCGTCGCCCCCGGCGCCTCAGGCCACCGCTGCCCGCCACCGCTTCGGCTGCTCCGGCGCCGCGATTGCCCGAGCCGGTTCGTTCCCGGGCGTCCTCGCATTCAGAATCTGCACAAATTCTGTCGCCATAGGTGCGCACGCCGTATGTGGATACATCAGGAAGAACAGCTGCCGCACCAGCGAGGCGCCCAGTTCCCCGCTGACCGCCGCCACGCTCTCCGCCGCCGCCGCCACGCACTCCCGGCAGCAGAGCCCAGCCTCCCTGCACTCGGGAAGCCGTCTGTCTCCTTTGGGGCGGCCTGCGGGCATGGGCAATCCTCCTGACCCTCGTTTCCGGTTTCGCGGCTCCCGGTCTGCCGCCGGGTTCTGCGCCCCGCTTCCTCTGCTCGTCAGCGGGTACTCTCCCTTTTTGCCCGAGGTTCGCGATTCCGCCCAGACACCTGTTGCGGGGTAGCAAACGGTCCTTTGCGGGGGAGGACTCCCCCATTTGGGGGGGCGGCCCAGCCTGGCGTCAGGACAGGGCCTGCAGAATCGCTGCAAATACGCTGTCCGGCGTGCCGGCCCCGTCAATGCGGATGTATTTCCCGTTCGCGTAGTGCTGAATGACGGGGGCTGTGTTCCGCTCGTATGCCGCCAGCCGGTTCCGCACCGTCTCCTCGCAGTCGTCGTCCCGCTGTTTCAGCTCCGTCCCGCACGCATCGCACAACCCGGGCCGCCTCGGAGGGTGCGTGCTCAGGTTGTAGATCGCCCCGCACTGTGCGCAGTAGCGGCGGTTGCAGGTGCGCTCGATCAGCAGTTCCGGAGGAACGTCGATGTGCAGCGCCACGGGCTGCGGCATCCCCAGCTCTTCGAGCAGCGCCTCCAGGTACTGCGCCTGCGGGACCGTCCGCGGATAGCCGTCCAGAAGGAATCCTCCGCGGCAGTCGTCCTTCGAGAGGCGCGAACGGACGATCCGATTCACGAGATCATCGCTGAGCAGTCCGCCGGTGATCGTGACGCCTGCGGCGATCCTGCCCAGCTCCGTGCCCGCCTGGATCTCGCCGCGAATCATCTCGCCCGTCGAGATCGCCGGGATTCCGAAGTGCGCGGCCAGCCGCTCCGCCTGCGTGCCCTTGCCGCAGCCCGGGGGGCCGAGCAGAATGAACGTCCGCGTAGCCGCAGGGGCGGGAACCGGTTCGGCGGTCAGGCTCGACATCGCGATCTCCTGACCAGCAGTCTAGCCGTCCGGATCATTTCCAGTCAAACCGATCTGATTATCTCAAGTATCTTTCCCGCCGCCTTCCGGAACTGCTCCCTCGGCGGCAGCAGGCTCACCGCCAGAAATGCCTCGCGGTCGAAATCGTAGAAGTAGCCGGGCTGCACGAGCACGCGCGCCTCCTCGAGCAGCCGCAGCGCCCACTCCTCCTCGCTGCAAATCCGCGGCGCCTCCAGCAGGGCGGTCCACCCGCCTTCGGGCTCTCTCGCCCGCCAGGCGGGCGCCTCGGCGGCGGCGGCCGCCAGCTCGTCCCAGTTTTCCAGCACCCGCCACAGGATCCTGTCCTGCACCGCTCCAGCCAGTTCCAGCCAGCGCGGCGCCGCCAGCAGCACGGGCGCCGACACCGGCAAGTAGGCGTCCGCAATCCACTCCAGCCTCTCCAGCGCCTCCTGCCGCAGCGCGTCCGGCCCCCCCACGTGGATCCAGCCCAGCTTCATCTGCGGCAGCCCCGCGGTCTTCGACAGGCCGCTCAGTGTGAACGTCAGCGCCAGATGCGTGCCCGTCAGCGAGGAAACGCGCGGCGTCCTGCCCCGCCACTCGTAGTCGTAAAACACCTCGTCCACGATCAGTGCCAGCCCCCGCGCCGCGGCGAACCGCTGCAGCTGCCGCCAGTCCTCCTCCCGCAGGTAGGTTCCGGTGGGATTGTTCGGATTCACCACCACCACCGCCCGCGCCCGCTCGTCCAGGCATCTTTCCAGCGCCGCCACGTCCGGACGCCACCCGCACTCCTCCGGCAGCGGATACTGCACAACGCGCACTCCTTCCAGGTGAGCCAGGCACTCGAACAACGGATACGACGGGCGCGGCGTCATCACCGCGTCGCCCGGCTCGCACAGCAGCTTGAAGAGCCACGAATACGCTTCGCTGGTGCTTGACGCCAGCACCAGATTCTCCGGGTTCAGACTTGCGCCGTGCCGGCTGTGCCACGCCGCAATCGCGCGCCGCGTCTCCGCATGGCCTTTCGGCTCGGGCTCGTAGCGCAAAGCCCGCTCGTCGCCAAGCGCCGAGAGGATCTCGGCCTGCGGATAGCCGATCCCCGCCTGCGTCGGGTTGGACACGGTCAGATCGAGAATCCCGGCCCCGGACTGCTTGAGCTCCTGCGCCCGCTTCCAGAGCCGGTTTGGCTGAAAGGTGCGCGGGGTGCGGGAGGAGAAGCCTGTCACGCTTCCGCCACCACCGGGTTGCGCAGCTCGCCCAGGCCCTCGATCCGGACTGCCATTTCGTCCCCCGGCCGCAGCCAGCGGGGCGGCCTCTTCGAGAAACCGACGCCTGCAGGAGTCCCCGTGGCCACCACATCGCCCGGCTCCAGGGTCAATACGCTGGAAATAAAGGCGATCAAATCCGGGATTTTGAAAATCATTTCACCGGTATTCGACGCCTGCATCCGCTCGCCATTGAGGAAGAATTCGATCGACAGCGCGTGCGGGTCGTCAATCTCGTCCGCCGTCGTGATCCACGGCCCCGTCGGCGCGAAGCCGTCGAACGTCTTCCCCATCAGCCACTGGGATGTCGCCAGCTGGAAATCCCGCGCGCTGACGTCGTTGAAGCACATGTATCCGAAGACGTGGTCGCGCCAGCGGCCGGCGGGAATGTGCCGCCCGCCGCGCCCGATCACGAACGCCAGTTCCGCCTCGTAGTCCGGCTTGGCGGAATTCTTTGGCAGGATGACAGGCGCTCCGGGGCCGATGATCGTGTTGGAGTACTTGCTGAATATTGTCGGAACCTGCGGAATTTCCATCTTCGCTTCCGCCGCATGGTCCCTGTAATTCAGTCCTGCGCAGAGGATTTTCGGAGGCCGGGGCAGCGGCGCCAGCAGCACCGCCTGATCCAGCGGCAACCCCGGATCCGGCGTCGTCTCCAGATGCCGCCGGATCCTGTCCAACGATGCGGGCGCCGTTGCAAGGATCTCCTGCACGGAAGCAAGCCCGGCAGGCTGCAGGCTGTAAACTCTGCCGTTCCGAACCACGCCGGGCGCAGCAATGCCCCCGGGCGCCTGATACATGACCAGCTTCATAGAGAGTGCGGACGCGCCGGGCGCGCCCCCTTTCCGCCGCTATTATCGCAGCACCGTCCGCCCTTCGGCGCCGCCTATTCCTGCATCATCGCCTGCGAGTCGATCTCCCGCCAGGCGCTGATCTTCAGCCGGCGGCACACCCAGCACAGGTTCTCGTCGGAGAAGGGCGCCACTTCGGATCCGCACACCACGCACCCTTTCCGTTTCCGCTCCGGCTTCGGGCTCTCGGCGCGTGCCGTCCGCGGGCGTGTGGTGGCGGGGCGTTTCGTCTTCTTCGCCATCTGTTTTCAGATAATCACGGTCCGCCCGAAAGATCAATCCCCGGTGGCCGGCGCTGCCGCATGCGCCGTCCGCCGCCGCGCCATCCACGCCTTCACGTCCTCTACATAGGAGTACGACACCGGCACCACCAGCAGCGTCAGCAGAAGGCACAACAGCTGACCGCCGATGATGGTGACGGCAATGGCGGAGCGCGTCGCCGCGCCGGTTCCAATGGCTACCGCCGTCGGGATCAGCCCGGCGATGATCGAAAACGTCGTCATCAAAATCGGGCGCAGCCGCACCTTGTTCGCCTCCAGAATCGCCTCCCGCAGCGGCTTGCCCGCCTCCAGCAGGCGGTTCATGTAGTCCACCTGCAGAATCCCGTTCTTCTTCACGATCCCCAGCAGCAGCAGGATTCCGAGCGCGCTGAACAGGTTCAGCGAGCGCCCCGTCGCCAGCAGGCTCAGCAGCGCGAACGGCACCGAAAGCGGCAGCGTCAGCAGGATGATGAACGGATGCACCAGGCTCTCGAACTGCGCCGCCAGAACCATGTACATGAAAATCGAGGCCAGCCCGATGGCCAGCACCATGTTGGCCGTGGTCTCTTCCAGGATCTTGACCTGCCCGCTGAATGCCAGACGCACGCCGACAGGCAAGTCCATCTCTCCGATCACGCGGTTCACTGCCGCTGCCGCATCCGCCAGAGTGTAGCCGGGCGCCGGGTTCCCGTAGAACGAAATCGCATACTGCCGCCCCACGCGGTCAATCCGCGACGGCCCCACGCCCCGCTCCAGCTTCGCGATCGAGTCCAGCCGGATCAGCCCCAGCTTCGCCGAGGGCACCAGCAGCCGGCTCAGCACCTCGGGATTGTCCCGCTGCTCGGGCAGCAGGCGCATGGTGACCGGGTATTGCTCGCCCAGTTCCTTGTAGGTGGTGATCTCGTCTTCGCCCGACATCAACAGCCGTACCGCGCTCGCCACGTCCGCCACGCGCACCCCCAGATCGCTGGCCAGCTGCCGGTCGATCTGCACCTGCAACTCGGGGTTGCTGAAGTTCAGGTTGGCGCGCATGTCGGCCAGCTCCGGCTGCTTCAGCAACCGCTCCAGCAGCTCGCGGGAAATCGGCACCAGCTGTTCGAAATCCGGCCCCATCAGCGATGCCCGGATCGGCGCGAACGTGTCCCGTCCGCCCAGCACGTTGGGGAACGTGACCGCGGGGCGCGCGTAGGAGTATTCGCGCAGGATCGCCCGGATCTGCTGCGCCGTCTCGTTCAGCGGCCCGCGCTGATTCGGCGGAACCAGCAGCACCGTGAACCGCGCCATGGTGACGCGGTCGATGAAGCCGGCGCTCGCCGGAACCACCGTGGTCACCCCCGGCACCTTCGCCACCTTGTTGGCAATCTCGAGGGCCACCCGCTCGGTCGCCTCCAGCGACGAGCCCTCCGGCATCTCCATTGAAATCCCCAGCTCGCTCTGGTCCTCCTGCGGCATCCAGTCCCGCCCGATGAAGCGGCCCAGGACGAACGTCGACCCGAACGTCACCAGGCAGATGGCGACCACCGCCAGCCGGTGATCCAGCGCCCAGTTCAGCACGCGCAGGTAGGCTCGCTCCCAGGGCTGCTCCTTGTGCCCGTGCCCCAACTCGCCCGTCTTCCTGGTCTTCAGCTTCAGCACGCGCGCGCTCAGCGTCGGCGTCAGGGTGAAGGCCACCAGCATGGAAACCAGGATCGAGAACGACATCGTCCAGCCAAACTGGTTCAGATAGCGCTTCGCATAACCGCTGACGAACGCAATGGGCACAAAGATGATCACCAGCGAGAGCGTCGTCGCCAGCACCGCCAGCGAGATCTCCTTCGTCGCCTCGATCGCCGCCCGCTTCGGATCGATTCCTTCGTAGTTCTCCAGATACCGGTAGATGTTTTCCAGCACGATGATCGCGTCGTCGATCACGATCCCCACCGCCAGCGTCAGCGCCAGCAGCGTCATCGAGTTCAGCGTGTAGTCCAGATAGCGCATGATGGCGAACGACGTGATGATCGACGTCGGAATCGCCACCGAGCTGATCAGCACCGTGCGGAAGTCGCGGATGAAGAACCAGATGATCAGCGACGCGAACAGCGAGCCCAGCACCAGGTGCTCCTCCAGGCTGTGCACGGAGTTCTTGATGTAGGTCGCCGTCTCCTTCACCACGTTCAGCTTGAGCCCCGCCGGCAGCTGCCGGTTGAGTTCGCCGACCTTGGCGATCACCTCGTCCACCACCTTCACCGTATTGGTGCCCGTCTGCCGCGTCACGTCCAGCAGGACCGCCGGCTGCCCCTGATAGTAGGCAAACGAGCGCCGCTCGGCCATGCCGTCCTCGGCGTAGCCCACGTCGCGCACCCGGATCGGCACCCCGTTGACGTTCTTGATGATGATGTTGTTGAACTGCTCCACCTCCTCCACCCGCCCCATCGTCCGCACGCCCACTTCCTGCGGTCCGCGGATGATGCGCCCGCCCGGCGCCTCCACGTTCTCCGACCGCACCGCCCGCTCCACATCCTGCGCCGTCAGGTTGTACCCGTTCAGCTTGTTGATATCGAGCAGGATGTTGATCTGCCGCTTCCGCCCGCCGGAGATGTTCACCGCCGCCACCCCGTCCACCGTCTCCAGCCCGCGCCGCACGATCTTGTCCGCCACCTCGGTCAGTTCGCGCACGCTCGCTTCGCCGCTCAGCGCCAGCGTCACGACCGGATCGGAGTCCGGGTCCGCCTTCCGGACCACCGGCGGCAGCACGTTCGGCGGCATCCGCCGCACCGCGCCCGCCGCCTTCTCGCGGACCTCCTCCACCGCCTCCGAGATGTCCTTGTCCAGGGTGAACGTGACGATCAGGTTGCTCGAGCCCTCCGTCACCATGGCGCGCAGCTCGTCAATGCCGCTGATTGCGCTCACCGCCTCCTCCAACGGCATCACCACCTGCGACACCATCTCCTCCGGGCTCGCTCCCGGCAGCCGCGTGTTCACGTACACCGTGGCCGGATCCGTCCGCGGAAACAGGTCCACGCCCAGATCGAAGAAGCTGAACAGCCCCATCACCGCCAGGAAGAGGATCAGCATGAAGGCGAAGACAGGGCGTTGAACGCAGATTTCGGTAAGACGCACGGGTGGTTGGGCTCCTGACTGTTAAAGATGCCGCGCCGCTGCCGGAAAGTTACTTTTCCGCCCCCGGCGCAAGCCCTATGCGAAAATGAGGGTTTCTATGTCCGATATCGCGTTTCTGTTCCCCGGACAAGGCTCGCAGGCGCCCGGCATGGGCAAGGCGCTCGCCGAAACCTTCGAAGCCGCGCGCCGCGTCTTCGAGGAGGCGGACGACGCCCTCGGCTTCCCCATCTCCCGCCTCTGCTTCGAAGGGCCCGAGGATCAGCTCCGTCTGACGGAAAACACGCAGCCTGCTCTGCTCACGGTGTCCATTGCCGCGCTCCGCGTGCTGGAGCAGGAGGGCTTCCGCCCCGCATGGGTCGCCGGCCACAGCCTTGGGGAATATTCAGCGCTGGTCGCCGCCGGCTCGCTCCGGTTCCGCGATGCCGTCCGCCTGGTCCGTCTTCGCGGCCGCTACATGCAGGAAGCCGTGCCGCCGGGCGTGGGCGCCATGGCCGCCATTCTCAAGCCTCCCATGGACCGGCTGGAGCAAATCCTCGCCCAAGCCGCGCAGGGGGAAATCGTCACTGCCGCCAACTTCAATTCTCCCGATCAGGTCGTCATCGCCGGCCATGCCGGCGCGGTCGCCCGCGCTGGCGAAGCCCTGAAAGCCGCCGGCGCCAAGCGCGTCGTCCCCTTGCCGGTGAGCGCTCCGTTCCACTGCCCGCTCATGCTTCCCGCGCAGGAGCGGCTGAAGGCGGATCTCGAGGCCACGCCCTTCGGCGACCTCTCCATCCCGCTGATCAACAACGTCGCTGCGCGCGTCGTGACTCAAGGCGGCGAAGCGCGCGAAGGGCTCATCCTGCAGGTCTCCGGCGCGGTCCGGTGGACCGATTCCATGCTGAAGCTGGCCGAACTTGGCTGCACCCGTGCTGTCGAAGTAGGCGCCGGCGCCGTGCTTTGCGGGCTCCTGCGCCAGATCGCGCCGCAGATCCGCACGGCCAGGTTCGGCGAACCTGCGGACCTCGAAAAAGTCCGCGAACTCCTCGACTGAGATTCCCCGTTTTCGCCCGGCGCGGAGCGGTTGCCCGCACAGCCGCCCCTGCGCCGGGCGGCAGTCGGCGGCGCCCCGGCGGCCTCGCGCCCGCCCGGGGCGCGCCTCGCTGTTCTTGAGCCGGCTCCGCCGTTCGATACAATAAGGCGAACCCATGACCCTTCCGCGTTGCTCCGCTCCTCTGCTGGTTGCGGCTGCGCTGGCCGGGGCGCTGGCCGGCTGCAAGAAGACCGTACCGCCGAACGTCGCCGCCACCGTCAACGGCCGCGCCATCACCTACGCCGATCTCGACAAGCAGTACAAGCGCCAGTTCCCCCAGCAACAGGAAGGCGCCACGCAGGATCAGATCCTCTTCCAGAAGCTCGAGCTCCTGCGCGCCATGATCGACGAGGAGATCCTCCTCCAGCGCGCCGAGAAGCTCTCGCTGCTCGCCCGTGACGAGGACGTCGACGCCCGCCTGAACGAAATCAAGGCCCCCTACACCCAGGAAGAGTTCCAGAAGCAGCTCGACGCGCAGGGCATGACGCTGGAGGAGTTGAAGAGCCAGATCCGCCGCTCCCTCTCCATCGAAAAGCTCCTGAACCGCGAGATCGGAAACCAGATTGTCATCACTGACAAGGACGTCGCCGACTTCTACAACGCCAACAAGGCGATGTTCCGGTTCCCGGAAACCAACTACCACATCGCCCGCATCGTGGTGACCGCCGGACCATCGCCCGAAGTCCGCAACCTCTCCGGCACGAAGGCGCTCACCGAGGATCAGGCTCGCAAGAAAATCCAGATGATCGAGGCGCGCCTCAAGCAGGGCGAAGACTTCGCCAAGGTCGCGCAGGCCTTCAGCGAAGACGCCCAGAGCGCCCCCAACGGCGGCGACATGGGCTTCATCCCGGAATCCGCCCTCCAGCAGGCCGACGCCGAAACCCGTCGCGTCATCATGAGTCTCGCCCCCGGCCAGATCTCCCCTCCGCTCCGCACCCAGGGGGGCTGGCAGATCCTCAAGCTCATCGCCCGCGAGGAAGCCGGGCAGCGCGAACTGAACGATCCCCGCGTCCAGCAGAACATCCGCGAAACGCTCCGCACGCGGAAGGAGCAGCTCCTTCGCAACGCTTACCTCGACGCCTGCCGGAACGAGGCGCAGGTGGTCAACTACCTCGCGCTCTCTCTCGCGCCCGGCTTCCAGAAGAAGTAGCCCTGCCGCCTCTGCGCGGTTCCCGTGTATGATGTCATCCTCATGGGATCCGTCCCTTCGCCCGCCCTGCTCGAGTGGCCGCAGGCATGGCAGGATGCTGCGCTGTTGCCAATCCTGGAGGATTCCCCCTTTCGCGTGCTTGCCTTTGCCGGCAACGTTCCTCCGGAAGTTTCCGCTGCCGCATCCTCCCGCTTCACCCTGCTCGAACGCCCCGGGTGGAGCAAGCTCGCGGAAGTCGATTGGCGCAACCCCCCGGATCCCCTGTTCATCGGCGATGCCGTCTGGCCATCCCTGGGCGCGGCTGGCGGCACGGATTCGGCCGAAGCCGGCCCCACGGGGCTGCCATGGCTCGACTCCAACGGCTGGTTGATCCGCATGGCCCGGTGCCTCGCCCGTTCCAGCCGCATCTGGATCCGCTCCGAGCCCCCGCAGGACGCCGCCGCCACTGACGCAAGCCTCTTCGCCTTCGCGCAGCTGGAAGCCCGCGCCCACGGCGCCGCCCGCCTGCTCTCGCTCCAGCCCGCCATCGCCGCTGGCCTCGCCGCGGGCAACAGCTCCGCCCTCGCCTGGTGGAGGAGAGTTTGCGCCGCCGAATCGTGGTGGCAGACCCGCGCGTCATGGCACGATTGGCCGACCTGCGCACGCCTGGCCGTCGTCTCCGACTTCGCCGGGCCGAATCTCTACCCGGCCACGGAATTTCTGAACCTGGCCGCACGCCGCAACCTGCCATGGCAGGCGGTTCACGCGGCCCGCCTGGAAGAAAAAAGCCTGCGCGGCATGGTGGCAACCCTTTACATCGATCAGCAGCCTTTGGCCGGCCCGCTGCTTGCGCCCTTGCAAGCCTTCGCGGAAAGCGGCGGCCTGCTGGTCTGCCTTGCCTCGGCGCGCGGCGGCATCCGGAATCTCGATCCGCGCCCCGCTGTGCACCCGCGATTCGACATCCACCGTTGCGGCAAGGGCCGCGTCGCCCTGAGCCGCGGCGATTGGGAGGATCCCTATGTGCTGGCGCAGGACGTGCACCTGCTGATGAGCCGCCGCAACGACGTGATCCGGCTTTTCAATCCCGGCTCGATCCTCGCATGGCCGATTCAAAGCCCGGATCGCCGCCGTCTTCTGGTGCATCTGCTCAACTACAGCCGCTACGGGGCGGCTCACGATGTCGCCGTGCAAACCTGGCAGCCCGTGAAAGCCGCGTGGATGGAGCGCCCCGGCGCGAATCGCCGTCCGGTGGAGCTCCGCCGCGAGGCGGGCGGCTGGGAAGCCGTGCTCGAGCCGTTCGATGCCTACTGCGCTCTGGAAATGGAGGTTCGCCCGGATGGCCCCTGACCGAACCGCTCTCACCCGTCGCGCGTTTCTTGCCGCTGCAGGCGCAGCCGTCACCCTCCGCGGGGAAGCCCCGTCCGCGCGCGTCGCCATCGCCCGCTGCCACACTTACGGAAGCGAGCTGCACGGCGCGCTGCGCACGCTGCTCGATCAGCTCGGCGGCGCGGGACGGCTGGTTCGCGGCAAGACCGTCACCCTCAAGATCAACCTCACCGGCTCGCCCACGATGCGGATGGGGGCGACGCCGGCGGAAAAGGCGCAGTACACGCACCCCGCTGTCATCGGCTCGCTCGTCCGCCTGCTTGGCGATGCCGGCGCGAGGCGCATCCAGATCGCCGAAGGCTGTTTCTCCTCTGACGAGCCTCTCGAGGAGTTCCTCCTTGCTGCCGGGTGGGACCCCGCGCCGTGGCTCTCTGCCGCACCCCGCGTGCTGCTCGAAAACACGAACATCGCCGGGCGCGCCGGGCGTTACGCGCGCTTCTCCACGCCCGGCGGCGGGCACCTCTTTCCGGGCTTCGATCTCAACAGGGTCTACGCCGATTGCGATGTTGTGGTCAGCGTCGGCAAGCTCAAGGAGCATGCCACCTGCGGCGTCACGCTCGGCATGAAAAACATGTTCGGCGCCACGCCGCTCACGATCTACGGCGACTATGCCGGCAAGGACGAGCCCGATGAGAACGCCGCCCGCAGCGGGCGCGTCATGGTGATGCACTACGGGCGCCGCCCGCCATCGAAGAGCGCCCCGCAGCCCAAAGACGAAGGCACGCCGCGCGACGACAAGTGGCGCATGCCGCGCATCGTCGCCGATCTTTCGGCCGCGGTCCCCGTGCACCTCACTGTGATCGACGGCATCGACACCATGGCCGGCGGCGAGGGGCCCTGGATCCGCGGCGTCCGCCCGGTCCATCCCGGGCTGCTGATCGCGGGGCTCAATCCCGTCTGCACCGATGCTGTCGCTACCGCCTGCATGGGCTTCGATCCGTTGGCCGGGCGCGGCACGCCGCCCTTCGAGCGTTGCGACAGCTTCCTCGAACTCGCCGAACAGCTCGGCGTGGGCACCCGCGACCTGCGCCGCATCGAGATCGCCGGCGTGCCCCTCGAAAAAGCCGTCTTCCGCTTCCGCGGCGCCTGAGCTGTCTTCCGGAACCCTGCGCCCCCGGCCGGGCATCCAAGCAGACGTGAGGGGCGCGGGCGCCCCGGGCGCGCCCGCCGGGATCGCATGAAACTCGGGAAACGTTACTCGCTGCCGTGGTCGATGGTGACGCCAAAGAGCGTCTATCTGAGCCGCCGACGCTGGCTCGCATCCGCTCTCGCCCTGCCCGTTGCCGCCTCCGCGGGGCAGAAGATCGAGAATTTCCGCAAGACGGGCTATGGCAAGGGGGAGACCCTCACCCCCTACGAAGCCATCACGACTTACAACAACTTCTACGAGTTCGGCACCGCCAAGGAAGATCCTGCCCGCCACGCGCGCGACTTCCGCACACGCCCGTGGACGGTGCGCGTGGAAGGCGAGGCGCTCAAACCCCGCACCTTCGACATCGACGAAATCCTGCGCCTCGCGCCGCTCGAAGAGCGCATCTACCGCCTGCGCTGCGTCGAGGGCTGGTCCATGGTGATCCCATGGATCGGCTTCCCGCTGGCAGAACTCCTCCGGCAGGTGGAGCCCAAGTCCACGGCGAAGTTTGTCGCCTTCGAATCGTACTTCGATCCGAAGCAGATGCCGCGCGCAGCGTGGGCGGGCATCCCGTTCCCGTATCTGGAGGGGCTCCGCATCGACGAAGCCATGCATCCGCTCACGATCCTCTCCCTCGGGCTGTATGGTGAGCTGCTGCCCAACCAGAACGGCGCGCCGCTTCGGCTTGTCGTGCCGTGGAAATACGGCTTCAAGAGCATCAAGTCCATCGTCCGCATCCGTCTGGTGAAGAACCAGCCGCCCACCACCTGGAATCTCGCCAACCCGCAGGAATACGGCTTCTACTCCAACGTCAACCCGGATGTCGACCATCCCCGCTGGAGCCAGAAGAAGGAACGCCGCATCGGCGAGTTCTTCAAGCGCGACACGCTCCTGTTCAACGGCTATGGCAACGAGGTGGCGTCCCTGTACGCGGGCATGGATCTCCGCAAGTACTACTGAGGGCGCCCGTGATCCGGGAACTGCTCGCCTCCCGCGTTGCCAAACCGGTTGTTCTGCTGCTTTGCCTGCTGCCGGCGGCATGGCTCGCCGCCGCCGGGTGGCGCGGCGCGCTCGGCGTGAATCCCATCGAGAAAATCACGCACGAAACAGGCCAATGGACGCTCCGCCTTCTGCTTGCGACGCTCGCCGTCACGCCGCTGCGGCGCATGGCGGGCTGGCCTGAACTGATCCGGTTCCGGCGGGTGCTCGGGCTCGCCGCCTTCTTCTACGCCACGCTCCATCTGTTCACATACCTGTGGCTCGACCAGTTCTTCGACTGGGGCGCCATCGCGCGCGACATCGCCAAACGCCGCTTCATCACCGCCGGCATGCTCTCCTTCGCGCTGCTTGTGCCCCTGGCGCTCACGTCCACGCGCGGATGGATTGCGCGCCTCGGCGGGAGGCGGTGGCAGCGGCTGCACCGGCTCATCTATCCGGCTGCCGCCGCCGGCGTCGTTCACTTCTGGTGGCTCGTGAAGTCCGACATCCGGGAGCCCGCGCTGTATGGCGCCGTGCTCGCTGCGCTTCTCGCAGCCCGCCTCGTATGGCGCAAGACGCAGACGCCGGCGGGCGCCGCCGCGCCCGCCCGGCCGTCCGCGGAATGACGCGCCGCGCGCTCTACGCCAGCTGCTGGATCAGGCTGTAGACGGGCTTCAGTGTCGGATACAGGATCGAGAACACCTCGTAGCCCCGGGCGTAAGCCGCCGACTCGTGCACATTCGGCGTCAGGGATTCGGTTTCGCGGATCGCCGTATCGCAGAGCTCTTCCACGCTGTTGTATTCGCCTGTGCCCGCCACTGCCAGCAGCGCTGCTCCGTAGGCGGAGCCCTCCGTGTTTTCCAGCGTGGCCACCGTGCGTCCGAAGATGTCCGCCAGCATCTGACGCCAGAAGGCGCTCCGCGCCCCGCCGCCGCTCGCGCGCACGGACTGGATGTCAACTCCCATCTGCTCGATCACGCCGAGGCAGTCCTTCAGGCTGTAGCTCACGCCCTCCACAATCGCCCGGATCATCTCCGCGCGCCCGTGCTTCGCTGTCAGGCCGATCCATCCGCCGCGCGCGATCGCGTCCAGATGCGGCGTGCGCTCGCCCATCAGGTACGGCAGCCAGAACAGCCCGTGCGCCAGCGGCGGCGCCTTTCGCGCCTCCGCCATCAGCGTGTCGTAATCCGTGCCCGGCGCGAACTGGTTGCGGAACCACTGCAAGCTCAGCCCGGCGCCCTGCGTCACCCCCATCACGTGCCACTTGCCGCGCACCGCATGGCAGAACGTGTGCACGCGCCCCTGCGGATCATAATGCGGACGGTCCAGATAGGCGAACACCACGCCCGACGTTCCGATCGTGCAAGAGGCCACTCCCGCCCGCACGATCCCGTTTCCGATGCCGCTGGCCGCCTGATCGCCCGCGCCGCCCACCACCGGCGTGCCTTCCTTCAATCCTGTTGCCTCCGCGGCGGCGCGCGTCACCGTTCCGGTGACGTCCGCGGACTCCTTCACTTCCGGCAGCAGCCCGCTGTCCAGCCCGAGCCGCTCGATCATTGCGGACGACCAGCGGCGCGTCACCACATCGAGCAGCCCCGTGCCGGAGGCGTCGCTCACTTCGGTGGCGTGCACTCCGGTCAGCATGAACCGCACGTAGTCCTTCGGCAGCAGCACTTTCTTCGCCCGCTCGAAGTTCTGCGGCTCGTTGTCGCGCACCCACAGCAGCTTCGGCAGCGTGAAGCCGGTCAGCATCGGGTTTGCCGTGTAGGCCACCACATTGGCCCGCCCCACGGTCTGGTGAATGAAGTCCACCTGCGGCTGGCTTCGCTGGTCGCACCAGATCAGGCTGGGCCGGATCACCGCATTGTTGCCGTCCAGCAGCACCAGCCCGTGCATCTGTCCGCTCAGTCCGACCCCCTTCACCTGCTCCCCGGTTGCGCCTGCCTCTTTGAGGACTCCCCGAATGGCCGCCTGCGCCGCCTCCCACCAGTTTTCCGGGCGCTGCTCGGCCCACAGCGGGCGCTCCATGCGGATGTCCTCATGCGGGGCGGTGAATCCCGCCACCAGCTTGCCTTTGCCGTCCACCAGCAGGGCGCGGCTGCCGCCCGTTCCGATATCGAGTCCAAGCCAGTACATAGTGCGTAGGTTCTCCTGCGGTTGCTTCCCCAAGTTTACCTTCCCGCGGAGCAGCGTCCCCGCCCCCCGGGCGTGCGCCGTCCCGCGGCCATGGCAGCCTACTCGGCTAGAATGGAAGTCCGTGCCTCGGGAATCGTTCCGGTTTTCGCACCGCCAGTCGATTGGGCTGGTCTTCCTGTGCACGCTGTTCGGCGTGGCCGCCCAGTATTTCATCAAGACCAGCGGCATGCAGGTGGCGCAGATTACCCTGGCGGCGCTGCTCGCCAACTGGCATCTCTGGGCGGGGCTCAGCCTGTACGGCGTCAGCACCGGGCTGCTGATCCTGGCTCTGCGCGACGGGGAGCTGTCGCTGCTGTACCCCGTCATCTCGCTGACCTACGTTTGGGTGACCATCCTCTCCGTGCTCGTTTTCCATGAGCGCATGACTTTCTGGAAGATCGCCGGCATCGCGACCATATGCACGGGCGTGGCGATGCTCGGAAAGGGGAAGAGCCAGTGAGCACGCCTGCCCGCTCCGTCCTGCTGGTTTTGCTGGCCAGTTTCATCGGCAGCTTCGGGGCCGTCTTCCTGAAATACGGGGCCGGGCGGCTGCATCGGCAGATCTCCACGCTCCTGCTGAATTGGCGGCTCGGCGCGGGCGTCAGCCTCTATCTGCTGTCGTTCGTCTTCTACTATCTCGGCGTGCGCGAGGGCGAACTCAGCGTGCTTTATCCGATGGTCGCGCTCGGCTACATCTGGACCATGTTCTGGTCCCGCCTCTTTTTCGGCGAGCCCCTCACCCGCCGCAAGGCGGGCGGGATCCTGCTGATCCTTGCCGGCGTCGCCATGTTGAACCTCGGCGCCTGAGCCTTTCCGCGGTCCGCCGCGCGCCCCTCCGCCAGCCTGCATTTCGGACCCTTGACTCCGGCATGCAGTTTGAACATATTGCGCAGAGGAGGTTTTTGCATGCGGCGATTCTGGCGCTGTGTGATTCCCGTGGCGGCGGCGGTGGCAGCGTTGAGCGGCGGCGGATGCGGCACTTCCTCCAAGGGGCCCGCCCCGCCGAAGCCCGGCACACCGGCCTTCTTTTGGGCAGCCGCCAAGACCGCCTATCAGAAGGGCGACTTCCAGGCGGCCATGAAAAATCTGAACAGCATCCTGGCGACGGAGAACGAATTCACGCGCCGGGCGCAAATCTGGGAGCTTGTTCTGGATTCCGGCATCGCCCGCGGCGAGATGGAGTGGGCCGACATTCTCGATGAAGGCCGCCCCGCCGCCAAGGCGCGCGAAATCGACTTCCGCCGCATGGCCAACGAGGCCCGCGCACTGGCCGGCCAGAGCGCCATGCGTTATGCCGACACCGCGCACAAGCTCATGCCCGCGCTCACCGAGGATGAAGTCGTCCTTCCCTTCGGAATGCCGGATGTCAACAAAGACCGCCCCGTCGAAGTGGAGCGCATCCTCAAGGGCATCCTGCCCATGCCCGCCGAGGCCGAGCGTCTTCACAACCTCATGATGCGGCGCGGCGTCCTTCTCAGCGTCATCGCTGTCGCCGACCCGGGCGGCGATATCGAAAAGGCGCGCGCGTTGTTCTCGCAGCCGGAGCCGAAAGTGAAGCGGGAGCAGTTCCTGTTCTTCCTGGCCACCCAGTTCACAGAGCTTTCGCAGCTGTTCGCGCCGAAGAAGCTCGACCGCGCTGCGCGCGTCAAGCTGTTCCTCGATAAAGCCAAGGAAGCGCTCGCGCCCGTGCCCAAGTCGGCGGAGCGCGAGAAGCTCCAGAAGAAGATCGCCGAATACGAGAAGAAACTGCCCAAGATTTCCGGCTGACCAGCGAGTTTCCGGATTCGCCCGGCGCTTGGGATTGTGAAAGAATTCGACCTTTGCGCGATTCGGATCCGGCGAGTGTAGCAAAATCATAATGATCCGGTTCTGTTTTGACTTCGCGGGGGATTTTTCCACATTCCCGCTTGCGCCGGGGCCGCGTAACCAGCGCAGTTCCCCCGACGCTTGCGTCGGGGCCGCGGTGCCCGCACGCCAGGCGAAGGGAGGCGAAGGGGACGGCCTGATCTGCCACCTTCACTCTGGGTGGAAATCCGGAAGCGCGTGCTGCCGAGAATGGGCAAATTTCTCAGACTGCCGCAATTCGCTCGGCGGTTCTCGGCCCGAGGCCGCACTACCGGGATCGCTGGCGAGCTGTCACCAGAAGCGCTGTTCCCCCGGCGCTCGCGCCGCGGCCGCATGACCACCGCTGTTCCCCCGGCGCTTGCGCCGGGCCGCGTTGGGCGCACTCTCAGAGCGGCCCCGCGTGATTGCTGGAGGGAACCGGGAGGTAGATCAGGCCCGTCGGCAACGGTCTTCGCTCGGCCTTTGATCGCGCAGCGAGGCAGCGAGGCGAGCAGCGCGGCCCCGGCGCAAGCGCCGGGGGAACCCCGCGTCGAAGAACGCGCGAGCGCGGAACAGCTGTCACCCAGCGCCGGAGCCCCCGCTACTCGAGCTGCGGTCGCATTGACACTCAGATTCCCGCGACGTTCGCATCGCGGCCCTGCAGATTGCGCCCTTCCCTCGGCGCTTGCGTCGTGGCCCCATGGCCAGCGCCTTTCTCCCGGCGCTCGCGCCGCGGCCGCATGGCCCGCACGATTTCCCCGGACGCTTCACGCGGAGCCGCTTGCCTCGCCCGCAATCTCCCACAGTGCCTGCCGTGCTACAGTGCGGCTGTGTTGCGGATCAGCCGCGCCCTCATGGACGATTTGATCGCGCACGCCCTCGCCGTAGCGCCGGAAGAGGCCTGCGGCATTCTGGTGGGACGCCGGCGCGGCGTCTCCAGCGAAGTGTTGTGCGTGGTTGCCTGCCGGAACGTGCACGAAGGCAGCCGGCGCGAGCGGTTCCTTCTCGATCCCGAACGACAGCTCGCCGTCCAGCGCGAGGCCCGCGAGCAGGGTCTGGAGATCCTCGGCTACTACCATTCGCACCTGAACGGCAGCGCCGCCATGTCGGCGGAGGATCTCCGGCAGGCGCATCCGTGGGTTTCCAATGTGATCCTCGCTTTCCGCGGCGGCGCCTTTGTCGAGGCGCGCAGCTGGCGCGTCAATTCGCGCGGCGGCTGCGAAGAAGAGCCTCTCCGGATCACCGGCGTCACCGCGCAGCCCGGCTCTGCATCCTCCAAACCGGATGGTGCTTGAACTCTCCCCTTCCATGGCCAAAAGTCTGCTCGCACAAAACGGGGACGTGCAGTTCCTCGACGTGCGCGAGCCGCATGAGCGGATGGCACGCTCGATCCCCGGCACGCTCCACATCCCGCTGGGCGAGCTGCCCCGCCGCCTGCACGCGCTCGATCCACGGAAACCCGTGATCGTGCACTGCAAGAGCGGCGTCCGTTCCGCCATGGCGTGCGAGCTGTTGCGGCAGATGGGCTTCCGCGAAGTCTACAACCTCCGCGGCGGCATCGACGCCTGGAGCTGAGCCCAGCGAGGCTCCGGCTGAGAACGAGCCCGCCCTGACGGCAAGTCGGTCCTCCCGGGGAGCCCCGGAGCGGAAGATCAGAGAGTCGCCGCCACGGGACGCGGAACACCGTATCCATCGCGCCGGAGAGCGAACCGGCAGGAAGGCTGGGCGCGCACGCCGGTGCGGCGTCAACCGCCTTGCCCGGTGCGATCCCTCACGGGCTGCTAGTGTAAGAGGGATGGGCGCCGCCGACGCCCCGCGCCGAGGCATGATTCCGCTGTTGCTGCTCACCCTGTTTACGGAACCGTATTCAGAAGCGCGCGCCCTAGAAGTGCTTGCTTCCATGCGCAAGGACGCGCGCCGCAACATGAGCGTCGACCCCGAAGACGGCCGCTTCTTCTACCGCCTCACGCTCGAACTCAAGGCGAAGCG
This sequence comes from Bryobacteraceae bacterium, assembly GCA_037481575.1. GTDB lineage: Bacteria > Acidobacteriota > Terriglobia > Bryobacterales > Bryobacteraceae > JANWVO01. The sequence goes on along the minus strand of JBBFLJ010000035.1, from coordinate 20,226 downwards.
GGTGCTCGAGATCGGCACCTCCACCGGATACTCTGGCGGCTGGTTCGCCATGGCGCTGAGGAAAACCGGCGGCAAGCTCATCACGCTCGAAATCGATCCCGAGCGGCACGCACAGGCGGTGAAGAACTTCGCAGCGATGGGGCTCAGCGATGTCGTCGAGGCGCGGCTCGCCAACGCTCTCGTCGAAATCGCGCGGATCGACGGCCCCTTCGACATCGTCCTGATCGACGCCTGGAAGCCTGATTATCTCCGCTACTACGAACTCGTCCTGCCCAAGGTGCGCCGCGGCGGCGCGATCCTCGCCCACAACACGCGCAACGCCGAATTTCAGCTGCGCCCGTTTCTGGACCGCATCCGCACCGACCCTGCCGTCCGTACCGAGTTCCTCCCCGAATCCCCGCAGGGCCTTTCCATCTCCTGGAAGAAGTAAGCCTCCGCGCCCGCGGAAGGGACGCAAGAATCCCGCGCTCCCGCCCGCGCGGCTCGGCTAGAATCCTGCATGTGGACCACTCGCAGCATGGCGCGGCGCCATCGCGGGCCATGCGACTGTCGCTTGCCGCAGGGCTGGTGATGCTGGCGGGCAAGGCGCTCGCGTGGCATCTCACAAACTCCTCGGCCATCTTCTCCGACGCCATCGAAAGCGTGGTCCACACGGGCGCGGTCGGCTTCGCAGCCTTCGCACTGCGGCTGAGCCGCCGCCCCGCGGGCGGCCGCTACCATTACGGGCTCGACCGCATCGCTTTCTTCTCGGCGGGCTTCGAAGGCGCGCTGATCGCCTCTGCCGCCGTCTCGATCCTCGTCACCGCCGCCTATCAGTGGCGGCAAGGCCTGCCGCTCGAGCGGCTCACGCTCGGCGCGGGCATTACGCTCGCGCTTGGCCTCGCCAACGGCGCGCTCGGCTGGCATCTGATCCGCACCGGCCGCAAACATCACTCGCTGATCCTCGAAGCCAACGGCAAGCACGTTCTCAGCGACTGCATCACCAGCGTGGCGGCGTTCGCCGGCGTGGCGCTCGTTCTCGCCACCGGATGGAAGCCCTTCGATCCGCTGGTGGCCATCCTCATGGCCCTTTACATCCTCTGGTCCGGCGCGCAGCTGGTGTGGCGCAGCGCGCGGGGGCTGCTGGATTATGCCGATCCGGAGGTGGAGGCGCGCCTGCGGGCGGCTCTGGACGACCTGACCCGCCAGCATGGCATCGATTATCACGGTCTGCGTTTGCGCGCCACGGGCGGGAAGTTTCTCGCCGAAGCGCATCTCATCTTCCCTTACGCCACCAGCCTGGGCTCGGCGCACCACACGGCGACGCTGATCGAAGAGGCGCTGGAAAACAGTTTCGGCCAGCCGCTGGAGATGATCACTCATCTCGAGTCGAAAGAAGACCACGACGAACGCCACTCGCGGGAGCATCCGCGCTGACGGCGGGTGTTATCCTGCATGGAGGGAATTCTGATGCAGCCCGCTCCCACCGCGCCGCACACCGCAGAGCCCGCGCCGCTGGATGCCGCCGAACTCATCCGGCACCTCGCGCACGAGCTCCGGCAGCCTCTTTCGGGCATCGAATCGGCGGCCTATTTCGTGGACATGGTGGTCAGCGAGGCGCGCCCGGATTTGATCCCGCACTGCCGGCGGCTGCGGGCGATGGTGTTGCATGCGAGCTGGCTTCTCGACGATGCGCTGCTGTGCGCCGCGCTTCCGGGCGGGATGACGGTGCAGCCGCTCGCCACCGCGCTGGCCCAGGCCGGCCGCCGCCTCTACGAACAGGAAGAGGCTGTGCTCGATCTCCATCTCGAAAACGATGGCTGGATTCACGCGCCGGCAGCGCTCCCGAGGTTGATCGAGCATCTGGTGTCGTTCTTCCGGGACGTGGCCGGTTGCCAGGATCCGGTGCATGCGAGTCTCGCGTGCGAAGGGGAGTGGGTGGTCTTGCGCCTTTGGGCTGCCGGCAGCGAAGATCCGGAGGACGCCGCCCGGTCCTTGCGCTCTTCCGCGTCCGGCGGCGCGCTCGGGCGCTTTCTGGAGTTCGCTGGCGGGCGCTTCGAGACGGGCGCGCAGGCGTCAGCGGGGCGGCTGGAGCTGATGCTGCGGCTCCCTGCCTGCGAGCAGGGCCAATAGCGCTGCATCATCGGGCGGCGGATCCGCCCCGGCGCGCAGCACCACATCCGCCTCCAGAACGCGTGCGGCGCGCGTCGATTCGACGATCCAGTTTTCCGCGCCGGCCAGCAAAGCGCGCAGAGCCGGCAATCCCTGCTCGAAATCCCCACGCAGCCAGAATGCCCGCGCAGCGCCCGCGGCTAGATAGCGGCGCGTGTCGCCGGAATCGCCCGCCTCCGTCTCTTCGATCAGCTCGAATGCGGCGCCGCTGTCGGGCGCGTGGTGCGAAATCTTGACCGCCGTCCAGCGCTTCTCGCGGGAAAGTGCAAGAATCCGGCACACCAGCGTGGTCTTGCCGCACTTCCGCCCTGTGCCGCCGACGACGATCTTCATGCTCCGCGCTGCTTCTCGAGCTCGCTGATGCGCTTGCGCAGCTCCTCCACCTCGCGCCGCAACTGCGGCAGGCGGCTGAGGTGCGCCAGCGTTTCCAGATACTCTTTCAGCGGCCTCGCCGGCGTGCCCCACCACACCTCTCCTCCCCCCCGCACAACCTTCGAGCTCAGAATGCCCGCGCCCGAGCCGATCACGGCGCCGGACTTCACCGTGACGTTGTCGCCCATGCCCACCTGCCCGCCGATGACGGCGTAGTCCTCGATCACCGTCCCCCCCGCGAGCCCCGTCTGCGCGGCAATCACGACGTGCCGTCCAATGCGGCAGTTGTGCGCGATGTGCACCAGGTTGTCGAGCTTCGTGCCGTCGCCGATGCTCGTCACGCCGAGCGCGGCGCGGTCGATGGTGCAGTTGGCGCCGATCTCCACGTCGTTGCCGATCACCACCCGCCCCACCTGCGGGAACTTCTCGTAACGCCCTTCCTCGAAGACAAACCCGAAGCCGTCGGCGCCGATCACCGCGCCCGAGTGAATGATCACGCGCTGCCCGATCTCCACGCCCGGATAGATGTGCACCCCCGGATGCAGCACGCTTCCGGCGCCGATGCGCACGCCGTCGCCGATCACGCACAGCGGTCCGATGCTCACGTCCTCGCCGATATCGCAGCCTTCGCCGATCAGCGCCGCCGGGTGAATGCCCCGCGGCGGCTCCGGCAGATGGTGCAGCCATGGAATCACGCGCGCGCAGGCGGCGCGGGGATCCTTGCAACGGATGATCGTTCGCCCGCCCGGATTTTCAAAGTCGAGGGGCACCAGCAGGCACCCGGCGGCAGACGACTGCGCGTCGCGCAAGGCGCGGCGGCTGTTGGCGAACGCCAGCTCCCCCGAGCCGGCGCTCTCGAGCGGCGCGACGCGCAACACTTCGCGCTCGCCGTCGCCCTCCCACGTGGCCCCGAGCCGTTCTGCGATGTCCCTCACCCTCATCGTGCGCCTCGTTTCCCCGGCCCCGGCCGGTATCATACCCAGTGTATGCCCGTTGATCCGTCCGCCTATGTCGCGCCCACGGCGAAAGTGCATCCCGATGCGCGCATCGGCCCGCAGACGCACATCGGCGAGTTCTGTGTCATCGAGCAGGACGTCGTCATCGGCGCGCGCTGCCGCCTAGAACCTTACGTCTACATCAAGCGCTGGACCACCCTCGGCGACGACAACGAGATCAGCGCCGGCGCGGCGCTTGGCACGGATCCCTTTGACAAGAACTTCACCGGCGAGCGCAGCTACCTCGTCATTGGCAACGGCAACCGCATCCGCGAACACTTCACCATCAGCCGCGGCACTGCGCCGGAAAGCGTCACGCGCGTCGGCGACGGCAACTTCATCATGAGCTCCGGCCACATCGCCCACAACGCCACGGTGGGCAACCGCACGGTGATTGCCAGCTGCGCGCTCATCGCCGGGCACGTCACCGTCGAGGACCAGGCATTCATCAGCGGTTGCGTCGTCGTGCACCAGTTCTGCCGCATCGGGCGGTTGGCGATGATCGGCGGCGGCGTGCGCGTCAACCAGGATCTGCCGCCGTTCTTCCTCTACAGCGGCGTTTACGCGAGCCCCGTGGGGCTGAACGTGGTCGGGCTGCGCCGGGCGGGCTTCTCAAGCGAGGAAGTCGCTGCCATCAAGCGCGCTTACCGGCTCCTGTACCGCTCCGGGCTGACGTTGACGAAGGCGCTCGAGCGGATCGAGCAGGAGATCGACAGCCCGCACGCGCGGCACATCGTCGAGTTCGCGCGCGGAACAAAGCGCGGCATCGCCCGCGAGCGGGAAGGGCGGGAGCGGTTCCGGTTCGAATGAGCAGCGCTGAAGGAATTCCGCGCGCGGAAGGCAATCGCGCATCAGACCAAAGATGGGATCGTTGCGGGGAAGAGAGGGGAAGGTTTGGCGTCCCCAGCGGGATTCGAACCCGCGTTATCGCCGTGAAAGGGCGGTGTCCTAGGCCTGGCTAGACGATGGGGACGCGTTGCATCAGCAGCCCGGAGAAGACTGCTGCGATTCCCATTTTAGCGGGCTGCGGCGGCGCGGGTCAAACGCAGCCCCGCGGCTGCCTCACAGCGTCTTGAGATAGGCGAGCAGGTGCGCCTTCTCTTCCTGCGTGAGGATGTCCTCGAAGGCAGGCATCGTGCCCTTGCCCTTGTTGATGATGGCCATCACGTTGGCTTCTGTGGGCTTCTGGCCGTTGGTCATCTTGGCCTTCTTGAACAGCCCTTTCAGGGATGGGCCCATCTTCTTCTCGTCCGTAGTGGCCGAGTGGCAGACGCTGCACTGCTCATAGACCTCTTTGCCTTTGGCCGGGTCGCCCTTTTGCTGGGCGGCGCCAGGCAATGCAGCGGCGATCATGGCAGCAATGAACAGGTGTTTGGTTCCGGACATGACTTTTTTTCAGGTGATGGCGGAATCTCAGGGGTTTGGATGACACGAGGCCGCAAGAGGATGCCGGCCGCTCGAGACTATTGTAGCGAGATCGGCGCCATGGGCGAATCGGGGCGGATCCGGGCGCCGGGATCCGGCGCTTCGGGGCGAGTGTTTCACGGGTTTCCCGCCGGTTTTCGGCCCATCGGCGGCGTGTGGTTCCAGCGCGGTGAATTCGCTCGTGGGAGCTGATAGAATCGCACCCGGAACCAGACCTGGAGGAAGGGGGGCTTGTGCGCACCCGGATCACGAGGGTGATTTTCCGGGGGCTGGCGGGCTTGCTCCTTGCCAGATTTTACGCCCCTGCTCAGCCGGGTGCGCAGCAGGGCGTGATGGTCAGCGGGACGGTGGTCAATTCCGTGACGGGAGAACCCGTCCGCCGGGCGGAAGTGAAGCTGACGCGAATGGACGAAGGTTCTGGTCCCGGCGGTGGCGCAGGCGCTTCCCTCAGCATCCGCGCGGGAGGGATGACGTCCCAATCGCCCGGCGATGCTCGCCAGCAGCCGTTGAGCGCGGTCACTGGTTCGGACGGCTCCTTCCGCTTCGAAAATATCCCTGAAGGTGAATACGAGGTCTTCGTGCGGCGGGAGGGAATGTTTCCGCGTTCCGGCGCAGGCCTGTCGCCGCAACGGATCCGGGCGACAGCCAGCGAACCTGTGACGGGGCTCCGCTACGCTCTTGCGCCGCAAGCCGTCCTCTCCGGGCGCGTGATCGACGAAGAGGGAGAGCCCTTGCAGGGCATTCAGGTCACAGTTCTGCGAAGGTCGACGATCCTGAACGGGACCGCCACCCTCACGCCCTATGGGGCTTCCATGCAGACGGACGACCGGGGAGCGTTCCGGCTATACAATCTGCCTGCTGGCAAGTACCTGATCGTAGCTCGCCCATCCCAGCCCGGACGTGTTGTCACCGAAGGTGCGGGCGGCACTCATGCCCCCACCTACTATCCGGACGCCCTTGAACCGGATCAGGCGGCATGGATCCAGGTGGCCGCCGGACAGGAAGCCGCCAACCTCGAGCTGCGCCTCCGCCGCGTTCCTTCGCGGAAAATTTCCGGCCGCGTGTTATTGGAAGACGGGAGTCCTGCGCAGGATTTCACGCTCACGCAGGCTTGGAGAGGCCACCAATCCATGCCAATGTTTCCGAGCCGCATGGAGCGGGGTCGTGAGCCGGGATCGTTCACTTTGTCTGACGTGGTTCCGGGAAGATATGACCTGCTGGCGAGTCGAACGGATTCTTCCAACCCGAGGCGAGCCTCGATGGCCACGGCGCCGGTGGAAGTCGGCGAGAGCGACGTGGAGGGAGTCGAGATCCGCTTCCATCCGCCGTTCACTCTGAGCGGTCGAATCCGCACGGAAGGCGCAAGGGGATCCGGCAAAGGAGCGCCGGGCAAGCTCACGGTCAGCGCCGCGCCGACGGACCCCAAATCGATCATGGCCTCCAGTGGCGTCCCTGTCGCGGAAGACGGGACGTTTGAGATTGGCATCCAGATTCCAGCGATCTACAGGCTCCAGATCTTTGGCGATTTGGGCCGGTTTTATGTCGCAACGATCCGCACGTCCGCCAGCGTGGACGTCACCGAGGAAATCGATTTGACCGCAGGGGCGCCCGTGACCGTTGTCATTACGCTCCGCGCCGACGCCGCACGTGTTGCCATCCAACGCCAGCAAACAGAAGAGGAATCCCCATGCGAGCCCTACCGGTTCGTCCTGTGGCAGCCCGGACGGATTTCAGGGACTCGCGTCGTCCGCGCCGGAATTTTCGATTCCGCCGGGCGGGCATATCTGGACTCGGTGCCTCCGGGGGAGTATCAGATAGCCGGGGTTTGCAGCGGCGACGGCAGCTTCCTGCAAGATCCTGACGCGTTGGAGTGGCTCTTCGCAAACGCCGGGAAAATCCGCGTCCAGCCGAACGAGCAAAAGACCGTCACAGTGAAAGACGTGCCCCTGCCTTGAGCGCCGGGACGACTGTCAAGCCTGCGGCGGGCGCCGCAGCATCAGCCCGAGTTCGCGCAGCTGCCGGTCGCTCACCTGCGACGGAGCGTCGCACATCAGGTCTGTCCCCTTCGCCGTCTTGGGGAATGCGATCACGTCGCGGATCGAGTTCTCGCCCGCCAGGATCATCACCAGCCGGTCCAGCCCCAGTGCGATGCCGCCGTGCGGCGGCGCGCCGTAGGTGAGCGCATCGAGCAGAAATCCGAACTTCGCCCGCGCCTCCTCCTCGGACAGCCCGAGCGCTGTGAACACGCGCTTCTGGATGTCCTGCCGGTGGATACGGATGGAGCCCGATCCAAGCTCGACACCGTTTAACACAAAGTCGTAGCTGCGGGCGCGGCAGCGCGCCGGGTCGCTTTCCATCAGGTCCAGATCCTCTTCGCGCGGGGAAGTGAACGGATGGTGCGCAGCCACCCACCGCTGCTCCTCTTCGTCCCACTCGAACATGGGAAAGTCGAGCACCCAGAGGAAGCGGAAATCGCGCGAATCCAGCAGCCCGTGGCGGTCATTGTATTTCTGCCCGGCGTACAGCCGCAGCTGCCCGCATGCCAGCAGCACGGTCTCCACAGGCCTTGGCCCTTTGGGCTCGCCGCGCCATCCGGCCAGAAGCAGCAGGTCGTCCTCGGCCGCTCCGGTGCGCTCCCGCACCTTCTGCATCGGCTCCGGGAAGTCGCGGTCCAGGCGCTTCACGTCATCATAGACGGCCAGCCCGCGCTCGCCTCCATACAGCTTCAGCTCGTCGCGCTCCTTCCGGCTGAGCGCGCCCGTCTTCGGAATGCGGATCGCCACCAGCGGAAGCCCGGGCCGCGTCAGCCCGGCCTCTGCCGGAAACAGATCCTCCACGGGCCAGAACCGCGGCAGCCGCAGATCCGGCTTGTCCGTGCCGTAGCCCTGCATGGCCTCTTCATAGGTCATGCGCGGGAACGGGCCTTTCACCGAATAGCCCGCGGTCTCGCACACGCGCTCAATCAGAGGTTCGATCGTCTCGAAGATCTGCTCCTCCTGCGGGAACGACATTTCGAGGTCGATCTGCGTGAATTCGTACTGCCGGTCCGCCCGCAGGTCCTCGTCGCGGAAGCAGCGCACGATCTGGAAATAGCGGTCGTAGCCGCTGACCATCAGCAGTTGCTTGAAGAGCTGCGGCGACTGCGGCAGGGCGTAGAAATAGCCGTGCTGAATCCGGGACGGAACCAGAAAATCGCGCGCGCCTTCCGGCGTGGATTTCGTCAGAAACGGGGTCTCGATTTCCAGAAAACCCTGGCGGTAAAGCTCCTCCCGGACGGCCAGCGAAATCCGGCTGCGGAGGATGATGTTGCGCTGCATATGCGGCCGGCGCAGATCCACATAGCGGTAGCGCAGCCGCATGTCCTCGCTCACGTCGATGTGCTCTTCCATGGGGAAGGGCGGCGTCTCGCTTGTGTTCAGGATCCAGATCTTCTCCGCCACCACCTCCACTTCGCCGGTTTCAATCGCCGGATTCACCGTTTCGGGCGAGCGTTTTTCCACCACTCCCTGGACCGCGAGCACATATTCCGAGCGCAGCAGCTCCGCTTTCGCATGGAGCTCGGCGTCGCACTCGGCGCGAAAGACGACTTGCGTGACACCCTCGCGGTCGCGCAGGTGGATGAAGATCACGCCGCCCAGGTCGCGGCGGCGGTGGACCCACCCCATGAGAACGACGCGTTTGCCCTCGTCAGCGGGCCGCAGCGCGCCGCAGGAATGCGTGCGGCGCAGCGAGCCCAGGAAATCAAGCGGAATCTGTTGAGCCATGCCGGAATACTGCGTGAGTCGGGACGGTAACCGTCCATTGTAGCGCGGCCCTTCGCGCCCGCGCCCGAATCGGCCTTCAGCGGGCCGGCGTCAGGCAGTCGATGATCACGCGCCAGTGGCCGTCCGGCTGCCTGCGGAACACCGTCGTGAAAGCTCCCTCCGTGGTGCACAGGATGCCGGGCTGCGTCTCGCGCGTCAGGCTGTACCGCCCCGAGGCGCAGGCGAGGCTGTGTTCCGCCTCGAAGTGATTCGCCTCGCGCTTGAGCTCGATCAGGCCGTTGTCGAACTGCGCCCGGAGCCAGCCGAGGATCGCCTCCCGCCCGCTCATCGCCGGCGCGCCGGGGGCCTGCAACTCGGCGTCCGCGGCATAGAAGGTTTCCATCAGCCTTTCGGGATCGCGCCGCCGGATGCAGCGCACAAACTCCTCCTCCAGCAGCTGCAAATCCCTCGTAGTGCTGTCCAGCGCCATGAAAGGCATCGGCTCACCCTCTCCACAGGCAGTTTGGCATCTTCGCCGCGCGTGTCAAGGGCCGGATTCCCCCGCGCTGCGGCAGGAGCGACAATGAAGTCAGCTTGAACAGAATCGCCGGAGTGCTGCGGCTGATGCTGGCCGCCGCCGCGCTGCTGGCCGCAGCAAGCATTGTCCAGTTCGCGCTGCGGCGTAGGGAGAAGCCGCCTCCGCCGCCTCCGCGCAAGGTCTCCCTCCCCCCGGAACTCGCGGGCAGCGAGGTCAGGATCCTCGCCTTCTATGCCGCATCCGTTCCGGAGCGCGGCCGTCCTTTCCGTCTTTGTTACAGCGTTCTGAATGCGGCGCACGTCAGGCTCGATCCGCCGCTGGCAGAGATCTCCCCTTCGCTGAGCCGTTGCGTGGAAGCGGTGATCCACCGCCGGACCACGGTCACGCTGACAGCCACCGGGAAAGCGGGCCAATCCGCCTCCGTCTCCATTGAGCTGCCAGTGCGGGAGCCGCAGCCTGAGATCCTTTTTGTCAACATCAGCAGCCGCGAGATCCGCCGCGGGGACCGCTTCACGCTGTGTTACGGGGTGCGGGACGCCACGCGGGTCCGCGTGGAGCCCGGCTCGATGGAATTGCCCGTCTCGGCGAACCGCTGCGCCAGTGGTTCCCCGCGGAGGCGCCCGAGAGGCTGATTGCGGAATCTCCCGCCGGCCGCGCGGAAGCGGATCTCGCTGTCCGCTTGTTGCCCGCGAGGTGAAGCCGCGCCCTTCAGTGCTCCCCGGCGCGCGCCTGGATCGACTCCAGATAGCGCACCAGCCTGTCGATCAACGCCGCCGCTTCGCCTTCCGCCGGCGAAACGGGCAGGAAAACGGGGCCCCAGACCGGCATGCGCTTGCCGCCGTGCGCCGGAAAGCCCTCCAGCCCCCGGAGCAGCCTCTGCACGCGTGGCGCCGGGAATTGCCCGCCGTGCTTCTGCGCAAGCCGGGTCAGATCCGTCGGGCGCATCAGCATCGCTTCCGCTGCCGGACCGTCGCCGCGCCCTTCCATCCCGTGGCAGCTCGCGCAATAGGCGACGTACAGATCCCTGCCGCTCATCGCCCGGGCGCGCTGCTCCGCGGCCCTCACCGGTTCCGTGCGCGGCGGCGCGGCCGCCAGGCTGGCAGCCGCGGCCAGCGCGAGGGCCAAGGCTGCCGGACACCTCCGCAACCGCATCGCAGGTTCTCCTCACTCACAGCCTAGGCTGCGCCGCCAACCGCGGCAAGGGCCATGATGCGCTTGCCGCCCCGGGCCCATTGTGTTATCAATGGAGGCAGATTGTTCCCCCAGCCCAATCGGGGCATTCGGGTATCTTTGTTTCAAACAGGAGCACTGCCGTGGAATCCCCCAACCGCCGCCTGATCCGCCCTGCGCTTGCAGAGGTCAAAGAGCGTGCCGCCAGCCGCTCGAATCCGCCCCAGGCGAAGAAGCAGGCGCCGCCGGACGTCACCAACGCCGAGAACTTTTACTACGTGAAGCAAATGCAGGCCAAGACGCCTCTGGTGGTCGTCCTTCACGACGGCGAAGAGCTCCACGGTACGCTGGAGTGGTACGACAAGGGCTGCATCAAGCTGACCCGCGAAGAAGGCCCGAACCTGCTGGTCTACAAGTCCGCCATCAAGTACATTTACAAGGCCTGAGTGCCGCCTCCCTGGGCCTGCTCTTTCTCGATTGCGCGTCTGCGCACCTCCAGCCGTTGCGCGCGCCGTTCTCCCGCTTCGCGCCACCGCCGCATTTCTGTTTCCGTCTCCGGAATCACGGGCGGGATCTCGCGCGGCTTGCCGTCGGGTGACAGAGCCACGAAGGTCAGGTAGGAAGAATTGGTGTGCCGCACCACGCCGGTCTCCAGGTCCTCGACGAACACCTTGACGCCTACCTCCATCGACGTCCGGAACACGCGGTTCACGCTCGCCTTCAGGATCACAAGCTGCCCGATATGGATCGGGTGGAGGAACGTCATGCGGTCCACGGAAGCCGTCACCACCGGGCACCGCGCATGCCGCATGGCCGCGGTGGCAGCTGCCAGATCCACCAGATGCATGATGCGACCGCCGAGCAGGTTGCCCAGCGTGTTGGCGTAAATGGGCAGGGCGAACTCGCTCAGCTCGCTTGCCGATTCGCGCACAGGGCGGCCTTCCATGACAAGAAGGTACCATGAAGTCCATGGGACGCCTCGAAGACTTGCAGCGTCTGCTCGAGCAGGATCCGGCGAACAGCCGGCTCCAGTACATGCTGGCAATGGAATACCTGAGCCAGGGCCAGCCGGCCGAGGCTGCCGCCACGCTCCGCTCCCTTCTCGAGCGCGATCCCGGCTACGTTCCTGCCTACTATCAGGCCGGCCGCGCCTGCGAGCAGGCCGGCGACACAGAAGCCGCCCGCGATTTCTACCGCCGCGGCATCGACGCCGCCCGCCGCGCTGGAGACTCCCACGCCGCCAGCGAACTACAAGCCGCGCTCGACATCCTCGGCTGAAGCGGCGCGCATCCGATCCCACTCCTCCCGCAGCAGCCCGTACACGCGGATATCCACCCGCTCCCCGTGCAGCCGCTGCGCGCCGCGCAGCGTGCCCTCGTATGTGAAGCCCAGCCGCTTCGGGATCGCCTGCGAACGCACGTTTCCGGCGGCGCAGCGGATCTCGATCCGGTCGAGCATCGCCTCCCGGAATGCCACTTCGATCAGCGCCTGCACCGCTGCCGTCATCCGCCCGCGCCCCTCCTGCGCGCCTGTCAGCCAGTAGCCGATCTGCGCCGTGCCGTTGCCCGGGTCGATATCGTGAAGCCCGGCGAGCCCCGCCAGCACGCCCCCTACGCGAAGGCTGTACGCCGCTGTCTTGCCCTCTCTGCGGTTCTCCGCCACCTGTTCCAGAAACCGGCGCGTGTCTTCCACCGTCTCCGTGCCTTCCACCCACGGCAGCCACTTCCCCAGATGTTCCCGGTTCGCACATACGGCGGCGAAGATCTCCTCCGCGTCGGCCGGCTCCAGCTGCCGCAATTCCAGCTCGCTGTCGACAGCAATTCTCTCCGGAAAGCGCGCCTCCGTCCCGGACATCCTCTCCAGCTTACTTGCAGCCGAACACGGCCACGCCCGCCTATGCCTCTCATAGGTCACGCCACCCGCCGCCGGGCATCCTCCCTGCAGGAGGTTCTTTTATGACTGAAACCACTCACCGTCTTCCCCTGATTGGCGAACCCGCGCCCGAGTTTCACGCGGAAACCACTCAGGGACCCATCCATTTCCCCCACGACTACAAGGGCAAGTGGGTCATCTTCTTCAGCCATCCGGCGGACTTCACCCCGGTGTGCACCACCGAGTTCATGACCTTCGCCGCGATGCAGGAAGAGTTCCGCGCCCTGAACTGCGAGCTCGTCGGCCTCTCCATCGACAGCACCTACAGCCACATTGCCTGGCTGCGCACCATCAAGGAAAAAATCGAGTTCCGCGGCATGAAGGACATCGAGGTCACCTTCCCGGTGATCAGCGACCTCACCATGGAAATCTCGCGCCTGTACGGAATGCTTCAGCCTTCGGCCAGCACCACGCAGGCAGTGCGCGCGGTGTTCTTCATCGATCCCGAATCGAAGATCCGGGCAATCCTCTACTATCCCCTCAGCGCCGGCCGCAATTTCCAGGAGTTGAAGCGGCTGCTGATCTCGCTTCAGACCACCGACAAGCACGGCGTGGCCACCCCCGCCGACTGGCAGCCCGGAGAGGAAGTCATCGTGCCGCCGCCCGGCAGCTGCGGCGCCGCGAAGGAGCGCGTCGAGACGAAGGACCCCAATATCCGCTGCGTCGACTGGTTCCTCTGCTTCAAGAAGCTGTCCTGATCCGCTCCATGCATGCGCTCCGGGCAAGGCAGGCGCCGCCTGCGCGGCGCCTGCCTGCCCCTCGTCAGAACAGCAGCTTCAGCCCCGCTGACGCCCATGCGCGCGGCGTCCGGAAGCCATCCTCGAAGTAGCGCTGGTTCAGCACGTTCTCCGCACGCACGTAAAAGCGCAGCGTTCGCGAATCGTCCAGCGGCAGCGAGTAGCTGCTCGCCACGTCGAGCTTCCGCGGCCCCGGAAACTCATACGGGCGGCTGCCGCTGCCGACGAAGAACGAGCCCGATACATAATCGCTCGCGGCGAGGAAATCCGACGTCACCTGCCAGCGCCGCGTTACCTGCTGCGACGCCGTCACGGTGAACATGTGCGGGAAGACGCGGATCGAGCGCAGCGAGCCGCCGATCAACGCGCTGCGGCGCTCGTCGGCGTTCGTGTAGGTGTAAGAGGACGTCACCATCAAGCTGCGCCGCGGGCGCGCCTCCGCCACCAATTCCACGCCGCGCGCCAGCCCGCCGCCCATGTTCACATAGCCGCCCCAGCGCCCGTAGGGATCGTTCACCAGACCCGAGTATCCGATCACTTCCTGCAGGCGCGTGTAAAAGTAGGTCGAGCTCAGCCGGTAGCGCGAACCCGCAAAGTAGCGGTCCACGCCGAAGTCAAAAGACACGGTCCGCTCCGGCCGCAATTGCGGGTCTCCCAGCGGGCTGAACGAGCCCGAGAAAAAGGAGCTTCCGATCCTTTCATACAGCGTGGGAGCGCGAAAGCCGTTGCCCGCGTGCGCCCGCAGTTTTGTGTTGGCCTTGGGAAGGAAATAAGAGATGGCCGCGTCGCCGGTGAATGCATCGGGCGGCGCGCTGAACGGGGCGTTCTGGTAAAGCGCGAATCCCCCCTCGAACTTCGGCCGGGAAAGCTGGAACGTCTGGTAACGGCCGGTGAGCCCGATCTGCAGCCGCTCGTCGAGCAGGCGCAGCTGATCCTGTACGAACACTGCCAGGCTCCTCTGATTGGCCGAGGCGCGGGCGTTGACGCGCCGCGCCGGGTCCGGGTTTTCGTCCCTCGACGGGTTTTCGTAGAACTCGCGCTCCCATTCCAGCCCCGCGCTGAAGGCGTTCCAGCGCGCCGCAGCCACATCGGCGCGCGCCTGCACGGTGTCGATCCGCCCGCCGAACAGGCTGGACGTGTTGAATTGCGGTTGGAAGCCCTGTCCCGCCGGGCCATTCCGGTTGTCGCGCTGCGTGTCCACGTTCTGGTAGCTCAGCCGGTAGTGGAACCGCGGCGCCGCCTGCTGCACCCACTGCACCAGGGTCGTGACAAAGCGTCCCTCGCGGCGGCTGTCCGGATCAAAGAAGTTCGGCGCGAAGGTGGCATTGCCCCACTGGAACGGCAGGCCGCGGTCACCGAGCCGCGCCTGTGCGGCTTCCAGCGGAATCGCGCGGATCACGGTCGTGGCGGGCAGGTTCGCTGCGGGCGCCGCAAAGGGGCTCGAGTTGATCCCCACCGTGCTCAGCGTCGCCCACACGCGGCCCGAAAGCGATGCCGTCGACGCCGGGCGCCACGTCAACTGCCCCTGCGCGCTCGAATTCCGCACGCTTTCCACGCCATCCACACCTCCGTTCACGTTCAGGTGCGCAACGCCCGCGCTGTAATGCACCCGGCTCTGTGCCGCTTCTCCTGCGACGCGCGCCAGCCCGCGCGCAAGGCCGAGGCCACCGCCCTCGCCGCCGATCTCGCCGCGCGTGCGCCCGCCGCCGGAGTCGGTCACCAGGTTCAGCACGCCCGCAGTCGAATTGGTTCCGTAGATGCTCGATCCCAGCCCGCGCAGGATCTCCACGCGGTCGGTTTGAATCAGCTGCAGGTCGCCGAGAAACGCCGTGGCGTCTCCCTGCACGCTCGCCGGATCGCGCAGCCGCATGCCGTCGATCAGCACGCCCGTGTCAGCCGCGCGCAGCCCGCGCATCTGAATGCGCGTGAACGATCCAGGTCCTCCCAGCTGCTGCACGCGCAGCCCGGGCACCAGCCGCACCGCTTCCGACAGCAGAATCTCGGCCCGCCGCTCGAGCATCGCCGAATCCACAATGTCGAGCGCTTTCCCTGATTCCACCGTTGACTGGGGCGTCACCGCCGCTGTCACCTGCACCTGCGTGGCCAGCCCGCGGATGTCGAGCTTCAGCTCCACCTCCGTGATCCGCCCCGCCTCCACCAGCACCGTCACCGGGCTTGCCTGGTCCAGCGTGTCCGTGCGCGCCTCCACCAGATACTCGGCCGGCGGCAGGCGGTCGAACCGGAACCGCCCGTCCCTACTGGTTGTCGTTGTTTGCTGGAACGTGGCATCGCGCGTGAACAGCCGCACCGTGGCTTGTGGCACCGCCGCGCCGGACGGGTCCGTGACCGAACCCGCCAGGCCGGCGCCGCCAGTCGCCTGCGCGAACACACTGAACGCAGAAAACAGAAATACAGCGAATTGTTTCATTCGCTCCTCCCTCGAGAGCTTCTTCTGGATTCCGCCGGGAGCGGGTCCCGGGGGCGGCGGCAGGTCTTCGGACTTGCGGGCGTTTCCGGCCCCTCGGGGCCGGCATTTCTAATGGCCGCGGCTTCCCAGGAGCGTGCGCTCCCAGTGCCGGACTCTGCGGCGTTCGTTCCCGCTCACCGCTGCGGGGCAGTCCCGGATTCGCACCGGGTTCCCTCTTGCGTGGCCGGGCGCGAACCCGGCCAACCGCTCGCATTTGCGATTATGGCGTCTGAAACGTGCCGGGGTCAACAGGCGCGGAGCCGATGGCAGAATTCCTTCGCCGGGGGCTTGCAGCGGTTGTGACGCAGGCGCAGAATCGGAGTCGACAGATGCGTTTCTTATTGAAAGCTGCGGTTCTGTTCCCGCTGGTTGCCGGCGCCGCCGCGCAGCTGCCCGTCCGCCTTGGCGCCCCGGCGCCGGATTGGACCATCGAGTCGCCGTCCGGCAAGCGCGGATCGCTGACCCGCCATGTACGCCACATCAAGCGCGAAACAGTACTGCTCGTGCCGCGAGCAGACGAAGCTCTGCACAGGGCGGCGCTCGAGGCAGCCGCTGCCGGGCTCGCCCGGCGGGACACGGATCTGCTCACCGTTCCGCCGCAACCCGGTCAGGAGCGCCAGGGGCTGGAATCGCTTGCGCCGGCTACCCTGCTGGTGGACTCCGGCGGAGTGGTGCGCCGAATCGAGCCGGGGCTTCTTCTGGAGAGCGCGAAGCTCGAGGAGTTCGTCGAACAATGGCGTCTTGGACGCGAGGTATTCCTCGTCTCCTGCGCCCGGTGCCACGGCGACGACGGCGCATTGCAGAGCTGTGAGGACGTGAAGCCCCTGGTGGGGATCGGCAACCGCCTGACGCCCGCGCAGGTCTACGAACGGCTCCGCGTGGGTGAACTCGGGGAACTCGATGTGCTCATCCGCGGCCGCTTCCACAAACGCATGGAAGTCGAAGCCCTGGTCGTTTTCGTCCGCGGACTCTGACAAGGATCTTCGTCGCGCGCCCTTCCTGTACTCTGCACGGTCGGATCGCTTACCCGGTGACGTCAGGCTTCTTTCATGGCAAATCGCAGATGGTCCCCCCCCCGGCAAGTGTCCGAAGGGAAACCGGCCAACTTGTGACCAGAATGAGCGCTGCTGTGAGGCGGGTGAAAAGGAAAGACGGGGTGACCGGATCCCGCGATTTCGTGTGCTGCCGATCCGAAGCGGGATTGGGTGACGGACGGGGCGGGCCCGGCAACCGGACCCGCCCCGTCGAGAAGGTCAGAAGCGGATGCGCAGCCGCAGCTCTACCTGCCGCGGGTCGAATGTGCTCGAAGCGTCGATGGTTCCGTAGTTCCCATTCGTTCCCATGCCGACGTCGAGTCCGCGGGAGGGATCGCGCGTGGGCTGCAGCGCCCCGGCGCTGACGCTCCGCATGCGCGGCTTGAACTGCACGTTGTTCAGCGCGTTGGTGGCTTCGGCCGACAGCAGGATCTCGACGCGCTCCTTCACCTTGAAGTTCTTCTCCAGGCTCAGGTTCAGGTTGTCGCGTCCGGGGCCGGTGATGTCGGCGTAGTTGGTCGCCGCCGTGCCCCACCACAGCATGTCGAGAATCGTGTTGCCGTTGGCGGCGGTCGTCGTGGCGCCACGGAAGGCGCCGAGGTTGTACTTGAGGAAGCAGAAGGCGCACGGCGTGATCCGCTGGCCGTTGGGCAGCGTCACCGTGGTTCTGCCGTCATACCAGCGTTGCAGCTCCTTGGGGACCTCCGCGGCCTCACCCGGGACGCGGTTCGGCCGCCCGTTGATCGAGTTGGTGTTGCCGCCGCCGATGTTGTTGGGCGTGCCGGTCTGCGCAAGATAGGCGCCGCCGATCTTCCACCCGCCGGCGATCGCGTTGACGAAGCCGCTGCCGGACGCCCAACGCTTGCCGCGTCCGAAGGGCAGCTCACACACCCAGGTGGCGACGAACCGGTGGCGGATGTCGTGGTCGCTGAAGCGCTGGTTGTTGCGCAGATTGCGGCGGTCGAGATCGCCGGGGATGTTGCCGACAGCCTCCGAGCCGCCATTCAGCTGCATCTCGCCCTGCACGAAGTCCAGCGCCTTGCCCCACGTGTAGTGCGTGTTGATCAGGAAGCCGTTGGAGAACTGCCGGTTCAGGGCGAGGGTCAATCCGTGGTAGTTGTTCCAGCCGATCGGCGCCATGTGCGCGTAGTTGCCAAGCAGCGGGAACAGGTTGTAGGTCAGTTCGCGGTTCACCGTGCGCGCGTTCCACGGCGACTGGAAGGCATTGAGGGCGCCCGTCGACGGCTGATAGGGGTTCGGCACCTGAATGTTGCGCGGATCGCTGGTTCCATTGTTCGCGATCCACTCCTGGCGGAACATCTGGATCGCGGCATCGGGATAAAACTGGCGCGCGTTAAACGGCAGGCGCGCGTATGGAAGCCGGTAACCGCGCAGTCCGTTGTAGGTGGCCGAGACCTGGTAGCGGTTGAACAGCCGCGTTTCGAGGGCGGCGTTCCACTGCTGCACCCGTCCGCCCTTGTAGTCGTCGCGCACGAAGGTGATGTTCCCGTTGCCGTAGAGGCGGGGATCGTCGGGGTTCGCGCCGATCGGGAGGACGATGCGGTTCACTGCCGGGTGGTAGAACTTGCCCACCGGCACGCCGCTCGGGGCGTCGCCGTATGGGGCATTGATGGTCGACGGAGAAAAGGCGGACATGTTGTAGTAATACGGGCCGCCATTGAAGCTGGTATTGGACGGGATCATCGAGAGCCCGTAGCCGGCCCGGAAGACAAGGTCTTCCTTGATCCTGTAGGCCATGCCGAGCCGGGCCTGGAAGTCGAGCGAGTTGTTGTCCCAATAGTTGCGGCTGGTTCCCTGCATGCCAGGGAAGACCCATTTGGCAAGAGCGCCCCATTGGTTCCTCTCACCGAGATTGACAGGCATCAGCCGGTCGAAGCGCTCGGTGGGGCCGGGCTGCCGGTCGAAGCGCAGGCCAAGGTTCAGGGTCAGGCGGTTGGTGACGCGCCAGTCGTTCTGCGAGTACAGCGCCCAGTATTTGGCGGAGAGGGCGGGCTGGAGCGCGAAGCCCTGCATGATGTTGGTATCTCCGAAGCCGAGAAGAAGCGAGGCGCCGCCATGGCCGGTGCGGTCCGCGGTCAGCGCATCGCTCGGATCGCCGGTTGCGTTGACGGTGGCCCGGGTGAAATTCGGGCTGGTGCGAATCGAAAACGGCCACGCATTATCGGTGAAATTCGCCATCGAATTCCGGTATTCCCCTCCGAACTTGAAGGTCCACGCGCCCATCATCTTGGTGAAGTTCTGGTTGAAATTCCAGTTGGTCTGGTGTTCGATTTTCCACAGGAAGGCGGTGTTGGAAAGCGCGCTCCAGTAGTTGATCCCGTCGGAAATATGAGGAATGCCGCCGAACGGGACGGCGTACGCCTGGAGTTCTTTCGGGATCCTCATCTGGTCGTAGAGCCCGGCGGGACCATTGCCGGCGATGTTGCTCGTGTTGACGCGGTTCAGGCCCAGGCGGGCATCCATGACGAAAGTCGGCGAGATGACCCAGGTGTCGCCGATCGAGGCGTAGGGGTTGCGGTCCTGGTTTCTGCGGCCTACGAAATCGGGCTGGGTGTAGAACGGATTGTCCGGGCCCCATCCCGACTCCGTCGTGATGTCGCCGAAGCTGAAGCCGCCCGTCACGTAGATGTTGTGCGCGCCCGCGCGGTGGTCGAGGCGCCCGTTGAAGTTGTTCCGGCGGAACTGCTGCGGATACCGTGCCTGATAGTTGTTCAGCAGGAAAGTCGGATCGAGCGGCGCAATATTCGGCGCCGGGTAGCTGTTGACGAGGAACCTCCCTGCGGGATCGATCCGGTCCTGCGGGATGATGCTGTTGGCGAACGGCGTGCGGACATAGCGGCCGCCCTCGAATCGCACCGACATCGGGCCGAAGAGCTGCAATGGCGCAGGCGTTCCTCCGACGTTGGCCACGCTGCGGCTGAAGTCCCCGCGGCGCTCCGCTTCGGTGGGCACCGTGCGGGTGAAATCGACGGCGCGGTTGAAATGCAGCCGCTCGAAGCTGCCGAAGACGAACGTGCGGTCCTTGCCGTTGTACAGCTTCGGGATCACGAGCGGGCCGCCCGCCGTGCCCCCGTAGAGGTTCGACTTGAAGGCGGGACGCCGCGACAGCGGATTGCTTGCTCCAAGCATGTTCCGGTAGAAGGTGTTGGCGTTCAGCGCGTCGTTGCGCAGCCGGTAGAAGGCCGACGCGTGCAGCTGGTTGGTGCCGCTCTTGGTGATGATCTGCACGACGCTCTGGCCGCGGCCGTATTCGGCCGAGTAGTTGTTCGCCTGCAGGCGCACTTCCTGAATTCCTTCCGGGTTGGGCAGCACGGTGGCTTCGTTCCAGCCGTGGCCGAGCACGCTGATGCCGTCCACCTGGATGTCATTGGAGAACGTATCCCCGCCGTTGACCGAAAAAGCCGAAAAGCTGCGCCGCCCCTCAACGCCGATGCCGAACCCGCTGGTGCTGGTCGAGTCGCTGAACCGCGAGTGGGTCTGCACCTGCGGCTGGAGCAGGACGTAGAACAGCGGATTGTTCTGGATATTCGGGATCGACTTGATGACGGACTCGCCAATGGCGTTCTGCACGGTTGCGCTGTCGGTCTGCAGGACGGCGGCCGAGGACTCCACGGTGACGGAGGTCTCCACCTGCCCCACCT
>JBBFLJ010000034.1:0-43914 GCA_037481575.1 Bryobacteraceae bacterium | reverse complement strand
TCCGTGGCCTCGTCGTAATACCAGCCGTAGCCGCGGTGCTCGTCCTTCACGCCCACGTTGAACCACACCGGCGAGTTGAAGCACGCCTTCTGCGTCAGCATCAGGTGCGCCAGCTCGTTGCGGAAGTTGGCGGCGTCCTCGAGAGACCGGAAGTAGCGCCCCTCGATGCCCCATTCCGTGATGGTGTCCACCACGCGGTGCACCAGCTGCTTCACGCTCGTTTCCCGCTCCGGCGTGCCCAGCCGCCCGTGGAAATACTTCGAGGCGACGATGTTGGTCGCCGTCTGCGACCAGTCCGCCGGAACTTCCACGTCCTTCTGCTCGAAGATCACCGCCCCCTTGTCGTTGCCGATCGTGGCGGTGCGCAGCTCCCAGCGGATCTCGTCGTAGGGCGTCTTGCCCGGCTCCAGGCGGGCGGTGAAGTACCGGGGGAAAGTCACCCCCATCCGCTCCTCTTTCCGCAGATTCCTCCGAAGGCTCCTGCCTTGAGAACTGACGTCAACGCTCAGCTGTCCCATCCGATTGCTCCTGTCTCCATTTTTTCCGAAGAACGCCCCCGGCCGGAAGGCTGGCCTGTGCAGTCTGTTGAGAGGGGGCAATCGAAACGATACCCCAATATGTTGTGGTGCGTCAAGAGAAATCTTCAATATGCTGTATGTTGTTGAAATGGGATGGCTTCCCGGCTCCTGCTTGCAGGGTTGCCGTCTCCCACCGCCAAGGGGGTGGTTCCGGAGGGTGCGGGGCAAGCTCAGAGCCCGTGGATCAGGTCGTAGCCGTGGTCGGGGATGTGCGCTGGAAGGATCTGGCTCGCGTGGCCGTGGCGCGCGAAGATTTCGCGCATTTGTTCGCAGACACTCTCGTGGCCCCGCTCATAGAAGACAAGCACGCTCGGTCCGGCGCCGGACAGCGCGCATCCAAGCAGCCCCGGCGCGCGCAGCTCGAGCATCTCGGACAAGCCCGGAACGAGAGGCGCGCGGTAGGGCTGGTGCAGCCGGTCCATCAACGCTTCATGAAAAGCATCGGTGGTTTGCGTCAGCATCGCCGCAATCAGCAGTGCGGAGCGCTGGATGTTGAAGACCGCATCCTCGCGCGAATAGCACTGCGGCAGCACGGCGCGCGCCTTCGAGGTGGGAAGAATGAAATCCGGCACGACGATGGCCACGCCGTAGCGCGCCGGCAGCTGCAGGCGCACGGCGCGCGTGACGCCCTCGCTGTCAATGGCGCTGGCGACGATGGAGCCCAGAACGGCGGCGCTGACGTTGTCCGGGTGGCCTTCGATGCGCGCGGCTTCATCGAGGATCTTGTGGCGGTCCCATTCGAGCTGCAGGATCTCGTCGGCGATCACGACGCCGGCGACGAGCGCTGCGGCCGAAGACCCGAGCCCCTTGCCGATGGGGATGTCATTCCGGATTTCCAGCTCGATGGCAGGCATGGGGCGGCCGAGGTGCGACGCCACCTGGAGCGCCGTCTGCCAGATGAGATTGTCCTCGGAGGTGCTGATCATCTCCGCGTCGCGGCCGGAGGCGCGGATCTTCAGCGTGTCCGAGGGCCGGAAGCGGCACTCCAGGTAGATGCTCAGCGCCATGCCCAGAGCGTCGAAGCCGGGCCCGAGATTGGCGCTGGTCGCCGGAACGCGGACTTCGGTCCAGCTCATGCGCCTGCCAGCCGCACGGGGCGCCCGCTCCGGCAGCTTTCATAGATGCCGAGCACAATCTCCAGCGCCTTCAGCCCTTCTTCGCCCGACACGAGAGGCTGCGTGCGGTTCTTCACCGCGTTTCCGAAGTCGAGGAACTGCCTCTCGAAGGGAGTGAGCGGAATGGCCATCGGGTCGCTGGCGCCGCTCATCACGTCCTTCTCGACGGGTGCGGGCTCGCCCTCATCATTCTCCACGTCCCATGTGGTGAGCTTGTCGCCTGTGAAAATGCATGTTCCCCGCGTGCCGTGAATCTCGATCCGCTCGGGATATCCCGGCCAGAACGCCGTCGAGGACTGGATGACGCCCGTGGCGCCGCTCTTGTACTTCATCACGGCGCAGATGACGTCTTCGCTCTCGATCTTGTGACGCGCGCCGAGCTGCCAGTAGCCGAACACTTCGTCGACGCCGCCGGTAAGGTAGTTCAGCACATCGACCTGGTGCACTGCCTGGTTGATGAGCGCGCCGCCGCCTTCCACCGCCCAGCTGCCCTTGATCGGGCGGGAATAGTAGGCTTCGCTGCGCCACCACTTCACATAGGCGTCGGCCTGCAGGATGCGTCCGAGCCTGCCCTGGGCGATGGCCTTCTTGACGAAGATCGTCGAGTCGTCGAAGCGGTGCTGGCTCACCACGCCCAGCACGATGCCCGCCTCGCGGGCCACCTCGATCATCTTCCGCGCCGTTTCCAGGTTGGTCGAGATCGGCTTCTGCACCTGCACCGCCTTGCCGTGCTTCGCAGCGATTTCCAGCGGCTGGAGCCGGAAGTCGGGGAAGGTGCAGACGTCGACGAAATCGACGTCCGGGTGGCTGCACAGCTCTTCGTAGGTGGGAACGTACTGGCAACCGTATTGCGCCGCGAACTTCTCTCCCGCCTCGCGGGAAATGTCTGTGCAGACGGTGACTTTGTAGCCGATGTTGGCGTACGCCTGGGCGTGCTTGTGGCTGATGGCGCCTGTTCCGATGATGCCGACGCGCAGCATGAGAACCTCCTCGTTCGGGGGTGAACCCCTTAGGATATCAGCGGCCGCGGACGCGCTGCGCCCCGATTCACGAGGCCGTCATCGGCGGGTGCTATGGATGGAGTATGTCCCGGATTCGATCTCTGCTCTTCCTCGCCGCCGCTCTGGCAACGGCCCTGCCGGTTCTGCACGCCCAGCAGGAGATGGTCCGCCGGCACCGGCCCATGCCAAAGGCCGGCGAATACCACGTTCTGAAGGCGGACCTCCATATGCACACCGTGTTCTCCGACGGGCAGGTATGGCCCAATACCCGCGTCATGGAAGCCTGGCGCGAGGACCTGGACGCCATCGCCATCACGGATCATGACGACTACCGCCCGCATGAGAAGGACGTCAGCCTGGATCTCTCGCGCCCGTACGAGATCGCGCGCCCGATTGCGGAGGGGCTCGGGATCCTGATCGTGCCGGGAGTGGAAATCACCAAGGGCGACATCCATTTCAACGCCCTCTTCGTGCGCGATCACAACGCCTTCCGCGGGAAGGAGCTGCTGGCGGCGCTGGCCGAGGCCAAGAAGCAGGGCGCCTTCGCCTTCTGGAATCATCCGGGCTGGAAGGGGCGCGCCGAGTGGTGGCCGGTGATCGCGACCGCGTATTCCGACAAGCTGTTCCAGGGCATCGAGCTGCTGAACGGGCCCACCTACTACGAGGAGGCGCGTCCGTGGATCTCGCAGTACGGGCTGACGGTGATGGGCAATTCCGACATCCACAATGCCTCGCTGCCGGAGGACGCGCGCACGGTGAACCTGGTGCTCGCACGGGAGCGCAGCGTGGAGGGGCTGCGAGAGGCGCTGCACGCCGGGCGCACGGTGGCGTGGGACGGGGCGCGGCGGCTGATCGGCAAGCGCGAGTGGCTGGAACTGCTCGTGCGGTCGTTCCTGCAGGCGCCGCGCGAAGCGAAGTTCACGCCGGGCTTCTGGTACAACGGGCTGCCGCTGCGCAACGATTCGGCCATCACCTTCGAACTGAAGCCCGCCGGGGCGCCCGAGTGGATGGAGGTGCTGCCCACTGTAGTGCCGGCGCGGTCGACCACGGTGGTGCAGATCCGGCTGCGGCGCGATGCACCCAAGGCGCCGGGGCGCGTCACGATCCGGCTGGAAGCGGCGAACACGACGGTGACGGAGACGGGCGCGCCGCTCGTAGTTCCGTTTGAATTCGACTTGACGCCCTGACCCGGAACAGACGCGCGAGATCCTCGAGCCGCCGAGATTGCCTTCGCCCCGGCCGCGCTGGCTGCCTCGTTCCCGGTGTGCTTCCGCCGGGGAACTGCGGAAGAAAGTGGGTCAGCGCGGGCTTCCGCGGCCCCGGCGCAAGCGCCGGGGGAACTGCGTGAGGAACGGAGCCCCGGCGCGAGCTTCGCGGGAACACGAGAGAATGCAGCGCGAACATGGCAGGCACTGCGACCCCGGCGAAGGGGACGGCCTGATCTGGCACTTTCGCGGCTGGACGGGATGGGGGCCGGCGGAACGATCCGCCGCCCACGATGGCAACGCCGGGCAGGGCGGGAAGCGCGGCCCCGGCGCAAGCGCCGGGGCAACAACGCAAGGCAACGCGGGCCGCGTTTGTCCTTTTCTGGAGTTCAGGAAGGAAGGCTCGGGCGGAGATGGGGACAGACAGCTCTGTCCACGGGTGGACGCTCGTTGGACTTTGAGCAGTGAGGGGGCGTGACAGAGTGGTCTGTCCCATCTCCTCAGGGCGGCACTCTAGCAACGCGATCAGCGCGGCCCCGGCGCAAGCGCCGGGGGAACTATGCAATTCGAGAGCTTCCCGTTCGATTTTGGGGATCCGGGCACACCTGTGCCTCGTTGCAGGGGGGAGAATTTCGCCACACGCTTTCGGGCGAGCGTGCGGTTACGGGTTCGGCGGGGGCAGACCGGCTTCCCCGAGGGAAACCGGCCCTGCCGCTCCGCCGCGGTCGACCAGAACGCGCATCTGTGGCGCAGCCCGGCCGGATGGCGGCCCTCCGCAGAGGGCGCGGCAGAGCCGGCCGTATTTGTTCGGGCTCATCAGGACTTACCTTGGGACATCCTCTATCCTGCCGCCGGAGCGACGAGGCTGCCTGGAATCGAGAAGCCGCCGCAGCGGCCGCCCTACTGAGGCAGTCCGGTCCAAGCGGGGGAGCTCTGGCCAGAGACTGGTGTCCCCGCAGAGAAGAGTATGGCACGGGCTTCCAAGCGCCAAGGGGTCAAGTGATTGATTCCATTCATGCAATTGCTTGTGACGGGCTGTTCGTGCGGGCCCCGGAGCGAGGGGGACGGCCTGATCTGGCACTTTCGCGGCCGGAAGTGACCAGGGGCGGCGGAACGATCCACGGGCTGGGCTGCCAGCGCCGGGGGAACCACGGCAAGCAGGGCCTATCCAAGCGGTGCCGCGGACGTCCCGCGGCTCGGCGCCAAGAGGACATCGCACATGAGTCGGTTCGAAATCTACTGGTGAGACGCCGCCCCGGGCGCGAGAAGCGCAGCCAAGGGGCGTGCGACCGGTGAACATTTGCATGGGCGGCGATGGGGACAGGCAGCTCTGTCCACAAGTGGGCGGGGCGTCGAGAGTGTGGGCGATGCGGGGTGGGACAGAGTCGCCTGTCCCCATCTCCTCAGGGCGGCACTCTAGCAACGCGATCAGCGCGGCCCCGGCGCAAGCGCCGGGGGAACAGCACCAGCAACGCGGCCCCGATGCAAGCATCGGGGGAACTGCGCGAGCACTGCGGCCCCGGCGCAAGCGCCGGGGAGAACTGCGCGGGAGTGCGGCCAGGGCGGGGGCGCGATAGGATGAAGGCTCTTGCGAGGGAACGGAGAATTTCATGCCGCGCACATTGCTACTGATGGCTCTCTTTCCGGCTCTGCTCGCTGCGCAGCGTGTGGAGGGCGAGCGGAAGCTCTGGCACACGGTCACTGTGTCGTTTGAAGGCCCGGAGACCGGAGAGGACGCCTCGCCGAATCCTTTCACGGACTACCGCCTGACGGTCGAGTTTCGCCATGCCGCAAGCGGCCGTGTCGTTCGCGTGCCAGGGTTCTATGCCGCGGACGGGAACGCGGCGGAGACCTCGGCCGCCCGCGGGCGCGTCTGGCAGGCGCGCTTCCTGCCCGACGCCGAAGGGGAATGGACGTTCCGCGCTTTTTTCCGCCGCGGGCCGTGGATCGCCATCGATCCCCGCCCGGATGCGGGCGAGCCGGCGGCCTTCGACGGTGCGCAAGGGAGATTCGTGATCGGGGCCACGGACAAAAAGGCCCCCGATTTCCGCGCCCGCGGGCTGCTGGAATATGCCGGCGAATTTTACTTGAAATTCCGGGGAAGCGGAGAGTATTTCCTGAAGGGCGGCGCCGACAGCCCGGAAAATTTCCTCGCCTATTTCGAGTTTGATGAAACGCGGGACCTCGACGCGCGCTTCAACGAGGGCGAAAACACTACCGGGAAACCCTTCCTGCACAGCTACGAACCGCATGTCCGGGACTGGCGGCCCGGCGATCCCGTCTGGCAAAAAACCAAGGGGAAGGGGATAATTGGCGCCCTGAATTATCTTGCCTCCAAAGGCATGAACAGCGTTTATTTCCTCACCTACAACATCGACGGCGGCGACGGAAAGGATGTCTGGCCGTGGACTTCGCCGGAAGTCCGGGACCGTTTCGATGTCAGCAAGCTCGACCAGTGGGAGATCGTCTTCTCCCACATGGACCGGCTGGGGCTGATGCTGCATGTCGTCACGCAGGAGACGGAGAACGACCGCAAGCTCGGCGGCAGTCCGGGGCTGAACGACATCCGCAAGCTCTACCTGCGCGAGCTTGTGGCGCGCTTCGCCCACCATCCCGCGCTGCTGTGGAATCTCGGGGAGGAGAACAACACGCCGGATGCCGACCGCAAAGCCATCGCCGCGTGGATCCGCGAACTCGACCCGTATGATCACCCGATCGCCGTGCACACGCACCTGAACGCCGCCCGGCGTTTCTACAACGGCATCCTCGGCGATCCGCACTTCGAGGCGAGTTCCGTTCAATCGGACATGGCGTTCTACCACGAGGAAACGGTCGAGCTGCGGAGGCGCAGCGCCGAAGCCGGGCGCAAATGGGCGATTTTCCATGACGAGCAGTCGCCTGCCGACATGGGCGTGCTGCCCGACAGCGAGGATCCGGATCACGACATCCCGCGCATTGAAGCCCTGTGGGGGAATCTGATGGGCGGCGGCTCGGGAGTCGAGTGGTATTTTGGCTACCGCTTTCCGCACATGGACCTGAACTGCGAGGACTGGCGCTCCCGCGAGCGGATGTGGGAGCAGACGCGCATCGCGCTCGACTTCTTCCACCGCTACCTTCCCTTTCATGAAATGGAGCCCGTCGTGCCGCCCTACCGCGTGGCTGACGGTTCGCCGATGCGCATCTTCGCCAAAATCGGCGAGATCTATGCGATACAGTTTCCGCGCGGCGGCTCGGCGCAGATCGCCCTGCCCGAGGGCGAATACACCGTGCACTGGTTCAATCCGCGCACTGGCGGCGAGCTGATGCAGGGGGAAGTGCGCGAAATCAGCGGCGGGAAGATGCGCCGCTGGCTCGGGCTGCCGCCTGCCGAACGCTCCCGCGACTGGGTAGCGCTCGTGCGCCGCAAGCGTTAGCCTGACGGACATGGCGATCACGAGACGGGCACTGCTGGCTGCGCCCGCCGCCGCGCTGGCGCGCGGCGCGAACCTGCGCATCGGCGTGATGGACGGCGTGGCTCTTGCGCCATCCGATCCGGATTCCATCGCCGTCGCGGCGCGCGCCGGATGCGAGGGCATTCAGGTGACTCTGGGCCGTCAGACCACCGCCGGACGAATGGTGATGGCGGCGCCGGAACGGCAGCGGGCATTCCTGGCCGCTTCGAAACTGCACCGCATTCCCATCGTCTCCACCTACATCGACATCCTCCATGTCCATTGCCTGAAGAACGACCGCGAAGCCCTGCGCTGGGCCGTGGAAGGCATCGACATCACGCGCAAGCTCGATGCCCGCATCCTGATGCTCGTCTTCTTCGGCAAGTGCGCGCTGGAGACGCGCGAGGAGATGGACGCTGTGGTGGGGCCGCTGAAAGAGCTGGCGCGCGAGGCCGAGCGCGCGCGCGTGATCCTCGGCTTCGAAAACACCATCCGCGCCGAGGACGACCTGCGCATTCTCGATCAGGTGGCCTCTCCGGCGCTGCAAATTTACTACGACATCGGCAACGCCACCAACCTGTATCATGTCGATCCCCTGGCCGAGCTCCGGCTGCTCGGGCGGAAGCGCATCTGTCAGGTGCATGTGAAGGACAAAGGCTACCTGGGCGAAGGCCCGGTAGACGTCGCCGGCGCCGTGAGAGTGCTCGAGGAGATCGGGTGGCGAGGGTGGCTGGTGCTGGAAACCGGTGCGCCGTCGCGCAACAAGGAAGAGGATCTCAAGCGCAACGTGGCGTGGCTGCGGCGGCTGCTTCGGTGAGCCGGACGCATGGCGATATACTGCGATCCATGCAGCGCCGCACGTTTCTCCTTCAGACGGCAGCCCTGGGCCTGGCACGGGCCGTCGAGATCGACCTTTCGCGCCAGAACTGGACGGCGCGCTGGATCCACCCTGCGGGCGAAGAGAACCTGCAAGGTTACGGCGTGTATCATTTCCGCCGCGCGGTGGAGCTGCCATCGAAGCCGCAGAAATGCCTGATCCACGTCACCGCCGACAGCCGGTATGAGCTGTACGTCAACGGTGCGCGCGTCGTGTGGGGGCCGGCGCGCGGCGACCTCCATCACTGGCGTTACGAGACCATCGACATCGCAGCGTTTCTCCGGGCAGGGAAGAACGTGCTGGCGGCCACGGTCTGGAACGACGGGCCGTATGCCGCTGTCGCGCAGTGGTCGCACCGCACCGCCTTCCTCCTGCAGGCGGCGGACACGGATCACGCAGCACTCAACACTGGCGCCGGCTGGCGCTGCCTGAGGAGCCCCGCCTACAGCCCTATTCCCGTTCCGACCTATCAGCCCACCGGTTACCACGCCATTGGCCCCATGGAGCGGTTCGAGGCCGCTCGCCATCCGTGGGGCTGGCAGCAGCCGGAGTTTGACGACTCGGGCTGGCCGGAAGCCCGCGCCGGGCTCGTCGCTTCTTCCCGCTGGCAGCGCGACGCGCCCACGCGCTGGATGCTGGTCCCGCGCACCATCCCGCTGATGGAAGAGCGCCCGGAGCGCTTCGCGCGGCTGCGCAAGTCCGAGGGGCTGGCAGCGCCACCCGAGGGGTTCCCGGCGCGCCCCGCCACAGTCACCGTGCCGCCGCGCACGAAGGCGTGGCTGCTGCTGGATCAGGGACACCTGACCTGCGCGTTTCCTGAAATCGAGTTTGAGGGCGGCGCGGGATCATCGCTCTCGGTGCGCTATGCCGAGGCGCTGTGGCAGCAGCTCAAGCCGCGCCGGATGAAGGGCCACCGGGACGAGATCGAAGGCAAGGAGTTCATCGGCTACGGCGACACGCTTCTTCCGGACGGTGCGCGGCGCCAATGGAGACCCTTGTACTGGCGCACCTACCGCTACGTGCGGATCGACATCGAAACCGCGGATCAGCCGTTGACGATCCACGACGTCCGCGGCACGGCCACCGGGTATCCGTTCAAGGTGAAGGCGCGGTTCGACTCCGGGGATCCGCTGCATCAGAAGATCCTTGAGACCGGCTGGCGCACGGCGCGGCTGTGCGCCCATGAGACCTACATGGACTGCCCGTATTACGAGCAACTCCAATACGTGGGCGACACGCGCATTCAGGCGCTGGTCTCCGTCTACATGACCGGCGACGCCCGGCTGATGCGGAATGCCATCGAGCAGATCGACGCCTCGCGCACGCACGAAGGCGCGACCTACTCGCGCGCGCCCAGCACGCTGCAGCAGTACATCCCGCCGTTTTCGCTCTGGTGGATCGGCATGGTGCACGATTACTGGCGCTATGTGGATGATCCGGGATTCGTGAAAGAGATGCTGGGCGGCGTGCGCGCCGTGCTCGGCTTCTATGAGCGCCACCTTCGCCCGGACGGTCTGCTGGGCCCCATGCCCTGGTGGAACTACGTCGATTGGGTGGAAGACTGGCAGGGAGGACGCCCGCCGTCAGAGCCGGATGTGATGCCCGCCTCGATCCATATGCAGCTTCTGCTGGCGCTGCAATCCGCGGCGGAACTGGAAGCCGCGCTGGGCATCGCGGTGCTGGCGGAGCGCTGCCGCGGGCAGGCGCAACGGCTGGCGAAGGTGGTTCAGCAGTTCTGGAGCCCGGAGCGGCAGCTCTACAGCGAGGACCTTGGCCACCGCCACTTCTCGCAGCATGCCAACGCGCTCGCCGTGCTGGCCGGACTGCCTTCATCGCAGCAGGAGGCGCGGGAGCTGATGCTGCGCATCGAGCCGCCGCAGAATCTGGCGAAGTGCTCCGTGTATTTCCGCTATTACCTGGACCGCGCCATGGTTGCCGCCGGGCTGGGCGACCGCTACCTGAGCCGCCTGGGCACTTGGGAGTTCATGCTGAAAGAAGGGCTCACCACCTGGGCGGAAACCGACACCCCCTACACGCGCTCCGATTGCCACGCCTGGGGCGCAAGTCCGAACATCGAGTTCTTCCGCACCGTGCTGGGCGTGGACTCCGCCGCGCCCGGGTGGTCGAAGGTGATCGTGAAGCCGCACCTGGGCCCCTTGCAGAGGGTCTCCGGCGTGGTGCCGCACCCCAAGGGGCCGATCGAGGTGCGGGTGGAACGCGACGGGGCGCGTTACCGGATTGACGTGAAAGCGCCGCAGGGAGTGGAGGTGATCCGCGATTCAGGCTGAGAGGGGCGGCCCGGTTTACAGGAGCCGGAAGTTCACTTCCACGTTGGCCATGACGGGTACGGGCTTCCCGTCCTTGTAACCGGGGCGGAAGCGCCACTTGGTGACCGCCTCGATTGCCTTCTCGTCCAGCCCCATGCCCAGCGGGCGGATGACGCGCACGTTGGTGACCTTGCCCGTCTCGTCGACGACGATCGCCAGCACGACGGTGCCCTGGAACTTGGCCTTGCGCGCCTCTTCGGAGTACTCCGGCTCGACTTTGTAGATCGGCACCGGCGCGCTGACGCCGCCGCCAATGCGGAAGGCTCCGCCGCCGAAGCCGCCGCCGGAGCCCGGGCCCACGCCCGGTCCGCGTCCGGAGCCGACGCCGCCGCCCGAGCCGGACCCGATGCCGCCGCCGGAGCCGGGTCCGCTGGAGGGAGGACCGATCTGGCCAAACGGATCGCCGTAGTTCGGCATGTTCACGTTCGGCAGGGGCATGTTGGGATCGGCGATGATGGTGGGCTCCATCACCAGCCGCGGGTTCTCGTTCTGGATGACAGCCGTGGGCGGCGTGAACTGCTTCAGGTCCGCCCGCGGCAGCCTGCCTTTGCTGGCAGGGAGCGGGGATCTGTCGCCGCCGCCACCGCCGCCTCCGGCGGTCTTGGGGGCGGGAGGCAGATCCGGCATGTACGGCGACAGTTCGACCGGCGCGACCAACTGGATTGTGTTTTTCACCGCCTGCTGGACCTGCTTGTTGGTTCCCAGAGCGAAGGCCAAAGCCACAAGCCCGATGTGCACCACCAGCGAAATGAAGTGCGAGCGGCCGCGGTAGGGATCGGGAGCAAACAGCTCCTTCACCTGCACGGGCTTCGCCGTCACCTCGAGCGGAGGCAGCTTTGGCGGGAAGATCAGCTCCTTGAGGTTGCGGGCGAGGTTGACGTACCAGGGCTGTTCGAGCTCTTCGAACTCTGCCAAAGCCGAGCCGCGCAGTTCCTCTTTCGTCAGCGGGCGGACCGTTGTCTGGAGAGGAGGCTCCTTGGTGAAGAGATAGCGCAGATTGTCGCGGAAGGACTGCCAGAAGGTCCGGTCCACCTGGAAGTGCGCCAGCTGCTGGAGTTCGGGATCCTTGCTGTTCAGCAGCTCCTCCTCCGTCAACGGGCGGAAGGTCACCAGAAGCGGCGGCTGCCGCTTCATCGCGGACAGTTCACGCAGCGTGCGGAAAAGGTTGATGAACCAGGGCCGGCGTTCTTGCTGCAGCGCGAGAATGTTCGCGAAGGGCGCGTCTTCCCTGCGGATCGCCGGATGGGGTGCGGCTTCCGCTTGCGGTGGCTTGGGAACGTGCGCCTGCATGATGACGAAAACACCCTTACACAATGATCCCGGCCCGGCTCCGAGCCTCTGCTCGCTTAGACGCGTCCTTCCGGGGAAAGTTGCACGAAAGCAGCCGCTGCAGCCGAGCTGTTCCCAAAAATTGTAGCATGCGCCCGCTTGCAGAGACGATGCACTATGAAATTTGGTAACGCCCCGCGCGCTATCTTCTCCGTGAGGGCTATTGTCCTCTGGCAGGGGGCGTCTGCGCGAAGGTTCGCTCCAGCAGTGCGGCCAGCCGGAGCCCGGCGCGCCGGACCTGCTCTTCGATCACCGGGTAGGCGCGTTCGGCGTACTCGTCTTCGATCAAAGCGGGGCGTCCGGGGGGTAACAAGGCGTACGCCACGTCGCGGGAGAGCCGGTGCGAGTCCCACACCCAATCTTCCGGTCCGCCGGCGGATTCGCGCTGCAGCTCCTCCGGGGATGCCTCTCGCAGGAGCCGCTCCCGCGCGCCTTCGCGCCGCAGAGTCTCCAGCAGCAACGGCGTATCCCAGATCGAGTGAAGATTCGTGGGCCGCTGCCGGAAGATCACGGGCACGTCGTTGCCGCCGCGGTCCCGGCGGTCCCCGCAGTGCAGAGGCTGGTGCAGATCGGCGACAAAGTGGACCACGAACCGCAGCGCCTCCTCGCGTTCGGCTGCCGGGAGGCGGCGGTCGGCCAG
This sequence comes from Bryobacteraceae bacterium, assembly GCA_037481575.1. Lineage (GTDB taxonomy): Bacteria > Acidobacteriota > Terriglobia > Bryobacterales > Bryobacteraceae > JANWVO01. The sequence goes on along the minus strand of JBBFLJ010000034.1, from coordinate 31,411 downwards.
CTTGGCCGCCATGCGCTGAATGGCGGTGACGATGCACTCGCCTTCGGGGCAATACGGGCGCCAGTCGCCGGAGGCTTCGAGAGGGATGTTGATGTAGTGCCAGGGAGCGGTTTCGCGGCGCTGTGGGCGGACTTCGTCAGCCCACGGTGCGATGGTGATGATGGTCTCGCCCTCCGGAAGGAGCCGCGCGATTTCGGCCCGTGCGCTGCCGGACAGGTGCTTCCAGGCAATCTCGGCCACAAGCCGGTGGCCATCGGGGCCCCAGGGCCAGGCCGGTTGGGCCAGCAGAAGAAACACGAGACAGACGGAAAGCGGCCGAAAGCGCATGAACTTCCAGTATGGCAGTCTGGAGGGAGGCGGCTCAATGGGCCCTTTTTTCCAGCGCGTTCCCGGCAAGCAGCATCCAATGGAGCGTCGGATGGAATCGGAATCCTACCAGCGTGCGCGGCGCCGGGCGGCGCTTGCGGGGGGCGGACTGCTTTTCGCGGCAACCCTTGTGGCCTTTCTCTACCAGCTTCCATCCACGTTCTTCCCGCACACGGCCGGGCCCTTCTGGCTGCACTGGCTGGCGTTCGCGGTGTTCTACATGGCTTACGCCACGCTGAGCCTCCCCTTTGATGTTTGGGCCGGGTACTGGCTGCCGTGCCGGCACCAGCGTTCGTGCCGCCTGCTGCCCGTTTACCTGGGCGCGCTCTTCCGCGCCGAGACGGCGCAGTTTGCGGGCATGACGCTCTCCTCCCTGCTTCTGCTGGAAGCGGGCATTCGATGGGGCGCGCCCGGCGCCCTGACGGCGCTGGCAGCAGCCCAGACGGCGCTGGTCATCGTACATCCGTGGCTGGGCCGCTACCTGGGCAGCGCCGCCCGAAGGCCCCCTCTTCGAGCCTGGCTCCCCGGCATGGCATGGCATCTTGCCGGATTCGCGCTGCTGCTGCAGACGCCTTTCTGCGGGGTTGACTCCGTCCACCGTCTGCTGGAGGCGCTCCTCGGCTCCGCCCTCTGGTCGCTCTTTGGCTACTGGCTTTTGCGGGTGCGCCACCGCAGCGCCGCCGGAGCGCTGCTGTACCTGTCATGGGCAGGCTTCGGCCTGTTCTCGCGCGCCACCGCGGGGCGGATGGGGCTGCCGGAGACGTGGATCGTCGCCGAGGAAGGGGGCGCTCAGCCGGAGAGGAACTCCCTGCCCGCCTCCCAGATTGCGTCCACCTGATCCCGCAGCTCGTGATCGGAGTCCACTTCGAACAGCTGGCAGCAGGTCCTGGTGCGGGCGAACTGCCGCGAAACACTCACAGGGACGACATCATCCCGCGTGCCGTGGAAGATCAGGCAGGGCTGCGTGATGGCGGGCTCTTCTTCGTAGCGGCGCGCGTCTTCCAGGAACTGCCAGCCGAGTTCCACCTCCGTGCCGAGCCCGTAGTGCATCACGCGCAGCACGCCCTCGTTGCGCCACCGTTCTACGAGATCCGCGCCCAGAGACTCTTCGTACAGGCGCGCGAAGCCGAATGCCGGCGCCAGCAGGATCAGCTTCTGCACCTCCGGATGACGCGCCGCGTAGAGGGCCGCAAGGTAGCCGCCGAGGCTCGAGCCGATCAGGTGGACCGGCTCGCCGGCGGCCGCGCGCCCGATGCATTCCAGCTGCGCCGTCAAGGTGAGGTGGCGGAAGTCCGGGCCATTCAGATCCGGGATCTCGAACGGCCAGCCTTGAGCCCGGAACCGCCGTGCCAGCTCCAGCGCCTTGCTGGACTGCGGGGACGAGGCGAATCCGTGCAGGTAGAGGGTTCGAATCATGCTAAAACTGAAGCTTAGCGGATCCGGCGGATTGCTGGCCGTTGCGCAAGCTTCGTTGCATTCCCGCGGTGCGGCGGGTAGAATCGGAGCTTTGTGGACTTTCGGGAGGTTTCATGTCCGTTCGCGACAAAGTTAAACAGTTGATCGTCGAGCATCTGGGTGTCGAGGAATCGGCCGTTGAGGACAACGCCACGATCACCGAGGACCTGGGAGCGGACTCGCTCGACACGGTGGAGCTGATCATGGTGCTCGAGGAGGCTTTCGATATCGACATCCCCGATTCGGACGCCGAAAAGATCAAGACCGTCAAGGACGTGATCGACTACATCGAAGCCAGGAAAGGCGAGTAGGCCGCCGGACCTTCCCGCCTCCCGCCGCTTCACGGATCATGCTGGCCGCATAGGAGATCTCCATTGGCACGCAGGGTGGTCGTCACCGGTGTGGGCATTATTTCGGCGCTCGGATGCAGCGCCGAAGAAACCTGGAAAGGGATTCTTGCATCCCGGTGCGGAATCGGGCCGATCACGCAATTCGACTGCTCGAACTTCCCCTGCCGCATTGCGGCCGAGGTGAGGGACTTCGACCCGCTGCGGTACTTCGACAAGAAGGACCTGCGGAGGGTGGGCCGGTTCATCCAGTTTGCCGTGGCGGCCTCCGAGGAGGCGCTGCAAACCAGCGGGCTGAAGGTGACGCCGGAGAACGCGGAGATGGTCGGCGTCTACATCGGCAGCGGCATTGGCGCTTTCGAAGTGATCGAGCGCGAGCACCGCGTGCTGCTGGAGAAGGGGCCGGAGCGCATCAGCCCGTTCTTCATCCCGGCTTCGATCGTGAACCTCGCCTCGGGCAACGTGAGCATCCGCACGGGGGCCAAGGGCCCGAACTCGGCGACGGCCACCGCCTGCACGACGAGCGCGCACTGCATCGGGGACTCGTTCCGGCTGATTCAGCACGGCTACGCCGATGCGATGATTTGCGGCGGCGCGGAAGCGTGCATCACGCCGATGGGCATCGGCGGTTTCGCCGCCATGCGCGCCCTGTCGTTGCGCAATGACGAGCCGGAGAAGGCCTCGCGTCCGTGGGACCGGGACCGCGACGGCTTCGTTGTGGGCGAAGGCGCCGGGATCCTGATCCTGGAAGAGCTGGAGTTCGCGCGGCGCCGCGGCGCCCCGATCCTGGCCGAGATCGTGGGCTACGGCATGAGCGGGGACGCCTATCACATCACGGCGCCCTCGGAGGACGGCGACGGCGCCTACCGCGTGATGCGCAACGCCATGCGCGACGCCGGGATCGCGCCGGAGCAGATCGATTACGTGAACGCCCACGGCACCTCCACGCCGGTGGGCGACGTGATCGAGTGCATCGCGCTGAAGCGGACCTTCGGCGAGCATGCCTGGAAGCTTGCCGTCAGCTCTACCAAGTCGATGACCGGCCACCTGCTCGGCGGCGCGGGCGGATTGGAGGCGGCGCTGACGGTGTTCGCCATCCGGGATCAGATTGCGCCGCCGACGATCAATCTGGACAACCCCGGCGAGGGCTGCGACCTCGACTTCGTGCCGCACAAGGCGCGGCCCATGAAGATCGAATACGCGTTGTCGAATTCGTTCGGCTTCGGCGGCACCAACGGCAGTCTGATTTTCAAGCGGTTCGCCGGTTGAGCTGCCTTGCCGCACGGCTTGCGGCCGCCCGGCAGGAGTCGAATGCATGAAGATCCTGGTGGCTCTGAAGCAGGTGCCGGCGCGCGACTTGCCCGTCGTAGCGGACAGCGCGCGCACGTGGATCGACGAATCCGGCCTCACCTATGAGATGAACGAGCCCGATGCGTACGCTCTGGAGGCGGCGCTGCGGCTGAAAGAGGCGGAAGGCGGCGAGGTGATCGCCGTCTCGTGCGGTCCGGAGCGCGTGCAGGCGGTCCTGCGCGAGGCGCTGGCCAAGGGCGCGGACCGCGCCATCCACATTGCCGTGGACGGGGAGGCTGCGCGGGGAACCGACCCGTCTGCAACCGCGAGGCTGCTGGAAATGGCGGCGCGGGAAGAGCAGCCTGAGCTGATCCTCACCGGCTTGCAGTCCGACGACACCGGCAGCGGACAAACCGGTGTGATCCTGGCGGCGCGGCTCGGATGGCCGCACGCCACGCTGGTGGTCGCCATTGAGCCTTCGGCAGGCGAAGTGCGCGTGAAGCGCGAGCTGGAGGCGGGCTGGTTTCAGCACGTCACGCTGCCGTTGCCGGCGGTGCTGACCGTGCAAAGCGGCATCAGCCGGTTGCGCTACGCGACGCTGATGGGGATCAAGAAGGCCAAGACGAAGGAAATCCGCCGGGTGGAGGCGCCTGCGGAAGCGCTGGCGGCGGGTCTGCGCCTGAAGCAGCTCGCCGAGCCGCGGCGGCAGAGGGAGACGCAGTTCCTGGAGGGATCGCCCGCCGAGCAGGCGGCTCAGCTGGTGGAGAAACTTCGATTCGAGGCGCGCGTGCTATGAGCCGCATTCTGGCAGTGATGGAACCGGCCGGCGCGGGCTGGCACCGCATGTCATTTGAGGCGCTGGCGGGCGCACTGGAGCTGGCCCGCGCGACGGGCAGCGAGGTGACCGTCTGCGCGCCCGGCAGCGCGCAGGCAGCGGGGGAGTTCGCATCTTTTGATGTTTCCGAAGTCGTGGCTCTGGAACACGAGGCCCTCGGGGCGTACGCCGCCGACGCATGGGTGGAAGCGCTGCTGCAGGTGATCCGCGGCCGGCAGCCGGAGTGGGTGGTTCTGCCGCACACCTATCAGACCCGCGATTTCGCCCCGGCACTGGCCGCACGAATGGACCGCACGCTGATGGGGGACTCGACCGGATTCGCCATGGAAGATGGCGCGCCCGTGTTCGAGCGCCCGATGTTCCAGGGCAAGCTGGTGGGGCGTTTCGTTTTCGAGACGCCGGGTCCGAATTTCGTTTCTTTCCAGGCGGGCGCATTTCGCGCGGCGCAGGCTGCGGGCGGCTCTGCGCCGGTTCACGTTTTCCGGCCGGTGCTGGACGGGGCGGCCATCCGGCAGCGCCCGGAGGCGCCTTTCCGCGAGGCAGCGCAGGCGGTGGACCTTTCCGCCGCGGAACGGATCGTTGCCGTGGGACGGGGGATTCAGGAGGAGGCGAACCTCGAACTGGCGCGGGAACTCGCCTCGGCGTTGGGGGCGGAGCTGGCTGCTTCGCGCCCCATCTGCGATAACGGCTGGCTGCCGATGGAACGGCAGGTGGGCAGCTCCGGGCAGACCGTGGCGCCGAAGCTTTACGTCGCCCTGGGCATCTCCGGCGCCATCCAGCACATCGTGGGCATGAAGGGATCCGGCTGCATCGTGGCGATCAACCGCGACCCGAAGGCGCCGATCTTCGAGATCGCCGATTACGCCCTTGTGGGCGACCTGTTCGAGATCACTCCGGCGATTATCGAGGAGTTGCGCAAAGGCGCCGGCTAGAGTGTCGCTCCGGCGGCGGGCAGGCGCACGGTGCGGTGCGGCGCATCAGTACTCGCTGAAGCAGAACACGTCGTTCGATCCGTCCGGAGAGAGACAATACTCGCCGTCCTCCAGAGGTTCGTTCACCTCCACGCGGTACAGACCGGGCTCGAGCATCGTCACCAGCACGAAGACCGGGCGCGGGCCGTCCTTGCGCCGCTTCCCCTGCGGCGGGAACAGCAGCGTCCGGTTTCCGCCCTGCGGCACCATCCGGAAGAGCGACAGCGATTCGGGATTGATTTTTTCGGACTTGAACAGGAAGATCGGCTCCGGCACCGGGGTTTTCACCGGGCTTTGCGCGCCCGGCACCGTGTAGAGGGTTCCGTCTTTGGTCTTCGATTCCGTGGCGACGCTCTTTTCCACTTCAATCAGCCGGGTGGCATGGAGCAGGTAGGGGACGTCGGCCTTTTCCGGCCGCGGCCCGGCGTATTTCCGCGAGGATTGCGCCGTTGCCGGGATCGGGAGCAGCGCAAGCACCGCCAGGGCGGCGGGGAGAAGAAGTCCGGACACAGGAAACTGCCTCACGTGGAAATGGATGACTGCGGAGGCCGCAAGGTTCCCTCGATCGCCGCGAGCTGCTCTTCGAGGGCGCCTTCCGAGGGATGAAGGGGAAGGAACGGGACGCCGGGCGGGGCGGGGCGGGAAGCCGTGGACAGCCAGCCGACGGCGGGCGTGTAGTTGCGGATCCGCGAGGCGAACTCCGGCCATTCGAGATCCTGCTGCCCGAGAGAGGCGAAGACGGCGTCGAAGTGCAGGCGCGCCGCCATCTCCAGCGCCTGGATCGAATCGGCGGCGGGCACGACGCGGTGATTGCGTTCCGCCAGCGCGCGCACCAAAGGGCGGAGGGCATCGGTTTCCGGGTGCACGAGCATGAGTGTCAACGGGCGCGCCGCAGGGGCGGGTTGCTGGCGGCTCTGCCGTGGCGGGTCCTGCGTTGCGAGCGGCAGGAGGACCTCGAACCGCAGCTGCCCGCCGGACTGGGTGGATTCCAGCCTGCCGCCGCAGCTCTCCACAAGATTCCGGCAGGCGGCGAGGCTGGAAGAAGCCGGCGCGGCGAGGGGCTGCCCCAAGCCCAGAGTCAGATCGAGGACAGCGTGGCCGCTGCGGGACTCCACAGCGATGGACAAGCGGGGCGACGGCTCGCCGGAGAGGGTCTGCTCGGCGGCAACGATCAGTCCGAGAGCCGCCTCTTCGAGGATCCCCCGCGGCGCCCGCACCGGTACCGGCTGCTCCGGAAACCGGGTGGTCACGTCGAGCTGCATGAGGCGCCAGGCGTGCCGCCGCAGGGCGGCGAGCTCGCGCAGCACCTCGCAGAGATCGAACAGCGTGGGGCGGGCGAGTTCGCGCTCGCCGAAGGCGGACAGCCGCTCCACGAGCCCGAGCGCCGCCCCGGCGCCGGCGGCGATCCCCTCGTGCTGAATCTGGCGGGCTTGCCGGAGGATCCCCTCCAGCACGGGCGCCAGTTCGCGGGCGATCCCCGCCAGCAGGAGGCTGGAGGCTGCCAGCTGCTCGCCGCGGGCTGCCTGCTCTTTCAGGCGGCGCTGCTCGCGCATCTCGAGAGCGATGCCGGCGTGCAAGGCAAGGTCGGCGAGAGCGTCCAGGATCTCTTCCGGGAACTGCTCCTCGCCGGAGTGCCGGATCACGAGAAACCCGCCCGGATTTTCCTCCGGATTTAGCGGAAATTGAAGGCGATTTTCCGCGTTTTTCTCCGCGGCAGCTCCATCGCCGGGTTGTACAATCGAGGCTTTCAATGCGGGATCGTGCAGGGTTTTTCGGAGAGCATCCTGGATGGCGACCGCGATGGATGGGGCATCGGCGCCGCGCGCTGCCTCGCGGCTCAGCGCGCGGATCGCAGCCACCTGCCGCCGCAGCTTTTCCAGCCGCGTCAGCCGCCGCCGCCACACCAGCGACGCCAGCGCGATGGAAACCGCTGCCGTGATGAGGGCCGTGGCCGTCAGCGGGGTGTTTGCCTCGAAAGCCATGATCGGAGAGATGGATCCAGGAAATCGCGTACCGCGAGATCCGCATCCGGGGCCTGCTTCAGGGTGGTGAGCACGGCGACGACGCGGCCGCCGGCGGCGCGCGCCGCCTGAAGCCCCCCCGGCGAATCCTCGAAGATCACGCAGTTCTGCGGCGCCACGCCGAGCCGCGCAGCCGCGGTCAGATACACTTCCGGGTCGGGCTTGGGCCGCCGGACCTGATGGCCGTCCACGATGACGCGAAAACACTCCCGAAGCCCGAGGCGGCCGAGGACGAAGTCCACGTTGGCCGGCTCGGCGTTGGTGGCAAGCGCGCACGGCACGCCGCGGCTGGAGGCGGCCCGGACAAAGCCTTCCACTCCGGGCACGATGTGTTGCTCGAAGACCGGCGACATCATCTCCCGGTACAGCCGTTCCTTTTCGGCTCCGTGGCGGAAGACCTCTTCTTCGGTGATCTGCGGGCCCCAGAGAATCCGGACAATCTGGTCGTTCCGCCGGCCCAGCATTTTTTCCATGACGCCCGCGGAGGGAATTCCGTGGCGCGCCAGATATTCCTCCCATGCCGCCGTGTGGACGCCGGTGGATTCGATGAGCACCCCGTCCATGTCAAACAGCAGCGCAAGGCCCGGCGCCACGGCGAGATGGTCCTGCATTCGCCGCCATGATAGCATCCCGAAGCCGGCGAACCCCGCTTGCAGCGCAGCCGCGCAGCGGGCCGCCCGCGCAGCCGTGCGGCTACAATGGGAGAGCGATGGACCTGTTCGAGGAGATCGTGCGGCTGCGGCGCGCCGGAAGGAAGGCTGCGCTGGCCACGATTGTGAAGGTCAACGGCTCCATTCCCAGCTATCCGAGCGCGAAGATGCTGGTCCGGGATGACGGCAGCATCGCCGGCACCATCGGGGGCGGCTGCGTGGAGGCGGAGGTCTGGCAGGCGGCCAAGGAGGTGATGGAGACGGGCAAGACGCGGATCCTCTCCTTCTCGCTCGCCGAGGACGTGGCGTACGACAACGGGCTCATCTGCGGCGGGCAACTGGAGATTTTCGTGGAACCGGTCGAACCTTTGCTGCGAGTTTTCCTGTTCGGCGCCGGGCATATTTCCCGAAGCCTTGCCCGGCTGTGCTCCATGCTGGGCTTCGCCGTCACGGTGATCGACGACCGCGAGGCGTATGCCAACCGGGAACGGTTCCCCGAAGCCGACGAGATCATCGCCGGAAATTACGAGGAGATTTTCCCGAAACTCGAAATCCATTCGGGTTGCTACCTGATCATTGTGACGCGCGGCCACCGCGACGACATGCGCGTTCTGCGATGGGCGGCGACAACGGAGGCGGGCTACATTGCGATGATCGGGAGCCGCCGGAAGGTTCTGAGCGTGGTGAAGGAGCTGGTTCGCGAGGGCATGGCGCCGGAGCTGTTCGAGCGCGTGCATGCGCCGATGGGGCTCGATATCGGCGCCGTGACGCCCGAGGAAATTGCGGTGAGCGTGGCGGCGGAGATGATCGCCGTGCGCCGGAAGGCGTCCTCGAACTGGCGCGCCCTGTCGATGACAGTGCTGGGCGCAGGCTTGCCTGCGGCGGCCCGGAAGTGAGACCCCGGCTGAGCGCGATCCTGCTGGCGGCTGGCGCGTCTTCGAGGATGGGCCGGCCGAAAGCGCTGCTCGAATACGAAGGCGAAACGTTCCTGGACAGGCAAATTCGTCTTTACTCAGAAGCGGGCGCGCGCGTCGTCTGCGTGCTGGGCAGGGACGCTGCCGAAATCGCGGGCGCACTGAAGCGGGCTGCCTCGGCGGTTCTTGTTCTGAACGCCGCGCCGGAGGCGGGACAGCTGTCTTCCCTGCAATGCGGGCTGCGCGCCATGCAGGCGGACACCGAGGCGTTCTTCTTCACGCCCGCCGACTCGCCGGGCGTGCGCCCGTCCACGCTGGCGGCGCTGCTCGAGGCGTGGGACGATGGGGCGGATTTCGTGCAGCCCTCCTGTCACGGGCGGCACGGGCATCCGGTGCTGGCGGCGGCGCGGATGGCCGCGGCTTTTCTGGCGCTCCCTCCGCAGGCGGCGGCACGGGATCTGGTTCGACGCTCGCAGCGGCGGTTCGTGGAGGTGAAGGATCCGTTCGTGCTGCTGGATGTGGATACTCCGGAGAGCTATCAGCGGCTGCTTGAGGGGAGGACGGAATGAGCCGCGCAGGCTGGAAGCGGGCGGCGCTGGCGGCGGCGTTGCTTGTTGTGGCCGCCGTGGCGATCCTTCCCTTTCAGGATATGCCGGCGCTGGCGACTCCCCTGAGGGAGGCGCTGTCGCGCTCGCTGGGACGGCGCGTGGAGCTGGACAACGTGCGCTGCACGCTGCTGCCTGTGCCCGCCCTGTTGGCCTCCAACCTCGTGATCGCGGACGATCCCGCATTCGGGCTCGAGCCGCTCGCCTACGCCGACGAGGTCCGCGCTTCGATCCGTCTTTCGAGGCTGTTGCTGGGTTCCCTGGAACTGGGGGAAGTGCGGCTGGTGGGAGCCAGCGTGAATATTGCGCGGACGGAGCAATCCGGATTCAACCTCGGTGCGTTCCTGAAGCAGCGGCTCGCTGACGGGAAACCGGGAGAGGTTCCTAGATTTTCGCTGCGGCAAAGCCGCATCAATTTCCGCACGGGGCCCTGGAAATCCGTTTACTATCTCAACGGAGTCGACCTCGATGCTGAACCGCCCCGTTCGGCGGGAGGCGAATTCCGCTGGCGGTACGAGGCGTCGCCGGCGAGAACCGACCGCGCGGGGCAGGGCTTCGGCCGGTTCACAGGATCCGGGCGGTGGATGCCCGGGCCGCCGGGAGGCCGTTTCGCCGTGGACGTGGAGCTTGAGCACAGCGCGGTTCCGGAACTGATGCAGCTGGTGGCCGGGCGGGACATCGGTCTCGAGGGGCGTTTCACGGCGCGCGCTTTTCTGGATGGCCCGTTGAGCGCCCTGGAAGTGCGCGGGCAAATCGAGGTGGAAGACCTGGAACGCCCCGCGTTTTTCGGCCTCCGGTCGCGGAATATCGAGATTCCTTTTCGCGGCCTTTTGAATCTCGTGGCGCAGACGCTTGCCCTGAATTCCGCAGCGCCGGAGCGCGGGCGGACGGCCGCGCCGCTGAACCTGCGCCTGGAGGGGAGCGGCCTGCTGACGTCGCCGCGCTGGTCCGCGGAGATCGGCTTCGACAATCTGCCCGCGCCCGCGCTGCTGGACATCTGCCGCCGGCTGGGGCTGGAAGCCCCTGCGGGCGTTGCTGTCGAAGGCGGAGTCTCGGGCGCCGCGCGGTTCGCCACAGGCGCCGCCGCAAACGGCGAACTGCGGTTCCCTTCGCTGCAGCTGCGGATCGGGGATGCGCCCGCCGTCGAGGTGGCCGATGGCCTGCTGCGCCTCGACGGGGACTTGCTCACGCTCGAGAATGCGCGAATCACCACGCCGAAGCGGTCGCCCGCGACGCTCCGGGGCGAGTGGAACCTGTCCAGCGGGTCGCTCGGCTTCGATGCGGCGACCGAGGACATGGAAATCGCCGAGCTCAACGGCGCGCTTGCTGCATTTCCCGCGCTGGGGAAGATGCCCCTGGCCGGGAGCTGCACGCAGGGCAGGTGGCGCGGCAGGCTGGCGTTGTCCATGGAGCCCGGCGAAAGCCCGGAGCAGGGAAGGCGCCGATGGTCGGGACGGATCAGCCTCAGCGACTCCCGGTGCCAGCCCGAGGGCTGGCCGGAGCCGCTGCTGCTGGCGAAGGCGCAATTGGAACTCCTCGGCGCCGGTTGGCGCTTGCGGGAGAGCGAAGCGCGGTTTGCGGGCGCCGCCGTGCGCGCCTCCGCACAGTTCCAGCCTGCCGGGGAGCCGCCGCTGACGGCAGAGATCTCCGCGGAACGGGTCACCGGAGCCCAGCTGGAGAGACTGTTCCGTATGGCGCAGCCGCCCCCGCGCGGGCTGTTCGACCGCACCCTGCGGCGGCGCGCGGGAATGCCCGCATGGCTCAGGCGGCTGGACGCGCGGGGTTCCATGAAGGTCTCCATGCTGTTGCTGGGCAGGCAGGAATTCGAAAACGTGGAAGCGCATTTCCGGTGGCGCGCGGGGCATGTGTCGATCGACGGGCTCCGGGCGAACTGGAAAGGCGCGCAAGTGGAAGCGGCAGCGCGCGCGGCGCTCTGGCAAGAGGAGCCGGAATACAGCGTGCGCGCCACGGTCACGGGGCTGGAGACGGGAGGGGGCACGATTGACGCCGAGCTGGAGGCAGCCACCACGACGCTGGAAAGCGGGCTGGAGCGGAGGACGCGGGGTTGGGCGGAAGCCAGCAGCCCGTTGCTGCGGCTGCCGTCCGGAGCGAGCCTGCGGCAGGTGCGGGCATCGCTGAGCTACGACGGGGAGCGATCGAGGAATCCCTGGCGTTTGGGCAGCGTCAGCTTCTGGGTGGACGGCCAGTTCTGGAGCGGGCGCGGGGAGGCTTCGGCCGAAGGCGCAGCGCGCATCTGGCCCGGCGCGCAGGGGGCCCGGTGGGAGGGCGCGCTCTGGCCGCCCGCGCTTGCGCCCGCCGCGCGTTGACGGCGCGATACACTGCTGATGAAGCGGCCGGATCCGGATCCGGCGCCGGAATCCCGATGAAAGAACAAAACGGGCAAGATTTGTTTGAAAGAGAGCGCCGGCTGGCGGAGGAGCAGATCGCCGCCGCCTGGCAGCTGCACGTGGAGTCCGTGCAGGAGGCGCTCGAGCGCGGCTGGCAGGAGCATCTCGGGCGGGCGCTGGAAGAGCGCTTCGGGGCGTTCCGGGAGGCATTCGCGCAGGAGGTCGAGGCGCGGGTGTCGGAGCGGCTGGAAAAAGAGACGGCGCAGGCCGCATCTGCGGCGATGCGCGCGCTGGGCGAGCGGCTGAACCATGTGGCGCGGCGCCTGGCGGAGGCGGAGAACGCATCCGCATGGGCCGCGGCGCTGCTCGACGGCGCCTTCGAGTTCGCTCCGCGCGCGGTTCTGTTCAGCATCTCGGCAGGCAAGATCCAGTATGAGGACCACCGCGCGACGGCGGACTTCGCCCTGACGAAGACCCCGGAGAGGGCGGTTCCGCTGCCGGAGGCGCCGGCCTTCCGCAACGTTCTGGAATCGATGGACACGGTGATCTGCATGGCTTCCGCAGGCGAGCTGAGCGCGGAGCTGAGCGAGGCGCTCGACGGCGACGAGGAAAAGCGGATCTGCCTTTTGCCGGTCCTGACCGGGCAGAAGGAGGGGAAGCGGCGGGTTTCGGCGGTTCTTTATGTCGAGAGCGGGGCGGAGGCGGTGGATCTGAACCTGCTGGAGGTGGTCACCGCGCTGGCCGGGCCGGCTCTGGACGCGCTGCAGGCCTCGGGGGCGGCGCAGCCGGAACGGGCGCCGGTGATCCCGATCCTTCCAGCGGCGCCGCTGCCGCCGCCTGCGGCCGCGGCGGCCGCTCCTGAGGGGCCGGAGTGGTCCACGCTTCCGCGCGAAGAGCAGGAGCTGCATGCGAAAGCGCAGCGCTTTGCACGGGTCCGCGTGGCCGAGATCCGTCTGTATCACGCGAAAAAGGTTCGGGAGGGGCGGGAAATCGGCAACATTTATGCCATCCTGAAGGAGGAAATCGACCGCAGCCGCGCTCAATTCCGGCATGAATTCCTGCACGTGCCCTCCATGGTCGACTACCTCCACATGGAAATTCTGAGGACTCTGGCGAATGACGATCCCAGCCTGCTCGGGCCGGACTACCCGGGTCCGCTGGCCTGAGGCGGCCCTGTGCGCCTGTGTCTGCGCGGTGCTGGCTGCGGGGCAGCCGGCGGCTCCCCGGACCGGGGAACTGGCCGCTGCCGCGGCGGCTGCGGCGCGGGGCGAGGCGGGGGCCGCGGAACGGCTGGCAGCGCTCGCGCCGGCGCATCCGCAGATCGCGGACTTCGTGGCTTTCTGGCGCGCCCAGGCGCTGGCGGCCGCACGGCGCTTCGAGGAAGCAGCTGCGGCGCTGGGGCCGGTCTGGCAGACACGCTTCCCTTCTTCCATCGGCGGCCGTGCGGCAGTGCTCGGCGCCGACTGCCTGGTGAAAGCCGGCCGTTTCGCTGAAGCACTGCGGATGCTGGAGCGAGGCGGAGGCGACCTGCCGGAGCCGCAGGCGACGTTCACGGCGGCGCTGGCACGCGAGGGGCTGGGGGAGAAGACGGCTGCCGCGGGGCTCTACTGGCGCGTTTACTGCCTGTATCCGCTATCGAAAGAGGCTGCGGATGCGCGGGATGCCCTTGCGGCACTCGAGAAGGACCCGTCTCTGCGGCTGCCCCGCCCGCCGCAGGAGCTGCTCGTGGAGCGGGCGTCGCGGCTGGCCGCGGCCGGACGCGACGCAGAGGCGCGGCGGGAGTGGCTGAAGCTGGCGGAGGAGGCCGATGCCGCCGAGAGGCGGGAGCTGGCGCGGGTCCGCGCTGCGGCAGCGCTGTATTCGCAGAGACAGACGCGCGGCGCGCTCTCGGAACTCGCCGCGTTCCGCCCGGAGAGCGCGGAAGCGGACGCGGAACGGCTTTACTACATCGTGCTCTGCCACCGGCGGCTGGACGATGCGCCGGCGATGCTGAATGCGCTGGAAGAGCTGCGGCGGCGGGCGCCGAAGTCGCGATGGGCCCTGCTGGCGACAGTTCAGGCGGCCAACCACTTCCTCCTCCGGAACGAGGCGGCGTCGTTCGTTCCGCTGTTCCATGCCTGCGCGGAGAATTTCCCGCAAGAGCCGGAGGCGGCGGGCTGCCACTGGAAAGTGGCCTGGCGCTCCTGGCTGGAACGCAGCGAGGCGGCGGAAACGCTCCTGAAGGAGCACCTGGAGCGGCATCCGGATTCAGACAAGGCGGGCGCGGCGCTGTATTTCCTCGGAAAAATCGAAGAAGACCGGGGAGATTTCCTTGCTGCTCATGCGTATTTCTCCGAACTGCGGGCGAGATTTCCGAATTATTATTACTCCGTTCTGGCTGCGTCCCGGCCGGCGGCCGGTGCGTCCAATGGAGAGGGAGCGGCGCGTGCGGCCCGATTTCTGGCGTCGATCCGGTGGCCGGACCGGCCGCGACAGGCGGACTTCCGGCCCGGCGAGGAAGCCCGGTGGCGCATCGCCCGCGCGCGCCGCCTGGCAGCGGAGTCGCTGGGCGTGTGGGCGGAGATCGAGCTCCGGTACGGCGCGCGGAACGGCGCCTCGCCTTATGCGCTGGCTCTCGAGGCGGCGGAGATCGCGAGCGCGCGAGGAGCGTGGGGAGCGGCGGTCAGGCACATTCGCGGTTCGGTGCCCGGATATCTCTGGCTGCCCCGCGACGCCGCGCCGCGGCGGTTCTGGGAGCTGGCATTCCCGTTCCCCTACCGGGATCTGATTCAGCGGGAGGCGCGGAAACGGGGGCTGGATCCGCTGTTGGTGGCTGCGCTGATCCGGCAGGAGTCCGAGTTCGACCCCGGGGCGGTTTCCCCGTCGGGCGCCATCGGTCTGATGCAGGTGATGCCTGCCACCGGCAGGGAATTGGGCAGGCGGCTGCGGATGCGCCCTGTGACGCGCCGCGCGTTGCACAATCCGTCGGTGAATGTCGCTATTGGAGCGTATTTTCTGGCGCGCCTTCTCGAGTCGAGGCAGGGAAGGGTGGAAGAGGCGCTGGCGGCCTACAACGCAGGCCCGTCGCGCATCCCGGTCTGGGCCGGTTGGGGCGGCTACCGCGAGCCGGCGGAGTTCGTGGAGACCATTCCATTGCAGCAGACCCGGGATTACGTACAAATTATTTTGCGAAACCGCGAGATTTACCGCTGGCTTTACGGGGCGTCTGTGCCGGCGCGCAAGCCCGCTGCCGCCGGGACCGCCGAGCCCCGCCCGCCCGGAGCGGCGAAGCCCGCCCCGAAACCGGGCTCGCGGCCCCGGAAGCGCCAGACGGGATCTCCCGCCAGGAAAGGAGCCAAGTCCGGTGTCCGGAAACGTTGAACGCTTCCGCGCTGCGCGGACTGCCGGGTTCACCGAGAGTGTGATCCGGGAAATGACCCGCCTTGCGTTGCGCCACAACGCCGTCAATCTGGCCCAGGGCTTCCCCGACTTTCCCGCGCCGGAAGCGCTGAAGCAGGCTGCGGCGCGCGCCATTCTGGAAGACAGGAACCAGTACGAGGTGACGTGGGGCGCCGCGCAGCTGCGGCGTGCGATCGCCTCCTCCTACCGGCGGTTCTACGGCATGGAAGTGGATCCGGATGCAGAGGTCACCGTCGTGTGCGGTTCCACGGAGGGGATGATCGCGGCGCTTCTGGCGACCACAAACCCGGAGGACGAGGTCATCCTGTTCGAGCCGTTCTATGAAAACTACGGGCCGGATGCCGACCTCTGCTCCGCCACGCGGCGATATGTGCGGCTGCATCCGCCGCACTGGAAATTCGACCTGGAGGAATTGCGCCGGGCATTTTCTCCGAAAACGAAAGCGATTATCGTCAATAATCCGCACAACCCCACCGGCAAGGTGTTCACCGCGGACGAGCTGATGCAGATCTCGGGCCTGTGCCTCCAATTCGACGCGCTCTGCATCACGGACGAGATCTACGAGCACATCACCTACGACGGCGCGCAGCATATTCCCATGGCAGCGTTTCCCTGGATGCGGGACCGCACGGTGACGGTCAGCTCGGCGTCGAAGACGTATTCGGTCACGGGCTGGCGCGTCGGGTGGGTGACGGCGCCGCCGGGGATCACGTCCGCCATCCGCAAGGTGCACGACTTTCTGACCGTGGGCGCGCCCGCTCCGCTGCAATCCGCCGTGGCAGTGGCGCTGGAGCTGCCGGACTCCTACTTTGCGGAACTGAAGTCCTCGTACACGGAGCGCCGCAGGATCCTGCTCGAGGGCTTGCAGCGGGCGGGTTTCCGGTGCGAACCGCCGCAGGGGGCTTATTACGTCATGGCGGACATCCGAAGCGCAGGCTTCGACGACGGCGACGAGCTGTGCCGGCGCCTCCCGGAGCGGGCGGGCGTGGCAGCGGTGCCCGGCAGCAGCTTCTTCCGGGAACGTGCCGCCGGGGCGGCCTGGATCCGCTTCTGTTTTTGCAAGAAATATGAGACTCTGGAAGAGGCGGGGCGACTTCTGATGGAGAGGCTCCGCACAGTCTGAAGCCGCCGGCAGCGGCGGCAGTGGCCATTCAGGTTCGGTTTCGAGGAAAGTCCGATGCTGCCTGCATTTCTCGTACCTGAGCTGGAAATCCGGGAGAATGGAAACGGCCCGGCTCTGGAGCTCGGCTCCTCGGCCGGCGGGCTACTGACAGTCACCCTTGGCATCCACCGCATCATCGAGCAGGAGAGCCTGGATCTCGCGATCCACGGATCCCCTGACGGCGTCCAATGGGATGCCAAGCCCCTGCTTGCCTTTCCGCAGAAGTTCTATTGCGGCGTCTATTCCCGCGTGCTTGACCTTCGCAATCATCCCGACGTGAAATTCCTGCGCGCGCAGTGGAAGGTGAACCGGTGGGGCAGGGGCGAACAAAAACCGTTATTCGGGATCTATGTGTTCGCCGAGCCCCTCAAGGCAGGCGTGCTGAAGGCGGCGGTGTGAGTCCCGCCGTCACAGCCTGTTGATGAGGCTGGCGACGTAGCCGCCGCCAAAGCCGTTGTCGATGTTGACCACGCTGACGTTGCTCGCGCAGCTGTTCAGCATGCCGAGCAGCGCGGCAAGCCCGTGGAAGCTTGCGCCGTAGCCGACGCTGGTCGGCACGGCGATCACCGGGCAGCTGACCATTCCGCCGACCGCGCTCGGGAGCGCGCCCTCCATGCCCGCGCACACGACGATCACGCGCGCCTGCCGGATCAGCTCATAGTGCCCGAGCAGGCGGTGAATTCCGGCCACGCCCACGTCATGCACCTGGAGCACTTCGTTGCCCATCACCTCTGCCGTAACCACCGCTTCCTCCGCTACCGGAAGATCCGTGGTGCCGGCGCTGATCACCATCAGCTTGCCCTTGCCCTTCGGGCTGCGGTCCCGCCACACGCGCAGCGCGCCTGACAGCGGGAAGTATTCCGCCTCCGGAAACTTTTCCCGCAGCGCCTCGTACGCCTCCCGGGTGGTGCGCGTCACCAGGACATTCGACGCGCGCTCCAGCAGCCGCGACGCGATGTTCACGGTCTGCTCCACCGTCTTGCCCTTGCCGAAAACGACCTCCGGCATGCCGACCCGGATGGCGCGGTGGTGATCGATGGTGGCGTAGCCGAGCGTCTCGAAGGGCATGTGTCGCAGCTGTTCGAGCGCCTGATCCACGTCCACGGCGCCTTCGCGCACCTGTTCAAGAAGACTCCTCAACTGCGCGTGATCCATGGCATGTGTTCCCCTCGCTAGAACTCGACTTGCGCCCCCGGCCGCAGCCCGTTGGCCTTCGCCACGCCGGCGCGCACTTCCAGAACATACAGCGCATCGAAGGCCCCTCCGTAGGCCAGGCAACGGTCTTGCGGCCCGGGACAGGGCGGCGCCTGATGCACCACCTGTACGACGCGCTTCTGGCCGTCCAGCCACACGATGTCGAGCGGAACTTTCACCTGATACATCCAGTAAGGGTAGCGGCCCGGCTTGCCGTGATAGAAAATCAGCCCGCGATCCTCGGGAAGTTCGTCGCGGTACATCATGCCCCGCGCCAGCTCTTCCGGCTGCACCAGCTGTTCGGCGCGGATCACCTTCCCGCTGGGAAGCCGCACGGGCACCGTGTTGTAATCCTCCGGCCGCATGGCCCTTTCCGGGCCGCCGCAGGCGGAAAGCGCCGCAATCAGGATCCACACCGCCGGGCCGGGAACGCGCATCTTCTAAGATGGTAGAAGAACCGCAGCCGCCCATGCATCCGGCCGCACCCCTTCCCAACCCCCTGAGCCGCGCCTGGAAGCGATTCGTGCTCACGCTGGAGATGATCCGCTTCGAGCACTCCGTCTTCGCGCTCCCCTTTGCGCTCACATCGGCTCTGCTGGCGTGGCGGGAGACGGCCATGCCAGCCTCCTGGCTTTGGCCGAAGCTCGGATGGATCCTCGCGTGCATGGTCACGGCGCGCTCCGCGGCAATGGCCTTCAACAGGCTGCTGGATGCCGAAATCGATGCGCGCAACCCCCGCACGCGGAACCGTCACTTGCCCGCCGGGCTGCTCTCGCGCCGGTTCGCGTGGGGGTTCACCGCCGCCTGCTCCGTGCTCTTTGTGCTTTCGGCGGCGATGCTCAACCGCCTGTGCCTGCAGCTGGCCCCCGCGGCGCTCGCCATTGTGTTCTTCTACTCGTGGACAAAGCGGTTCACGTCGCTGTCGCACCTCGTGCTCGGCTTTGCGCTGGGCATCGCTCCCGCGGCGGCGTGGATCGCCATCACCGGCTCGCTGGACTTGCGCATCCTTTGGCTGACGGCTGCGGTGACGCTCTGGACCGCCGGGTTTGACGTGATTTACTCCTGCCAGGATTACGAGTTTGACCGCCGGGAAGGGCTGTTCAGCCTCCCCGCGCGCCTCGGCATTGCGCGCGCCCTTCTGGCGGCGCGCGTGTTCCATGCCGCGATGATCGCATCGCTCGGAATGCTGGCCCGCAGCTTCAACGCGGGCGCGCTGGCGTGGGCGGGAATCGCACTGACGGCTGCGCTGCTTGTGTGGGAGCACCGGCTGGTGCGCGCCGACGATCTGTCCCGCGTGGACGCCGCATTTTTCACCGTGAACGGCTGGGTGGGCGTGTTATTCTTTGTTTTCTGGGCTTGCGACACCGTCCTCCGGCCGCTGGGAGCCTGACGACATCATGACGGCGACTGCTGCCACCCCATCCTTTGAAGACTCGCGCCTCTGGCCCGTGCTGGAGAAGGTGCAGCGCGGCGAACGGCTCACATTCGACGACGGCATCCTGCTTTACCGCTCCCACGACCTGCTCGCCATCGGCTACATGGCGAACCTCGTGCGGGAGCGGTTGCACGGCAACGTCACCTACTTCAACGTCAACCGGCATATCAACCCGACGGACGTCTGCGTGGCTTCCTGCAAGCTCTGCGCCTTCGGAAAGAAGGCGAAGGACCCGAACGCCTACACGATGTCGCTGGAAGACGTGTGGGCGCGCGCCGCGCAGGGCGCCGCCGAGGGCATCACCGAGCTGCACATCGTCGGCGGGCTCCACCCCGAGCTCACGCTGGACTGGTACTGCGAAATGCTGCGGGGCATCAAGCAGCGCTTCCCGCAGATCCATCTGAAGGCGTTCACCATGGTGGAGGTCGCCTACCTGTCGCGCCGCTTCCGCATTCCGCTGGAAGAGGTGCTGCGCCGGCTTCGGGACGCGGGACTGGATTCCATGCCCGGCGGCGGCGCCGAGATCTTCTCCGAGCGCGTGCGCCGCATCATCTGCGATCACAAGATCGACGGCAACGAGTGGCTGGAAGTGGCGCGGCTCGCCCACCGCATGGGCATCAAGTCCAACTGCACGATGCTCTACGGGCACATCGAGACGGAAGAGGACCGGGTGGACCACCTCCTGAAGCTGCGCGCCTTGCAGGATGAAACCGGCGGCTTTGTCACCTTTATCCCGCTGGCGTTCCACCCCGACAACACGCCGCTGCAGCACATCCCGAAAACCACGGGCTTTGCCGATCTGAAAAACATCGCGATCGCGCGGCTGCTGCTCGACAACATTCCGCACATCAAGGCGTACTGGATCATGATGACGCCGAAGATCGCGCAGATCGCGCAGCGCTTCGGCGCCGACGATATTGACGGCACGGTGGTGGAAGAACGGATCTACCACGATGCGGGCGCGACCACCAGCCAGGGGATGCGGCGCAGCGAGCTGCTGCACCTGATTCGCATGGCCGGGCGCGAGCCGGTGGAGCGCGACACCGAATACCGCCGCGTGGAGCGCAACGAGACGACCTTCGCGATCCTCGTCTGAGCCGTACGTCAACGGCCGAGGAACTTCTCGATCCGCGCCGTTTCCCGCTCGGCGTTCTCGAGATGCCGTTTGGCCGCCGCAACGTCGCGGCGCCTGATGGCCGCTTCCGCCTCGTCCATGTAGTATTCCATCCGCTGCGCGGCAGCCGCGATGTCGCCCCGCAGCCCGAGCCCCATGCTTGCCTGCTCCTGCTTCAGGCGGTTCAGGCTTGCCTGCGCCGCGTTGACGCGCGTGCCGAGAAGCATGAGCCTTTCGCGCAGCCCGGCGAGTTCCTGCTCATCGGCGGGCGGAGCCGCAGCTTGGGGAGGCGCCGCGGCAGCAGGCGCGGCCGGCTGCTCCGAAACTGGCCTCGGGGCCGGCGTTGCGGGCGCGGCGGCGGACGGTTGCGTCTCCTCGCGCACCGGGCGTGCAGCCGGGGCTTGGGGAGCGGGGCGAGGCGCCGCGGGCTGACTCGCCGCGGCTTCCTGCCTGGATCGAGGCTCAGTCGATCCAGCCTTGGATGCCGGCGCCGGGCGCAACGGCTCCACCTGCATCGGCTCGGCCGGGGCGGGAGTCTGTTCCTGCTGCGGAGCGGGCTCTTCCGCCTGCGTCTGCGGCGGAGGGGCGGGCACGGCGGGAGTTTCGACAGCCGCCGGCGCGTCTGCCTTCGTGCCGAAGAAGCGCGGCAGCTGCATGGCCGCGACGACAAGAACGGCGATGGTGACCAACGACCCAAGCACCACATACATCGCGCGGCTGGAATGCCTGCGAGGCTGCGGCGCAGAAGCCATGCCCCACGCCTGTTCCGGGCTTGCCTGCGGCGGCGGGCTCCACGCCGCGGAAGGTTGCGCGGCAACGGGCTGCGCGGCAGCGGTCACCCCGAGGGTCGAGGCCAGATTGCGCAGCGCTGCGCCCATCGCCGCAGCGGTCTGGAAGCGCCGGGACCGGTCTTTTTCAATTGCCGTCAGGATGATGTCATTCAGCCCCTGCGGCACGTCCGGCATCAGTTGCACCGGCGGGACCGGCATCTCCTGCAGGTGCTTCCGCATCAGCGAGTACTCGCTGTCGGCTTCAAACGGCACCTTGCCGGTGACCAGCTGGTAGAGCGTGATGCCAAGCGAATAAATGTCCGTGCGGTGATCGATGTCGGGCAGCCCTTCAATCTGCTCCGGCGAAATGTAGGGCAGCGAGCCGACCAGGAAGCCGGTCTTTGTCATCGACCGGTCCTGCGCGAACTTGGCGATGCCGAAATCCAGCAGCTTCACCGTGCCGTCCGCCAGGATCATCATGTTGGACGGCTTCAGATCGCGGTGGATGATCCCCTTCGAGTGGGCGTAGGCAAGCGCGTCGCAGACCTGCGTGATGTAGTAGACGGCATCGGGCACCGGAAGCGCCCCTCCGCGCACCATCTGCTCCAGCGTGATGCCATCGACGTATTCCATCAGCATCAGGAGCTGGTTTTCATAGTGCAGCGCCGTGTGCAGCGATGCGATGTTGGGGTGGTTCAGCGTGGCCTGCAATTTGATTTCGCGCACGAACCGCTCGGCCAGCTCGGGGGATTCGGCAAGGTTGGGCAGCAGGACTTTCATTGCCTCCACGCGGTCCGAGATCACATTGCGGACCTTGTACACCTTGCCCATGCCGCCCGCGCCGAGCACAGCCAGCACTTCGTAGTCGCCGATCCGCTCTCCGGGCTGATACGACATACTCTCCTCCTCCCGGCGCCATCGCCGGCGCCTAGTTCTTCACCGTGTCGCCCACCTTCGGCGGCGTCGTGCCGCTGAAGGTCCCGACGGCGGACTCCTCGTCAGCCTCCGTGATCGTGAGCGTCCCGAGCGTGTCCTCCACTCTCCGGATCACCCGTCCGGTGGCAGGATCCTTGATCTCGCGCGTCGGCCGCCGGACGCTGAGCGTCATGCCCGGGCGCACGCCGGCACGCGTCCCGACGTTGATCACAACGGTATTGCCGCTGACGTCGGCCACGAGCCCTTCCACAGGCCGTACCTTCGGCTCAATCCGGGATGCGTTGGCGGTGAGCTGGGTGGCCAGTTGCGCCACCGCCTCGCGCGTGGCTTCGCCCAGAATGGTGTTGGCGAAGTTGGTGCTGCGCATGTCGATCACGCCGCCGCCCGCGGAGGCCCCGCTGCCCCCCGCGCCAAGCAGGGACGTGCCGCTGCGCTTGGATTCGCCGGTGCCCGTCGCCACCGCGAGAATCTCGCCTGTCTCCACGTTGACGAGCCTCGCCGTCACCGCCACCACAGCCTTGGCGCTGCGCACGCTGGTGCCGCCCAGCCCGTACTTGCCGAGGCTGCGCCCGAAGCCCCCGAGGCCCACCTGCCGGTCGTCCCGCCCGAACTGGGTGATCGAGCCGACGATGATGGCATCGACGCCGAGCAGCCGTCCGATTCGTGCCGCGCTGGCCGGATCGGCGCGGTCGCTGTTGGAGAAGTTCTGCTCGGCCAGGAGCTTGTCCAGCGCTTTGCGCTCGATCACCGAGTAGGCGCCGCCCTCGATGAGCTTCTCCACCAGCATGTCGCTGATGCCGGTGCCCACGTCTACATCGGTTCCGAAGATCCCCGCCACGACGCTGCGCACGGTGCCGTAGTCGAAGTTCAGGACGGCCACGCGCTTCTTTTGCGGCGCCTGTCCCCACACACTCACGATGGAGATTGCCAGGACCGCCGCTCCCAGCCACCAGATTCTCATCTCTCCATTCCTCCAGGAGTGCCCCGCCAGACAGCAGGGCCCCCATCAGATTAAACGAAGAATGGGAGGGGGACAAGCGGCAAATTGCACACCCGGCGCGTGGAAATGCCCGCGGGCGGACGTCAGCGGCGGCGGAGAGGGACAGTCAGTCCTGGTTGTCTTTCCACTCCTCGTACCAGGCCATCTGGATGGCTTCGAGCTTGGCTTCGTTGGATGCCATCGGGTCGTCGTCGAACCCCTCCAGCCCGGTCACCATGCGGTGCAGGTCGGTGAAGCGGACCGTGAGCGGATCCAGATCCGGATACTTCTCGTACAGCGCCAGCCCGATGTCTTCAAAGTCGTTCCAGGTCATCTTCGCCCTCTATTCGATCTTGGTTCCTTTGAGCGCCTGCCGTACGGCGGTGTTCATCATGTTTTCCGCCAGCCGCCGGGTGGCTGCGTCGAGCTTTTCGATCCGGTCCCGGATCAGCAGGTGGTCGCCCGAGTGGTAGACCATCTGAAGCTCGTTGATGGCGGCGTCGATGGCGGCGCGCTCCTCGTCGGTGAGTTCCAGCCAGGCGTCGCTGAGCCGCGCTTTCTCCACCGCGGCGAGGATGTTGTCCGCCTCCACGCGCGCCTCGCGCACCTGCCGTTCGCGCAGATCCTCCTCGGCCTTCTCGAACGACTCCCGGATCATCGCCTCCACCTGCTCCTCGGTGAGTCCGTAGGAGGGTTTCACCTCGATGCTCTGCTCCTTGCCGCTGCGCAGGTCGCGCGCAGTGACGTTCAGGATGCCGTTGGCGTCGATGAGGAAGCGCACCTCGATGCGGGCCATCCCGGCGGGCATCGGCTCGATGTCCTTCAGGTCGAAGCGCGCCAGCGAGCGGCAGTCCTTCGCCAGCTCGCGCTCGCCCTGCACGACGTGGATCAGCACGTTGCGCTGGCCGTCCACCGAGGTGGTGAAGATCTCGGTGGCGGAGGCCGGGATGGTGGAGTTGCGGTGGATCAGCTTGCTCACCACGCCGCCCATGGTTTCGATGCCCAGCGACAGGGGCGTGACATCCAGCAGCAGCTTGTCCTGCACGTCGCCGGAGAGGATCGCCGCCTGCACCGCGGCGCCAAGAGCCACCACTTCGTCCGGGTTCAGCTCCGTGTGCGGCTTGGCCTTGAAGAGCGCCTCCACGGCGCGGCGGACCATGGGGATGCGCGTGGAGCCGCCCACCAGCACCACTTCGTCGATCTGCTCGGGCTCGAGCCCGGCATCGCGCATGGCCTGCCGGCACGGCCCGAGGGTGCGTTCGACGATGTCGCGGATCAGGTTCTCGAACAGCTCGCGCCGCAGTTCGCGCTGATATCGCCGCCCGCGGTATTCGAGATCGATCACAGTGACGGGCTGGAAGGAGAGCTCCTCTTTGGCGCGGATCACCGCCTGCCGGATGGTCTGGACGGCCTCGCCGTTGTGCGAGAGGTCCTCGCCCCACTCGCTGGCGATGTCCTCGAGCGCGATCGCCAGCAGGCGGTTGTCGATGTCGTCGCCGCCCAGGTGGGTGTCGCCGTTGGTGGCGAGCACCTCGAAGATCCCCTCGTGCAGACGGAGGATCGAGATGTCGAATGTCCCTCCGCCGAGGTCGTAGACGGCGACGATGCCCTCCTTGCGCTTGTCGAGCCCGTAGGCGAGCGAGGCGGCGGTGGGCTCGTTGACCAGCCGCAACACCTCGAGCCCGGCGATGCGGCCGGCGTCGCGCGTGGCCTGCCGCTGCGCGTCGTTGAAGTAGGCGGGCACGGTGATCACGGCCTGCGTGATCTCCTCGCCGAGATATTGCTCGGCGCGCCGCTTCAGCTCCTTCAGGATCTGCGCGGAGATTTCGGGCGGCGTGAACGTTCGGTCGCCCAGCTGGAGGCGGATCACCTGTTCGCTGCCCTCGGCGATGCGGAAGGGAAACAGTTTCAGCTCCTCGGCAACGTCCTCGCGGCCGCGCCCCATCAGGCGCTTGACGGAATAGACGGTGCGCTCGGGCGCGTCGATCAGCAGGCGGCGCGCCGGCTCGCCCACCACGAACGATCCGGAGACGTCGAGGCTGACGATGCTGGGCACCATGCGGCTGCCATCCGGCCCCGGGATGATTTCGGGGCCGGTGAGATCCATGAAGGCAGCCAGCGAGTTGGTGGTGCCGAGGTCGATGCCGATGATGCGGCGCTTCTGCGCCGAGGAAAAGTCGATCTGAAAGGTGCTCATGTCAGTGCCGGAACCGTCCTTCAGGCGTTGCGCGCCGCCAGCTGACGGTCCACTTCCTGGATCAGGTTGCTGATGTAGCGCCGCCGGTTCAAAGTGGAGCGGATGGCGGCGAGGACTTCTTTCCGCTCCTCCGCCGGCGCCGCATCATGGCGCGCGAACAGGGCTTGCAAGCCGCTGTCGATCTCGGCCAGCATCTCCTGGAAGCGCCGCCGCATGGCGTCGAGCTGGGGCAGGACTTCCAGATCGCCGCCGCGCAGCTCGTCGAGCGCCATGTTCAGCTCGAATACCTCCTCGAGCAGCTCCGGCGGGACGTCCTTGTTCCTTTGGTCGCCCACCGGGAAGCCTTCCTGCCGCAGGACGTACTCGGCGCGCTGGATCGGGTCGCGCAGGACGCGGTAGGCGTCATTCAGAATGGAAGAGGCTTCCAGCGAGAAGCGCCGCTCCTGCTCGGAACGCCGCGTGTAGCGGTCAGGGTGCAACAGGCGGCTGAGGGTGTAGAAGCGGTTCTTCAGATCTTCGGAGTCGAGGGCCAGGCAACGGGGGAGATCAAAAAACTCGTAATAGTCCGGCGTGGGCGCCTGGATCGTGTTGCAGTAGCGGCAAAAGAGCGATGCCGCGTCTTTTGCTCCGCAATGCCAGCAATCGTGCAGGTGAGCCATCAGGCCGAGAAGGACGTTCCGCACCCGCAGCTCTTCGTCGCGTGGGGGTTGTCGAACGCGAAGCCCGAGTGCATCAGGGATTCCTTGTAATCGAGCGTCATGCCGTCGAGAAAGATCATGCTCTTGGGATCGACGTAGATCTCGACATCCTCGAACTGGAAGATGTGGTCCGAAGGCCGCGGCTTCGGCTCGTAGCGGAACAGATAGCTCAGGCCCGAGCAGCCGCCGCCCTGCACGCCCAGGCGCAGGCCGCCGCCGTGAACGCCCTGCTTGGCGAACGCCTCGCGGATCTTCTGCACCGCTTTGGGTGTGACGTGAATTTCCGGCATGGATTCCTGCCAGGCCGGGCGCGGACAGAGTGCCGCCGCGCCCGCCTTCCTATTTCAGCTTACGCCGTCTGCGCGGCGCCGGCGTGCACGGCCGCCTTCCTCTTGTAATCCTCGATGGCCGCCTTGATGGCGTCCTCGGCGAGCACCGAGCAGTGAATCTTCACCGGCGGCAGGCTCAGCTCGTTGACGATCACCGTGTTCTTCAGCTGCATCGCCTCGTCGATCGTCTTGCCCTTGATCAGCTCGGTGGCGAGCGAGGAGCTGGCGATCGCCGAGCCGCAGCCGAACGTCTTGAACTTCGCGTCCTCGATGATGCCCGTCTCCGGGTTCACCTTGATCTGCAGCTTCATCACGTCGCCGCACTCCGGCGCGCCGACGAGGCCGGTGCCGACGTTCGGATCGTTCTTGTCCAGGCTGCCGACGTTGCGCGGATTGTTGTAGTGGTCCAGAACCTTCTCGCTGTATGCCATGGTTTCTTCAAATCCCCTTCTGCTTGAAAATCGGTACCGCTTGTGACTGCCAGTCTCAGTGCGCCGTCCATTCGACCTTGCTGAGGTCGATGCCCTCCTTCACCATCTCGTAGAGGGGCGACAGCTCGCGCAGCTTCTTGACAACTTCCACGACCTTGCCGATCGTGTAGTCGATCTCCTCTTCGGTGGTGAAGCGGCCCAGCCCGAAGCGGATGGAGGAGTGCGCCAGATCGTCTCCGGCGCCAAGCGCCTTCAGCACATAGCTGGGCTCGAGCGTCGCCGAGGTGCAGGCGGAGCCGGAGGAGACGGCGATGTCGTTGATCCCCATCAGCAGGCTCTCGCCTTCCACGTAGGCGAAGCTCATGTTCAGGTTGTGGGGCAGCCGGCGCTCCATGGTGCCGTTGATGTAGACCTCATCGAGCTCGGCCAGGATGCCGTCCTTCAGCTTGTTCCGCAGCCGCTCGAGCCGCGGCATCTCTTCCGGCATCAGCTGCTGGCACAGCTCGGCAGCCTTGCCGAAGCCGACGATGCCCGGCACGTTCAGCGTGCCCGAGCGCATGCCGCGCTCGTGCCCGCCGCCGTCCATCTGCGCCGTCAGCTGCACGCGGGGGTTCTTGCGGCGCACATACAGCGCGCCGACGCCCTTGGGGCCGTACATCTTGTGGGCCGAGCAGGAGAGCAGGTCGATGTTGTCGGCGATCACGTCCACCGGGATCTTGCCCACCGCCTGCGTGGCGTCGGTATGGAACAGCACGCCCTTCTCGTGACAGATCTGCCCGATCGAGCGGATGTCCTGGATCGTCCCGATCTCGTTGTTGCCGTACATGATGGAGACCAGGATCGTCTTGTCCGTGATCGAATCGCGCAACTGGTCGAGGTCGATCAGCCCGTCCGGGCGCACTGGCAGGTAGGTCACCCGGAAGCCGCGCTTCTCGAGCCGCTTGCAGGTGTCGAGGACAGCCTTGTGCTCGGTGGCGGCCGTGATGATGTGATTGCCCCTCTCCGCATACATCTCCGCGACGCCCTTGATGGCGAGGTTGTTCGACTCGGTGGCGCCGCTGGTGAAGACGATCTCCTTGGGCGAGGCGTTGATCAGCGCGGCGATCTGCTTGCGCGCCTTCTCCACCGCCTCTTCGGCCACCCAGCCGAAGCTGTGGTTCCGGCTGGCCGCATTTCCGAAATGCTCGCGGAAGTAGGGCAGCATCGCTTCGAGCACGCGCTCGTCGACCGGAGTCGTCGCGTGATAATCGAGATAAATCGGGAATTTCAACATGGCTGTTCCTTCCTCTCCATCGCCCTAGCCGGGAATGACCGTCAGAATCCCCGCCCGCCCGCGTTTGGTTGCGCCCTGCAGAGGATCGTCCTCGCTCAGGTCTGCGATCGTGATGCTGTCCAGCACCTGCTGGATTCGCTCGTGCACCTTCCGCAAAGGTTCGCGCACGTTGCAGCAGCCGGCGATCTCGCAGTCGCTTTCCGCAGTGAAGCAATTGGTCAGCAGCACCGGCCCGTCGATGGCGCGGATCACCTCCAGCGCCGTGATGCGCGAAGGATCGCGCGCCAGCCGGTAGCCGCCGTTCACCCCCTGCTCGCTGATCAGGAAACCCTCCCGCACCAGCCGCTGCAGGACCTTCGACAGGATCGGCGCCGGGATGCCGTATGCTTCCGCCATCTCCTTCGTGCTCGCCGAGCGGTCCCGGCCCAGAGTGGCGATGTGCTTCAGGCTGATCAATCCGTAGTCTGCCTTTTTGGTCAGCTTGAGCATGAATCAATCCCGGACCGAATCAGTCCACTTCCAACTGTACCATCCCGGACCAAAATAGTCAACGTTTGATCCTCCGACCCGGGCCAATTGCATCGGCTGCGACGCCCTCGAAACTCCCTGGTTCGGCCGTCCATGCCGCGTTGCCCCGCCGGAGTGAGGGGAACACTCTGTTATAATTCCGGCCGCCGGGCAAGGGGCTCTTGCCCAACGTTGGCACCCCCGCTGCGCAGTTCCCCCGACGCTTGCGTCGGGGCCGTGATGGTCGCACGCTCGCTGCGCTGCCGACGTGATCGCTGGAGCCCCCGAGAGCCAGCCCAATCCAGACGGCCACGTCGTCCGCTCGTCCTTGGTGCAGGCGGGAATACGTCCAGGCAAGCAGCATGGCCCCATAGATCACGCAGTTGGCCCGACGCTTGCGTCGGGGCCGCGATGGTTGCACGCTCGCTGCGCTGCCGACGTGATCGCTGGAGCCCCCCGAGAGCCAGCCCAATTCAGACGGCGACAGCGTGCGCTCGGCACTAGCTCAGGCGGCAGGGCGGCCACACGAGTAGCGCGGCCCCGGCGCAAGCGCCGGGGGAAACCCGGCGCGGGGAGTCGCGCGGCCTCGGCGCAAGCGTCGGGCCAACAGTACAAGCCACGCCACTTTGGCGCGAGCGCCGGGGGAATTGGTGAGGGAGGTGCGACACCAAGGGCGCAAGCAGTGTCACGGCAATGGCGAAGGTGCCGGATCAGGCTGTCCCCTTCGGAACCCGGAGAGTCTCCGATTTGATGAGGGATGCTCGAAAGATTGTCCCCGCGGGAAGGGTGCAAATGATCGCGCGTTCTCGTGTAGGGCCATTGACGCCGTCAGCGCACAGCCAGAGGACTCGCGATGGTGCCGGATCAGGCTGTCCCCCTCGGAGGTCTTTGATGTTTCGCGCTCAGGCTTCCAGGGCCTGCGCGATGTCGGCGAGGATGTCCTCGACGGCCTCGATGCCGGCGGAGAAGCGGACCAGGTTCTCCCGCAGTCCCATCGCCGCCTTCTGCTCCGGCGGCACGTCGCGGTGGGAGGCGATCCACGGGTAGAGCACCATCGTGTGCACGTCGCCGAGCGAGGTCGCCCGCACGCACAGCTTCAACCGGTCCAGGAACGCGAACACCTGCTCGCGCCCCGCGCCGCGGATCTCGAAGCTGACCATCCCGCCCCGGAGCCCTTCCGGAAGGAGCCTCCGGATTACCGCGGCATCGGGATGCGCGGGGTCATCGAGATAAAAGACCCGCTCCACGCGCGGGTGCCGCCGCAGCCATGCCGCCATCTCGGCGGCGTTCCGGCACTGCCGCTCCATGCGCAGCGGGAAGGTCTTGATGCCGCGCATGGTCAGGTACGCCTCCATCGGGCCCATCACCGGCCCCGCCACGCGCGAGAAGCGGCGCATGGTCTCGTAATGGCCCTCGTCGCTGATGATGAGGCCGCCCAGCGTGTCGCCGTGCCCGCCCAGATACTTGGTGGAACTGTGTACCACCAGATGGGCGCCCAGCTCCAGCGGGCGCACCAGCAGCGGCGTGGCGAAGGTGTTGTCGACGATCAGGGCGGCGCCGCGCGCGCGGCAGATCTGCGCCAGAGCCTCGAGGTCCGCCACGCGCAGCAGCGGATTCGAGATCGTCTCCACCAGCAGCGCGCCCGGGCGGAACTCCTCCATGGCCGCCTCCACCGCGGACAGGTCATTGGCATCCACGAGCCGCGTTTCGAAACCGAACGGCCCCAGCACGTCGAACAGCAGCTTCAGCGTGGCGCCATAGATGTCGCGCGCGCACAGGATCCGCTTGGGGCGCTCCAGGAGCGCGCACATCAGCGCATGCTCGAGCGCCATCATCCCGGAGGAGCATGCCAGCGCCCCGTGGCCGTTCTCGAGCGCCGTCACCTGCTCCTCCAGCGCGTCGTTGGTCGGATTGGCGTAGCGAGAGTACGCATATCCGTGTTGCTCGTGCGCGAAGATGCGGTCCTGCTCGGCCTGGCTCGAACAGATCCACGACGCCGCGAAATGGACGGGCGTGGAAACGGGAATCTGCTCCTGCGGCCGCTTGCGGTCTCCTGCATGCACGGCCTTGGTCTGAATCCTCATCCTTGCCTTCCCTCTTGCCCTCGATGCCCCTCACTTGCGCTTCCAGCGCACGCCGTCGCGGGTGTCCTCCACGACGATTCCCTTCTCGAGCAGTTCTGCCCGGATGCGGTCGGCGCGGGCGAAGTCGCGCGCCTTCTTGGCCTCGGTGCGTTCCCGGATCAGCGCTTCCACCTCTTCGTCGGTCAGCGTGCCTTCCCGGACGGTGGGCCGGAGCACGTCGAAGACGCGGTCGAAGTCCTCGAGCAGCCGCAGCGCGCTCGGGCGGTTTCCCGCGCGGAACTTGCCCTGGTCCATCGCGATGTTGGATTCGCGGACGAACTCGAACACCGCCCCGAGGGCGTCCGCCGTGTTGAGATCGTCGTCGAGCCCCTCGTGGTAGGCAGCCAGGGCGCCGGCGGCGCGCTTCTCCTGCTCCTCGTCCACGCCCTCGTCGAACCGCTCGGTCTTGAGCCTCGTCTCGAAGTTCCGCAGCCGCTCGATCGCCGCCGCGGCCGCCTTCAGCCCGTCGAAGGTGAAGTTCAACTGCTTGCGGTAGGGCGCAGAAATCAGCAGGTAGCGGATCGCCTCGGGCGAGTAGCCCTTGTCGAGGATGTCGCGCAGCGTGAAGAAATTGCCGAGCGACTTCGACATCTTCTGCCCTTCCACCATCAGGTGCTCGGCATGCAGCCAGAACCGCGCGAAGGGCTTGCCCGTCATGCACTCGCTCTGGGCGATCTCGTTTTCGTGGTGCGGAAAGATCAGGTCGACTCCGCCCGTGTGGATGTCGATCGTCTCGCCCAGATACTTCATCGCCATCACGGAGCACTCGATGTGCCAGCCCGGCCGCCCCGGGCCCAGCGGCGTGTCCCAGTACGGTTCGCCCGGCTTGCGCGCCTTCCAAAGCACGAAGTCGCGGGCATCGGCCTTCTCATACTCGTCGACGTCGACGCGCGCTCCGGCGACGTTGCCGCTGAAGTTGGTGTGGGAGAGCTTGCCGTAATCGGGAAAGCTGGCGATGCGGAAGTAGGTGGAGCCCTCGCTCGTATAGGTGTGCTGTTTTTCGGCAAGGCGCTGGATGGCAGCCACCATGTCGTCGATGTGATCGGTGGCGAAGACGAGCTT
>JBBFLJ010000033.1:0-46424 GCA_037481575.1 Bryobacteraceae bacterium | reverse complement strand
GGTGGGGCGGAAGCCGAACACGGAGAACGTGGGGCTCGAGAACACGCGGGCGGAGCTTGACCGCGGATATGTGAAGGTGGACGCATATCAGAGGACGGCGGAGCCTGGGCTGTACGCCATCGGAGACATCGTGGCGGGCACGCCGCAGCTGGCGCATGTGGCGACGATGGAAGGGCTGGTGGCAGTGGGCCACATTGCGGGGAAGAATCCGCGTCCGGTGCACAAGAACCGCATTCCCGGGGCGACCTACACGGAGCCGGGGATCGGCAGCGTGGGGCTGACCGAGAAGCAGGCGCGCGAGCAGGGCTACGACGTGAAGGTGGGCAAGTTCCCGTTCGCGGGCAACTCGAAGGCGTCGATCCTGGGAAGCCATGGCGGCTTCGTGAAGGTGGTGGCAGACGCGCGGTACGGCGAGATTCTGGGCGTGCACATCATTGGTCCGCACGCCTACGAGCTGATCGCGGAAGCGGTGGCGGCGATGGAAGCCGAGGCCACCGTGGAGACGATGATGGCGACGATCCACGCCCATCCGACGCTGTACGAGGCAGTGGGCGAGGCATTCAACAGCGTCTACGGACTGGCGATCAATGCGTAAGCTGGTGATCCGGGAGCTGGGCCGCGTGCCATATGCCGAGGCCTGGCAGATGCAGAGGGAGCTCGAGGAGCGCCGCAAGGCGGGCGAGATCCCGGATCATCTGCTGCTTCTCGAGCACCCGCACGTGTTCACGCTGGGGCGCAACGGCAAGCAGGAGCACCTGCTGGTGAGCCGCAGCCGCATGGCGGAGCTGGGGATCGAGTATTTCGAGATCGACCGCGGCGGCGACATCACATATCATGGGCCGGGGCAGATCGTGGGGTATCCGGTGATCGACCTGAGCGAATGGAAGCGGGACGTGGTGGGGTATGTGCGGGGGCTGGAGGAGACGGTGATCCGGGCGCTGCGGCGGTTCGGGATCGAATCGTGGCGCGAGCCGGGGGCGACGGGAGTCTGGACGAAGGCGGGCAAGATTTGCGCCATCGGGGTGCACATTTCGCGCTGGGTCACGACGCACGGATTTGCGCTGAACTGGAGGACGGATCTGAAATACTACCAGTACATCGTGCCGTGCGGGCTGACGCGGCCGGTGACTTCGATGGAGGCGCTTGGCGCGCGGCCGGAGCGCAGCGAGGTGCATGCGGCTCTCGCCGCCGAGTTTGCGGAAGTTTTCGAATATGAGACGGCGCCTGTGGCAGCCGGCGCCTGAGGAAAAGAAGGGAATCACGAGGAGAAGACGACCATGGCCGATGTTGTGATGCCGCAGATGGGCGAAAGCATCGTGGAGGGCACGCTGACGAAGTGGCTCAAGAAGGTAGGCGACCGCGTGGAGCGGGACGAGCCGCTGTTCGAGATCTCCACGGACAAGGTGGACACCGAGATTCCGTCGCCCGCCGCCGGCGTGCTGCAGGAGATCCTGGTGCAAGAAGGCGCGACGGTGGCGATCAACACGGTGGTGGCGCGCATTGCCGAAGCCGGGGAGGCGGCGGCAGCTCCGGCGCCCGCGGCTGAGGCGGCGGCTCCGGCTCCGAAGCCCGAACCTGCTCCCGCTCCTGCCGCCGCGGCAGCGCCTGCCGCGGCGCCCGCGCCTGCGGCTGCTCCCTTGGCGGCGGCTGCCCCTGCGGCGCCTGCGGCGGAAGCCGAGGAGGCGCTGGGTCCGGTGTCTCCGCTGGTGCGCAAGATGGCGCGCGAGCACAACATCGACCTGCGCGAGGTGAAGGGCACCGGCGCCGGCGGGCGCATCACGAAGCAGGACGTGGAAAACTATCTGGCGGCGCGGGGAGCGGCTGCCGCTGCCGCGCCCGCCGTTGCCGCGCCGCCAGCAGCGCCTGCCGCGCCCGCGCCTGCCGCCGCTCCGGCGGCTCCCGCTGCTCCCGCTGCTGCGCCGGCGGCTGCACCGCCGCCGCTGCCGCGGGTGGAGCCGGCGAAGGTGCGCGTGGAGCCGATGTCGATCATGCGGCAGAAGATCGCCGAGCATATGATCCACTCCAAGCACACCTCTGCGCACGTGACGACGGTGCACCGCGTGGACATGACGCGCATCGCGCGGCTGCGGGAGCGGATCAAGGGCGACTTCCAGCAGCGTTACGGGTTCTCGCTGACCTATCTGCCGTTCATCGTGCGCGCCACGGCGGAAGCGCTGCGCACGTTCCCCGTCTTCAACGCGTCGATCGAGGGGACCAACATCCTCTACTACAACGAGATCAACATCGGCATTGCCGTGGCGCTGGACAACGGGCTCATCGTGCCGGTGATCCAGAACGCCGATGAGAAGAACATCGTGGGGCTGCAGCGGGCGATCGTCGATCTCGCAGCGCGGGCGCGCTCCAAGCAGCTGAAGCCGCAGGAGGTGCAGGGCGGGACGTTCTCGATCACGAACTTCGGCAGCTTCGGGTCGCTGTTCGCGACGCCGGTGATCAACCAGCCGCAGGTGGCGATTCTGGGCGTGGGCGCGGTGGAGAAGATGCCCGTGGTGGTGGAGGGCGATGCGATCGCCATCCGCCACATGGCGCATCTGGCGCTGACATTCGACCACCGGCTGATCGATGGCGCGCTGGCGGATCAGTTCTGCCAGAAGGTGAAGTCGATTCTGGAGAACTGGAGCGAGGACGTTCTGTAAGGCGGCTCTGGCGGCGGCGTCCGCGGAGGGCGCCGCCGCACGGCGAGCGGGGCAGGCTTCGTGGATAGCGCCGGGCAGATTTTTCTCGAGTTCTCCGTGGCGAAGCTGCGGCAGTATCTGTCGCGGATCCGTGCCTGCCTGGATCTGCTCGATGAGGAGCAGGTGTGGTGCCGCGCGGGGGAATACACGAACTCCGTGGGGAACCTGTGCCTGCATCTCGAGGGCAACGTGCGGCAGTGGATCCTGCACGGGATTGCGGGCGAGCCGGATGTGCGGCGGCGGGACGAGGAGTTTGCGGCGCGCGGGGGCGCGGGGAAGGCGGATTTGTTCGCGCGGCTGGAAGAAACGGTGCGCCGCGCGTGCGAGGTGATCGAGCGCCTGCCGCACGAGCGGCTGCTGGAGCGGGTGAGCCCGCAGAACTACGAGGTGACGGTGCTCGAGGCGGTGTATCACGTGGTGGAGCACTTCTCCGGGCACACGGGGCAGATCATCGCGGCGGCGAAGGCGATGACGGGCGCCGATCTTGGGTTCTACCGGCACCTGAGCGGGTCCGGCGCTCCGCCGCCTCCGCCGGCAGGGCAAGAGATCCCCTGAAAAAGCGAAGCCCCCGCCGCGAGGGCGGGGGCTTCCGACAAGGAGCGAGGCTGGCTGCTGTTTAGAAGAGGCTCCAGAGGTACTGGTTGTAGACCTCGTGGTGGTATTGCACCTCGGGGGTCTTGACGAAGGTGCCGAGCAGGCGCGGGCAGCGGTCGGCGCTGGCCTGCTTGAGGTCGGCGTAGCGGGCCTTGACATCCTCTCCGAGCAGGATGTCTGTCCACTTCGACTTGCGGAAGTTTTCGATGGCGTCGTAGATGTTGTCGGGCAGGTAGCGCTCGGCCTGGCGCAGGTTTTCCATTTCGGACTTTTCCCCTTCGAGGCCGGTGCGGAACAGTGAGTAGAGGACCATGTAGGGGTTGGCGTCGGGGCCGACGGAGCGGACTTCGACGCGCATGCTGCGGGCGTTGCCGATGGGGATGCGGATCATGGAGCCGCGGTCGACGGCGGAAGCCTTGATCTGGTTGGGCGCTTCGTAGTGGGGATCGAGCCGGCGGTAGGCGTTCACGCTGGCATTGAGGATGAGGCAGATGTCGTTGGCGTGGGTGAGGAGGCGGTCGACGAAGTCCCACCCGAAGGCGCTGAGCTGCTCTTCGCCCTTTTCATCCCAGAACAGGTTGGTGCCGTTCTGGCTGATGGAAACGTTGGTGTGCATGCCGCTGCCGTTGACGCCGACGACGGGCTTCGGCAGGAAGCAGGCGGTGAGCCCCATGCGCGTGGCGATCTGGCGGCAGATGAGCTTGTAGAGCTGGATCTGGTCGGCGGCGGTGACGACGTCGGAGTAGGAGTAGTTGATCTCGAACTGGGAAGGGGCGACCTCGGGGTGGTCCTTTTCGTTCTCGAAGCCCATGGCGCGCTGGGCTTCGGCGGTGGCGTCGATGAACTCGCGGAGGGGATCGCCGGGCAGGGAGTGGTAGTAGCCGCCGGTGTTGACGTACTCGAACTTCTTCGTCTCGTGGTAGTTGCGCTCGGCGTCGACGCCCTTGAAGAGGAAGCCTTCGATTTCGTTAGCGGCGTTGAGGGTGTATTTCTTCTCCTGGTAGAGCTTTTCGGCGTAGTTTTTCAGCACGCCGCGGATGTCGGCGGAGTACTGGGAGCCGTCCTTGTCACAGACGAGACCGAAGACGAGCACCTTGCCGGGGCCGAAGATGTCGGCGGGCGCCCAGTAGAAGGAGGGCCAGTCGATGGCGAGGCGCAGGTCGCTTTCGCGCTGGGCGGTGAAACCGCGGATGGAGGAGCCGTCAAAGGTGAGGTTGTCCCAGTTCTTGACGAGGAATTTCTTGTCGTAGTCCAGCATATGGAGGCGGCCCTCGAGATCGCTGAACAGGACGGTGACCGCCTTGATGCGGCGCTCGTCGGTGAGGTACTTCAGCCGCTCCTCCTGGATCACGTGAAGGGGCACGCGGTTCTTCCGCTGCTCCTTGGCCTTGAGGTTCAGCTCCTCGAGCTCTGCGTAGGAGAGCATCAGGAATTCACGCAATGAAGTCGACATCCTTACTCCTGTTGTGATGGTTCGCGGGTGTTTGAGGAACGCCTCGTCGTGGAGAGCGCAGGACGCGGGAGGCTGGCGTGAATTCCGGCCATCCTCAACCGGGCCGGCGCGCCTCGCGCTTACCTGTCATTATGCGGACACGGCGCCGGGCTTTGGCAACGCCGGGAGGGCGCAAATCCGATTGTTTTTTTCTATGAGGCGCGTTCGAGGAATTAATGGGTTGGTGCATCCTATGGCGGATCAAGAGGATGCAGCGGGAGGCCTGCCGCAGGGCGCGGCGGGCAGCCCGGCTCGGCAAAGGCCGCGCTCTGCTAGACTGCCCCGTGTGCGGCGCTCCATGAGGCGCCGCAGGAGGGAGGCGACATGACTCCGAAGGAAGTTCTCGAGTTCGCCCGCCAGAACGGGGTCCGGCAAGTAGACATCCGCTTCACCGACCTGCCGGGCCTGGCGCACCACATCTCCTATCCGTTGAGCCAGCTGACGGAAGCCAGCTTCGAGGAAGGGTTCGGCATCGACGGCTCGAGCATCCGGGGATGGGCGGCGATCAACGAAAGCGACATGCTGCTGATTCCCGATCCGTCAACGGCGTACATCGATCCGTTCTTCGAAGTGCCAACGCTGTGTATGGTGGGCGACATCCAGGATCCGATCACGCGGCAGCGCTATGACCGGGACCCGCGGTGGATCGCGCGCAAGGCGGAGATGTACCTGCTGAACACGGGCATCGCCGACGCCGCCTACTTCGGGGCGGAAGCCGAGTTCTTCAT
Source organism: Bryobacteraceae bacterium (assembly GCA_037481575.1). Classification (GTDB taxonomy): domain Bacteria; phylum Acidobacteriota; class Terriglobia; order Bryobacterales; family Bryobacteraceae; genus JANWVO01. The sequence continues at coordinate 40,917 of JBBFLJ010000033.1, read as the reverse complement.
CTTCGACAACGTCCGCTTCGACCAGAACGCGCACAGCGGCTTTTACTTCATCGACGCCGAGGAGGGACGGTGGAACTCGGCGCGCGAGCAGAACAATCTGGGCTACCGGCCGCGGTACAAGGAAGGCTACTTCCCGCTGCCGCCGACGGACCACTACCAGAACCTGCGGGCGGAGATGGTGGAGTGCCTGCAGAAGGTGGGGCTGGAGGTGGAGTGCCATCACCACGAGGTGGCGACGGGCGGGCAGGCGGAGATCGACATCCGCTATGACACGATCGTGCGCGCAGCCGACAGCATGATGCTGTTCAAGTACGTGGTGCGCAACGTGGCCTACCGGCGCAACAAGACGGTGACGTTCATGCCGAAGCCGCTGTTCGGGGACAACGGCAGCGGGATGCACTGCCACCAGAGCCTGTGGAAGAACGGCCAGCCTCTGTTCGCGGGGGACGGGTACGCGGGGCTGAGCCAGCTGGCGCTGTGGTACATCGGCGGGCTGCTGCACCACGCGCGGGCGCTTTCGGCGATCATTGCGCCGACGACGAACAGCTACAAGCGGCTGGTGCCGGGCTACGAGGCGCCGGTGAACCTGGCCTATTCGAGGCGGAACCGCTCGGCGGCGATCCGCATTCCGATGTATTCGGCGAACCCGAAGGCGCGGCGCATCGAGTTCCGTCCGCCGGATCCTTCGGCGAACCCCTATCTGGCGTTTGCGGCGATGCTGATGGCGGGGCTGGACGGCATTCTGAACCGGATCGATCCGGGCGAGCCGCTGGACAAGGACATTTACGATCTCTCGCCGGAAGAGCTGCGCGGCGTGCCGGCGATGCCTGCCTCTCTGGACGAAGCGCTGCAGTGCCTGGAGCACGACCACGAGTTCCTGCTGCGCGGGGACGTGTTCACCGAGGAGCTGATCGAGACCTGGATCAGCTACAAGCAGAAGAACGAAGCCGACGCCGTGCGGCTGCGTCCGCACCCTTACGAGTTCGCGCTGTATTACGACATCTGAGCCATGCAGGGGAGGATCGAAGCGGTGTGCGTGTCGCGCGGCGGGCTGCCGAAGCTGCCGGTGGCGGCGGCGCGCGCGACAACGGCGGGGCTGGAGGGCGACGGGCACAACCATCCGGAGGTTCACGGCGGACCGGAGAAGGCGCTGCTGCTGATCGCGGCGGAGTCGCTCGAGCGGCTGCGCGACGAGGGGTTCGCCGTGGCGCCGGGGGTGCTGGGGGAGAACCTGACGACGCGGGGGATCGATTTTGCGAAGCTGGCGGCGGGCATGCGGCTGCGCGCGGGCGGTGCGGTGATCGAACTGACGCGCCTGCGCACGCCCTGCCGGCAGCTGGATTTCCTGAACGCCGGGCGGGACGGCGCGATTCAGCGGCGGTTGAAGGAAGAGCCGCCGCTGGCGGGCTGGTACGCGCGGGTGCTGCTCGACGGAGAGGTGCGCGCGGGAGATATGATCGAGCTGACGGAGGCCGCCGTCTGAGCCGCCCTTGAAGCCGGATCATCTCACGCTGGAGACGCTGGTTCCGCCGGAGTTCCGCCCCGGGCTGGCGTTGTTGCTGGAGCGTGCGGCGGACCGCGCATTCGTGATCGAGCGGCTGCGTTCGCTCGGCTCATCGCATCCGGCGGAATTTCAGCAGATCCTGTACCTGCCGTTCGGCATGCAGGCGCTGGCGGCGGTCTTTTCGACGAGCCGCTTTCTGGCGCAGGAGGTGGAGCAGCACCCGGAGTGGCTGGTGGAGATCCTCGGGTCGGGCAGCCTGCACCGGGAGAAGCTTCGGGAGGAGTTCGACGCGGAGCTGGAGGAGTGGTTGAAGGGGGTGGAGGGCGTGCCGCCGCCGGTGCGGCTGGCGGCGTTCCGGCGGAAACAAATCCTGCGGATCATGTTGCGGGACACGCTGGGCTTCGGCGCGCTGGCGGAGATCGTGGAGGAGCTCTCGCTGCTGGCGGAGTGCCTGCTGGACGCGGCGTGCGCGCGGCTGCGGAGGGCTCTGGAGGAGCGCCACGGAGCGCCGCCGGCGGAGGCTCGGGAGCGGTGGGCGTTCTCGATCCTGGCGGCGGGCAAGCTGGGCGGGCGGGAGCTGAACTACTCGTCCGACATCGACCTGATCTTCCTGCACACGGGCGAGGGGCGCACGGAGGGCGCGGCGCCGGTGGATGCGGGGGAGTTCTTCCGGCGGCTGGCGCTGGAGATCACGCGGCTGCTGGGGCAGACGACGCCCGAGGGGCTGATCTACCGGATCGACTTGCGTCTGCGCCCGGAGGGGCGGCACGGGGAGGTGTGTCCATCGCTGGAGGCGGCGCGGCGCTATTACGAGACGCGCGCCCGGGACTGGGAGCTGCAGATGCTGATCAAGGCGCGCGCGGCGGCGGGCGATCCGGCGCCGGGCGCGGCGCTGCTGGAGGCGCTGCAGCCCCGGATTTATTCGACTTCGCTGGATTTCCGGGCGATCGACCAGATGGCGGAGACGCGCGAGCAGCTGGACCGGAAGCTGCTGGCGAGGAGGCGTGCGCCGGGGATCGATGTGAAGCTCGCGCCGGGGGGCATCCGCGACATCGAGTTTCTGGTGCAGTGCCTGCAGCGGCTGCATGGGGGGCGCGAGCTGTGGCTGCGCAACGCCTCCACGCTGCAGGCGCTGATGCGGCTGCGGGACAAGGATCTGCTTTCAGGAGGAGAGTGTGCGCGGCTGCTGGCGGCGTACCACTTCTTGCGGACGCTGGAGCACCGGCTGCAACTCGAGGAGGACCGGCAAACGCACTGGCTGCCGGCATCGCGGGAGACGCTGGAGCGCGTGGCGCGGCGGATGCCGCCCGGGCTGCTCGGCGACGAGCCTTCGGGGGAGCGGCTGTGGAGGACGCTCGAGGCGCATCTTGGCGCCGTCCGGAACATTTACGAGCGGATCGTCACCGCCCGCGCGCCGGCTGCGCCCGCCCCGCCAGCGCCCGCGGCGGAGCGAGCCCCCTCCGACGGGGCCGGCGGGGAAGAGCGGGTGCCGCCCGAACGGGAGCCGAACCTGTTGCGGTATCTCGAGCAGCGCTTCCCGCGCTTTGCCGCTGCCGTGCGGCGGGCGCCGCTGGGGGCGTCCGCCGCGCCGTTCGAGCACTTCCTGGAGCGGCTGCTTGCGGCGGAGGAGCGGCTCGAGAAGCTCGAGCGCGACAGCGCCGTGGCGTCACGGCTGCTGGATCTGGCATCGCACAGCCCCTATTTCGCGGATCAACTGGCGCGCCGTCCGGAGCTGGTGGAGGCGCTGGAGGCGCCGGCGCCGGAGGGGTTCGCCGCTGAATTTGCGGAGCTGGAGGATGCGGCGGCGGTGCGGCGGCGGTTTCTGCTGAGGATGTTTCAGCTGCAGGCGGAGAGCGTGTGCCTGCAGCGGCCGGTGTTCGAGACGCTGGAACGGATTTCGGAGCTGGCGGACGCGGCGGTGGGCGCAAGCGCGCGGCTGGCGGCGGCGCAGGCGGGGCTGGGCAGCTGCGAGCTGATGATCGTGGCGCTGGGGCGGCTGGGGATGCTGGAGTTCGATCTGGGATCGGACGCGGACCTGGTCTTCATCCTGCCCGACGAGCGGGCCGGGGAGCTGCCGCGCTGGACGAGGGCGGCGGAGACGGTGATCGCGATTCTGGCCTCGTACACGAGCGACGGGGTGATGTTCAGCGTGGACACGCGGCTGGGGCCGGAGGGGCGGTCGGCGCCGCTGGTGCAGACCGAATCGGCCTGCCGCGAGTACTTCCGCTCGCGTGCGGAGGCGTGGGAGGGGCTGGCCTGGATGAAGGCGCGGGCGGTAGCAGGGCCGGTGGACCGGGCGACGGCTCTGCTCGAGGAGTTGCAGCAGATCGACTGGAGGCGGTACGGGCAGAACGCCCGTTCGCGGGAGGAGCTGCGGCGGATGCGGCTGCGGCTGGAGCGGGAGCTGGGCGCGGAGCAGCCGCTGAAGGCAGGCCCCGGGGGCTGGTATGACATCGACTTTGCGCTGACCTGGCTGCGGCTGCGGGGCGCAGGGCTGTTTTTCAAGGCGCTGAACACGCCGGCGCGGATCGGGGTGCTGGAGCAGATGGGGCATCTGGATTCGGCGCAGGCGCGGTTTCTGCTGGATGCGGCGACGTTTTTCCGCGCGCTGGACCACGCATTGCGGGTGATGTCCGGGCACGCCCCGGCGACGCTGCCGCGGTCCCCCCGGCAGGCGCGGCTGCTGGGGGCTCTCCTGAAGCGCTGGCTGCCGCCGCATTTGTGCGATCAGCCGCTGGAGGAGGAACTCGGGCAGATCCGGGTGCGGGTGCGGGAGTTTTTCGATTCGCTGTTCGCTCCGGAGGCGGGCTGAGGGCGGAGGGACGGTTTCTGCATCCCGGGGCGGCGCGGGTCATCCAAGCAGGCATGAAGTGGAGATTTCTGCTTGCAGGAGCGCTTGCCATCGCCATGTCTGCCGTTGCCGCTTCCTCGATTCACGAGTTCACGCTGAAGACGATCGACGGGCAGCCCGCCCCGCTGAAGCAGTACGAGGGCAAGGTGGTGCTGATCGTCAACGTCGCCAGCCGGTGCGGCTACACGCCGCAGTATGCGGGGCTGGAGAAGCTCTACCGCAAGTACAAGGACCGGGGATTCGTCGTGATCGGCGTGCCCGCCAACAACTTCGGCGGGCAGGAGCCGGGCACGGATGCCGAGATCAAGGAATTCTGCACGCGCAACTACGGCGTCACGTTCCCGATGATGTCGAAGGTGTCCGTGAAGGGCGCCGATATGACGCCGCTGTATCAGTACCTGACCTCGGCGACGGGCGGCGACGTGAAGTGGAACTTCACGAAGTTCCTGGCGGGCAAGGACGGGAAGGTGATCGCGCGGTTCGAGCCGGGCGTGAGCCCGGAGTCCGCCGAACTTGCCGCCGCGATTGAAAAGGCTCTGTAACGGGCTGTTCTCAAGGGCATTTGCTACGCTGAAGGGGGAACGGACTCGCCGGTCCGGTTCCCCCCTTTTTCCATGGCCACCATCCTTGTCACTGGCGGCGCCGGCTACATCGGCGCGCACACGGCTCATCTGCTGCTCGAGCAGGGGCATGACGTCCAGGTGCTGGACGATCTGAGCAAGGGCTACGCGCACAACGTGCCCAAGGGGCGGCTGCACATCGTGAACCTGCACGACACGGCAGCGCTGGACGGGCTGTTTTCCTCCTTCCGGTTCGATGCGGTGATCCACTTTGCGGCGTTCATCGCCGTGGGGGAGAGCATGCAGGAGCCGGAGCGGTATTTCCGGAACAACGTCGGCGGTTCGGTGGCGCTGCTCGAGATGATGCGGCGGCACGGCGTGCGGCGGCTCGTGTTCAGCTCGACGGCGGCGGTGTACGGGGATCCGGAGACGACGCCGATTCCCGAGACCGCTCCGCTGCGCCCGCGGAATCCCTACGGGGAGTCGAAGCGGATAGTGGAACGGATCCTCGAATGGCTGGACGGGACCTCCGGGCTGCGCAGCGTGAGCCTGCGGTACTTCAATGCCTGCGGGGCGGAGCCGCGGTTCGGCATCGGCGAGGAGCATCAACCGGAGACGCACCTGATCCCGCTGGTGTTGCGGGCGGCGCAGACCGGCGAGCCGCTGACCGTGTACGGGAACGACTATCCCACACCGGATGGCACCTGCATCCGGGACTATATTCACGTGTCGGATCTTGCTTCAGCGCACGTGCGGGCGCTGGAGCACCTGCTGAACGGGGGCGGCAGCGAGGTGTTCAACGCGGGAACGGGGCGCGGCTATTCGGTGCTGGAAGTGATCCGGGCGGCGGAACGGGCCATCGGGGCGCCGGTGCCGTTCCGGATCGGGCCGAGGCGGGAGGGCGACGCGGCCGTGCTGGTGGCGGACAGTTCCAAGTTGAAGAAAACATTGGGCTGGATACCGCAGTATGAGACGCTGGAAGAGATGGTGGCGACGGCGTGGGAGTTTGAAAGGCGGCGAAAGCGCGGCTGAAGCGGCCGGCCCGGGGTAACCGGGCCGAGCCATTTGTGCGCCTTTTCGGGTAAGAGCGCGTCCAAGATGGAAGAAAGGAATTGTGTGTCTCCATGCCGGCGATGACGAACCCAGCGCCCTTGACAGGACCTGAGCACGCGCCCGAACGGGCGCGGCGCCGCCGGCCAGCGGGCTGGCGCGCGGCAGCCGTGCTCTTGCTGATTGCCGCTGCGGGCGTTGGCGCGTGGCTTTACCTGCGCGCCGCCCGCGCCGAGGGGGCGGCGCAGACGGTGCTCGCCGCCACGCGGACGGCCACGATCCAGAGAGGCAACCTGGAGGTGCGGCTGCGGATCGCCGGATCCACGACGGCGGCCGATTTCGTCAACATCACGGCGCCGCAACTGCGGGGCCCCGAGGCCGGGCCGATGATCATTCTCCGTCTCGCCGACCCGGGCGCGATGGTGAAGCCGGGCGATGTGGTGCTGGAGTTCGACCCGCAGAGCATGAAGGACCATCTGGATGACACGATCGACGGGCTGCGGGACCGGCAGAACGACGTCGCCAAGCGCAAGGTGAACAACGAGCTGCAGATGGAGAACCTGCGGCAGTCCCTGCGCGAGGCGAAGGCGGCGGTGGACAAGGCGGCGCTGGATTACAAGACGCTGGACGTGCGCACCGACATCGACCGCGAGCTGCTGCGGCTGGCGCTGGAAGAGGCGCAAGCGGCCTACAAGGAGATGCTGGAGGAGGTCTCGCTGCGCGAGCAGTCACTGGCGGCGGATCTGCGCAACGCCGAGATCGCCATGAAGATGGAAGAGCTGCATGTGCAGCGGCACGAGGTCGACCTGACGAAGCTAGTGATTCGCTCACCGATCGCCGGCATGGTGGTGCTGCAGACGATGAACCGTCCGGGCGGCGAGCAGGTGACCGTCGCCGTGGGCGACCGGATGGGGCCCGGGCAGCCGGTGATGAAGATCATCAACCCCGACAAGATGATGGTGGAGGGTACGGTGAATCAGGCCGAGGTCACGCGGCTGCGGATCGGGCAGGAGGCCACCATCGGACTGGACGCCTTCCCGGAGGCGAGCTACCGGGGCAAGGTGTACTCGATCGGCGCCATCGGCGTCGGCAGCCGGCGCGAGAACTACTACATCCGGAACATCCCGGTGAAGGTGCAGATCGAGAATCCGGACCGCCGGGTGATCCCGGATCTCTCGGCGTTCGCCAACGTTCTGACCGACCGGCAGGAGAACGTGCTGCTGGCGCCGGCGTCCGCCGTCGGCGAGGAGAACGGCAGGCACTATGTGTACGTCCGCACGCCGAAGGGATTCGAGAAGCGCGAGGTGCAGGTGGGTCTGACCAACGGCGTGCAGACGGCGATCCTCGAGGGGCTGAAAGAGGGCGACGTGGTGCGGGCGCAGTACTGATCCGCACGCCTGCCTTACGGCTCAGAAGTCGCAGAGCTGCTCCACCCATGCGGCGGAGCCTTCCCGCAGCCAGCCGTCGAGCTGCGCCACTTCCTTCAGCTGCTGCCCGCGACGGCGTTCCACCGCCACATAGGCGCAGCGCCACTCCGGCAGCGCCGTCATGTCTCCCCACAGCTTTTCGTACTGGCTGACCGGGAAGACGTCCTCCTGCCCCTTGCCCCACCGCTTTTTGACGTCTTTCAGAGTGACGTAGGCGGGCATCCGCGCCGCCATGCGGCGGACGGCATCGCGCGTCCGCTCGGCGTCGTCGAGATCCGAGCGGGTCAGCCCGAAGACGGCGAGGAGCGGATCAACGCTGATCCACATCGTGTTCGTGTTGTAGTAGCGGAGTTCGAACTCGATCCGCTCTTCGGGAAGCGCGAGCCCCTCGACGAGGCGGAGTCGTCCGTCGACGCGGGCGAGCCCGCCGCCGCGGTCGTCCATCTCGCGGGCGGTGACCTCGCAGGTCATGGCGGCGCCGCTGTCGATGTGGCGTCCGAGCAGGGCGGGATCGGCCCAGGCGCCAAGCGTGTCGATGTTGTGCAGCAGCAGGTAGCGCAGTTGCGGGCGCTCCTCGAGGAGGCGGCGCAGCACCCCGTTCAGGAGCAGGTTGGGGATCTCGTACCAGTGGCCGACGGGGTGGACGCACTGTTCGGGGAGGTTGTCGGTGTAGTCGCTGCCTTCGCCGGAAGAGATGGCCCACTGAATGAGCGCGGCGCGGGCGCTTTCGCGAACCTTCTGTTTCTGCTCGTCGAGGACCTGCTGCGGCATCTCTTCCCACGCGAAGCGAAGGTCGCGCGCCATGGGCACGAGGCGCAGCCCGATGGAGCGCCCCGGAGACAGCACGACGGGTCCGGCGTAGCCGTAGTTCTCTTCGCGGCGCAGCCACTCCTCGATGGGCGCGTGCGTCATGAAGCTGGTGGTGATGATGTGGACAGGCGCGGCGCCGAGGCGGCGCTGCGTGCGGCGGCTCTTGGCGAGGTGGATTTCCAGGAAGTTGCGCCAGCGTCCGGCAAGGCGGACGAAGGGGTTGAGCGCTTTGACGACTCCAGCGCCGCGGGTCCAGCGAGTGCCCATGCCGCCGGCGAGCGTGACGATGGCGAGGGCGCCGGAGGCGAGCGCTTCCTCGCCGAGGCGCGTGAAAGCGGGGGGCGCGGCGCTGCGCGCGTCAGCAACATCGCCCTCCCGCACGTCCTCGATCCGGGTGGTGACGGGCAGCCGGTTTTGCGCGAGCCCGATGCGACCGCTGCGCAGGTCGGCGCGGATCTTCTCGTGCTGGACGCGGTCAAAGCCGTTGGCGGCGAGCAGCTCCTCGAGCGCCTGACGGCTGGAGGCGGCGCCGGGCTGAGCGGAAGGCAGGAGCCGTTCGAAGAGCGCGTAGGCCATGCCGCTCCATTCGGGGCGCGTGCGCGCGGCGGCGGCGAACACTTCCAGTTCGCGGCGTTGGGCCGGAGTGAGCTCCCGCGCCTGGCGGCGCAGGAGGGAAGGGCCGCGGAGCGTGTAATACCCGTGGGGCATGAGCGCCTGTGCGCCGCGCAACAGCTCGCTCCAGGTGCCGCGTTCGTTGATCGAGAAGTCGTAGACGACCGGGTCCATGGCGAAGGGTACGCCGCGCTCAAGGCGCCGCTTGACGTCGAGCAGGATCTGGCCGAGCGTGTCGCGCCCCTGCGCGGCGGCGTCCGGATCCAGCAGGAATCCCATGCCTCCGCCGGCCATGCCGCCGAGCATCCAGAAGCCCCAGAAGCGCGGGCCGAAAGCGCGGCGGGCTTCCGCGATGAGCAGATCCGTGTAGTGGTTGCCGGCCCACGGAATGATGGTCTGAATGGGGCCTTCGAAGTTGCGCTGCGTGCAGGCGCCAAGGCCGCGGATGTCGCCGCGCTTCAGGCAGGCAAGGATCTCGTCGAGGATGCCGCCGGCTTCCAGCCGCGCGCGCCATTCGGCGGCGAGGCGCAGCAGGTATTTTTCGGTGACCATCTCGAGCACGGGGCCGACATCCTGCGCCATGCCGCCATGGACGAGGACGAGGCTCTGCTGCAGGCGGGCGCGGGTTTCGGCAGTGATTTCGTCCAGCGGGAAGACGCGGTGCCGCGGCAGGAGGCAGCCGCGGCTGATGCCGTATTCGACGTCCCCGGGGCGTGCGGGGACGCCCTCGATGAGTTTCATGCCGGGCCAGACGCCGCCGGAGTCCTGCCAGCCGCCGCCGCTGCCGCCGAGCCATTCGCCGAGGATGGCGCGGGCAGCCACCATGCGGCGCTCGTCCTCCTCGAGCCCGCCTTCCAGGCGGCGCACCTGCCCGGTGGCGCGCATGCAGGCGGTGATGAGACAGGCGAGCAGGCTGGTGGAGACGGCGAGCCGCGAGCCCTTCGGGATATCGAGCACGCGGCTGGTGAGTTCGATGCCGAGCCCGCGCGCGCCGGTGAGGCGCTCGAGCAGATCCGAAAGATCCAGCCCGCTGGCCTCCATGCCGGGCGGCACGAGCCCGGAGGCGATGACGGCGGCTTTCAGCAGGCCGAGGTAATCCCGGGCGAAGTCGAACAGCTCGGAGGTGTGGCGGATGTCGGCCGTGGCGCCGAGGTCCACGCTGACGAGGCGCAGGAGGGGCTCGTCGATGATGCGGAAAGACGCTTCCACGGGCGGGCGGGGCTCGCCCGAGCCGGCGCCGCGCACGGCAAGATTGATCGACGTGTTGAAGACGCGCGCGCCTTCGGGGTAATCCATGCCGAGGAAGAAGATGTCGCTCCACGCGCTGTGGGAGAAGTCCATGCGCACGGGCGTGGTTTCGCGCAGGATGGGCCGCAGGCCGGTGGAGGGGTCTTCGGCGAGCAGTTCGCGGCGGATGCGCAGCGGCGCGTCGTAAGGATGTCCGGTTCGGAACATCCACTGGTTGCCGCGCGTGCTGCGGACGCTGCGGCGCACCTGATCGGCCAGAGTCTGAAAGCCGAGGCTGCGGTAGGCGGCGGCCAGGGCGCTGGAGAGGGCGGCGTTCGGCCCCTGCTGGCGCTGTTCGGCAAGCAGCTCGCGGATGGACTCCTCGAAGCGGCGCTCCAGAAGATGCAGATAGCCGCTGAAGGGAATGCGCCCTTCCTGCGGAACGCCGGAGCGGCGCGGCAGGTGGAAACGGTGGATGGCGTAGAGGAAGAAGAGCGCGCGGACGCGCTCATAGAGGTTCTGCGAGCGCTGGCGGAACTGTTCGAGAGCGTCGCACTCGGCAAGGAGCTCCGCCGGGGAGAGGGGCTCGCAGAGCGAGTCGAGCGGCTGATTGCGCTCCTCTGCGTCCGAGGAGGCGATGATGGCAGCGAGGCGGCTCATGCGCGTCCTCCGCTGCCGGGCTGAAGCGCGAGCAGCTCGACAAGCGAGGCAAGGATTTCGGCGCGGTCCTTGCCGGCGAGGGCGAGCGCGAGCTGCGCGTGCAGCAGGCCATATCGCGCGCCGAGGTCGTACCGGCGGTCCTGCATTTCGAGAGCGAGGTACCGTTCCGAGCGGGCCAGTTCATCCAGCGCTGCCGAGATGGGGCAGGGGCCGGGTTCGCGGGCGAGCAGCTGCTCGACAAGATCCATGACGGCGGGTGTGAACACGTGGAGCCCGAAGAAGCAGAGGTAGTGGCCGGCGCGCAGCCCGGGGACGAAGATCTTCTGTTCGGCTTCGGTGGGCGTGGGCTTTTCGAGCACGGCGTCGATGCGGTACAAGCCCGGCTTGCCGGGCACGGGCTGTCCGCCCACGGCGCCGAATTGCGCGAGCTGGCCTTCGCGCGTGGGCTGGACGGCGGAGATCGAGCAGTCTTCCTGTTCGGCGGCGGCGACGAGGCGCGCGGCGCAGCCGGCGCCGTCGCGGCTGACGAAGAGGTGGTCGCCCACCATGTGCAGGAAGGGCTCGTTGCCGACGAACGGGCGCGCGCAGGCGAGCGCGTGGGCGTAGCCGCGGGGCTCGGGCTGTTCGATGAAGCGGACGCGGGCGGCATGCTCGCCGGCGACGGCGGCGCAGGCGTCTGCATCGCCGGGGCAGATGACGACTCCGATCTCCTCCATTCCGGCGCGGGCGGCTTCGTCGAGCAGAATGGCGAGGACGCTGCGCTCGACGCCGTCGCGGTCAATCAGCATTTGCAGGGGAAGCCGCCGCTGGGCGGGGGCGGCAGCCGTGAGGACGCACTTTTTGACCCGCATCATTCCTTGTGTACCATCGAATCGATGCCCGCGCCCAAGACGAATGCCATGCGGCTGCTCGACAGCCTGGGCATCGAGTACGAGGTGCGCACGTACGAGGTGGACCCGGACGATCTGTCCGCCGGGACAGTGGCGCGGAAGATCGGCTTCCCGGTGGAGCAGACCTTCAAGACGCTGGTGGCGCGGGGCGAGCAGACGGGCGTGTGCCTGGCGGTAATCCCCGGCAATGCGGAGCTCGACCTGAAGGCTCTGGCGCGCGCGCTGGGCGACCGGCGGGCGGAAGTCGTGCCATTGAGAGAAGTGCAGCCGTTGACAGGCTATGTGCGGGGCGGAGTGACGGCGCTCGCCTGCAGGAAGGACTATCCGGTGCTGCTGGACGAGTTCGCGCAGCTTTACGACCGGATCTCGGTGTCGGCGGGCGTGAGAGGCGTGCAGGTGCTTCTGAGCCCGGCGGATTACGTCCGCGCGACGGGCGCGCGCTACGCGGGGATCGCCAAAGACAAATAGGGGCGGAATTGTTTTTACCGGCGCGGGGCGGGAGCGAGCAAATCGGCCAGCAGGCGGGCGAGGCGGGCGATCAGGAGCAGCCCGGGATTGTCTTCCGTGTAATCCACCTGCTTCATGCCGTCGACGGTGATCGCCATGGCGACCTTTCCGTGCGGCATTGTCACGATGCCCACATCGGACCGCAGGGCGTCAAGCGCGCCGCTTTTGCTTGCAACCTTGTAGGCGGCGAGCTTGCGTCCGATGCCGTCCTTGTACTGCTGGCGTTCGAGAATGGCGAGCATCTCGCGCGAGTCTTCGGGAGAGACCACCTTGCCCTGATCGAGCAGGGCGAGAAGCTCGACCATTTCGCGCGAGGTGGAGACGCCGAGGCCGAAGCGGCGGTTCTCCTCGAGAAGTCCGGCCTTGCTCCACCCGGACGGAGCCTTCAGGTCCGTGCCGTCGCCGCGCACTTTGCGCAGGGAGCGGGTTTGCTTGAGGCCGAGGGTATCGAGAAAGTCATTGACGGCATCGGCAGAGATGCGGTCGAGGATGAGGTTGGTGGCGGTGTTGTCGCTGACGACGATCATCAGGTGGACGAGGTCGCGCAGCGGCAGGCGGACGCCGTGGGAAAGCTCGCGCAGGATGCCGGAGCCGGAGACCTTGTCCTGCTCGCGCAGTTCGATGAGCTCATCCCACCGGGCTTTCCCGGCGCGCACGTGGGCGAAGACGGCGGCCATGATCGGCAGCTTGATGGTGCTGGCGGTGCGGACGCGTTCGTCTTCGCGCCAGCCGAAGGCAGCACCCGTGCCGAGGTTGCGGGCATAGAGGAACACCTCGCCATCGAAGGACGAGATTTCCCGGCGGATCTCCTCCCGGAGGTCTCCCTGGAGCGCTTCGAGGGCGGACGCCGGGAGGGTCAGCGACGCGGAGGCTGCAAGAAACCGTCTGCGGTACATGCTCGTCCGGCCATCATCCCACAACCGTGACGAGGGGGACAGCCTGATCCGCCTCCTTCGAGGTACAGCAGTTCGGCGGCTTTCCGTCCCTCATGTTCCAGAGACGAAGGTGCCATATCAGGCTGTCCCCTTCGCCCCTTCGCCCGTGCATCTGGCCGCGGGGACCGCGCACGCCGTGCGGCCCCGGCGCAAGCGCCGGGGAATGTCGCTGAGGCTGTAGGCAATGCGGCCACGACGCAAGCGCCGGGGGAACTACGCGAATGGCATTCCGGCGGAAAAAACCGTGGGAACAGCGCAGCCCTTTGCGCCCGAGACGGGGGTCAGAAGGAAGGCGCCTTCCAGACGATTTCGCCGCCGACGATGGTGAGGATGGGGCCGCCGCGGAAGGTGCGGCCGTTGAAGGGCGTGTTGGCGCTTTTCGACAGCGAGTTCTTGACGTCGTAGGTCCAGGGATATTCGGGGTGAAGAATGGTGACGTCGCCCAGCATGCCGGGCTTGAGCGCGCCGCGCGCCTGTTCGCCCTTCCAGCCGATGACACGCGCAGGCTCGCTGGTAAACAGGGCGATCAAGCGGTTCAGCGAAATCCTTCCGGAGTGGACGAGGACTTCGAGGGCGACGCCGAGGGCGGTTTCGAGGCCGAGGATGCCGAAGGGGCAGCGCTCGAATTCCTGCATCTTGTCGTCGCCGGCGTGGGGGGCGTGATCGGTGGCGAGGCAATCCACCGCGCCGCTGACAATGCCCTCGATGACGGCTTCGACGTGCTCCCGGCTGCGCAGCGGCGGCTTCATCTTGTAGTTGGAATCGTAGGGCCGCATGTGGCGCGTGTCGAGCGCGATGTGATGCGGCGTGGCTTCGCAGGTCACGGGCAGCCCGCGGCGGCGCGCGAAGGCTACCATCGCCACGGCGTTCTTTGTCGAGATGTGCGCGACGTGGTAGCGCGCGCCGGTGAGTTCGGCCAGCAGGATGTCGCGCGCGACCATGACATCTTCCGCGGCGGCGGGGATGCCGCGCAGCCCGAGGCGGACGCTGTCGGTGCATTCATGCATGTCGCCTCCGGCAGAGAGGTTGAGATCCTCGCAGTGCTGGATCACCGGGATGTCGAGAGCGCGCGCGGTCTCCATGGCGCGGCGCATGACGCGCGCGTTCATCACCGGGCGCCCGTCATCGCTGATGGCCACGGCGCCGGCGGCGATCATGGATCCGATCGCCGCAAGCTCCTCGCCTTCGCTGCCTTTGGTGATCGCGCCGATGGGGCACACGCGCACGACAGCCTCGCGGCGCGCCTTTTCGACGATGTAAGTCGTGACCGTGGCCGAGTCGTTCACCGGGTTCGTGTTCGGCATGCAGCACACGGTGGTGAACCCGCCGGCGGCAGCGGCTCGCGAACCCGTGGCGATGGTTTCGCAGTGGGTGAAGCCCGGCTCGCGCAGGTGCACGTGGATGTCGATGAAGCCCGGAGCGACGACGAGCCCCGCGGCATCCACCGTTTCCGCGCCGGAGGCGGAGAGCCGCTCGCCGACGGCGGCGATCCGGCCATCCTCGATCAGCACGTCGGCCACGCCGTCATGGCCCGTGGCCGGGCAGATGACCCGGCCGTTGCGGATCAGCAGCTTCTTCACGACAGCAACACCCTTTCCAGCACGGCCATGCGCACAGGGACGCCGTTTTCGACCTGATTCAGGATCATGGACCGCTGCGAGTCAGCCACCTCGGAAGAGATTTCGCGGCCGCGGTTGATCGGGCCGGGGTGCATGACGATGACGTCGGGGTGCGCGAGCTCGATATGCTCCTGGCGCAGGCCGTAGAAGCGGAAGTACTCGCCCGCCTGCATGGGGGGCTCGTGGATCCGTTCGAGCTGCACGCGCAGCATCATGATCACCTGCGCGCCGCGCACGGCGCGCTTCATGTCGTATTCGATTTCGATGCCGGGCGCGATGGCGGCCATCTCGCGGGGCAGCAGCGGCGGCGGGCCGCACAGGGCCACGCTGGCGCCGAATTTCGAAAGCAGGAAGATGTTGGAGCGCGCCACGCGGCTGTGGAGGATGTCGCCGATGATGACGACGCGGAGACCCTCGAGGCGCCCGCAGCGGTCGAGGATGGTGCGGGCGTCGAGCAGCGCCTGCGTGGGGTGCTCGTGCGTTCCGTCGCCGGCGTTGACGATGGGGGTCGAAAGATGCCGCGCGAGGAAGTGCGGCGCGCCGGAAGCCTGGTGGCGCATCACGATCACCGACGGGCGCATCGCGGCCAGCGTGTTCAGCGTGTCGACAAGGCTTTCACCCTTGGCGACGCTGGAGCCCGCTGCAGTGATCGACAGCGTGTCCGCGCCAAGGCGGTGCGCGGCGATCTCGAAGCTCGAGCGCGTGCGCGTCGAGTTTTCGAAGAACGCGTTGACCACCATCATTCCGGTGCAGGTGTTGACCTTGGCGAAGGTCGGCCCGCCGTGCGGCTGGAAGGCGACGGCGCGGTCGAGGATGCGCTCGATCTCGATGCGGTCGAGCTCCTCAATTCCGAGCAGGCTGCGGCCCATGGCGCGCCTCCTTCAGTCCGTCTTCTCCACGAGCATCACTTTTTCGACGCCGTCGATCTCCTGGAACTTGACCTCGATGATCTCGCGCGAGGAGGTGGGCACCTTGCGCCCGATGAACTGCGCCTCGATGGGGAGTTCGCGGTGGCCGCGGTCGATCAGGACCAGCAGCTGGACGCGCGAGGGGCGCCCGTGTTCGAACAGCGCGTCGAGCGCTGCGCGCACCGTGCGGCCAGTGTAGAGGACGTCGTCCATGAGGATCACGTCCTTGCCGGTCACGGGAAATTCGATCTGCGTGCCGCTGACCACGGGCTTGGGACCAACCGTGGAGAGGTCGTCCCGGTAGAGCGTGATGTCGATGGCGCCGACGGGGATCTTGATGTTCTCGAGCGTCTCGATCTTGCGGGCGATGCGTTCCGCCATCGGCACGCCGCGGCGGCGGATGCCGATGAAGGCGAGATTGGAAGGATCGCCGGCCTTTTCGAGCACCTCGTGCGCCAGCCGCACGAGGGTGCGGTCCATCTCGGAGGCGCTCATCAACTGGGCTTTTTCTCGCGTTCCGCTCATCGGAGTTCAGTGTACTAATTTCAGTGCCGCCGCATGCGGTCCCGGACGCGGCGGCTGAGCCGCTCCAGTTCTTCCAGCTCCTTGAGCGCCTTGAGCGAAAGAACGTGCCCCTGGCTTTTCTCGAGCTCTTCCTGGACGGCCTCAAGAATCTTCTTCATGCGCTCCAGGTCCTTCTGGTTGGCCTCGTAGTTCGCCTTCAGGACGGCTTCCGACCACAGCCTTCCGTCGGGCAGCTTCTTCGGCTCCTCGCGCGAGGGGGGCGGCAGCGGGAGCTGCTGCGCTCCGGCCGCGGCGGCAAGCAGGGCCGCAAAAAGGCGCCTGCTAGACTGAACCTTGATGAAGGAAGTTGGCATCGGCATCATCGGCCTCGGCAACGTTGGAGGGGGAACACTTACCATTCTCGCGGAAAATGCCGCGGAGATCGCCCGCAAACTCGGCTTTTCACTGCGTGTCGTGGCGGTCTGCAGCCGCAACCCCGCGGCGCGGCGGCTGCCGGCGGGAATCGCCCCGGCGCTTGTCGCCAGCAACTGGCGCGACGTGGTGGCGCATCCGGAGGTCGAGATTGTCGCCGAACTGGTGGGAGGCACGGGCGCGGCGGCGGAGATCGTCGAGGCGGCGATCGATGCGGGCAAGAGCGTGGTGACCGCAAACAAAGAACTGATCGCGCTGCGCGGGCTGGAGCTGTGGCAAAAGGCGGAAGCGCGCGGCGTGACGCTGGCGATGGAGGCGAGCGTCTGCGGCGGGATTCCGATCCACGCGGTGCTGCGCGAGGGGATCGCCGGGGACCGGATCGAGGCGCTGTTCGGCATTCTGAACGGCACGAGCAACTACATCCTCACGGAGATCGAGCAGCACGGCTCGCCATTTGAAAGCGTGCTTGCGGAGGCGCAGCGGCTGGGCTATGCGGAGGCTGATCCGGCGGCGGACGTGGACGGCTACGACGCGCGATCGAAGCTGGCGCTGCTGGCATCGCTGGCGTTCGGGGTGCGACTGGAGCCGGCGTCGATCCCGACGGAGGGGATCCGGCGGATCTCGCCGACCGATTTCGAATACGCGCGGCAGCTGGGGTGCACGATCCGGCTGCTGTGCGCGGCGCGGAGGACGGCGGAGGGGCTGTTCGTCTCCGTGCGTCCGTCGCTGCTGCCGGTGACGACGATCATGGCGGGGGTGCGCGGCGCCTACAACGCAGTGTGGGTGCGCGGCGCCTACGGCGCGGACACGTTCTATTACGGGCGCGGCGCGGGACCGCTGCCGACGGGCGTGGCGGTGACGAGCGATCTGATGCGGGTGGCGCGCGAGCTGCGCCCCGAGCCGGCGCACCGCGTGCCTCCGTTCGCGGCGCGGACGCTCGAAAGCGCCGATCCGCTGCCGATCGGGAGGCAAGTACGCCCGTGGTATTTGCGCTTCCGCATCAAGGACCGTCCGGGCATCATCCGCGACCTGTCGACGATCCTGGCGAAGCACGCGATTTCGATCGACGCCGTGCTGCAACTGCCCGGGCAGGACAAGCAGAACCTGCCGTTCGTGATCACGCTGGAGAGCAGCCCGGAGTCGAGCGTGCGAGCGGCGCTGGAAGAGATGGCGCCGCTGGATTTTCAGGTGGAGCCGCCGCTGGCGCTGCCGATCGAGAAGGGGCTGTAGAAGCGCGGCTCAGAGGCTGCGCGCGACGTCCACGAGATCGGCGAAGACGCCGTAGGCGGTCTGCTCGAGGCCCGGGTTCAGGCTGAAGACGCCGAGATCACCCATGTGGTCCGTGTGCAGGACGAGCACGTTGGACGTGCCGCGCATCTGGGCGAGCATGTCGTGCGCGTCGAGCACTTCGGCGCGGACGCGCAACGAGACGCCGGCAGCCGTGCGCTTGCCGCGCGCCACAAGCGCGATGCGCTTGCCGTCGCGCTCCGTCGCGGCGATCTTTTCCGGAGTGAGGCGCCCGATGCCGCGGCGGTTCACGGCGGCGGGGGTGAGGCGCGCGTCCATCAGCACATTGGCGAGCGCGGCAGCCTTGCAGGCGCTGTCCCAGCCGTCGATGTCGAACCAGGGATCGGCTTCGGTGACGCCGAGGCGGCGGGCTTCTTCGATCCCTTCCTCAAGCGTCATGCCGCGGCGCATCGCTTCCAGGATGACCTGAGTGGTCGAGTTCAGCACGCCGGCGAAGCCAAGGATGCGCGTGCCGGGCAGGCAGTTGCGGACGAGGTTGAAGACGGGCGCGCCGTCCATCACGGCGCTCTCGAAGCGGAACTCGACGCCCGCGCGGCGGGCTTCGGCGGCAAGCTCCGCGTAACAGCAGGCGATGGGGCCTTTGTTGGCGGTGACCACGTGCATGCCGCGCGCGAAGGCGGCGCGGATGTGGCTGGCGGCGGGCTCGCCGTTTTCCGGATTCATCACGGTGAGTTCGACGAGGATCTCGGCGCGGGCGCGGTCGAGGAATTCCTCCGCGCTCGCCGCCGCAGGGCCGAAGGCAGGCTCTTCGGGGAGCCCGTGCAGATCGTAAACGGTGCCGTGGCGCAGCGTGTGGGCGGCGACGATGCGGAACGGATAGACGTGCCGCTGCTGTGCCAGCAGGCGCGCGAGCGCGCGCGCCACTCTTCCGTAACCAAGGATGGCGACTCTCAAAACTCGAGCTTCCCGATCAGGGCGTTCAACTCAGTTTCCAGCGCAGCCTTGCGGCGGCGCAACTCCGAGAGGCGGTCGCGGAGCTGCGCGATGCGGACGTCGCCTTTCGACAGCTCGGCAGCGTAGCGGTTGACCTGCTCTTGCTGTCCGGCGACGTTGCGCAGGGTGTTGATGTTCTGGCGGAGGCGGTCCTGCTCCGAAACAAGATCGCGCAGTCCTGTCTCTGCCTGACGCAGCTCCTCGTCGGCGCCGGCAATTTCGTTCTTCTTGGCGATGATGGCTTCCAGCTGCCGGCGCGCTTCCGCGCCGAGGGCGCGGTTCTGGATGTAGCTGAAGAGAACGTCCGGCGTCAGGGAGGCGATCGTGGTGGAGCTTTCCAGTTCCTGCTCCTCCACGACGGCGAGCTTCGCTCCTCCCTGGGCGGGCAGCGCAACGGAGAAGCGCCAGGAGGACGGGGTGGTTTCGGCGGGCTTGGGCGAGAGGAGCTTCCAACCCGGAGCGGCGGCGTGCTCGATGAGCAGGGTCTTTTCCTTTGCTTCGGAGTTGGAAACGGTGTAGACGGTGGTGCGGGATGCGGCGGAGCGGGTGGTGATGACGCCGCGGCGGGCGGTGACGGTGCGAACCACCTGCTGCCCGGATTCGAAGTTGGTGGTGATGCGCACCGCCTGATCGACGGCGTAGCTGATCAGGCGCTTCTCGTCTTTCTTGAGCGTTTCAAGCAGGGCTTCGCCGGCGTAGCCGGTGGAATGGTAGACGGTGACGGGTCCGCCGTCGAGGGTGTTGCCCGTGGTGTTCGAGAGTTCGACGGCGTGGCGCGGGTTGGGCTGCGAGCGATCAGAGTAAATGAGCAGCTTCCGCGCGGCGATCCTGCCCTGGAAGAAGGGCAGCAGGAGGGATTCGCCTGCGCGGGCGTTAACGGGCGTGGAGAAGCGGTACTCGAACAACTCGCCGGCGTCGCGCCCTTCGGCTGCGGGTTCGACGTTGCTCAGTTCCATAGCGGCGGGAGCGGCGAGAGCCGACTCGTCGGCGGGCTTCCCGCGAATGACCGCCATCGGACTGGCGCGCGCGGCAAGCCGCTGTGCGGATTTTTCCTCGCTGGCGAGTGCGCCTGCGTGAAGCTGCGGGGCGAGGGGCTCGATGCCGGGCAGGTCGACCTCGCGCCGGTTCACGTAGCGCGCTTCAAGCAGGCGGGTGAGGAAAGAGACGGGCCGGCCGCTGACGGCGCTGAGCGAGACCTGGTTCCAGTCCTCGCCGGTGGCGTTCTCGATGATGGCCCAGCCTTCGAGCGTGGCGTCGCCGGAGTCGGGCAGCAGGAGGCGGTAGGTGGATTTCCAGACGGGCGCGGGGGCGAGGTAGCGGACGGTAACGCGTTGCTGGCCCGCGCCGGAGAGGTCGATGAAGACGGTGCGGCGGTCGGGGACGAGGTCGCGGGCCATGCGGGCGAGGGCGTCGGCGAACTGCTTCTGGAGGCGCGGGTCGGAGAAGCGGAGGCCGGAGACTGCGTCGAGGTCGATGATGGCGAAGGCGCCGGAATCCAACAAAAGCGTGAGTTCCTGTTTTTGCCCCTGATTCGGCAGCGGGGCGGCGCGCCCGGAGACGATGACGCCGGAGGCGGGGCTGCCGCGGTAGTCCATTTCGACGCGGGCGCCGCGGTAGTGATCGAGCAGCACGGCAAGAGGCTGCTGCTGCGTGGGGCGCAGGGGGCCGGGCAGGGCGGCGGGATTGCGGGAGTCGCGAAACTCGTAACGCAGGCGGGCGACGCCGCCGGGGGCGTCGAGGACGAGCGATTTGAGGACGTCGTCCATGTCAGCAGCGCGGAATTCGAGGGCGGCGGGCTCGCCGGGCTTCACGACGCCGGAACGTTCATAGAAGGCGACGCCGTTCTTGTAGACGACGATGCGCTGGAAGGGCAGCGGCGCTGCCGCCAGAAAACCCGCGGCAAGCAGGGCGGGAAGCGTGAATCTCATGCGCTGGCTCCTCTGGTCATGATAAGGTCGAGAACGCGCCGGAGCGACCATGGCCATCCTGCTCGTCGACGACGAAAGGCCGCTGCTTGAGCTTCTGAGACGGTATCTGGAGCGCGCCGGCTATGAGGTGGACGTGTCGGAGACGGGAATGGGTGCGCTGGAGAAGTGCCGGGCTGCGCCTTCGGCGTATTCCGTGGCGATTCTGGATTTGAAGCTGCCGGACATTCGCGGGGAGGAGCTTTTGCCGAAGCTGCTGGAGGCGTCGCCAACGCTGCAGGTGGTGGTGGCGAGCGGAACTCCGTACAGTCCGCAGGGGCTGCCGGCGGCGATGCGCCCGCGGGTACGCGCGCTGCTGAAGCCGTTCCTGCCGAAAGAGCTGCTGGAGGCGGTCCGGCAGATGGGCGGGCTGGGGCGCGGGGCGTCAGTCGAGTAGCGCCTTCAGCCGTTCTGCGAAGTTCTCCTCGTCTTCGGTCCAGAGCAGCTTGCGTTCGGCGATGAGTTCGTTTTCAAGATCCGTGGCGAGGTGGAGGATGCTGCGGATGTTGGACTGGATGGGACGGAGTTGGTCGCTCGAGGGTTCGGGGAGGTAGAGGCGCTGCGGGCCGAGGTCGAGGCGGACGTGCTCGCCGCGGGGCGTCTCGAAATGCGGGGCGAAGATTTCGAGCAAGACGGTGGAGGGTTTCAGCTCCCACTCGCCCGTCCATTGCCAGAGGTCCCAACGGAGCTGCACCTGCACGGCGATGTCGTCGTTCAGGTGGTCCTGCAGACGGGAAGCCGCAGCCTGCGGGTCGAGATCGCCGTCGTAGTATTCCTCGAGCAGCGGCGCTTCGCGGAACGCGATCGGGTACACGCGAAGCACGCCGCCGGGCAGGAGCCGGGACTGCGGAAAGACGGACACAGCCCTCTTCAGATACAGGGGCAGCCCGACGGGGGCGAAGTTCTTCAGCCAGAGCGACAGGAAGAGCGGGTCGTGCATATTCAATTTCAGTCTCCGACGCGGCGGTAGACGGCGACAGCCAACGGGGGCAGGGTGAGGGAAAGGCTCTGGCGGCGCCCGTGCATCTCGATGCGGTCCGTCCAGAGCTCGCCGTCGTTGGAGACGCCGCTGCCGCCGAAGCGCTCCCAATCGGTGTTGAAGATCTCGCGCCAGAGCCCCGGCTCGGGGACGCCGATGCGGTAATCGTGGCGCACGACGGGAGTGAAATTGCAGACCCAGACGGTGCAATCCCGCCCGTTTTTCGACCGCCTCAGGAAGCTGATCACGCTGGAATCCACGTCCTGGAAATCGATCCATTCGAAGCCGTTCCAGTGGAAATCCACTTCGTACAGGGACGGCTCGGAAGCGTAAAAGTGATTCAGTTCCCGGACAAAGTCCTGCAATTTCCTGTGGAAGTCGTACTGGAGGAGGTCCCAGCGGAGCTGCCCCTGCCAGTTCCATTCCTCGTATTGGCCGAGTTCGCAGCCCATGAACAGGAGCTTCTTGCCGGGGTGCCCGTACATGTAGCCGAGGAAGGCGCGCACGTTGGCGAAGCGCTGCCACTCGTCGCCGGGCATCTTGGCGATGAGGGACGCCTTGCCGTGGACCACCTCGTCGTGGGAGATGGGCAGCAGGAAGTTCTCGGTGAAGGCGTAGAGAAGGCTGAAGGTGATCTGGTTGTGGCGGTACTTGCGGAACAGGGGATCGGCGCGGAAGTAGCCGAACATGTCGTGCATCCAGCCCATGTTCCACTTCATGGTGAAGCCGAGCCCGCCGGCGTAGACGGGGTGGGAGACGCCGGCGAAGGAGGTGGACTCTTCGGCGATGGTGACGGCGCCGGGCACCTTGTGGGCTTCCTCGTTGAATTTCCGCAGGAAGGCAATGGCCTCCAGATTTTCGTTGCCGCCGTATTTGTTCGGAATCCACTCCCCCTCTTTCCGGCCGTAATCCAGATAGAGCATCGAGGCGACAGCATCCACGCGCAGGCCGTCAATGTGATATTCCTTCAGCCAGAAAAGCGCGTTGGAGATGAGAAAATTGCGGACCTCATTCCGGGCGTAATTGAAGATCAGGGTGCCCCATTCCTTGTGCTCGCCGAGGCGCGGATCCTCGTACTCGTAGCAGGCGGTGCCGTCGAAGCGCGCCAGGCCGTGGGCGTCCTTGGGGAAGTGGCCGGGCACCCAATCGACGATGACGCCGATGCCATTCTGATGGCACTGATCGATGAAGTAGCGGAAATCGTCGGGAGAGCCGAAGCGGGCGGTGGGGGCGTAGTAGCCGGTGACCTGATAGCCCCAGCTGCCGGCGTAAGGATGCTCCATGATGGGCATCAGCTCGATGTGCGTGTAGCCGAGGCGCCGGACGTAGGGCACGAGGTGGGCGGCGAGCTCCCGGTAGGTGAGGGGCTCGCCTTCGGGCGTCTTCATCCAGGATTCGAGGTGGACTTCGTAGCAGTTGAAGGGGCGTTCCAGCCAGTTGGTGCGCGCGCGGCGCTCCATCCATTCGGCGTCATTCCATTGGTAGTGGCCGACGGGCCATACCATGGAAGCGGTGAGAGGGGGTTTTTCGGCGGCGAAGGCGTAGGGGTCGCACTTCATTTCGGAGACGCCGAAGATCTTGGAGCGGACGAAGTATTTGTAGATGTCCCCCTGGCGGACGCCGGGCAGGAAGATCTCCCAGATGCCGCCGTCGCGGCGGCGCATGGGGTGGCGGTAGGAGTCCCACTGATTGAAGCTGCCGGCGACGCAAACGGCTTCGGCGTTGGGCGCCCACACGGCGAAGCGGCAGCCGTGGACGCCGTCGATCTCCATGAGGTGCGCGCCCATGGTGCGCCACGCCTCGTAGTGGGTGCCTTCGGCGTGGAGGTAGACGTCGAAGTCGCTGAGCAGCAGTCCGAAACGGTAGGGATCCTCGATGATCTCGGTGCCGCCGCGGTGGAGAGCGAGCTCAAGAAGATAGCGTCCGGGGTTGGCCGAGAGCTGCGCGCCGAAGATGCCGCCGGGATGAAGCCTGGCCATGGGAATGCGCCCGCCGCCTTCCGGCAGGAGCGCGGCTTCCGCGGCGTGGGGGAGAAAGGCGCGGACCACCCAGCCGTCCTCGACGCGGTGCGGGCCGAGAACTGAGAACGGGTCCCCGTGGTAGCCGCCGACAATCGCGTCGAATTCACCGGGCATCATGCGGCTATTATGGCAATTCATGGACCTGAGGTCACTGGAGAAAGCAGAGCTCCACGTGCATCTGGAGGGGGCGGCGGCGCCAGAGACGCTGTGCGAGATCGTGCCGGGACTGACGCCGGAAGAGGCGCGGCTGCGGAGCCGCTTCTCCAATTTTGGCGAATTTCTCCAGGCATTCAAGTGGGTGCACTCCTGCCTTCGGCGCCCGGAGCACTTTGCGCTGGTATTGCGGCGGCTGCTGGAGCAGCTGGAAGCGGAGGGCGTGCGATATGTGGAAGTGAACCTCAGCGCGGGGGTGATTCTCTGGCGCGGGCTGCCGCTGGACGAATTTTTCCTGGCGGTGGCCGAGGAGGCGGAGCGGAGCGCGCTGCCGGTGCGGTTTGTGTTCGATGCCGTGCGGCAGTTCGGCGTCGATCACGTGCAGGCGACGGCAGAGGCGGCGGTGCGGTGGCGCAGCCGCGGGGTGGCGGGGTTCGGCATCGGAGGGGACGAGGCTCGCGGACCGGCTCGCCTTTACCGGGAGGCGTTCGAGTATGTGCGCGCGCACGGGCTCGCCGCAGTGCCGCACGGGGGCGAGACAACAGGACCGGAGAGCGTGTGGGAGGCGCTCGAGTGCGGGGCGCGGCGGATCGGGCATGGCATCCGCGCCATCGAGGATCCGGCATTGGTGGAAGAGCTCCGCAAGCGCGGTGTTGCGTTGGAGATCTGCATCACGAGCAACGTGCGGACGGGCGCGGTGCGATGCCTGGAGGAGCACCCGGTGCGCCGGCTGTTCGAGGCGGGCGTGCCGCTGACGCTGAACACGGACGATCCGGCGATGTTCGGCACCACGCTGGTGCGCGAGTACGAGCTGGCGCGGGACGTGTTCGGCTTCTCGGAGGAGGAGCTGCGGCAGCTGGCGCAGAACAGCTTCCGCTACGCGCTGGCAGCGCCGCCGGAGCTCTGTCCCGTGTGAGCGATCTTCGCCGCAAGCTCGCGGACGAGCCTCTCGAGTTCCTCGACGCGCTGGGTGAGCTGTTCGATGGCCTGGCCTTCAGGATCCGGCAGCTTGGCGTGTTCGAGGACCTCTTCGTTGTCGAGGCGGCTGCGGACGATGCGCCCGGGCACGCCGACCACGGTGGAGTGATCGGGAACGGACTTCAGGACCACCGAGCCGGCGCCGATGCGGACGTGATTGCCGATGGTGATGTTGCCGAGCACCTTGGCGCCGCTGCCGACGACGACGTTGTTTCCGAGCGTGGGGTGGCGTTTGCCGCGCTCCTTGCCCGTGCCGCCGAGAGTGACGCCCTGATAGAGAAGGCAGTCGTCGCCGATGATGGCGGTTTCGCCGATGACGACGCCCATGCCGTGATCGATGAAGAAGCGCCGCCCGATCTGGGCGCCGGGGTGGATCTCGATGCCGGTGAGGAATCGCGAGGTCTGGCTGATGATGCGCGCCAGGGTGGTGAAGCCCGCCTTGTACAGCCTGTGCGCGAGGCGGTGGAAGAGGATGGCGTGGAATCCGGGGTAACAGAACAGGATCTCGAGGACGCTCTTGGCCGCGGGGTCTTCGCGGAAGATCGTGTCGATCTGTTCCCGGATGGTGCGAAACATCGTGTGTCCCTTATTATGCGCCGGACGGCTCAGTCGCGCTGCCACCATTTCCCAGCTTGCGGGGGGACATGGCGCGACATCGCATCCAGCAGGGCAGCGGGATCGTCCCCGCAAAGGATCATCTGGCGGTGGGCGGGATGGAGGAAGCCTTCAGCGGCGGCGCGGTCGCAGAAGCTCAGGAGCGGATCGAAGTAACCCTCCACGTTGAGCAGCGCGACGGGTTTGTGGTGGAAGCCGAGCTGCGCCCAGGTGAGCGTCTCGAAGAGTTCGTCGAGCGTGCCGAGCCCTCCGGGCAGGGCCAGGAAGGCGCCGGAGAGCTCGTTCATGAGAGCTTTCCTGTCGTGCATCGATTCGACGACGTGCAGGCGCGTGAGCCCGGTGTGGGCGACTTCCTTGTCGACGAGAGACTGCGGGATGACGCCCACCACTTCGCCGCCGGAGGCAAGCGCCGCATCCGCGAGCGCGCCCATGAGACCGACGCGCGCGCCGCCATACACGAGCCGCAGCCCGCGGCGGGCGATTTCCCCGCCGGTGCGGCGGGCGGCTTCGAAGTAGATTTCGCGGGCGCGGGAGCTCGAGCCGCAGAAAACACAAACCGACTGCATTCTGTTTCAGCGTGGCACAAGGGGCGGGCGCGCGGGCGGGCTTTGATATGATGATGCCGCTTTCCGGGACGGACAAGATGCAGGTCTGGACGCAGAACTACGATCCGCTGGGCAATGCAGCGCTGTCGACGATGGCGGCGGCGATCCCGGTGACGGTGCTTTTCTACCTGCTGGCCGTGCGCAAGATCAAGGCCCACCTGGCGGCGCTGTGGGCGTTGATCGCGGCGATGGTGGTGGCGGCGCTGATCTTCCGGATGCCCGTGCACATGGTGGCGGGCGCGGCGGCGCACGGCGCCGTGTACGCGGCGCTGTGGATCGCATGGGTGGTGGTGGGCGCGGTGTTCGTCTACGACCTGACGGTGCAGAGCGGGCACTTCGAGACGATCAAGGGCTCGATCGGGGCGATCACGGATGACCGGCGGGTGCAGATGCTGCTGATCGCGTTCTGCTTCGGAGCGGTGCTGGAGGGCGCGGGAGGGGGCGGCGCGCCTGTGGCGGTGACGGCGGCGATGATGATCGGGCTGGGCTTCCGCCCGTTTGAAACGGCGGTCGTCTGCCTGATGGCGAACACGGCGCCGGTGGCCTGGGGCGGGATGGGAAATCCGGTGCGGGCGCTGGCGGCGGTGACGGGGCTGCCGGAGTCTGACCTGAGCGCGACGATGGGGCGGATTCTGCCGCCGATTGCGGCGCTGCTGCCGTTCTATCTGGTGCGGACGATGGTGGGATGGCGGGAGACGTTCGAGGTTTGGCCGGCGTGCCTGGCAGCGGGGCTGTCGTTTGCGGGAATTCAGTTTTTCTGGTCGAACTATGTGGACCCGAATCTGGTGGACATCATGAGCGGAATGGGGGCGATCCTGTTCTGCGCCGTGTTTTTCAAGTACTGGAAGCCGAAGCGGGAGTTCCATTTCCCGGAAGAGCGGGACAAGCCAAGGCCGGAGAGGCGCAAGTATTCGGCGCGCGAGGTGGTGCATGCGTGGTCTCCGTTCGCGCTGATTGCGCTGTTCGTGGTGGCGTGGGGCATTCCGTCAGTGAAGGCGCTGATCGCTCAGACGAGCTACAAGGCGCCGGTGCCAGGGCTGCATCAGATGGTGCTGCGGACGGCGCCGGTGGTGGAGAAAGATGTCCTGGACACGGCGATCTTCAGCGTGGACTGGCTGGCGAGCGTCGGGACGGCGACAGTGCTGGCGGGGTTCGTGGCAGGGCCCGTGCTTGGAGTTTCGATGGGCACGACGCTGCGCGTGTTCCGCACGACGCTCGTCCGGATGCGGTCCAGCTTCCTGGCGATCCTTTGCATGATCTGCATGGCGTATGTGATGCGGTATTGCGGCATGGACGCCGTGCTGGGGCTGGCGATGACGCACACGGGCGTGCTCTATCCGGTCTTCGGGACGTTCATCGGGTGGATCGGCGTGGCGCTGAGCGGGACGGATGCCGGATCGAATGCGCTGTTCGGGAACCTGCAGGTGGTGACGGCGACGAAACTGGGGCTGGATCCGGTGCTGATGGCGGCGGCGAACTCGACGGGCGGGGTGATGGGGAAGATGGTGGCGGCGCAGTCGCTGATCATCGCGTGCGTGGCAGCGGGGATCGAAGGGAAGGAAGGCGACCTGTTCCGCGCGGTGGCGAAACACGGGCTGGCTCTGGCGCTGCTGATCGGGCTGCTGGTGACGCTGTATGCGTATGCGCTGCCGGGCGTGGTGGCGCACAATCACAGGTTCTGGTAAAGGCAGCTGCGGGAAGCTGCCAACGCGGGCGATTCTTGCAAGCGATGGGAGGTGAAGAGCCATGACGAGAGCGATTCTGCTGGCGGGCGCAATGGCGGTGATCGCGCCGTGCGCCTTTGCGCAGCTGGGGATGTTTTCCACCGGGCAGCGCATCGACATCACGCGCGAGTGGAAAGGCGAGCGCTTTCCGGACGGGCGTCCGAAGGTGCCGGACGAAGTGCTCGACCGGTTGAAGCTGACCACGGCGGAGGAGGCGTGGGGCACGCTGCGGCGGCTGGGGTATCACAACCAGTTCGAGGGCAACTGGAAGACGGTGAACGTGGACGATCCGGCGGGCGACCGGCTGGTGGGGCGGGCGGTGACGGCGGTGTTCGTGCCGCGGCGCCCGGACT
Organism: Bryobacteraceae bacterium; assembly: GCA_037481575.1. Lineage (GTDB taxonomy): Bacteria > Acidobacteriota > Terriglobia > Bryobacterales > Bryobacteraceae > JANWVO01. The sequence continues at coordinate 12,788 of JBBFLJ010000033.1, read as the reverse complement.
TCGACGCCGTGATCAACGACCACGCGAAGAAAGAGAACCGCGTGGGGCGGGGGCAGAACTCGTGGGTGATCGACACGCTGGTCAAGCGCGACGTGATGGTGGTGGACCTGTTCGGGAAGATCAAGGACGGCACCATCATCGGCGACAACCTCGGCACGTCGATCTGGACGAAGACGGGCACGGGGCTCGTGGTGGACGGCGCGGTGCGGGACGTCAGCGGGCTGATGGAGATCAAGGGGTTCAAGATCTTCTGCCGCGGCTTTGATCCATCGGCGATCGCCGAGGTGACGCTCGCGGGGATCAACGTGCCGATCCGCATCGGGCAGGCGACCGTGCTTCCGGGCGACGTGGTGCTGAGCGACCCGGAGGGCGTGGTGTTCATACCGGCGCATCTGGCGGCGCTGGTGGCGGACGAGAGCGAATTGACGAGGCTGCGCGACGAGTGGGGCCATCAGATGCTGCGCGAGCAGAAGTACACGCCGGGGCAGATCGATGCGCAATGGACGCCGGCGATGATCGATGAATTCAACAAATGGGCAGAGGCGAAGGGCGCCAAGGTCCGGATGCCGAAGCGGGAGAAATAGAGGAGGGAAGCGATGGAGAGAGCAACAAAGAAGTGGTGGCAGAACCGGCGCGGGACAAGCCGCAGGGGGTTCCTGAAGACAGCGGCAGGCGTGGCGGCGGCGGGCTTCTGGGCGGAGGAGACGATTCAGGCGTACCAGAACAACGTCAACACGAACTCGAAGCCGTCGGCGCTGCGGATCACCGATTTGCGATTTGCCCACATCATCGATGCGCCGATGCGGGTGCCGATCATCCGGATCGACACCAATCAGGGGATCAGCGGATACGGCGAGGTGCGCGACGGGGCGAGCGTGACCTACGCGCTGATGCTGAAGTCGCGCATTCTGGGCGAGAACCCTTGCAACGTGGACAAGGTGTTCCGCAAGATCAAGCAATTCGGCTTTCACGCAAGGCAGGCGGGCGGGGTGTGCGGCATCGAAATGGCCCTGTGGGATCTGGCGGGCAAGGCGTACAACGTGCCGGCATATCAGCTGCTGGGCGGCAAGTTCCGCGACCGGATCCGGCTGTATGCGGACACGACCGAATCGCATGATCCGAAGGAATACGGCGAGCGCCTGAAGAAGCGGCGGGAGCAGGGGTTCACGTGGCTGAAGATGGACCTGGGGATCGACCTGGTGGAGAAGATCCCCGGCGCGGTGACGGCGCCGGCGGGCGTCACGCAGCGCAGCTCTGTCTGGACCAAGCACATGTTCACAGGGATGGAGCTCACGGAAAAGGGCATCGCGCTGATGGCGGACTATGTGGCGCAGATCCGCGAGATCGTCGGATGGGACATTCCGCTGGCGGCGGACCACTTCGGGCACATCGGCGTGAACTCCTGCATCCGGCTGGGCAAGGCGCTGGAGAAGTACAACCTGGCGTGGCTGGAAGACATGATTCCGTGGACGGAGACGGAGTTGTGGAAGCAGATCACGCTGTCGGTGGACATCCCCACGCTCACGGGCGAGGACATCTACCTGAAGGAGCCGTTCATCGAGCTGGCAAAGAACCACGCGGTGGACATCTTCCATCCCGATCTGGCAAGTTCCGGGGGCTTGCTGGAGACGAAGAAGATCGGCGACGCCGTGATGGAGTACGGGCATGCGATGGCGATGCACTTTGCGGGCACGCCGATCTCGTTCATGGCGAACGTGCACTGCGCGGCGGCGACGGAAAACTTCCTGGTGCTTGAGCACCATTCCGTGGACGTGCCATGGTGGTCGAACCTGGTGACGGGCAACGAGCAGCCGCTGTACGAGAAGGGCTTCGCCGTGGTGCCGGACAAGCCGGGGCTGGGCGTGGAGCCAAACCCGGACGAGATCAAGCGGCACCTGGCGCCGGGCACCGGTTACTTCGAGCCGACCGAAAACTGGAATAACGAGCGCAGCTGGGACCGGCTGTACAGCTGAAGGAACGGCTGCCGGAGACTGCGGCGCGGCACTGCCGCGCCGCCTGTCTTTTCCGGGGGTGCGGAATGCGCGGGGGCGCGGCTGAAGAAGGGCGCGCGGGCGCTGCATAGTACAATCAGATTTCATGCGAAAGTCCGCGATTTTCGCCGTTCTGGCGGCGTTTTTGTGCCATGCCGCGCAGGCGCGCGAGCCGGTGCGCGCGCGCCATGCGATGGTGGTGGCTCAGGAGCCCATGGCGGCGGACGTGGGCGCCGCCATTCTGAAAAAAGGCGGCAATGCGGTGGACGCCGCGGTGGCGGTGGCGTTCGCGCTTGCCGTTACGCATCCATCGGCGGGGAATCTGGGCGGGGGCGGATTCCTGCTGGCGCGGTTCGCGGACGGGCGCGCCACGTTCATCGATTTTCGCGAGATGGCGCCGCTGGCGGCTTCGCGGGACATGTACGTCGGTCCCGACGGGAAGCTGACGCAGGATTCGCTGCTCGGGTGGCGGGCGGCGGCGGTGCCGGGCACGGTGCGGGGGCTGGAGCTCGCGCACCGGAAATACGGCAGCCTGCCGTGGGCGGAGCTGATCGAGCCGGCGATCCGGCTGGCGGCCGAAGGCGTGACGCTGTCGTACGCGGAAGCGCGCTCGATGTGCGGCGCGCGGGCGCGGCTGGGGCAGTTCGAGGACTCGAAGCGGATCTTCCTGAAGGGCGGCGCCTGTTACGAGCCGGGCGAGGTGCTGCGGCAGCCGGAGCTGGCGCGCACGCTGGAGCGGATCGCCAAACATGGCGCGGCGGACTTCTATGAGGGTGAGACGGCGCGCATCCTCGCCGAGGAGATGCGGCGCAACGGCGGGCTGATCACGCTGGAAGACTTGCGCGGCTACCGCGCCATCGAGCGCGAGCCGCTGCGGGGCGCATACAAGGGCTACACGATTCTGACGGCGCCGCCGCCGAGTTCCGGCGGCATCGGCATCCTGCAGATGCTGGGGATGCTGGAAGGGACGGGCTACGAGAAGCACGGGGCGGGCTCGGCGGCATCGCTGCACTGGATTGCCGAGGTGATGCGGAGATCGTTCGCCGACCGGGCGGCGTATCTGGGCGACGCCGATTTCGCGCGCGTGCCGGTGCGCGGGCTGCTCGAGCCGGCGTATCTGGCTTCGCGGCGCGCGTCGATTCTGGCGGACCGGGCGACGCCAAGCAGCGAGATCGGGGCGGGGCAGCCGGCGCGCGAGTCCGAAGACACGACGCACTTCAACGTGATCGACGCGCGCGGCAATGCCGTGGCGCTGACCTACACGATCAACAATTCCTACGGGAACGCGGTGACGGTGCCGCGGCTCGGGTTCCTGCTGAACAACGAAATGGACGATTTCGCGGCGCAGCCGGGCAAGCCGAACATGTTCGGGCTGATTCAGGGGGAGGCGAATGCCATCGCTCCGCGCAAGCGCCCGCTTTCGGCGATGACGCCGACGATTGTGGAGAAGGACGGGCGGCTGGTAATGGCGCTGGGCGCGCCGGGCGGTCCGCGGATCATCTCCGGCGTGCTGCAGGTGCTGCTGCATGTGATCGATTTCGGGATGGACGTTCAGCAGGCGGTGGATCAGCCGCGGATTCATCATCAGTGGATGCCGGACCGGCTGTATCACGAGCCGGGATTCTCGCCGGACACGCTGGAATTGCTGCGCAAGCGCGGGCACGAGCTGGCGCCCATCTACGCCGTGGGTTCCGTGGAGGCGATCCTGGTGGAGGAGCCGCGCGTGCGCTCCGTCGAGGACGCGACCACCAAGGGCGCCAACGTGACGGAGCGCATCCGCTGGCTGGCCGCCGCGCAGAACGGACGCAGCGCGGGCAAGGCCTCGGGATTCTGAACCTATGCAACGCGCCCTTTCCACGCATCTGATCGTCAATCACCGGCTTACGACCGTGTGGCTGGAACGCATCCACGACGCGGGCTTCCCGCTGGTGGAGATCTTCTGCGCGCGGCAGCATTTCGACTATCACAACCGGTCGCAGGTGGCCGAGCTGGGCTACTGGTTCCGCGATTCGGAGCTGCGCTGCCATTCGCTGCATTCGCCGATGTACAGCGACGACTGCTGGGGAAGATCAGGCCCCGGGGCGGTGGTGTCGATCACGGAGCTGTCGAAGCCGAAGCGGCTGGCGGCGGTGGACGAGATCAAGCGCGCGCTGGACGTGGCGGAGAAATTTCCGTTCCGGTATCTGATCCAGCATCTGGGCGTCTCCGAAGAGGAATACGACGAGCGGAAGATCGAGGCAGCGTTCACGGCGCTGGAAGACATCTGCCTGTTTGCGAAGCACCGCGGGGTGGAGGTGCTGCTGGAGAACATTCCGAACCGGCTGTCTTCCGCCGAGCGGCTGCTGCACTTCAATGAAGTGACGCACCTGAACCTGAACTTCTGCCTGGATACCGGCCATGCGCACATCATGGAGGGCGTGGAGAACGCCTTCCACCTGTTGAAGGACCGGATCCGCTCGACCCACGTGCATGACAACGATGGCGAGCGGGACATTCACCTGTTCCCGCAGCTGGCGGCGGGCGGCACCATCGACTGGCGGCGCGTGATGCCGCTGTTCCGGGAGCGCGAGGATCAGTTTCCGCTTCTGCTGGAGCTGAAGGAGTCGCCGGAATTTCCGAATCCGATCGAGTCGGCGCGGCAGGCAGCCGACCGCCTGGAGTCTTTGTGATGTCCTCCATTCCGAGAGTCACGATTGAACGCATCGCGGAGCACGACGGACAAACGGTGGAGATCGCCGGCTGGCTGTACAATCTGCGGCGGTCCGGGAAGATCATCTTTCCGATCGTGCGGGACGGCACGGGGCTGCTGCAGTGCGTTGCCGTGAAAACCAATGTCAGCGAGAAATGTTTTCACGACCTGCGGGACCTGACGCAGGAGTCTTCGCTGATCGTCCGCGGGCGCGTGCGGGCGGAGAGCCGCGCGCCGGGCGGCTACGAGCTCGATGTGGAAGACGCGGAGATCGTGCACCGCATCCCCGAGGAACGGCCCTATCCGATCACTCCGAAGGAGCACGGCGTCGAGTTTCTGTTCGATCACCGGCACCTGCATCTGCGGTCCCGGCGCCCGCATGCGATCCTGCGCGTGCGGCACGAGATCATCCGCGCCATCCGGGACTACTTCGACTCGAACGGCTTCACGCTGGTGGACACGCCGATCTTCACGCCGGCGGCGTGCGAGGGCACGACGACGCTGTTCGAGGTGGACTACTTCGAGGACGAGAAGGTCTACTTGACGCAGTCCGGGCAGCTGTACAACGAAGCCACGGCGATGGCGTTCGGCAAGACCTACTGCTTCGGGCCGACGTTCCGCGCGGAGAAGTCGAAGACGCGGCGCCACCTGACGGAGTTCTGGATGGTGGAGCCGGAGATGGCCTACGCCACGCTGGAAGACGTGAAGCGCGTGGCGGAGGAGCTGATCTGCTTCATCGTCGCGCGCGTGCTCGAACGGCGGCGGCGGGAGCTGGAGACGCTGGAGCGCGACATCAGCAAGCTGGAGGCGGTGCGCCCGCCGTTTCCGCGGATCTCGTACGACGAGGCGGTGGCGATCCTGCAGCGGAAGGGATCGGAGATTCAGTGGGGCGGGGACTTCGGCGGCACCGACGAGACGCTGCTGTCGGAGGAGTTCGACCGCCCGGTGATGGTGGACCGCTTCCCGGCGTCGATCAAGGCGTTCTACTTCCAGCCGGACGAGCAGCGCCCGGAGGTGGTGCTGGGCGTGGACGTGCTGGCGAGCGAGGGCTATGGCGAGATCGTGGGCGGGGGGCAGAGGATCCACGACTGTGACCTCCTGCTACAGCGGATCCGCGAACACAACCTGCCGCAGGAGGCGTTCGAGTGGTATCTCGATCTGCGGCGCTACGGCACGGTGCCGCACGCGGGCTTCGGGATGGGCGTGGAGCGCACGGTGGCGTGGATTTGCGGGCTGGACCACATCCGGGAGACGATCGCGTTTCCGCGCATGCTGTACAGGACGCGGCCATGAGGAAGATGCCGCAGACGATCGCGATTCTGGGCGCGCCGCTGGACCTCGGCGCCGGGCGGCGCGGCGTGGACATGGGGCCTTCGGCGCTGCGGGTGGCAGGGCTGAATGCGAGGCTCGAGGCGCTGGGATACCGGGTGGAGGATCTGGGCAACGTGGCGGTCGAGCAGCAGGAGTCGGCCAAGGCCGGGCCGCCGAACGCGCGCTTCCTGAAGCCGATTGCTGCAACGTGCCGGCTGGTGGCGCAAGGAGTGGAGCGGGCGCTGCGGCAGGGGCGGTTTCCGCTGGTGCTGGGCGGGGATCACTCGGTAGCGGTGGGGACCGTAAGCGGCGCGGCGGCGCACTACCGGAAGCGGGGGCACCGGCTGGGGGTGATCTGGATCGACGCGCACACGGACATGAACACGCCCGAAACATCTCCCTCGGGAAATGTTCATGGCATGCCGCTGGCGTGCCTGGTGGGCGCGGGGCCGAAGGAGCTGACGCATCTGGCGGGGTTCTCGCCCGTGATCGACGCGCGGAGCGTGGCGCTGGTGGGCATCCGGGACGTCGATCTGGACGAGCGCCCGGTGGTGCGGGAGTCCGGCGTGACGGTGTTCACGATGCGCGACATCGACGAGCGCGGGATGCGGGCGGTGATGACGGACGCGATCGCCGTGGCGTCGCGCGGGACGGTGGGGATCCATCTTTCGCTGGACATGGACGGAATCGACCCGGGTGAGGCGCCCGGAGTGGGCACGCCGGTGCGCGGGGGGCTCTCCTACCGCGAGGCGCATCTGGCGATGGAGATGCTGTGCGACTCGCGGCTGCTGCGCTCGATGGAGGTGGTGGAGGTGAATCCGATTCTGGATGTCGCGAACCGCACGGCGCAGTTGGCCGTGGAGCTGGCGCTCTCGGCGATGGGGAAGCGCATTCTATGAGCGCGTTGCGCGTGGCCGTGCTGTACGGCGGGCGCTCGGGCGAGCACGAGGTGAGCCTGCGGTCGGCCGAGGCGGTAATGGAGGCGCTGGAAAGGCGCGGCTACCGCGTGGCGCCCTATCTGATTGCGAAGGACGGGCGGTGGCATCCGGGGCCGATTCTGCCGGCGCCGGGCGCGAATCCAGATATCGATGTCGTATTCCCGGTGCTGCACGGCACGTTCGGAGAGGACGGCACGGTGCAGGGGTTGCTGGAGATGGCGGCGCTGCCGTACGTGGGCGCGGGGGTGTTCGCGTCGGCAGCCGCGATGGACAAGGAGCTGTTCAAGCGGCTGTGCCGGGAGCGCGGGCTGCCGGTGGTGGACTACGTGGTGATCCGCCCGGGCGAGACGGGCGCGGCGGAGGCGGCGAGGCGGTTCGGATTTCCCGTGTTCGTGAAGCCGGCAAATCTGGGCTCGTCGGTGGGCATCCACAAGGCGCACGATGCGAAGGAGCTGGAGGCGGCGCTGGCGGATGCGGCGCGCTACGACACGAAGGTGCTGGTGGAGCGCGCGATTGCAGGGTTCGAGCTGGAGTGCGCCGTGCTGGGCAACCGCGAGCCGGCGGCGTCGACGCCCTGTCAGATCTATCCTTCGCGCGAGTTTTACGACTACGAGGACAAGTACGTGCTGGACAAGGCGCGGGCGGTGATTCCCGCCGAAGTGCCGGCTGCGACGATCCGCGAGGTGCAGCGGCTGGCGGTGGAATGCTACCGCGCGGTGGATTGCGCAGGGATGGGGCGGGTGGATTTCCTGGTGGAGTCCGCGACGGGGAAGGTGTTCATCAACGAGCTGAACACGATCCCCGGCTTCACGAGCATCAGCATGTATCCGAAGATGTGGGCTTACGACGGCGTGCCGATGCCGGAGCTGGTGCACCGGCTGGTCGAGCTGGCGCTGGAGCGGTTCCGGGAGCGGCAGGCGCTGCGGTACGAACGGTGATGCGGCTCGCCGCTGCTCTTCTGCTTGCGTGGCTGCCCGCGTGGGCGCAGGCGCCGCCGGCTTCGACGGAAGACCTGGAAGAGGCGGTGCGGCGGATCGTGCAGGCGCTCGCCATCGCGCTCGACCATGGCGCAGAGCGGCCGAACCTGGATGCGGCTATTTATGGCGGCGCGATTCCGGGCATGCTGCGGCGGCTGGACCCGCACTCGGTGTTCTTCGACGCGGATCAGTTCCGGCAATTGCAGGAACTGGAGAGAAGCGTCACGAAAGGCTTCGGAACTGTGGTGAGCCTGCTTCCAGGGCGGGTGATCATCCTGCAGACGATGCCGGGCTCGCCCTCGCAGAAGGCGGGGCTTTCGCCGGGCGACGAGATTCTGGCGATCAACAACATTCCGCTGGCATACCTGGACCTGGATCAGCTGGTCGAACTGCTCTCCTACACGCGGCAGAGGGAGGCGCACCTGCTGGTGCGGCGGCAGGGCGAGGCGCGTCCGTTTCCGGTGACGCTGTCGCCTGCGGAGCTGGAATCGCCGAGCGTGGACCGCAGCTTCCTGTTGCAGCCCGGGGTGGGGTATGTGCGCGTGTCGAGCTTCGATGCCAAGACCGCGGAGGCGCTGCGGGAGGTGATTCAGCAGCTGGGCGGAGAGAATTTGCAGGGTTTGGTTCTGGATTTGAGGAACAATCAGGGGGGCGTGGTGCAGTCGGCTGTGGCGGCGGCGGCGCTGTTTCTGGAGCCGGGCTCGGTGATCTTCTCCGCGCGCGGGCGCAACACGCCGACGGAGGAGCTGAAGGTGCCGGAGGGGTTCACGCCGTACCGGTTCCGGCTGGCGGTGCTGGTGAACGGGAAGACGGCGAGCGCGGCGGAGATCTTTGCCGGGGCGATGCAGGACAATGACCGCGGCGTGCTGCTGGGCGAGCCGACGTTCGGCAAGGGGCTGGTGCAGCGGGTGTATCCGCTGAGCGAGGGCACGGGGCTGGCGCTGACGACGGCGTTTTACTACACGCCGAGCGGGCGCTCGATCCAGAAGCCGCTGAAGGGCACAGAGCTTGAGCAGGCGACGGCAGCGCCCGAGCAGGAATTCCGCACGCGGCTGGGGCGCACAGTGCGGGGCGGCGGGGGCATCGAGCCGGACTTCGTGGTGTATCAGCCGGCGTATTCGCCGCTCGGGCGGGTGCTCGAGGCGTCGGGCGCGTATCCGAACTTCGCCACCGAGTGGCTGGCGGCGCATCCGGGCGAGGCGAGGCGCGAGATGGAGATCACGCCGGAGATCCTGGACGAATTCCAGTTGTGGCTGTCGCGGCGGCAGATCCGGCCGTCGGTGGCGGAATGGACGGCCGAGCGGGAGATCGTCCGGCGGAGGCTGAAGCAGGAGATCCTGAATCAGGCCGTGGGGGTGGCGGCAGGCGACGAGGTCGAACTGCGGGCGGATCCGGTGGTCCTGCGGGCGCTGTCAGCGCTTGGCCGCTGAGCGGGGCTTGGGCGCGCTCTTTTCCTCCGGCAGAGACGGGACGGTGGCGGGAGACGGCTCGGCCTGTGCGAGCCGCCAATAGATGCAGAGCAGGAAGACGGGCAGGACGTGCAACCAGAGACGGTCGCCCACGGTCCTGGTCAGTTCCGAGGCGTCGCCCGGGGCGCCCCAAAGGAACACGAAGTCTGCCAGCAAGAGGAGGACGCCGGGGATCCACAGCCAAAAGGGCTGCCAGGGCCGTGCGGGGCGGAATACGAACAGCAGCAAGGCGGCGAACAGCAGCGGATGGGCGGGGAAATCGCCGAGCTGCCAGAGTTCGGATGCCATCCCCTGGGCTACGGACCAGAAGCGTCCGGCGTCGCGGAGATGTTCCGGGCGCAAGATCCGTGCTTCCGGGGCGAGAAAGAGGTGGAATGCCACGGTGAGAAGGAGCGCGGGCGCGGCTCCGGCAAGCCACCAGAGGGCGCGGAGTCGTGAGACGGCAGCCACGGTGATCGCCAGAAAAATGCAGAAGGCGAGGCCCTCGTGTTTCGTGAAAGCGGCCATGGAGGCGAAGGCGCCGCTCAGGGTGAGCGATGCCGGGCTCCACGAGGCGCGCTGCGCGAGGGCGGCGGATACGACGGAGGCCAGGATCATGGCCGTCAGCGGCACATCGGCGTACTGGCGGATGGCGGTTCGCCAGACGGGGGTCGACATCAGCAGCGTGGCAGCGCCCAATGCCGCCCAATGCCATCCGCCGCGCACGGCGAGAGCGGAGGCGAAGATCAGCACGAGCGCCAGGCTCATCAGGAAGGCGCCCGTTTGCGGGGCGGACTGTGCGATGGCGCCGCTCTGGCTCCAGACCCGCGCCACGGCGGCGGACCACAGAAGCGGGTAGCCGGGCCGGGATTCGGAGAGGTCCGGGCTGACGGCGTTGCGCCACAGGCCCTCGTGCGCGAGGAATTTGGCGCGCACGTTCCAGATGGACCAGGCATCCCAATCGCCCTGCGGGCTGGCATTCAGCACAACGGCGACAGCGGCGAGGAAGCCTGCCAACGAGACCACGGCGGCGATTCCGCCGAGCCAGGCGAGGGGCACGGGGCGCGAGGGTTCGGGCGGCAGCTGCGCGGGTTGACGCCTGCGCAGAACCAGCCACGTGACGATGCCCGAGGCAAGAACAAGGGTATCCGAAGTCCATGCCGCCACCGGAGGACGGGCGCCGGCCCAGAGCAGAGCAAAGAACAGCGAGGCTGTGGCGCCCACGCCGAAGACCATCGCCAGAGAGGCCGCAAGGCTGCGCCGGATCCATGCCGGCGCAGACAGATGCGGCAACAGAGCATCCACCCAGAACCAGCCGGCCACGCCAGCCACGAGCCACGAAAGGATGTTCACCGGGCGGCCTCCTGTCTGCGGTAAAAGACCACGTATCCGCCGAGGTCGCGCTCCATTTCGAGTCCGCGCTTGGCGCCGATTTCGGCGAAATTTTCCTGCTTCTGGAAGACTCCCAGCCAGAATTTGGCCCGCTTTGCGGAAGGCGAATCTTCCTTGAGGAGAATCCGTGGGGCGAAGGCGTGCTGCGCTGCCAGAAAGCTGGCCCTGCCGGCGGAGACGCTGAAGGGTACGTCCGAGAAGTAGCCGATGGGCTCGGCGGGAGGAACGGCGTCGAGGACCGGGATCACGCGAGCCTGCATTTCCATGACGTTGTAGGGGTCGGGATAGAGAGACGCGAGCCGGTCGGCGAGTCCGAACTGCAGGAGAGAGCTGTAAACCGCGATGACAGCCAAAGCTGCGACGGCCGCCTTTTTCGATCCATCGCGCGGTGGAGAGAGGCTTTGACGCATGCCAGGTCTCATGATAGCAGTCATGCCCGGCCGCCCTTCGCTGCCGGGTAAGCGGGGGTGGAATGTACGCGGGGGTGAATCCCCGATGCGGGCAGGCCCCGCGGAGGCGCCGGCGGCGCTCCCGGCAGGGCTGGGCTGCAAGTGATTGATGTGGAATGCAGTTATTGAATCTTCGGTTCGTTTCGTAATTTTTCGTGCACGGATTTTGAGTTGATCTTCTTCGAATCGCGGCTGGCCGTCCGAGGTGCCCATGATGTCGGGCGAGACAGGACGTCCGTTCGACACGAGGCGGGAATGAGGCGGAGGGGCCGCGGGAGAGCTTCTGCGGTAGCGTGCGCACATCCTGGCCACGGATACAGGGAAATTGGGCCTTCCGCGTTTCGGATCACAGGAGGCATTGAAAACACACGCCAAAAAGGGCTCGCGGAAAGGGGAACCGCGGGAAGCGCCGATGCAGACGTTCCGGTTGACTGGTGGGGAAGCGAGTTTCGCCGGGACCGGCGTGCACGCAACGATCCCACTCGCGACTGTGAACGCACAGCCACCCGTGGTGGGGCGAGCGGCGGGCGACAGCCTTGATCACGCGGCCCCGGTGGAAGCGCCGGGGGGACAGCGCAAGCACTGCGGCCCCGGCGCGAGCGGTGCGGGAACAGCGCGAGGCAACGCAGACAGCGGTTGTTTGGAGCTGGAGTCCATAGAGCAAGGCTTAGGCGAGATGGGGACAGACTGCTCTGTCCATGGGTGGGCGATCGTCGGAGTTTGAGCGAAGCGTGGGCGGGACAGAGAGGTCTGTCCGCATCTCCGCCCAACCCCGTTCTTCCCAGCGCCAGCGCGTGGGCCGCGCCGCTGATTCTCCTCGAGAGGCTGTCATATTTGCCCTTTCCCCGGGCGCTCGCGTCACGGCCCGTTGAATTCTTGGTTCGCACACCGTCCCTCTGCCGAGTTCCCCCTGTGCTCGCGTCGGGGCCACGTTGCCTGCGTCGTCGCAGCTGACAATTGCACAAGGCACCGTTTTTTGTGCGGTGTTTTCTTTTCCGGATTCTCCCGATCGACAGCGCAGGCCAACCGCCCGCGCCTCCTGACGCTGCGGCCGGAGCCAGTCGGTGAGGATCGTGTAGCCGCCCTCGTAGCCCCGCTCGCGCAGCTCCCGCAATAACACCTGCGCATTCCAGACCCCGGCCCGGAGCCGCTCTTCCAGGTAAGGCCGGAATGGGTCCAGCTTGCCGGGCGCCTTCGGCCGCGACGGATACTCCGGCCGCTCGACCGGCTCGGCCAGATACTTCCGAACCGTCTTCCGGTCCAGGCCCAACAACCGGCTGATTGCCTGAACGCTCAGTCCCTGCCGCTTCATCTCGGCGATCTCATGCACGTCTGTTCCCCTTGGCAGATGTCGGCTCCTTCCTCTGCCCAAGAAGGCAGCCGGCCTCATCCTCAGTCAACAGGTGGGGAATTTTCGACCGGCATAATGGGGATTTTTGCACCGGCGGTGACATCCGGAAGGGGGTCTCAATCGCACCGCTGCGATCTGGCCCTCTAATACTACTGGGTCACAAAAGAAACAAATTGTGGTAGAATTGTTTCGTGCGAACCGCCCATCCGGGGCCAAGCCCTTGAGGTACGCGCTTCGCGGCC
>JBBFLJ010000032.1:23853-46451 GCA_037481575.1 Bryobacteraceae bacterium | reverse complement strand
GACCGGCAGCCCACCAGCTCCTCCACCTCCTGCTCCATCAGCAGGCTCATCAAAGCCAGACCGGCGCGGCGGATCAGATCTCCCACGCCCGCACGCATCGCGGCGGCAATCTCGACGGCCGGCAGCAGAAGTTGCACGGGCTGCTGCCGTTGATCCAGGGAAGCCTGAAACCGCTGCATCGCGCGGCGGTTCTCGATTTGATATGTTCTTTCCAAGCGACTCTCTCCTTTCTTCTCGTCAAAGAATTTCCCAAGAGGCTACCACGCCTCTTGGGGTGAGAGTCGCTACTTTCTACGAACTACCGGGCATCCTCACGAGCGGTTGATTCATGCCAAGCAGAGGGGCGAAGAGGTTCATTTGTTCTATCGAGACCGGCATCATTCGGACTTTTCTTACGAGGGGCGCGTGGAGTTGGAAGAGTACGAGCTTCGCAAAGAGGAGCCCTCGCGGTTCGTGTTCCGGCGAGTGCCACGCGAGTAGGTCAGGCGATGGCCGCTGAGCGGCAGGAGGGTGCGGCCCGTGGTTGCCCGATGGACTTGAGGCTCTTCATCGGAAATATTTTTCAGTGGGTTGAGGTAGTAGCGGGAAGCGAAGTAGGTTGGGCGTGGGATGGTCTTCCGGATTGGGGCGGGGAGCGCCGAGATAGTGCTCAGTTGCGGTCGGGCGTGACTGAGGCTTTGAGCGCTGGGCTGCGCTGAAGAGTCTGGCCGTGCGGTGCGCGCGAGATTGTGAGGGAGCCTCAGGGAAGCGTTGGAGCGGTAGGCCCTGCGCCGGCGCGCAGTCTTGCGGGAGCGAAGGAGATGGTTGGAGCAGTAGGCCCTGCGTTCGCGCGCAGGGGAATTCTTGAGACAAGAACGCTGCGCCAAGAGTGCATGCAATGCGGCCCCGACGCAAGCGTCGGGGGAACTGTGTGCGCCCTGCGCTCGCGCGCAGGGGAGTCGGTTCGGGTGCGGTGGTCAAGCGCCGGCGGAGGTGGTGCGGGTGCTGGGGAGGTGGCGGCTCCAGAAGACGTTTTGGTGGTGCCAGCGGAGGTATTGGGGCGAGGGGGCGAGTTTGGAGTCTCTGGGGAGGCGGGCCGGGCGGCCGTTGAGGGAGGTGAAATGCTCCTGGAGGCCTGTGGCGCCGCGCAGGTGCGGGGAGACTTCGATGCGGAGTTCCGTGTCGAGGGTGAGGGCGCCGCGGTCGAAGGCTCGGTGGTGGATAGCGCAGAGCGCGAGTCCGTTTTCGACTCGATCCGGGCCGCCGGAAGGGCGCCAGCGGATGTGCGCCGCGCCCAAGGCGAGATCTGCCTGGCCGAGGCGGACGTCGTATCCGCACAGGGCACACGAGTGGCCGTAGGCGTCCAGGACTGCCTCGCGGAAGGGGAGCTGCGCCTGGGCGGCAGCGGGCAGGCCGAGGGCATCGAGTCCAACGGCGGCGAGGATCTCGCCATGGAGAGATTCGGGGAAGTGGCCTTGCAGGAGCCGGAAGGCGACTTCGGCGACAAGGGAGGGATCCTGGCGGAAAAGGGCGTCGATGTGTTCCGGGAAGCCGCCGGGGATGTGGAAGCGGCGGAGTTCGGAGGCCAGGGGATCCGTGTTGGATTCGCGCCGGCGCAAGGGGTGGGTTTCGACCACTTCCCACAGGCCATCGCGCTGGAGGCGCCAGAAGGGGTATTCCGGGTGGACAGCCTCGCGGGGCGGGCCGAATTCCCGCAGCAGCTCCGCAAGCTTGTTCTCGATGTCGGGGTAGGCGGCGAGACGGTCTTCGCCGCGCTGGAGGCGGCCGAGGGCCAGCAGAATCAGCAGGGGCTTGTGCGGGGCGCGCTGACCGCCGCGCTTCCACACATTGAGGTTCTGGATGCTGTTCAGGATGGTGCGGCGGAGGTCTGTAGCGGACATCGCTGGGGTTTCAAGAGTAATTTTCGGAGAGGATGCGTGTCAAGGACGCGGAGGCCGGGCGGGATTGGGGCGGAGATGGGGACAGGCCGCTCTGTCCACGAGTGTGCGGGTCGTTGGGGTTTCGGCGTTGCGGGGGCGGGACAGAGTAGTCAGTCCCCATCTCCTCAGAGAGACGTCGTGGCAGTGCAAGAAACGTGGCCCCGGCGCGAGCGCCGGGGGAACTGTGTGAGCTTTGACCACTCCCTGACGGTCGCGGCCCTTCAAGCGCAGGCAGCGCGGCCCTGGCGCAAGCGCCGGGGGAACAACGCCAAGCACGACCGCTTCCCGACGGGATTGTGAAAGAATCCGAGCTTTGCGCGAGTCAGATTCGTTGGGAGCAGCAAAAAATCAGAGCGTCCCGATTCTGTTTTGCCTTCGCGGGGATTTTTCACATTCCCTGGCGCTCAGGGGAATTGAGTTTGCAGGGTGCGTGCGGCTGTGGAGCGTTGTACCGTGGGAGTGATGTTCACGGGGATCGTGGAAGAGGTCGGGCGGGTGGCGGCGGTGGAGCCGCGGGCGCAGGGATCGAGACTGCGGATCGAGGCGGCGCGGGTGCTGGAGGATCTGCGCGAAGGCGACAGCGTGGCGGTGAGCGGCGTGTGTCTGACGGCGGCGGAGATCGATGGAAGCGGCTTTTGGGCAGACGTGAGCCGGGAGACGCTGGAGCGCACGACGCTGGGGGAGGCGCGCGCCGGGACGCGCGTGAATCTGGAGCGCGCGCTGCGAGCGGGCGGGCGGATGGGCGGCCACATCGTGCAAGGGCATGTCGACGGCACAGGCGTGGTGCGGGTGATGGAGGAGCGCGGCGGCGGCGACTGGTGGCTGGAAGTGGAGGCGCCGACAGAGCTGGCGCGGTATCTCGTCTTCAAGGGATCGATTGCCGTCGACGGGATCAGCCTGACGGTGGCGCGCGTCGACGGGCCGGTGTTTGCCGTGGCCGTGATCCCGCACACTTGGGCGAACACGACGCTGCGGGAGGCAAGACCGGGGACGCGCGTGAATCTGGAGACCGACATCCTGGCCAAGTACGTGGAGCGTCTGCTGGAGCAGATGGAGGCGCGGCCGGAGCGGCTCACTGTGGAACGGTTGCGCGAACTGGGTTATTGAAGGGCGGGGTTCGTTCGGAGCGGAGATCCCCGGCGGGATCGTGGGCGGCATGCGTGGCGGACCGGGTGTCGGAGAACAGACGGACGGGGCGCATTGCGGACAGGCTGCGCGAACGGGGCAATAGAAGGGCGGGGGGTTACTCGTAGCGGAGGGCTTCGACGGGGTCGAGGTTGGCGGCTTTCATGGCGGGCCAGGTGCCGAAGAAGATGCCGACGCTGACGGAGACGAGCACACCCATGGCAATGGCCCAACCGGGGACGGGGGCGGCGAGAGCGGGGACGAGCTTGCCGATGGCGAGGGTGGCGAAGAGGGCGATGAGGATGCCGGCGAGGCCGCCGATGCCGGAGAGGGTGACGGCTTCGGTGAGGAACTGGACGATGATGTCGAACTTGCGGGCGCCGATGGCTTTGCGGACGCCGATTTCTTTGGTGCGTTCGGTGACGGAGACGAGCATGATGTTCATGACGCCGATGCCGCCGACCATGAGGCCGAGGCTGGCGAGGGCAATGGAGACGATGACGACCATGCTGAGGATGCTGTCGAGGCGTTTGATGATCTGGTCGGTGGTGGAGAGGCCGAAATCGTCGGGGAGGCCGGGCGGGGTTTTGCGGACGCGGCGGAGGAGCTGGCGGATTTCCTCGTAGGCTTCCTCGCGCATGCCGGGGCGGGCTTTGGAGACGAGGATGAGGCGCTCTTCGGTAGGGAAGCGGAGGCGGGCGGTTTCGTAGGGGATGACGATTTGCATGTCCTGGCCGTTCTGGCCGAAGAAGCCGCCCTTGGCTTCGGCGAAGACGCCGAGGACGGTGTATTCGGCGCCGGCGACGGTGATGACGCGGCCGAGGGCGTTGCCGTCGGGGAAGAGGGCCTGCTTGATCTGGGGGCCGATGACGCAGACGCGGGCGGCGCGGGCCTCTTCCTGCGGGGTGAAGACGCGGCCTTCCGCGATTTCGCGGGGCTGGATTTCGAAGGCGTTGGCGCTGAAGCCGACGAGCATGAGGTTGTCGGTTTCGAAGCCGGGGACCTTGGCGGTGATAATGCCGCTGGTTTCCGAAGAAATGAAGAGTTCGAGGGCGACGTCCTCGACGGCGCGGACATTTTCTTTGATGAGCGCGGCGTATTCGCGGAGGATGGGCTTGCGCTTGAGTTCTTTGGGGGAGCCGGGGGCGTTGGGGTCGCGGTCGAAGCGGTTGAGGAAGATGTTGTCGGGGCCGAATTCGGCGAAGAAGGTGACGATGCCCTGGCGGAGGCCGGCGGTGATGGAGCCGATGGTGACGACGGTGCAGATGCCGATGACGATGCCGAGGATGGTGAGGGCGCTGCGGAAGCGGTGGCTCCAGACGGCGTCGACGGCCATCTGGATGTTTTCGCGGAGTTCGACGTGGACACGCATGGGGTTATTCAGCGCGGAGGGCTTCGACGGGGTCCATGCGGGCGGCCTTGCGGGCGGGGTAGAGGCCGGAGAGGATGCCGACGGCGGCGGAGACGATGAGGGCGAGGAGGATGTAGGGGAGGGTGACGCGGAGTTCGACGCCGGCGATGAGGCTGCCGATGCGGGCGAGGAGGGTGGCGCCGGCGAGGCCGATGAGGCCGCCGGTGGCGGAGAGGAAGACGGCCTCGAGGAGGAACTGGAGGAGGATGTCGCGCTGGCGGGCGCCGATGGATTTGCGGATGCCGATTTCGCGGGTGCGCTCGGTGACGGAGACGAGCATGATGTTCATGATGACGACGCCGCCGACGACGAGGGAGATGGCGGTGACGGGGACGACGGCGGCGGTGATGATGCCGAGGATGCGGTCAATGAACTCGCGGATGGAGTCCGGGGTGAGGGTGTCGAAGTTGTCGGGCTTGCCGGGGCGGGTCTTGTAGCGGTTGCGGAGGGCGGTGCGGGCGAGGTCGAGGGCTTCCTCGAGGGAGAGGCCGGATTCGGGGCGGGCGCGGGCGAAGAGGATCATGCTGCGCTCGGGGCCGTAGAGTTTGCCGAAGACGGTGGCGGGGATGAAGGCGACGTTGTCCTGCGACTGGCCGGCGAAGCTGCCGATTTTTTCCTGGACGCCGATGACCTGAAAGTCCATGCCGGAGATGCGGAGGGTCTGGCCGAGTGGGGTGACGTCAGGGAAGAAGAACTGGCGGACGTCCTCGCCGATGATGGCGACGGGGGTTTTGTTGAACTCTTCCTGGGGAGTGAAGAAGCGGCCTTCGCTGAGCGAGAAGTCGCGGATCTCGGCCATTTCGCTGGAGACGCCGATGATCTGGGTGGCTTCGAGGATGCGGTTGTCGCGCTTGAGGTCCTCGACGCGGAAGCGGTACGGGCTGTAGAGGATCTGATCGCCGGTAGAGGCGCGGAGATAGCGGTAGTCGTCTTCCCGGATGGGCTTGTTGTAGCGGAGCTTTTCGATGCGTTCGCGGCGGGAGAGGCGGCCGCGCTGGAGGAGCTGGCCGACCTGGAAGCTTTCGCTGCCAAGAACCTTGGAGGTGGTTTGCTCGGCGTAGTTGCCGAGGCCGTCGATGGCGGCGCCGACGAGGACAACGCTGCCGACGCCGATGATGACGCCGAGCAGGGTGAGGAAGCTGCGGAGCTTGTGGGCCCGCAGGCTGGAGAAGGCGAGGGATGCGGCGGTCTGGATGGTATAGAGAAGCCGCATGGAACTCTTTTCCAGAATGATTGGATTCCCTGGGGAGTGCAAGGATGCAAAAGGGCGGCGTACACTGGGAGTCGCGCGGCCGGAGGCGCGAGGCCGGTTTGACGGATGGCCGAAGGAATGAAGGGCAGGAAGGGAGAGGGAAAAGCTGCCGGGCAGGCGGTCGACCGGCTGGTGACATGGGAGTCCGGGGACGGGGAGTGCCGGATCGTGTGCCCGGCGGGGGTGCTGGAGTCGATCCGGCGGGAGTGCGCGATGGCGGCGCGGGGGCCGGTGCCGCTGGGGTCGGGCGGCGCGCTGCTGGGGGAGTATTCGGGGGGGACGTACCGGCTGAGGAGCTGGCATCCGATTCCGTGCCGGCATCAGCGGGGGCCGTCGTTTTTGTTGACAAAGGACGAGGTGGCGGGGCTGAGGGATTTTCTGAACCGGCTGCCGGAGTTGACCGGGCGGAGCGAGGATCAACTGCTGGGATGGTTTGTGGCGCATCCGCATGCGGGGGCGGTGCTGCGGGACGACGAGATCAGCCTGCACCAGCGGTTTTTCCGGGCGAATGATCTGTTTTTGTTGATGGAGATCCTGGCCGACGGGACGGCGGAGGTGACGGTGCACCGCGGGGCGATGCCGTTGGGGCCGAAGTGGCGGATCGTGCCGGCGCCGGGGGCGCGGGCGGCGGCTGCTGCTGGGGAGACGCCGCGGGGGGAGGAGCGGAAGGCGGCGGCGAGGCGGAGCGAGGATCGGAAGAAAGAGGCGCGGCCGGCGGGGCCGCTGGTGCCGGCGCTGGTGGTGCTGGTGATGGCGGTCGCGCTGGCGGGGTGGCTGCAATTCCGGCAGAAGGAGCCCGCGGCGCCGCCATCGCCGTCGCAGCCGATGATGACGCTTTCGCTGCGGGTGGACCGGCAGGCGCAGGGCTTTCTGATCCGGTGGAATCCGCTGGAGCCGTCGCTGGCAAATGCCGCGCGGGCCCGGATGCGCATCACTGACCGAGGGCAAGTGACGGAACGGCAACTGGACGCGGCGGAGATCCGGTCCGGGTTCCTTGTTTACGCTTCGGCCTCTCCGGTGCTTGAAGTGGAGATGGAGGTGGGATTGAGCGGCGGGCGGACGGTGCGGGAGCGGGTGATTTACGGGCAGTAGGGGCGAGGCGGGAGAATCGCGGCAAAAAAGTTCTGCACCGGCGCAGCAGCGGCGGCCATCAGTGCTTGCGGAAAGGGCGGAAGCCGCGCCCGAAGCAAATTCCAGCACAGAGGGGAAACCATGAAAAAGATCTTTTCGGTGATCGCACTGGCGATGCTGACGATTACGGCTGCGCCTGCGGCCGACATTGTGGACACGGCGGTAAGCGCCGGGAGCTTCAAGACGCTGGTGAAGGCGGTACAGGCTGCCGGGCTGGTGGATACGCTGAAGGGGCCCGGGCCGTTCACCGTGTTTGCGCCGACCGATGAGGCGTTTGCGAAGCTGCCTGCGGGGACGCTCGAGTCTCTGCTGGCCAACCCGGAGCAGCTGAAGCAGGTGTTGACCTACCACGTGGTGGCCGGCAAGGTGATGGCCTCCGATGTGGTGAAGCTGAAGGAAGCGAAGACCGTGCAGGGCAGCGCCGCAAAGATCAAGGTGAGCGGCGGCGCGGTGATGATCGACAACGCGAAGGTGGTGAAGACCGACATCGTCTGCGACAACGGCGTGATTCACGTCATTGACACGGTGATTCAGCCGAAGGCGAAGAAGTACTGAGAGGGGCTTTCGCAGCTTGGAGGAAGGGAGCCGCCGGCAAGCCGGCGGCTCTTTTTTCGGCGTTCCGGAACATGGTCCGGGGGCGCATCGTATGATTGAGGAGAAATCGCTTCGAGGTGACCCAGCATGAGAATGATGCGCGTTGTGATGTCCCTGTGCCTGATGGCGGCGGCATGCCTGGCGGCGGATGCCGCCGGGAAGTGGAAGGTGGTGGCGAATGCGCCTGACGGGAATTCCTATCACGTGACGCTGGTGCTGAAAGACGAGGGCGGGAAGCTGAGCGGGGTGCTGGAGAGCGACCGCGGGCAGATGCCGCTGGCGAATGTCTCCTATGCGAACGGAGAGCTGCGGTTCGACCTGATGCTGGACATGGGGGCGATCCCGTTCCGGCTGAAAGTGGACGGGGACAAGCTGAGCGGGACGCTGACGGCCCCCGACGGGAGCACGGGTTCGGTGACGGGGCAGCGGGAGGCGGCAGCCACGAGCTCCATTGCGGGCAAGTGGGAGATTTCAGCGACGGACCCGGACGGAACACCCCGGCGCGCAACGTTCGACCTGAAGCAGGACGGGGAGCGGATCACCGGGACCGTGATGACAGAAAACGGGGACGCGCTGCCCATCGCCGGGGGGAAGGTGAACGGGAGCGCATTCGAGTTCAAGGTGAGCATTGGCGAGGGAGACGTAGTCATTTCGGGGAAGGTGGCGGGGGATACGGTATCGGGCGAGTACAAGATCCCGACGGGCGAAGCGGGCAAGTTCACGGGGAAGCGCGCGGAGGCGGCTTCGCTCGCCGGGAGATGGGCTGTGGTGGCGCGCGACGCCGAGGGCAATCAGATCCGCTCGACGCTGGAGCTGAAGGTGGAGGGGGACCGGCTGAGCGGGACGCTGACGACGGAGAGCGGCGACACGGCGCCGCTGGTGGACGGGAAGGTGCAGGGGGACACGTTCACCTTCAAGATCTACGTGGGCGACGGCAACATTGAGGTGAAGGGACGGCTCGAGAATGGGAAGGTGACCGGCGAATACGTGACGCCCAACGGGAGCAAGGGGACGTATACGGGCACGCGGGGATAGGCGGGCGAAGCTTGCATGCGGGGAGCCGCGGCGATGCCGCGGCTCTTCCTACTTGGGGCGGGAACCAGGACGGAATTCTGCCCCCTTCATCGGGGAAATCCCTTAGGCCTTGGGGACTTCTGGGTCGTTGAAGGCCGTTCTTTGCCGCTTTTTTTGCAGCAGGGAGCAAAGAAGGGGAGGACATTTCGTATAAAGGAAGTGAAAGGGGATGCAAGTATGAAGTTCCGTTTGTTCCTTTCACTGGTTCACGTTGGTGCTGTTTGCGTGCTGTCTGCAGCGGCGCCGCAGCAGGGCGAGGCTGCCCGGGGGATCGAGAAGAAAGACATCCGGTATCTCGTGGTCTACGAGGAAGGCACGGTGCCGATGGAGCGGATCCGCGCGGTCGAAAGGAGCCTTCGCGATCTGGACGCGGCTCTTTCCAATGGAGGCGGGGTGTCGCCGGAGGTCGCGCAGCGGCTGGCGCAGAAGGACCGCACGCCGGTTCTGATCGGGGTGACGGTGCCGGGAGGCGCGGGCGCGCGGCCGATCCAGTGTCCGCCGCAGAACTGCGGTTGCACGCAGACGGGCGGGAGCAGTTGCTCCTGCGGGCTGATGGGCGAGTTCTGCTTCTGTCTGCTGTGCTACAGCGGCCCGGTGCTGACGCCCTTCCCGGAGGAAGATCCTGTTCTTGACAAGATCATCCTCAAGGGCGACAAGCGGGAGATGGCCCCGCCGAAGCAGCAAAGGCCGAAGTATGCCGTGGTGGTGGTGACGACGCCGGAGGCTTCCGCGGCGCGGCGGAAGCGGCTGGCGGAGTTCGGCCTGAAGACGCTCCAGGCCGAGCCGCTCCCTGCGGGGCTGGTGATCAAGATCAAGAGCAGCCCGCCGTATCACGAAATGGAGCAGCTCCGGCAGACCCGGTGAGGGACGAGCCCCGCTGCGCCCGGCGTGTGCGCAGCGGGGCGGTTTTTTCAGCGGGCCTCCCGGATGGAATCCACGCGCAGAATGCCCGTTTTTTCGAAATAGACGCCGCGAATTGTGACTTTTTTGGCGGCGTATTTCTCCGGGGTTTTCTGGTCGCTGAGAACCATCATTTTGCCCTTCCCGTCGAGGAGGGCGTATTTCCATTTTCCGCTTTTGACGCACTCGCGGACGCATTTTTCGTCCGGCTGGATGCCCATGTGGGCGTGATCGGCGCCGCACATGGTGTCGGTGATCACGCCGGTGTATTCGCGCGCCGGACCCTGCGCGAGGGCGAGGGCGGGCACGGCGAGGAGGAGCAGTTTCTTCATTTCAGGTTCTCCTTTCTGGTGGAAGTTTCTGACAGCAGGTTCAGACCGCGGCGGGCCTCGAGGCGGAGCCAGAGCTTTTCGTAGCGCTCCGGGCTGAGGCTTTGCCGCAGCTGGAACTCGAAGGTTTCGCCGCCGGATTCGGGGGCGATGGAGAGGTGGAACTGGCCGGAGGAGGACAGCAGGGCGATGTCGGAGTCGCGCCATGTGCGGGACTCGCCGGGGCGGGGGGAGGCGAAGACGACGCGGTCGGGGTAGACGCGGAGGACGCCCTCGACGCCGCCGGTGCGGCGGAGGCGTTTGGCGGGGAGTTCCCATTCGAGCGTCTCGCCGGGCATGGCCAGGCGGGCGGTGAAGCGCGCGTCGGCGACGGTGCGGAGGAGCTCCCACGCGGTGCGGAGGTCGGGCGAGCCGTCGAGGCGGAACTCAAAAGAGAGGTCGCGCCCGAGCTGCAGGCGGCTGTCGCGCCAGGTGCGGACGAGGACGCGGCGGTCGTCGCCGATTTCGAGCCGCTGGATGTCCTGCCACGGCCAATTCCAGGAGTGGGGTTTCTTTGTCGCGCCGATCTGGCGGAAGGCGACGCCGGAGGAGTCGAGGGTGAGCATGCCGGCGCAGCCGCCGCGCCAATGGTTGTGGCGGGCGGGGAATTCGAGCGCGCGCGCCGGGAGGGCGGCGAGAGCCAGAACAATTATGCAGAGACCTGTTTTTTCACTTCGGAGTGCCATTTCCACACCTCATAGATGGCCGGATAGACGATCAGTTCGAGCAGGAAGGAGGTTGCCACGCCGCCGACCATGGGCGCGGCGATGCGTTTCATGACGTCGGCGCCTGCGCCGGTGGCCCACATGAGGGGCATAAGGCCGGCGAACATGGTGGCGACGGTCATGAACTTGGGGCGGATGCGCTTGACGGCGCCGTGGACGACGGCTTCGCGCAGATCCGCTGCAGAGCGAAGGCGTCCGGCGCGTTTCGCCTCCTCGTAGGCAAGGTCGAGATAGAGGAGCATGAAGACGCCGGTTTCGGCATCGACGCCGAGGAGGGCGATGAGGCCGACCCACACGCCGATGCTCATGTTGTAGCCGAGCCAGTGGAGGAGCCACACGGCGCCGACGGCGGAGAAGGGGACGGCGAGCAGCACGATGGCGGTTTTCATCGCGGAGCGGGTGTTGAGGTAGAGCAGCAGTAGGATGATGGCCAACGTGGCGGGAAGCACGACCTTGAGCTTTTCCTTGACCCGTTCCATGGCTTCGTACTGGCCGCTCCACTGGAGCCAATAGCCGGGCGGGGTTTTCAGCTTTTCGGCGAGCACGCTCTTTGCGCGTTCGACGTAAGAGCCGACGTCGGACCCTTCGATGTCGATGAAGACATAGCCGGCGAGCATGCCGTTCTCGTTGCGGATCATGCCGGGGCCGGAGGTGGCGCGGACTTCGGCGAGTTCGCGCACGGGGAGGAAGGTGCGGCCGTCGAAGACGGGGAGGAGGGCTTCGCGGAGGGCGCCGAGGTCTTCGCGCCACTGGCGGAAGTAGCGGACGTTGACGGGGTAGCGTTCGCGGCCCTCGACGGTGACGGTGACGTTGTCGCCGCCGATGGCGTTCATGACGAGCATCTGGGCATCGTCGATAGTGAGCCCGTAGCGGGCCAGCGCGTCGCGGCGCCAGAGGAAGTCAATGTAGTAGCCGCCGGTGACGCGCTCGGCGAAGACGCTGCGCGTGCCGGGGACGGATTTCAGCAGATCCTCGATGCGGCGGCCGATGCGCTCGATTTCGGCGAGGTCGCGGCCGTAGATCTTGATGCCGGCGGGGGTGCGGATGCCGGTGGTGAGCATGTCGATGCGCGCCTTGATGGGCATGGTCCAGGCGTTGGAGACGCCGGGCAGGGAGAGTTTGGCGTGCATCTGCTCGACGAGGCGGTCGCGGGTCATGCCGGGGCGCCACCGGGATGGAGGCTTGAGCAGGATGACGGTTTCGAACATGGAGAGGGGCGCGGGGTCGGTGGGCGTTTCGGCTCGCCCCGCCTTGCCGAAGACGAGATCGACCTCGGGGATCTCTTTGAGCAGGCGGTCCTGCGTGCGGAGCAGGCGGCCGGCTTCGGTGATGCCGAGACCGGGCATGGTGACGGGCATGTAGAAGAGCGAGCCTTCGTCGAGCGGGGGCATGAACTCGCTGCCGAGGCTGAGGAAGACGGGCACGGTGAGGGCGACGAGCGCGACGGCGCCAGCGATGACGGCGTAGCGCCACCGCAGGGCGGCGCGGCAGACGGGTTCGTAGATGGCGATGAGCAGGCGGCTGACCGGGTGTCGCTCCTCGGAGTGGATCTTGCCGATGAGGACGGCGGTCGCGGCGCGGGCGAGCCAGCGGGGGCGGAAGCGGAACTCGCGGATCTGGGTGAAGAGGATGCGCACCGCCGGGTCGAGGGTAATGGCGAGGAGGGCGGCGGCGATCATGGAGAGGTTTTTGGTCCAGGCAAGGGGCTTGAAGAGGCGCCCTTCCTGCGCCTCGAGCGCGAGCACGGGGACGAAGGAGACGGCGATGACGAGCAGGGCGTAGAAGCTGGGGCCGCCGACTTCCTTGACGGCTTCGATGACGACGTGGCGCGCCTCGCCGGGGCGGCCTTCGCGCTCCCACTGCTCGAGCTTCTTGTGGGTCTGTTCGACGACGACGATGGCGGCGTCGACCATGGCGCCGATGGCGATGGCGATGCCGCCGAGGGACATGATGTTGGCCGTGATGCCCATGGCGCGCATGGGGAGGAAGGTGATGAGCACGGCGATGGGGATGGTGAGGATGGGGATGACGGCGCTGGGCAGGTGCCAGAGGAAGATGAGGATGACGAGGGAGACGACGGCGAGTTCCTCGACGAGCGCGCGCTTGAGGGTGTCGATGGAGCGGAGGATGAGGTCGCTGCGGTCGTAGGTGGTGATGATTTCGACGCCCGGGGGCAGGGCGGGCTTGAGTTCTTCGAGGCGCTGTTTGACGCGCTCGATGACGCGGAGGGCGTTTTCGCCGTCGCGCATGATGACGATGCCGGCGGCGACTTCGCCTTCGCCGTTGAGGTCGGCGACGCCGCGGCGCAGATCGGGTCCGAGGGTGACGCGCCCCACGTCGGCGACGCGGATGGGGACGCCGTTGTCGCTGAGCTTGAGGACGACCTGCTCGAGGTCTTCTTTGGAGCGGGCGTAGCCGCGTCCGCGGATCATGTATTCGGCGCCGGCGATTTCGATGAGGCGGCCGCCGGTGTCGTTGTTGGAGGCGCGAACGGCGGCGACGACGCGGTCGAGGGGGATGCCGTAGGCGCGCAGCCGCTGGGGATCGACCTGCACCTGGTACTGGCGGACGAAGCCGCCGAGGGAGGCGACTTCGGCAACGCCAGGCACGCTTTTGAGTCCGTAGCGGAGGGTCCAATCCTGGAGGCTGCGGAGGTCGGCGAGGGAGTGTTTGCCGGTGCGGTCGACGAGCGCATACTGGAAGACCCATCCGAGGCCGGTGGCGTCGGGGCCGAGTTCGGTCTGGACGCCTTGCGGCAGGCGGGGGATGACAGCGGAGAGGTATTCGAGGACGCGGGAGCGCGCCCAATAGATGTCGGTGCCGTCTTCGAAGATGACGTAGACGTAGCTGTAGCCGAAGTCGGAGAAGCCGCGGACGTCGCGCACGCGAGGCGCGCCGAGCATGGCGGTGACGATGGGGTAGGTGACCTGGTCTTCGAGGATGTCGGGCGAGCGGTCCCAACGGCTGTAGATGATGACCTGGGTGTCGCTGAGGTCCGGGATGGCGTCGAGCGGGACGGAGTGCATGGCCTGCCAGCCGGCGAGCGCGAGGGCGGCGGCGAGCAGGACGACGAGCAGGCGGTTGCGGGCGGAGAATTCGATGATCGCGTTGATCATTGGGCGCCGCTCCTCATGCGGCTCTCGCTGTCGATGAGGAACGCGCCTGTGGCGACGACGCGTTCCCCGGGGCGGAGCCCTTCGACGATTTCGGCCCAACCCGCGGCGCGCATGCCGGCAACGACGCGGCGCGGGACAAACAGACCGGGTTCGGTTTCGACGTAGACGACCTGCTCCGTGCCGCGGTCGATCAGGGCGTCTTCGGGCACGGCGACAGGGACGGTGCGGGCGCGCCCGAATTCGACCTGGACGAAGAGATCCGGGCGGAGGGCGAGGTCTTCGTTGTCGAGTTCGAGGCGGAGGTCGAGCGTGCGAGAGGTGGCGTCGGCGCGGGGCTGGATTTGAGTGACGACCGCCGTGCGCCGGAGGCGGGGGGCGAAGCTGGCGGTTATGACAGCGCGGGCACCCTCGCGGACGGCGCCGAGGTCCGGCTCGGGCACGGAGGCGAGCACCCAGACGCGGCGCAGATCGGCGAGCGTGTAAAGATCCATGCCCGGCTTGACCATCTGGCCGGCGTAGGCTTTGCGTTCGAGGATGAAGCCGGCGGCGGGGGCGCGGACGGGCACGGTGCGGACGGGCTCGCCGGTGCGTTCGATGCGTTCGATGAGGGCTGGCTCAAGGGAGAAGTGGTGCTCGAGGCGGCGGCGGGCGGCGCGGAGCATGTCCTCGGCGGCTTGCGGGGCGCCGGCGACGGCGGCTTGGGCGAGTTGCTCGCGCGCCTTGCGGGCGAGCAGGTATTCCCGCTGGGTGGCGTAGAGTTCGGGGCTGTAGAGGGTGAGGAGCACGTCGCCCGGGCGGACGACGCGCCCGACGAAGTCCGCCTGGACTTCCTCGATCCATCCCTCGAGGCGCGTTTCGACGCGGAAGATGCGGCGCTCATCGGCGGCTACGCGCCCGGTCACGACGAGGGGCTGGCCGAGGGTGCGCGGGGCGGCGGCGACAGTGGAGACGCCCATCAGGCGGAGCTTTTCGGGCGCTGCCATGACGGTGGCTCCGGGAGGCTGCTCGTAGACGGGGCGGAGTTCGTTGCCGGTTTCCGGGTTGAAGCCGGGGCGGTCGCTGCGGTAGTCCGGCGCGGCGGGGTCTTCGTAATACAAAATCTTGCCGGAATGTTCCGGCGCGGGAGGAGGCGCCTGCTGCGGTTCCTCGTCGGGGACGAGCTTCATGCCGCAGATGGGGCAGTCGCCGGGGCGGTCCGAGCGCACCTGCGGGTGCATGGGGCAGTGGTATCCCTTCTTCTGAGCGGGCTCCTCATGGCGGTGGAGGAGCGTGGCAAGGCGAGGATCGCGCGCGAGCCAGCCGCCGGCGAAGGCGGCGGCGAGGAGGGGAAGGATCCAGAGGGCTTTGCGCATGTCGGTCATTGCTCCTCGATCAATTCGGCGCCGGTGAGTTCCTCCAGCCGGACGAGCGCGAGGTGGAAGTCGCGCAGCGCCGTGTGGTAGTTCTCTTCGGCTTCGAGCATGGCGCGGACCTGGTCGAGCACTTCGGAGAAGCTGCCGCGGCCGGCCTCATAGCCGGCGAGGGCGGCTTCCAGAGCGAGCGCCGTCTGCGGCACGAGCGTGGTGGAGTAGATCCGCAAGAGCCGCCAATTGGCGCTGCTGGAGAGCCACTCGTCCTTGATGCGGAACAGCAGGCCGTTGCCGGTGGACTGGTAGCTGCGGCGGGCGGCTTCGGCCGAGTGGGCCTGTTCCGCGACCGCCGCGCGCTGGCGGCCGCGGGTAAAGAAGGGCAGCGGGAGTTCGATGCGCGCCTCGAACATCGGCGGCATGCCGCCCATGTTGTAATAGCCGGCGGCGACGGTGATGTCCGGGGATCCTTCCTTGCGGGCCAATTGCATGGCGAGTTCAGTGCGGCGCACCTCGTGGCGCCGGGCGGCGATGACGGGCGACCAGAGGCGGGCGCGTTCGTAGAGCTGTTCGAGCGAGAGGAGCGGCTCGCGGGGTTGCGGGGATTGCGGGCGCGGCACCTCCGTTTCCAGCGGGCGGGCGAGAAGGGCGTTGATTTCGGCTTCGGCGCGGCGCCTTTCCTGCTCGAGGACGGCTTGCCGCGCTTCGAGGAGCGTGAGGCGGGCCTGCGCCTCGACCAGCTCTTTTTGCGAGCCCTGTCCAGCCTGATAGCGCGCGGCGGCGAGTTGATACAGGCGGTCCAACAAGGCGCGGTTGCGGGCGAGGACGTCGAGCATGGCCCAGGAATGGTCGAGCGAATACCATGCCGACTTCAGGCGCGCGACGACCGCGGTCTGCACGGCGAGGTACTCCTGGCCGGCGGCGCCGGCTTCCTCGAGGGCAATCCGCCGCCGCAGCCCGCGTTTGCCGGGGGCGGGGAGGGTCTGCGAGGCCATGAGTCCTGCGCGCGCCATGGGTTCGCGCCCGAGCCCTTGGCCGGGGAGCGGACCGCCGATGCTCGCGTAGCCGAGGGAGAGCATGGGATCGGGGAGGCTCGATGCCTGCGCGGGGCGCTGGCGCGCGGCTTCCAGCTTCTTCTGCGCGGCGAGGATCTCCGGATTGCGCCGCAGCGCCTCCTCGATGAGTTGGGGAAGGGCGGGTGCGCCCTCGCCAGAGAGCAGAAATGCAATTAGAAATGTTTCAAACATAAGATCCACCTCCTGTCAGGCTGATGCCATGCCGCACCGGCTGCCCCGGCGGACAGAGACGCGGGGGCAGGAAGGCGCCTGCGCAGCCGCAGTGAGGGCGCCAGAAGGCGCACCGTCAGCGCAGGCGGGCGCACGGGGGCGCAGAGAGGCGGATCAGAGTCTCAGGGGTGGAAGCGCCGCAGGCGGCGGAAGCGGAGGCGGGCGATCCTCGGGGGCGGGGAGAGCCATATGCGGCTCCGCCGGCAGAGCCGCGTCAAAGGGAAGCGCTGCCGTCAGGAGCGATTGCCAGCCGGGATCGAGAGTTTCCTTCGCCTTCTCGATGGCATCGAAGCCCGCGGGCTGCCAGGAACAGGGCTTGTGTTCTCGCGCGGGCTTGGGCTTGGGGCAGCAGTCGTGCCCGCAATGCGCCTTGGGCTCTTCCTTCGGGGCGCAATTCCGGCACGGCGCGCCGAGGATGGCGACGGCGAGCCCGAGAGTCGACAGAAGGCGAGCCCAGTTTCGAACCACTGCTTACCTACAGGATACCTACAGGATAGCAGCCCTGTCAACGCCGTCCTGCGGGCGGGCAAAGGGGCGGCGCGGTGATTCATGGAAGTGTAACAGCAGTGAAACAGGATTCTCATGCACCGTTGCTAGCGTGAGAGGCATGAACTGGAAAACAGGAGTTGGTCTTGCTGCGGCTGCCGTTCTGCTTGCGGCAACTGCGGTGGCGCAAGTCGATCGCAGCCGGCTGAACGGGCAGGTCGTGGATGAATCCGGGGCATCGATCCCCGGGGCGAAGGTCGTGCTTCAGAATCCGGCGACGGGGTATCAGAGGGAGACGACGACCGGAAACGAGGGCTTTTTTGATTTTCCGGCGGTGCCCACGGGGACATACGACGTCAGCGTAGAGAAGGATGGCTTTGCGCCGGCGAAGTCGAGCGGCGTTGTGCTGGCAGTGGGGCAGCAGCGGACGCTGAATTTCAGGATGAAGGTGGGGGCGGTGGCGACGCAGGTGGAGATCCGGGCGAACGCGACGCCGCTGGAGCAGACGTCGGCGGATTTGGGTTCCGTTGTGGGGGAGAGGCAGATCAAGGATATTCCGATCAACGGGCGGAACTGGAGCTTTCTGATGGCGCTGGCGCCCGGGGCGATCAACACGGGCGATGGGACGCAGAATTCGATCCGCTTCTTCGGGCGGTACCGGGACGAGAACTACTGGACGTTTGACGGCGTGGACGCCACCGGCATCAAGGATCCGCGGCAGGAAGGCGGGCTGCGGCTGGTGATCTCGCTGGACGCGATCAGCGAGTTCAAGGTGAACTCCTCGAGCTATACAGCGGAGACAGGCACGAGCGCCGGGGCGCAGATCAACCTGGTGTCGCGCTCCGGCACCAATGAATTCCACGGCGGGCTGTTCTGGTTTGTGCGGAACGACCGCTTCGACGCGCGCCGTCCGTTCGATCCGAGCGACAACCCGGACTTCCGGCTGAATCAGTTTGGCGGCAACCTGGGCGGGCGCATCGTGCGCGACAAGACGTTCTTCTTCGTGAACTACGAGGGGCTGCAGCAGAGGCTGGGACAGGCGGCGGTGAGCGGGCTGGTGCCAAGCGCGCTGCTGCGGCAGCGCGTGGCGCAGACGTCGCCGGCGCTGACGAGCGTGGTGAACGCCTATCCGGTGGGGCAGACGCCGACGAGCGATCCTCTGGTGGACCGTTTCACGGGCGTGTTCCGGAACCGCTGGGAGGAGAACGCGGGCACGGTGCGGATCGACCACCGGCTGAATTCGAATCACCTCCTGTTCTTCCGCTTCAACACGACCGACGGAAGCTTCAATGACCGCCGCTCGGGGCTGCTCGAGTACCGCGAGAGCTTTGTGCGACCGACCAACGCAACGGCGCAATGGCAGGCGGTGCTCTCGCCGCGGGTGGTGAATGACGCGAAAATCGGGTTCAACCGGAGCGCGCTGACGCGCCCGCAGACGGGCGTGCTGCGGGAGGCGTTCACGGTTCCGGGGCTGACGACGACGCAGGCGTCTACGGCGATCTACGAGAAGCCGAACTCGTGGACGTTTGCCGACAACGTGAGCTGGCAGCTGGGCAGGCACACGCTGAAGTTCGGCGGCGAGGCGCGGCGCATTCAGTTGAACGCAGGCGATGATGGCGGCATCTCGGTGCGTTATGCGAGCATGGACGCCTTCATCAACAACCGCGTGGACCGCTTCGAGGTGTCGGGCGTGCTGCCGATGTTCGGCGGGCGGCGCACGCTGTGGCAGGGCTACGTGCAGGACGAATGGAGGGCGCTGAAGAACCTGACGCTGAGCCTGGGCGCGCGGTATGAGTACTACACGGTGATGACGGAGGTGAACGGGCGGGGTCGGGTGTTTGACGACATCCGGTGCGCGGGCTGGTGCCCGCAGGGCTCGCCGTGGTATTTCCCGGACAAGAACAACCTGGCGCCGCGCTTCGGATTCGCGTGGGGAGTGACGCAGAAGACCGTGGTGCGGGGCGGCTACGGGATCTACTATGGTCCGGGGCAGCAGGATGACGTGACGGCGGCGGTGGACAGCGAGCCGGAGCGGTTTCAGCTGACTGCGGCGCAGCGCCCGGGGCTGTCGTATCCGATCACGCCGTTCCTGGGCGAAGCGCGCTCGAGCGGCGCCACGCCCCGCGCGTTGCAGCGCGACCGCCGGGACTTCTATTCGCAGCAGTGGAGCCTTTCGATCCAGAGGGAACTGCCGGCTTCGTTCGTCTTCCAGACGGCATATGTCGGCAACCGGGGCTCGAAGCTGTTCGGGCGCGACCGCGTGAACACCTTCATTCCAGGAACCACTGTGCGCCCGCTGCCGGCGTTCTCCGACATCGACCGGAAGGTGAACTACAACAACAACACCTTCCACGGGTGGCAGAACTCGCTGCAGCGGAACTTCACCCGCGGGTGGCTGTTCCAGCTGCAGTACATGTACTCGAAGGCGATCGATGACAACGCCGGTTCGGGCGACGGCTCCGAGATCATGATCGCCAGCTGCCGGCGCTGCGAGCGTGCGGTGTCGAATTTCGACATCCGGCACACGGCGACGATCAATTCCGTGTACGAGCTGCCGTTCGGACCGGGGCGCGCCTTCGGGCCGAAGTCGGGCTTTGCGGGCCGCATGCTGGAAGGGTGGGACCTTTCGGGCGTGTTCACGGCGCGCACGGGCCGGCCGTTCACGCCCACGCTGGACCGCGCCACGGCTGATGTGCCGGACGGGAACGCGCGCAACCAGCGGCCGAACCTGACGGGCGCCCCGCTGTATCCGGACGTGCAGACGCCGGATCTGTGGGTGAACCGGGCGGCCTTCGCGGCTCCTGCGCGGGGCACGTGGGGCAACGCGCCGCGCAACATCCTGCGCGCGCCGGGGCTGTGGCAGGCGGATGTGGCGCTGAACAAGCGGACGCGGCTGGGAGAGCAGTATTCGCTCGAGTTCCGCGCCGAGGCGTTCAACGTCTTCAACCGCTCGCAGTTCGACGCGCCGATCAGCAACTGGTCGCGCTCGGATTTCGGGCAGATCCGTTCGACGGCCAACGACGGCGCCACGGGCTTCGGCACGAGCCGGATGCTGCAGTTCATGCTGCGGCTGAACTTCTAGGACACGGCTGCTGTCTCCCCCGGATGCTCCCGCCGCGCGTCTCGCGGCGGGAGCATTGATTTTTCCATAATGGGAGCCATATGTTTCAAACACGGTCTTTCCTGGTTGTTGCGGCGGTTGCAACGCTGGCCGGGGCCGCTTTCGCCACGCTGAGCGTGCGGGTGCAGCCCGCGGTGCAGACGGAGAGCGCCGGAGATGATGCGGACGATCCGGCGGTGTGGGTGCATCCGAAGGACGCCTCGCGGAGCCTGGTGATCGGAACGAACAAGGCGGCGGCGCCGCGGGGCGCCCTTGTGGTGTATGGGTTGGACGGGAAGGTGCGGCAAAGGATCGAGGGGCTGGACCGCCCGAACAACGTGGATGTGGAGTACGGCTTGCGGCTGGGCGGAAGGCGCGCGGACATCGCGGTGGTGACGGAGCGCTACCAGAAACGGCTGCGGGTTTTCCGGATCGACGAAAAAACAGGAATGCTGGAAGATGTTTCTGCCGGCGGCGGCATTCCCGTGCTGGAGCAGCGGGAGGGGCGCGGGCGCGAGCCGATGGGGATCGGGTTGTACCGGCGCGCGCGGGACGGCGCCGTGTTTGCGATCGTGTCGCCGAAGGAGGGGCCGCTGGACGGCTATCTCGAGCAGTATCTGCTGGAGGACGACGGCACGGGGAAGGTGAGGGGGCGGAAGGTGCGCGAGTTCGGCGCGTTTTCGGGTGCGGGCGAAATCGAGGCGGTTGCCGTGGACGACGAGCTGGGCTATGTGTACTACGCCGACGAGGACGCCGGCATTCGCAAGTATCATGCCGATCCGGACCATCCGCTGGCGAGGCGGGAGCTGGCGCTGTTCGGGCGGACGGGATATCAGGGCAACCGCGAGGGGCTGGCCGTGTATGCGACGGGGAAGGGGAAGGGATACCTGGTGAGCACGGATCAGGTGAAGGGAGGCAGCCGGTATCTGTTGTACCGGCGCGAGGGGACCGCGGCGGATCCGCACGACCATTCCGAGGTGGTGGCGGTGATCGAGGGCGGGGCGGATGCGACGGACGGGATTGAAGCCGTGGCGCGCCCGCTGGGGAAGGCGTTTCCGCGGGGGATGCTGGCGGCGATGAACAGCGCGGGGAAGAATTTCTTCTTCTACGACTGGGCGGCGATGGAGGGCGCGCTGGGGCGGCGCTGATCAGTCGTATTCGATGACGGGTTCGCGCGGGGAGATCCCGGCGGGGTCGTTGACGCGCGAGCCGGGCGGGGGCGGCACGTCGCCCTTCAGGAGCGGGTCGTTGGTGTCGCGCATCCAGTCTTCGAGGAGGCGGCGCCACCGGTCTGCCTCGCGGGGGTGCGCGGCGAGGACGTTGCGGGACTCGGAGGGATCGAAGACGAGGTCGTGGAGCGCTTCCTGTTCCAGCTGTTGCTCGCGCCAGCCGTGATCGAGCCAGAGGGATTTCGAAGGGCTGTCGTCGCAGTTGGGGAGCACCGGGGCGCGCCGGCTGCCGAAGCGGCGCACGTAGGACCAGCGTTTGGAACGGATGGCGCGCTGCGGCTCGTAGGCGGCATGGAATGTGACCTCGCCGGTGAGCCACTCGCGGATTTCCGTTTTCTCGCCGCGGATGAGCGGCAGGAGGGAGCGTCCCTGCAGCCAGCCGGGCAGCGGGAGTCCGGCGGCTTCGCAAAGGGTGGGGAAGAGATCCATCTGGGAGACGAGGGCGTCGGAGATCTTGCCGCCGGAGAAGCCGCGCGGACCGCGCATCATGAGCATCACGCCCATGCCGTGGGCGTTGAGATTGCACTTCATGCGGGGGAAGGCGATGCCGTGGTCGGTGGTGACGATGACCAGAGTATTCGACTCGAGCCCGGCGCGCGCCAGAGCGTCGAGGACGGCGCCCATGGACTCGTCGAGGATGCGCGCGGAGGCGAGGAACGCGGCCATGTCGCGCCGCGTCTCCGGCGTGTCGGGCAGGGGCGGGGGCGGGGCGACGAAGCGCGGGTCTTCGTGCGGACCGGGAGGCGGGAACTCGCGGTGGGTTTCGAAGAAGCCGCAGGAGAGGAAGAAAGGCTCCTTCGGGCGTGAGAGGAGGAATTCGGCGGCGGCGCGGGCGACGGCGGGGCCGCGGCTGGATTCGGGTTTCAGGATGCGCTCGTAGCCGAGTTCGGGGACGCGCCCGGCTTGCGTCTCATGCTGGATGCCGGAGAGCGCGGTGAGGTAGCCGTGGCTGCGGAGATAGCCGGCGAGATGGCGCGAAGGGTCGTGGAGAGAGAAGCCGCGGTGGGCGAGTCCGAGCATGCCGCAGGAGTGAGGCGCCATGCCGGTGAGCAGCGCCGCGCGGGCGGGAGAACAGGTGGGCGCGGCGTCGAAGGCATGGCGGAAGACAACCGCTTCGGAAGCGAATTTCTGGAGGTTCGGCGTGGGGACAGGCGCGCCGTAAGGCTGGATGTGCCGCCCGGTGTCGTGCGAGTGGAGGTAGAGAATGTTCAGGCGGCCGGAAGAGGCGGGAAGCTGAAGCGCGGGGGCGGCGGCGAGGAAGCGCCTGCGGGAGACAGGCCGGGGCATGGTGCGGGCTTCTGTGAGGACTAGCGTATCCCAGAGGGCAGGAGGAGGGGCGCGACGCGAAACAGGGCGCTCTCGGAAATCCCCCGCCCTGCCGGGGACGCCCTGTCCGCAGGCCGTCGCTCGGGGGCACTCTGGACGATCCGGATCCTCCGCCTGCGTCGGGGCAAATGGAGATCGGAAACGGCTCCGGCAGGCTGTAGTGCTGGCGTTGCGGCGCAGGGAGAATTTCGAAAAAGGGCGGAGATGGGG
>JBBFLJ010000032.1:0-23753 GCA_037481575.1 Bryobacteraceae bacterium | reverse complement strand
CGGCTCCGGCAGGCTGTAGTGCTGGCGTTGCGGCGCAGGGAGAATTTCGAAAAAGGGCGGAGATGGGGACAGGCAGCGCTGTCCACGAGTGGGCGGGTCGTTGGGGTTTGGGCGTAGCGGGGGCGGGACAGAGTGGCCTGTCCCCATCTCCTCAGGGCGCAACGGTGGCAGTGCGGCCCCGGCGCGAGCGCCGGGGGAACAACGCAAGAGGCGCAGCCCCGGCGCGAGCGCAGGGGGGAACCGTAGTAACGATGGGTGCAGCAGCGCTGGAAGATGAACGGGGAGAGACGGAGCGGGGGCGGGAAGGGTTCAGCGGATCTGGTACTTCTTCATCTTGTAGCGGAGCGTGTCGCGGGTGATGTGCAACAGCTTCGCCGCCTGCGTCTGGTTGCCGCCGGTTTTTTCGAGGGCGGCGGCGATGAGGCGCCGCTCGTTTTCCTCGAGCGAGAGCCCGGCGTCCGGGAACACCGCCGGCGCGGCGACAGCTGCGGGAGCGGCGGCGGGCGAGGGATCGATCCGGCTGATGGAGCGGGGGAGGCTGGAGGGGGTGATGTAGTTGGAATCCTCGAGGATCATCGCCCGCTCGATGGCGTTGCGGAGTTCGCGGACGTTGCCGGGCCAGTCGTGGGCGAGCAGCATGCGCATCGCCTCCGGCGAGATGCCCTCCATCTGGCGCTTGAACTTGCGGTTGTAGTGCTGAACGAAGAAGTTGGCGAGGGCGGCGATGTCTTCGGGGCGTTCGCGGAGCGGCGGGATGGTGATGTGGATGACGTTGAGGCGGAAGTAGAGATCCTGGCGGAAGGCGCCTTCCTTGACCGCCTCGCGGAGGTTCTTGTTGGTGGCGGCGATGACGCGCAGGTCGAGGTTGATATCGCGCAAGCCGCCGAGGCGGCGGAAGCTCTGCTCCTCGAGCACGCGCAGGAGCTTGGCCTGGAGCATGAGGGGGATCTCGCCGATCTCGTCGAGGAAGAGGGTCCCCTTGTCGGCGAGTTCGAAGATGCCGCGCTTCTGGGCGCGGGCGTCGGTAAAGGCGCCCTTCTCGTAGCCGAACAGCTCGCTTTCGAGCAGCGTCTCCGGAATGGCCGCGCAGTTGATGGCGATGAAGGGCTCGGAGGCGCGGAGGCTCTGGTAATGAAGGGTCTTGGCGATCAGGTCCTTGCCGACCCCGTTTTCGCCCTCAAGCAGGATGGTGGAGGCTTCGCTGATGGCGACGCGGCGGACGAAGTTGAGCACCTCGCGCATGGCGGGGCTCTCGGCGATGATCTCGCGCTTCTGCGATTCGACCTCCGCGCCGACGTCCTTGATGGTGGCGAGGAAGCCCTCCAACTGGCCGTCGGCGGACCGGAAGGGAGTGGTCTTGAGGACGACCAGGCGTTCGAAGCCGTTGGCGGTATGGAGGCGGACGGCGCCGTTGGAGCCATTCAGCTGGACGAGCCCCGGGTGCAGTCCGCAGCCGGGCTCGCATTCCTGGCAGTGGAACATCTGCCGGCAATCGCGTCCGACCAGATCGTCGGCGGACATGCCGAGCAGCTGTTCGGCGGCGGAGTTGACGCCGAGGATGACGTGATTGCGGTCGTAGAGGACGAGGGCTTCGGAGACGGAGTCGAAGATCTGCAGCAGGAGATCTGGTGTCTGCCACGCGCTGATGAGCTTCGCCATGTCGCCCTGCGTCACCTTCATTTTAGACCTTTGGGGAGAGTTTCGGCGGAGGGGGCGGCGGAAAAATGGGGCAATTGCCCCACGGGATGGGGGAGGCGGAGGCGCGGGAGCGCCGGGGAAAAGGCGGGGCGGCGGGAAAGCCATGCAAACAGGGGAGAAATCGAGTTTGACCTCTTTTGGCCCGAGTTGGACTCTGGATTGCAAGGATGGAAGGCGAGTATGCGGCCGCTGAGACGCTGGAATTGCAAGCCGGGCCGGCCGGCCGCAGCAGCGCCGGCTGGAAGCCTGAGGAGCGGCGCCGGGACCTGCGCCCGGCGGCCGTGAGAGAGGGCGATGGGATCGATCCAGATCATTCTGAGCGACGCGGCGAAGGCGGAGAGTCTGGCCGCCCTGCTGGAGAGAAGCACGCAGACTCCTGTGATGCGTGTGGAGAAGCCGGATCTGGAGTCGGCCTGCGTTGCCGTGATGGATTTCGAGGCATTTCAGAGGTTGCCACGGCCTGTGGAGTTCGCCGACCGGATCGTGCTGATCGCCGCCAACGACGCCGCGCATCTGAAGGAGGCCTGGGAGGCGGGAGTTCACTCGGTGTTGTCCGAGCAGGATCCCCTGAACACGGTGGTTCTGGCGGCGCTGGCGACGTGCCTGCGCTCCGGCACGAGGAAGAAGCCGGTAAGCGGACCTGCCGGAGGGCCGTAATTCAGCACGCAGATCGAAATTCGGGAGGTATGAGAGCATGTCGAACCTGACACCCTACGCGATCGCCTGGGGAGTACTGGCACTGGTTGTGATCGGTCTGGCGTTCTGGCGCCGTCATGTCGCCATGCAGGAGGATGATACGCTCCATGTGACCGGGCCGGACAATGTTCTGGTGCAGCAGATGACGGTGGCCCGGAAGCTGGAGCTGATCGACAAGTGGGGCAAGACGCTCACGGTGATTCTGGCGATCACGGGGCTGATCCTGGCGGTGCTGTACGGGATGTACCTGTGGGAGGCATCGTCGCGCGCCGGGTTGGCATAGGATAGAAGCCACGGGCCGGGCGGCGGCGCCGGCCGGGTTTTCCGCTTTCCAGGGATCGCCGCCGAGATCACGCGGCGGAGCGCCCGGAAGAGGGGTGAGGGCGCTCCGGCCGAATCAGGATTCCAATCATGCGGCTGGGAATTCTTTTTCTGCTCATCTGCGCGCCGCTCGCCGCGCAAGGCCCTGCGAGCCGGAGACCGGTGCGGGCGGCAACGGTCCCCAACAGCGTCTGCGCCGACTGCCACGATCAGGAGGCGAAGCTGAAGGAGTCGGCGCACGCGGCGGTGGCGTGTTCGAGCTGCCATCAAAGGCATGAAGAGTATCCGCATCCGGAGAATGTGCCGAAGCCGCAGTGCGCCACGTGCCACGAGGAGCAGGTCCGGGACTACGAGCAGAGCGAGCATGCGGCGCAGATGCGGCAGGGCAACGGGAGCGCGCCGGAGTGCTCGACCTGCCACGGGGACGTGCATGAGTCGAAGCGCGCGCTGACGATCGAATTCCACCGCAGCGTGCCGGACACCTGCGGGATGTGCCACGCCAAGGAGGCGGAAGACTTCCAGAAGAGCGTGCACGGGAAGGCGGTGGCGGCGGGGGTGCGGGACGCGCCGGTGTGTTCGGACTGCCATGGCGGGCACCGGGTGCTGAAGGCGAAGGACCCGAATTCGACGGTGTTTCCGGGCAGCGTGCCGGACACCTGCGGGCACTGCCATGGAGATCTGAAGCTGGCGCGGCGCTTCGGGCTGCCCGCGGACCGGCTGAACACCTTCGAGCAGAGCTTTCACGGGCTGGCGTTGAAGGCGGGGCAGCAGAGCGTGGCGGACTGCGCCTCCTGCCATGGCTTCCACGACATTCTGCCCTCCACGGATCCGGCCTCGCGGACGCATCCGAAGAACCTGGCGGCCACTTGCGGCGCATGCCATCCGGGCGCGGGCCAGCGGTTTGCGCTCGGCCCGATCCACGAGGTGCAGGGCGCGAACGCCCCGGCGCCGGTGCGGTGGGCGGAGCTGTTTTACGCGCTGCTGATTCCGGCGACGATCGGATTCATGCTGCTGCACCATGCGGGGGATTTCATCCGCAAGCTGTGGAGCATGCGGTTCCGGGGGCGGCATGTGCCGATGCAGCTGCTGCGGCGCGTGGAGCCGCACCATGAGCGGATGTACCGGATGGAGCGGATCCAGCACGGGCTGCTGGCGGCGAGCTTCTTTGTTCTCGTCTACACCGGGTTCGCGCTGCACTATCCGGACGCGTGGTGGGCCAACTGGTTCCTGCGCTGGGAGGACCGGCTGCCGGTGCGGGGCACGGTGCACCGGATCGCCGGCGTGGTGCTGATCGCCACCTCGATCCTGCATGTGGCGACGCTGGTATTGAACCGCGGGCTGCGGCAGCACTGGAAGGAGATGCTGCCGCGGGCGCGGGACTTGCGGGAGCTGGCGGAGGGCACGCTGTGGCGGCTGGGGCTGAGGCGGGAGCGCCCGCACCGCAGCCCGCACAGCTATATCGAAAAACTGGAATACTGGGCAGTGGTATGGGGCACCGCCGTCATGGCGATCACCGGGCTGCTGCTGTGGTTCCACAACTGGAGCCTGAGCGTGATGCCGAAGGTGGTGCTGGACGTCAGCCGCGTGATCCACTTCTACGAGGCGGTGCTGGCGTCGCTTTCGATCCTCGTCTGGCACTTCTACATGGTGATTTTCGACCCGGCGGTCTATCCTCTGGATACGGCGTTTTTGAAGGGATACAGCCCGCGCGCGGAGTACGTGGACGCCGAGGAGGCGGCGCTGGGAGACTGAGACAGGCAGAGGAGTTTGCATGAACAGCCTAAAAGAGTGGCTCCGGCCAGTTGTCTACCTGGCCAACAACTGGATCAGCCTGATCGGCGTGGTGATGGTGACGACAGGCGGCATTTTGTGGCTGTTCCTGTTGCCGGCCACCTTCCGCACCCACTCGCAGGATCCGTATGCGGGAATCCTGCAGTTCATGGTGCTGCCGGCGGTGTTTTTCGCCGGGCTGGGGCTGATCCCGCTGGGCATCTGGCGGGTGAAGCGGCAGGGGAAGCTGCCGGAGGTGTTTCCGCCTCTGGAGCTGGCCAATCCGCGCTTCCGGCGCCTGCTGGCATTCATCGGAGCGGCGACGGTGGCGAACCTGGTGATCGGCTCGACGCTCCTGTACGGAGCGGTGAGCTACATGGAGACGGTCACCTTCTGCGGGCAGGCGTGCCATACGGTGATGAAGCCGGAATTCACGGCCTACCAGAACTCGCCGCATGCGCGGGTGGCCTGCGTGGAGTGCCACATCGGCCCCGGGGCGAACTGGTTTGTGAAGAGCAAGATTTCCGGTTCGTGGCAGGTGGTGTCGGTGACATTCAACCTGTATCCGCGGCCCATTCCGACGCCGATCGAGAACCTGCGCCCGGCGCGGGAGACCTGCGAGGTCTGCCACTGGCCGCAGAAGTTCGGCGGGGACCGGATCCGGGTGATCAATTCCTACGGCGACGACGAGAAGGTGACGCGCACGCAGACGGTGCTGCTGATGCACATTGGCGGCGGCAACGGGTACGAGGGGATCCACGGGGCGCACATGGGGCCCGGGGTGGTGATCCGGTACGCGCACGCGGACAAGGAGCGGCAGAAGATTCCGTGGGTGGAATACACGGGCAAGGACGGCAAGACTTACATCTTCAAGGGCGAGGGGCATGAAGGGGACGGCCCCGGAAATCTGCCGGTGCGCGTGATGGACTGCATGGACTGCCACAACCGCCCGTCGCACAGCTTCGAGACGCCGGAAAAGGCGGTGAACCGCGCGCTCGACGAGGGGCTGATCGACCGGACGCTGCCGTATGCGCGGAAGACGGCGCTGGAGGTGATCCAGCAGGAGTATGCCACGACGGCGGAAAGCGAGCGGGAAATTCC
The DNA here is from genome assembly GCA_037481575.1 of Bryobacteraceae bacterium. GTDB lineage: Bacteria > Acidobacteriota > Terriglobia > Bryobacterales > Bryobacteraceae > JANWVO01. The sequence continues at coordinate 18,167 of JBBFLJ010000032.1, read as the reverse complement.
GGCGCGTTTTGCGGCGTTTTACCAGAAGAATTATCCGGAAATTTACGCGCAGCGGAGGCAGGACGTGGAGCGCAGCGCGCGCGGGGCGCTGGCGGTTTACAGCCGGAACGTCTTCCCCGAGATGAAGGTGAAGTGGAGGACGTACGTCAACAACATCGGGCACATGGATTTCGACGGCTGCTTCCGCTGCCACGACGAGCGCGGATCGAAGCCGGAGGGGCGGACGATCACGCAGGACTGCGACACCTGCCACAAGACGCTGGCGCAGGACGAGGAGAATCCGAAAGTCCTGGCCGATCTGGGGCTGGCGGCGAAGTGAGGGCGGCGGAGGCTTGACACCCCTGCCGCAGCGCGAAAGAAATAGAAGGGGAGTCCGGCCATGCCGCTGAGCCACATTCTTGCGCCGGTGGATTTTTCCGAGAAGAGTGAGTGCGCGGCGCGCTATGCCGCGGCGCTGCAGAAGAGATTCGGAGGGCGGATCACGCTGCTGCATGTGCTGCCGCCGCCGCACTACGAGTTCGGCGCCATGGAGGTGGGCGGCAGCGTGCTGGAGGAGCTGTTCCGCAGCCGGGCGGAGCAGGCCCGGAAAGACCTGGATGCGTTTCTGGCCGGCGAGCTGCCGGCAGGGAGCGTGGACCGGCTGCTGGTGGAGGGGGATCCGGCGGCGAAGATCGTGAAGACGGCGCACGACCTGGGGGTGAGCCTGATCGTGATGCCGACGCACGGCTACGGCACGTTCCGGCGGTTCATTCTGGGCTCGGTGACGGCGAAGGTGCTGCATGACGCCGATTGCCCGGTGTGGACGGGCGTGCACATGGAGGCGGCGCGGGTGGAGGACGTGCATCTGGAGAAGGTGGCCGTGGGGCTGGACCTGCGGTCGGAGTCCGAGCGCACGCTGATGTGGGCGCGGCGGTTTGCGCAGGAGGCGGGGGCGAGCCTGGCGCTGCTGCATGTGATGCCGTCGCTGGCGGGCGTGCCGGGCGAGCCGTCCGAGCCGGACTGGCAGCAGCGGATGGAGGCGGCGGCGCGGGAGGAGATCCGGTCCATGATGGGCAGGCTGGGCTGGGAGGCGCCAGTGATCCTGGGCAGCGGCGAGGTGCCGGAGACGGTGTGCCGGCTGGCGCAGGAGTGGGGCGCGGACCTGCTGGTGATCGGAAGGGGATCGGCGTCAGGAGTGCTGGGCAGGCTGCGGGCGCATGCCTATTCCATCATCCGGCAGTCGCACTGCCCGGTGGTAAGCGTGTAGGCGCAGCGGGGTTCAAGAGGGGCCGGGGGAGGACGATAAGGGGGGCGTGGAGCATGCGCGAGGGCGAAGTGCGGATCCGGCGGGGCGCTTGGCGCGGGCGGAAGAACGGGGCGCGTGCCGGCTGGACGAGCGCGTGTGCCGGGAGGCATGGGCGGAGGCGTTGCGGCTCCACGAGCTGTGGCTGGACGGGGCCGGGGGGCGGGCGTGCCTGCTTGCAGGGATCGCGATGGAGGGGCTGAGGGCGCCGCAGGCGCGGCTGGAGCGGGCTTCCCTGCAAGACGTGGCTCTTCCCGGAGCGGATCTGCACGGGGCGAGATGCGAGGGTTCGGCGTGGGAGCGGTGCGATCTGTCGCTGGCGAATCTTGCGAGGGCGGAGTTCGACGGCGCCCGGCTGGAGGGCGTGAATCTCGGCGATGCCTCGCTGGCGGCGGCAAGTTTCAGCGGGGCAGTGCTGGAGGATGTGTCGTTCGAGAAGGCGCGGGCGCCGGCGAGCCGGTGGCTGGAGGCGCGGATCGCAAGGGCGGACTTCTCCGGCGCCCTGCTTCCGGGGGCGAGCTTTCATCAGGCGTCGCTGATGGAGTGCCTGTGGCGCGGGGCGGATCTGACGGAGGCGCTGTTTTACCGCGCGACGCTGCGCCTGTGCCGGTTTGCGGAGACGCGCTGCGAAGGGGCGCGCTTCAATGAGGCGCAGCTCGAATTCTGCCAATGGCAGGACGCGCAGCTCGGGCGAGCACGGTTCACCCACGCCGAGCTGACGGGCGCGGCGTTCCTGCGGTGCGCGATGGAGGAGTGCGACTTCCGCGGCGCCACGCTGCGCGGGGCGCAGTTCGCTGGAAGCCGGCTCGCCGGGGCGAGGTTCCGGGACGCCGTGTGCGCCGGGGCGGACTTCCGCGGCGCGGACCTGCGCGGAGCGCGCGAGCTGACGCTCCACCAGCTCTTGCAGGCGCGGACGGACGAGACCACGGTTCTTCCGTGGGGCGCGCCGGGACCGGCGATGCGGGGCAGCCGCTGATCAGTCGCCTGCCTGAGGCACGGGCTGGGCGCGCCAGGACTCCCACTTCTGGCGGAGCAGCACGGGCAGGCCCGGGCCGCCCTTCCAGCCGGTGCGCGCGATGCTCAAGGCCAGCATCAGGGCGATGATCATCACTGCCGCCGCCAGGGTCTGGGGCACGGTGAGCGCCTCTTTCCAGCGCCAGAACCAGCTTCCGTAAACCAGCTCGGTGTGGACCCAGTAGACCAGCAGCGACGTGGTGCCCAGCTGGCGCAGGAAGCTCCAGCCGGTGTTGACGTAGGTGGTCCAGAGCCAGGCGAAGGAGGCGATCAGGAGAATGACGCCGGTCTTGATCAGGATCAGCGCCGGGCTGTTCAGCCAGAAGTCGGAACTCGGATAGATCGAGTAGGGCAGGTTGGCGAAGTAGCGGGCGCCCACGATGAGCACCACTCCGAACAGGGCCCACCACTCCATCATGCGGCCCATGGCGCCGGGCTCGATGACGCGCAGCAGGGAGCCGGCGGAGAGGCCGAAGGCGATGAATGCCGCCCAGGGGAAGAAGCTGAAGAAATTCGGATCCGGAACGAACCAGGCGCGGGCGAAGGGATGCAGCCAGCTCCAGTCGGCGGAGCTGATCAGGGGCGATACGCCCGCGATGAAGAGCCCGCTGACGGCGCCGAAGCGGATGCGGTCGCGGGTGGAGAAGATGGCCAGCGGCGAGAGCAGGATGATGCCGAGGCCCATGCAGTTCAGGATGTCCACCTTGAAGAGGTCCGTCCAGGGGCTCTTGCCGAGAGAGAAGGACCACATCTGCAGGCGGAAGAGGAAGGCGAGCAGCAACAGATAGCCCGATCTGCGGGCGGCTGCCCACGTCCGCTGCCATGGCGTGAGCCCCTTGCGCGAGCTTGAGTCCATGAGGAAGGCCAGCGTCACGCCGGTGAGGAAGAGGAAGACGGCGGGCGTGATGCCGCCGACGAACTGGGACAAAACATAGGGCCCGTCATTGCGCAGCTCTTTGGCGGTGAAGCTGTGGAAGACGTGGCCCTGGAGCATGATCAGCGCGGCCAATCCGCGCGTCCAGTCGAGGAAGGCGAGCCTCTGGCCGCCGATCCGGGTGCTCTGGCTCATCGGCACTCACCTTTGCGGAGTTTCTTTTTTTACGCCTTTCGGCAGGTTGAGCCGGACCTGGGCCGGCGTCAACGCGGGGTTGACCTGGATGCTGGAGTACGTGACCAGCACATAATCTCGCGAGGGCTGGTTGACTTTCTGCTGGATCACCATGCCGTCCGCCTGGGAGACCCAGAGTTCCACGGTTTTTACGTGCCGCAGCGCCTCTTCGGACAGCGGCGTGAGTTCCAGCCTGTCGGCTGCGATGCCGTTGACCTTCTCCTCCCCGGCGTAGCGAATCGCGTAGGCGCGGCGGAGGTCGCGGACGGGGGTGCCGAAGCCGAGCAGAAGGAACTGGTCGACGAGGCCTCCCTGCTTGCCGAGGTCATACTCCTGCACGGTCTGCAGCTTCGGGTAGTAGAGCTGGATCTTGTTGTTCTGAAACGCCACCGCGCGGGGGGAGGGCTGGTCGAATTCGACCAGCATCCGCAGGTCTTTCGGTTTGGGGCGGTACAGGACGATCCGTCCGCTCTCTTCGCTGGTTTCCTTGACGAGGGCGGTGTAGGAGACCTTGCGGATCTGGGCGGTCATGCCGCGGAAGCCGGCGGCGGCGCGGTCGAGCCGGGCGAGGGCATCCTCGAGCGGCGTGCCGGACAAGGACGCACACAGGCACAGTGCCGGGAAGAGGGCGGGGAGGCAGCGCAAACTCATGGTTTGGAGAGGGCGATGTAGCCGCGGATCTCCCCTTCCGGATCGTGGATGGGCTCCACGCGCACGACGGACACGTTCTTCCCCAGACGTTTCCTGAGCAGCTCCGCTGCCTCTGCCGGGCGTTGCGCCCCGGGCAGGGATTGCAGGAGGGACGTCTCGAACCAGTAGACGGTGGCGCCGGCTTCCGAGGGCATCTGCACGATGCTCGCCGGCCGGGGCTGATCCTTGAAGAAACTCCTTGGAGTCAGGAAGATGAAGGCGAGAATCAGCGCTACGACGAGGTCGTACTGCCAGCTGGCGCGCGGAAACTCCCAGAAGAGGAGGCGTTTCATCGCGGACACCCTCATTGTAACACCGGGGCCCGTCACAGCCGGTTGGATGCAGACCGAAGGCGCGGGATTCAGCGGCTCTTGCGCTGCCGTTTAGGGGCGGGCTGGGCGGGCTTTTCTTCCGCCGCGCGGACTTCCTCCGCCCGCAGCACCTGGCAGTGTGCGCAGTAGCCGCCGATTTCGGTGCGGGCGATCAGGATCTGGAATCCGAAGGTCTTTTCCACCTGCCTCTTCAGCTTTTGCAGGGGCTCGCCGAAGAACTCCTCCACCTTGCCGCAGCGCAGGCAGACGACGTGCGCGTGCTCCTGCTTGCGCCGGGTTTCGTAGTAGTGCTGGTCGCCGGCGTGGTGCATGAGGTCAAGCTCGTCGACCAGCCCGCCCTCTTTGAGCATCTTCAGCGTGCGGTAGACGGTGACGCGGTTCAGCTTGGGGTCTTTCTCGTGGGCGAGCCGGTAGAGGGTTTCCGCATCGAGGTGTTCGCCGGTGCGGTCGAGCAGATCGAGCAGAATCTGGCGCTGGCGCGTGATGCGGAATCCGCGCTGCCGGAGAGTCTCGCGGGCGGCGGCGTGCGTCATGCGAACCTCTTCCCTTGACTGTACCATGAGGGGCTGATTTTTCGGGAGATTCCCGGCTGGAAGCGGCGCGCCCGGCCGGACGCAGCCCGAGCCGGGGGCCTCCCGGCGGGCGATGGAGAAAGGCGCCACGCCCCCGGGCCTCCGGCACTGCTACAATCGCCTTCGACGATCATGCCGGACCAGGAATGCCCAGACTGCGGCGGCACGGGATGGAAGATTGTGGAGCGCGACGGGCTGAGCGCCGCGGAACGCTGCCCGTGCCTGAGCCGGGACCGCACGGAGGAGCTGCTGGAGAGAGCGCGCATCCCGGTGAACTACCGCAATGACCGGTTCGAGAATTTCTCCGACCGCGGCTCGCCGGAGCTGCGGATGATCCTGACCCTTCTGCTGCGCTACTGCGAGGAGTTTCCGCATACGGATCCGCCCGGGCTGCTGCTGGTGGGGGAGCCGGGGACGGGCAAGACGCACCTGGCGGTGGCGGTGCTGCGGCGCCTGATCGAGAACGGCTTCGCGGGCGTCTTCATGGACTACCAGATGCTGCTTGAGCGGATCCGCGCGAGCTACGACCCGCTGAGCGGAGAGAGCCCGCGCGAGGCTTACGAGACGGCGCTGGAGGCGGAGGTGCTGCTGCTGGACGATCTGGGCGCGCACCGCGTGACCGACTGGGTGGAGGACACGGTGACGTCGATCATCACGCACCGGTGCAACCAGAGGCGCCCGCTGATCGCCACCACCAACCTGCCCGATCCGGAGATGGGCGGAGCGCTGGCCGAGCGTCTGCAGGAAGGCGCCGCGCCGCGCTATGACATCCGCACGACGCTCGTGGACAGGATCGGCATCCGCGCCCGCTCGCGGCTGTTCGAGATGTGCCGTGTGGTGCGGATGCCGAAGGTGGGCGACTACCGCATCGCCATGCGGCGGCAGGGCTGAGCCGCGTCTCTACTGCGTGTCGCCGCTGGGCCCGTAGATGCCCGGGACCTTGCCTCCCATGGGGCGCAGATAGGCTGACAACTGGCCGCGATGGTGGACGGAGTGCTTCAGCGCGAGCGCGAGGAAGTCGACGCCCTGCGCCTGCATCATGCCGAAGAAATCGAGCGTGCGCGAAAAGATCTCCGCGGGCGCCTCGCGCAGGGCGGCGATGGAGGCAGGCAGGTTGGCCCGGTACCACGCGGCGACGTCGGCGCCGGTGCGGATCGACTCCGGCACGCCGGATTCGCCGGACTCGAACTTTCCGTTCAGGACCGAGTCGAGGAACCACTTCTCGGCGCTGGCGATATGCCATGCGAGCTTGAGGGCGTTCATGGAGCGTGCGTCGGGAGAGTAGTCTTCCCGGCCTGCGGGGATGGCCTCGAGGACGCGGGTGGTGGCGGCCATTTCCTGTTCGATCTGGCTGAGCAGGTAACCGCCGAGGAGGCGCGCTTCGTCGTTTGTCAATGACATATCAATTCCTTCCCTTTCTGCCCGGGATGCGATAGAGTGTCGAGCAAGAGACCGCTCAAAGGAGTCATGACCCCGATGAACCGCCGTTATTTTCTGATGAGCGCCGCCGCCGGAGCAGCCGCCCGGGCCCGGACGCTCTCGAGTGCCAATGATACCATCCGCGTGGCCGTGGTCGGCCTGCGGGGGCAGGGAAACAGCCATATCCGCGCCTATCAGCGGATGCCGAATGTCGAGATCGCGGCGCTGGTCGACATCGACGAATCGATTCTCGACCGCCGGCTGGCGGAGGTGGAGAAGGCCACGGGCAAGAAGCCGGCGCGCTATGTCGACATCCGCAAGATGCTCGAGGACAAGACGATCGATTGCGTGTCGATCGCCACGCCGAACCATCATCACACGCTGCAGACCATCTGGTCGCTGCAGGCGGGCAAGCACGTGTATGTGGAGAAGCCGGGCTCGCACAACGTGTTCGAGTCCCGGCAGATTGTGGCTGCGGCGAAGAAGTACGGCAAGTGCGTGCAGCACGGGGTGCAGGCGCACTCGACCGAGGGGCTGCAGGAGGCGAAGAAGCTGATCGACGAGGGGATCATCGGCGACGTGTACATGGCCCGCGGGCTGTGCTTCAAGTGGCGCGATACGATCGGGCGCGCGCCCGAGGAGCCGGTGCCGCCGGGCGTGCACTACGACCTGTGGCTGGGGCCGGCGCCGGTGCGCCCGTTCACAAAGAACCGCTTCCATTACAACTGGCACTGGTTCTGGGACTACGGCAACGGAGACTTCGGCAATCAGGGCATCCACGAGGTGGACATCTGCCGCTGGCTGCTGGGCGTGCGCCTGCCGACGAAAGTGAGCGCGATGGGCGGGCACTTCATGTTCGACGACGATCAGGAGACGCCCAACGTGCTGGTGGCGACCTACGAGTTCGACGTGGCGGGCAAGAAGAAGTTCATGAGCTTCGAGGTTCGCCACTGGATGACGAACCACGAAGCCGGGATCGGCGAGCGCCCGGGCGGCGGCGGGGGCGGCAACACCGTCGGAAACATCTTTTACGGGTCCAAGGGCTACATGGCCATTGACGGCTACGACGCCTACAAGGTGTTCCTGGGGCGGAATGCCGAACCCGGCCCGTCGAAGAGAGCCGGCGGCTCGCACCACGCCAACTTCATCGAGGCGGTGCGCGCTGGCAAGCCGGAGATGCTGAACGGGCAGATCGAGGAGGGCGCCATCAGCTGCACGCTGATGCACCTGGCCAACATCAGCTACCGCGTGGGGCGCAGCCTGAAGATCGACCCGGCTACGGGAGACATTCTGGGCGACGCCGAGGCGAGCGCTTTGATGAAGAGGAACTACCGGAAGCCGTTCGTGGTTCCGGAGAAGGTCTGATCTTCCGCAACCGGGAAGCGAAGGCGGGCAGCCTGCAGCAGGCGGGCTGCCCCCTTTTATTTCAGGATGGGGAGCTGGCTGGGGGCGCAGAAAGGCGGGAAGGGGAATGCCTGACCGGACGGCAGCGGCTTCGAGGCGGGAGGCAGGCCGGCCGCAGGCGGGCCTGTTGGCGCAAGGTACTGAAAAGAAATGGCCGACTGCCGGAGGAGGAAGCAGTCGGCCAACGTGTTGGAGGAGGAGATATTTTGGATATCTCTCTTCCAATTGTGCCGTGAGTCGCCTCTGGGCGCAAGAGGGGCTCATGACAAGAAGACATTATTTTCTTCTAATGTTCGGCTGCCGCAGCACGGTCCGGCCCTGGCCAACCCAAGGGGAGGGCGCGGGCGGCGTGTCCGGCGGTCAAGAGGGAGGCGGTAAGGCGCCTCGGCCGCGCCGGAATGCCCGGCGGGCGGGAAGCGGGCTGTGCCGGGCGGCCGTCAGGCGGGCTCCCGTTGGGGGCGCGGCCCCGACGCAAGCGTCGGGGGGAACTCCAGTGCCGGGCAGCCGTCAGCAGGGCTCCTGTTGGGAGAGGCAGTGGAGCGTGCCGAGCCCCCAGACGAGATCCAGGGCGTGGATACCGATCACCTGCCGGTCCGGGAACAGCTCGCCGAGGATGCCGAGGGCGCGGCGGTCTTGGGGGTCGTTGAAGGTGGGGACGAAGACGGCGCCGTTGGCGATGTAGAAGTTGGCGTAGCTCGCCGGGAGCCGCTGTCCGTCGAAGATGACGGGCGAGGGCATGGGGAGGGGGATCACCTCGGGGCGCGAGCCGTCTTCCAGGCGCAGATCGCGGATCCGCTCCCGGTTTTCCTCGAGCGCGCGATAGTTTGCGTCGCGCGGGTTGGACTCGCGCACCAGAACCAGCGTGCGGGGGTTGACGAAGCGGCAGAGGTCGTCGATGTGGCCGTGAGTGTCGTCGCCGGCGATGCCGCGCCCGAGCCAGAAGACGTTCTTCACGCCGAGCCACGCGCGCCACGCGGCTTCGTAGTCGGCGCGGGTGAAGCCCGGGTTGCGCACCTGCGTTTCCGGATCGAGATAACACTCTTCGGTGGAAAGCAGCGTGCCCGCGCCGTTGACCTCGATGCCGCCGCCCTCGGTGGTGAAGGGGCGCCCGTTCCAGCGGGCGCGGAACAGGGGCAGGCGGAGGCGCGAGGCGGCGGTTTCCGGCACGCGGCGGTCCTTGCGCCAGTTCGGGTATTTGGCCCAGCCGTTGAAGTGCAGGTCGACGATGGCGCGCCGGGGGCTGCCATGCGCGCGGGTGACGAACAGGGGGCCGCAGTCGCGCATCCAGCCGCGGTCGGTGGGGAGGGAGATGAAGTCGATGCGCCGCAGCTCGGCGCCGGCGCGCTGCAGATACGAGCGGGCCTGCTGCTCTGCGCGTTGGCTGCCTGCCAGCAGCCGCACGCGCTCGCAGCGGCTCAGCTTTGCGATGAAGTCCGCCATGGCCCAGCGGACGGCGTCGAGCTTGCCGGGGAAGTCGCTTTCGTTCTGCGGCCATGTGAGCCAGGTGGCGGCGTGGGGCGCCCACTCGGCGGGCATCGAGAAGCCCGCTTCGGCAGGCGTCGTGCGGTTCACGTCGAGGGCCATGCCTGTATTGTCGGGGATCGGCCGCCGCGGGCGCGAATTCTGGTACAACGGGAGTGAACTGATGCGGGATCTGACGCTCGCCCTTTTGGCGTGGACGCTGGCGGCCGCGCCCGCGCGCGCCGACAGCCGCAAGCAGGAGTTCAGCGACTTCACGACGCCGCTGCCGGTGGCGCGGGGCGACCGGCTGGTGATCGGGATCGTCGGCGGCTGGGAGCGCTGGGACAACCCGACGCGCGCCATCCGGCGGACTGCCATCGCCGTGAAGCGCAAGCGCCTGCCGGGCGTGCATGTGGAGACGGTGGAGAACCACAGCCTGGAACTGGCCGAGGAGCTGGTGCAGAAGGCGTTCGACTTCGACCGCAACGGCAGGCTGGATCCGGGCGAGGCGGCACAGGCGGAAGTCATCATTTACGGCCAGAGCCTCGGGGGGCGCGCGGCGCTGCGCCTGAGCCGGAAGCTTCATGAGTGGGGCGTGGCGGTGCCGTTACTGATCACGATCGACAGCTTCGGGCGCGACAGCTACGAGGTGCCCCCGAACGTGCGCCGTGCGGCGAATTATTACCAGCGTGAGCATCTCTACATCAAGGGCGCGCCCGAGCTGCGGGCGGCGGATCCGTCGAGGACGCAGATCCTGTTCAACCGCAAGCTGACATTCAAGAAGCGCGACGAGGTGCAAGCCGACGAACACAGCTGGCTGCAGCGTTTCTTTCTGGACGAGCACGCGCGGATCGAATACGTGCCCGAGGTGTGGGAGGAGATCGAGAAGATGATCGTCGAGGCGGCGCAGCGCGCGCCCAACGGAGCGCCGGCGCACTGACGTTCGCCGACGGGGCTGCGCGCGCGCTTCACCCTTGCGCGAGCGCAGCCCGTGCGCAGATCAGTTCACGGCCATTTCGCCGCTGAGGGGCGTGTCTGAGGAGGAGCCGCCGGCGAAGACGCGGTATGCGCCGCGGGGCGTTTGCCAGCGGTTGGCCTTCTCGTCGAAGACCGACAGCGCGAGCGGATGGAGCGGCACGGTGAGCGTGCGCGACTCGCCGGGCTTCAGCTCCACCTTCTGCCAGCCCGCGAGGCGGCGGAAGTTCTCGCCTGCGGAAGCAGGCAGCTGCACGTAGACCTGCGCCACCTCGGCGCCGGCACGCTGACCCGTGTTGCGCAGCGTGAAGGAGACTTCGCGCTTTGCGGCGTCCACGCGCAGGTCCGAGTAGGCGAAGGTCGTGTAGGAGAGCCCGAAGCCAAACGGGAACAGCGGCTCGCGCTTCATCGACTGGAACCACTTGTAGCCGATGCGCGCGCCTTCGGGATAGTCGAGATCAAACTGCCGCGTGTTCATCTTCAGCAGCGGCGGCGCGGAGGGCGACATCGGCCCCAGATCCTGCGGGCCGCGCGGCGGCGGCTGCTCCACCAGCCGAGGCTGCGGCAGATCGTCCTCGAGTTTCGGGAACGTGATGGCCAGCTTGCCGGAGGGATTCACGCGCCCGAACAGCACGTTGGCGATGGCCTCCCCGCCGCGGATGCCCGGATACCAGGCTTCCAGCACCGCCGCCACGCGCCCGAGCCACGGCATCTTCACGGCGGTGCCTGTTTCCAGCACCACGATGGTGCGCGGGTTGGCGGCGGCGACGGCAGCGATCAGATCGTCCTGCCCGTCCGGCAGCGCGAGGTTGGGCAGGTCCTTGCCCTCGCTCGTGTGCTGCACGGCGAAGACGATGGCCACGGCGGCGGACTTGGCGAGGCTGGCGGCGCCGGCGATGTCCCTGCCGTCGTGATAGACGACCTTCGCCTGCTGCGCCACCGCCTGGATCGCCTTCAGGGGCGAGGAGCGGTGGTAGACGGGCGTCCCGAAAATGATGTCGAGGATCGTCGAGCCGGGCTTCGGCGGCGGAGGCGGGACGGCGTTGCCGCCCGCGGGGTCCACCTGCGCCGAGCCGCCGCCGCTGAGCACGCCCTTGTCGGCGTGCCCGCCGATCACTGCGATCACGCCCTTCATTTGTGGATCCAGCGGCAGCACGGCGCCCGAGTTCTTCAGCAACACCATGCCGGACTCGGCCGCTTTCTGCGCCACTTCGAAGCCGCGGAAGATATCCGGTACCTGCCGCTGCGCCGGGCGGTCAAAGATGCCGGCGCGGAACAGCGCCCAGGCGATGCGCCGCACCATGTCGTCGAGCCGCTCCATGGGGACCTCGTCCTTCTGCACGGCTGCCTTCAGCGCCTCGCCGAAGAACGCGTCTGCGGGCATTTCCATGTCGAGCCCGTTGAGGGCGGCTTTCACGGTGGAATGCGTGCCGCCCCAGTCCGACACCACGAAGCCGGGGAAGCCCCATTCCTTCTTGAGCACCTCGTTCAAGAGCCACGCGTGTTGGCACGCGTACTCGCCTTCATACAGGTTGTAGGAGCACATCACCGATCCCGGCTGGCCCTCTTTGACCGCAATTTCGAAGGCCATCAGCTCGCTTTCGCGCGCCGCCTTGCGCGACATGCGCACGTTGACGAAGGTGCGCCCGCTCTCCTGGTTGTTGAGGGCGTAGTGCTTCAGCAAGCCCACGATCCCCTCCGACTGCACGCCCTGCACGTAGCGCGCCGCCATGCGCCCGGCCAGCAGCGGGTCCTCGCCCAGGTATTCGAAGTTGCGCCCGTTGCGCGGCTCGCGCGTGAGGTTCATGCCGCCGCCCAGGGTGATGTGGAAGCCCTGTGCGCGCAGCTCCCTTCCGATTTGCGCCGCGAATTCGAAGGCGACGTCCGGATCCCAGCTCGAGGCCAGCGCGAGGCCCGACGGCATCGCCGTCGAATAGCGCCCCATGCGCGCGCCCCCGGCCGAGCCGAGCATCGCATCGTTCAACTGAATGTCCGGCACGCCGAGCCGCGGGATGCCGGGGATGAAGCCCCCGCCGCCATTGGACCGGTACACCGCGGGGGGAGGCTCCTGCCCGGAGAGGTTCATGTCGGCGCCGAAGTACCAGCCGATGCCGTGCACCATCTGGATCTTCTCGTCCAGCGTCATCGCCTGCACCAGCAGCCGGGCGCGCTCCTCCGGCGGCAGCTTTTCGTTCGACCACGGGCCCTTCGCCGGCGGCCGCATTCCGGGAAACTGCCCCAGGGCCAGTGCCGCGAAGAGCAGGGAGGACAAGCACAACTTCCTCATGGGATCTATCCTTTCACGGCCAGCTCGCGCTCGGCGCGGTCCGGGTGGGTCTTCACGGCGCACACGTCGTCGAAGATCATCGTCGCGCCCGGCGCCTCGTTCCACGACGGCCAGCGCGGGATGCCCTTGTGGTTCGGGTCGCCCGTGCGCGCAAAGCGGATCCACGCTTCGCTCATCCGCGCCGCCAGCGCCTGCGCGCGGCTTCCGCCGCCGGTCATGTGCTCGCACCGTTCGACGTTGTCGAACACGAACGGCAGCTCGAGGCAGTGGAAGGAACGCGGGCGCCCGTCGAGCACGGGCGTCTTCCAGCAGAACCAGTAATTCCACGCCGGCGCCGCCTGCAGCGCCGCCTTGCGTTCCACCTGATCGACAGCCGCCTGCCGCACCGGCGCCGTGGCCATCAGCGAGAACAGATCCAGCGGCTTCGCTCCGGGGTTGGCCTTGCGGAACGCCGCCAGCACTCTTTCGGCGCGGTCCGGGTAGAGCTCCCGGGCGCGCTTTTCCAGGTCCGCCTCGCTCATCTGCTCCATGGCCGGATTGCCCATGGCCGAAACAAATTCGTTCATGACTGTTCCGGCGATCAGCGGCACATGCGCCGACACCTGCGGCGCGTCCGGATCAAAGGGGTGCCGCGGCAGGTCGCGGCCGTCGACCACCGGCGCCCAGCCCAGCGTCCGCCCCATGTCGCCCAGCCGGATCACCGCCGGGCGCGGCGCCACCTTGTTGCGCGCCGCCACGCCCGCCATCACCAGCGTTTGCGCCGGGATCTCCTGCAGCTTCGCCAGGCCGTTCTTCGAAACGCCCAGTTCCGCCAGCGTTGCAGCAGCCAGCTTTGCCGCCAGATCGGGCGTGCCCAGCCGCAGCGCCGAGCCGCTTTGCACGATCGCCTTGTGGAACAGCCCCTTGGCTGCAGGCATCGCCAGCAGCGCGTTGACCTTTCCGCCGCCGCCCGACTGCCCGAAGATGGTCACGTTGTTCGGGTCTCCGCCGAATTGCGCGATGTTGTCGCGCACCCACTCGAGCGCTAGGACCAGATCCAGGATGCCCGTATTGCCCGACGAGGCGTAGCGCGAATCGTACTCGGCCAGATACAGGTGGCCGAAGACATTCAGGCGGTGATTCACCGTCACCACCACCACATCGCCGCGCCGCGCCAGATTCTCCCCATGATAGGACGGCAGCTCGTGGCCGGAGCCTGCCTCGAACCCGCCTCCGTGCAGCCACACCATCACCGGGCGCTTTGCTGTCTGAGAGACGCCCAGCCCGGGCGTCCAGACATTCAGCCGCAGGCAATCCTCGCCCGGCTGCCCGTCGTCCCATTGGAACAGCCACGCCACTTCATCGTTGGCCCAGCCCTCCCGGGGGCGCTGCGGACACACAGGGCCGTAGTGCAGGCAGCTGCGCACGCCGGCCCACGGCTCAGGCTTGCGCGGCGGCAGGAAGCGCGCCGCCCCGCCCACCGGCGCTCCATACGGGATCCCCTTGAAGGTGAAGATGCCCCGGCGGATGTAGCCCCGCACCTTCCCGGCGGTGGTCTCGACCACTGCCAGCTTGTCGGATGCCACGACGGGATCTCCCGCCGGACTCTTCTGTGCCGGCCTGGTTCTTGCGGACGGCTGTCCCGCCGCCAGCGCCGGCGCCAGGGCCGCCGCCTGTGCCGCGCAAAGCAGTGCGCGCCGGTTCATCTCGTGATTCGGCATGATGAATCAGTCCTCCTGAAAAGCAAACAATGTCTTCCCGGTCCCATGCGCCGGGCTGTGACGGCCGCCTCGATCGCGGCTGTGGCAAGCCGGAAAGCAGAGCCGGGACTCCGGTATGACGCTGGTCAATGAAGCGGCGTTCTGCCGACGCGCTCCGGTTACCCGCAATCGCATGAGAAGACCCGGGTTCATCGCCTTTGGAGCGAAGCCCGGCGGGTGGGTTTCCGCCGCAGGGTGGGCTCATTGAGGGCGGCATGCAGTGCGGGGCAAATTTTATCGTCAGCGCCAATAGGTCGATAAGAAAAATAAATGACAATCCCCTCTTGCATTTCTCCGGCTTCTACGCTAACCTGAGGAACGTGATGCCGCATGGCCCGACAGTCTGTGACCCTCAGCTCCTGTCGGGGAGCGGTGTCTCCATTCTCGTCATTGTAGGGATCATTCGGATTGGAGTCGCTGTACCGGCGCCCGCCTGAGTGACCCTACAACAAGGACAAATATCAAGGGCCACCAGGCGGGCAGATCCCCGCAGGTGGCCCTTTCCGTTGTCTGCACCTTGCGGAGCGATCCCTGACCCGCACCGGATGGTGGCTGTGACACGAAGGAGAGGAAACGACTGGCTATGGCCCAGACAATGAGCGGCGCGCGAATCCTGATGGAATGCCTTCAGCGGGAAGGCGTGGAAGTGATCTTCGGCTATCCGGGTGGCGTCACGCTGCCGCTGTACGACGCCATGTATGAGGGCGCGATCCGGCACATCCTCGTGCGCCACGAGGAGAATGCATGCTTCATGGCGTCCGGCTATGCTCGCTCCACCGGGAAGGTGGGCGTGGCGTGCGCCACTTCCGGTCCGGGAGCGACCAACCTCACCACGGGGCTGGTGGACTGCATGATGGATTCGATCCCCGTGGTGGCGCTGACCGGGCAGGTCTCGTCCAAGCTGATCGGCTCGGACGCGTTTCAGGAAGCCGACACCTTCGGGATCACGCGTTCCGCCACCAAGCACAACTACCTGGTGAAAGACATCCGCGAGCTGGCCTCCGTGATCCACGAGGCCTTTTATATCGCCTCCACCGGACGGCCCGGCCCCGTGCTGGTGGACATCACCAAGGACGTCTTGCAGGGGCAGGCGCATTACACGCCGGTCCATGCCATCCACCTGCCTGGCTACAAGCTGGTCACCGAGGGCCATGCCGGGCAGATCCGGCGCGCGGCGCAGATGATGTGGGAGGCCTCGCGGCCGTATGTGTACGCCGGCGGCGGCATTATCTCCAGCGGCGCGCACGAGGAGCTGCGGCAGCTGGTGGAGACGCTGGATGCGCCCGCGGTGCTCACGCTGATGGGGCTGGGCGCGCTGCCCTCCGAGCATCCCAACTTCATCTCCATGCCCGGCATGCACGGCTCGTATGCGGCCAACATGGGCATGTACGAGTGCGACCTGCTGATCGCGCTGGGCGTGCGTTTCGACGACCGCGTCACCGGTCGGCTGGCGTCGTTCGCGCCGCATGCGAAGGTGATCCACGTCGACATCGACCCGGCGGAGATCGGCAAGAACCGCGCCGCCGATCTGCCGATCGTCGGTGATGCGAAGAAGGTTCTGGCGCGCATGGTGAAGGCGTTGCGGGAGCTCGAGCCGGAGATGCGCTCGCTGCGCGAGAAGGAACGCAAGGAGTGGTGGCAGCAGATCCGCGCCTGGCAGCAGGAGCATCCGCTGGCGCCTGTGTTCAGCGCCGACGAGATCAAGCCGCAGCACCTGATGGTGGAGATCGACCGCCTGTGCAACGGCAACGCCATCGTCAGCGTGGATGTGGGCCAGCATCAGATGTGGGCGGCGCAGTTCATCCGCTTCAACCGCCCGCGCCTGTGGCTCAGCAGCTCCGGGCTCGGCTCGATGGGCTTCGGGCTGCCGGCCGCCATCGGTGCGCAGGTGGCCCATCCGGAGGCGCTGGTCGTCTCCATCGTCGGCGACGGCGGCTTCCAGATGTCGATTCCGGAGATCTCCACGCTGGCCAATCAGGGCTTGCCGGTGAAGGTCATCATCATGAACAACGGCTACCTGGGCATGGTCCGGCAGTGGCAGGACCTCTTCTACCAGAACCGCCTCAGCGCCGTGCAGCTGGACGCCTTCCCGAACATCGAGAAGCTGGCCGACGCCTACGGCATCAAGGGCCGGATCGTGGAGAAGCCGGCCGATCTGCGCCCCGCGCTGGAGGACGCCTTCCGCCATCCGGGCCCTGTGCTCGTGGACGTGCGCGTCTCGCCGTTCGAGAATGTGTATCCGATGGTCCCCGCCGGCGCGGCGATCAACGAAATGGTGCTGGCGCCGCCCAAGCCTGTCGAAGTGCCTGCCTGAGGACGACCGCGAGGAGCCATCCCCATGCTGATGACCATCTCCCTGCTCATGGAAAACAAGCCCGGCGCGCTGATGCGCGTCACCGGGCTGCTGTCGCAGCGCGGCTACAACATCGAGTCGCTCACGGTGGCCCGCACGCTGGACCCCACCCTGTCCCGCATGACCATCTGCGTGGATGTCGAGCCGCGGCTGCGGCCGCTGCTGATCAAGCAGATGAACCGCCTGGTGAACGTGCTGCAGGCGCATGATCTGACCGAGGCGCCGGCCGTGATCCGCGAAATGGTGCTGCTGCGGATCCGCGTCAGCCTCGAGAACCGCACGGCGATTCTCAAGGAAGCCGAGATCTTCGGCGCGCGCGTCGTCGACAGCTCGGTGGACGGCTTCGCGCTGGAAGCCAGCGGCGATCCCGAGAAGCTGGAAGAGTTCATCGCCGTCATGCAGACCTACGGCGACATCGAGGTCACCCGCTCCGGGCTCGTCGCCGTGTCGCTCGAGCCGCGCAGGCTCAAGCTCGCGCCTCCCATTCCGAAGGCGCACCCTCAATCCGAACCCGCTCACACCCGATAGAAGGAAGGAAGTCCCCGTCATCATGGCCAAGCGTTATTACGAACAGGACGGCTCGCTCGAGCCTTTGCAGGGCAAGACCGTGGCCATCATCGGCTACGGCTCGCAAGGGCACGCCCATGCGTTGAACCTGCGCGACTCCGGCGTCAAGGTGGTGGTCGGCCTGCCCGCTTCGTCGCGCTCCCGCGCCAAGGCGGAAAATGCCGGCCTCACCGTGCTGCCGCCCGCCGAGGCCGCCGCGCGCGCCGACTTCATCATGATCCTCGTGCCGGATCACATCCAGGCCGATCTGTACAACT
The DNA here is from genome assembly GCA_037481575.1 of Bryobacteraceae bacterium. Lineage (GTDB taxonomy): Bacteria > Acidobacteriota > Terriglobia > Bryobacterales > Bryobacteraceae > JANWVO01. The sequence goes on along the minus strand of JBBFLJ010000032.1, from coordinate 707 downwards.
CCGACATCGCCCCGTCGATGAAGCCCGGCAAGACGCTCATGTTCGCCCACGGCTTCAACATCCACTTCGGCTTCATCCAGCCGCCTGCGGGCGTGGACGTCTCGATGGTGGCGCCCAAGGCGCCAGGCCACCGCGTCCGCGAGGTCTTCCTGGAAGGGCAGGGCGTGCCTGCTCTGGTGGCTGTCGCGCAGGATGCCTCCGGCAACGCGCTGCGCAACGCGCTGGCCTATGCGCTGGCGCTCGGCTCGCTGAAGGCGGGCGTGATTGAAACGACCTTCCGCGAGGAGACCGAGTCGGACCTGTTCGGCGAGCAGAGCGTGCTGTGCGGCGGCGTCAGCGAGCTGATCAAGGCGGGCTTCGAGACGCTTGTCGAGGCTGGCTACGCCCCCGAGATCGCGTATTTCGAGTGCCTGCACGAGCTGAAGCTGATCGTCGACCTGATCTACGAAGGCGGCCTGAGCTACATGCGCTACTCGGTCTCCGACACCGCCGAATACGGCGACTACACGCGCGGTCCGCGCATCATCGACAGCCGCACGCGCGAGGAGATGCGCAAGATCCTGGCCGAAATCCAGTCCGGCGCATTCGCCCGCGAGTGGATGGAGGAGAACCGCAGCGGCAGGCAGAAATTCCTTGCCATGCGCGAGGCGGAGCAGAAGCACCAGATTGAGGTCGTGGGCGCGGAGCTGCGCCAGATGATGACCTTC
>JBBFLJ010000031.1:0-50483 GCA_037481575.1 Bryobacteraceae bacterium | reverse complement strand
ACGGCGGCCGCTTCGCCACCAGCGACCTCAACGACCTCTACCGCCGCGTCATCAACCGCAACAACCGCCTCAAGAAGCTCATCGAGCTCCATGCGCCCGACGTCATCGTCCGCAACGAAAAGCGCATGCTCCAGGAGGCGGTCGACGCCCTGTTCGACAACGGCCGCCGCGGCCGCGTCCTCCGCGGCGCCAACAACCGCCCGCTGAAGTCCCTCTCCGACGCCCTCAAGGGCAAGCAGGGCCGCTTCCGCCAGAACCTCCTCGGCAAGCGCGTCGACTACTCCGGCCGCTCCGTCATCGTCGTCGGCCCCGAACTCAAGCTCCACCAGGCCGGCCTGCCCAAGAAGATGGCCCTCGAGCTCTTCAAGCCCTTCATCTACCACCGGCTCGAGCAGCGCGGCCACTCCACCACCATCAAGCAGGCCAAGGAACTCGTCGAACAGCAGGATCCCGTCGTGTGGGACATCCTCGAAGAGGTCGTCAAGGACCACCCCATCCTGCTGAACCGCGCGCCTACCCTGCACCGGCTCGGCATCCAGGCCTTCGAGCCCGTTCTCGTCGACGGCAAGGCCATCAAGATCCACCCGCTCGTCTGCACCGCCTTCAACGCGGACTTCGACGGCGACCAGATGGCCGTCCACATCCCGCTGTCGCCCGAGGCCCAGATCGAGGCCCACGTGCTGATGCTCAGCTCCCACAACATCCTGTCGCCCGCGCACGGCGCCCCCATCGCTGTGCCGACGCAGGACATGGTGCTCGGCCTCTACTACCTCACCAAGGCCCGCCGCGGCGCCAAGGGCGAGGGCAAGAAGTTCGCCTCCGTCGAGGACGTCCTCATCGCCTACGAAATGGGCGAGGTCGAAACCCAGACCCCCATCACCCTCCGCTACACCGGCAAGGTGCTCGACCTCTCCACCGCCCGCGACCCGCAGGACCTCCTCCACATCGAGCCCGTCGAGTACCGCAAGACCGACATGGAGACCACCGTCGGCCGTGTCATCTTCAACGACATCCTGCCGCCGGAACTCCCCTTCATCAACGGGCTCCTCAAGAAGAAGGGCCTCACCCAGCTCGTCCAGTACTGCTACCTCAAGCTCGGCCTGCAGGCCACGGTCAAGCTGCTCGACGACATCAAGGACCTCGGCTTCCTCTCCGCCACCCGCGCCGGCGTCTCCATCGGCATCGACGACATGGTCGTGCCCGAGTCCAAGTCCCGCCTCGTCCATGAGGCCGAGCGCCAGGTGCTCGAGGTCCAGAACCAGTACCAGGAAGGCGCCATCACCCAGGGCGAGCGCTACAACAAGATCATCGAAATCTGGAACAAGGTCACCGACGAAGTCTCGGCCGAAATGTTCCGCGTCATGGAGCAGGACGACCGCGCCGGCAAGCTCAATCCCATTTACATCATGGCCGACTCCGGCGCCCGCGGCTCCCGCCAGCAGATCCGCCAGCTCAGCGGCATGCGCGGCCTCATGGCCAAGCCCAACGGCGAGATCATCGAAACCCCCATCACCGCCAACTTCCGCGAGGGCCTCAACGTCCTCCAGTACTTCATCTCCACTCACGGCGCCCGCAAGGGTCTCGCTGACACGGCCCTGAAGACCGCAGACTCCGGCTACCTCACCCGCCGCCTCTGCGACGTCGCCCAGGACGTCATCGTCAGCGAGTACGACTGCGGCACCACCGACGGCATCTTCGTCGAGCCCATCATCGAGTCCGGCGAGATCATCGAACACCTCCGCGACCGCATCGTCGGCCGCGTCGCCCTCGAGGATCTCAAGGACTACGAGGGCAACATCCTCGTCCGCGCCAACCAGGAGATCACCGAGGAAATCGCCCAGGCCATCGAGGACGCCGGCACGGACCGCGTCAAGATCCGCTCCGTGCTCACCTGCGAGTCCCGCCGCGGCGTCTGCCAGCTCTGCTACGGCCGCAACCTCGCCACCGGCCGCCTCGTCGAGCGCGGCGAGGCCGTCGGCATCCTCTCCGCCCAGTCCATCGGCGAGCCCGGCACCCAGCTCACCATGCGCACCTTCCACATCGGCGGCGCCGCCGCTGCCGGTGTCGAGCAGAACAAGCAGGAGGCGCGCTACGACGGCTACGCCCGCTACATCGGCATCAACACCGTCCGCAACGCCCAGGGCGACATCATCGCCATGAACCGCACCGGCCTGCTCGCCGTCGTCGACGACAAGGGCCGCGAGCGCGAACGCTACCAGGTCGTCTACGGCGCCAAGATCCTTGTCGAGGATGGCGCCCGCGTCGAGGCCTCCCAGACGCTGCTCGAATGGGACCCCTTCGCCTTCTCCATCCTCACCGAGATCTCCGGCGTCGTCCACTTCAAGGACATCATCGAGAACCTCACCTACCACGAGCAGGTCGACGAGGTCACCGGCCTCTCCCAGTGGGTCATCATCGACTCGCAGGATGAAAAGCGCCTGCCCACCATCATCGTCCGTCCCGAGGGCGGCTCGCGCCACGATGAAAAGCGCTACCTGCTGCCCACCAACGCCCACCTCCTCGTCCGCGACGGCAGCGTCGTCCACGCCGGCGACGTGCTCGCCAAGATGCCGCGCGCGACCACCAAGACCAAGGACATCACCGGCGGCTTGCCGCGCGTCGTCGAACTCTTCGAGGCCCGCAAGCCCCGCGAAGCCGCTGTCATGAGCGAAATCAACGGCGTCGTCCGCATCGGCGACGTCGTCAAGGGCTACCGCCGCGTCACCGTCGTCGCCGACGACGGCTCCGAACGCGAGTACCTCATTCCCCGCGGCGTCCACATCAGCGTCCAGGATGGCGAACGCGTCAAGGCCGGCGACCCCCTCATGGACGGCCCGCGCAACCCGCACGACATCCTGCGCATCCTCGGCGAAAAAGAGGTCCAGAAATACCTCGTCAACGAGATCCAGGAAGTCTACCGCCTCCAGGGCGTCAACATCAACGACAAGCACCTCGAGGTCATCGTCCGCCAGATGCTTCGCTGGGTGAAGGTCGAAGACATCGGCGACACGGACTTCCTCCCCGAAGAGGTCGTCGACAAGTTCAAGTTCCGCGAGGAAAACGAGCGCGTCCGTCAGGCCGGCGGCCGCCCCGCCGTCGGCACTCCGGTCCTGCTCGGCATCACCAAGGCGTCGCTGTCCACTGACAGCTTCATCTCCGCCGCTTCCTTCCAGGAAACCACGCGCGTGCTCACCGAGGCCGCCATCAACGGCAAGGTGGACTACCTGCGCGGCCTGAAGGAAAACGTCATCATGGGCCGCCTCATCCCCGCCGGCACCGGCATGGAGTACTACCGCCGCACGAAGATCGCCGGCGAGGGCGTCGTCGAGGAGCCCGTCCAGGAGCAGGACGTCCTCATGTCGGAGCCGCTCAACCTCTACGACGAGGAGACCCGCGGCAATTACCTCGCCGGCTCCGAGGGCGCCGACCTCAACTTCGACGAGGGATTCGGCGACGCCGAATAACCCTCGCCCCGCCCACAAACCTCAAGGGCGGGCCCCCTCCGGGCCCGCCCTTTGCGCACTCCTCCTGTCCGTCATCCCGCCGCGTGCGCAAACGCCAGCACCGACGGCTTCACCAGCTGCTCCCAGTCCTCCGTCGACATCTGGATCACGTCCCGGTGCGTGCCGGCGTTGAACCAGATCGTCTCTTCCGCCAGCAGCAGCCCGTCTACCCAAACCGGCATGTCAAACAGCGTGCCGTTGCCGAACGGCGGCATCGCGCCCAGCTCGCACTCCGGGAACAGCTGCTCCAGCTCGCGCTCCGTGGCCAGCCGCATATGCCGGCTCCCGAACGCCGCCCGCAGCTCGTCCAGATCCACGATCCGGTCGGCGGACAGCACCGCCATCGCGTAGCCGTCTTCCGAGTGCAGCACCACCACCTTCGCGAAGCTCCGCGGCGAAACATGCTCGGCCTGCGCCGTCTCCTTCGCCGTGTAGCTCAACGGGTGGCGGTCGTGCCGGTAGGCCACGCCCTTCATCTCAAGGAATGAAATCAGACGGTCCAGCGTCTTCATGGCTTCCTCCTGCCCGGCGCCGGCTTCGCCCCTGGCGCCTTCGTCTTCCCGGTGACTGGTTTTGCCGCCGGCTGGGCGTGGGTGCGGATCCGCTCCACCGCCCACGTCCGGATCACATGCGGATGCGACCTCTTGTCCATAGTGCGCCTCCTGGATCTTTCACTCCTCCCGCGCCCCCGCCGTCCGCGGAATCTTGCCAAGCAACTCTTCCACCTGGTTCAGGCGCTCATGCAAAGCCTCGCGGAACGCTCGCTTCGTGGTATGCCGGATCTCGGCAAGCAGCTCCCGTTGCTTGCATTCGAGGAGATGCGCCAGCAGCTCCCACTCGTCCGGGCGGAGCTGCGGGGCTGCCATGGTCGGCGTTGCCATAGTCACCTCCTGATCTGTCTTCCGCCCATAAATTACTCCCAAATCGGCTCCAAGGGAAGGGGGACGCGGCTGTGCTACACAGAAATCTGGGAGGCCCGGTTCCCACGCCCGTATCCGGCGCCGGCCGGGAAGGATCGCGTTGAAGTTTCTCTTCCTTTGTCTCGCAGCCGCGCAGCTCGATTCGGCAACGCTCGATCCGCGCTCCCTCGCCGAGTTCCACAAGTACATGGAGCGCGCCGACCAGGAAATGCGCGCCCGCCCCTCCGCCCCGCCGCGCCTCGGCGCGCCGCTCGAGCCCGCCATCGCCCCATGGCACAAGGAGAACCCCCTCGAGATTCCCCGCGCCCTCATCCACGATTGGCTCGGCGCCGTCTTCGTCCCGGGCGCGCGCGCAGAAGACGCCCTCGCCGTGCTGCGTGACGTCCCCCGCTACCCGCAAATCTACAGCGGCGACATCCTCCAAGCCCGCCTCCTCTCCTCCAACGGCGCGCGCCGCCGCGTCCTGTTTCGCGTCGTCAAGAAGAAGGTCATCACCGTCGTCCTCGAAACCGAGTATGACGTCGAGGACAGGATCCTCGAGCCCGGCAAGGCGCAAGTCTGGTCCCGCAGCATTCGCGTCTCGGAAGTCGAGGATGCCGGCAAGCCCACGGAGAAGATCAAGCCCCCGGACACCGGATGGGGCTTCCTCTGGCGCCTCCACTCCTACTGGCACCTCGAAGAGCGCGACGGCGGACTGCTGATGGAGTGCCGCGCCATCTCCCTCACGCGCGACGTCCCCCCCGCCCTCGCCTGGATCATCAAGCCCATGGTCACAGCCCTGCCGCGCGAAGCCCTCGCCGGCACGCTGGTCAAAACGAAGGCGGCGGTGGAGCGGCAGGCGCGGTCCCGCGCCGCCCGTAGGCTTCGTCCAGAAGCTCCACCACATGCAGCACCCGCTGCCCCTTCCCGTGCAGCGCCACTCCCGCTTTGAGCTGGATCGCGCACCCCACGTTCGCCGTCGTCACGATCTCCGCCCCCGTCGCGTTCACCAGCTCCATCTTCTTCTCCAGAATCGACGCCGCCATCTCGTCGTGCACGATGTTGTAGACCCCCGCGCTGCCGCAGCAAAGGTCGGATTGCGGCAGCTCCCGGAACTCCACGCCCGGAATCGCCGCGATCAGGTTCCGCGGCGCCTGCCGGATCTTCTGCCCGTGCGCCAGATGGCAGGAATCCTGGTAGGTCACTCTCGCCCGCACCTCGTATTCCGGCGGCCTCACGCCAATTTCATCCAGAAATTCCGTAATATCCCGCACCTTCGAAACAAATAGCTCCGCCTTTTCCCGAAACTCCGGATCATTTCCCAGCAATTCGTGGTATTCCTTGAGCGTCGATCCGCACCCCGCCGCGTTCGTCACCAGCGCGTCATAGCCGCCCTCCAGGAACGCCCCGATGTTGCGCCGCGCCAGCTCCCGCGCCTTCTCCTTCAGCCCCGAATGCACGTGCAGCGCCCCGCAACACGTCTGCCCCTCCGGCACCGCCACCTCGCAGCCGTTCTCCTGCAGCACCCGCACCGTCGCCTCGTTCAGCCTCGCCGACGTGATGTTCGCCAGGCACCCTGCCAGCAGCGCCACCCGCTTCCTTTTCTCGCCTTTTGCCGGAAATACCTTTCCGATTTGCGAGAAAAAGAACGGCACTTCCGCCTCCGGCGTCAGCCGCTCGATCCGCCCCAGCTTTCCCGCCAGCTTCAGCAGCCCGCTGCCCCGCGCCAGCCGCTGCAGCCCCGTCGCCTGATACAGGTACAGCAGCGCCCCCGCCGCCTTCAGCCATCCGCGCGAAACCAGCAGCTTCTCGAACACGAACCGCCGCAGCAGCCTCTCCCGCCACGGGCGCTCCACCCGCGCCTCGATCTCCGCCCGCGCCGCCTCGATCAGCCGTCCGTAGGGCACCCCCGACGGGCACGCGCTCTCGCAGCCCCGGCACGCCAGGCACAGCTCCATGTGCTCGACGTACGACTCCGAGATCTCCGCCATCCCCGTCGCCACCTGCACCATCTGATAGATGCGCCCCCGCGGAGAGTCCATCTCCAGCCCCAGCTCCCGGTACGTCGGGCACGCGTTCAGGCACAGCCCGCAGTGCACGCACTTGTCCAGATCCGCGCCCTTCGGCGCGTCCGGATGCCGGTTCGGCAGCAAAGGCGGAAACACCGGAGTCTCAGATGCGGCCATACAGCCTCCCCGGATTCAGGATCCCCGCCGGATCGAACGTGCGCTTCAGCTTTTCCATCCATTGCAGCTCCGGCCCCGGATCCGGCCAGTACAGCCTCGCCCCGCCGCTCGACCACTCCAGCACCCGGCTCCACTGCGCGCTCGCCGCTCCCGTCATCCACGCCTCAGCCTCCTCTGCCGTGTCGAATCCCAGATAGGAAATCCCCGTTCCCGCGCGGCTCACGCACGCGCCCGGCGCCGACTCCAGCACCGCCTGCAAGTCTCCCAGCCGGTGGCCGGCCCGCACCACATACGGCTGCGAAGGGGCAAACTCTTCCACCTTCCTCCACAGCTCCGCCTCTTCGCGCCCCTCCCGCCGCAGCGCCCCTGCCAGCTCCCGGTCATAGCGCTCCAGCAGCGGCGCGGGCCCGCCGGCGCGAATCAGCAGGCAGTATCCTTCCAGCCCCGCCAGCTGCGCCGCCTCCGGATTCAGCGCATCCAGAGCCGCCGGCTGAAGCGGTCCCCGCAGCACCGCGTCCCGCGCCGCAGCCAGCTCCGCCGCGCTGTCGCGCTGCAGCACGTACGTACGCGTCCCTTCCGGCATCGGCGCCAGCTTGAAGTTCACCACCGTGATGCACGCCAGCGTCCCGAAGCTGCCGATCAGCGCCTTGTGCACGTCCAGCCCCGCCACGTTCTTCACCACCATCCCCCCGGTTTGCGCCACGGCGCCGTCCGTGGTCGCATAGTGCATGCCGATCACCAGATCCCGCGCCGCCCCGTACAGCCGCCGCCGCGGCCCGCACGAATTCGTCGCCACCACGCCGCCCACGGTCGCCTCCTCGGCGCACGGCGGATCCAACGGCGCCATCTGCCGGTGCCTGCCCGTCAGCTCGCAGAAATCCCTCCACCGCATCCCCGCCTCCACGCTCACCGTCAGGTCGCGCGGATCGTATTGCCGCACCCTGCACAGCGCCGTGGTCTCGATCACGGCGTCCGCCTCCGCCGCCGGCCCTCCCATGCGCCGCTTCGAGCCCGCACCGCGGATCTCCACGCGCTTGCCCGCCGCTGCAGCGGACGCCAGCGCCTCCGCCAGCTCCTTCTCGCTCTCCGGCCTCAGGTGCATGCCGACTCCAGCTATCAGCCCTCATTCTGCCAGATGAGCTTCCGCGGCCGCATGGTTCGATATGATGCCTCCATGGCCTCGCGCAGAAATTTCCTCTCCACCGTGGCGTCCGGCCTCGCCACCAGCCTCGCCGCGCCTGCCTCCGTCCTTGGCGCCAACAGCCGCATCCGCGTCGGCATCATCGGCCCCGGCTCCCGCGGCCAGGAACTCATGCGCCACGCGCTCGCCTGCGAGAACGTGGAACTCGTCGCCGCCGCCGACGTCTACACCCGCCGCCTCGAAGAGGCCAGGGCCATCGCTCCTCAAGCGAAGACCTTTTCCGACTACCGCTCGATCCTCGACGACCCCTCCATCGACGCCGTCCTCATCGCCACGCCGCAGCACCTGCACTGCGAGCACTTCGTCGCCGCCATCGACGCGGGCAAGCACGTCTACCTCGAAAAGACGATGGCCTTCACTGTCGCCCACGCGAAAAAGATGCGCGACGCCTTCCGCCGCGCCCCGGGCCGCATCGTCCAGATCGGCCACCAGTCCTGCGCCTCGGGCATGATGGCTGACGCCCTCGCCTTCCTCGCCTCCGAGCCCATGGGCAAGATCACTGCCATCCACATGACGATGTACCGCAACACGCCGCACGGGCGCCCCCAGTGGGCCCGCCCCGTCTACCCCGACATGACGCCCGAAAACATCGTCTGGAAAGCCTTCCTCGGCGAGGCGCCCGAACGCCCCTTCGACCCCAACCGCTATATCAATTGGCGCTTCTTCTGGGACTACTCCGGCGGCAACGTCTACGAGAACATGTGCCACCAGATCGCCTTCTGGTACAAGGCCCTCAACCTCGCCATCCCGCGCCGCGCCACTATGACCGGCGGCATCTATCTCTGGAAGGACGGCCGCGAAGTCCCCGACACCATGTGCGTCACCCTCGAGCAGCCCGAAGAGATCCTCATCAGCTGGAACTCCGGCTTCGGCAACGACCGCCTCGGCTCCGGCGAGGACGTCCTCGGCACCGACGGCACCATTCAGAAATCCAGCCAGATCCGCTACACGCCCCAGCGCGTCAACGTCAAGGACCGCGCCGAGCGGCTCGGCACGAGCCGCGCCCCGCAGCACGCCCTCATGGAGGACTTCTTCCGCTCCATCCGCAACGGCGGCGAGCCCGCCTGCCCCTTCGATCTCGGCTTCCGCGTCTCCATCGCCTGCCGCATGGCTGTCGAAAGCTACCGCCAGGGCCGCTCCATCACTTGGGACCCACGCCTCGAAGAACTGTCCTGATCCCGGACTCTGCCGATCCCCGAAGCTCCCCCGCCTCTCCCGGCCGCGCCGCGCTACTCCTGCTGTTCCCCCGGCGCTTGCGCCGGGGCCGCGTTGCTCGCGCTGCTTCCACGTCTCGCGGAGGAGATGGGGACAGGCCCCTTTGTCCCGCCCCGCAACACTCAAACCCCGACGAGCGACGACTCGTGGACAGAGCTGCCTGTCCTCATCTCCGCCCCCACCCATTTCCCCCTGCACTTGCACCAGTGAAGCTCTGCCGGCAACTGTTCCCCCGGCGCTCTTGCCGGGCTCGCATTGCATGCGTCGGTAGTTTCCCGCCTGCTCTCGAGCCGCGAGAACTGCATGCGTGGCGGGCGCTCCCGGCGCAGTTCCCCCGACGCTTGCGTCGGGGCCGCGCTGATTACGCGGCTCGCACCCCATTCCGCTCGAGGTCCCGTCGGCGCTCAGTCCAGGAACGCGTCACTTGCGCTGCAGCGTTGCGGAGTTTGCCCGTCTCACGCCTCTCTTCGCCCGCCCTGTTCCCGCGTGGCTCGCACGATAACCCCATCGCGCCCGGCCCGTTTCCCGTTCGCCCCGCCGGTGTGCGCCCTCCCGGGGCTGTGGACGCGCGAACCCGGCGGCGTCTACAATACGGGCTTGCCAGTCTTGCTTGGGATTGCCGCAGGAGCCGCACTGCCGCTCTGCGCCTCTCTCGGCCTCGGCCGCCTCGCATGGCGCGGCCGCGCCCCGCATTGGACACTGGAGTTCGCTTCCGGCTCCGCCCTGTTATCCACACTGCTGTTCTTGCTGCTCGTCGCCGGCTGGGCGCACCCTCTCGCCGTCATCCCGCTGTGCCTCGCTGCGGCGGCCCCGCTGGGGAAAAGCCGCCCCGTCTGGCGCAGGCCGGGCCTTCCCCCTTGGCTGATTTCCGTGCCGCTCGCCTACGGGTTCTACTACCTCATCCACGCGCTCGCGCCGGAAATTCAGCCGGATGCTGCGGGATACCACCTCGGCCTTGTCGCCGAATGGGCCCGACATTACAAAATGCCCGCCCGAATCGGATTCTACGAATTGATCCCTTTGGGCATGGAAACCCTGTTTTATCCCGCCTTTCTCATCGGAGGCCACAGCGCTGCCAAACTTGTCCATTTCGCCTGTTTTCTCATGTCCGTCCCCCTGATTTCCTGGATCGGGGAAAAATGCGGCCTGAATTCCACGGCCTCCTTTTGCGCTGCTGGCCTGTATTTTCTGACTCCCGTCGCCGCCATCTCGGGCGCCTGCGCCTACAACGACGCTGCCGCCGCATTCTACCCGCTGGCCGCCTCCGCCGCCCTGCTGCATGCCCGCGAAACTCCCGGCGCGGCATTCCACGGCGGCCTGGCTGCCGGATTCGCCTATGCCGTGAAGATGCCCGGCGCCATCGCCGCCGCTGCCGCCCTTCTCTGGGCGTTTTTCCGCGCAGGACGCCGCGCCGCCCTGCTCTGCGCAGCGGCGGCCGCCCTTTGCGCAGGGCCATGGCTGGCCCGCAACGCCATCCTGACGGGCAACCCCTTCGCCCCGCTCGGCAACCGCATCTTCCCGAATGACCACTTCCACGCGGAAACCGAGCGCCTTCTTGCCAAACAGCTCGCCACCTACGAAAGCGTCACCCCGCCCCGCGCTCTGCGCGCGCTTGCCTGGGACGGAACCGAGCTGCAAGGCCTTGTCGGCCCTGCACTCCTTGTTCTCCCGGCCAGCTTCCTCGCTGTACGCCATCCCGGCGGCCGTCTCCTTCTGGCGGCAGCCCTGGTCCTGTGGCTGCCCTGGACGCGCAATATCGGAGCGCGCTTCCTCCTGCCTTCGCTGCCGTTTTTCTTCCTCGCGCTCTCCTTCCCCGCCGGCGCTCGCGGCATGAAGGTGCTGCTTCTTCTGCAAGCCGTCCTGGTCTCACCATGGGCGCTGGATCTCTACACCGGTCCACATGCCTGGCGATTGCGCGATTTCCCATTGCGTGCCGCCCTGCGGGTCGAGCCCGAGCCGGAGTATCTCAGCCGCCGCCTGTACGAGTACCCGTTCGCGCAAGAGGCCTCCCGTCTCGCCAACGGCGAGCGCATCCTCGACCTGTACGGGCTTCCCTTTGCCTACATGCGCACCGTCCCGTTGGGCCCCCTCCCTTCGGCCGAATTCGACAACGCCGCGATCTTCCTCACCGTTGCCGCCGGCAGGCCCGAGCGCGTCGCCACCCTCCGTGCCGCCTTGCCTCCGCGCTTCTACCGGGCCGTGAGAATCCGGCTGGAGAAAGACTGGCCCGGCGCATGGTCGATCCACGACGTCTTCCTGGAATTTCGCGGGCGCCGCTTCCGCCCCTCCCGGCATTGGTCTCTCGCAGCGAACCCGAACCCCGGCGATGCCCGCTACGCCATTGACGGCAATCCCGCCACCCGCTGGTTCACATGGGAAGAGGGGCGCGCAGGCGCGTGGTGGCAAGTCGAATTCACACGTCCCCTCCCCCTTGATGCCGTCGGGCTTCGCACCCTCGACGCTCAGCCGCTCCCCCCCGTCACCCTGCTCGTGGAGCGCCTCGATGGGCGCGTCGAGGATTTCACCTCGCAATGGAAGCGCGTGGGAATCGCGCAGCGGCAGTGGCGCCGCGAGGCCACGGCATACCTCTACCGCACGGGTCTCCGCTGGATCGCCGTCCCTCTCCACGGAGACGGCTACGGCCGCGTTGCCCGCTCCCTGCGGGACTTTCCCGCCTCATGGGGCGTCCGCCTCATGCACTCCGGCCAGGGGCTCGCTCTGTTCCGCATCGAGCCTCCTCCGGACTCACGCTGAAAGCCGCCGCGCGATCGCCTCCGCGATCTGCGCCCCGTGAAACCGCCCGTTCTCGATGAAAATCTCGTTGGTGTGCATGCCCGCCACCAGCACGCCCGCCAGATACACCCCCGGGCGCTCGCTCTCCAGCGTCTCCAGGTTCACCCTCGGCCGCTGCGTCTCCGGATCGAACCGGATCCCGTGCCGCTCCAGAAAATCCGTGTCAGGATGATAGCCCGTCAGCGCGAAAACAAAATCGTTCGGAATCGTGACCAGCCCGTCCGGCGTCTGCAAATCCACGCTGTCCAGGCGGATTTCCCGCACAGTGGTCGAAAAATACGCCCGGATTTCCCCGTTTTTGATCCGGTTTTCGATGTCCGGCCGGATCCAGTATTTGATGCTGTCGGAAAGCCTCTCCCGCCGGTGGACCAGCGTCACCCGCGCGCCCGCGCGGTACAATTCCAGCGCTGCAATCGCCGCCGAATTCTTGCCCCCGATCACCAGCACATCCTGATCGAAATACGGATGCGGCTCCCGGTAATAGTGAGTGACTTTCGGCAGATCCTCGCCCGGCACTCCCAGCAGGTTCGGCCGGTCATAGTAGCCCGTCGCCAGGATCACGAACCGGCTCGCGTATTCGTTCTCGCGCCCGAGCCGGTCCCGCGTCCGCACTGTGAACGCCCCCGGCTCGCCCTCGAACCCCAGCACCGGCTCGTACTGCCGCACGTCCAGCTCGTAGTGCTGCGCCACCCTGCGGTAGTATTTCAGCGCCTCCACCCGCACCGGCTTCTCGCCGAGGCTCGTCATCGGGATCCCGCCGATCTCCAGCAGCTCCGGCGTCGTGAAGAACGTCATGTTCACCGGATAGTGATACAGCGAGTTCGTCAGGCAGCCCTTGTCGAACAGCCGCGCCCGCAGCCCGCGCTTCTTCAGCTCGATCCCGCACGCCAGCCCGGTCGGTCCCGCGCCGACGATCACCGCATCCAGCAGCTCCGCGCCAGCACCCGTCATCCCAGCATCTGCTCGATCGCCGCGTAAGCGTCCGCCAGCGCCTTCGGCAGCGCCGCCGCGTCCTTCCCGCCCGCTTCTGCCAGATCCGGACGCCCGCCGCCGCGCCCGCCCAGCGCCTGCGCCACCTGTCCCACCAGCTTCCCCGCATGCACCTTCGCTGTCAGGTCCTTCGTCACCGCGCACACCAGCGACACCTGCCCGTTGTCCGGCGACGCCAGCAGCACCACCGCGCTCTTCCAGCGGTTCCGCAGCGCGTCCGCCAGGTTCCGCATCTGCGCCCGGTCCAGCGACTCCACCTTCGCCGACAGCACCTTCACCCCGCGGATCTCCCGCGCCTGCGACTCCAGCTCCGCCGCCGCGGCATGCGCCGCCTTCTCTTTCAGCGTCTCCACCTGCCGCTCCAGCGCCTTCTGCTGCGCCAGCAGCTTCTCGATCTGCTCCAGCAACTCCTGCTCGCTCGTCCGCAGAATCGCCGCCGCCTGCTGCACTGCCGCCGTCGTCCGCTGAAACTTCTCCAGCGCCCCCGCCCCGGTCAGCGCCTCTACGCGCCGCACCCCGGACGCGATCGAGCCTTCAGAAACCACCTTCAGCAGCCCGATCTCGCCTGCATGCCGCACGTGCGTCCCGCCGCACAGCTCGCGGCTGAAGTCGCCCACGCTCACCACCCGCACCCGGTCTTCGTATTTCTCCCCGAACAGCGCCATCGCGCCCGTCTCCAGCGCCTTTTCCAGCTCCATCTGCGCCACGCTCACCGGCATGTCGCGCAGGATCGCCTCGTTGGCCAGCCGTTCGATCTCCTCCAGCTCCTCCGGCGCCACCGGCGCATAGTGCGTGAAGTCGAACCGCAGCCGCGCCGGCTCCACCACGCTACCCGCCTGCTTCACGTGCGTCCCCAGCACCTGCCGCAACGCCGCATGCAGCAGGTGCGTGCCCGTGTGGTTGCGCATCGTCGCCCGGCGCGCGCTCTCGTTCACGGCTGCCTCCACTGCATCGCCGCGGCGCAGCTTCCGCAGCAGCCGTGCGCGGTGCACGTGAAGCCCCGGCACCGGACGGTGGCACGTCAGCACCTCCGCCACCGCTTCCCCTGTTTCCACGTCCCGCAGCCAGCCCGTGTCGCCCACCTGACCGCCGCTCTCCGCATAGAACGGCGTCCGGTCCAGCACGATCTCGCACTCGGCGCCCGCTTCCGCTTCCGGCACGGACTCGCCGCCCGCGATCAGCGCCAGCACCTCGCACGGCTTCACGGTCAGGTGATCGTAGCCCAAAAACTCCGTCGCCCCCGCGTCCGCCAGCTTCTGGTACGCCGGCGCAATCTGCGCCTTTTCCGCGCCCTTCCAGCTCGCCCGCGCGCGCTCCCGCTGCCGCCGCATGGCTTCCTCGAAGCCCTCCATGTCGATCGTCAGCCCCAGCTCGCGCGCCATGTCCGCCTGCTCGTCCAGCGCCATTCCGTAGGTGTCGTATAGCCGGAACGCCACCGCTCCCGGCAGCACTCCGCCCGCCGCCGCCCGCGCTTCGTCGTGGAACACCTTCTCCGCAATCTGGAACGTCGATGCGTACCGCTTCTCTTCGTCCAGCACGATCCGCGCCACCCTCGGCACGCTCTCCATCAGCTCCGGATACGCCGGCTTCATCCACTCCGCCACGAACCCCGTCAGCTGATACAGGAACGGCTCCGTCGCCCCCAGCCGCCGCGCATGCCGCATCGCCCGCCGCATGATCTTCCGCAGCACGTACCCTCGCCCCTCGTTCGACGGCACCACCCCGTCATGGATCAGGAACGCCGCCGCACGGGCATGGTCCGCGCAAATCCGCAGCACCACGTTGACGCGCTCGTCCTCGCCGTAGGAAACCTTCAGCAGCCGCCCCGCCTCCTCCACGATCGGGAACAGCAGGTCGCACTCGAAGTTCGAAAGCTTCCCCTGCAGGATCGCCGCCACCCGCTCCAGCCCCAGCCCCGTGTCGATCGACGGCTTCGGCAGCCGCGTCAGCCGCCCCTCCCCGTCGCGGTCGTATTGCATGAACACCAGGTTCCAGATCTCCACAAAACGCCCGCCCGCGTCGTCCGGAAACTGCTCGTGCTCGCGTCCGGGCGCCGCCGCCTCCGGCCCCAGATCATAGTGAATCTCCGAACACGGCCCGCACGGGCCTGTTTCCCCCATCTGCCAGAAATTGTCCTTCTCGCCCAGCCGGAAGATCCGCTCTTTCGGCACCCCCGCCACCTTCTGCCACAGCTCCTCCGCCTCGTCGTCTTCCCGGAACACGGTCACATAGAGCCGGTCCTTCGGCATCCCGAAGCCCTTCGTCACCAGCTCCCACGCATACTCGATCGCCTCGGCCTTGAAGTAGTCGCCGAAGCTGAAATTCCCCATCATCTCGAAGAACGTGTGGTGGCGCCGCGTGTAGCCCACGTTCTCCAGATCATTGTGCTTGCCGCCTGCCCGCACGCATTTCTGCGCCGTCGTCGCCCGCGTGTAGTCGCGCTTCTCCAGCCCCAGGAACACGTCCTTGAACTGATTCATCCCCGCGTTGGTAAACAGCAGCGTCGGGTCGTTGGCGGGGACCAGAGAGGAGGAGCGGACCACGCGGTGGCCGCGCTCGGCGAAGTAGTCCAGAAACTTCTTGCGGATCTCGTGACCAGTCACATTTCTTATTGTGGCACAGGGGTTCTCGCGCCCCCTTTTCCGGCCCTTCCTGGATGCAAAACGGGCGGAGCCGCGGCGGCTCCGCCCGGGAAAGGTCGTGCTGTCAGCCCGCGCTAGAACTCGTAGCGCAGCGCGAACTGCATCACGCGCGGCAGCGTCAGCGTGTCGGTGTAGCGGCCGAAGGAGCCGATGTCGCCGAGGCTGATGCTGGCCGACAGAGGATCGAACCGGGTGCTGTTGGTGACGTTGAACACCTCCCAGCGCAGCTGCACGCTCTGCCGCTCGGTCAGGTGGAACCGCTTCATCAGTCCGGCGTCGATGTTGAAGTTGCCGTCGCCGCGGATGATGTTGCGGCTGCCCGCCTGGCC
Source organism: Bryobacteraceae bacterium (assembly GCA_037481575.1). Classification (GTDB taxonomy): domain Bacteria; phylum Acidobacteriota; class Terriglobia; order Bryobacterales; family Bryobacteraceae; genus JANWVO01. The sequence goes on along the minus strand of JBBFLJ010000031.1, from coordinate 34,725 downwards.
CGGCAGCGTGTAATCAAACGCCTGCACGGCTCGCGCCGGATCCTGGAAGATGTTCACGCCCGGCTTGCCGCCCGGAGGCGCGGGAGCGTTCTTGTTCGTGCCGTCCTCGAACTTGCCCACGGGCGTCGCGTAGCCCGTGATGTTCCAGTTCGTGGGCCAGAAGCGCCCGTTGCCCGCGGACGTCGGCAAGCCCGAAGAGATGCGGAACAGACCGCTCAGCTGCCAGCCGCCGAATAGCAGGTCCAGGGCGCGGTTCTGGTTCATCCAGCGCATGCCGCGGCCAAAGGGCAGGTTGTACACCCAGTTGGCGTTGGCCTGATGCCGGCTGTCGTAGTCGGAAACCGCGCGGAACTGCCTCCGGTTGAAGGCGTTGATGATGATGCCCTGCGTCGCCGTGGAGATCTCAGGCGTCGAAGCCATGTCGATCGACTTCGACAGCGTGTAATTGAACTCCACCTGGTCGCCGTTGTTCCACCGCTTCCGCGCGGTCAGCTGGAAGGCATGGTAGTTGCCGAAGCCGATCGAGCGCAGCGTGCGGAGGTAGCTGTACTGGCGGTTGAACATCGTGTAGGGGCCGGTCTTGGCGCAGCCCGGATAGCAGAAGACGTCGGCCAGATACAGCGCGTAGGTGTAGTCCGGCGCGTTTTCCGCGTAGCTCTCATACATCGCCTGCGTGGCTGTCAGCCCCCCGCCCGCAGCCCCCGGGAACATGTTCTCCCAGAACGGGATCTTGGGAACCTGCGAGGTGGGCGTGTTGGCCTTCGCCAGCAGCGCAAGCTGCGTGGCTGCCTCGAAGTACCGCATCCCCGAGGCAGGGTCGCGCAGATTGGTGGGCATGGCGATGTCCTCGCTGGTCAGCGACCGGCGGGAGAGCCTTCCCACATAAGCGGTCTGGACGAAGAATCCTCCGCGGAACTCTCGCGAGATCGCGAAGTTCATGTTCATCGTGTAGGGGAACTTCAGCTGGTCGTCCTGGCTGTTGATGATCGCGAAGGCGTCCGGCGCCTGCGCCGGGAAGCCGCCCGGAGGCGCAGGCAACAGCAGGCCCGAAGGAATCGTCGTGAAGTTGATGAACCGCGGCGCCGTCGCCAGCGACAGGCGGGCCGACGGATTGGTCAACTGCGTGGTCAGGCCGAGCGCCGAGCTGTCATAGTTGACCATCAGGCCGGAGCCCATCGCGTCGTAGTACATGCCGAAGCCGGCGCGCACCGAGGTCTGCTGGTCCGGCGACCATGCAATCGCGATGCGCGGGGCGAAGTTCTTCTTGTGGAACGGGTAGATGTCCCGCCCGCCCGGCTGCTCTTTCAGAATGTAGCGGACAGGCTTCACCTCGTCCTGCGACCGGCCTTCATCCGCCAGACGGACGCGGTCGTTGAACCACTCGTTCAGCGGCTGCTCGGATACCGTCTGGAATCCGTCGCGCTCGTACACAGGCGGCATCAGCGACCAGCGCAGGCCGTAGGTGATCGTCAGCTTCGGCAGCACGCGCCAGGTGTCCATCGCGTACAGCTCGTACTCCTCCGCGTGGAAATTCCTGATCACCGGCGTGCCCACGGGGAACACCGAGCCATCCTTGTTGTAAACGTAGCGGGCATTGCCCTGGCTCACCACGCCCAGCACCGCCATCGCAGCGTCGCGCCAGGAGATGCGGAACGTCGAAAGCATATCCGGGAACGGCGTGTTCAGAGCCGCGCCGCTCTGCGTCAGCCAGCTCGAGTTCGCGCTCGCATCCGGGAAGGAGTTGGCGTAGTTGATGCGGTTGTTGCGGATCAGCCGGATTTGCGCGCCGAACTTCATCTCGTGCTTGCGCTTCGTCCAGCTGAAATCGTTGCTGAACGTGTGCACCGGAGTGCGCCGGATGAACGGGCGGGTCGTGCCGCGAATCGTGCTCAACGTGCGGAAGCTGACGAACGGCTCCAGCAGAATGCCCGTGTTCTCGAAGCTGACCCGCGTGATGCCGTAGCGGAACACGTTCACCATCGTCGGCGACAGCACGCTGTTCAGGCCGAACGCCAGCCCCTTGGGGTTGTCCAGGCGCGTGTTGTTCGGCGGCTGCCCGGGGAACTGCGGAACGTCGCGGAACACGTCGTCCTGCAGGTTGCCGCGGACAAACATCTGGTGCTTGCTGGACGAATCGATGTACCAGTCCAGCTTGCTGATCCAGGTGTTCTGGTCCAGCGTCACGGGAGCGTTGAAGCGGAAGCCCGACGTGTTCAGTCCGTCCCCAACCGTGGCTTCGTTCGGCAAAGGATACTGACGCAGCACCTCCAGCGCCGCCTGGCTCGGGCCAATCCCGAGGGGATCCACGCGGGTGGCCAGTTCCTGCGGAGTCACCGTGGCAATCGTGCGGTCCGTGCGCACGTACTTCAGAATCCCGTTCCGCATGTCCGCCGTCGGGACCGTCCGCACAACGCTGTCCTCGCGCCGGTCCTTGCGCCCTTCATAGTTGCCGAACAGGAACAGCCGGTTCTTGATCAGCGGACCGCCAATGGCCGCGCCGAAAATGTTGCGGTTCAGCTTCTGCAGGGGGACTCCGTTCGGGAACTGCTCGCTCACCGCCGAGTTGTTGAAGAAGCTGTTGGCATTGGTCGCCTTGTTGCGCAGGAAGTGGTAAAGCGCGCCGTGCAGTTCATTCGTGCCGCTCTTGGTCACCAGCGCGATCTGCGCGCCCGAACTGCGGCCCATGTCCGCGTTCGCATTTGTCGTCACGACCCGGAACTCCTGCACCGAGTCCAGCGTCACGCGAAGGACGCTCGTGAAGGGGTCCCGGTTCTGCTGGTCGTTGACGTCAACGCCATCCAGCGTCACGTTCGCCTGATCGCTCTTGCCGCCGTTGACGTTGCCCCCGCGGTAGCTGTTGGGCAGGTTGTCGCCGGCGTAAGTGACGCCCGGCTGCAGAGCCAGCAGGCCGACCACGTTGCGCGCCTCGAAGGGAAGCTGCAGAATCGGCTTCGTCCCGAACGAGTTGCCGACCGTCGCGTCGACCGTGTTGATCTGCGTGGCTTCCGCGGACACGGAAACCGTCTCCGACACCGCCCCCAGCTCCAGCCGGATCGGCACCGTGGCGGGCGTGTTCACCAGCAGGCGGATGTTGTCCACCGTAGCCGTCGCAAAGCCCGCGGCGCTCACAGTCAACCGGTAGTTGCCGGGCACGATCTGCGGGAATACGTAAATCCCGCTGGAGTCCGTCGTCGTCTCGCGCTTGTTGCCGGTGTCCAGGTTGATCGCCTCCACCTTGGCGCCCGTTACGACAGCGCCTGAGGGATCAGTCACGGTTCCTGACAGTTGCGTCAGGCTCTGGGCGAGCCCTGGCACGGAAATCGCTGCCAGGATGAGGGAAAAGCAAATGACTTGTCTCACGCTTGCACCTCGTCAGATTGGAAGGACAATCGAGGTCACACGTGCCGGCCCGGGCTTCTCCGCTCCGGATGCCCAGCCGACGTTACCCCTGCCGCTGGTTCTCAACGGGGATCTTCTAAACACAGCGGATTGCCCCGCAGTGTAACAGGAAACTTATGCAAGGGTCAAGAGATTCTGATAATCCGGCAACGGGTGGGGGATCGCCGGCCCCACCGCCGCGTGGGAGCAGCGCCGGAGACGGCGCCCTGCGGCTCGCCCGGTTCGTCCGGGATCCGCGCGTTTCAGCTCCCCTCGCCCGGGGAAGGCTCCAAAGGCGCCAGCGCCGCCAGGATGCGGTCCACGGCTTCCGCGGCGTTCGGCGCGCGCGTGATCTCCCGCCCGATCACCAGATAGTCCGCCCCCGCCGCCAGCGCCTCCGCCGGCGTCGCCACCCGCTTCTGATCATGCGCCGCCGCCCCCGCGCTCCGCACCCCGGGCGTCACCAGCAGACGCCCCGGCCCCGCCACCTCCCGCATGCGCGCTACCTCCAGCGGCGAGCACACGAAGCCATGCGTGCCCGCCTCCACTCCCCGCGCGGCAAGCCACAGCACATGCTCGGCCGGCGTCCGCCCGCTCACCCCCAAATCCTCCAGATCCCTTTGATCGAAGCTCGTCAGCACCGTCACCGCCAGAATCTTCGTCTCCGATCCCCGCACCCCCTCCACCGCCGCCCGGATCACCTGCGGCACGCAGTGCACCGTCAACAACTCCACCCCCAGCTCCGCCGCCCGTGCCGCCGCCCGCTTCACCGTCTCCCCGATGTCATACATCTTCAGGTCCAGGAACACCCGCTTGCCCGCCCCCGCAAGCTCCCGCACCACCCCCGGTCCTTCCGCCGTGAACAGCTCCAGCCCTACCTTGTAAAACCCGATCCGCTCCCCGCACCGCTCCACCAGCCGCAGTGCCTCCGCACGGCTCTCCACATCCAGAGCCACAATCAACGGATTCCCCCTCATACGATCACCACCGGCTTCTCTCCCCGTTCCACCACGCGCCCGATCACCCGCCCCTGCGCCTTCTCCGGCGCCATGGAAAGCAGCAGCCCACCCGAAGTCTGCGGATCATAAAGCAGCGCCTCCACCTCCTCCGCCAGCTCCCGCCTTAGCTCCACCGCGCAGCTCGCAAACTCACGGTTGTTCTTCAGCCCCCCCGGCACCGCCCCCTGCGCCGCGTACTCCAGCGCTCCCGGCAGGAATTCCAGCCGGTCCACTTCGATCTCCAGCGTCACCCCCGACGCCAGCGCCATCTCCCGCGCATGCCCGATCAGCCCGAACCCGGTGATATCCGTGCACCCGTGCGCCTCTCCGTCGAAACGGTTCAGCCGGCACATGCTCTCGATCGCCGCCTCCACATGCTCCGGCGCCGCAATGCCCCGCTTCAGCGCCGTCCCGATCACGCCCGTTCCCAGCGCCTTCGTCAGCACCAGCACGTCTCCCGCCCGCGCCCCCGCGTTCGTCCAGATCCGCTCCGGATGCACCACCCCCGTCACCGCGTAGCCGAACTTCATTTCCTCGTCGTTCACCGAGTGCCCCCCCACCACCACGCACGCCGCCTCCATCATCGTCTCCGCCCCGCCTTTCAGGATCTGCTCCAGATCCTCCAGATCCCCCTTCGCCGGATAGCACAGGATCGAAAGCGCCGTCAGCGGACGCCCTCCCATCGCATAGACATCGGACAAGGCATTCGCCGCCGCAATCCGCCCGAACGTGTAAGGGTCGTCCACAATCGGCGTGAAAAAATCCACCGTCTGCACCAGGGCGCACTCCGGGCTCAGCCGGTAGACGCCCGCATCGTCGCAGGTGTCGAACCCCACCAGCACGTTCTCATCCTTCAGGCGCGGAATCCGCGGCAATACCCTGTCCAAAACCTTTGGACTCAGCTTCGACGCTCAACCCGCCGCCTTGACATGCGCCGTCAATTTCTTGATTGACACCGCTTACACGGCCCTCCTTGCTGATGTATGATGGCGCGCATGAATCGCCGCTCGTTTGTCTCCGCTACCGCCGCAGCCCTTCTGGCGCCGCGCTCCGGCCGCGCCGCCCAGGGCTCGGCCACCGTGCTCCTGAAAGAACAGATTGGCACAATCAGCCCCCTCGTGCACGGCCACTTCGTCGAACACCTCGGCGGCGTCGTCTACGACGGCATCTGGGTCGGCGAAAAGTCCAAAATTCCCAACGTCGCCGGCATCCGCAAGGCCCTCATCGACGACCTCCGCCGCATCCGCGCCCCGCTGTTCCGCTGGCCCGGCGGCTGCTTCGCCGACAGCTACGATTGGCGCGACGGCGTCGGCCCCCGCGAAAAGCGCCCCAAACGCCTCAACTTCTGGGCCGGCTCCGGCATGCTCGCCAAACTCGGCAACCACCCCGCCAAGTACGAGCCCAACGAGTTCGGCACCAACGAATTCATGCGCTTTGTCCAGGAGGTCGGCGCCAAGCCCTACATCGCTGCCAATGTGCGCGGCATGACCGCCCGCGAATTCAACGATTGGGTCGACTACTGCAACGCCCCCCTCGGCACAACCACCTGGAGCGAGGTCCGCGGCACCCCGCCCTTCAACGTCGAATTCTGGGGCATCGGCAACGAAAGCTGGGGCTGCGGCGGCGACTTCCGCCCCGAAGAATACGCCGTCGAGTTCCGACGCTTCACTTCCTGGGTCCCCGGCTTCGGCGTCCCCCTCAAATTCATCCCCGCCGGACCCAACGGCGGCGACCTCAACTGGTCCCGTGGCTTCTTTGAGGCCCTCGTCCGCAAGAGCCCCGGCCTCCTCCGCCGCGTCTGGGGCTGGGCCCTCCATTATTACTGCGGCACCGCCGGCGGCCCCGTCCAGTTCACCACCGACGAATACTACGAGCTCCTCGCCCGCGCCATCCGCATGGATCAGCTCATCCGCGATCACTGGGCCGTCATGGGCGAATACGACCGCGAACACCGCGTCAAGTTCGCCATCGACGAGTGGGGCGCATGGCACAAGGCCGGCAGCGAGGTCGCGCCCCACCACCTCTTCGGCCAGATCGGCACCATGCGCGACGCCATCATCGCCGGCCTCACCCTCGACATCTTCCACCGCCACGCCGACAAGGTCGCCATGACCTGCGTCGCCCAGCTCGTCAACTGCATCCACAGCCTCTTCATCGCCCACGAGGAAAAGATGCTGCGCACCCCCAACTACCACGTCTTCGACCTCTACAAGGACCACCAGAACGGCGCCTCCGTCCGCGCCGTCTTCGCCGCCCCCATGTCGGCCAAAGTCCCGCGCCTCGATGGCTCCGCCTCCCTGCACGAAAAAGAGAAGCGGCTCGTCGTCACCTGCACCCACGCCGACGCCGCCGAACCGCTCGCCGTCGAACTCCGCATCGACGGCGCCGCCGCCAAAGCCGCCCGCGGCTTCGTCCTCGCAGGCAAGCCTCAGGACCACAACACCTTCGACGAGCCCCGGCGCGTCGAGCCCCGTGCGCTCCCCGTCCAGGCTTCTGGCGGCAGCCTATCCTTCGAGCTGCCCCCCTGCGCCGTCGCCGCCATCCACGTCGACCTCGCCTGACGCTCTCCTCTCGCGAAACGCCGCGGGCGGCGGCAGGGCCGGAAACAAAAATCATCGCTTCTGTTTCGGCCCTCCGCCGCCCGCCCCCCTCGCGCCCGCCGCCCCGGTGTTACACTCCCTCTATGCAGGCTGGGAACCCGTTCCCCATCCTCGGAACGGCCTATCCGACCGACAGCATCCCGGGCCAGGCCCCCCGCATCAGCTCCCTGCTCATCAAGCCCGCCTCCGCTGTCTGCAACCTCGACTGCGAATACTGCTTCTACCTCGACCGCGAGGCCGACCCCTACAAGGACCTCCCCGCCCGCATCATGCCCGCCGCCGTTCTCGAACGCCTCGTCGACGGATTCCTGTTCTACTCCTACCCCGTTTCCATCTTCGCCTTTCAGGGAGGCGAGCCCACCCTCGCCGGCCTCGCCTTCTTCGAAAAGCTCGTCGATCTCCAGCAGCGCTTCGGCCGCCCCGGCCACACGATCTCCAACTCCATCCAGACCAACGCCATTCTGCTCGACGACGCATGGTGCCGCTTCCTGCGCCAGTACAACTTCCTCGCCGGCATCTCGCTCGACGGCCCGGAAGATGTCCATGACCGCTACCGCTTCAACCGCGCCGGCCACCCCACATGGCGCAAGGTCATGGACGCCGTCGAGCGGATGCAGAAGCACGGCGCCGAATTCAACATCCTTTGCGTGCTCTCGCAGGCCAACGTCGAAAAGCCCCGCGAACTCTACCGCTTCTTCCGCTCCATTGGCGCGGATCACCTTCAGTTCATCCCCCTCGCCGAGTTCCGCCCGGACGGCTCCCCCATGCCCTTCACCATCACCCCGGAACAGTACGGGCGCTTCCTCTGCGAGATCTTCGACGCATGGTGGCCGGACCGCCGCAAGGTCCGCATCCGCTTCTTCGACAACCTCGCCGAGGCCCTTGCCGGCATGAAGCCCGGCTCCTGCACCCTGCACGAAACCTGCGACAGCTACGTCGTCGTCGAGTACAACGGCGACGTATATCCCTGCGACTTTTTCGTCGAATCGTCGTGGAAATTGGGCAATATTACGGTCGATTCCTTCCCCGAAATCGCCCGCCGCCAGCGCCGCTACCGGTTCGCCGTCAACAAGACGATTCCCCATGACGAGTGCCGCGTCTGCGAATATCAGTCCATCTGCCACGGCGGCTGCCCGAAGTTCCGCCACGGGCCGCGGCGCAATTTCTCCGACCTCGACTGCTTCTGCCGCGCCTACAAGATGATCTTCTCGAAGGCCGTGGGCCCCCTGCGCCGGGAGGTGGAAAAAATCCTCTCCGCCGCTTCGCCCGCCCCTGCAGGCAGCCCCTGCTAGGGGGAGCCGCTCTTCCTGGCCTCCGCCTGCTCCACCCGCACCCTTGCCACCCGGTTGAATTCCATCTGCTCCACGCGGAACCTCCTCCCTCCATACTCCACCTCGTCCCCCGCCCGCGGAATCCGCCCCAGCCGGTACATCAGGTATCCGGCCAGGGTTTCATAGTCCCCCTCCGCCGGCAATTCGATCCCGTATTGCATCTCCAGATCCCGGATCGGAATCGTTCCCTCCACCTCGAATTCGGAGGATTCTCCAAAATCGAGCTCCAGTTTTTGATCGAATTCGTCCTCGATTTCCCCGAAAATCTGCTCGAAAACGTCCTCCAGGCTCACCAGTCCGGAAACCGTTCCGAACTCGTCCACAAGGAACGCCAGGTGCGCGTGCTGCTCCCGCAGATCCTGCAGCAGCAGATGCAGCGGTCTCGACTCCGGCACGATCGGCGCCCGCCGCAGGATCTTCCTCAGCGAAAACGGCGCCACCGGGCGCCGCCGGAGGTTCGATTGCCTCCTCTGCGCCCATACGTCGAGCACGTCCTTCACGTGCACGAACCCGATCGGATTCTCCTGCCCCTTCTCCACCACCGGCAGCCGCGAATACCGCGTCTCGCTCACCTTTTGCAGAACCTCGTCGATGTCCGCCCCCGCGTCCACCGTCGCCATCTGGCTCCGCGGCACCATCACCTCCCGCGCGCTGTACTCCTGCAGCTCCACCAGCCGCCGCATCGCCGCCTCCTCGAACTCCCCGATCTGCCCCGCCGCGCGGCTCGACTCCAGCACGAACTTCAGCTCTTCCGCCGAGTGCGCCCCGGGCGGCTGCCCGCGTACCCCCAGCAGCCGCGACACCGCCGACGACGAGCGCTCCAGCACCCACACGAACGGCTCCACCAACCGGTAGAACACCAGCAGCGGCGGCGCCACGATCACCGCCACCCGCTCCGCCCGCTCCATGCCCAGGTTCTTCGGCGCCACCTCGCCGAACACCACGTGCATGTAGGTCATCAGCAGAAATGCCAGCACCACGCTCAGCACGCTCGCTGCCGCCGCCAGCGCCGGCGGCGCTGCCGGCGCCAGCAACTGCAGGAACAGACGGTGCAGCGTTTGCTCGCCCAGCCAACCCAGGCACAGGCTCGTCAGCGTCACCCCCACCTGAATCACCGAAAGCAGCCGCTCGGGATTCTCCAGCAGCGCCGCCGCCGCCTTCGCTCCTACGTGTCCTTCCTCGCAAAGCTGATTCAGCTTCGAGCGCCGGATGGAAACCAGCGAGATCTCCGCTGCCGCCAGGAACGCGTTCGCACCGACCACCACCAGCATCAGCAGCAGGCGGTAGCCGTACCAGGGATCCCCTTCCATGGCTCCGTTCAGGGCGCAATGCCGTTCGGCTGCCCCTCCTCCATCTCCCGGCGCGCAGAAGGCTGGATCACCTCATAGCGGTCCGGACGGAACTCCACGGTGCGCACCTGCCCCTTCGGCCCGAACGCGGGCAGTTCCTGCCCGTTCCACTCTACGGACACCGCCCCCGCGTTGCCGATCTTCACTCGCAGCACATCGTCCCCCCCGAAGCCCCGCACCTCGCCCGCCCGCATCAGGTCCCCGAACAGGAATTTCTTCCCCTGCCACACGCCCACCCAGCTCAAATCGGACGCCCGCAGGATCACCCTCACTGATCCGCTCTCTACAACCGGCGGAGGCGCGGGCGCGGGCTCCGCGGCAGGCGTGCTCGCCTCAGGCGCCGGCGGTGCCGCCTCCCCCTTGGCTGCCTTCTCCTCGACACCCGCCGCAGGAGCAGGTTGCGAAGCTTTCCACCTCTCCCACCCGACGTAAACCCCCGTGCACAGCGCCAGCGCCAGCACCAGCCCGCCGGCGCGCGCCGCCCACCACTTCGCCTCTTCCTTCCGGTTTCGCTTCGCCGTCGGCAACGGCGGCACGTCGATGTGCCGCTCCGGCACAGTGTAAGGCTTGCCGGATTCCTCCGCCAGGCTCCGCTCGATCTCGCGGCTGTATGTCTCCTCCGGCAAGTCCAGCAGGCGCGCGTACTGCCTGACAAAACTCCGGTAGAAAAATCCGCTCGGCAGCGCCGACGCATCGTCCCGCTCGATCGCTTCGAAAAACCGGGCGCTGATGCGCGTCTGCCGGGCGAGCTCTTCAATCGTGAGCCCCCGCCTCTCGCGCTCCTCGCGCAGCCGCTCGCCCAGCGTGGCCATACCGCAACAAGCGTATGATACCGCACGCCTCCATGACAGTCCCCCGCAGCCCCCTGCCGGCAAGCGGCCCGGCCGGTTTGCTCCAATAGCAGAGGGGAAGGATGCCCGGCATGGTCTTCGATCTCGATCCGGTCCAGGCGCGAGTGCTCGGTTCCCTCTCGGAAAAGGACCTCGCCACGCCCGAATACTACCCGTTGTCCCTCAATGCGCTTCTGAATGCCTGCAATCAGAAGACGAACCGTGAGCCCGTCGTGCAATACGACGAAGTCACCGTGCGCGCGGCGCTTGCCGGACTGGCAGAAAGGGGCTGGGTGAGGGAAGTCTTCGAGCCCGGCAGCCGCGTACCAAAATACAGCCACTGCCTCGTCGAGAAATTCGAGCTTCGCCGCAGCGAGCAGGCTGTTCTCACTGTGCTCCTGCTGCGCGGACCCCAGACTCCGGGCGAGCTTCGCACGCGCGCCGACCGCCTCTATGACTTCCCCGATCTTGACAGCGTGCTCACCGCTCTCCGCCGCCTCTCCGAACGTGAGCCGGCGCCGCTCGTGCGTCAGCTCCCCCGGCAGCCCGGAATGAAAGAATCCCGGTGGGCGCACCTGCTGTGCGGCGATGTGGAAACCTGCCCGTCGCTCGAGGAGCCGCTCGCCCCTCGCCAGCCATCCGCGCAGCAGCTCGAAGCCCGCCTCGCCGCCGTGGAAGAGCAGCTCCGCCTCCACGAAGAGCGCCTCGCCCGCCTCGAGCACCTCTGCCGCACCCCTCACTCGCCCTCAGAACCGCACTCGGGGAGATCTGCCGAAGAGGACCCCATCCTCTGACCGCACGGGCCATTGGTCTTGACCCAAGCGGCATCGCTCAACCGAAAGCTCCAAGCCGCAGGCGAAAGGCGAAGGCCCCGGCTCTCGCGCAAGCGAACCACGCCATCGGCGTGCTGCCGGAATCCGGGCGCATCTGTCAACATGAACCGAAGGGGACAGCCTGATCCGGCACTTTCGCGCGAGTTGCCTCGCGATTACCAAAGGCACGATAAGGCACGTTCTCGACTATCCCGATCCTCGCTGCAGGTCTGACCCACCTTCGCTTATCGAAGGGGACAGCCTGATCCGGCACTTTCGCGCCGAATTCCCGACGGTAGACTCGCGAAAACCCCGATTCTCGCCGCGCGTCTGACCCACTTTCGCGTCAAGCCGGTGCTGTTGGGTCCCTGCCGCCACTGCCCCGCATCTTTTCTACAGCTCACCTGGCGCTTGCACCGAAGGAGCGTGGCCTGTACTGCCGGCGCGGCGCTTTGGTTCCCCCGACGCTTGCGTCGGGGCCGCATGTCAGGCGCTGCTCGCGCGGCTCCCCCGGCGCCCGCATTCAGGCACGGGAGTGCCAGCGTGGCCCTCTCTTTGGATTCATCTCGCCAGCCCCGGACTGATCCCTCAAAACACCCGCCGCTTCAGCCGCGCCACATTGAACTTCGCCGTGTCCGCCACCGCCATCACCGTCATCACGCCCGCCTGCACCGGATCCGTCACCACCAGATCCGCCGCCTCCGGCACGCTCCCCGCCATGTTCAGGCTCACCACCAGAAGCCCCTGCGCCCGCACCTCCCGCACCGCCTTCTCGATCTCTCCCCCCATCAGCGATCCCGCCAGCACCAGCGCCTTCGCCCTCGGCAGCCTCGCCACCGCCCGCACCGCCGCCGCCAGCGCCTGCTCGCCCACCAGCGGAATCGTATCCACGCTGATATGTTCGCCGCGGATGTTGTGCCGGTCCGCCTCGCTGATCGCCCCGATCGCCACCTGCCCCACCTGCGCCCCGCCTCCCATGATGATGATCCGTTTCCCGTAGATCTTCTGCAGGCTCGGCTCCTGCGTCACGCTCTGCACCGCTTCCACGGACTCGAGATCCCTCAGAAGCGCCGCCGTTTCCGCTACCCTCTCGAGCTCGAAATACAGCCGCGAATGCCCCGCCACCGCGCTGCCCAGAATCTCCACGCTCGCAATGTTCGCCCGGTGCCGCGCGATCACCCCCGTCAGCTCATGCAGCACGCCCGGCTCGTCGCGCGCCTCGATGACGACGCCGATCCGTTCCGCCTTCATCGCCTACAGCGCCTCGTAATGCCTCAGGATCTGCTCCCACTTGCCCTGCGCGTCCAGGATCAGCTCCGTCGCCTCCCGCACAGCGCCCGCCCCGCCTGCCGCCGCGGTCACGTAGTGCGCCAGCGCCTTCACCTCCGGCACGGCGTTCGCCACCGCCACCGCCAGCCCCACGCGCCTCATCAAAATTGCGTCCGTCAAATCATCGCCAATATAGGCAATTTCCTCCGGCGCCAGCCCGGAATCTTCCAGAATTTCCCGGAAAATCGGCAGCTTTTCCGTATTGCCCATGTAGCAATACGCCATGTGGCTCGTCCGCGCCCGCTCGCGCGTGGACTCCGCATCGCGCCCGCTGATCACCCCCGTCCGGATCCCCATCCGGTGCAGCCACTGCAACGCGATCCCGTCCTGCGAATCGAACATCTTCACCTCGAACAACCCGCCCTGCGGGGCCGGCACGTGGAAATACTTCCCGTCGGTGAGAACACCGTCCACGTCCATCAGCACCAGCTTCACACGCGCGGCGCGGCTGCGAATCTCGGAAGAAACTTGCGGCGGCATGACTCCTGCTTTGGTCCGTCTCCGGCACAGGCCGCCGCGCTCTTCTCCGGCGCTCGCGGCCAGGGCCCTAGAATGGGTACGGGTGCTCGTCGAAAGGGTTCGAGAGACTATTCTCCTTTATAACATGGCGCCCGCAGGCGCCCGCATCGGCGTGGCCGTCTCCGGCGGGGCCGATTCGGTCGCCCTCCTTGATCTCCTCCACCGCCTCGGCTACCCTCTCGCCGTCCTCCACGTCAACCACGGCTTGCGCGGCGCCGAATCCGACGCCGACGAGCGCTTCGTCCGCGAGCTCGCCGAACGCCTCGGCCTGCCCGTCGACGTCCTCCGCGCCCCGCCTCCGCCTCCCGGAGAGAATCTCGAACAGGCCCTGCGCCGCATTCGCTACGCGTTCTTCGAAGACGCCCGCCGACGCCTGCGCCTCGAGCGCGTCGCCACGGGCCACACGCTCTCCGACCAGGCCGAAACCGTCCTCCTGCGGCTCGCCCGCGGTTCGGGCGTGCAGGGCCTCTGCGGCATCCACCCCGTGACCCGCCACGGCGTCATCCGCCCCCTGCTCGCCTGCAGCCGCGCTGAAATCCGCCAGTATCTTGCCGCCCGGGGGCTCCCCTGGCGCGAAGACGCCTCCAATCAGGATCCCCGTTGGCGCCGCAACCGCGTGCGCGCCGAACTCATGCCCCTGCTGCAGGAGATCCTCAACCCGCAGGTCGAAGCCGCCTTCGCCCGCGCCGCCGCCCTCGCCTGGGAAGACGAGCAGGACTGGCAACGCCGCGTCCGTGACGTCATCGAGGCACTCGGCCCGCCCGCCGGCCCGCGCACCGTCGAGGTCTCCCTGCTGCGGAGCCTCGGGCCCGCCCTCGGCCGGCGCGTCGTCCGCGCCCTGCTCGCCGAGTCCGCCGGCGCCTCCAGATCTCTCACGCTCGAGCACGCGGATGCCGCCTGGCGCCTCGTCTCCGGCGAAAAAGGCTCCGGCCGCGTCCGCGTCCCCGGCGCCGAGGTCTGGCGCTCGCAACGCTGGGTTCGCTTCTGCCGCCCGGAGTCTCCCCCTGCATCTGCCCCGCCCGCCGCCAGGCTGGAAGGTGAAGGCGAGGTCCGCGTCGGCAACTGGCGCCTCCACATCGGGGCCCGGCCGCGAGAGGGCTGCTATGATGAGGTCAGCGAAGCCGATCCGGCCGCCGTCTCCTTTCCCCTGACCGCGCGCTTTTGGCGCCCCGGCGACCGCTTCCACCCGGCGGGCCGCGAGGCCCCGCTGAAACTGAAGGACTTGTTCCAGAAAACGGGCATCCCCTCATGGGAACGCGCCGAATGGCCGATCTTGGAATCAGGCCGCGGAATCGTCTGGTGCCGCGGCTTCGGCGCCGCCGCCTGGGCGCGCCCCGGCGGCCCTTCGTCGGCCAGGCTGTGGATCGCTGCCGCGAGGGAGCAGTAAATCTTGGCTGCGGAAATGGTTACGTCGTCGATCGCGATGAATCGAAACCGCTTCCGGCGGCGTCTGAAGTAGTGTAGAGTGCTAAGAAAGGCGCTGGGGTCGCATTTTCTCGGAGGGCCCGCGCTGGAGCAGGAATGAATTCCAACGTCAAAACCGCCATCTTCTGGGTCGTTCTGATCTGCATCGCAGTCCTTCTTTGGACCGTCGTCAAGACCAACGCCGGACGCCAGGTCAGCGATCTCTCCTTTACCGACTTCGTCAAACAGGTCGAAGCAGGACGAGTCGTCGAGGTCACCATCTCCGGCACCGAGGTCAGCGGCAAGCTGCAGGGCAACGCCGAGATCCGCACGGTCATCCCTGCCGGATACGACAAGATCTACGATCTGCTCACGGAGAAGAACGTCGTCACCCGCATCAAGGAGCCGAGCACCGGCAACTGGGTCACCCTGCTCGTGAACGCCGTTCCCTTCGTCCTCCTGCTGGCCTTCTGGATCTTCATGATGCGCCAGATGCAGAGCGGCGGCAACAAGGCCCTCTCCTTCGGCAAGAGCCGCGCCCGCATGCACAGCTCGCAGCAGAAGAAGGTCACCTTCAAGGACGTCGCCGGCGTTGAGGAAGCCAAGGAAGAGCTGCAGGAAATCATCGAGTTCCTCCGCGAGCCGCAGAAATTCCAGAAGCTCGGCGGCCGCATTCCCAAGGGCGTCCTGCTCATCGGCCCCCCCGGCACCGGCAAGACCCTGCTCGCGCGCGCCATCGCCGGCGAGGCCAACGTCCCCTTCTTCTCGATCTCGGGCTCCGACTTCGTCGAAATGTTCGTCGGCGTGGGCGCCAGCCGCGTCCGTGACCTTTTCGAACAGGGCAAGAAGAACGCCCCCTGCATCATCTTCATCGACGAAATCGACGCCGTGGGGCGCCACCGCGGCGCCGGGCTCGGCGGCGGCCACGACGAGCGCGAGCAGACCCTCAACCAGCTGCTCGTCGAAATGGACGGCTTCGAATCCAACGAGGGCGTGATCCTTGTCGCCGCCACCAACCGGCCCGACGTTCTGGACCCGGCGCTCCTGCGCCCCGGGCGCTTCGACCGCCGCGTCGTCGTCAGCCTGCCCGACGTCAAGGGACGCGAGCAGATCCTGAAAGTCCACACCCGCAAGACGCCGCTCGCCGATGACGTCGATCTGTCGATCATCGCCCGCGGCACCCCCGGCTTTGCCGGCGCCGACCTCGCCAACCTCGTCAATGAGGCCGCGCTGCTGGCCGCCCGCCAGAACCGCAAGGTCGTCACCATGATCGACTTCGAGCTGGCCAAGGACAAGGTCCTCATGGGCGCCGAGCGCCGCTCGATGATGCTCACCGAGGAAGACCGCAAGGTCACGGCCTACCACGAAGCCGGCCACGCCCTCGTCGCTGCGCTTCTGCCGGATGCCGACCCGCTCCACAAGGTCACCATCATCCCCCGCGGACGCGCCCTCGGCGTCACCATGCAGCTGCCCACCGGAGACGTGCTGAACCGCACCAAGAGCCAGTTGGAGGCCCGCCTCACCGTAGCCATGGCCGGCCGCATCGGCGAAATGCGCTACACGCACCAGCTCTCCACCGGCGCACGCAACGACATTGAACAGGCAACCGAACTCGCTCGCGCCATGGTCTGCGACTACGGCATGAGCGACCTGGGCCCCCTGAGCTTCGGACGCAAGGAGGAGCAGATCTTCCTCGGCCGCGAGATCGCCCAGCACCGCGACTACAGCGAGGCCACGGCCATTCGCATCGACGAGGAGATCCGCCGCCTCGTCGACAACGCCCACCGCCGCGCCGAAGAGCTCATCACGAAATACGATTGGGCTCTGGAAGAGATCGTCCGCACGCTGCTCGAGCGCGAGTCCATCGACGGCGCCGAGGTCCGGGCGATCCTCGAGCGCGGCCCGCGCCCGGCGGCTGCCACCTCTGCGCCGGCGCAGCCCGCCGTGGTTGCCGCCGCCGAGGAAACCCAGCAGGTCATCCGGCCCGAAACGCGCCCCCTTGCGCCAGGCCTCATTGACGGAGAGCACCCGCAACCGGCGTGATCCCTCCCTTTGAGCTGTACCTTTTCGACGTCGACGGCACGCTGCTCGACTCCGCCGCCGACATCTGCGCCGCCGTGCGCGAGGCGCTCGCCGAGGAGGGCGTCAACGGGCTCCCGGAGCCCTACCTGCGCAGCTTCATCGGCCATCACCTGTTCGATCTCTTCCGCGAAGTCCTCCCCGGCAGCACCCTCGCAAAACACGAAGAGATCCTCGCACGCTATCGCCGCATCTATCTCGCCCGCCGTCACGCTTCCACGCGCGTCTATCCGGGCATCCCCGAAATGCTTGCCGCGCTCGGAGGGCGCAAGTCCACCGCCACGACCAAGAGCAGTGAAACCGCCCGGCAGGTGCTGGAACTGTTCGGACTCGCCCGCCACTTCGATCACGTGCAGGGCACCGATGGCTTCCCTTCCAAGCCCGCCCCGGACGTCATCCTCAAGTCGCTCGAAAAATTCGGCGTCGCCCCGGAGCGCTGCCTGCTCATCGGCGATGCCGCCCCGGACATGGAAGCCGGTCGCCGCGCCGGCATCCGCACCTGCGCCGTCACTTGGGGCTACGGCGATCCCGAAGCCATGCGGGCGCACCAGCCCGACTTCTGGATCCACTCGCCCGCCGAATTGCTATCATAGCGGCGGAAGCCGACTCATGCAGATGACACGCAGGACTCTTCTCTCCGCTCTTGCCGCCTCCCCCCTTGCTGCTGCTCCCGCTCCGGGGCGCTTCAAAGTCTCCCTCGCCGAGTGGTCCATCCACCGGCTCATTCAGCAGGGCAAAGCCACCAACCTCGATTTCCCGCGCATCGCCCGCGAGCACGACTGCGAAGGGCTCGAATTCGTCAACACGCTCTGGGCTTCGCCCACCGCCGGCTACATCGCCCGCCTGAAAAAGCGCATGGCGGACACCAACACGAAGCCCGTGCTCATCATGGTCGACGACGAAGGGCAGCTCGGCCACTCCGACCCCGCGGTGCGGCGGAAAGCGGTCCAGAACCACCACAAGTGGGTCGACATCGCCGCCGAGCTCGGCTGCCATTCGATCCGCACCAACATGCACTCCAACATCACTCCGAAGTCGCCGGCCGAAAACGAGACCGTCCTCGGCTACTGCGCCGACAGCTTCCGCGCTCTCTGCGAGTACGCCCGCCAGGCCAACATCTCCGTCCTCATCGAGAATCACTGGGGCCTCTCTTCGGACCCTGATGCCGTCGTCGCCCTCATGAAGAAGGTGAATCTGCCCAACTTCGGCACCCTCCCCGACTTCGGCAACTTCCCGCCCGAAATCGACAAGTACCAGGCCGTGGCCAAGCTCGCCGTCTACGCCAAGGGCATGAGCTTCAAGTGCTATTTCGAGGGGCCGGACTTCGCCGAGGACAGGTACGACTTCGCCCGCATGATGAAGGTGGTCGAAGACTCGAAGTACTCGGGCTACATCGGCATCGAATACGAAGGCAACAAGCTCGGCGAACTCGAAGGCATCGCCCGCGCCCGCAAGTTGCTGCGCGACTACGGCATCTAGCCGGGGCGGCTCCGCGAAGGGCGATTCCCGGCCATCCTGGCCGGGCTGCCACTTCCCGGGGATTCCCCTTAGATCGTCGCCAAAATACACCGAAAATCGCGGCAGAGGCGCGGTTAGGTGTAGACGCTTCTCTTCTTTCCCGCGATATTGATTGCAGAGCAGCATCTGCCAGCGCGCGGCAAACGCTCTGGCCGTCTCCGGCTCGCGCCGGACGGCGGCCGGGCGCGCCGCAGGCGTGGATCACATCAACGGGCAAGGAGGGAACGCGATGCAGCACCGCAAGGGGTTCAGAAGGCAAGCCCGCAGAGGGTTCGCCCTCGTGATGACAGCCATCTGCATCATCGTGCTGATCGGGATGATGGGCCTTGCCGTGGATCTGGGACGCGCCTATATCGTCAAGAACGAGGCGCAGGCGTTCACAGACGCAGCAGCGCTCGCTGCGGCTGTTCAGCTGAACGGCAGCTCCAGGGGCATCCTGAACGCCAAGTCTGTCGTGGCCTCTCTGACCAGCAATAACAGATGGCAGTTCAACAAGCGGACCTTTTCGAGCGTTGTGCTCGAATTCAGTGAAAACAAGGTGACCTGGAGCGAGAACCCGGCATCGGCGACCAACATCAAGTACGCTCGCGTCACGGCCACTGTCAACGATCTTCCTTCCTACTTCATGCCCGTTGTGGGCGCCTCGCGGCTGATGCGCGTCTCGGCCCGCTCCATGGCCGGTTCGGAACTGCCGACATCTTTCCCGCAGGGCGTGTTTCCGTTCGCCCCCTTCGCCAAGTCGAACACGCCTCCGAACTTCGGCTACAACTACGGCGACGAGCTGACGCTGCTGTGGCCTTCCAGCATCGGCAGCAACGGCCCGGTCAAGATGAACAACCTCTGCAAAGCGGACCGCAACCAGGCCGCCCTGGACGCCGTGGCGGAAGGCACAACCGCCGACCGCGGCTACATCATGGACACCAGCGCTTCGGCGATCGCGGCTGCCATCGAGGATGACCGGATGGACTACACTGTCACCCTCGGCATGCCCGTCTCCCGCAGCGGCGGCGTCAAGCATACCGACGTCAAGCAGAGTCTCGCCGAGCGCGTGGCCCAGGATTCCAACCCGACTGAGAGCAACTACCAGAGATACCTGGACACCCACGACGCCAGCCCCTTGCGCCGCGTCGTCATCGTCCCCATCATCAGCAACGCCACCGACGCCATCGTGCTCGGCTTCGCCAAGGTGTTCCTTCCCCCCAGCCAGCCACCCAACCCCAACGACGCCAAGTGCGCCATGTACATCGGCCCGGCCACCGGGCCGGTCGGCAACATCGCCACCGGCGCCAACTTCGTGAGGTTGCTCGAATGATGCACACCGCCAGACAGCGCCAGCGCGGCAACGCATTCATCGAATTCGCCCTCGCTGCCGGCATCCTGCTGCCCGTCATGATGGGCACATTCCAGTTCGGATACACGTTCTACACTTACAACCTGCTGCAGTCGGCGGTCTCCAACGGCGGCCGCTACGCCTCCTACCGGACCTATCGCTGCCTCGCCGGACAGACCGACGTGAACAAGTTCCGACTGGCGGTGCAGAACATGACCGTCTACGGAACGCCGACGCCGGCTGCCAATCCGGCGCCCGTCGTCAAAGGCCTGAAGCCCTCCGACATCGAAGTGCTGTTCACGCTCACCGCCACCCAGATCCCGACAGCCGTTACGGTGCGCGTGAAGAGCTTCACCGTCGACGGCGTGTTTGGAAAATACACGTTCCGAGGCTATCCCACGTACACCGTTCCTTTCCTGGGTCGTTATGCGCCGGAAGAATCCGAACCCTGACCCGCGGAGCCGGCGGCGAGGGCAATCGCTCGTCGAATCCGCGCTGATCCTCCTGGTGGCGATCTGCACGATCATCGCCATCCTCGACTTCTCGCAATTGCTGTTCACGCACCAGACGCTTGTGGAGCGCACTCGCGCCGCGCTGCGCTGGGGGATGATCAACAAGTGGGACGGCACCGGCGACAAGATCGCCAACATGGTGATCTACGGCAGGCCCACCGGCGGCACCGGCCCGGGGGTGCTCGGGCTCACCCGCTCCAACGTCCGCGTCACGCTCACGCCCGGCACCGCGGCCAACCCGAACGACGCGCGGCTCACGGTCGCCATCGTCGATTACGACTACCGCTTCTTCACGCCCTTCATCGCGGGCAAGTTCCGCAACAATTACGCGGTTGTCGAGTCGTCTCCGTACACGTATCTGGAGTGACCGCGCCCGGCGCTCCTGCGCCGCTTGCACCGGGTCAGCTCCGGTCTGTCGTCGCGCGCAACTCGTCCTTCCGCAGCCGGATGCGGAGCTTGGTGCCCGGAGGGGCGTCTGCTGCTTCGCGCACGACGCGGCCGTCCGTGCGCCGCACGATGGCATAGCCGCGCTCCAGCACCCCCAGCGGGCTCAATGCCTCCAGCCGCGCCCGCGCCAGCCCCTCGCGCTGCCTGGCCCGTTCCAGGTGCCGCTTGACGCCCTCCGGCAGCCGCGAAGCCAGCAGCTCCGCGCGCAGGCGCGCGTCGTGCAGCAGGCTCCGGATCCTCTCCGCTCCGCGCCGGTCCAGCCGGTCCAGTTCCGCCCTGGCCGCGGCCAGTTGCGCGCGCGGATCCCGCCGCCGCAGCCTCTGGTCCAGCTCATCCAGCGACTGCCACGCCAGCGCCACGCGCCGCCGCACCAGCGTCTCGGCGCGGTTGGCGCCCCGCTCCTGCAACTTGTGCCGCGCCGTGCTCCAGTGCAGTTGCACGGCGCGCCAGGCGCGCCTGAGCAGCCCGGCGAGATTGTCGAGCAAATCGGCCCGGTTCTTCACCACCAGCTCGGCTGCCGCCGAGGGCGTGGGCGCCCGCAGGTCCGCCACGAAGTCTGCGATGGTGAAATCGGTCTCGTGCCCGACAGCCGAGATCACCGGCACCGAGCATCCCGCGATCGCACGCGCCACCGCCTCTTCGTTGAACGCCCACAGGTCTTCGAGCGAACCGCCTCCGCGCCCCACGATCACGACGTCCGCCCACGGGTGCTCGGAGAAGTAGCGGAGCCCCTCGACGATCCCTTCCACCGCCCCCTCGCCCTGCACCGGCGTCGGATACAGCCGGATATGCAGCCCCGGGAACCGCCGCTCGAGGATGTTCAGCATGTCCTGGATCACCGCGCCTTGCGGCGAGGTGACGATTCCGATGCG
This sequence comes from Bryobacteraceae bacterium, assembly GCA_037481575.1. Classification (GTDB taxonomy): domain Bacteria; phylum Acidobacteriota; class Terriglobia; order Bryobacterales; family Bryobacteraceae; genus JANWVO01. Next base: position 13,417 of record JBBFLJ010000031.1, on the reverse strand, counting down.
CCTCGGATACGGCGGCAGCGGGCGCTTCCTCGCAGGGTCGAACAGCCCCTCCGCGGCGAGCTTCTGCTTCAGCTGCTCGAACGCCACCTGCAACGCGCCCGCGCCTTGCGGCTCGAGCGACGTGACGATCAGCTGGTATTCGCCCCGTTCCTGCCGGACTTCCACCGAACCGCGCGCCACCACAGCCATACCGTCGCCCGGCGTGAACTTCAGATAGCGCAGCACCTGCCGGAACAGCACGCACCGGATCTGCGCGCCGTTGTCCTTCAGCGTGAAGTAGGCGTGCCCGGAAGTCCACAGCTTGTAGCCGGAAATCTCGCCCATCACGCGCACGTCGTCGAAGTGCGCTGACAGGACGCGGTGAATGGCTGCTGTCAGCGTCGTCACCGTGTAGATCTTCGGTTCCGCGGCGAAAAGCTCCTGCTGCGCCATGCGTGCTAACAGCCTCTCATACCCTGCGGCCGTCTTGCCGGGCCGCGCCTTCATCCTGTATGATTCCGTCAAGCCATATCAGGAGGTGCGTGTCTGAAACGACGAGCCTTTCTTGCCGCGCCCGCCCTCGCCGCCGCCTGCCGGCGCGCGCCCGCGCCTGCTGCCGGATACCGCTTCCTGACGCCGCAGGAGGTCGAGACACTTGGCGCGTGGGTCGACACGCTGATCCCGCCGGATGAAGATCCCGGGGCAAAGGAAGCAGGCGTGGTTCGCTACATCGACCTGCAGCTGACCCGCTGGTTCCGCCGCCATCAGGCGGAATACCGCGACGCGCTCGCGCGGATCGAGCGGTGGAGCCGCGCCCGGCACCGCCGCGGCTTCGCGCAGCTTTCCCTGGAAGAGCGTGAGGAGATGCTTGCCCTGATGGAGCAGGGGCAGGCGGACAAGGAACATTTCCCCGGCGGCGGGAAGAGCGCCTTCGAGCTCGTCCTCGCCCACGCCATGCAAGGCTTCTACGGGAATCCGCGCCATGGCGGAAACCGCGGCTATGCCTCGTGGAAGATGATCGGCGTGCCGCCCATGCCTGTGCGCGGGCGCGAGCATTACGAAGCCTCCCGCACATTTCCGGAGAAGAGCTGATGCCGCTGCCGAAGGTGGATGCCGTGGTGATTGGCGCGGGCGCCGGCGGGCCCATCGTCGCCAAGGAGCTTGCTGTCGCTGGCTGGCGCGTGGTGCTGCTCGAAAAGGGGCGCTGGTATACGCCCGCCGACTGCCGCAAGGACGATCTGCGCAACCAACGCAACGCCACGTTGGGGTATCCGTTCGGACCTGATGAGGAGGGCAACCCGCGCGTCATCGTGGACCTCGACGGGAGGGAGCGGATCGTCAAGCCCTCCGAGCCCGGCTACAACAACAATGCGTTCTGCGTGGGGGGCGGGACGCTCTCTTACGGCGCCATGGCGTGGCGGTTTCATCCGAATGATTTCCGGATGCGCAGCGTGTACGCGTCGAAAGTCCCTCGTGCTTTTGAAAATTCGACGCTCGAAGACTGGCCCATTTCCTACGAAGACCTGGAGCCGTTTTACGAAAAAGCCGAGTGGGAGATCGGCGTTTCGGGCGACGTTTCCGGCGATCCTTTCAAAGGACCGCGCCGCCGTCCGCTGCCGATGCCGCCGCTGCCGCCCACGCGCGAGCACGAGATTCTCGAAAAAGGCGCGCGCCGGCTCGGGCTGCACCCGTTCTACATCCCGATGCTGCGGAATTCGGTGCCCTACAACGGACGCCCCGCATGCATGCGCTGCCGCTGGTGCGTCGGCTTCGCCTGCGAGGTGGACGCGAAGAACGGCACGCAGAACACGGTAATTCCCACCGCTCTTGCTACCGGAAATCTCGAGCTGCGCACGGAATGTTCGGCGCGGGAGATTCTGGTGGACTCGCGCGGCAACGCCACCGGCGTGGCCTATTTCGACCGGGACGGGCGGCTGTGGGAACAGCCCGCGCGCTATGTGGTGGTCGCTTGCGGCGCCATCGAGAGCGCGCGCCTGCTGCTGAATTCGCGCTCGCGGCTTTATCCCGACGGTCTCGGCAACCGTTACGGATGGGTCGGCCGGAACCTGCAAGGGCACACCTACACGGGCGCCAACGGGCTGTTCGAGGAGATCGTCTACGACGACCTCGGCCCCGGAGCGAGCATCGCCATCTGCGATTACGTGCATGGCAATCCCGGTCTCGCCGGCGGCGCCATGCTCGCCAACGAGTTCATCCGGCTCCCCTATCAGTTCGTCTCCGGCATCCGCGAGCCCGGCGTGCCGCGGTGGGGCCGCGCGCACAAGGAATTCGTCCGCCGCGCCTACCGCCGCATCATTCCCGTACAAGGGCCCACGCAGGAGATTCCGGTGTTCGATTCGCGCGTCACCGTGGATCCGCGCGTCCGCGACAAGTTCGGCATTCCCGTGGCGCGCATCTCCGGCTACCGTCATCCGCACACGATCGAGGTTTCCGAATATATGGCCGAGCGCGCCGCGGAGTGGCTGCGCGCCTCGGGCGCCGTCAAGGTGTGGCTGCGTCGCGCCGGACGAGGCGTCAGCGCCGGGCAGCATCAGGCGGGCACCTGCCGCATGGGCGCGGATCCGAAAACTTCTGTCGTCGATCCGTGGTGCCGCGTGCATGACACCGACAACGTCTACGTCGCCGATGCGAGCGTCCATGTGACGAACGGCGCTTACAATCCGGTGCTCACCATCATGGCCATCGCCTACCGCGTGGGCGGGCATCTGGCGCGGGAAGGGAGGCGCGCATGAAAGCCGCGCTGGCCGCGTCATTCCTTGGACTCGCTGTGCTGCTGATGATCCCGGCGGCGAGCTTCTTCTATGAGGCTGGCGGACCGGATGCCTGCGCACGCTGCCACGAGATGGGCGCGCCGGTGGGCGAGTGGCGCCACTCGACGCACCGCGGCGTGCCGTGCAGCGAGTGCCACGGCGATGCGCTGACCGCGGATCCGCGCTTTCATCTGACCAACGCCCGGCGCGTGTGGCAGCACTGGCAGGGGGACGTTCCGGCGCGCGCCCGGCTTGGCCCGGAAGAGATCCGCGCCATGCTGCCGCGCTGCCGGAAGTGCCATCAGCAGGAATTTGCGTCGTGGGCCAACGGTCCGCACGCCATTGCGTACCGCAGCATTTTTCTCGATGAAAAGCATAATTCCACGCGCCATTTGATGGACGATTGCCTGCGCTGCCACGGCATGCATTTCGACGGTGGCATCCGGGAGCTGGTGGAGCCGCTTTCGACAAAAGGTCCGTGGCGGCTGCGCCGCGCCGCGCTTGCCGAAGAGCCCGCCATTCCTTGCCTCGCTTGCCATTCCATTCACCGCCGCGGCGCGGTGCATGCGGAGCGCCGGCTGGAAGCCAAGATTTCCGGGCAGCGGCAGGAGAAGTTCCGCCCTTCGCTGGCATTTTTCGACCGGCGCTCGATGGCCCCGGTGGAGGTATCCTTGTTGCCCTTGCCGGCGATGCGGGAGGGGGAGCGGGCTGTGCGGATGAGTCCCGATCCGCGGCAGGCGCTGTGCTATCAATGCCACGCGCCACTGAGCACTCGGCAGGTGTTCTCGGGTGATGACCGGACGCCCGTTGGGGTGCATGAAGGCATCTCGTGCCTCGCTTGTCATGACCATCACCGGCAGACGACGCGGGCATCGTGCGCGAATTGCCATCCGCGGTTGTCCAACTGCGGGCTGGACGTCGAGAGGATGGATACGACGTTTGCGAACCGCAACTCGAGGCACAACATTCATACCGTGAAGTGCGCCGACTGCCATCCGAAGGGCGTGCCGCCGCGGAGGCGCGCGGCGGAGTGATGCGGACTGCCGCGCCTGGGGCGGGAGCAGGAAACAAATCTTGGGGATTTTGGTTTTGCGCCTGCGGCGAGTGGCGAGGGTGGGTGCGCGTTTCCCGTGCCGATGCCCGGGAGACCGGGGGCAGCGGAGGGCAGCGCGGCCCCGGCGCAAGCGCCGGGGGAACAACGCAGATCGGGAACGAGCGGCGCATGCAATGCCGCCCCGGCGCAAGCGCCGGGGAACGGGATTGATTTAGCGGGCATGGAGGGGGAGCACCTTTCTGGTGCGGAGGGTGAAGCCGCGGCGGTTATCGAAGGGCTCGACGACGGCTTCCAGCGCGATGACGGGCTGGACGGTGAGGTGGCCGTAGTCGCGGTAGACGCCGGCGAAGAGGGCGGCTTCGAGGAAGCCGGTCCAGTCGGCGAGGGTGATGAATTTCATGACGCCGTTGGGCGTGGGGTGGCGGCGGTCGGCGACAATGAGTCCGGCGACGCGGACGGTCTTGCCGTAGAACTCATGCTGGCGGCGGGTGAGTTCGGCGGCGGAGAGGAAATCCTTCCAGGGAACGTGGCGGCCCCAGAGGGCGAGCGGGTGGAGGCTGACGGGGAAGCCGAGGATTTCGGCCTCCCAACGGGCGCGATCTTCGGCTGTGGGCTCGAAGGGGGGCGGGAGTTCGGGCTCGAGGAGTTGCGGCTGTTCCTGGGGGATTGGGGGATTCGGCGTGGGACAGCTCCCTGACTCCTTAAGGAAGCCTGCGGAGCTCTCTCGGCCCTCGTGGGCTGCGGAGGGAAACGCGGCCCCGGCGCAAGCGCCGGGGGAACCGGGCTCTGCGTTGGCGCTCATGTGTGCTCGGGTGGGCGTAAGGGTGTGGGCGGTAGGCCCTGAGCTGGCGCTCAGGGGAATCTGAAGAAGCTGCGCCGAGAACGCGGGTAGCGCGGCCCCGGCGCAAGCGCCGGGGGAACCGGGCGGCCCTGAGCTTGCGCTTTCGTGTGCTGGGGCGGGCGTGAGGGTGTGGGCGGTGGGCCCTGAGCTGGCGCTCAGGGGAATCAGGCCCTGCGCTGGCGCGGAGGGGAATTGGGCCCTGAGCTGGCGCTCAGGGGAGTTGGGCGGGGCGGGGACGTTTGTTCCCCTGGTTTGGTAGGCTTCGAGGCGCTGGAGGCGCCAGAAGAGGCTGCCGCGGGGTTCGCCGAAGCAATCGAGGGCGCCGGACTTGAGCAGGGCGAGCCATTCGGGGCGGGAGGGGCGGACGCGGCAGTAGAAGTCGGCGGGGCCGTGGAAGGGGCGGTGATCGACGATCAAGCCGAGGGTGGCTTGCGAGAGGCCGCGGATCTGGTCGAGGGGGAGGCGGATTTCGCGGCCGCGGACGGTGAAGCGGCGGGGATCGGAAAGATGAAGATCGGGCGGGAGGAAGCGGGCGCCGAGGCGGAGGGCTTCGAGGACGTAGACGATGGGGGCGTAGAAGCCGCGGCGGGAGCTGAGGACGGCGGCGAGGAACTCGGCGGGGTAGCGGGTTTTGAGCCATGCGCCGGCGAAGGCTTCGACGGCGTAGGCGGCCGAGTGGGCCTTGTTGAACATGTAGCCGCGGAATTCGCTGACCATTTTCCAGACGCGGTCGGTCTCTTCGGGCGTGCGGCCGAGGGCGAGGGCGGAGGCGCGGAACTCTTCGCCGAGCTGCTCGATGAGATGGGGGTCGCGGTTTTTGACGAGGGCGCGGCGGAGGAGGTCGGCGCGGCCCCAGGGCATGCCGGCGAAGGCGTTGGCGACGAGGAGGATGTGTTCTTCGAAGGCCATGAGGCCGCAGGTGTCGGCCAAGAGAGGCTCGAGCGAGGGGTGGGCGAATTCGACGGGTTCGAGGCCCTGCTTGCGGCGGGCGAAGGCGAGCTTCTTGCCCTCGTTGGCGGCGCCGGGGCGGATGATGGATTCGACGGCGGTGAGGGTGTCGATGTCGCGGCAGTTGGTCATGACGAGGAGGCTGGTCATGGCGGGGGACTCGATGTGGAAGACGCCGCGGGCGTTGCCGGAGGAGATGGTGTCCCAGGTGAGGGGATCGTTCCAGTCGAGGCGGTCGAGATCGGGGCGCGCGCCGTGATTGGCTTCGATATTCGAAAGAGTGTCGCGGAGGACGGAGAGGCCTGCCTGGCCGAGGAGGTCCATCTTGAGCAGGCCGAGCTCTTCGACGTCTTCCATGTCGTAGTGGGTGGTGGGCCAGCCTTTGGAGGAGGCGAAGAGGGGCATGCGGAGGGCGAGGGGTTCGCCGGAGAGGACGAGGCCGCAGGGGTGCATGGCGAAGTGGCGGGGGAGGCCGTCGAGTTCGCCGGCGATCTGGAGGATGGTGCGGTAGGGCTCTTCGTTCCAGGGGAGGTTGCGGCATTCAGGGGTCTGGAGGACGGCTTCGAGGGCATCGCCGTGGTGGCGGGGGATGTGTTCGGTGAAGCGGCGGGCTTCGCGTTCGGGGATGCCGTAGACCTTGGCGATGTCGGCGATGGCGGAGCGGCTCTGGAAGGTGTGGATGGCGCCGATCATGGCGGCGTGTTCGGGGCCGTATTGATCGAAGACATGTTCAATGACTTCGTCGCGGCGGTCCCAGGGGAGGTCGAGATCGATGTCGGCGAGCTTGGAGAACTGCATGCGCTCGCGGTTGAGGAAGCGCTCGAAGCAGAGGCCGAAGCGGAAGGGGCAGACGTTGCTGATGCCGAGGAGGTAGCAGACGAGGCTGCCGGCGGCGGAGCCGCGGGCGAGGGTGGCGATGCCGCGGGCGTTGCACCATTCGACGAGATCGGCGAAGACGAGGAAGTAGCCGGCGTAGCCGACCTCTTCGATGACGGCGAGTTCGCGGCGGAGGCGCTGGAGGACTTCCTGAGAGGGGGAGGGGCCGTAGCGGCGCTCGAGTCCGGCGCGGACCTTGGCGCGGAGGAGCTGGACGGGGTCGTCGCAGGGGAAGCGGGGGAAGCGGATGTCGCCAAGATCGAAATCGAACTGGCAGCGTTCGGCGATGCGGAGGGTGTTGCGGAGGGCCTGGGGGAGGCCGCCGAAGTGGCGGGCGAGCTCTTCGGGCGAGTGCCAGTGGTAGCGGCCGGGGGGGAGCTTGGCGGGGTGGGACTGGCCGAGGAGGGTGAGGGTGCGCATGGACTGGAGGATGTCGAACTTGAGCCATTCGCGGGGTTCGAGATAGCGGACGTCGGCGGCGGCGGCGAGGGGGACGCGGCGGCGGCGGGCGAGTTCGACGAGGAAGCGGGCGAGGCGGAGGGCGCCGTCGTGGCTGGGGTTGATTTCGAGGGCGAGGCTGGAGCCGAAGATTTCGTGGAGGGCCTTGAGTTCGGCTTCGCCGGTGCGGCCGCGGAGGATGGCCTGGGCGACGGGGCTGCGGGCGCCGGCGAGGCAGACGAGGCCCTGGCTGTAGCGGGCGAGCTGATCGAGAGTGACGCCGTGGGGGTTGAGGCGGGCGGGGCTGGCGGAGGCGGGTCCGGCGGGGCGGGGATCGGGATCTTGCCGGGGGCTGTTGTCCGGGCGGGCGGCTTCGGTGAGGAGGGAGCAGAGGTTCTGGTAGCCGCGGCGGTTTTCGACGAGGAGGACGAGGGAGGCGCCCTGGGCGAGGGTGAGTTCGGCGCCGATGACGGGGTGGATGCCGAGCTGGCGGGCGCGTTTGTAGAAGCGGACGGCGCCGGCGAGGGTGTCGCGGTCGGTGAGGGCGGCGGCGGGGAGGCCGGAGGCGTGGGCGGCATCGGCGAGGCGTTCGGGCGGGAGGGTGCCGTCGAGGAGGGAGTACCAGCTGTGGGCGTGGAGGGCGGCGACGGACATAGTGTAAGCATTTATAGTATACCGCCGCCGGTTCCCTGTGTGAAGAAAGGGCGAAGAACGTCGTGGAAGGCGTGGGCTGAGGAGGGGAACGAACCGGGGTTTGCGGGGGAAGGAACTGCGGGTGGGCGGGTGGGGTTCCTGGCGAGAAAGTTCTGTGTTTTGAGCGGGTTGCGGCTGCGGGGCGGGGGAGTTCGTTTCGAGTTCGTTTTGAAACGAACTTTTGGGGTTAAGGCTTTTATTTTCAAAGGATTGACGGGAAATGGCGGAGGGGATACCCCCTTGAGGTTTGGGGCGGGTCTTGAAAAGAGGGCGAAGCCGGATCCCGGGTGTATCTTGAGTGCAGGGTCGAGCCAACGGGTTGACGAGCACAGGTGCCATCTCCGGGGGAGATTGTAGACCCGCTGACCAAGGAATTCGGGGCGGATTTGTGGGGCGGGGGAGGGAAGTGGTTGAGGATCAGGGGGATGCGGGGGAAGAAAAAAGTGGGAAGTGGGGGGATGGGGGGCGATGGTGGTAGGCAGGTGGTAATCAATTTTGCTAGCTCGCCGACTCGTTGAAGAGTCTGCACGCGGGCCTCCCCCGCCCCACGATTTCGTTGGACAGCGAATTGCGATAAAAGGTGTGAGTGTGTGCAACACGAAATCCCCGGAAACTGCCCACAGCGGCAAGGGCCGGTGGTCGGCCAAACGCAAGATGAGCGTGGTTCTCGAACTGCTTCGCGGCGCCGATCTGGAGTCCACGAGCCGCAAATACGGCGTCACGGCCGCCACCCTGTCCGAATGGCGTGACGCCTTCCTCGCGGCCGGCGAGGAGGGGCTCAAGATCCGGCAGGAAGATCTGGTCGACGAGCAGGGCCGACGCATGATGTCTGTCATCGCCGAGCTCGCCATGGAGAACGAACTGCTCCGGGAGCGCATCCGGCGCATGGAGGACGAGAAGCCTTTTCTGCGGTGGAGGTCGAAACGATGAGCTGCGCCCGGTCGGCCTCCACGGGACGATTCTACGGGCGGGCTCGGGTGCTGAAGGCGTGGGGTTTGCCGAGGTCGACGTTCTACCACCAGCGCCGCCAGCAGGCTTCTCCTCGTCTTCCTGTGAGACGCGGCCCGAAGACACGCTACACGGATAAGCAACTCGTCGGCGAGATCCGGCGGACGATTGCGGAGTCTCCCTTCACAGGCGAAGGGCACCGCAAGGTGTGGGCGCGACTGCGGATGGCTGGCGTGCGCACCTCGAAACAGCGCGTGCTGCGGCTGATGCGGGAGCACCAGCTGCTGGCGCCGCAGCGGCAGCCGCAGCCGGTCGAGCCCAAGCGGCATGAGGGAACCATCCTGGCTGAGCGTGACCTGCCCCGTTTTTCTCTACCAGGGGTAATTTGGACAGCCCTTCTTCATATTACGTCTGCCAGCCATCCCGCCGGAGCCGCCCGTCGCTGACCGGTAGTGGATGCACGGCGGCGCACAGCAGGCAAGGGCGCGTTCCTCAGGGCGCGGCCGGAGGCGAACCCTTGCCGGCGAGCACCGCCGTGCTACTCACAACTAACGGCGGGCGGATCGGCGGGGTGGCGTCCATCCTGCTGGTGTGCCCAGAGCACGCCTCTGCATAGTCCTTCGGCGTCCGGTATGCCAAGCTGCTGTGCGGCCGTTCTTCGTTGTACTCCACCCTCCAATGTTCGATCTTCTGCTTCGCATCCATGATGTTCAAGAACCAGTTCGCATTCAGGCATTCATCGCGGAACCGGCCGTTGAAGCTTTCCACGTATCCGTTCTGCATCGGCTTGCCGGGTTGAATGTGCACCAGCCCGATCCTGCGCTCTTCACACCAGGCGAGGAAGTGCCGGCTGGTGAACTCGGGCCCGTTGTCGCACCGCAAGCTCTGCGGCCTTCCCCGGTCGGCGATCACCCGTTCGAGCACCCGCGTGACGCGCCGGCTGCCGAGGCTTACGCCGACTTCGATCGCTGGGCACTCCCGTGTGAAGCCGTCCACAATTGTCAGAATGCGAAGGCCGCGTCCGCTCGCTACGCCGTCGGAAACGAAATCCAGCGCCCATTCCTGATTCGGCGCCATCAGCGTCGCGTTCACCGGCACCGTGCGCTCGAGCCGCTTGCGCTGGAGCTGGCGCACAGCTAAATGAGCTTCCCGGTACAGACGGTACACGCGCTTGATGTTCACCTTCTGCCCACGCTGCCTCAAAAGGGTCCAGAGCCGCCGGTATCCGTACCGCGGCTTCTGCCGCGCCAGCGCGATCAGTTCTTCCCGCAACTCGCCGTTGCGATCGGGACGAGACTCGTAGCGATAGCTGCTACGGTCCACCTCCAGGAGCTTGCAAGCGTGGCGTTCGCTGCAGCCGAACTCCGCCATCACGAACGCCACGTCCCGCCGCGCGCTCACAAGCTCCAGCCGTTTTTTCGGATCACCGCTTTCAGCGCCTCCTTATCGAGGCTGAGATCGGCCACCATCGTCTTCAACCGCCGGTTCTCCTCCTCGAGCGCCCGCAGCCGCCGCGCCTCATTCACGTCCAGGCCGCTGTACTTCGCCCGCCAGTTGTACAGCGTCTGGTCGCTGACGCCCAGCTCCCGGGCAAGGTCCTTCGCCGCACGCCCGGCTTCGAGCTGCTTCACGGCGTCGATCATCTGCTCTTCGCTGAACTTCGTCTTCCTCATTGCAAAAGCTCCTTTTGCTGTCTTCAACGGAGCTTTCCAAATTATGACTGGAGGAGTTTCTCGGGGGCAGGTCAAGCGCCCCAACCAGATGTGGGGCCTCGACGCCACGGCCGGTTTCACACGTCGCGACGGACAGGTCGCCATCTTCGCCATGATCGACCACCACTCGGCCTATTGCCTGGGCATCCATGTCGCCAAGCGAGGCACGCGGTTTGAAGCTCTCGAGCCCGTGCGTCAAGCTGTCAGGGAACAGTTCGGAGGCTTCTGGGAAGGCATCGCTGTCGGCGTGATGCAGCGGCACGACCACGGCTCTGCGATGATGAGCGATGACTTTCAGCGGGAGATCCGCTTTCTCGGATTGGAGTCCTCGCCGGCGTTCGTACGCGAGCCGGAAGGCAACGGGTGCATCGAACGCTTCTTGCGAACTCTCAAGGAGCAGCTGCTCCGGGTGCGCCGCTTCGAGACCGTGGAAGAGCCGGCTGCGGCTCTTCAGGAATTGCGCCAGCGCTACAACGAGCACTGGCTGGTCGAAAGGCTCCATTTCAAGTCCCCGCGGCAGGCTCACCAGGCCCTGCTTGCCCTCGAACCTGCCGCATGACGATAATTCAAAAAACTGTCCAAGAGATCAGGGGCGGTATAATATCCAGGAAGGTGGTGCTTGGACGGTCTGCTTGTGCCAGGTGAACAATACGAACAGCCAACCGTGCCAACAAGCGGCACCTCTCCCAGCCACGCCATTGGGCGTGAATGGGCTGCTTCTCAAATGATGCCTCTGGCGTTTCAGATCCGCCGAGTTTGTCTGAAACTCGTTCGACATCCTGGGTCCACGATCGCTTTAGTGGCTCTCACCGCAGTGGGCCTGAGTGTTGCGATTGCGGTTTCTCGTCTCTACATGACGATTCTGCGGCCTACGCCATTTCACGAACCGGAGCGCCTCTACAGCGTGATGAGCGCCCCGCGCAATGGCGGCGACGCTCAACGAGGGTTGTCACCGGCCGACTACCGACTGCTTGAGGAGATCGGACCGAGTTTGGGAGTGATCGGTGGATATCTGCTATTCAGCCGGCCACTACGAATCGACGACGAGGTTCTCGTCGTGTCTGGCGCCGCTGTCTCCGCCTCTTTCTTCAAAGTATTGCAGATGCCTGCGCTGCTTGGCCGAACTTTTACTGTTGCCGAGGATCATCCTGGCGCCGAACCTGTCGCAGTCATCTCAGAAACCGTGTGGCGGCGGCTTTTTCAGTCATCTCCTGAAGCACTCCATAGAGCGTTTTACTTGGGAGATCGATCCTATCGTCTAATCGGGATTGTCCCGGACAAACTTGCGTTCCCCCACAGTGTTGGAATTTGGATTCCCCTGAATCCGGAAGCCGGGCCTCTTTGGAGAATACGTAATGTGGCAATCATGGGGGCACTGATCCGGGTAAACGAGACTGCAAGCTCTTCGTCAGTTGCTGCCAATCTGGCGCGCCTCAGCAGCGTTACATGGGCCGATCTCAAACCAGTATCGTTGAATGCCTATCTCACAGACCGGGTGAAGGGGCCAGCGTTAATCCTTCTCGGTGCAGGCCTGCTTCTTGTTTGCTTGTGTGCCGCCAGCATATCGGGATTGCTGACGGCGGCCGCACTGCGGCGCCGACGAGATCTCGCCATAGAACAATCGCTGGGGCTGAGCCCGAGTATGATGTTTGTCCAGTTTTTGGCAGAAGGGCTTGCAATCGGAATTTGTGCGTGGCTATTCGGCCGGATGATGGCGGGCCTTTACTCTACGCGCCTGGCCTCTTTCGTGCCCTCGGCTAGTTTTGATGTGTCAAGCAGTTCCTCGGAGGGCACAATCATATTGGCAAGCCTGTGTTTCGTGCTGCTGATCGCAGGCATCTCCGCCATGGCGACATTTGCAGACGTGCGGCGCAATCTTGGGCTGTCCGGTGAAGTCACAACAGTGACGAAGCGGACCAGACGGACCGTCTGGGGCGGCTTAGTCGCTTTTCAAGTTGCGGCTTCAGTCACGTTTCTTACCCTCGCGAGCGTTTTGCTGTTGGATTATTTCCGGTTGACACAGCGCGCCCTCGGTTTCTCCCCGGCCAACGTTGCTACGTTTGAGCTCAGGTTTTCATCCGTGAATGCCTCGCCGAACACGTGGTCGTCCGAAATCCAGGAGATAGCGACTTCGTTGAGGGAGCGTCTCGGTGGCGTTCGGGTGGGGCTGACTTCGGCGTTGCCTGGCTCGGGCCAAATCAATCTCGCAGAAGTTCGGCTGAATGCTATTGACGCAGCGAAGCAAGCCGATCTGCGTGTAGTTGGCGGCGAGTTTTTCGACGTTGTGGGCATACGTTTGGTTCGCGGCCGAGAATTTGAACGTACGGACACCTCCCTCACCATGCCGGTCGCCCTTCTTGACGAGACCGCCGCGAATGCATGGTTTGGCACCGAGGACGTGATCGGGCGGCGCATGATGATCGGCATGGCGCAGCAGGCCGTCACGATCGTAGGTGTCGTAACACCGACCAGGCAGGATGTTCACGCGGATCCCTACCCGACAGTGTATTTGTCCCAGACGCAATTCCCGTGGCAGCAAGTGTGGTTTGTGCTCAAGGGCGACAGTGACAGGGACGTTGACCGTTTGCTCAGAGATGCGCCCAAACTGGCAAGAAGCGTCAACAACAGCATCGCCGTTGAAAAAATCACGACTCTCGAGGCGGCTGTGGATGCGATGTTTCTGCATCGCAGGGCCCGGCTGATGGTTGTGGGCCTGTTTGGCGGCATAGCGGTGCTTATCGCCGTTATGGGCGTCTACACTTTGGTCTCGGCCACAATTCTTGATCACCGTGTGGAGGTCGGCCTCCGTTTGGCGCTGGGCGGGACTGACAACAGCGTCTTGCGCCTGCTTCTCGCCCGAGTTGGGCTAGTAGTCGTTATCGGCGCGCTTTGCGGCACCGCAGCAACTATTGCGCTAGGTGTAACCGTGGCCTCGTTGATTCCCGAGTTTCCTGGGGTCAATGTGTGGTGTTCGCTAGCTTCCGTGGGATTAATGTTCTCAGCAGCCTTGCCTGCTGTGATTGTTCCCGTGCGCAGACTTGTTCGGAGAGGGCCAGCAGCACTTCTACGGGAGATCTACTGAATCCCGCAAAATATAGTGTCACCTTTTCGTATCCCCGTGCATCTATACAGGCATGGGAAACCCTCGGGGCCAGAA
>JBBFLJ010000030.1:7500-52684 GCA_037481575.1 Bryobacteraceae bacterium | reverse complement strand
CCCCGGGCGGCGGGCGCGCTGCGCCCGGGTTGGTGGCGCGCCGCGCTGTGGGGCGCCTTCGCCGCGGCGCTTCCTGTCTTCGCCATCGGGAAATTCCAGCAGGCAGGGGTGCTCGCCCCGGTCGGTGCGGCGATTGGCGCAACGCTGGCCATCGCAGCCCGCGCTGGCGCCGGCGTTGGAAATAGCGGCTGGCTGGCTGCGGCGCGGCTCTTGCACCGGGCGTTCCTTCCCCCGGCGCGCTGAGCGGCGCCGCTTCGCTCCGCTACTCCTCCGGCGCCTCGAAGAAGCGTTCCACGTCGGCGATCTTCGTCGTCAATCGGTAGGGCGGCAGGGATTCCAGGAACACGCGCCCGTAATTGGTGCGCAGAATGCGGTTGTCGAGCAGCACCAGCACGCCGCGGTCGGTGGAGGAGCGGATCAGCCGCCCGAAGCCCTGCTTCAGCGCGATGGCTGCCTGCGGCACCTGGTACTCGTAGAACGGGTTGCCGCCCGCGGCTTCGATCGCCTTCGACCGCGCCGCCACCACGGGGTCCGTGGGGACGGCGAACGGCAGCCGGTCGATGATCACGCAGGAAAGCTGCTCGCCCTGCACGTCCACGCCCTGCCAGAACGACGACGTGGCGAACAGCACCGAATGCGGCGTCGAGCGGAACTGCTCGAGCAGCACGCGCTGCGGCGCGGTGCCCTGCAGCAGCACCGGATAGTCCAGGCGCGGCGCCACGCGTTCGTGGATCTGCCGCATCTGCTGGTAGCTGGTGAACAGCACGAAGGCGCGTCCGCGGCTGTGCGCCAGCACCTCGCGCACCTCCTCGGCAGCCGCCGCCACGAACGCTCCGTTGCGCACGTCGGGCAGGTGCACCGGAACGTACAGGAGCGCCTGGCGGGCGTAGTCGTAGTGGCTGGGAACGATCAGCTCGCGCGCCCCCTCCAGCCCGAGCCGCGCCTTCAGGTAGTCGAACGTGCCCCCCACGGCGAGCGTGGCGCTGGTCAGCACCACCGTCGGCACCGTGCTGAACACTTTCTCCCGGAGGATGGAGCTGACGTTGACGGGCGTCGCCTGCAGCGTCACGTTGCGCCCCCGCCGCTCTACCCAGTACACGAAGTCCGGATCCTCGCCCTCGAGAAACGCGGTCAAAGTCTCCCGCTGCGCCTTCAGACGCCGGACCAGCGGCACAACCTCCTCTGGCACGTCCTTGGCAAGCGAAAGATGCGTTTCCAGCAGTTCGAGAGAGGACCGGAGCCGCCGGTACGGCTCGCCGTGCTTCTCCAGGAACTTCTTGTGCTCGCTGAATCCGGTCCGCCCCTCCTGCTCCGGGAACAGCGAAAAGAAGCGCTCCGCCTGCTCGGCCAGCGCCTTGAGCATCTGCTCCAGGTCGCGCGTCATCAGGTTCTTGCGGCGCGCCACGGCCTGCACGTCCCGGCGCAGGTCCTCCACCTGGCTGGAAGAAACCGCGAAGCCGAAATACTGCCCGGCCACCTCCTCCAGCTCGTGGGCTTCATCAAAAATGACGGCGGAATAGTCCGGGATAATCGCCCCGAATTCGCTGTCTTTTACGGCCAGATCGGCGAAAAACAGATGATGATTGACGATAATGATGTCGGATTCCTGCGCCCGCTGGTGCATCAGCGTGATGAAGCACCGCTCGAACGACGGGCATTTTTGCCCGGTGCAGAGCTCGGCGCGCGCGTCGAGCTTGGCCCACGCCGTCGACCCGTCGGGAAGGTTCGGAATCGAGGAGCGGTCCCCGGTGTCAGTCGTCTTCTCCCATTCGCGGATGATGGCGAAGTCGCTCACCTCTTCCAGCCCGGAGAGCACGGGCTCCCGTTCGGCGTCGTAAATCTTCTGCCGGCAGGCGTAATTGCTCCTGCCTTTCATGTAGCAGGCGCGGATTTGGCCGCCGAAGATGCTGTTCAGGAAAGGGAGATCCTTGAAGAAAATCTGCTCCTGAAGGTTCTTGGTGCCCGTGGAGATCACCACCCGCTTTCCGGAGAGGATGGCAGGAACCAGATAGGCCAGCGTCTTCCCCGTGCCCGTGCCGGCCTCCACAATCTGGTGCCGCTTTTCCTCGAGCGCCGCCTCCACCGCCAGAGCCATCTCGATCTGCCCCTGGCGGAATTCGTAGTTCGGATGCGCTTGCGCCAGCGGCCCCCGGCGCGAAAAGAACTGTTTGACTGTCAGCTGCTTCGCCAAGCGGTTCAATCCCAGTGTATGCAAACGCGCCCGCGGCACGCGCCGCCCGGCGTCATTCGCTCATCGCACCGCGCGGGCGGCCGATAAGAACGGCGAGGAAGCCCATTGAGACTGCCCATGCCTCCACGCGCGCTGCAGGTCCGGCTGGACGCTTTGCCGCCCTTTCGTCCCGTGGTCACCCGCCTGATGGCCGAACTCTCCGGGGAGCCCTCCGGCTTCCGCCGCATCCGCGGGCTGGTGAGCGAAGACCCCGCCCTCGCTGCGCAGGTGCTGCGTTTGGCCAACTCGGCCTTGTTCGGCCGGCGCGGGGAGGTCACCGATCTGCTTACCGCCCTCACCCTGATCGGCATCGACCGGCTCCGCGCGCTCGTGCTGACCTACGGCGTCCGGCACCTGTTCCGCCCCCTGGCCCGGTTGCCGCAGGCGCGCGCCATCTGGAAGCACAGCCTGGCCACCGCCATCCTCGCTGCCGACCTCGCGCTCGATCAGGACGGCGGTATGATGCAATGCTACACGGCCGGGTTGCTGCACGACCTCGGCCGTCTCGTCCTGCTGGCCTCCGCCCCTGAAGCTTACGCCCTGCTGCTGGAACAGGCTTCTAGTGCCGCTCATTGCCTCGATCTTGAGACGGAACTCTTCCGCGTGAACCATGCCGAAGCCGGCGCCCGCGCCATGCGCCGCTACGGCCTCCCGCAAGAGCTGGCCGCGGCTGCCCGCCTCCATCATCACGCCGATCCGCTGGAACTTTCCAGAACCGATCCCGATGCCGCGCTGATCGCCTCCAGCTGCCGGCTTGCCGCCTGCGCTGGCTTTGCGGTCGTGGCAGAACCGCCGGCCGCGGCTTCACCACAAGGCAACCCGGATCCGGATTCTCCGGAGCAGGACGACCTCTGCCTCTATCTGCGCGAACGTGTCGATGAGATCGAGCGGGGGCTCGGACTCGCGCTGCAAACCGCCTGAGCCGCGCTGCCGTCAGGACGCCGCAGCCGGCGGTCGTTCTATTCCGGCCCGCAGATCCGAAACCCTCACCCCGCCGTGTATCATCGGAGCATGCCGGCCGCTCGCCTGACCCGCCGCGCGTGGTTCGCCGCCGCTGCCTGCCTTGCCCAAGGCGGGGGCGAGGGGATCGTGATGACGGTCCGCGGCCCGGTTCCGCCGGAAAAGCTCGGCCTCATGCTCCCGCACGAGCACCTGTTTTCCAACTTCGGCGAAGATCCCGCCGAACCGCCGGTCTATGACGAGCCGCGGCTGCTGGAAGCAGTGATCCCGCAGGCCCGGCGGGTGAAAGAGCTGGGCTGCAGCGCCATCGCCGACGCCACTGCCGCGTGGTTCGGCCGCAGCCCGCGGCTGCTGCGGATCATCTCCCAGCGAACGGGTTTGCACGTCCTCACCAACACCGGCTATTACGGCGCCGCGTCAGACCGCTATGTCCCGAAGCATGCATTCGAGGAAAGCCCCGCCGCGCTGGCTGCCCGCTGGGTTCGCGAGTGGAGGGAGGGCATTCGCGAAACCGGCATCCGCCCGGGGTTCCTCAAGATCGGGGTGGACAGCGGGCCGCTGTCAGACATCGACGCGAAGCTGATTCGCGCTGCGGCGCTGGCGCACCGCGAATCCGGACTCACGATTGCCGTTCACACCGGCGGCAATCCCGAGGCAGCGCGGCAGCAGATGGCCATCCTGCGCGAGGAGGGGGTTTCGCCTGAGGCGTGGATCTGGGTGCATGCCAATCAGGCGCCCCCAGGCGAGGAGGCGGCGCTGGAGGAAGCGGCGCGCGCCGGAGTCTGGGTCAGCCTGGACGGGCTCGATGAGACCTCGGCCGGGCGGCACCTGGAACTGGTGCTGCGCCTGCGGAAGAAAGGCTGCCTGGCGCGGCTGCTGCTTTCCCACGACGGAAACAGCTTCCGCGCCGGAGGAAAGCGGCCGGCGCGCGGGTACACATTCCTGTTCGAAAGATTCCTGCCGATGCTGCGCACAGCAGGGCTGTCCGCCGCAGAGATCAAGCGCCTCACGGTGGAAAATCCTGCGCGCGCCTTCGCCATCCGCCGGCGCTTGATTTGAGGGCGCGGAAGAAAAACCGGGCCCGCAGGCTTTCGCCCGCGGGCCCGGACTGTTTCCGGTTGAGTCCCCGGCCTAGAAGTTGTAGCGGGCGGTGAAGATCATGCTGCGGCCGCCCACGTCGGTGAAGCCGAGGTTGAGGAACGTGGTGTTGTTGGTGTTGTTCGACACCGTGTTGGCTGGCAGCTCGTTGAAGCTGCGGTAGTTGAAGACGTTGAAGACCTCCCACCGCAGCTCCAGGTTCTGCGATTCGCCAAAGGTGCGCACACGCTTGATGAGCGCCGCATCCGTATTGTAGGTGTTGCCCACGCGGCGGATGTTGGCGCCCGCGCCGATCAGGCCCGAGTTGTTCGGATAGGCCATCCACATCGGATTGGGCACCGTCGGGCTGGTACCAGTGCCGGGCGTGCCGTTCGGGTTGAACCCGGCGCGCTGGCTGAAGTTGATGGTCGAGATCTGCCCGGGCAGGATGCCGAGCGGGTTGTTGCCGTTCAGGATGCTGTAGGGCCAGCCCTGCTGCAGGGTGGTGATGCCGCTGATCGACCAGCCATCCACGATGCGTCCCCACAGACCCTTCTGCTGGAAGAATTCGGGGAACTGGTAGATGCCGTTCAGTACGAAGCGGTGCGGCGTGTCGAAGCCCGAACGGGCCTTGTCCAGCCGCATGTTAAATGGCACCGAGGGAAGCGTGCGGTTCACCTGGCCGCCCAGGATGTCGTCGTTCTCGCTGATGAAGGTCGACCAGGTGTAGTTGGCCTCGAACTGGTAGCCCTTCGAGAACCGCTTCTCCACCGTCAGCTGCATCGAGTGGAAGTTCGACATGCCGTAGCCGTCGCCCACGAGGATCGAGCCGCGCGCGGGATCGACGCGCCAGGCAGCCTGTCCGCTCACCGTGGTGGGCTTCATGCCATAGCTCTGCACCACCGGCTCCAGCAGGGACGGGTTGGCCTTCACAGCGGCATCGAAGAAGCCCAGGTTGCGCTCGGCTTCGCGCACCAGCCGTGCGCCGCGCGTGCCCACATAGAACAGCTTGAACGCATAGTCCGTGGTGAGCTGGCGCTCGATACCGAGGCTGACCTGCTGGGAGTACGGCTGCTGGATCCGCTTGTCAGGGGAGTAGTAGCGGTAGGGCAGCAGGTTCGGGTCGCCGCGGTAGTCGCTCGGCTGCGGCGGCGCAGGCCGCTTCGCCGGATCGAAGATCTGGGTCCCGGTCAGGTTGGCCAGCGTCACGGTGACGCCGCGCGGGTAGTTGCGCGCGGTGTTCAGCAGGATGTTCTGGAACACCTGATCGTAGCTGATGGCGTAGCCGCCTCGGAGCACGAACTTGCCGTTGCCGCTGATCCAGCCCAGCAAGCCGTCGCTCGCCTTCGGGCTCCAGGCGAAGCCGAAGCGCGGCGCCCAGTTGTTGATGTCGGCCTTCGCGTTCGAGAAGAACCCGAACGGCGCGGACGTGTACTCGTAGCGGATGCCAAGATTCAGCGTCAGGCTGTTGGTGAGGCGGTAGTCATCAGCAAAGAAGCCTTGGAATTCGTGCGTCTTGGCCGGGACCGAACCGGTGCCGGCGTACTGGCTGAACTGCGCGTTGCGGTCAAACAGGAAGTCCGCCAGGCTGGGGTAGCTGATCACGCCACGGCTGGCGGGCGCGAAGAACGAGTTCAGCCGGTACTGCAGGTAGTTGAATCCATAGCGCAGCGTATGCTTGGACCTCATCTGCGACCAGTTGTTGGTCAGCTCGTAGAGGTTGTCCGTGCGGTACTGCGGGAAGTTCTGGTTGCCGATCGTCGGCAGGCCGCTTCCGGTGATCGAGAACTGCGCCGGGAAGTTCTCCGGGAAATTCGCCTCGCGGCGCGCGTAGCTCAGGCGCGTCTCCATCACCAGCGTCGGACTCCACACACGGATGTGGTTGATGGTAGCGTTGTTGTTAACGACAATCGAACCCACCTGGTTCACGGCCAAAGCCGCCGGCGAGCCCGGATCGGTGTCGTCGTCCTTGATCCACCGCATCTGGAGGTTGTCCTTGTCCGTCAGCCGCCAGTCATAGCGCATCAGCCCGCGGTGGATGTCGCGCCCGTACGGCAGCGCCTGGCCGGCGCCGCGGCGATACTGCTGCACTGGCAGCGACAGGGTAGGACCGCCGGGGATCTGCACACTCACGGTACCCGCAGGCGTGGGATCATTCGCCACCGGATACCACTGCTTCAGGAAGGCCACGGTGCCCGGGGCAAAGCTGTTCTGGTACTGCGTCAGCAGATCCCACGCTTGCTGAGAATAGGTCGTCGTCACAGGATTGGCTGTCGAGCGGCGCCGGTCCAGGTCATAGCCGCCGAAGAAGAACAGCTTGTTCTTAATGATCGGACCGCCGATCGACCCGAGCCACTGGTTGCGCACCAGCACGCCGCGCGCGCGCCGCATGGCGTCGTAGTCGCTGGCGCCAGCCTGCTTCTGCGCATTGAAAGTGCGCTGCTGGCCGGTGGTGAAGGCGTTCCAGCCGTTGCCCAGCCAGCTCCACCGGGCGATCCCGTGAAATTCATTCGAGCCGCTCTTGGTCACCTGCATGACCACGGACCCGGAGTTGCGGCCATACTCGGCCGAGAACGTGTTCGTGATGATGCGGAACTCGCCCAGATATTCCGGCGCGGGCGTCTGCCGCGGAATGGAGAGCGACTGGTCGTTGTTGTTCGCGCCGTCCAGCATGAAGTTGTTCGAGCGGGTGCGGGCGCCGTTGACCACGAAGCCCGAACCGGGCCGCCCCGCATTGTTCCCTGTCACTCCGGGCTGCAACAGAGCCAGCCCGGTGAGCGTATTCAGGCCGGGAAGTTCGAGAATGCGGCGGGATTCCACGCCGCGGCTGATCTGCGCCTTGGTGGCCTCAATCAGCGGCGCCTCTTCCGTGATCGTGATGACTTCCTGGGTGCCGCTGGGCTTCAGCGTCACATCCACGGCGCGCTCCACCGATGCCTCTACCGTCAGAGGACCGCGGATCACCTTCTCGAAGCCCTTGGCGTAGACTTCCAGCTGGTAGCGGCCAATGGGCAGCGAAGGCGCGCGCCAGAAGCCGGTCTCGTCCGATTTCAGCTCGCGGGTCAGGCCCTGATCCAGCGAACGGATGGTCACCTCTGCGCCGGGAACCACAGCACCCGAGGCGTCAGTCACCGTTCCGGCCAGCGACCCGTAGATCGTTTGCGCTGTCAGCGGGCAGGCCAGCACTGCCACAAACAGCAGCGCCAACGCCCAACGATAGACAGGACGGTTGTTCATCATCCATCTTCTCCTGTGCAGACTCGAAAGAACGTGGACTGGTTGGCAAGATCCGCCACGACGCCTGAAACCGGCATGGCACAGCCGCCATTCGGATCCAGGGGTCGAACGCAAGATCTAACCCGCTCAGACCCCTCAGTGCTTCCTGTATAACACATTTTCAACATGAAAAAAAGTCATAGCCATCCCCGCAGCCCACTTATCCGTGGGAAGATCCGGGAGTTCAGGCGCCCATCGCCCGGCGGCGCCCCGCCGGGACGCGCCATCACAGCAGGGCGTTTGTTTTGAATCAGTTCCGGATCGGGACTCGCGGGACCTTCCGCCAGACGCAAAAAAGCCGCCGACCGCCCTTGCGGGCGTCCGGCGGCTGGAAGTCCGGCCGTTCCGGGATTACCAGAAGGCCTTGAAGCCGATCTGCACCTGCCGCGGATAGCCGTTGCCAATCCACGCCTGGTGCGGAAAGATCGTGCCGAAGTTGGGGTCGTTGGGGTTGGTGTTGAAGTGGCTGTCACGCCCGAAGAAGTAGTAGTTGGTGAGGTTGAACGCCTCGCCACGGATCTGGGCGCGCAGCCGCTCGGTGATATTGATGGTCTTCGAGAGAGCCATGTCGATGTTGAACAGCTGCTGCTTGCGGATCTGGCCGCTGCGGAACGGCGTGTACCGCGGAGCGAAGCTGGACGTCATCAACCAGGCGTACTGGCTGAAGTCGGTCGAAGAGCAGCCGCGCGCGATGCTGAACGACTGCGGGACGATGCGGCCATCGTCGAACTGGCGCAGCACGCAGGGGTTCCAGCCCTTGATCTGGTGCAGCTTCCAGTCGACCTTGCCCGTCCAGTCGCCGCCGGGCGTGCGCGGGTCCTTCAGCATGATCACGTTGCCCGGCAGGTTGTTCGGCTCGCCCGAGGCCCACTGGGTGTAGGTGCTGATCGTCCAGCCGCCCACAAACGCATTGGCGAGCTTGCCGATGTTGCCGCCGAACTTCTTGCCCCGGCCGAAGGGCAGGTCATACACGGTGTTGAACTTCAGGTAGTGCGGCCGGTCGTTGAAGTAGAGTCCCCGCTGCGGGACGCCGTTGAATGCGTCGTTGTACCCCCACCGTTCGACCATCTTGCTGAGCGTGTAGTTCCACAACAGCGTCAGGTCGCGGCCGACCCGGTGGTTGTAGTTGATCTGGAGCGAGTTGTACCAGATCTTCGACGTGTTCAGCCCCTGCATCACCATGTCGCCGGAGAATTGCGGGAAGGGGCGGTTCAGCTGGTAGCGGGTGAGCCGGTCAGCCGTAAAGTGCGTGGTGCCTCGGAAGGCCTCGATCCCCCGGAAGGGGTTCGGCACAGTCTCGTTGCAGAACGAGGGGCTGCCGCCTTCGAGCAAGTAGCAGCGCTTCCGGAAATCGGCCGAGGGGATGTTGAACGCCCTCTCATCGTTGGCGCCGACCGTGCGGCTGCCAACATAGGAGATGTCCAGCGTCGAGTTGCCCGAGAGCAGGTACTGGAATCCGAACGAGAACTGGTGCACGTACGGCGTCCAGAAGTTCGGGTTGAACCAGCTCGTGTCACGGCCGAGGAAGGTGTTGTATCCGCCGGCCGCGCCCGCCGGGAACTTGATGCCGCCCGGGTAAGGGTTGGTCAACAGGGTGTTGGATACCAGCGTACGGCCGCCGTCCTCGCTGTTCACCATCGGCGTATTCTCGGTGAAGCCGGCGAATTTCAGGAAATCATTGTTGGGGTTCATGTAGTACAGGCCGTAGCCGCCGCGCATCACCAGCTTGCTTGCCATCTGATAGGCAAACCCGGCGCGGGGCTGCCAGTTGTTCAGATCCCGCTTTGCGGCGATGCGCGGGTTGCCGCCCACGCCGACGAACTCCAGCCCGCCCGTCAGGTTGGCCAGATTCGGATACATGGCGAGCATGGCCGCCGGAATCTGGCTGGCAATCGGGCTGCGGGCGTCGGGGTTGAACCCGCGGTTCATCCGGTTCCACTTCTCGTCTGGCGGTCCGTTGTAATCCCAACGCAGACCGAGGTTCAGCGTCAGGCGCCGCGTGACCTTCCAGTCATCCTGGAAGTACGGCGCGAAGTACCATTGCCGGTTGAACGGGTACAACGGAATGTTCACCGATCCGCCGACGCCGCCAATCAGGAAGGAGGCGTAAGAGTCGCCGGCCGTCGGCTCGGCCTGGTTCCACAGCCGCTGCGTCCACTGCGTCTGGCCCTGGAAGTAGAGGATGTTTCCGGTGTTCTGCTGGATGAAGTGGATGCGGCGCAGGTCCACGCCCATCTTCATCGTGTGGCCGCGCCAGATCTTGGTCAGGTTCCCCATCAGGTTGTAGTTGTTCGTGATGTTGATGGACTGGTAGCGCCCCAGCGAGCTGTAGCCAGGAAACTCCCAGCGGCCGAAGTAGCGCGGCGTGGGCAGCTGGTTGATCAGCGACGCCGGCAGCCCGAGGCTGGTCAGGTCAAAGTTTTCATTGGCCCGGCCAAAGCCTTTCTCGATGAACCGGTTGTGGGAGCCGCGCACGTTGAGCACCGTCGTGGGCGAGGCAGTCCACACCCAGTCGAGCACGTAGGCGTCGTTGATCCGCTGGAAGGGCTGCTGCCCGTCGGTGCCCACCTTGTTGTCCAGATTGTTCACGGCGCGGTCCTCCGTGCGGTCGTTGGAGGCGTGCCGCACGAAAGCGCGGTGATTTTGCCCGAAATTCCAGTCAAACTTCAGAATCAGGTTGTAGAATTTGTCCTTCGCGGCGTACTCCGGATTCAGATTGTTCACGGTGGAGTACCGCACGCCCGCCGTCCTTGCGTTGGGAAGCGGCATGTACTTGGTCACGGCAGCCGCCACCGGGCTGATCATGGACTGCGGGATGATGTTGCCCGGGAAGGGAGCGCGCTGGGGATCACCGTTCACCAGAGTGTAGCTGTAGGGGTTGTAGATCGTGATCGGCCTTCCGTCCGCCGCCGTCAGCTTCGAAAAATCTCCCTGCCGCATTTCCGGCTCCGGATAGGAATTCTGAAGGAATTGCGGCCACTTTTCGCGATAATTCTCGAAGCTCCCCAGATAGAACAACCTGACGTTGCCGTCCTTCTTGAGCAGCTTCGGCAGGTAGACCGGCCCGTCGACCTGGAAGCCGTACTGGTCCAGCGTGTGGTCCGGCCGCGGCGCCCCCACCGCATTGTTCTGATAGGTATTGGCGTCCAGCGCCTTGCGGCGCATGAACTCCCATGCGGTCACGTGGAAATCGTTCGTGCCGGACTTCAGCACCACATTGAACACGCCGCCGCCGGTCTTTCCATACTGCGCATCATAGGAGTTCTGCTGCACGCTGAACTCCTGCACTGCGTCGACGATCGGCACATAAGCGATGTTGTTGCCGCCCGCCTGCCCGTTGTTCGGCGCGCCGTCCATCAGGAACTCGTTGTTCGACTGCCGGCCGCCGTTGACGGACCACTCTGCAATGGCGCCGTTGTCGAACGGGCGCTGCCAGATGGCCGCCCCGCGGAAGGTGACGCCGCTCATCATCGCGCCCAGCATGAACGGGTTGCGCGAGTTCAGCGGCATCTCCACGACCTGCCTTTGCGTGACTACCGCCGCACGGCTCGCCGTCTGCGTCTCGAGAACTGCCACCTCGGCGGTGACGTTGATCGACTCGGTCACCATGCCGACCTCGAGCGTGATGTCGAGCGGCACGATGCGGCCGACCTCCAGCACCAGGTTCTCCCGGTTGAACTGCTTGAACCCTTCCGCCTGCACCGTGACCCGGTAATTGCCGGGCCGCAGGAACGGGATCGAGTAGGTGCCCGTGGTGTCGGTCGTCGCCGTGGATGTTTCATTGGTCGCCGTGTTGACAGCGGTTACTTTCGCATTGGGAACCACGCCGCCGGTGGAGTCGAACACGCGCCCGGAGATCGTGGCGCGAAACTCCTGCGACATGGCAAACGCGGCCAGAACACACAGGATCGATGCGGCTCTGGCCAGAGCGGATCGACTCATTCGGTTGAACCCCCTTTTTGATCTCTTTACGCCTGCGCACAGATCCCCGGGAGTGGCGAGAACTCCCCTGACCTGCACTCAGGTACGGGCAGTCTATCAGAGGAAACTGCGGAATTCAACGGGAATCTCTGTAGCGCTTTCAGCCTTCAAAAACGGGGGGGCGACGCACGCTTGCACCCCGGAAAACACTACGGGCGGCAGCCCCTTCCCGGAGCCGCCGCCCGTGCGATGCGCTACAGGCTTTCAGCCTAGAAAGGATACAAGGAGATCGGCTGCGGAGCCGAGCCCGCGCCCACAGTCGCCACATCCCCTTCCGGCGAAATCTGCCGGCAGAAGATGCCCGTGTCGCCGAGATAGATCTCGTACTCGGCGTTCTCGCGGATCGCGCCCTGAATCAGCGCCTCCGACAGCGGATCCTCCACGTACTTCTGCAACGCGCGGCGCAGCGGGCGAGCCCCGTAGCTGCGGTCGCCGCAGGTCTTCTCGAGGATGTACTTGGAGGCGTCCTCGTGCAGCCTCACCTTGATGCCCTTGGCGGCAAGGTTGGCGTTCAGCTGCCCCACCATCAGGTCGATGATCTTGATCAGATCCTCGTCGGTGAGCGACGTGAACAGGATGATCTCGTCGAGGCGGTTCAGGAATTCGGGATTGAACGCCCGCTTCACCTCCGCCTGCACCATCTCCTCGACCTTCTGCGGAATGCCCGCGGCTTCCTGCGCGTGGAAGCCGAGATGCCCCTTCTTGTCGAGGAAGCGCGCCCCCAGGTTGGAGGTCATGATGATGATCGTGTTCTTGAAGTCGACGGTATTGCCCAGCCCGTCCGTCAGCTGCCCGTCCTCGAAGACCTGCAGCAGAATGTTGTAGATGTCCGGGTGGGCCTTCTCGATCTCGTCGAGCAGGATTACCGAATACGGGTTGCGCTTCACCCGCTCGGTCAACTGCCCGCCCTCTTCATAGCCGACATAGCCCGGCGGCGAACCGATGAGCTTCGACACCGAGTGCTTCTCCATGAACTCGCTCATGTCGAAGCGGATCAGCGCCTTCTCGCTGCCGAACAGGAATTCGGCCAGCGCCTTGGCCACTTCGGTCTTGCCGACGCCCGTGGGGCCCAGGAACAGGAACGAGCCTGCCGGGCGCTTGGGCGACTTCAGCCCCGCGCGCGAGCGGCGGATGGCGCGCGCCAGCGCGTTGATCGCCTTGTCCTGGCTCACCACGCGCTTGTGCAGCTCCTGCTCGATCCGCAGCAGCTTGGCCGCCTCTTCTTCCTTGATCGCCGTCACCGGCACGCCCGTCCACCGCGCCACCACCTCTTCGATGTCTTCCTTGGTGACCACGCCGGTAGCCGTGTCGTCGAGGTTGTACTTCTCGCGCAACTGGCGCAGGTTCTCGCGCTCCCTCCGCTCCTCGTCGCTGAAGAAGCGCGCCTTCTCGAACTCGTGATTGGCGATGGCCGTCTCCATGCGGTGCACGATGAACTTGATCCGCTTCTGCACCTCGGCCACTTCGGGCGGCAGCGTCGTCTGCTTCAGCTTCACGCGCGCGCCGGCTTCGTCGATCAGGTCAATCGCCTTGTCCGGCAGGAAACGGTCCGGGATGAACCGGCTGGAAGCATACACCGCCGTGCGGATCGCCTCGTCGGTGTAAGCCACCGCATGGAACTTTTCGTAGCGCTCCTTGATGCCGAACAGGATCTTGCAGGCGTCCTCTTCCGAAGGCGGCGGGACCTTCACCGCCTGGAAGCGCCGCTCGAGCGAGCGGTCCTTCTCGATGCTCTTGCGGAACTCCGCCGGCGTGGTGGCGCCGATGCACTGGATCTCGCCCCGGCTAAGCGCCGGCTTCAGAATGTTGGCAGCGTCCAGCGATCCCTCGGCCGAACCCGCCCCCACCAGCGTGTGCAGCTCGTCGATGAAGATGATGGCGTTCTGGCTCTCCATCAACTCCTTCATGATCGTCTTGAGCCGCTCCTCGAACTGCCCGCGGTACTTCGTGCCGGCCACGATCAGGCTGAGGTCGAGAGCCAGAATCCGCTTGTCGGCGAGGAAGCTGGGCACCTCGCCTTCCACGATGCGCTGCGCCAGCCCCTCGACGATGGCCGTCTTGCCGACGCCCGGCTCGCCGATCAGCACCGGGTTGTTCTTCGTGCGGCGGCAGAGGATCTGCACCACGCGCTCGACTTCGTAATCACGTCCGATGAGCGGGTCGAGCAGCCCGTCTGCAGCAGCCTGGGTGAGATCCCGGCTGAACTCGGACAGCAGAGAGGACTCTTTCGACGCACGCGAGGTCGGCGGCGCCTTCTCGCCCGTGGCGCGCGCGATCTCCTCGCGAACCTGGTTCAGCCGCAGCCCGCGCTCGTGCAGCAGCTCTGCGGCGAAGCACTTGTCCTCGCGCAGCAGACCCAGCAAAAGGTGCTCCGTGCCGATGTGCTTGTGGCCGAGCCGCTCGGCCTCCTCGGCAGCGTAGGCCAGCACGCGCTTGCACTCGGTGGAAAGAGGCAGGTCCGCGCTGGTCGGCACCTTCTCGCGCGTCGTCGTCTGCGCCTCGATCTGCTTCTTGATCGACTCGATGTTGGCCTGGGACCGCAGGAAGCGGTTTGCCAGAAGCTTGTCTTCCCGGAGCAGCCCCAACAGCAAGTGCTCGGTCTCGATGTAGGGACTGCCGAACTGGCAGGCCTCGTACCGGGCGAAGAAGATCACCCTTCTCGCCTTTTCCGTGTAACGTTCAAACATATCGTCTCAGCCTCTCGTGGAGACCTGCGGCAAATCTGAAGCGGGCCCAGGCCTCCCAGGTCCTGCCGGCTGGAAGAGCTCGAACGGGAAGACAACGCGGCGCCGGCAGCCCCTACCTAATTGTATGATGCGCCGGGGCCCGCCCCGGCAACGGAATTCCTTCTCCGGGCGCTTCCGGCGTCACGCCGGCCGCAGAACGCCCCCTTCCAGCCGCAGCACCCGGTGGGCGCGGCGCGCGAACGCCGGGTTGTGCGTCACATACAACGTGGCCAGCCCGTGACGTTCGTGAACGGCCTCGATCAGGTCCATCACTTGCGCCGCCGTGCGCTCATCCAGGCTGCCGGTGGGCTCGTCGGCCAGCAAGATCGACGGCTTCCCCGCCAGAGCCCGCGCCAGCGCCACCCTCTGCTGCTCGCCGCCGGAAAGTTCCCCGGCCAGATGACGGGCGCGGTGGGCGAGCCCTGCCTCCTCGAGCAGCGCCGCCGCCGCATCCCGGGCTTCCGGGCGGCTCACTCCCCGGATCAGCAGCGGCATCATGACATTCTCCAGGGCGGTGAACTCGCCCAGAAGCGTGTTGCGTTGCCAGACATACCCGATTCTGCGGTTGCGCACTTCGGCCAGCTGCGTTTCGTTCATGGCCGAGACGTCGGCGCCGTCGATCCACACCCGCCCCTCCGTCGGCCGCTCCAGCAGCCCGAGCAAGTACAGCAGCGTCGTCTTGCCCGCCCCGCTTTCCCCCGTGAGCGCCACCCGCTCCCCGCGCCTCACCTCGATGTCCACGCCCGAGAAGACAACCAGCCTGCCGGCAGGGGCAGCGAAGGCTTTCGACAGCCCCTCTCCGCGCAGCGGCGCCGCAGCGGCCGTCACGCCCTCCTCCCGGCCGCCCACGGGAATTCTTCGATCCGCCTGTGGCGCGCGTTCATCGGCATGAATGGCCCCGTGCCCAGCTTACGATGCCACGCTTCCGCTTCGCATCCCTGATCGGCGCCCCGGCGGAGCGTGTGTGGGCGTTCCACGAGTCGCCGGACGCGCTCCAACGGCTGCTGCCGCCGGACGGCAGCGTGAGGCTCGTGCGCCGGCAGGGCGGCCTCGAGCCGGGCTCGAGCGCCGAACTCGAACTCCGCTTCGGCCCGTTCCGCCTCCGCTGGGTGGCGCGCCACACCGAATGCGTGCCGCTTTCGCATTTCTGCGATGTGCAGGAGCGGGGGCCCTTCCGCCGGTGGCGGCACCGGCACGGCTTCGAGGCGCACGGCGAGGACCGCTGCCTGCTGGCCGACGACGTGGAGTTTTCGCTTCCTCTGGCGCCCGTGTCGGACTGGATAGCTGCCCCGCTCGTCAAACAAATGCTTCGCAAAATGTTTGCGTGGCGGCACGCCCGCACCGCCGAAGCTTGCGGCGCGCGGATTCTGGAACAAGCGGCGGAGTGAGACCCCGCTTCACTCCGGCGGCGGCTCGCCGACGTCCTCGGCGAGATTCTCGAAGCGCGTGAACTTGTGCAGGAACGCCAGGTGCACCACGCCCGTGGGGCCGTTGCGCTGCTTGCCGATGATCACCTCGGCTTTGCCCCGCAGATCCTCGCGGTCCTTGTGGTAGACCTCCGGGCGGAAGATGAAGGCCACCATGTCGGCGTCCTGTTCGATGGAGCCCGACTCGCGCAGGTCCGAAAGCTGCGGGCGGTGGTCCCCCTCGCGCTGGTCCGGCGCGCGGCTCAGCTGGCTGAGCACCAGGAACGGGACCTCGAGATCCTTCGACAGCAGCTTGAGCCCGCGGCTCAGGGCGCTGACCTCCTGCACGCGGTTGGCATTGCGGCCCAGCGAGGGCGACGGCATCAGCTGCAGGTAATCGACCACGACAAGCCCCAGCGGCACGCTCGAGGAGTGCTTCAGCTTGCGCACCTTGGCGTTGATGTCGAGCAGGGACGTGTTGCTGGTGTCGTCGATGTATAACGGCGCCTCGTAGATGTCCGCCGCAGCCTTGGTCAGCCGCTCGCGCTCATCGCGCCCGAAGTAGCCGGTGCGGAAGTGGTGCTGATCGACGCGGGCGCGGGAGCAGATCAGCCGCGTCAGCAGCGACTCCTTCGACATTTCCAGCGAGAACACAGCCACCGCGCGCGGCGATTCGCGGTTGGTGGCGACGTGCATGGCGATGTTCAGCGCCAGCGCCGTTTTGCCCATCGCGGGACGGGCGGCGAGGATGATCAGCTCGCCCGGGCGGAAGCCCCCGGTCATCTCGTCCAGCCGCAGAAAACCGGTGCTGATGCCGCGCACGCGCCGCGCCGGATCCAGAAAGCTGTTGATGCCGCCCTCGGCGGAATCGAATACCTGCTGCGCGCTGACCAGGGAGTTCCTGGCCTGCGCCTCCCCGATGCTCAGCAGGCGCTCCTCGGCGGCGGCAAGGATCAGCGCCGGATCGTCCTCGGCGAGCATGCAGCGCTGGATGGTCTCCTGCGAGGCGAAGATCAGCTTGCGCAGGAGGCTCTTGTCCCGGACGATGTTGACGTAGCTTTCGAGGTGGAAGATCTCCGGGAGCCCCTCGTCGAGAGACGCGATGTAACTCAGGCCGTCCACGGCTTCCAGCTCGCCGTGCCGCATCAGCTCGTTGGCCAGCGTCACGCGGTCGATCCGCTCGTCGCGGCTGTGCAGATCCGCCATGCGCTGGAACAGGATGCGGTGCTTCTCCAGCGAGAAGTCCTCCGGCTTCAGCACGGCGGCAGCGGTGACGAACGCGCTTGGGTTGAGCAGAATGGTGCCCAGGACCATGCGCTCGGCATAGATGTTGCAGGGCAGGCCGCGCTCGAAGGCGGGGTCGCTCTTGACGGTGGTCGACATCGCCGCGGAAAGTGGAAATTCCAAGGTACGCACAGCACCGCGGCGGAGGCAAGACGAATTCCTGCCTGCGCGCTTTGTCAAAAGGTTGGCCTGTGGACTATCTGTGGAATAGCTGAGGAGGCGTGATCGCGCACCGCTGGGACACGTCCAACAAAGTGCCATGAAGATGCTGAACTCGATCCTGAACGATGAACTGGCGCTCTATCTGAAAACCTGGAACGCGCACTGGAACGTGGAAGGGCCGCAGTTCGCCGCCCTGCATGAGCTGTTTGCGAAGCAGTATGGCGAGCAGGCGGCGCTCATCGACGAAATCGCCGAGCGGATCCGCTCTCTCGGCGCCCGCGCGGAAACCCGCCTGGCGATGGATGACGGCAGCACTGCTTCTGCGGAGGGTCTGCTGATGCTGCTGGCACAGGCTCACCGGCAATTGAGCCGCCGTCTGCGCGAGGAGGCGATCCCCGAATTCGAACGCGCCGGCGATCCCGGCACGGTGGATCTGCTGACGCGCGCCCTGCAGTGGCATGACAAGGCGGCGTGGATGCTTTCGGCTTCCGCCTCCGGCGCCAACGCAGCCGCACCCTGAGAGCGATCCATCCAGGGGGACAGCCTGATCCGGCACTTTCGCGGGGGGGCGCGATTCTCTCGGGAGCTCTCTCGAAAATCCCCGGCCGGGTCATTGAATTCACGAGGGCGCGCTGCAAAGCGACCTCGTAGCCGTAGCGGCGGAATTCGGCTTTGAGCCTCTCCATGCGCTCCCGCGGCCATGCGAAGTCTTGCGGCCGAGGTTCTCACTCCTCCGCGACTATGCGCTCGACCCGATTTTCATTCCTCCCAGTGTGGAAACGCTCATGGCAACAGCCTGATCCGGCACTTTCGCGCGGGAGCGGGATTCTCTCGGGAGCTCCCCGCTGAACCTGCCGCGAGCTCTCCCCTTCTTTCCTCTTCCTTCCATCCGAGGAGGCCTCCCGAACACCGAATCCTCGGGTTCAGCAAAGGGGCTCCCGGGAATCCGAGGCTGAATCATTGACTCCGGGTTCTCGGACAGGAGCGGGAGCACCCGCCCGAAAACCCGGCTGCTCGTCGCAGGCCAAGTGCCCTCTCGTCCCTCGCTTGCGCCGTTCCATCACTGCAGGCACGGCCCGTGTGCCTCATGCGCGGTTCCCCGGGGCGCTTGCGCCGTGGCCGCAGGATCAGCCAGCCCCCCAACGCTTGCGTCAGGCCTCGTTGCTCTTGCGCAACGCATGGTGCTTCCCTGACGGATTTCCGCAGCGCCAGCACCGCTGCCGCATGGGCTGCCCGGTTGCGCCGACGCTTGCGTCGGGGCCGCTTGGGTTGCACTCTCGCTGCGGCTCCGACGCGGTCACAGGAGCCAACCGAGAAGCAGCCGAATCCCCTCCAATGATGGCGTATGGTCGGCCTTGGCTCAGGGAGCGAGGCCGCAAGGCCAGCCGCGCGGCCCCGACGCAAGCGCCGGGGGAAACCGTAGGTCGAGGTAAGGATTGAACTGCGCGGGGCAGAGGGGAATCCGGGAGTCCTTGCGTTCCTCTAAAGTCGTGGTGTGCGCCTCCCCAAGGCTTACGTCAAACGCCCCGTTGCCTCCGCGGCTCCCTCGGTGCTTCCGCTGAATCCATCCAGCACGCACCATTCGCGCAGCCCGGAATATCAGGACTTCCCCCCGGGCTCCCACACCGTGGCCGCACGGCCTGCACTGTTCCCGACGCTTGCGTCGGGGCCACGCATCGCCACCGTGGCCTTCTGCGTCGTTCCGGCAAGTCTCCCGCCGCGTACTGAAGCCACTGTTCGCAGACGGAGGCTCGGCCCCGGCTACCGAAGGTTCACAATCTTCTCTCGCCCCCTCCTGATGACCGCGCACACCGATGTGGCTCGGTGGCGATGATTCTCCCTCCTCGGCGCCGGCACGCGCGGCCCATCGGCCGTCCTTCCGGACACAATGGCGAATCGCAACAGCCCGCTTCGGCCATCCGGGGGATGGCCCTCCTGTTTTCGGGAGATCAGCAGAGGCGAGTGTTTCTAGCAACTGACGTCCGGACGGCGCTTCGTCACAGGCGTTGCAAGATTTTTGTGGGACTGCAATTCATAGATTTCCCAAGAGTTACGGGACGGCGAAGAAAGGCAGGCGCGGGCGTGCCGCAACCCGCGGGGAACAATGGCTGCCATGAGCAGCCAGAGTCTTGCCGCGCCGGAGTGGATCGACTCCTCCACCTACCGCCTTCCCGAAACGGCATTTTTCCGTCAGCGCGTCCCGAAGGACCTGATCGTGCTGCACAACACGGCCAGTTCCTCGGCATCAAGCGTTTACGAAACCTGGAAAAGCCCGGCCAGCGGCCGTGTGGCAACCGCCTACTTGGTGGACCGGAACGGGAAGGTTTACGAGATGTTCCCACCGGATTGCTGGGCCTACCATCTGGGCATGAGAGAACGCAACCCGGGCCACTACAACGACCGGCGCTCCATCGGCATCGAGATCGTGAACCCCGGCCCGCTGCGGCCCGACCCCGATGGCGGCGACACGCTGAACTGGTGGCCGAAAAACTTCCGCCAGCCCTGGTGCATGGCCTCCGAAACAGAGAAGTATGTGCGCGCCGAGTACCGCGGTCACAAGTTCTTCGCCGCCTACACGCCGGAACAGGAGCAGGCGGTGCGGGAGCTGGCCGCATGGCTGTGCAGGCGGTTCAGCATCCCCTTCGTGCTGCCGTCGGCCGGCAAGCGGCTGGTCTGCGACCCGGAGTACTTCTGCAAGTTCCGGGGCATCGCCTCCCATCAGAACTTCCGTCCGGACAAGTTCGACGTGGGGCCGGCGTGGAGGTGGGAGTCGCTCATGAGGGAGTCGAATCAGGGGTCAAGCGTGGGCAAACTGCCAAGGCCGTTGCCCGGCGCAGGGGGCGACTGAGAGAGCCGGGCACAACCCGCGGCCGCGACGCAAACCTTCATCCGAGGGCGCTGCCGGGCGCAGAGGTTCTTGCGATCGGCGGGAAGAGTTGCTAGGATGTGAATGCGGGGTGGAGCAGCCAGGTAGCTCGTTGGGCTCATAACCCAAAGGTCGGTGGTTCAAATCCACCCCCCGCAACCAACCCTCCTGCTCCGGAAGTTCCCTCGGTTCCTTCACCTCCCTTTCCCTTCTTAACGTTCGGTTGGGCAATCCGCGTCTGCTTCTTCCCGGTACCCGCACCGGCTCCATCCATGCCCCGAGCATGGCGCGTCGGCCCTGTTTGATGCGGCGAAGGCAAAGATTGCCCCGGTCTGACGAACTCCTTCCACGCCGGGAGGACACTGATCAGGGCGCCGGAGCGGCCCCAAAACGGGCGCCTGTGCCAATGGGGAAGCGGGGAGAGGCGCGCCCAGCAACCTCTGAGGTGCCTGAAGCCGCCCCCGCTCCGGGTCTCGCTGCCGAAAAATGATCCAAGGCGAGCTTCTGCGCTGTCGGCAAACCGCCCCGGAGAGTGCTGCCGTTTGGCCTCGGATTCGCCCTGGCAGGATGCCGAATCCTGCGGGAAGGTATTAGTACTTTCAAGCCCCGTCCGAGAACTACAAACCGCTGGAATTTTGTTGTTTTTCAGTGACTTGACTGAGCAGTTCCAGCCCCAAGGCCCCTCCCTCCACCGCAACTGATTCGTCTTCGCAGCACAGTCACAGTACTGGTCGGGATTGTTTCATCCAGGACGCCCCCAGATACTCAGTGCAGGCGCTCAAGACGTGAGCTGTCTCTTGGCAGTGAGCGAATTCTGAGGGCCGAAGTGAGAGTTTCCAAGGGGAGGAGCAAATGAAATCGCTGTCAGCAGTTTTGGGCCTGCTGCTCATGAGCGCAGCTGCCAGCATGGCCACACCATTGACATTGAAGCTGGATGACGGGAGCAACCCGGTTGTCACTGTCACCGACGATGGCGCCGGCGACTCAAATCTTGTCAACGGAGCGGTCACCTGGATTGGAACGCTCGGAGTCTGGACGGTGAACGTCTCCACAGGCATCGGCTTCCCGCTCCAGGGCAGCCTCTCTTGGCCGTATCTGGATTTGAACAGCATCAACGTCTCCAACGCAGCAGGGACTCTGACCTTGACGCTCACGCAGGGCGGATTCACTGCTCCGCCGCCTCCGGGTTTCCTGTTCCAGATCGGCGGCACGACGCAGGGCACGGTCAATGCTGCGGCTTGCGTGGACGCAGTGATCAGCACATGCAACGATGCCGTGCTGGGTCCATTTCTCGGGGGAGCCTTTAGTGGCGTCACTTCGTTCGTGAAGCCTCTGGCAGATGGAACCTATGAGGTCGGTATCCAGATTGTGCTGACACATGGTGGGGCAGCAACGTCGAGCTTTGATGCAGAGCTCACGGGCATACCGGAACTTGGCACCTATGCGCTGATCGGCGCTGGGTTGCTCGGATTGGGGCTGCTGCGGCGGCGGATGAGCTGAGTTCTTCTCCAATAGACTTCGGCCCTCAGAAAGGGATGCGGGATGCCCCGCATCCCTTTCGTGTCAAGAGCGGATCGTCTGGCCAGAACTTACGGGTAACGCCGAGGGCTTTCCGGCCTCCATAGCGCTGCGGGATCACGGCTGGCCGGAAGTTTCAAGTCTTTTGGCAAGAAGACGCGCCCTCGGCGCTTCTGTTTTGCGTTTGCGGAATATCCGTGCTGCGCCGGTGGCGGACGGCGCGCCCCTTGCACTGGCGGCATCGCCCCCTGGCATCACGTCCTACGGATCCAGGCGAAAAGCGCCGCCAAGCCTGCCACTGGCTGCCGCGCTCACGCGAATCCGGCTGGTCCGGCTCCAGGATCGAAGCAGCCGGCGGGGCGCAGCGGGCAGGGAGCCACCCGCCGCGCCGCCTGCCGTGCCAGCTTCTCCTCCGGTCTCCTCCTCTGATCCCATCCTGCGGCGCGCAGTGGCTCACAGCACGAGCCTGCCCCAGTACTCAGCCTGTCGAAAGCCGCGCCTCGCCTGCGGCGGGCTTGCGCAGCTCCGCGCGCAAGCGGCCGAGCCCTTCCTCAAGACTCTGAACCACCATCGCACGCAGGGATTCCGGCGCCTCTACAATCACGTCCGGCACGAAGCGAAGGATGTCCTGCACCAGCTCGCGGGGATCGGAATAGGGGACCTCCAGACGAACCTCGCCCCCGGGCAGGGGCGTGAGGCGCTGTCCGGGGTGCCACTCTTCGCGCTCAATCCAGCGCGACGCCGGCAGGCGGAACCGCAGTACAGCCGTCTTGTCCGGCGGGCCGGCGAAGATGCCGTACCCGGCGCCCAAACGGGCGTCCAGCACCTCCGGGGGATACTCGTCCGCCCTCTCCGCCAGAAGCGCGGCGCCGCGGATGGCGTCAAGCGAAAAGCTGCGGAAATCCTCGCGCAGATGGCACCAGGCGTCCAGATACCAGTTCGAGCTGTACCAGATGAGCCGCTGCGGGCTCACCGTCCGGCGCAGAATTTCCCCCCGGGAGCGGCTGAAATAGGTCAGTTCGAGCCGCTTCCTCTGCACGACGGCCGTGCTCACAATGCGGAAAATCTGCTCATCCACCGGCCGGTGCCGCGCCCGGATCAACTTGAAACGCCGGTTCAGATCCCGGGGTTTTATCTTCCCCGCCTGCAGCAGATTCTCGAATTTCCGGACCGCCGGCTCCAGCGCGGAGGACAAAAAACGCGAATCCATCTCCTCGATCAGGTCCCGCATGAAAAGCAGCGCGTGCAGCTCCTCGGAATTGAGCCAGAAGCCCGGCAGGTGAAAGGCGCCGGGGGTGGGGCACCGGGCCGGGTCGTATCGATAGCCGCGCTGCTCGCGGTCGTAAACGAGAGGCGCGCCAAGCCGGTCGCGGAGATATTCGATGTCCCGTTTGGCTGTGGCTTTGCTGACCTCCAGCGTTTCCATGATCTCGCTGAGCGGCACGGCGCGTTTGCCGCCCACCATGCGATGGATCGTGTAAATTCTTTCGAACTGGCTCATGGAGCTAGCACCGCCGCAAATCGTCTGGAACCGAGGTCATTTTATCGAAACCGGCGCTGCGGCGAAAGCCGGGATTCTGTAGGAAATTTCACGAATATTCGGGGAAAGCAGGCGTGGCGGAAGCTCGTGGGAGTCGAACCCACCAGCGGTGCGCACGCACCGCCCACTGGTTTTGAAGACCAGGCCAGGCACCGGCCCAGTGGAGCTTCCAAGGCGATTGTAGCGCCCTCAGGCGGCCGTGCGCGGCGTGGGGCGCAGCAGGGAGAACGCCACTCCGGAAAAGACCACCACAAGGCAGCCGATGGCGTTCAGCCAGAGAAATGCCAGCCCGGTGAAATGCCAGACGGCGAAAACGGCGGCTTCCCCCAGCAGCATGGAAAGGAACGCGGCGCCGCCGCGCACGCGCGGGAAGAAGAAGGCAAGCACGAAGACGCCGAGCAGCGTGCCGTAAAACAGCGAGCCCAGGCGGTTGACCGCCTCGACGAGTGAACCGAGATTCTGCGCGTAAAGCGCGGTGACGATCGCATAAGCGCCCCAAAAGACAGTCAGCCACCGCGAGGCGGCCAGGTAATGGCGGTCCGGCGCCTCGCGGCGCACGAAGCGCCGGTAGATATCTACCATGCTGACCGTGGCCAGGGAATTGATCTCGGCGGAAATGGTGGACATGGCGGCAGCGAAGATGGCAGCCATAATCAGGCCGACAACGCCCGCGGGAATATGGTGTACAACGAACCAGAGGAAGACGTAATTGGTGTCGTTGATCCGGCCTTGCCCCATGGCCTCGCCGGCAAGGGAGAGGGCGCGGCTGCGGACCCGGTCCACGTCCTGCTGGGCGCTGCGAAAGGCCTCCAGATCCATGCGCAGGGCGGCTTGACGGCGCGACGTAAAGGCCGCGTCATATTCGGCCCGCAGCTGCGCGTAGCCGGGCTGGCTTTCCAGCGCCTGCATCGCCTGCGGCTGAAAAACGAGGGGCGGCTGCGAGTAGACGTAGAAGACGAACACGAGCGCCCCGGTGAGCAGGATGAAAAACTGCATCGGGATCTTGGCGACGCCGTTGAACAGCAGCCCCAGACGCGACTGCGCGATGCTGCGGCCGGTCAGATAGCGCTGCACCTGGCTCTGGTCGCAGCCGAAATAGGCAAGCGCCAGGAACATCCCGCCAATCAGCCCGCTCCAGACGTTGTATTGATCGTTCAGATCAAAGCGCCAGACCACAGCGTTCAGCTTCCCTGCGGCGCCGGCGATCGTCAGGGCGTCATTCAGTCCCACGCCCGATGGAAGCACCCACAGCGCCGTGACCAGCGCAGCGACAATGCCGGCAGTCATCACCAGCATCTGCACGAACTCGGTCCACGTGACCGCGGCGATGCCGCCGGAAACCGTGTAAGCGACGGCAATGACGCCCATGGCCAGCGTGGTCCACTGCGAGGGCCAACCGAGAAGGACCGTCAAAACTACCGCCGGCGCGGAGAGAGCCACGCCCACGGCGAGCCCTCGCGAAAGCAGGAAGATGATCCCGGCCAGCGCCCGCGTGCGGGCGTCGAAGCGCCTTTCCAGATACTCATATGCAGTGAACACCCCGGAAGCGTGAAACCGGGGCACGATGAAGGCCGAAATCAGGATCATCGCCAGAGGGAGGCCGAAATACATCTGCACGAAACGCATCCCGTCGGCGTAGCTCTGCCCGGTGGTGGAGATGAACGTGATGGCGCTCGCTTGCGTGGCCATGATGGAGAGCGCCATGGCGTACCACGGCATGGTCTTCCCGGCGAGCAAATATTGCGACGTCGTGCGGCTGCCGCGGCTGCGCGACACCCCATAAGCGGCTGCGCCGGCAAGCGAGGCGGCCAGAACGGCCCAGTCGAGCGGCCTCACCGGTTCCAGCTCCTCGTGAACCAGGCGAACAGCGCGATCAGCCCGGCCAGGTAGAGCACGAGCCCCGCATAGATGCGGCCCCACGAGCCCCAGAACGGCGGTCTTTCGTCCAGAGGATTCATCGTCCGGCGCTCACGAGATTGGCGAAAATTCGCCATGCGCCGGTTACTCCGGCGGGCAGCTGCCGCCACCACGCATACGTCGTGTAGATGTAGACGCCCTTGCCGAGGCGGGCGTACAGCAGCCCGCCGCGCTGCGGGGGCTCGCCCGGATCGGCGGTTTCGAGCAGCGCCTCGTAGCGGCTGTCCCACTCTGCGGGGAAATACAGCGCGCGCTCCTGAGTCCAGCCTTCAAAGTCAGCCGGGGTGATGCGGTTCGGCTTCTGCAGCAGCGGGTGATCGGGAGCCAGGATGCGCACCGGCGCCTCCTCCACAGTGGTGCGGCTGCGCCCGATCCGGATGGGGAAGGGACCGACGTTACGCAGGATGGAATCGGACGCCTCGGCGCCGAAGCCTTCCAGCGTGTTGTATTGCACGATCAGCGCGCCGCCGCGCTCCACGTACTCCCGCAGCCGCGCATGGGCGGCACGCAAGTCCGGACGCACATTGAAGGCGCGGATCCCTGCGACGATGGCGTCATAGACCGAGAGATCCCCCGCGATGAGGCTGCGTTCGTCGAGCAGCTCCACCTCGCAGCCGAGCTCGCGCAAGGCATCGGGAATCCTGTCGCCCGCCCCCATCACATAGCCGACGCGGCGCGAAGAGACGCGGATGTCCTCGCGAAGCAGCAGCGTTTCCGCAGGGCGCAGGACCGCCTGCGGCGGGATGTGTTCGTACTCGATGGGAACCACCCCGTCGCGCCATTCCCGCCCATTGGTGCGCGCAGTCGCGCGCAGCACGCCGCGGGCGGCGCCTGCTGGCGGCGTGACATGGAAAGTCAGCGTGGTTCGCTGCCCCGCTTCCGCCAGCTCGAAGGGCTGTTCCGCAGGCTCGACCCGCCAACCCTGCGGAGCCTCGAGCCTCGCACTGCCCGAAACGGCGCCTTCCACGGCCCGGATCTCCAGCGAAACAGGGCGCGCCGCGGGGGAGGCAAACAAAAGCGGCGTAGCTGCCAGATGCAGCGAAACCGGCGGCGCAATCCGGAACGGGCGCGTGAGCTCGCCGCGCACGCGGTCCACAAAGCGATGCTCCACTGGACGGCGGATCAGAATCTCCCCGCCGGCGATTGCGATGCGAAACAGCGCTGTAAGCACCGGCGGGGCTTCGGCAGGACCGATTTCGGCGAGGTTCTGAATGTCATAGAGATTTCCCTTCTGCGGGTGGCGCAGCTGAAGCGGCTGCGTCAGCGGCTGATCCCCGGGGATGCGCAGCGTCGCGCGCGCCGTGTGCGGGCGGTTGCATTCGAGTTCGGCGGCATCGAATGCGGGCGCGCCGGAGATCCCTTCCAGCGTCACACCCGCAAGGCGGGCGGGCAGCGAGGATCGATTCAGGGCGGTCATCACCAGGCTCACGCTGCCGCCAGGCGTTGCCGTGGCAGGCGAGGCGCTGACGTCGAGCCACAACCCGGCAGCCGCGGCAATCGTTTCATCGATCTCCTCCACCTTGCGGCGCGCATCGGGATGCGCCAGCGCAGCCGCGGCACGGCGCGCCTCGATCAGGTGCGGGATGACGCGCTCGGGCGCGGCGGCGTCGAAAGCGGCAAGCGCGGCGTCCAGATGCGCGGCCACGGCAGCGCCGCCGGGGATGCGGTTCCATGTAGTGTCCACGCCTTCCAGAAAGTCCGATGTGGCGGGATCGCCTTCGTACAGCACCAGATAATTCGGCGAAGTGCCGCGGCGTTCGGGCGAGCCCATGCCCTGGCTGCGGTGCTGGCTGCGGCTGAGCCCGGCCAGCTCGCCGTAGCTGAGGCCGAGCAGCGGGTTGTATTCGCCTGTGTCGATCCGCAGCCGCTGCGGCATCTTCTCGGCTTCCGCCTCCTGCTGCCGCGTAAACGAGAAGGTGTTCCAGAATACGCGTCGCGGCTGCCAGGGCTGCACATGGCGGAGTTGATCGGGGAACGCCCGGGGATCGCCGGCCAGACGGAACGCCTCGCGCCCGAGAATCGCGGAGGCCTGATGATGGCCATGGCCGTCGCGCGGCGTGCCCGAAAAACGAAGAATGATGACGTCCGGGCGGAAGTTGCGGATCACCCAGACAACGTCCGCCAGCACCTGCTCCCTGCCCCACTTGGCCAGCGTCTCCTCTGCCGTCTTCGAAAACCCGAAGTCGACGGCGCGGGTGAAGAACTGTTCGGCGCCGTCGACGCGCCGCGCCGCCAACAGCTCCTGCGTGCGGATCACTCCGAGCAGCTCGCTTTGCTCGTTGCCAATGAGGTTCTGCCCCCCTTCGCCGCGCGTGAGCGAAAGATAGCCGGTGCGCAGTTTCCGCCCCTGCGCGCACCAGGCCAGCAATGCCGTGTTTTCGTCGTCCGGGTGGGCGGCGATCATCAGCACGCTGCCGACGACGCGCAGCTTCTCCAGCTGCTGCCGCACGGCAGCAGAGCCCGCCGCGCCTCGCCATTGCGCGGCGACGGGCGCGCACAGTAGGAGCGCAACAAGTGCAAGGGGAGAGTGAATCCGCTTCCGCATGTGAACCCGGTTTTTCTATTGTACGGGCGCGAAAGCGGGCTTCGAGGCGGCGTCCGCGCGGCTGCCCCCGGCAGGGCGCAGCCGCGGGACGGCGGACAGGGAGCTACTCCTCTTCCTTCATCTGCTGGGCAACGTAGTTCTCGTAGCCCATTTCCTGGATCATGTGCAGCTGGGCTTCCAGGAAGTCGATGTGGTGTTCCTCGTCCTTCAGGATGGACTCGAACAGATCGCGCGAGCCGTTGTCGCCCGCTTCCACGGCGGCGTTGATCGCCTTGTTGAGACGAGGCACGGCCTTGTATTCGAGCTCCAGGTCGTTCTCGATCATCTGCTTCACGTTCTGCCCGATATGCAGATCGAACAGCCGCGCCATGTTGGGCGAGCCCTCCAGATACAGCATCCGGTGCAGAAGCGCCTCGGCGTGGCGCATCTCCTCGATGGATTCCTTCTTGGTGATCTTCGCCAGCCGCTCGTAACCCCAGTTTTCCAGCATCTCTGCGTGGAGAAAATACTGGTTGATCGCCGTCAGCTCGGCGGTGAGCACCTCTTGCAAATACTCAAGAACCTTCGGATCGCCTTTCATACAGCCTCCTGGAAACGGGTTTGCACTGCCGTGAACGGACACTCGCATTGTAGCGGGAATGGCGTTCGGACAACAACATCTTTAAATACAATCACTTACGAGAAACTCAGTTGCATCTGGAGCGGCACTGCCGGATCTTCTTGCGCCGGACCGGAAGGCGGGGCGTTATGGTAGGCTAAGGTCGTCATGCTGAAGCAGATCCCGCTCGCGGAAACCCACCGCGCCCTTGGCGCGAAGATGGTGGACTTCGGCGGCTGGGAGATGCCCTTGCAATACACTGGCATTCTCGACGAACACCGCGCCGTCCGCACTGCCGTCGGGCTTTTCGACGTCAGCCACATGGGCGAGATCGAGATCCGCGGCCCGCAGGCTCTGGAGCTGATCCAGTGGGTGAGCACGAACAATGCCGCGAAGCTCGCCGACGGGCAAATCCACTATGCCGGGCTGCTCTATGAGCACGGCGGTTTTGTGGACGACATCCTGGTGCACCGCGTCAGCGCGGAGCATTACTTCCTGTGCGTGAACGCGTCCAACCAGGACAAGGACTACGAGCACATCGTGCAGCAGAACCGCTGGGACTGCGTGGTGGAGAACAACGGAGCGAAGTACGCGCAGCTGGCCGTGCAGGGGCCGCTGGCGCAGCAGGTCTTGCAAAAACTGACGCCTGTCGACCTGCAGTCGATCCGTTATTACCGGTTCCGCGACGGCGAGGTCTGCGGCCGGCAGGCGCGGATCGCACGCACGGGCTACACGGGCGAGGACGGCTTCGAGATTTACGTGGCGCCTGAGAATGCGGCCGAGGTGTGGAACGCGCTGCTGGAGGCCGGGCGCGGGGAGGGGATCAAGCCCTGCGGGTTGGGCGCGAGGAACACGTTGCGGATGGAAGCCGGAATGGCGCTCTACGGGCATGAGATTGACGCTTCCATCACGCCCCTGGAGGCCGGGCTGGAGTGGATCGTGAAATGGGAAAAGGGGGATTTCTGCGGGCGGGCGCGGCTGGAAAAGCAAAAAGCGGAGGGAATCCGGAGGAGACTCACCGGTTTTGAGATGCGCGGCCGGGGCATCGGCCGCGATGGCTATGAGGTGCGCGCCGGAGGCCGGCCCGTGGGCTGGGTGACCAGCGGGGGGCCTTCGCCGACGCTCAACAAGAACATCGGGATGTGTTACCTGCCCGTGGAGCTGGCCCAGCCGGGCGTGGCCATCGAGGTCGTCGTCCGCGAACAGCCCGTCGAGGCGGTGACCGTCCCCATCCCCTTTTATCGGCGGCCGAAATGAGCTATCCAGAAAACTTCCGTTATACGAAAGAGCACGAGTGGATCCTCGTGGAGGGCGACACCGGGACGGTGGGCATCACCCACCATGCCCAGAAGGAGCTCGGCGACATCGTGTATGTCGACCTCCCGAAGCCCGGCACCGCGGTGGAGGCAGGCAAGGCGCTTGGCTCCGTGGAGAGCGTGAAGGCGGTGAGCGATATCTATTCGCCGGTCACGGGCGAGGTGATTGCTGTGAACGATCTGCTCGCCACAGCGCCCGAGAAGCTGAACGAAGATCCGCACGGCGCCGCGTGGCTCGTGAAGATCCGCTTGTCGAACCTCTCCGAGGTGGAGGGGCTGATGAGCGCGGCAGACTATCAGGCGTACCTCGGGCAGTAGCCAGGCTTCGTGCCCGCGTTCGCCAACGAACATCCATCCGCCGATCACGGCGGCGCGATGGAAGTGTCGGCGCAGCAAATCGAGCATCTATCCCTCCGTGTGAATCCAGGGGTGGTGAGGGTTTTGCGCGGCGAGCCGTTCCGCCTCGGCGCGCGTCGACGGAAAACCGGACGTTCCGATCACCAGCCCATTGGGCTCGAGGCGCGACGCCATCCACGCGACGTAGCGCTCCGAATCTTCCCGGTGGAGATGCTCGATAGTCTCCATGGCTGTGATGACGTCGAAGCGCCGTCCAGCGAGGAAGCTTTCGTCGAGGACGTCGCCGGTCAGCCACTCGATGTTCTCCGCGGGCCACGTGCGGCGGGCGAATTCCACCACGAGGGGATCCCGGTCAAAGGCGACTACGCGGGCGGCGAACCAGGACAGCAGGAAGGCTCCCCATCCCAGGCCGCAGCCCGAGTCCAGCACACAACGCCCGCGGCAATGAAGCGCACCGGGAACAAGGTAGCGTGCCAGCATCATGCGGGAGTATCCGGACTCCAGGAACCGGGGCTCCGAGGGAAGGGCCCGTTCGCCATCGTGCAAGAGGGCGGGATCCAGATCTTGAGGGCCAAGACGGAGCACCAGGCGGACCGCCTCGGAGCATTCCTCTCCGGTGCGAAGATCCTCCGACAGGTTCAGAATGTCTTCGACCGAGCAGTCCCACACCGAGCGTGGCGTGAGCCGGGTGGGAACCGGCGGGCCGCCAGCGGCAGCTCCTGCGCCGCCCATCCCGGAGCCTTCGGGTCGGCCGGGCGGGCGGAAGAGCCCGAGGAAGCGCCTCCAAAACGGTAGGTGCTGCCCGCTCCGCATACAGGCTCATGTTAGCAGCGTGGCAGCATGCGAAGATCGTGCGGCGGGCGCAAGCGTGCAAGCATCCCCCTCTATGGAGTGGTGGACGCCGCTCCCCGCTCCGATAGAATGGTGGATTCCGAGGTCCTGATCCTTGCGCTACTTACCGAACTCCGACGCCGACAGGCAGGCCATGCTCGCCGCCTGCGGCCTGACTTCGCTCGAAGACCTGTACCGGCATGTCCCGGAAAACGCTTTGATCCGCGAGCCGCTGAAAATTCCTGCGGGAATGTCGGAATACGAAATCACGGCCTATTTCCGCGCACAGGCAGAGAAAATGGCGCAGGGTTATGCGTCGTTTCTGGGGGCGGGCGTGTATGCGCACTACCGGCCGGTTCTCTGCGACGTGATCGCGCAGCGCGGCGAGTTCCTTACCTCCTACACGCCCTACCAGGCCGAATATGCGCAAGGCACGTTGCAGGCGATCTTCGAATTCCAGACCATGATCTGCCAGCTCACCGGGATGGAGGTGGCCAATGCCTCGATGTACGACGGCTCGA
The DNA here is from genome assembly GCA_037481575.1 of Bryobacteraceae bacterium. GTDB lineage: Bacteria > Acidobacteriota > Terriglobia > Bryobacterales > Bryobacteraceae > JANWVO01. The sequence goes on along the minus strand of JBBFLJ010000030.1, from coordinate 21,573 downwards.
CCGCCGTTGCCGAGGCGGGAATGATGGCCTACCGGATCACCGGCCGGCCGCGCTTGCTTGTACCCGCGAACCTGCACCCCGAATACCGGCAGGTGCTGGACACGGCGGCTCACAACGCGCGCATGCAGGTCGCCACGTTTCCATATGACGCGGAAACCGGCCGGGCGGATCTCGCTGCCATGGAGCAGGCGCTCGATGACGAAACGGCTTGCGTGATCCTGCAGTCGCCCAACTTCTTCGGTGTGGTGGAGGACATGCGGGCGGCGGCGGAAATCGTTCACAAGCGCGGCACATTGCTTGTGGCGGCTTTCACGGAGGCTGTCTCCCTCGGATTGCTCGAGCCTCCTCGCGGCGCCGACATCGTGGCGGGCGAGCTGCAATCGTTCGCCATCAGCCCGAGCTATGGAGGGCCGTTCGCAGGCGTGATCGCCTCCCGGGAACAGTACATCCGGCAACTGCCCGGACGGCTGGCCGGGGAAACGAAGGACCAGGACGGCAACCGGGCCTTCTGCCTGACGCTCTCTACTCGCGAGCAGCACATCCGCCGCGAGAAGGCCACATCGAACATCTGCACCAACCAGGCTCTCGTGGCGCTGATGGCCACGGTCTTCATGAGCGTCTACGGCAAGCAGGGCTTGCGCGAGCTCGCGGAACAGAACCTGGCCAAGGCACACTACCTCGCGCAGGGCCTCGATCTGAAATTCCGCGGCCCGTTTTTCAATGAATTCGTCGTAAAACCGAGGCGTGTTTCCGTCGAGGAGGCACTGCAAATCCTGATCGAAAGGAAAATTCTTGGCGGCGTGGCGCTCAAAAGGTTCTACCCCGAGCTGGCCGATTGCCTGCTGGTTTGCGCCACGGAGATGAACCGGCGCGAAGACATGGACGCGCTGAAGGAGGTGCTGGGCTGATGCCGAAGACACTTGGAAAGGTGCGTCCCCATCCGACGCAGAACGAGCCGCTGCTGTTCGAGCTTTCCAGCCCGGGCAAGAAGGGATATCAGCTCCCGCCGCTGGACGTTCCGCAGGTCGATCCAGCGGGGGCGCTCGGCGCCGCGAACGTGCGCGCCGAAATCGAGGATTTCCCCGAGGTGAGCGAAGTGGAGGTGCTGCGGCACTTCACGCGGCTTTCGACGTGGAACTACGCAATCGACCTGGGGATGTTCCCGCTCGGCTCCTGCACGATGAAGTACAACCCGCGGATCAACGAAGCCGTAGCGCGAACCGAGGCCCTAGCATGGGCGCATCCCTATCAGCCGGAGGAGCTGAGCCAGGGGGCGATGGAGATCATCGCCACGCTGGAGCAATATCTCGCCGAGATCTTCGGCATGGCGGAGGTGACGCTGCAGCCGGCGGCGGGCGCGCACGGCGAATACACAGGCATCATGCTCATCCGCGCCTGGCTGACGGCGCAGGGCAACCCGCGCAAGGTAGTGCTCGTGCCGGATTCCGCGCACGGCACCAACCCGGCGACGGCGGTGATGGCGGGCTATGAGGTCAAGACCCTCCCTTCTAACGACCGCGGCATGGTGGATCCTGCGGCGGTCGCTGCTGCCGTGACTGAGGACGTGGCCGCGCTGATGATCACGAACCCGAACACGCTGGGCGTGTTCGAGGAGCAGATCGAGGAGATCGCCGCGATCCTGCACGAGAAGGGCGCGCAAGTCTACATGGACGGCGCGAACCTGAACGCTCTGGTGGGCGTGGCGCGCCCCGGCGACTTCGGCGTCGACGTGCTGCACGCCAACCTGCACAAGACATTTTCGACGCCGCACGGCGGCGGCGGACCGGGCGCGGGAGCGGTGGGTGTCAAGCCGCACCTCGCGCCGTTCTTGCCCGTGCCGAGATTGAAGCGCGATGGCGAGCTATGGCGGTGGGACTACGACCGCCCGCAATCGATCGGGCGCGTCCGGGCGTTTTATGGCAACTTCGGCGTGATGATCCGTGCGCTGGCCTACATTCTGGCGCACGGCGGCGAGGGGCTGCGCCGGGCGACGCTCGACGCGCTGCTCAACGCCAACTACGTTCGGGCGCGGCTGGAGCCTTACTACCAGATCGCTTACCCGGCGCGGTCCATGCACGAGTGCGTATTCAGCGACGCCCGGCAAGAGAAGCGCGGCGTGCGCACCGGCGACATTGCCAAGCGGCTGCTCGACTACGGCTTCCACCCCTACACGGTAAGCTTCCCGCTAATCGTGCACGGGGCGATGATGATCGAGCCGACCGAGACCGAGCCGAAAGCCGAACTCGACGCCTTCTGCGACGCGCTGATCGCCATCGCAAGAGAGGTCGAGGAGAACCCGGAGCTCGTCAAGACGGCGCCGCACTCCACGCGCGTCTCCCGCGTGGACGAAGTCACTGCCGCGCGCAAGCCCAAGGTCCGCTGGACCCGCCAAGCTGGCTGATCGGCCGAAGGGGACAGCCTGATCTGGCACCTTCGCCGGATTCAACAGAGCAACGGGCTCTCCGATTCCGGCCCCACATTGCCCGAAGGGGACAGCCTGATCTGGCACCTTCGACGGATGAGCCGCAAATTCGTCCTCTACCGCCGTGTGCCTAAAAACGCGTGTGGTACGCCCCGCGCCGTCCCAGGCATTGCAGCCCTGCGGGACGAGCCGTTAACGCTTGAGCAGAATGGATCGATGCGAGACGGGAATCTGGCACGCATCCCGGTGCCGGGGGAACGATACCGGCACGTCAAACCGACGATGCCGCCAGGCATGCCTCTTCCCACAGGCCGTTCTCGAAGCCCCATCTGCGCCACTTGCGTCCAAAGTGATTCTCGAATTCGCTGAGGAACGCCTCTGGCCCGAAGGGCCTTCCAGAATAGGTACAACGGCGCAACAGCCGAAGCATGGCCGCTTCCTCCCGTGTCATCAACAACTCGCGCCACGCCTTTTCCCCGCCGATCTCCCTCAAGAATTCAAGGTCTAACAGTCCACGCCAGTCCTCCTCCAATCCGAGGTGCACGCGGGCGCTCGACCAGGGGTAATCCTCTGCACGCGCAACGAATCCTGCCCGGACGGGATTCTTCTCCACATAAGCCAGCGCGCGCCGCAAGTGTTTTGTGTCCAGCGCGCAACTGAAAAACCGGTTCTGCCACAGGTGCCCTGTCCTTGCCTCCCGGGCGTTCAGCATCTGTGCGTAACGCCCGTGCACACGTCGCAGGAGCACGGCAAGCGAATCCTCGTTCTCGGGCACGGCAATCAGGTGAACGTGGTTTGGCATCAGGCACCAGGAGAGCAGCCGCACTCCGGCGTCTTCTCTGGTTTTCGCCAGCAGCCGCAGGTAAGTCTCGCGGTCGGATGCAGTGAGGAAGACTTCTTGCCCATTCGTACCCCTTTGCGTGATGTGGTACGCAACGCCCGGCAAGACGCAACGAGGGTTCCTCGGCATACATCCGAATAGTGCCTTTTCGGGGTGAAACGTCTCGCCCTCGTCAGAAAGCCGGCTTTTCCGGTCTGCGCGGCGAAGGTGCCAGATCAGGCTGTCCCCTTCGCGGAAAGCCACTCGTGGATGGCGCGGTCGACGGGATCTGCGCCGCGCATACCAAGCCGCTCGCGAATGCGGCGCCGCAGCCAGAGATACAGCGAGTTCGCGCCGTAGAGCACGTTTCCGTGATGCGCGCCCGTGCGCGTGTGGATCGATTCGCTGAACGCCGGGATCTCCTCCAGCTCCACGCGGATTCTTTCGATCAGCAGACGATCCACAACACGAGGATCCATGCCGTGGACGAGCCCGGCCAGCCACGTGCCCGCGTCACAGAAAAACCACGAACCGCCCTGCACGTAGGCGCCCGCCTTCTCCGGCTCGAGCCCGTGCGGGTTGCCCGGTCCATACTGGTCTTTCTCCAGCAGATCCCCGTTCGCCTTGCAAACGACCCGCAACCCGAACGGAGAGCGGATCTTCATCGCATGCCGGCAGTGCCGCTGCACGAGCTCATCCGGCAGGCACTTCCGCCCGAACGCCGCGAAAGTGACCGCCGCGCCGTAGAGAGCATCTCCACCGAAAACGTCCTGACGCCGCAGGCTGGTCGGGAAGAAGCCGCCACGGGCGTTGAAGATTTCAGCGTACGCCCGGCAGGCGGCGCGGAAGCCCTCTTCGGATGCTGCCAGGCCCAGCTCGCGCGCGGCCAGATGCGCGCCGCAGTGGAAGCCCTGATTCGACGAGGGCACGTCGCCGTCTTCGTAGTAGAACAGATCCATATAAGTCCGCCAGCCGAGCCCCGCATTCGGCGCGTCGAGCCGCGGCGGCTGATAGGCGCCGCGCTCCTCGTGATCCCGCAGGAAGTCCCAGGCTCGCCGGCAGAGGGCAAGGTTCGGGCGGAACCCCTCGCGCGCGGCCAGCGCGCTCGCGATCAGAAACCACTGCGCGTTGTCCTCGTAATTGAGGCGATCGAAAAACAGCCCGCGCACCGCTTCCGCCAGCATCTCCGGATCCCCGAGCCCCAGCGCCGTCATGGCGGCATCGGAAGCCCACTGCTTCCAGCCGTAAGTCACACCGCTGATGAAGATGTAGCGGCTCTCCGGACGCAGCAGGTTGCGGCGCAAGTGCAGGAACGCCGTGTTGCGAAGGATCGCCTCCAGCAGAGATCCATTCCAGCCGTTGGCGCGCGCCAGCGCATTGTGAGCCGCCAGCTGCACTCCGTAAAGCGTCCTCACAGTCTCCGTGAATTCCACCACCCGGTAGCGCCGCGTCTCCCCTCCTGCCAGATGCTGCCAGCCATCGACCTCGCCCGAGTAGAAGTCCGTCGAATCGCCCCAGATCTTGCGGATCACGCGGCGCGGCGAGCCATCGCCCGTGCGGATCGAGAAAGAACCTGCGGCGGGATCCAGAATCTGCTGCGAGCGGTTCTCCCAGAATGCCGGACAATCCCCAAGCGCGCCGTGCAACGTCCCCCCGGCGAGCGCGGCGGCGAACGGAAACAGTTGCGCGGGCAGCTTGCGGCGGTCGTCTTCGCCGGTGTCCTGCGTCAACGCCACACGCTGAGGTTCCAGTCCGCGCCACGAATAAAACGCTGCACCGGCCGGCTCCTCGTACCGCCATTCGAGGTTGAACGTGGCGGGTTCGCGCGCGTAGACATCCGCCACAGGAGCCTGCCGGAGATCGATCCGCAGCGGACCGGTCTCGTGCACTTCTCCGGCGCGCAGTTCCAGGGGATCCTTTCCAGCCAGTTCGACAAAAATGCGGCGTTTCGGAGCAGACTGCGCCGCCGCAATTGTTGCGGCAAGAAACTGGCGCCGGGTGAGGCTCGACACGGCAAGCACGCGTCGCGTCAGACGTCGCAGATGGTCATCATCTCGTCCAGCGTCTTCACCGGATCCGGCGTCGTTGGCGTGTACTCGTGCGAGACGTAGCCCGTGTAGCCGGTGTCGACAATCGCCTGGGCGATCGCCTTGTAATTCAGCTCCTGCGTGTCATCAAACTGGTGGCGCCCCGGGTTGCCGGCCGTGTGAATGTGCCCGATGTACTGGATGTTGGCGCGAATCGTGCGGATGATGTCGCCCTCCATGATCTGCATGTGGTAGATGTCGTACAGCAGCTTGAAGCGGGGCGAATTCACGCGCTTGCACAACTCCACCCCCCACGCCGTGCGGTCGCACTGGTAGTCCTTGTGATCGACTTTGGAGTTCAGCAGCTCCATCACGATCGTGACTTCGTTGTCTTCGGCGATCTTTACCGCCTCCTTCAGCACGAGATAACAGTTCTCGAGCCCCTCTTCGTCGCTCTTCCCGCGCCGGTTGCCGGAGAACGTGATGACGTTGGGCACGCCTTCCTTTCTGGCGCGCGGGATGTTCTCGCGGAACTCGGCCAGAATCTTCTCGTGCAGCGCCTTGTCATTGCAGGCGTCCGTCAGGCGCCCGCCGCCCGGGACCACCGTCGGAATCAGTCCGTATTTTTTCAATACGGGCCAGTTCTGCGGCGGCTGGAGATCGAAGCAGTGCGCGCCGAGCCGCGCTGCATGGCGGGCGCGCTCTTCCAGCGGCATATTGCGCCCGAAGACGCCCGCGCAGACGCCCTGCTTCAGCCGGTTCTTCCGCTGCACCTTTGGCTCCGCCGGCTGTGCTGATGCGATCACTGGCGCGGCAGCCGCGGAGAGAAGAAAGTCTTTTCTTGTCATGCGAGGATCCTCGCAAGCTATCGTATAGCAAGATGGAGTATACAATCGAACGCCGCATCACGCCGGAGCAGTACATCGAGCTGCTGAACGCCTCCGGCCTCGGCGAGCGCCGCCCCGTGGCGAACCGCGCCGCCATCGCCGCCATGCTCGAGCATGCCAACCTGCTCGCCACCGCATGGGACGGCGGTTTGCTCGCGGGAGCGGCGCGCTGCTTCACCGACTTCGCCTATGTGACCTACTGCAGCGATCCCTGTGTGCGCGAGTCCCACCAACGGCAGGGCATCGGCAAGGAGCTCCTGCGGACGGTGCTTCGGGCGGCGCCCTGCCGCATTGTGCTGTTGGCGGCGCCGAAAGCAGTCGACTACTACCCGCGCATCGGATTCGAGCGCCACCCGTCTGCTTGGACCCTCATGCCGGGGGCATTGCGCTGAAATGGGCTTCGCAGTTTGGACCGACGGAGAACTTGTCTGGGCGCAGGGAACCCATGAGTACCGTCCGATGGGCGCTGCCGTCATCCATGCAAACGGGATCTTCACCGCGCGGGACTTCCGGCGTACGCTCAGGGCGCCGGAACGGCACGACCCACGGTTCGCCGGGTTCTTCGCCTCGCTTGGCGAAGTCAATGCCTGGCTGATCCGGCGCAGGAAAACAGCCGCGTCACAGCAGTTGCGAAAAAATTCTCGGCGCACCCAAATCCATTTGATTCCACCATTTTAGCGGTCCCTTTTGCCGCTTCGGATGCTGCCGCAGCGGGCCGGATTTTTGCCTGCGTGAGTTAAATTCAGAGAGGGCGGACCAACTCAAGGCAGGGCAGGCCGCAGGGCTCACTCCCTGCGGCCTGCGGGAACTGCTGATTTTCGAGGGCCTCGCACTGCGGGGCCCTTGCCTTTTTCAGGAGGCACCCGATGTCGCTTATGGTTTCCCCCGAAATGGCCCTTCCGCAGGAATGGCTCCGCGCCGTCCCGGCAGATTTCTTCCCCGCTTCTCCGGAATCGGCCCGGATTTTCCCCGGTGAAAATGGCTGGATCCGCATGCATTTTTCTGATTCTCTCCCCGCCGGACCATCTTCCCTGGAAAAGATCCGCTCGGCCGGCGACCTCCCGCCCGGCGTCGTCCTCTGGAGGCCGATGGACCGCCGGATTTCCTTCACCGCTTCAGTGCCCTTTGGCCTCGACGTTCACTGGCTGAAGGAAGTTGCAGAGGGCGTGCTGCGCGGCACGACCGGCGTTCGCGTGCACTCGGCGGGCAAGGCAGCTCTCCGCGCGGAGTGGTCGAACGACTGGGCGGTCGGAGTGGCTCGGGAATCGGTCAATGGTACTGATGGCTTGCGCGTCGTCGTGGCCGGGCGCGGAAGCCGCGCCCTGGTCGCCGGGGCAGAGGGTTCGTGGGAGATTCGTGCCGGCGCTGCATCGATGGCAAACGCGCGCGAAGTGGCCGCCGCACTGCTGGGCATCCATCCGTTGCAACAGGCGCGCGCTCTTCTCAAGGATCTTGGCAGCAAACGCGTGGAGGAGTTCGTGGCGTCCGCCGGGGCGACGCTGCGTGCCTTCGACGCGGTGCGCGCCTTCTGGCAGCAACTGGGATGCCGCGCGGAGGCGGGGCTTCGAAGCTTGCTGACCGCCGCGGATTCCTGGGAGCCGTTCGTCTCCTTCCTTCAGGCCGTGGCTGCGGACGACGACCCTGCGGCGCCTGGCTTCGACACATGGCTGGAACGCGCGGCGGTGCATCTCCCCGGCGACCTTGCTGCTGCAGCCGTCGACGTGTTGCAGGATCTGGCGGCGGACGGCGCCGGCGGCGGTCGCTGGCGCGCGGCCGCGCAACGATTCCTCCGGCTGCTGGAGAACGGCGGGGCCGTCGGCGTGCTGCGGGCGCTGGCTGCTCTGCCGGAGCCCGGGCATGAGTCCGCATGCGGAAGCTGGGTGCAGGAAACGGTCGCGGAGCTGTTCGGCGCACTCGCGCCTTCCGCAGCAGAGATCGTGCGGCAGTGGGGCGCATTCGTGGAGCGCTGGACGGCTGCCGCCGCGCTGGGCGTGGAGCGGCAGCTGAGGCTGCGGCTGGCAGCGGGGATCAGCACGGGACGCCTGGAGACCGCCGTGGCAGACGCGACCTTCCGCTTCACCGAAGAAGGGCTGAACGCAGCCGCCCATGTGGCTCAAGGAGACTTGAGCCCGGTCTTTGCCGGCGGGCCGCACTTGCTCCGCCTCCGGCGGGGGCTTCTGACGGAATCCTTCTGCCGCCGGTGTTTCCTCGAACTCCACGCCCCCATGCTGCGGGCGCGGCGAAAGCAACGGGATCTGGCCAGCTTCGCGTCCGCTGAAGCGCAGGCGACCGGGGACGGGTGCATTCAGGTGCTCTACTCGGCGCGCGCTGCCGACGCCCTCTCAGCGGACCTCCACTCGCAGTCGGCCCTGATATTCTCCACCGCCCTGTCGGTATGCGACGGCGAGGCCCGGCGGGATCACTTCTCGTTGAGCTATACAGACCGCCGGCGCCTCGACCCCGCGGCCCCGCAGGAGGCCTACTTGCGCGTGCTGGAGGCCTACGGGCTGCAGAGCGTCCGGCTGCCGGACGAACCTTGCACGGCAGTGCTCTCGCTCCACCTGCCGGGCACTCTCGCAGAGGCGTGGATGCGGACGCCTCCACCGGGCGCCGCCGAATACCTGCCCGCGATGAGCCGGGCAGCGCACGCCGTGCAGTCAATGGCGCGCCGCTGGTTGCCGGCGCTGTATCTCGCGCGTGTCGAAGCCTACTGCCGTCCCAGCGCGGTGCATCCGCTGCTCGCGTGGTCTTGCAGCCCGCCGGGCTCTGGCCCCAGAAAGAAAGACCTCTCCTACGACTTCATGGATCCGAAGGTGATCGATGAAGTGCTGCAGGCCAGCGCGCCAGCCTTCCGCGAGCGGCTCGAGCAGACATGGCGGTTCCTGATGGAAGCCGGCAGAAGGCAGACGGCGGCTTACTATGAGCCGGCGGACACGCGCTACATCCTCGCCAATGTCCGTCGGCAGCAGAGAAATTTCGTGTCGCTTCTGACGGCTGACGCGTTTCTCGTCGAAGCCGTGCTGAATCTGGCCGACGGCGCGCGCGAGGTCGACCGGCTGGCGCGCGTCGCGCCGAAAGCGGCCGTCAAGGAGATGGCGCGCTTCGCTCGCGAGATGGCGGAGACATTCCACCGCAAACTCCGCCGCCTGTACGCGGGCGAGGAGTTCCTGGCGCTGGGCCCGCTGTTCTTCCTTTCGGCCACAAGCGCGTTGGCCGGCGCGCAGGGGTGCCCGGCAGACATCGCCGCCGTGCTCACTCTGGAGTGGCGGGGCAACAAGGCCAGCTATGCGAACGAGGCCGCGCGCCGCCTCCTGTAAAGCGGCAGTCAGAAGATGCGGCTCTGCCCGAGCCCCGGCCGGTAGGGCACGCCGAAATACTCGAAGGCGCGCATTGTAGCGACGCGTCCGCGGGGCGTTCGGTCCAAGAAGCCCAGCTGCATCAGATACGGCTCGTAGACCTCTTCGATCGTGTCCGGCTCCTCGTCGGTGGAAGCGGCGATCGTGCCCAGCCCGACGGGTCCTCCGCCGTACTTTTCGAGGATCGTCAGCATGATCTTCTTGTCGATCTCGTCCAGCCCGTAGCGGTCTACCTCGAGCAGATCGAGCGCGTCGCGCGCCACCTCCAGAGTGATGTGCCCGGAGGCGCGCACCTGCGCGTAATCCCGGACGCGCCGCAGCAGCCGGTTGGCGATCCGCGGCGTGCCCCGGCTGCGCCGCGCGATCTCCTCGGCGGCGTCGGCGTCGATGGGCGTCTCGAGCAGCCGCGCAGCCCGCGTTACGATCCGCGTCATCTCCGCCACGTCGTAGTGCTTCAGGTAAAGGATCAGCCCGAAGCGGCTGCGCAGCGGCGCGCTGAGCAGCCCTTGCCGCGTCGTCGCGCCCACCCCCGTGAAACGGTGCAGCGGTAGCGAGTGCGTTCGCGCACCGGGCCCCTGGCCGATGACCACATCGATGCGGAAGTCCTCGAGCGCCGAGTACAGCACCTCTTCCACGTCCGGCATCAACCGGTGAATCTCGTCGATGAAGAACACCTGGCGCTCGCGCAGGTTGGTGAGAATGCCGGTCAGGTCGATCTTGCGCTGCAGCAGCGGCCCGCTGGAAAGATCGATGGGGACGCCAAGTTCGGCGGCGATGATCGTGGCCAGCGTGGTCTTGCCCAGGCCGGGCGGGCCGATCAGCAGGACGTGATCCATGGCCTCGCCCCGCAGCCGGGCGGCCTCGATGGTCACCGAGAGCAGCTCCTTCACCTTCTCCTGCCCGGTGAAATCGGCAAGCGTGCGCGGCCGCAGCGAAGCCTCGAACTGAAGCTCGTCGGGGGAGGCGGCGGGCGAAACAAATCGCCGGGATTTGTTTTGGTCTGGCATCCGGTCCGGCATTCCCGATTATCGCAGCAGTTCGAGAGCCCGGCGGAACAGGGCCTCGAAGCCCGCCCCGGCGAGCTCCTGCGACGCGCGGCGCGCCGCAGCCTCGGCAGCCGTCCGCTGCGCGCCGAGGTTGACCAGTGCGCTCACCACGTCGCTCTCCTCCGGCGAAAGGATTACCGCAGCCACGCCGGGCGCACCCGCTGCCGCACGGCGCGCGCCGTCCTCGATCTTGTCCCGCAACTCCAGCACAATGCGCTCCGCCGTCTTCTTGCCGATCCCCGGCACGCGCACAAGCTTCTGCACATCGGCCGACCGGATCACTTGCACCAGATCCGCAGCAGGGATGCCGCTCAGCACCGTCAGCGCAAGGCGCGGCCCGACGCCGCTCACCGTGATCAGCTTCTCGAACAGCGACTTTTCCTCCGCCGTATGGAAACCGTACAGTTGAATGGCGTCCTCGCGAACCACCGTGTGGATCCGCAGCCGGACTTCCTCTCCGGCATCCGGCAGGGCTGCGAACGTGGAGACCGGGATGGCCACGTCATAGCCGACCCCCTGCGCCTCGACGATCGCCTGGTTGGGATGCTTCTCGAGAAGCGTGCCTCGCAGATGTGCGATCATGGCGAACCTCTATTTTCGCAGGCGAGCCCGGCCGCCGGCGATATGCTGGAACAAGATGGCGCGGCGGCTTTTCTACGCTCAGGAATGGAAGGGGAAGCGGGCCTGGCTAAAGGGCGAGACCGCCGAGCACCTCCGCAGGGTGTTGCGGGCGGAGCGCGGGCAGGTCTATGAGCTGTCCGACGGCGAGCGCGTGTGGCTGGGACGAATTGACGGATTCGGGAAGGAACTCGTCGAATTCACGCTGCTCGAGGAGGCGCCCGCTGCCCGTGCGCCGGCACCCGTCCATCTTCTGGCAGCGCTGATCAAGTTCGATCACTTCGAGTGGATGATCGAGAAGGCGACGGAACTTGGCGTCGAACGGATCACGCCCATCGCTGCTATCCGCTCGGACAAGGGCTTGGCACCAGCTGCGGCCAAGCGGCACCTGCGTTGGGAACGGATCGCGCGCGAAGCGGGTCAGCAGTCACGGCGGGTTCGGCCGCCGAAGATCGATCCCCTGACCGGCTGGAGCGAGGCCCTGTCCCCGTCTGCGCCAGTGAAGCTGATCCTGGATGAGGACTCGGATGCTGCACCCGTGCTGCACGTTTTGGAGCACGGCCGCGGCCCCTTGGCGCTCCTTTGCGGCCCCGAAGGGGGATGGGACCCGAGGGAGCGCGAGGAGGCCCTGCAAGCGGGATGGAAGCGGGTGTCGCTTGGGCCGATGATCCTCAGGGCGGAGACGGCGGCGCTGGCCGCTGTAGCTGTGGCAGTGGCGGCGCAGGCGTGGCGCCCGCAGGATTGAGGTGGGATTCCCTGGAAAGGCAAAGGCCCCGGCGGGAAGCCGGGGCCTCTGTCATAATCGGGCAACGTCCTACTTTCCCACCCACTTGCGCGGGCAGTATCATCGGAGCTGAGGGGCTTAACTTCCGTGTTCGGGATGGGAACGGGTGTGTCCCCCTCGCTATGGTCACCCAAAGCCTGGAGAGCTTGCGTGCCTGAATATTGACGGGCAATCCTGCGGAAGCCACAGAGCGGATTCTGTGCAAGGGGTAAATCTTATGGTCAAGCCGAACGGGCTATTAGTACCGGTAAGCTCAACGCATTGCTGCGCTTACACACCCGGCCTATCAACCTGGTAGTCTTCCAGGGCCCTTCTTACCTTACGGTTGGGAGATCTCATCTTGGGGAGGGTTTCGCGCTTATATGCGTTCAGCGCTTATCCCGACCGAAGTTCGCTACCCAGCTGTGCCCCTGGCGGGACAACTGGAACACAAGAGCTTCGTCCACCCCGGTCCTCTCGTACTAAGGGCAGACCCCCTCAAATCTCCTACGCCCACCACAGATAGGGACCGAACTGTCTCGCGACGTTCTGAACCCAGCTCACGTACCGCTTTAATAGGCGAACAGCCTAACCCTTGGGAGCTTCTTCACCCCCAGGATGCGATGAGCCGACATCGAGGTGCCAAACCGGAGCGTCGATGTGGACTCTTGGCTCCGATCAGCCTGTTATCCCCGGCGTACCTTTTATCCGTTGAGCGATGGCCCTTCCATACAGAACCACCGGATCACTATGCCCTGCTTTCGCACCTGCTTGACTTGTAGGTCTCGCAGTCAGCCTGGTTTATGCCATTGCACTCGACGGAGGATTTCCAAACCTCCTGAACCAAGCTTTGGGCGCCTCCGTTACCGTTTAGGAGGCGACCGCCCCAGTCAAACTACCCGCCTACCAATGTCCCTGCCCCGGATGACGGAGCTAGGTTAGAATCACAGAACGATCAGGGTGGTATCTCAACGGCGGCTCCACCGAGCCCGAAAGCCCGGCTTCAAAGCCTCCCACCTATGCTGCGCAGACCGCCCCATAATTCATTGATAGGGTGCAGTAAAGGTGCACGGGGTCTTTCCGTCTAGTGGCGGGCACCCGGCGTCTTCACCGGGACCACAAGTTCGCCGGGCGGGTTGTTACGACAGTCGCAGGATCGTTACGCCATTCGTGCAGGTCGGAACTTACCCGACAAGGAATTTCGCTACCTTAGGACCGTTATAGTTACGGCCGCCGTTCACCGGGGCTTCAGTTCGAAGCTTCGCCTTGCGGCTAACCTCTCCCTTTAACCTTCCGGCACCGGGCAGGCGTCAGCCCCTATACGTCGTTTTTGTGACTTTGCAGAGACCTGTGTTTTTGTTAAACAGTCGCCCTGCGCTATTCTCTGCGGCCCGCCGTGAAGCGGGCACCCCTTCTCCCGAAGTTACGGGGTCAATTTGCCTAGTTCCTGAACAACCCATCACCCGAGCGCCTGAGAATATTCATCTCGACCACCTGTGTCGGTTTGTGGTACGGACTCCTTCGGCCCTTAGCGGCTTTTCCTGGCAGACGAGCCGGCGGATTTGCCTTTCCGGCCCTCCTCTCCCCCAACGGTGGGAACCATTGCCACCGCCGAGCTTGAGGCTGCGTCCCCGCATCGGTATCTCCTACGGAGGTCACGGAATATTAACCGTGTGTCCATCGGCTACGCCTTTCGGCCTCACCTTAGGCTCCGACTAACCCTGAGCGGATTAACCTTGCTCAGGAAACCTTAGTCTTACGGCGACCAGGGTTCTCACCTGGTTTATCGCTACTTATGCTGGCAGAGTCACTTCCCTTCGCTCCAGCAGTGCTCTCGCTCTGCCTTCACCGCAGAAGGGAACGCTCTCCTACCGCCACCATTGCTGGTGACCCGCAACTTCGGTACTGCGCTTGAGCCCCGTTGGATTGTCGGCACCGGGCGACTCGACCAGTGAGCTATTACGCTTTCTTTAAAGGATGGCTGCTTCTAAGCCAACCTCCTGGCTGTCATAGCCTCCCGACTTCCTTTCCCACTTAGCGCAGATTTGGGGACCTTAGTTGGCGGTCTGGGCTGTTTCCCTTTTGACAACGAAGCTTAGCCCCCGCTGTCTGACTCCCGCGCATTCGTTCCCGG
>JBBFLJ010000030.1:0-2500 GCA_037481575.1 Bryobacteraceae bacterium | reverse complement strand
CGTCCTGTTCGGCCGCGGCGCCAACTGAAGCCGCACGGCACTCGCGCCGCTTGCTGGCCAGTTCCTTCCCTGCTCTTCCTACCCGGATTCCTCCCACCGCAACAGCCCGGGCCTCTTTTCGCAAAGCCGCTAGCCACGATCTGTCGCAAAGCAGGAGGAATGAGGAGAAGGCTCAGCAGACCGAGATGAGGCCGCTCGAACACCGGGGCAGTTGAGTCGCTCTGGCTGTTGAATCCTCAGCATTGTGCCAAAACCTCGCAGCGTGCCGCTGCGAAAGCTCTTGGTCCGCTCTTCTACGCGCCGCCAAGGAGCCAGGGAGATCTGGCCGGGGCTTCTGGAGAACGTCCCCGTCGCCAACTCCCCGACCCTTGTGCCGGGACCGCACAGCAGGCGCTTCTTCGCCCAGGATGCGCAGTTCCCCAGCGCTTGCGCCGGGCCGCGCCGATTTCTGCAGGGTTTCCCCCGACGCTTGCGTCGGGGCCGCGGAATGCCACCAGTGTGCCGGGCAGCCGGGGTGAGAGAAGAAGCGGTGCGCGCGAACTTCGCGCCAGGAAATCTGCGCATGGGGTGTGATGCCAAGACGCGATAGGGCCTGGCTCGAGGATCCGAGATCGGATTCTTCGCGAGTCCCCTCGTTCTGGAACCGCCTGCGGAGATGGAGTTTCAACGGGCCCGGTGCATGCGGCAGGAGGCACGTGTCGGCAAAAGGGCAAATGGGATCCGGGCGGCGATGGGGCCTCACTGGCCATGCGGCCCCGGCGCATGCGCCGGGGGAACAGCGCCGGCCCAACCGCGCATAGAATGGAGGGCGCTATGCCTGCAGCTTGTCTCTGGATCATGCTTCTCTGGATCACCGCTCTGGCCGCCTTGGGCCAGCCGCCAAGGTCCTACCCCGTCCTCGGATCCATCGTGCGCGAAGATCCCGCCCTCGATGCGCTGCTCGAGCCCGGAGCTCGCATCGAGGTGCTCGCCACCGGTTTCGAGTGGGCCGAAGGCCCCGTCTGGGATCGCAAAGGCGGCTACCTGCTGTTCTCCGACATCCCGCGCAACTCCATCATGAAGTGGTCGCGCGAGCGCGGCATTGAGCTGTTTCAGAAACCCTCCGGCTACACCGGCGTCGCCGAATACGGGCGTGAACCCGGCAGCAACGGCCTGCTGATCGATCCGCAGGGGCGCCTGATCCTCATGGAACACGGCGACCGGCGCGTCTCCCGCATGGATCCGGATGGCGGCAAGGTGACTCTGGCAGACCGCTATCAGGGCAAGCGGTTGAACAGCCCCAACGACGGCGCCCTGAAATCGAACGGCGATCTCTACTTCACCGATCCCCCCTACGGGCTGCCGAAACAGTGGAACGACCCGCGCCGCGAACTCGATTTCTGCGGCGTCTACCGCTGGTCCCAGGGCACCCTCACCCTGCTGACGAGCGAGCTGAGCCGCCCCAACGGAATCGCGTTTTCTCCCGACGAGAAAACCCTCTATGTCGCCAACAGCGACCCGAAGCGCGCCATCTGGATGGCGTACCCGGTCCAACCGGACGGCACGCTCGGCGCGGGCAGAGTGTTCGCCGACGTCACCGCCATGGTCAGCCGCGAACTGCCCGGGCTGCCCGACGGGCTCAAGGTGGACTCCCAGGGCAACCTGTGGGCGACCGGACCCGGCGGCGTGCATGTCTACACGCCGGGCGGCAAGAGACTGGGACGAATCGATACGGGCGAGGCAACCGCCAACGTCGCCTGGGGCGACGACGGATCCACGCTCTACATCACCGCGGATATGTACCTGTGCCGGGTCAGAACGCGCGTGCGCGGCGCAGGATGGTGACGGCAACGGCGGGTCGTGGCATCGCCCGGAGGCCGGGTATCGACCGCATTCCTCGCATGGGTTCAGCCAGCTCTGCGACAAGCCTCACTCGTGCGGATCCTCAGAATCGCGGACTTCGCCCCCATTCAAGCGCCCGCGCGCAGGACGCTTCGCATGGACGCATCCGCAGCTCCGGTCCGTCAGCGCCTGCGGTTTCCTCCGGACCCCGATGGAATCAGAGCCGCCGCTGGCACGCCGGCATTCGCGCCGCATAGCGCGGCGCACTGCATGCCCAGCAGGAATGAATCTCCCGTGACGATCCCCAGCATGCTTGCGGCACGTGACAAGCCTGCCCGAGCCTCGGCAGGGACGCGCCAACAGGGCCGGGACACTCTCGAAAATCCCCGGCCGGGTCATTGACTCCACGGTGACGCATTGTAAAGTGACCTCGCGGCCGTAGCAGCGGAATTCCGCTTTCAGCCTCTCCAGACGCTCCTGCGGCCATGCGAAGTCGAGCGGCCGAAGTTCTCTCTCTTCCGCGACGACACGCTCGGCCCGATTTTCATCCCTGTGTGCAAACGCTCATGGCAACAGGCTGCTCTGTCCCGCCTCTGCAACGCTAACCGCCATTTCTCACAGAGGGGTAGCGGGAAGCCGGGAACTCTGGCATAAACGTTTGTGAGAGCAAATGTTTGAC
>JBBFLJ010000029.1:0-52702 GCA_037481575.1 Bryobacteraceae bacterium | reverse complement strand
CCGCACTCCCAGCAGATACAACAGCACGAACAGCGGCAGCGCCGCCGCCAGCGCCGACCAGCCCACGCTGCCCCACAGCGGCGCATAGTTCTGCGTCCACATGGACGGCTATTCTATCGAGGCCCGCCCGCCGCCCGCGGCGCCCGCCGCGCCAGATACCGCACCCACAGCCGCTCCTGCCCCTCGCCGTCGAACGTCTCCCGCCAGTAGCGGACGAACTCCGACTCGAGCTTCCGCGCCCGCCGCTCAAGCGCCTGCATCACCCGCTGCGCCTCGGGATCAAACGATGCCGCCGCCTCCAGCCACTGCGCCGCCACCGCGCAGTCCTGCCGCTTGCCCAGAATCCCCTGAATCTCCCGCACCTGCCCCAGCCGCCGCTCGAACACGGGTCCATAGAAGCCGCTGTAGATCTCCAGCGTGTAGCGGAAGCGCTTGGCGGCAAGCCGGAACGCGTGCAGTTGCGCCGCTGCGGCGCGCTTCTCCACCGCTTTCCTTCCCGCCGCGAAAAACTCCGCCGCCATCTGCGGCAGCAGCGCCCGCCCGTGCGCCGCCGCGTCTTCTTCCACTTCGCGCAGCGCCTCAAGCCGCCCGAGCCAATCGAGCGGCGCGCCCTGCGAGCGCAGCAGATACAAATGCCCCAGAAAGCCCAGCGCCCCGCGCTCCCGTTCCCTGCGCATCTTCTCCAGCAGCGGATGATCCTTCCGCAGCCCCAGCCGCTCGAGCAGCTCGCTGTCGACATCGAGATCCCGCACCCGCGCCGCCGCGTCCAGCGCCGGCTTCAGCGCCTTGCGCATCCGCTTCGCTTCTTTGCCCGGCAGCAGCCCGCCGAATACGCGCAGCGCCTGCCCGAGCCGGCGCACCGCCACGCGGAAGTCGTGCACCTCGTCCTCGCCGCACTTCTCCAGCGCCAGCCCGATCTGCGCGTCGAGCCGTTCGATCCGCTCCCGCAGCGCCGCCCGCGCGTGTTCTGTCAGCGTCATCGCCGCCGCGCCAAGGCCTTCAGCTGCTTGCCATACACCTCGCGGAACAGCGGCGCCGCCCGCTCGATGGCCCACAGCTCAAGGCCCAGGTCCTTTCCCGATTTCAGAATAAGCTCGAGCTCGCCATCCCGCAGCGCGCACTCGACTGCCTCCACGCGCTGATCGCGGCTGCGGTCCAGCGCATCCGCAATCCGCAGCAGCGGGCACAGCAGCTCGACCGCGCGCCGGTCTTCCGCCGGCAGCGCCATGAAATCGGCGTGCCGCGCCGACGGCGGCGCCTTGCGGTGATAGCGGCACAGCATCGCCACCAGCTGCCGCTCCTCGTCGGTGAACCCGCCCAGATCGGCGTTGCGCACGATGTACTGCGAGTGCTTGTGATGGGCCATGTCGTTGATCGCGTGGCCCGTGTCCCGCAGATACGCCGCCGCCTTCAGCAGCCGCCCCGTCTCCGGCGGCAGCCGGTGCCACGGAGCAAGCGCCGTGAACAGCTCGCGCGCGAATGCCGCCACCTTGCGCGCGTGCTTCAAATCCACGCCGAACCGCCGCGCGTACTCTTCCACCATGCGCCGCTGCTCGGCATCGAGCCGCACGCGCTCGGCGCCCGCCTCGCGTTCGGCCAGGTCGCGCAAGATGCCGTCCCGCACGCCCGCCGCGCAGTAGTAAAGCTGCCGCGCGCCGAACATCTCCAGCACGTTCAGCATCACCGCCACGCCCGGCACGATGATCTCCGCCCGCCGCGGACCAATGCCCGTCACCCGCCGCCGCGCCTCCACGTCCATCGCAGACAGCTGCCGGTACAGCCGCCGCAATTGCGCCGTGGTCACGCGCCGCCGGTCGGCTTCCTGCCTCCGCTCGCGCGGAATCCGGTTCGCCGCGCACACGATCGCGGACGCCGACGCCGACGTGCCGATCACGCGGTCGAACGCCGCGTGCTCGATCTTGCGCCCTACCGCGTGCAGCTTCTCCGCAATGGACTCCTGCATCTGCAGCAGCTCTTCGGCGAGCGGAGGATCGTGGTGCAGAAACGTCTCCTGCAAACGCACCGCTCCGAGCGGGCGCGACAGCGCCGCGCGCAGACGCCCGTGTTCGGCGTCGATCACCTCGGCGCTCCCGCCGCCGATGTCGAGAATCAGGATCCGCTTCTGCGGATGCGGCCAGCGCGTCTCCACGCCCAGATGAATCAGCCGCGCCTCTTCCAGCCCCGAAATCCTCTCCACCGGCTCGCCGAGCACCTCCGAGGCGCGCTCGAGAAACTCGTCGCCGTTGGAGGCGTCGCGCACCGCCGCCGTCGCCACCGCGCGCACCGCCAGCACGCCCAGCCGCGAATACGCCTGCTTCATCCGCGCCAGCACGGCGAGCACGTTGCGCGCCGCTGCCTCGTCAATCGAGCCCGTGCGGAACACGCTCTCGCCCAGCCGCGTCACCTGCCGGTCTTCCGCCAGCACCTCGAACCGCCCGTTGCGGTCCACGTCCGCCGCCATCATGCGGACCGAGTTGCTCCCGATGTCAATGGCTGCGTAGCGGGGCATGCACTCTCGCCTGCGGTTTGACTAGGCTTCTGATTATGACCTACCTTCGCGCCACGCTGGGAATGGCCCTTCTTCCGCTGCTCGCCGCCGCGCAAACGCCGCAGGCTCGGGCGGCACTGGAAACCGTGGAGAAGCTCGCCCCGCCCTTCAGGCAGCTCTCGCGCCAGATCTGGGAAAACCCCGAACTCGGCTGGCAGGAACATCAAAGCTCGGCGCTCCTGCGCGCGCAGCTGGAAAAAGCCGGCTTCCGCATCCGCGGCTTCGACTCGATGCCCACGGCGTTCGCCGCCGAATGGGGCGAGGGCAAGCCCGTCATCGGCATCCTCGGCGAGTACGATGCGCTGCCCGGACTCTCGCAGGAGGACGTGCCGGAGCGCAAGCCCCGCGTGGCGGGCGCGCCCGGGCACGGCTGCGGACACAACCTCTTCGGCGCCGCCTCGGCGCTCGCCGCCGTGGCAGTGAAGGAACGCATGCAGGCGCTCGGTCTGAAGGGCACGGTGCGCTTCTACGGAACTCCGGCCGAAGAAGGCGGCGGAGGCAAGATCTTCCTGATCCGCGCCGGCGCCTTCCGCGACGCCGATGTGGTGCTCGCCTGGCATCCCGGCGACTTCAACGCCGCCGACGACAACCCGTATCTGGCCAACATCAGCGCCCGCGTCCGCTTCCGCGGCACGCCCGCGCACGCCGCCGGCGCGCCCGAAGCCGGACGCAGCGCGCTCGACGGGCTCGAACTCATGACCCACGCCGTCAACCTGCTGCGCGAGCACGTCCCGCAGGAGACGCGCATGCACTACATCGTCACAAGCGGCGGCTCGGCAGCCAACATCGTGCCCGAGTTCGCCGAGCTGTCCATCATCGTGCGCCACCCTGACCTCGCCGAGCTTGCCCGCATCTGGGAGCGCGTGAAACTGTGCGCCGAAGCCGGCGCGCTCGCCACGGGCACGAAAGCGGAGATCGAAATCACCTCCGCCTACGCCAACTTCGTCCGCAACCCGGTGCTGCGCGATCTGCTCGACCGCAGCCTCCGCCTTGCGGGCGGCGTGCGCTACACGGACGAAGAGCGCGCCTTCATTGAAAAACTCCGCGCCACGCTGGGCGCGCGCGAGATGCCGCCGCTGGAGCGCGCCGCCGAGGTGCTGCCGCCGAAGACGTCGCTGTCGTCCGTCTCGACTGACGTGGGCGACGTAAGCTGGGTGGTGCCCGTCGGGCACTTCACCGCCGCCACCATGCCGCCGGGCGTGCCGCTGCACACCTGGCAGTCGACCGCATGCGCGGGCACGGAGATCGGTCGCAAGGGGATGATGACCGCGGCGAAGACGCTCACGCTGGCGGCTCTGGAACTGTTCTCCTCGCCGAAGTTGGTGGCTGAGGCGCGCGCGGCGTTCGAAGAGCAGATGCGCGGGCGCGCCTACCGCTCGCTGCTGCCGGAAGACCGGCAGCCCGGGCTCACCGGTCACTGAGCCAGAGTGACGAGCCCCGTCTCCATGCGCTTGAGCTGCCCGCAGGCGGCGAAGATGTCGAGCCCGCGCGGCTTGCGCACGAAACAGGGAATCGAGCGCCGCACAATCTGCTGAAACGCCGCCACGCGCTCGGGCGAAGGCGTCTCATAGGGGATGCCGGGGCCGGGGTTCAGCGCGATCAGGTTCACCTTCGAGCGCAGCGGCGCCAGCATTCGCACCACGCGCCGCGCATCGGCGTCCGAGTCGTTGACGCCTTTCAGCAGGACGTATTCGAACGTCAGCCGCTCCCACGGGCGCAGCGGATAGGCGCGGCAGGCTTCGATCAGATCCGCGAGGTGGTATTTGCGCGTGATGGGCATCAGCTCGCGGCGCTGCTCTTCGGTGGAGGCGTTCAGCGAGATGGCGAGCTTCGGGCGCGGCTCGGCGCGCGCGAATTCGGCGATGCGCGGAATGATGCCGGAGGTGGAGACAGTGATGCGGCGCGGGCTGATGGCGAGCCCTTTGGGGTCGCACAGCAGGCGGACGGCTTTCAGCACGGCGGCGAGGTTCAGCAGCGGCTCGCCCTGCCCCATCATGACGATGTTGATCCGCTTCTCATGCGCCCAAAGGTTGTTGTCCGCCGCAAGGTGCAGCACCTGCCCGGCGATTTCGCCGGCGGTGAGATTGCGCTCGAGCCCCATCAGCGCGGTGAGGCAGAAGCGGCAGTCGACGGGGCAGCCGACCTGCGTCGAGATGCAGAGCGTGTCGCGCCCCTCTTCGGGCATGAATACGGCTTCGACGGTCTTTCCATCGGCGAGCCGCAGCAGGTAGCGGCGCGTGCCGTCGCGGCTCTCGTAGCGCGCGGCGAGTTCGGGCCATCCGATGGCGCATTCCTGCGCGAGCCGCTCCCGCAGCGCGGCGGGCAGTTCCGTGATCTGGCTGAACGACGTGACCCGTCGGCGGTAGAGGGCGTCGTAAAGCTGCCGGGCGCGCCAGACGGGTTCGCCCGGCGGCAGAACGGCGCGCAGTTCGTCGGCGTCGAGACCGAGCAGCGGGATCACGGCGAAGCCCCTGATTCGAGTCTAGCGGAGCCAGTCGAGCCAGAGCGCGCCGGCGAGGATGGAGAGCACGGTCACCGGGGCGCCGGCCTTGAAATGATCGAGGAACTGCACCCGGACTTCCGGGCGCGCGCGTTCGACGACGATCAGGTTCGCCACCGAGCCGACGAGCGTGAAATTCCCCGCGAGCGTGGAGCTCATGGCGAGGGTGAGCCAACTCAACACCGGATCGGCGAGCCGGACGATGAGCGGCTTGAAGAGCAGCACGGCGGGGACGTTGCTGACAAGGTTGGAGACGGCGGCGGAAGCGAAGCTGAGCACGAGGGGGCGGTCGAGCGGCGTGCCTTCGGCGAAGTCGAGCAGCCCGCGCTCGAGCGCCGTGGTTTCGAAGCCGCGGACGACGATGAAGAGCCCGGCGAACATGGCCAGCAAAGGCCAGTCGATGTCGTGGTAGACCTTTTCGGGCTTGACGCGGCGCGTAATGAGCAGCACGGCGCCGGCGACGATGGCGGTTTGGGCCACGGGCCAGCCGCGGAAGAAGAAGAACACCATGCCGGCGCTCACCGCGAGCGCCTTCCACAACATGGGGCGGTTGACGCGGATGCGCCCGGTGTCGATCTTTTCGAAGCGCCCGGAGGCGAATTCTTCGCGGTAGACGGCGACGAGGACGAGCCACGTCAGGAGAAGCGAAAATGCGGCGACCGGCGCAAGCGCGGCGGCGAAGCGCGGGTAGGGGATGCCGGACAGCGCGCCGATCATCATGTTCTGGGGGTTGCCGGTGATGGTGGCGACGCTGCCCGCGTTGGAGGCAAGCGCGACGGCAAGCACGTAAGGGACCGGGTTGCGCCGCAGCGAGAGCGTGACTTGCACGACCAGCGGGGTGAGCACGATGCACATCGTGTCGTTGACGAACAGCGCCGAAAGGACGCCGGAGACGGCGACGATGCCGGCAAGCAGCATCTTCGGGCTGTGGGCGTGGCTGACGACGCGCGCGGCGGCGAGGCGGAAGAAGCCCGACAGGTGCAGGTTGGCGACCACGATCATCATGCCGAGCAGCAGCACGATGGTGGTCCAATCCACGGCGCGGAGGGCTTCGTCGAAGCGGAGCACGCCGGCGGCGACCATGAGGCTGGCGCCGACAATGGCGGCGCCGGCGCGGTCGATGCGCAGGCCGGGGAAGCGGCCGATGGCGAGAACCAGATAGGTGGCGGCGAAGATGAGGGTGGCAGCCACGCGTTTCCCATTATGGAGGACCGGGATGCGGATGCGAAAATGGGAGCAGGGGCCGGAGAAAGAGCTGGCAATTATGCGGTTTTCCTGTCCGGAAAGGACGATCGACGTTTCGCGTCTGTCCAATGGCATCGCGGTGATCACCGAGCGTGTGGATTCGGTGCGGAGCGTGGCGGCGGGCATCTGGCTGGAAGCCGGATCGCGCTACGAGGCGCCGCAGGAGAGCGGCATCTCGCACTTCATCGAGCACATGCTGTTTCAGGGCACGGAGACGCGGAGCGCGGAGGATCTGGCGAGGCAGATGGATGCGCTGGGCGGGATGACGGACGCCTACACAGGGCGGGAGCTTGTGAACTTCAGCTTCAAGGTGCTGGACGAGAACCTGGAAGAGGCGATGGAGATCCACGCGGATCTGGTGCTCAATCCGAGGTTCGACGAGGCGGCGATCGAGAAGGAGAAGGGCGTCATTCTCGAGGAGCTGAAGATGGAGACGGACAATCCGGAGGCGCACGTGACGGACGTCTTCGTGCGGCAGTTCTGGAAGCGGCATCCGCTGGGGCAGCCGATCCTGGGGACGAAGAAGACGATCCGTTCGTTCACGCAGGCGCAGCTGCGCGCGTTTCACGAGCGCTACTACCGTCCGGAGAACCTGACGCTGGCGGCGGCGGGGCGGGTGGAGCATGAGCGGTTCGTGGAGCTGGCGGAGCGGCTGTTCGGGAAGCTGCCGCGCGGGGGCGAGCGTCCGGAGGCGAAGCCGCCGTCGCCGGCGGCGCCGCTGATCCTGAAGAGCCGGCGGAGCCTGCAACAGGTGCACGTCTGCCTGGGCGCGCCGAGCATTTCGGCGCGCGACGAGCGGAACTATGCGGCGCACATGCTGAACGTGATCCTGGGCGGGACGATCAGCTCGCGGCTGTTTCAGAACATCCGGGAGAGGCAGGGGCTGGCGTATTCGATCTTTTCGGACCTGGTGCAGTACGAGGATTCGGGCTGGCTGGGCGTGTATGCGGGCACGTCGGCGGAGTCGGCGAAGCGGCTGGTGCGGGGAGTGATGGAGGAGCTGCGGCGGCTGAAGGAGGAGCCGGTGCCGGAGGAGGAGATGCGGCTGGCGAAGCAGACGGTGAAGCGGGCGACGCTGCTGTCGCTGGATTCGGTGAGCGCGCGGATGTCGAACGTGGCGCGGACGTGGCTGACCCACGGGCGGTTTTTCGGGCTGGACGAGGTGGTGGAGGCGGTGGAGCGGGTGACGGCGGAGCAGGTGCAGGCGCTGGCGCAGGAGTCGTTCGCGCCGGGGCGCGTGGGGCTGGCGATGCTGGGGCGAGTGGAGGAAGCGCAGGTGACGGCGGCCGATTTAGAGTGTTAGTGATGCCGCGCGCCGTCCGCGCCCTGCTGTGCCTGCTCGCCGCCCTGGCGGCGGGGGCGGCGGATTTCGGGGCGCTGAAGCCGCAGGGCTACGTGAGCGATTTCGCAGGGGTGCTGACGCGCGAGGCGGCGGCGGAGTTGAACAGCTATTGCGCGCGGGTGGAGAAGGCGACGGGCGTGCAGATGGCGCTGGTCATTCTGCCGTCGCTGGAAGGCGAGCCGGTGGAGGAGGTGGCGAACCTGCTGTTCCGCAAGTGGGGCGTGGGGCAAAAACAAGAGAACAACGGTTTGTTGTTGCTGATCTCGGTGCGCGACCGGAGGACGCGGCTGGAGGTGGGCTACGGGCTGGAGGAGGCGATTCCGGACGGCTATGCCGGCTGGGTGCTGCGCGAGATGCGCCCGCACCTGCGGGCGGGCGACTACCGGGGGGCGCTGCTGGCGGCGGCGGAGACGCTGGCGGCGCGGATTGCGGAAGCGAAGGGGGTGAAGCTGGAGGGAACGGCGCGGCGGCGCGCCCCCGTGCCGGAAGAAGAGGCGCCGTGGTGGCTGCTGGCGGCGGCGGGAGCGGCGGGGCTGCTGATGCTGGCGGCGATGTCGCGGGCGCAGCGGGCGGCGAGGCGGCGGCGCTACTACGGCGACGCGCCCGCGGCGTGGATGCTGCCCGTGTTCTGGCAGGATGCGGGCTTTCCGACGCGTTCGAGCGGCGGTTTCGGCGGATTCGATTCGAGCGACAGCTTCGGGGGATTCGGGGGCGGAGACAGCGGTGGAGGCGGGGCATCGAGCGACTGGTAGTGAGCATGTATGACGCAGGAGATGCTGGACAAGCTGTTGAACGAGCTCGCGGGGCGGATGGAGAAAGCCTATGGAAGCGGGTTGAAGTCGATCCTGCTGTACGGCTCGGCGGCGGCGGGCGACTGGCACGAGGGCTATTCGGACATCAACGTGCTGGCGGTGCTCGAGAAAGTGGGCGTGGAGGAGCTGGAGAAGGCGGAGAAGATTTTTCAGTGGTGGAGGGAGCAGGGGAATCCGTCGCCGCTGCTGATGTCGGAGCGGGAGGTGCGGACCTCGACGGACTGTTTTCCGATCGAATTTCACGATCTGGCGGAGCGGCGGCGGGTGGTGTACGGGGATGACGTGGCGGCGGGGCTGGAGATCGACGACAAGTATTACCGGGCGCAGGTGGAGCACGAGCTGCGGGCGAAGCTGCTGCGGCTGCGGCAGAAGGCGGGCGGAGTGCTGAAGGACGGGCGGCTGCTGCTGCGGCTGATGCTGGATTCGGTGTCGACGTTCGTGGTGCTGGGGCGGCATGCGCTGCGGTTGAAGCGGGGCGCGGCGCCGTGGCGGAAGCACGAGGTGGTGCGGGCGCTGCGGGAGGAGTTCGGGATTGCGGGCGAGGCGCTGGAGCGGCTGCTGCGGCTGCGGGAGGGGGAGGCGAAGGCGCGCCCGGCGGAGGCGCAGGAGTTGTTTGCAAAATATCTGGAGGAGATCGGGCAGCTGGCGGAGGCGGTGGACCGGATGGAGGAAGGAGCAGAAGCACGATGAAGGCAGTGGCATGGATCCTCGGCATTCTGCTGGCAGCCGGGCTGCTGATTGGCGGCAAGGCGGCGAGCGTGAACAACGAGCTGGTGGCGCAGCGCGAGGCGGTGAGAGCCGCGTGGGCGCAGGTGGATGTCGCCTTGCAGCGCCGGGCGGACCTGATCCCGAACCTGGTGGAGACGGTGAAGGGGTTTGCGGCGCAGGAGAAGGCGGTGCTGGAGGAGGTGGCGCAGGCGCGCGCGGCGCTGCTGAATGCGCGCACGCCGGCGGAGAAGATTGCAGCCAATCAGGGGCTGGACACGGCGATCGGGCGGCTGCTGATGGTGGTGGAGAACTACCCGCAGCTGAAGTCGAGCGAGAACTTCTTGCGGCTGCAGGACGAGCTCGCCGGGAGCGAGAACCGGATTGCGGTGGAGCGGCGGAAGTACAACGAGGCGGTGCAGCGCTACAACACGACGCTGGGTCTGTTTCCGAACAATCTGCTGGCCGGGCTGCTGGGCTTTCAGCGCATGGATGACTACTTCCGCACGGAGCCGGGCGCGCGGACGGCGCCGAAGGTGAAATTCTGAGAAGGGAGACTGGCGATGAGCATTCCGCAATTTCCGAACTACATCCACGGAGAGTGGGTGGAGGGGGAGTGGTTTGACAACCGCAACCCGGCGCGGACGGACGAGGTGGTGGGGCGGTTCGTGAACGGAACGCCGGCGGACATGGCGCGGGCGGCGGAGGCGGCGGCTGCGGCGCTGCCGGGTTGGGCGGCGATGCCTGCGCCGGCGCGGGGAGCGCTGCTGTTCAAGGTGGCGGACCTGCTGGAGAAGCGCTTTGACGAGATCAGCGAGGAGATGACGCGCGAGGAGGGCAAGACGCTGCCCGAGGCGAAGGCGGAGGTCCGGCGGTCGATTCACATTTTCCGGTATTTCGCGGGCGAGGGGGCGAGGCTGGGCGGCATCGTGGCGCCGAGCGAGCGCGAGCGGGTGCACATGTTCGCGTTCCGCAAGCCAGTGGGCGTGTGCGGGCTGATCACGCCGTGGAATTTTCCGAGCGCGATTCCGGCATGGAAGCTGGCGCCGGCGCTGATCTGCGGCAACACGGTGGTGCTGAAACCGGCGTCGGCGGCGCCGCTGAGTTCCTGGCGGATCGTGGAAGCGTGCCACGAGGCGGGGATTCCGAAGGGGGTGGTGAACTACGTGGCGGGACCGGGGCGGGCGCTGGGCGAGGCGCTGGTGGAAGCGCCGGCGCTCAAGGCGATCAGCTTCACGGGCTCCTGCGGGGTGGGGGCGTGGCTGCATGAGAGGGCGTCGAGGAGGAAGCTGCGGATTCAGCTCGAGATGGGCGGGAAGAACCCGACGATCGTGCTGGCGGACGCGAACTTCGAGCTGGCGGTGGAGAACGTGGTGAACGGGGCGTTTTTCTCGACGGGGCAGAAGTGCACGGCGACGTCGCGGGCGATCGTCGAGGAATCGATTTACGACCGGTTCCTGGAGGCGCTGGTGGAGCGGACGAAGAAGCTGAAGGTGGGCGACGGGATGCGGCCGGGGGTGGAGATCGGCCCGTGCGTGGACGAAGGGCAGATGAACACGGTGCTCGGCTACATCGAAATCGGGAGGAAGGAGTGCGGCGAGCCGGTGTGCGGCGGACACCGGCTGACGGGCGGGGAGTACGACCGCGGATGGTTCGTGGCGCCGACGATTTTTGCGGGCGTGACGCAGGAGATGCGGATTGCACGGGAGGAGATCTTCGGGCCGGTGCTGGCAGTGATGAAGGCGCGGGACCTGAAGCATGCGCTGGAGATCGCCAACGCGAGCGAGTTCGGGCTGTCGGCGTCGATTCAGACGACGAACGTGACGCGGATGTTCGAGTACATCTACGGGATCGAGGCGGGGCTGGTGACGGTGAACCTGCCGAGCGCGGGCGTGGAGTATCAGCTGCCGTTCGGCGGGACGAAGGATTCGAGCTTCGGGCCGAAGGAGCAGGGGCCGGCGGCGCTGGAGTTCTACTCGGATTACAAGACCGTTTATGTGAAATACTGAGGGGGATTTCCGGAAAGAGGCGTCATGAAGATCGGACAGGTGTATCAGGAGGGGCGGCTGACTGCAGCCGTGTTTCGCGAGGGGGAGGCGCATCCGGTGCCGGGCTACACGGTGCTGGAGCTGATCGAGAGCGCGCCGCGCAAGAACATGACGTTCGCGCAAATGGCGGCAGAGTATGCAGCCAAGGGCGGCGAATATCTGGAGCCGGCAATTCCCGTGCTGCCGCGGGAAGCGTGGGCGTGCGGGTGCACCTACGAGATGAGCGCGGCATTCCGCGACGCGGAACACGGGACGCGGGAGGGCTTCTACCGGCACGTCTACGAGGCGCCGAGGCCGGAGATATTCTTCAAGGGAACGGCGCGGGTGTGCGTGGGTCCGGGGGGAAAGATCGGGATCCGCGCGGATTCGAAGTTCACGGCGCCGGAGCCGGAGCTGGCGGTGCTGCTGGGGCACGGGGGCGAGGTGCTGGGCTATACGCTGGCCAATGACGTCTCGGCGTGGGACATCGAGCGGGAGAATCCGCTGTATTTGCCGCAGTCGAAGGTGTACACGGGCTGCTGCGCGCTTGGTCCGTGGTGGGTGACGCCGGACGAGCTGGGCGATCCGTACCGGCTGGAGATGAAGTGCACGGTGAGGCGGGGCGAGGCGGTGATCTTCGAGGGGAGCGTTTCGACGTCGAAGCTGAACCGGCGGATCGAGACGCTGGTGGAGTACCTGCTGCGGTCGAATCCGGTGCCGGCGGGGAGCGTGCTGTTGACGGGCACGGGGATCATCGTCCCGCAAGAGGCGGCGTTGCAGCCGGGAGACGTGGTGCGGATCGAAGTGCCGGAGATCGGCGTGCTGGAGAACGAGGCTGTGATCGTGTAGCTACTCGGCCGGGGACTCTGGTTCGAGCGATTCGAGCTGATCGGCGAGATCGCTGAAGCGGCGGAGGACGCGGATGGAGGCGCCGGAGGAGAAGCCGGCGCGGCGGAGGCGGCGGTAGACGGCGGCGAGTTTGGCGGGCTGGGCGAGGAGGGCGGGGAGGTCCTGGTTGCGGTATTTGCGTTCGAGCCAGGAGCGGACGAGCGCGTCTTCGTCGAGGTTCTGGAAGGCCTGACGGACGGCCTGTTCGGCTACTTTGGGGGCGATTTTGCGGCGGGCGAGCTCGGCGAGGACGCGGGCGCGGCCGAACTGGCCGGAGGCGGCGCGCGCGGAGGAGAAGGATTCGGCGAAGCGCCGGTCATCGAGGGCGCCGTATTCCTTGAGCTTTGCGACGACGCGTTCGACGGCGGCGGGATCGGCGGCGCGGGGGCGGAGGCGCTGTTTGAGCTGGGCGACGGAGAGGGCGCGGGCGGCGAGCAGGCGGAGGGCGTGATCGAGGAGTTCGGGTTCTTCGAGGGGGGCGGATTTTTTCGGCATTGCCTGATCTGATTGTGAGTGGAGTACACTGGAGGCAGCAAGGAGCCGGTTATGGAACGCGACAACAAATTCAGCTATTTTTTCCTGGGCCTCGGCATTGGCGTGGCCGTGGGAATTCTGTTCGCTCCGAAGTCCGGCGCGGAGACGCGCGAGCTGCTGAAGGAGAAGGCGGAGGAAGGCAAGGAGTACGTGAAGCGGCGGAGCGCCGAGCTGAAGGACAAGACGGTGGAGGCGTTCGAGAAGGGGAAAGAGGCGGTGGCGCGGCAGAAGGAGCAGCTGGCGGCGGCGCTGGAGGCTGGAAAGGCGGCGTACCGGGAGAAGGTGCAGACGGCGCAGGCGGGATCCGGACCAGCTGACGACCTGGCGCAGGGGATTTAGGCGGGGGCGAGATGCAATCGGAGGCAGCCCTCGTATTGCTGGCGATCGCGGTGGCAGTGTCGAGCGTGTCGCTGCTGGTACAGGCGATCGCGGCGTGGCGTGTGTATCAGTCCGTGAAGAAGCTGCAGGAGGAGGTGAGCCCGCTGATTCCGAAGGCGAAGGCGGCGCTGGAGCAGGCGGAGGCGGCGCTAAAGCAGGCGGCTGCGGAGCTCCGGGAATCCGGGGCTGCGGCAAGGGAGTTGATTCAGGCTGCGCAGAAGCAGGTGGAGGGGGTCGACCGGGCGAGGCAGGAGCTGGCGGCGCAGTGGCGGGTGCAGAGCGAACGTCTGGACCTGGTGCTGGAGGATATTTTCGGGCGGGTGCAGGAGATCGTGGGGGTGGTGCACGGGACGGTGATGCGTCCGGTGCGGGAGGTGAGCGGGATGGTGGCGGGAGTGAAGGCGGCGCTGCAGACGCTGCTGCTGGCGCGGCGGCCGACGGTGGACCGGGCGACGCACGACGAGGAGCTGTTTATTTAGCCGGGACGGGGGCTCCGGGCAGCGGGCGGAAGGGCGCAGAGGCACAGTGGATTCTGTCTTGACGGGCGGGGTGCGCTCCGATATGGGGGGTGATGAGCGGCAATGCGTTGCTGGAGCTGGTTTCCGCCGGGCGCGCGGGGCAGGGGCGGGCCGGACGGCTGCGGGAGGTGTTTGAGGAGCGGGACGGGCTGCTGGCGGCGGTCGGGGCGGAGTTGTTGCGCGAGGCGAAGGATCAGGCGGGGACGCGGCAGCTGATCGCGCAACTGATGGGGCGGGGATTGCTGGGGGCGGTCTATGCGGCTCTGGCAGAGAGCGATCCCGGAGCGGCGGCGCAGCTGGCGCAGGTGGCAAGCCGCGTGGATGGCAGCGCGGAGCGGGTGTTGAAGCGGGCGGCAGCGGAGGCGCGCGCCGGGCTGAACGACGAAGAGGCGGGGCTGGTGGCAGAGTGGCTGCGGGTTCTGGGGGGTGTGGCAGGGCGGATGCTGGAGCGCGGGGATGCGCGGGCACGGGCGCGGATGGCGCTGGTGTGGGGGCAGGCGGCGCGGATCGCGCGAGCGGGGGAGCAGTGGCTGGAGGATTCCGACGCACGGGTGCGGGCGAACGCGGTGGAGTCCTTGTGGGGGAGGGCGGATGCGGAAGCGGTGGAGATCTACCGGCGGAAACTACGGGATCCGAATCAGCGGGTGGCGGCGAATGCGGCGGTGGGGTTGTATCTGGCGGGCGAGAGCGAGGCGGTGAGAGCGCTCTGGTCGATGGCGCAAGAGGGCGAGCCGGGGAGGCGGGCGGCGGCGGCGTGGGCGATGGGGCGGACGGGCGACGCGCGGTTCCTGCCGCTGCTCGACCGGATGCGGCGGATGCACCCGGTGCCGGTGATGGTTCTGCGGAACGTGGCGGCGGCGCGGGAGCGGATCCGGCACTCCGAAGAGATGCCGCGAAGGGCGGCGGAGGTGGAGGGGGCGGCGGGAGCCGTGCAGGGGGATTTGCGGGTGGACGTGCGCGTGACCGGGGACGAGGGGGCGCCGGTGCAGGGGCTGCGGGCGGTGGATTTCTGCCTGGAGGTGAACGGGGAGGTGGTGTGGGACTACCGGGTGCAGCGGAAGCCGCCCGCGGAGGGCGCGAAGATCTGGCTGGCGGCGCCTGGCGAGACGAGGGAGGAGATCGAAGAGTTCAGGAAGACGGTGACCGGAGAGGCGGGAGAGGCGGGGCGGTGGGTGGAGGGAGTTCTGGGCTATGCGGGGCAGCCGGCGGCAGGCGGGCAGAAGGTGGGGGATGTGCTGGGGCTCGGCGGTGCAGGCGGGGCGGGCGAGGGGGTGCCGGCAAGGAGTCTGGAGGGCTGGAGGCAGTTGGCGGAGCAGTGCGTGAGGCGGATGGCGGGTGCGGGGACGGAGAGGCACCTGGTGGTGCTGGTTCGGCGGGGGGCGCCGGAGTGGATGGCGGAGGGGATCGAGCTGGCGGCAGAGATGTGTGCAGAGGCGGGAGCGAGGCTGGACGTTTTGCGGGAGGCGGGCGCGTGGCCGGAGGCGGGGCGGGCGCCGCGGAGGCGAGGGATGGGAGCGGTGTTGACCGTGCAGCGAGGGGAGTTCGGGGAGGGGCTGAGGCGGCTGGCGGAGAGCTGGTCGGACGGGTGGCGGGTGGAGGCGCCGGGAGTGGACGCGCGGGCGGTGCGGAAGGTGCGGGTCGGGGTGAGGAACGGAGTGTGGCGCGGGGAGGCGGAGCTGGAGCGGGAGGGGCGGTGAGAGGCCCGCGGCGCGGATCTGCAGGCGGGCATACACTGAAAGCGTGAGACACGGGCTGGTCGTGTTGTGGATGGCGGCGCTGGGAAGCGCCGTGGCGGCGGGGCAGACGGCGGCGGGGATCGGGGAGCAGCTGCGGCGGCTGGAGCTGGACGCGGAGAGCTGCTACCGGGTGCGGGACCTGGAGCTGGTGCGGGAAGACATCCGGATGTATTTGAACGACGGGGTGCTGATTTTTTCGCAGCCGGTGGCAGGGCGGCGGGTGCTGGCGATGTTCCGGGCGATGGAGGCGGGCGACGATGCGGAGGTGCTGCTGCGCCCGCCGGACCGGGGGGAGCGGGCATCGCTGGCGCGGGCGACGGGATCGCCGAATCTGAACGAGCATTTTCAGACGGCGGTGTTCGTGTTCGGGGACGGGGGCGGGGAGGAGCTGTTGCGGGAAATCGAGGGCGGGAGGGGGAGGGCGGCGCGGGAAGAAGGGCTGCTGCTGGCGAGCCGTCACACGGAGACGGTGAGGAATTTCGCGCAAAGTTTTCAGGTGAGGCTGGTGCGGGATTTGCTGGCGGGGGACAAAGAAAGCGGGCTGTTTTACGCGGCGATTTCGAGCCATTCGCGGGGCAATTTCGATATTTTGCACGATCCGACGCTGCCGGAGCAGGTGGTGGTGGGAAATGTTGCGGCGGAGACGGGGCGGTTCCAGGTGTGGACGAGCTTTCCGGGGAAGAGCCGGAGGGAGCGAGGCGTGCCGGAGGAAGAGGCGGTGCTAGAGGATATCCGGATCGAGGCGGTTGTGGGGGAGGATCTGAGCCTGGAAGCGAAGATGGGGGCGGTGCTGAAGGCGAGGAGGCGGGTTTCGGGGGCGCTTCTTTTCGAGCTGGCGCCGGAGATGGAGGTGAGGGCGGCGCGGGTGGACGGGCGGGAGGCGGAGCTGTTCCGGCGGGAGTCGATGAGATCGAGCCTGATCGGGGGGCTGGAGAACGACCCGTTTTTGCTGGTATTGCCGGAGGCGCTGGAGGCGTGGAGCGAGCACCGGGTGGAGTTCGAAATCGGGGGCAAGGTGATCCGTAGGGCGGGCAACGGGGTGTATTACGTGGGGGCGAGGACGAACTGGTATCCGAGCCGGGGGTATCATTTCACGCGGTTTGATCTGACATTCCGGCTGCCGAAGGACTTGCGCGTGGCGGCGACAGGGGACGTGACGGAGGAGCGGGTGGAGGGAGAGACGCGGGTGGCGCGGTTCCGGACATCGGCGCCGGTGCGGCTGGCGGGGTTCAACATCGGGAATTTCGAGGAGGCGGAGGCGCAGGCAAAGGGGCTGCGGGTGAAGGTGTACGCGAACCGGGCTGTGGAGCCGGCGCTGGCGCCGCCGCCGCGGCAGATCATTCTGGCGCCCGGAACGGCGCCGCGGATGCCGGGGCGGCAGCCGACGCAGGTGCTGACGGTGACGCCGGCGCCGCCGAATCCGCAGGCGCGGATCAAAGAGCTGGCGGGGGAGATGGCGGCAGCGATGGAGTGGATTGCGGCGCAGTTCGGACCGCCGGCGCTGCCGGCGGTGACGGTGTCGCCGATTCCGGGGAATTTCGGGCAGGGATTTCCGGGGCTCGTGTATTTATCGACGATCGCATATCTGCCGGAAAGAGACCGCCCGGCAGCGGTGCGGACGTCGAAAATGGATGTGTTTTTTTCCGAAATCCTGCTGGCGCACGAGGCGGCGCACCAATGGTGGGGGAACCTGGTGACGTCGGCGAGCTACCGGGACGAGTGGCTGCAGGAGGCGCTGGCGAATTACACGGCGCTGATGCTGGTGGAACGGCGGCGGGGAGCGCGCGCGCTGGAAGGGATCCTGGAAGAGTACCGGGCGGAGCTGCTGCGGGAGGCGGGGGAGCCGAGGCAGCGGGTGGAAGCGGCGGGACCGATCACGTGGGGCGGGCGGCTGCGGGGGGCGGAGGGCGTGGACGCGTGGCGGGCGATCACCTACGGGAAAGGGTCGTGGATCCTGCACATGCTCCGGCGGCGGCTGGGGGACACGGCGTTTCTGGCCATGCTGGCAGAGCTGCGGAAGCGTTACGAGTACGGGACGGTGACGACGGAGGAGTTCCGGGCGCTGGCGGCCAAATACACGGCGAAGGACGATCCGGACCGGACGCTGGAGGGATTCTTTGACACGTGGGTGTACGGCACCGGGGTGCCGGTGCTGGAGACGTCGGTGCGGACGCGGGGGAAGGCGCCGGCGGTGGAAGTGGTGGTGACGGTGAAGCAGAGCGGAGTGGAGGAGGACTTTCTGGCGGAGGTGCCGGTGGTGGTGACGCCGGCGAAGGGCGGCAAGCCGCTGGTGAAGTGGGTGCGGACGGGGGGCGAGGAGGCGGTGGTCACTTTCCGGCTGAGCGCGCCGCCGGCGAAGGTGGAGGTGGCGCCGGGGCTCGGCGTGCTGGCGGTGCGGAAGTGAGAAACGGAACGGGAAATCCGGACGCCCGAGAGACCTGATTTTCGGAAAAATGCAGGGGCGATATTTGGAAAGCCGGCTTTGCGCGAGGAGAGAAATTCCCGGGGGGAGCAGGCGATGAGGGACAGCCTGGCGAAACTGGAGCGGGACATCGTGGGGTGCGGGCGGTGCGCGCGGCTGCGGGCGTGGTGCGAGGAGGTGGCGCGGGTGAAGCGGCGGATGTACGCGGACGAAGAGTACTGGGGCAAGCCGGTGCCGGGGTTCGGGGATCCGGAAGCCACGGTGTACATCCTCGGGCTGGCGCCGGGGGCGCACGGGGCGAACCGCACGGGGCGGGTGTTCACGGGAGACAGAAGCGGGGAGTGGCTGTACCGGGCGCTGTGGGAGACGGGGTTCGCGAACCGGGCAGAGAGCGTGCGGGCGGGCGACGGGCTGGAGCTGAAGGGGGCTTGGATCGGGGCGAGCGTGCGGTGCGCGCCGCCGGGAAACAAGCCGCTGACCGGGGAGCTGGCGGCGTGCCGGGAGTATGTGGAGCGGGAGATGCGGCTGCTTAGGCGGATGAGAGTGGCAGTGGCGCTGGGGCGGGTGGCGCACGAGACGCTGCTGGAGGTGCTGGGGCTGAGGAAGAGCGAGTATCCTTTCGCGCACGGGGCGGAGCATGACGCCGGGGGGCTGGCGGTGCTCGATTCGTATCATCCGAGCCAGCAGAACACGCAGACGGGGCGGCTCAAGCGGGAGATGCTGCGGGCGGTGTTCGAGAGAGCGAGGAGGCTTGCGGAATGAAACGGAACCTGATGATTCTGTTTTTGCTCGCGGCGGGGCTGGCGCGCGGGCAGGCGGACGGATTTGCGGAAGAGTGCCGGCGGGCTGCGGCGCCCGTGTGGCAGAAGGCGCTGGGACACCGGTTTTTGCAGGAGCTGGCGGCGGGAACGCTGGCGAAGGAAAAGTTCCGGTTTTATCTGGAGCAGGATTTGCTGTATTTGCGGGAATTTTCGAGGCTGCTGCTGGAGCTGGCGGCAAAGGCGCCCGACGGGGAGGCGGCGCAGACGCTGGCGCGGCACGCGGGGGAGGCGATCCGGGAGGAGGCAGCGCTGCATGCCTCGATTCTGGGGCTGAGGAAGGAGGAGAGGGAGAGCGGGCGGCTGCGGTTCGAGATGGCGCCGACGAACATTGCGTATGTCAACCACCTGAAGGCGAGCGTGGGGCGGGGCGGGTTCCTGGAGGGGATGGCGGCGGTGCTGCCGTGCTACTGGATTTACCTGGACGCCGGAAAAAGGCTGGCAGAAAAGGGTTCGCCGGTGGCGGAATATCAGCAATGGATCCGGCAATATTCTGGGGCGGATTATGAGCGCAGCGTAAAAGAAGCGCTGGCGATTTTCGACAGGGCGGCGCGGGAGGCGGGAGCGCGGGACAGGGAGGCGGCGCGGGCGGCATTCGAGCGGAGCGCGCGTTACGAGTGGATGTTCTGGGAGATGGCATGGCGGATGGAGCGGTGGGGGCCGGAGGAGTGAAGGAGAGGAGGGCGAGGTCTTAAAATAGGGGTATGGCACGGGGCTGGGAGAGCAAGTCCGTGGAGTCGCAGATGGAGGATGCCGCGCTGCGCCGGCAGCGGAGGAAGGCGGCAGCGGCCCGCGAGAGGGAAGCGCTGAGGGATGCGCGGCGGCGGGCGCTGGAACTGGATCTGGCGCGGGTAAAGGCGGAGCTGGCGCAGTGCCGCAACGAGCGCTTCCGGGCGCTGCTGGAGGCGGAGCTGCGATATCTGGAAGGGCAGCTGGGCAAGCCGCAGGAGCATTGACGGGGGCGCGCCGCGCCGCGAAGGGGCGTGGATTCTGTATGCTGGCAGGGTCATGCGCGCGGCGCTGGAATCGTATTTTCAATTCCGTGAACTAGGGACGAACTGGCGGACGGAGGCGCTCGCCGGAGCGACGACGTTCGTCACGATGGCGTACATCATTTTTGTGAACCCGTCGATTCTGGGGGAGGCGGGGATGCCGGCGGAGGCGGTGACGGCGGCGACGTGCCTGGCGTCGGCGATCGGGTGTTTTCTGATGGGCGGGCTGGCGCGGTATCCGATTGCGCTGGCGCCGGGGATGGGGCTGAACGCGTATTTCACCTACACGGTGTGCCTGGGGCACGGGGTACCGTGGCAGACGGCGCTGGGTGCGGTGTTTGTGAGCGGGCTGATATTTCTGGCGCTGATCGCGGCGGGAATCCGGCAGCTGATCGTGGAGTCGATTCCGCGGGAGCTGTACAGCGCGGTGGCGGTGGGGATCGGTCTGTTCATCGCGATGATCGGGATGAGGAACGCGGGGTTGATTCAGGCGAGCCCGGCGACGATGGTGACGCTGGGAAACCTGCGCGACGGGAAGACGCTGCTGGCGCTGGGCGGGCTGCTGTTGATCTGCGGGCTGCTGGTGCGTGGGGTGAGGGGGGCGATGTTGATCGGGATTCTGGCGACGGCGGGCGCGGGTGCGGCGCTGGGGTATTTCGAGTGGGCGCCGGGAGAGTATTCGGCGAAGGCGCTGGGAGCGACGTGGCTGGCGATGGATGTGCGCGGGGCGCTGAGCCTGGGGCTGCTGGAGATTGTGTTCGTGTTCCTGTTCGTGGACGTGTTCGACAACGTGGGGACGCTGGTGGCGGTGGGGACACGGGCGGGGCTGATCGGGGCGGACGGGCGGATTCCGCGGGTGAACCGGATTCTGGCGTCGGCGGCGGGGGCGTCGGCGATCGGGGCGGCGTGCGGGACGTCGACGGTGGTGAGCTACATCGAGAGCGCGGCGGGAGTGGTGGCGGGGGGCAGGAGCGGGGTGACGGCGATCGTGTGCGGGCTGCTGTTCCTGGCGGCGCTGGCGGTGGCGCCGCTGTTCGGGGCGGTGCCGGCGCAGGCGACGGCGCCGGCGCTGATCGTGGTGGGGGCGCTGATGCTGGTGCACACTGAGGAGATCGAGTGGCGGAAGCCGGAGAGTTCGATTCCGGCGTTCCTGACGCTGGCGGCGATTCCGCTGACGTTCAGCATCGCCAACGGGCTGGCGCTGGGGTTCACGGCGCACACGCTGCTGCGCGCGCTGGCGGGAGAGTGGCGGAAGGTGCACTGGCTGGTGTACGTGCTGACAGGGCTGTTTCTGCTGCGGTTCTTCTATCTGGGGCAGGGTTGAGGAGCGAGGATGGAGCGTAGAACATTTCTGACGGGATTTGTTTCTTTGACGGCGTCGGGGCGGAGCCGGGGTCCGCTTGTGGTGCAAGGGGCGGTGGACGGGGAGCTTGGGCCTCTGCTGGAGGCGCTGGGGCGGGGCGCGCGGGAGAGACAGATCGGGGGATGGAGCTTCTGGGCGGGGCGGATCGGGCGGCAGGAGGTGATCGTGAGCCGGACGGGTGTGGGGCCGATCAACGCGGCAGCGGCGACGGCGGTGGCGGTGCGGGAGTTCCGCCCGTGGGCGGTGATCAATCAGGGGACGGCGGGCGGGCACAACCGGAAGCTGAAGCTGTGGGACATCGTGCTGGGGGAGAAGACGACGGATTATGCGGCGCACGAGGCGCCGCACGGGGACGCGGGGGCGGGCGTGGACACGAAGGCGTGGAAGCCGAAGCCGCATGTGATCCGGGGCGTGGATGGCGAGCCGCGCACGTATGCGAGCTTCCCCGGGGATCCGGAATTGCTCGGGATCGCGGAGCGGGTGAAGAACCCGCGGGGGAGGGTGCTGCGGGGCAACATCGGGTCGGCGTTTCAGTACAACCGGCAGCTGGACCACATCGACTGGCTGCACCGGACGTACGGGACGGACACGGAGGACATGGAGAGCGCATACGCGCACGGGGTGTGCGTGGGGCTGGGGGTGCGGTTTCTGGCGGTGCGGATGGTATCGGACACCGAGTGGGAGCACCCGACGTTCGAGAGGATTGCGGGGCAGTATTGCGCGGAGTTTGTGGTGGAGCTGATCCGGCTGCTGTAGCTATTCGAAGGCGACGACTTCATAGTCGACGACGCCGGGCACGGTGCATTCGACGAGGCGCCCTTTTTGCGTGAAGGGCAGAGGGCGTCCGGCGCGCAGGGCGGTGACACGGCGGATGCGGGCATCGCGGGGGAGTTCGAAGCGGATGCGCTGCGCGCCGATGGGGGAGTGGCGGAGATAGACGCCACGGTGGGCGTTGGGGTTGTTGTAGTTGAGGAGGTGGAGGGCGAAGCCGGCTTCGGTTTCCCATGCGAAGAGTTCGACGAGGCCTTCACCTTCGACGCGGACGGGGCGGCACCCGCGGAGAGCCCAATCGATGGTGTTGAGCATGAGGCGGAGGGGATCGGGATGAAAGCAGCGCCAGAAGGTGCGGCCGAGGTCGCCGGCGAACCACGCGCAGCGGGAGTTGCCGGTCTCGCGGAGTGCGAGGGCGGCGTCTTCGGTGCGGGGCGTTTCCGTGAAGACGGCTTCGGTGGGGTAGGCGGGATAAGAGGGGACGACGGAGAGGACGGGCGGGGATGCGGCGCGGGCGGGGACGCGCCATTCGGCGCCGGCGAGCCAGCGGGTGTTTTCGAAGCCGCGGAGGATTTCGTGGCGGGGGTCTTCGATGCGGGCGTAGAAGGAGTTGTAGAAGCCGCGGACGCCCGCGGGGGCGCCGGTTTTGCGGATGCCGAAGAGGGGGGCGAGGGCGAAGTCCGGGCGCGGGGCGCCACGTTCGTCGTAGAGGCTGGTTTCGAAGTCGGCGATGACGGCGCCGCCGCGGGCGGCGAAGTCCTGGATGCGGCGGCACTGATCGTCGGAGAGGAAGGCGGCGTTGGGAAGGATCAGGAGGCTGAACGGGGCAAGGGTGTCGGGCGAGAGATCGTCTTCGTGGACGAAGGCGAAGGCGTGGCGGCCTTCGAGGAGGGCGGCGTACCAGCCCTGGAGGTGATCGCCGGCATCATCACCGGCGGGATGACGGTAGAAGGTTTGCGTGCGCTGGGGCAGGAGGAGGGCGATGTTGGCGATGGGGCGGCGGTTGAGGAAGTGGGCGTTGTGGCGGGCGTGCCAGGTGAGGAAGCGGCGGCCGGGTTCCTGCCAGCGGCGGTCCTCGCCGAGCCCGGTTTGCGCGCCGAGCCAGTGATACCAGAGGGCCATGCCGCTGGCGGCGGACTGGGCCATCCAGATTTCGGCTTCGGCCGGGCTTTTCGCGGCATTGCGCCAGAGGGGGGAGCCGGTGGACCATGCGCCGGTGACGTTGGTGATGGTGCGGCCTTTCATGACGGACCAGGCGACGCGGCCCTGCTGGGCGGCGCCCCAACAGGGGGCGGGGCTTGTGCGGCCCTGGTTGTCGGCGTTGAACCAGAAGCAGTGCGGGGCGAGGCGGTAGAGGTCGACGCCTGTGCGGAAGCCGCCGCCGAGGTTGCCGAAGAAGAGGTTGTCCGGGCTCTTCTCTTTGGCGATCTTGTCGTAGAGGGTCCAGAGTTCAATGACGCGGTCCATGAAGCGTTCGCGGAACTCCGGCGTGCCGCGCTGGGGGAGGCGGCGGCAGATGTCGCACCAGCATTCCGGGAGGTTCCAGTTGGGCCAGCCGTTGGCGTAGAAGGCGTCGATGTCGTAGCGGGCGTTGAGTTCGCGGAGGATGGCGGGGGTCTGCTGATCGAAGTAGGAGGAGAACATGCAGGTCTGGTAGAGACCAGGGGTGCCGCTGAAAGGGGGCACGGGGCGGCCCTGGCGGTCGCGGACGAACCATTCGGGATGGGCGGCGAGGGCGTCCTCCCATTGGAGGTCCGGGCTGAGACGGCCGATGACGCGGATGCCGCGCTTTTTCGCGGCGCGGGCGCATTCGCCGAAGAAGTCGCGGTTGCCGAGCCAGCGGCTGCGTTTGTGGAAGGGGACTTCGGTGGGGTAGAAGGCGATCATGCCGGTGACGTTGATCTGGATGGCGTCGACGCGGCAGGAGGCCCAGTAGTCGGCCCAGGCTTCAACGTCGGCTTCGGCGACGTCTTTCTCGCTGAAGTTGACCTGACCGACGCGGCGGACTCGCTGGTGCCACGGGGAGGATTGCAGAGAAGCGAGGGAGGCGGCGGGGACTACAGCGAGAAAATGGCGGCGGGAGAGAGAAGGCATAGGGGCTCCTGCAGCAGCCCCTATTCTGATTCGCAGGGGCAGAGGCTGTCCAGAGCGTGGCGGCGAGCGGGAGTCCAACAAACAACCGCCCTGCCCTTCGCAGGGAAGGGCAGGGCGGTTCAGGCTTTCTTTACTTCAGGACGCCGGAGAGACCTGTGAGGCCGGATCCGGCGGGTCTATTCCTGCTTGCGGAAGCGGCGGGAAAGCAGCCCGAGGCCGATGAGTCCGGCGCCGATGAGAGCCGAAGTGGCGGGTTCGGGGATCTCCGGCGGGGGCGGCGGCGGAGGGCTGGCTGTGGAGATCAGGAAGAACTGCTCGCGGCCATCGTTGACGAGAGGCATGGTGACGTGAA
This sequence comes from Bryobacteraceae bacterium, assembly GCA_037481575.1. GTDB lineage: Bacteria > Acidobacteriota > Terriglobia > Bryobacterales > Bryobacteraceae > JANWVO01. Next base: position 28,657 of record JBBFLJ010000029.1, on the reverse strand, counting down.
AATACACAGTATCGGTTGGCTGAAAAGCCGACAAGTCGAAGCCCTCGAGCACGTAATCCGCGTAGCCGTTGCCGTTCCCGCCGCCCGTGGTAGGCGGGACGGGGGTGGGGGAGCTCGGGTTGTACTGAGCAACCAAGTTGCCGTTTACGTACATGCCGAAGAAGCTCAGCGTCTGGGTATTGCCGCCATTTGCCTGATTAACATCGAGGCCGATCAGGAACGAGGTGGAGCCGACGATGCCGGTGATCTGGCTCACCGAGTACGACAGGGACGTTTCGTTATAGCTCATCTCGCTTCCCCCGGCGGGGAACACAGTATAGGTCCAATCGGAAGGACTCTGGCATGATGTATCGGCGATGACGCAGGGGTTGTTCGTGGTTTGCTGATATTGGTGGTAGACCAAGACCGGGGACAAGGTCAAGGTGACGGGGCTGGCGGCTGCGGCTGCGGCTAGCGCCACCAACAGGACGGGAACGGACAGCTTTCTCACACTCTCCTCCTTTTCGATCCGAATGGCTTGAAAGACCCCTCCGAAGAGAAACCCTCCAATGCCTATTCAGAATACTGACAAATCATGACAAAGTCGATGTTTTTCTGCCAAAAGGCGCGCGAAATAGTACTAGATATTTCTGCGAGAAAAGCGTCGCTTCGTTCCAGTACGCCGCGACGAGCCGAATGGGGAGGCCTGAAAAGAGGGTGAGTGTTTCCACGCTGCCGCGCCCCTCTGACCTATTGAGAAATCAATGTCTTGCAGCTGGCGCCAAGCGGGAGTGAGAGCGCCGGGGTTAGTGCTAGTACTGCGCCGAAAGAGCTGTCGTGTGGTACTGCTCCGCCAGTGGAAGGACTAGATCAGAGTACCGTTGAAGTGCAGAATCCGAGGTTAAATACTGGCGGCATGAGAAGGACATGGAGTGCGTGCCCTATGCTTTCAGCCTTGCGTATTCTCGCGTGGCTCACCATAATTTGCGTCATGACAGGATCCGGCGTGCTGGCGACGCCGGTGCGGAACACGTCCGTGAACCCGGATGACTGGAGCGGATCCAGAAGCATCGGCAGCGGGCTGGCGGGGACGGGAGCGTGGGGAACGTCGTTCAGCATATCCTGGGAGATCACAGAGGACACTCCAGGCACGCTCCTTTACACTTACACGTTCACTTGGCCTCCGGGAGCCCCATCGCATGTGATTTTCGAGTTGAGCGAGGGGTGCGCGAGTGCGGAGGCGATGTGCGTGTGGGGGTTTGAGTACAATCAGGGCGCGCCCGGACAAATCGAATGGGGAACGTGGTCTCAAAGTGGTTCGAACCCCAATATGCCGGGCACCATTTACGGGGTGAAGGTGAACTTGCCGGACGTTTCTGGCGGGTCTGCCGTGCTTCAGTTTTACTCCAACCGTGCACCGGTATGGGGCAACTTCTATGCGAAGAACGGTCGAGCAGGCGGAGACGGAGATTGGAACGCCGTCTGGAACGTTGGGCTTGCCAATCTCGATTCGACCGACATCACGGACTTCATTGCACGGCCGGATACTGTCCTAACGCCGCCGCCGGAGATTCCTGAGCCGGGAACGATGGCGCTGCTTGGGGCGGGTCTGGTGGCGCTGGGGCTGATCCGGCGGAGAGGCTGAGGCGGCATCAAGTCAAGTCTTGAACATCGGCGCGGGCCATGAAGGGCCCGCGCTTTCTTTTGTGTGCCGAGCATGTTCGACAGCTCGAGGGTGAAAGTCCCTTTGACAACCTGATGGAGGTGAAGTCATAGCGAAGCGCAAGGGCGTCGTCGCGAGGCGGGGTCTGAAAGAAGCGTGGAGCAAAGGCGCGAGCCGATGGACAAGAACCGGATCAGAGGCATACGGTGCTGGACGAGCGGGCAAATGACCGCGAAGTCCATATCCATCAAGGGCACTGGTTGTAAATCCGGCGGTTGTGCGCTGAAGGCGGTCGAGCTTGCCTCGGGAGATCTGCCGTTTGTCCTGGAATCGGGACTGAGGGCGAAGCGATTCGTCCTGACCGGGCGGCAGAAGTCAGCAGAGGGCGTAGCAGGCGCGAAGGCGCTGAAGGCCCGAACGGTCCGGCGAAAGCCGGTTCATGGGAGCGGCGAGTCAGCGGCGCGACTCATGGGCGACAAGCGGCAGAAGAACCAGCTAAAGCTGGCCTTTGGGGAGGAGGATCGGGGTGAAGCCCCGAAGGGCCTCAGCGAAGGGACCGAAACGCTTGCGGCGAAGCGCGGGACAGAAAGCCCGGCCATTGGCGAACAGTTGATGGAGGAGGTCTGCGAGCGGGAAAACTGCAAGCAGGCGTTGAAGCGAGTCAAGGCCAACAAAGGAAGCGCTGGCGTGGACGGGATGACTGTTCACGAGTTGCCAGAGCACCTGAAGAAGCACTGGCCGGCAATTCGGGAACAGTTGTTGAGCGGGACTTACAAGCCGCAGCCGGTGAAGCGGGTGGAAATCCCAAAACCCGACGGAGGAGTGCGAAAGCTTGGCATTCCGACGGTGCTGGATCGGTTTATCCAGCAGGCGGTGATGCAGGTTCTGCAACGCAAGTGGGACCCGACGTTTTCCGAGCACAGTTACGGGTTTCGTCCCGGACGGTCGGCGCATCAGGCGGTGGAGGCGGCGCAGAAGCATATCGCCGCAGGCTATCGCTGGTGTGTGGACCTCGATCTGGAGAAATTCTTCGATCGGGTTTCGCACGACAAACTGATGGCGAAGATCGCCGAAGGGGTCAGCGACAAGCGAATGCTGAAACTGATCCGGGCGTTTCTGCGGGCTGGAGTGATGGAAGGCGGGCTGGTGAGTCCGGTGGATGAGGGGACGCCGCAAGGCGGACCGTTGTCCCCCTTGCTCAGGAATATCGTGCTCGACGAGTTCGACCGGGAGTTGGAGCGGCGCGGACTGCGGTTTGTGCGGTATGCGGACGACTGCAATGGGTATGTCCGCAGCGGGCGGGCCGGAGAACGGGTGATGGAGAGCCTGAAGCGATTCATCACGACGAAGCTCAAACTCAAGGTGAACGGGCAGAAGAGTGCGGTGGCGCGGCCTTGGGAGCGGAAGTTTCTGGGCTTCAGCTTCACGGCCGGCCAGCAGCCAAAGCGGCGGATAGCGCCGAAGGCGGTGGACCGGTTCAAGGAGCGGGTACGGGAACTGACGAGCCGGACGCGGGGCGTCAGCACGGAACGGATGGCAGAGGAACTGGCCCGGTATCTCCGGGGCTGGCTCGGCTATTTCGGCAGGTGCGAGACGCCTTCGGTGCTGGCGGAACTTGACCGGTGGCTCCGGCGCAGGCTTCGGTCTGCGATCTGGAAGCAGTGGAAACGAGGTTCGGTGCGGTTCGCTGAATTGCGGAAACGGGGAGTGGGCAAGGATCTCGCCGCTCAAACGGCGGGCAGCGCCCATGGCCCGTGGAGGCTGGCCAACAGCCCGGCACTCGCCATCGCGCTGCCCAATGCTTACTTCGACTCGCTCGGGATTCCGAGATTGACTGGATGCCGGTAGCTCAACCCGCCGAACCGCCGGATGCGGACCCGCATGTCCGGTGGTGTGACAGGGAAAGCTGGCGACAGCCTGCCTATGTCGATGCAACCTGGCGCGCCGCGGATGGGATGCCGACTCGGGAAGGTCACCCGTACTGGGAGTTTCCGTGCTACCCGGGGCAGGGGTGCCGTCATCCAAACAAGTGCGAAGAAATTCTTGTCAGGGTAGAATAAGAGCATCGAACTTCCCCCCGCGGGACGTTCTCTGTCTGGGCTCCCGGACCGCCGCAGCGTCATGATTTCGGCCACAGTGCATCTGCTGTCCACCGTGCTCGCCCTCGCCACGCTCGTGGCGGCGGGCGCGGGACTGCCTGCTGCCGGCAGCCTCGGTTCCTCCGCTCTGGAAATCACTGCGGCCGTGGCTCTGCACCTGCAGTTCGCCGCCTTGGCACTGGTCTGGCTGGTCACCGCTCCCTTCTGGCGGCGCGAGCACCCGCGGTTCCGGGACTCCGGATGGCCCTCGCTCCGTGTTATGGCGTGGATCACTCCTGCCGCCACGCTCGCGCAGATCGCCCTCGGAGCGGCCTACCGCTACCGCGTCTCGGGCGTCATCCCGCACGTCACCTGGGCCTTCGCCGTCTCCATCCTGCTGCTGATGTTCGGCTCCTTCGTCCTGACTCAGGCCGGCGCCGCGCCCGCGCTCAAACGCGCCGCCGCCGCGTTGGTCACTCTCGTCGGCTTGCAGGTCGTGCTCGGCGTCATGGCGCTGCTCTACCGGGTGGCGCAGATCGGCGGCGGGTGGATGGAATGGGCCTCGCGCGCGCACATGGGCGCCGGCGCCGCCGTGCTGGGCCTCGCTGTCATTCTGTCTGCTTTCGTCCTGCGCTGCGTCGAACCGGCATCGCAGCCTGCACCGCTTGCATCGAACGGAACAAACGCATGAGGGGCTACATCGAGCTCACCAAGCCGCGCATCACCTGGCTCATTCTGATGAGCACGGCCATCGGCTACTACTTCGGCCACTCGGGCTCGGCTGACTGGAGCCTGCTCCTGCACTGCCTGCTGGGCACCGCCCTCATCGCCAGCGGCACGGCCACGCTGAACCAGTGGTACGAACGCGATGCCGACTCCCGCATGCGCCGCACCTCCTCGCGCCCCATCCCCTCCGGTCGCGTCGCACCTCGCAACGCCCTGCTGTTCGGCATCGCCCTGGTCACCGCCGGCGAAGTGGAACTGGCGCTCGGCGTCAATCCCCTCACCGCCTGGCTTGGCCTCTTCACCGTCGCCTCCTATCTGCTCCTCTACACGCCCCTCAAGCAGAAGACGTGGTGGTCCACCACCATCGGCGCCTTCCCCGGCGCCATGCCGCCGCTCCTCGGCTTCGCCGCCGCCCGCGGGGAACTCACCCCCGCTGCATGGGCGCTCTTCGCCATCCTCTTCCTCTGGCAGTTCCCGCACTTCTATTCCATCGCCTGGATGTACCGCGAGGACTACGCCCGCGCCGGCATCCGCATGCTGCCTGTGGTGGAACCCGACGGGCGCTCCACCGCGCGCCAGGCGCTCGCCTTCGCGCTTCTTCTGATCCCTGCCAGCCTCCTGCCCGGTTTCCTCTCCATGGCCGGCCACTGGTACCTCGGCGCAGCTCTCCTGCTCGGCGCCGTCTTCCTGCGCGCCGCGGCGCGGCTCCACCGCGAACGCACCGCCCTCAACGCACGCGGCGTGCTCAAAGCCAGCGTCCTCTACCTGCCCTTGCTCTACCTCGCCCTGCTGCTCGACAGCCGCCCGGGGCTATTCTGAAAGCAGTCATGACCCGCCGCGCCTGGCTCGCCGCCTCCAGCGGCGCCTTGCTCACCGGCTGCCTCCGTTCCGGGCTCCCGGTCATCAACCACGTGCCTCCCTTCGAACTCATCGATCAGGACGGCCGCCCCTTCCGCAGCGCCGAGCGGCTCAAAGACAAGATCTGGGTGGCGGACTTCTTCTTCACCACCTGCAACGGCCCTTGCCCGCGCATGTCCGCTCTCATGTTCCGCGTCCAGGAGGCCACGCTCGGCTTCCCCGAAGTCTGCCTCGTCAGCTTCACCGTCGATCCGAAAAACGACACCCCCGAGGTCCTGCGCGCCTACGGGCGCCGCTTCCGCCAGGATCCCAACCGCTGGTTTCTCCTCACTGGCGACCCCGAAACCCTCCGCCGCCTCGGCGCAGAAGTCTTCTACCTCGGCGGCATGGGACCGGAGCACGGCACCCGCTTCGCGCTGGTGGACCGCAAGAGCCGCCTGCGCGCCTACTACGAAACCACCCAGCCTTCCTGCGTCGACGACGTCGTCGCCGACATCCGCAAACTCAGAAGGGAACTGCTCTGAATGGACGTCCGCGACCTGCCCGCGCTGAACGCCCTGCTCAACACGGCTTCCGCCATACTGCTCGTCACTGGCTACCGCCTCATCCGGCAGGGCAGGCGCGAGGCGCACCGCAAGGCGATGACCGCCGCGCTCTTCGTGAGCGTGCTGTTCCTGACGAGCTACCTCATCTACCACGCGCAGGTCGGCAGCGTGCGCTTCCAGAAGACCGGCTGGATCCGACCTGTCTATTTCTCGATCCTCCTCTCCCACACGATCCTCGCCGCATGCGTCGCCCCGATGGCGCTCGTCACCGTCTGGCGCGCGTGGAAAGGGCGCTTCGACCGCCACCGCCGCCTGGCCCGCATCACGCTGCCGCTTTGGCTCTACGTCAGCGTCACCGGCGTGCTCGTCTACCTCATGCTCTATCATCTGTGACAATGAGGGCAGGCCCGCGCGGCCTTCCGCAGCATGTTTCCCAAACTGATCGATTTCGGCGGCTTCTTCCTGCCCACCTATGGCCTGCTCGTGGCCATCGGCTTCCTCGCCGGCATGGGTCTCACGCTCCGGCTGGCGCGCCGCGCCGGGCTCGACGTGGACTCGATCGCCAACCTCGCCATCTATTGCGCTCTTGCGGGGCTTGCCGGCGCCAAGCTCCTCATGTTCGTCATGGATTTTCCCTATTATTCGGAAAATCCCGGCCGAATTTTCAGCCTCGATACGCTGCTTTCCGCGGGTGTTTATTACGGCGGCTTCCTCGCCGCCCTGCTGTTCGCCTGGTTCTACATCCGGCGCCGCAGGCTCGCGTGGTGGCGGACGGCGGACGTCTTCGCCCCCGGTGTCGCCCTCGGTCATGCCGTTGGACGCCTCGGCTGCTTCGCCGCCGGCTGCTGCTGGGGCAGAGAGTGCACGCGCCCCTGGGCGGTCACCTTCACCAATCCTCACGCCCATGAGCTGACGGGCGTGCCGTTGGGCGTTCCTCTGCACCCCGCGCAACTTTACGAAGCCGCAGCCACCGCGCTGGTCGCCCTGTGGCTCTACATCCGCAGCCGCCGCCCGCACGGCGAAGGCGAAATCCTCGCCTGGTATCTCCTGCTCTACTCCGGCGCGCGCTTCTTCATCGAATTCTTCCGCCATCACGACCAGCCGTTTCCCATCTCTGCGATCCCCATCACATGGACGCAGTGGATCGCGCTCGCCCTCTGCGCCGCCGGCGCATGGCTGCTCGCCCGCCGCCGCGCTCAGCGCAGAGAAACGGCCAGTTCGTAGAGCCGGTCCGCCTCTTCCTTCGTCCGCGCCTCCGCAGAGACCCGCAGCAACGGTTCGGTGTTCGACGCGCGCACGTGCACCCATCCCTGCGGCAGCATCAGCTTCAGCCCGTCGGTCCGGTCCGCCTGTGCGCCGGGAAGAGCTTCTTCCAGAGCCTGCATGATCATTCCCAGCCGCCCGTGCTCGAATGGCAGCTTTCCCGACCGGCGCCAGTAGCGCGGCAAAGACGCCGCCAGCGCGTTCATCGTTTCGCCCGTCTCCGCCATCCTCTCCAGCAGCAGCGCCATGCCCAGATACGAGTCGCGGCAGGCGTGCACCGCAGGAAAGATAATGCCCCCGTTGGCGCCTTCGCCTCCGATCACCGCATGCACGGCCCTCATCCGCTCCACGACGTTCGCCTCTCCCACCGGCGCCCGGTACACAGGACACCCGTGGCGTGCGGCAATGTCGTCCACCGCGGAAGACGTCGTCAGGTTCACCACCACCGGGCCCATCTGCTTGCGCAGCGCGCAGTCCACCGCCAGCGCCAGCACGTCGTCGTTGTCCAGCACCCGCCCAGATTCGTCCGCCACCGCCAGCCGGTCCCCGTCCGGGTCCTGTGCGAACCCCACGTCGGCACGGACCCGCACCACCAGCCGGCTCAGCTCTACCAGAGTCTCCGGACGCGGCTCCGGATCCCGCGGAAACGGCTGGTCCGGATCCGTGTGAATCGCGTGCAACTCGCAGCCCAGTAGATCCCGCAGCCACCGCACGCTCATCCGCGAGCCCGCCCCGTTCACCGCGTCCAGCGCCACGCGGAACCGCCGCCGCCGGATCTTCTCCACATCCACGTGCCGCAGAATGCGTGCAAAGTGCCGCTCCGGCGCCGTCTCGGCATCCACCGCCACACGGCGCATCTCTTCGTTCAGCGCATGGCGGAACTCGCTCTGATGGTACAGATCCAGAAGTTCCGCCCGTTCGTAGCGGTTGAAGAACAGCCCCTCGCCGTTGAACAGCTTCAGCGCGTTGTATTCCGGCGGATTGTGCGAAGCCGTCACCGCGATGCCGCCCGCGGCGCGGATGTCGGCCACATAGATCTGCGCCGTCGGAGTCGGCACGATGCCGATCCGGATCACCTCGCACCCGGACGCCAGCAGCCCGCAGGTCACCGCATGCACCAGCATCTCGCCCGATGCCCGCGTGTCCCGCGCCACCACCACCGGACCCGGCCCCACGTACGTCCCGAACGCCTGCGCGAAGGCGCACGCCAGGTTCGGCGTCAGATACTCCCCCACCACGCCCCGCACGCCCGCCACGCTGATCTTCAGCTGGTGCGCCCGGCTCATGCCGAATAGCTCCTCACCAGATCCATCACCTCGTCGAACAGCCGCCGCGGCGCGCCCCCGCGCTGTTCGCAGATCACGCGGATCACCGGCTCGGTCTGCGACATCCGCACATGCACCCAGCGGTCCTCCCAGTCCAGCCGCAGCCCGTCCTGCCGGTTGCGCCGCGCCTCCGGCCACCGCCGCTCCAGCTCGTCGAACAGCTCCGGAATGAACCGCGTCCGCACAGGGATCTTCCCCTTCAGGATCGTGTACGCCGGATACTGCGCCACCAGCTCGCCCAGCGTCCGCCCCGTCCGCTCCATCCGCTCCAGAATGCGCAGCATCGCCGCGATGCCATCGTAGACGTACGGAAACCGCGGCATCATCACCGCGCCCGTGCCCTCGCCCGCCACCGCGATCTGCTCCATCCGGTAGCCCGACAGGGCGTCGATCACCGCCTGCCGCCCCACCGGCAGCCGCACCACGCGCCCGCCATGCTTCGCCGCCACTTCCTCCAGCAGCGCCGTCGAGGAAAGGTTCGTGAGCACGGTCTTCCCGGGTCCGCGCTCCAGCATCTCTTCCGCCACAACCGCCATCACCAGCTCCTCGCTTGCCGCCTCCCCCTCTTCGGTGGCAAAGGCCACCCGGTCGCTGTCGATATCGAACAGGAATCCCGCATCGGCGCCCACCGTTTTCACGAGCGGCGCCAGTTGCAGCTCCGCCATCTTCTTCGTTGTCGAGGGCTCGTGCACAAACGCGCGGCCCTCCAGCGCTTCGTTGATCAGGATCAGGTCCAGCCCGAACCGCTGCTGCATGCGGCGCAGCACCAGCGCCGAGGTCCCGTTCGTGCAGTCCACCAGCACACGGAACCTCCTCAGCCGCTCCAGCGGAAACTCCGATGCCAGCTCGTCCAGATATCTCTCCAGCGCCTCCACATCCTCGCTGCGCCGCCCCGTCGCCGCGTGCCCCACGAAGCGGAACTTCCGCAGGTGGTAGATGTCCAGCAGCTCCTCGCTTTGTGCGCTGGAAAGATAGCTGCCTCCGCGTGTGAAGAACTTCAGCGCGTTCCACTCCGCCGGATTGTGGCTCGCGCCGATCGAAACGCCTCCCTCCGCGCCCAGCCGCCGGATGGCATGCTGGATCACCGGCGTCGGCACGATGCCCAGGTCCACCACGTCATGGCCCGCCGCCAGCAACGCGCTGGTCACGCCCTCGCGCAGCATCACGCTGGAGACGCGCGGGTCGCGCCCGATCACCACCCGCCCCGGCTCTTCCAGAAACGTCGCGAAAGCCGCAGCGAAATCCAGCACGTGCGTCGCCGTCAGCCCGTGGCCGACGATGCCCCGCAGCCCCGCGGGCGAAATCCTCAGCGTGGCCCCCGGCCGCGCCATCACTCCTCCAGCCGCAAAATACCGAACGCTTCCGGAATGTGATGGTTGCCCGTTGGCCCCGTCGCCCGCCAGGCAATGCTCTTCCGCGGCGGCGGCCCCTGCAGCCGGTAGAAATTCACGCGGAATTCAAACCCCGGCCCCACGCGTTTTTCCGTGATCGAGCGAACCGGGATCTTGAACGCCCCGTACCACACCTTGCGCGCGGCGTCGATCCGCGCCGCCGTCTCAAACCCGGAGTTCCACTGCCACCCGCCCTCCGGCTTGGGCTCCTTGCGGTCGATGTCGAGATCCACCCACTCGCCGAGCGGCGACACCTGATACTCGCGGTATTGCCAGATCTTCTCGAAATCCGCTCCGATGAAGACCTCCGCCACGTCGCGCTCCCACAGCCGGTTCGTCTCGCGGTCCGTCACCGGGTTTGCGTTCACATACAGCTCCTCGTAAGGGCAGATGAACAGGAAATAGAGGTGCGTGTCCGTCCACCGCGAGCGGATCTCGGTGCGGTGCCCCGGAGTGACTTCCCCCTTCGCGCTCCGCTCTGCAATTACCGCCGGCGCGCCGAGCCAGAGCCCCGAGTTCGGATCCGTGTTCAGGACCACGTTGCCTTGCAGCCTCTGGCTTCGCGCCACTTCCGGCATCGCGGCGGGCGCGGCCAGCATCCAAACGAGCAAGCCTGCTGTCCACGGCATGGCAGTTTCCATCATAACGGCCCATGAACACGCCTTCCGCATTCACGGACTTCCGGGAAGAACTCGAGCGCCACGAGTTCCAGATGGGCGCCGAGGCGGGACGCCTCGCCGTCACGCTCGACATCCTCACCGACGCCCTCATCCTCGTCGGGCAGCACGGCGTCTACTGCCAAAGCGCGCGCCAGCCCGGCAAGCCCGCCATGGACGTCCGGATCATCTCGCAGAACATCCTGCAGGCCAAGGAACTCGTCTCCAGCGTCATCGAACTGCTGCGCGCCCGCAAGCGCGAACAGCCGGGCTGACGCCCGTCAGCTCAGCTCCAGCCGCGCCGACACCACCGGCTCGTCCAGCGACCGCTCAATGCGGAAGCCCATCTTCTCGGCCACGCTCTGCATCGCCGTGTTCTCGGCGAGGATGTCGGCCACAATGGCTTTCACCCCCTCCTTGCGCCCGATTTCGATGAGCCGCCGCAGCAGCTCCGTGCCCAGGCCCATGCCCTGATAGTCGTCGGTCACCACGATCGAGAACTCCGCCTCCGGCTGCCCGAACCCCTGCAGCCTGCCCACGGCGATGATCTGCTTCGCTCCGGTGGCCGGATCCGTCCGCTCCGCCACCAGCGCCATCTGCCGCGCGTAGTCGATGAAGCAGATCCGGATCAGCCGCTCGTGAGCCACCCGCTGGCTCAGGTTCAGCACCTGCAAGTAGCGGTGGTACACGGTGCGCTCCGACAGCGACTCGTGGAACTTCACCATCGCCGGCTCGTCCTCGGGGCGGATCGGGCGGATCAGGACCTTCTCCCCGTTCCGCATCGTCCACTCGCCGGCATACTCCGCCGGGTACGGGCGGATCGCCGGACGCGGCAGGTCCTGCTCCCGCAGGGAGGGATCGTGCAGGACGACGCGCGCATCCAGCGCCAGCAGGCGCTCCGGCGATGCCAGCAGCGGGTTGATGTCCAGCTCCTTGATCCATGGCTGTTCCACCACGAGGCGCGAGAACCGCACCAGCAGCTGCTCCAGCGCCGCGATGTCCACCGGCTTCCGCCCGCGCACGCCCTTCAGCGCTGTGAAGATCCTCGTGCGCTCCATCATGCGCCGCGCCAGCGTCGTGTTCAGCGGCGGCAGCCCCAGCGCGCGGTCCTTGAAGACTTCCACCAGCTGCCCGCCCATCCCGAACAGGATCACCGGGCCGAATTGCGGATCGATCGACGAACCGAGGATCACCTCATACCCGTCCAGCTTGGCGAACGGCTGCACGTTCACTCCCTGGAAATGCTCCGCGCCCGCCTTCTCTTCCACGCTGGACCGAATGGCGCGGAAGGCGCGCCGCACGGCCTCTTCGTCTGCCAGGTTCAGCTGCACGCCGCCCACGTCGGTCTTGTGCGTGATGGTCAGCGAGTGCAGCTTCAGCACCACCGGGTAGCCGATCTGCTCCGCCGCCCGCACCGCCGCGTCTTCATCAGCGGCGATGATCGACGGCAGCACCGGAATCCCGTAGGCGGCCAGCACCTGCTTCGATTCGTGCTCGGTGAGGATCGTGCGTCCCTCGGCGCGCACGCTGTCGAGAATCGCACGCGCCTTCTCCGCTGCGCCGTCCGTGTCGTCGCCCGCGTAGCTCGGCGTCTCGTACAGCCCGCGCAGGTTGTACGAGTAGCGCCACATGTAATTGAACATCCGCGCCGCCGTGTCCGGATAGGGGAACGTGGGGATGCCCGCCTGATTCAGGATCTGCTCGCCCGCGGCCACCTCCACTCCGCCCATCCACGAGGCCAGCACCGGACGGTCGCCCAGCTTCGCCAGCGGACGCAGCAGTTGCGCCGTCTGCGTTGCATCCGTCATCGCCTGCGGCGTCAGGATCACCAGCATGCCGTCGGTGTTCTCGTCCTTCGACACCACCTCCAGCGCCTTCGCATAGCGGTCCGGCCCCGCGTCGCCGATGATGTCCACCGGATTCCGGTGGCTCCACGTCGGCGGCAAGAACTGATTCAGCTCTTCAATCGTCTTCTGCGAGAGCTCGGCCAGCTCCCCGCCGCCCAGCAGCAGCGCGTCCGCTGCCAGCACGCCCGGGCCGCCCGCGTTGGTCAGAATTGTCAGCCTCGGCCCCTTCGGCCGCGGCTGCTTCGAAAGCACCTCGGCCATGTAGAACAGCTCTGCGATGCTTGTCACCCGCAGCACGCCGCTGCGCCGGAACGCCGTGTCCAGCACGTCGTCGGAGCCCGTCATCGCGCCCGTGTGCGACGCCGCCGCCGCAGAACCCGCCGCCGTCCTCCCGGCCTTGATCACGATGATCGGCTTCGTGTAGGCCACCTCGCGCGCCGCCGAAAGGAAGCTGCGCGCGTCGCCCACGCTCTCCATGTAGATCAGGATCGCCCGCGTCTTCGGATCATCGCCCAGATAATAGATCAGGTCGCCCCAGCCGACGTCCGCCATCGCGCCCAGCGACATGAACGCGCTGAACCCCACGTTCTCCTTCAGGCTCCAGTCCAGCACCGCCGTGCACAGCGCGCCGCTTTGGCTCAGGAACGCGATGTTGCCCGTGCGCGCCATTGCCGCCGCGAACGTCGCGTTCACGCCCGTCGGCGGGATCATGATCCCCAGGCAGTTCGGTCCGATGATGCGCATCCCCGCCGCCCGCGCATTCTCCACCAGCTGCCGTTCGAGCTCCGCGCCTTCCGGCCCCACCTCCTTGAAGCCCGCCGAAATCACCACCGCCGCCTTGATGCCCGCCTCGCCGCATTCGCGAATGATGCCCGGAATCAGCCGCGACGGCGTCACTACCACCGCCAGGTCCACCTCTGCGGGGATCTCTTTCACGTTCTTGTACGCCTTGATCCCCAGCACGCTCGCGCGGTTCGGGTTCACCGGGAACACCGCCCCGCCGAACGGCGAGCTGATCAGGTTCCACAGCGTCGTCCGCCCTACCGAACCCGGCGTCTCCGTCGCCCCGATCACTGCCACGTTCCTCGGCTTGAAGAACGGATCCAGCGGGTGTTCCTTCTCGCCGAAAATGTTGTGCGCCTTCTTCAGCCCTTTGCCGCTTCCAGGTTTCATTGCAGTCTTTCCGGTCCGATACTAAGTTTTCAAACAGCGCACTTCCATCTTCCCGCCCGGACGCCGCCCGCGGCAACCGCGGACGGCGCCCGATTCGCCCCCCTCACTGGTAGCGCCCCTGCGTGTACGGAACGCCCGCCGCGTCCAGCGCCTGCTCGAACTTCCTCAGTTCCTCGAGCAGCGCCTTCAGCTTTGCCGATTCCTCGGCCAACTCCTCGCTCGCGATCCGCAGGTTCGTCTGCATCGTGCCCGTCGGCGGGCTTGTCATTCCGCGTGTGACGGCCACCGCGTTCGCCGCACGCGACTGAATCGTCGACGGCGCGCCGCTCTCCAGCCCGCGCAGCGTCTCGTCGCCGCGCAGCTTCCGCAGGATCGACGTCACGCGGGCATCCAGCTTCGACGCCGTCTCGATCATCTCCGGCCGCGCCGGCCCGTCCAGCAGCGCCCGCCGGATCGCCGTCAGCTTCGTCTTCGCCTGATTGGCCGAATCCAGCGCGCCCAGCACCTGACGTTGCAGCCGCAGCGCCCGCTCGATGAACTCGTCCCGCGCCCGGCGGTCGGCCTCGCTCAGCGCTCCCGCCGAGTCGGCTTCCACCGTGATCGTTTCCTCCACGTTCAAAGGCGTCACCACGCCTCCCGCCTTCCGCGCCAGCGACACCTTGTACACGCCCGGCGCCACCAGCGCGCCGCCCGGCTGCTGTTGCCGCGGCCCGTCCTCTTCTTCTCCCCGCGGACCCTGCTGCTGCGCGGCGCTGATCGCCGGCCCCCGCAGGTTCCACGTTACGCGGTGGATGCCGCGCGTCGCCGGCCCCGTCAGGTGCCGCACCACGCGCCCCTTCGCATCGGTGATCGTCAGCAGGATCTGCGGCGCCTCCTCGTCGTCCTCCGCTGTCAGTTCCGCCTGCGACGGATAGTACGACGGATCCTTCCGCGCCCGCTCCTGCCGCTCTTGCCGCTTTGTCCGCACGGTCTCCTTCAGCCAATAGGTGATCGTCGCGCCGTAGGGCGGATTCTCCGCCATCCACAGCTGCTCGCCCTGCGAGCCGCGGCTCTTGCCCGTGTCCTGCACGAACACGGTAGCCTTCTTCACCGGAAACACGTGCGCCGCCTTCTCGAACACCTGCGCGTTCACCTGCCGCAGCGGCGAATAGTCGTCCAGCACATAGAACCCGCGCCCGAACGTCGCCAGCACAAGGTCGCCCTCGCGCTCCTGAATCGCCAGGTCGCGCACCGGAATCGTGGGCAGGTTGTTCCGCAAACGGATCCACTTCTTCCCGCCGTCCACCGTGAAATACAGCCCGAATTCCGTTCCGCAGAACAGCAGGTTCGGGTTCACCGGATCCTCGGCCAATGACAGCGCCGGCCCGTTCTCCGGCAGATTGCCTGCAATCGAAACCCACGTCGCGCCCTTGTCCGTGGACTTCATGACATACGGGCGGAAGTCCCCGTTCTTGTGGTTGTCGAACAGCGCATATACCGTGTTCACGTCATGCCTTGACGCATACAGCCGCTGCACGTAAACACCGATCGGACCGATCGACGAAAGATCCGGCAGCCCCTCGATCTTCTCGATCTTCCGCCACGTCTTCCCGCCGTCCTCGGTCACATGGATCAGACCGTCATCGCTCCCCGTGTAGATCAGCCCTTCCTTCAGCGGGGATTCGCTCACCGCCGTCAGGTTGCCGAACGTGCTCGTCGACTGATGCTTCGCAATCGCCTCCGGCGGCCAGATCTTGCCCATCACCGGCAGCTTGTTGCGGTCCACCTGCCGCGTCAGGTCGCCGCTCACCGGCGTCCAGCTGTTGCCGCGGTCGTCGGAGCGGAACAGCCGGTTCGCCCCGAAATACAGCCGCTTCGGATTGTGCGGGCTGATGATGTAGGGCGACTCCCAGTTGAACCGCAGCGGCGGCTCGCCCTTGCCCTCCACCGGGCGGATCGGCACCCGCTCGCCGGTGCGCCGGTCGAGCCGCACCAGCCCGCCGTACTGCGACTCCGCATACACGATGTTCGGATCCGTGGGGTCGATCCGCACCACAAAGCCGTCGCCGCCCGTCACCACGAACCAGTCGTTGTTCGTTGCTCCATCCACGCCGCGCGTCGCCGAGGGTCCGCCCACCGTGTTGTTGTCCTGCGTGCCGCCGTACACGTAGTAAATCGGCGACGAGTTGTCCACCGCTACGTTGTAGAACTGCATCACCGGCAGGTTCGTCATGTGCCGCCACAGACGCCCGCCGTCCCACGTCTCGTAGATCCCTCCGTCGCAGCCGGCCAGAATGTGATTGCTGTCTTTCGGGTCGATCCACCAGGCATGCGTGTCCACGTGCTTGGCGCGGTCTCCCACCACGCGCCACGTCGCGCCTCCGTCATCGGACACGCGCACGATCACGTCCATCATGTATACGCGCCCGGCCAGCTGCGGATCGGCGAACACGCGCCCGTAGTACATGGGCTGCCCCGCCAGGTTCGATCGCCGCTCCCAGCTCTCTCCCGAATCGAGCGAACGGTACGTGCCCGTCCCCTCGCGGGTCGCCTCCACCACCGCGTACACGAGCCCCCTTTGCGCGCGCGAAAACTCCAGCCCGATCCGCCCCAGCTCGCCGCCCGGCAGCCCCGTCGTGATCTTCCGCCACGTCTTGCCGCCGTCGTTCGACTTGTACAGCGCCGATTCGGGCCCTCCGTGGATCAGCGTCCAAACATGCCGCCGCCGCTGATGCGCCGCTGCCAGCAGCACGTCCGGATTGAACGGGTCGATCGCCACATCCGTCACGCCCGTGTTCTCGCTGATCTTCAGGATCTGCGTCCACGTCTGCCCCCCATCCGTGGTCTTGTACAGCCCGCGCTCCCCGCCCGGCGACCACAGCGGCCCTTGCGCCGCCACGTACACCACGTTGGAATCCCGCGGGTCGATCACGATCCGCCCGATGTTGCCCGACTGCCGCAGCCCCATGTTCTTCCACGTGCGCCCGCCATCGGCGGAGCGGTACACGCCGTCGCCGTAGCCCACGCTGCGCTGCGCGTTGTGCTCGCCTGTTCCCACCCAGATCACGTTCGGGTCGCGCGGATCCAGCGCCACATCGCCGATCGAATAGCTCCCCTCGTTCTGGAAAATCGGCGTCCACGTCGTGCCCGCGTTGGTCGTCTTCCACACGCCGCCGGAAGCGACTCCCGCATACCACGTGGCCGGATGGCCCGGATGCACCACGATGATATTCACGCGCCCGCTCAACAGCGCCGGACCGATCGAACGCAGCCGGAACGCGCGGAACGTCGACTCCTGCCACGGATCGTTCGCATCGGGCTTCGCCGCCGCAGGCTTCGGCGCCTCCTGCGCCGCCAGGCAGAAAAAGGTCATCCACAGGGCAACACAGTTTCGCATCCGCATACGGGGCACAGTCTATCGCAGCGCGGCGTCTGCTCTCGATCTCGCCGCGCCGCCTGCTCGCCGCCTTGGATTCCCCGCCCCTTCAGGTTGACTGCTGCCCGAAGCTCTCCAGCGCCTCCCGGTAGTCCTCCCGCACGTCGAACACCGTGTCGAGCCGCGTGATCCGCAGCAGCTCCCGGATCTTCGGCGGCAGGCACGCCAGCTTGAGCGACGCCCCCTTCTCGTTCGCCAGCGACAGCGCCCCCACCAGCTCCCCGATGCCCGTCGAATCCAGCTGCGTGGCCCCGCGGAAGTCCACCAGCAGCTTCTTCGCCCCGCCCTCCAGCGCCTCGCGCATCTGGTTCCGCAGCGTGTTCGTCGCCAGCCCCAACGTGATCCTCCCCTCGCACGAGATCACCACCACGTCGCCTTCCAGGCGGCTCTCGATCCGGCACGGGATATTCTTGTCCATCGCTCTCTCCTCCGCTCCCGCCGTTCACTGCCTCGTCAGCACGGAAGCCACCGCCTCCAGCGCCTTCTCGCAATCCGCCCGGCTCACATCATAGTGCGTCACCGCGCGCAACGCCGTCGGGCCGACCGGATTGATCAGGACTCCTGCCTCCCGCAGCCGCGCGCTCAGCTCCGCTGCCGCCATCCCCGTCTCCCGGATGTCGAAGATCACGATGTTCGTCGCCGGCGGCGACACCCGCACGCCGCGCAGGTTCCCCAGCCCCTCCGCCAGCAGCCGCGCATTCTCGTGATCTTCGGCCAGCCGCGGCGGCGTCTCTTCCAGCGCCACCAGCCCCGCTGCCGCCAGCACGCCTGCCTGCCGCATCCCGCCGCCCAGCCGCTTGCGGTACAGCCGCCCCTGCGCGATCAGGTCCTTCGGTCCCGCCAGCATGGATCCCACCGGCGCGCCCAGCCCCTTCGACAGGCAGAACATCACCGTGTCTGCCGGCTCGCACAGCTCGCGCACGCTTGTGCCGCACGCCACTGCCGCATTGAAGATCCGCGCCCCGTCGATGTGCACCCGCAGCCTCAGCGCATGCGCCCGCGCGCACACATCGCGCACCGTCTCCGGCGGATACACCGTGCCGCCCGCCATGTTGTGCGTGTTTTCCAGCTCGATGCAGCCCGTGTCGGCTGCGTGCGGCCCCAGCGGCCGGATCGCCGGCGCGATGTGGTCCCACGTCAGGATCCCGTCCGGCGCCTCCACCGCCCGGATCAGGCATCCCGCAAACCACGCCGTCATCGACAGCTCGTAGTTCAGCAGGTGCCCCCGCGACTCGCAGATCACCTCCTGCCCGTGGCGTGTCAAACATTTGATGGCGATGGTGTTTCCCATCGTGCCCGATGGCACGAACAGCGCCGCTTCCTTCCCCGTGATCTCCGCCGCCCGCTCTTCCAGGCGGTTCACCGTTGGATCTTCGCCGTAAACGTCGTCGCCGACTTCCGCCTCCGCCATCGCCCGCCGCATCGCCGCCGTCGGCTTCGTCACCGTGTCCGAACGCAGGTCAATCATCACAGGAACGCCTCGAACACTTCATTGGACAACATCACTCCGCGCCGCGTCAGCCGCACCCGCTCCCCCGCGCGCTCCAGGAGCCCGGCTTCTTCCAGCCGCCGCATCGCCTCTCCGAACCGCGCCTCGTCCTCCGGCAGCACCCGCACTCCTTCCATCAGCCGCAGCCCTGTCAGGTAGCGCTCGCCCGCCACATCCGCCCGCGTCTTCTCCGCCTGCAGTCCCTTCTCCGCATAGCTCCTCACGTCGTCCGTGTTCGCAATCCGCCATTCGCCGTCGAAGCTGTGCGCGTCCGCGCCGAAGCCTGCATACGGCGCCATCGTCCAGTACTTCCGGTTGTGCAGCGACTCGTGCCCTTCCCGCGCGAAGTTCGAAATCTCGTACCGCCTCCATCCCCGCGCTTCCAGCCACTCCACCGCCATCTCGTAGAAGTCCGCCACTCGGTCTTCGGAAGGCGCCGCCCCCGCGCCGAACCGCGTCCCGCCCGCCAGCAGCTCACGCCCCAGCCGCGAGTCCTCGTCCACCTCCAGCATGTACACCGAAACGTGCGGCGGCTCCAGCCTCTCCAGCCATTCCAGCGACTCGCGCCAGCTCGCCTCCGTCTGCCCCGGCAAGCCTGCAATCAGGTCGATGTTGAAGTTGTCGATCCCCGCCCCGCGCAGCATCTCCACGTCCCGCGCCACGCCCTCCGCCGTGTGCCTCCGCCCCGTGCGCCGCAGCTCTCCCTCCACGAAGCTCTGCACGCCCAGGCTGACGCGGTTGATCCCGCACTCCGCCCACGCCTCCACTGCTTCGCGCGAAATGGCGCCGGGCGCAGCCTCCAGCGTCGCTTCCGCCCACGGCTTTCCGGGCACGAGCCCCAGCACCCGCCGCAGCGCCTCCATGGGCATCGAACCCGGCGTCCCCCCGCCCAGATACACCGTTTCCGGCGTCCACCTCCACTCGTGCGCGTCCAGCTCCTCCAGCAGCCGACCCAGGTACTTCGCTTCCAGCTCCCGCGGAAACACCCCGGAGGCGAAGTTGCAGTACGTGCACTTCTGCGAACAAAACGGCCAGGAAATGTAGACGCCGGCCACCTACAGGGAGAAATCGGGGATCCGCACCCGGATCGCGTCCGTGATCAGTTCCTCCAGCGTCCGCCCGTCGTCCAGCGCGAACGCCGAACCGTTCCAGTCGAGCTTGTAGCTCTTCACGTGCGCCGACACCCAGATCTGCCGCACCGGCGAATTCGGGCTCACCACGAACCGCTCCCGCGGCTCTTCGAACTCGACCGTCAGCGCGCCGGCGTTCATGTCGACGTCGAAGTCGTACTCGTCGCTCGCCTCGGCGAGCTTCCGGTACAGATTCTCGATGGCATCTCCCGCCGCCTTCTCAAATTCCTGTTCCGTGAGCATCACTTCCAGTGTAGCGGCCCGCCGCAGGCCTCCCGCGCCCTCCTGTTCATACAATGAAAGCGTGAGCTGGGCCCTCGTCCTTTTGCCGTGGCTCTTCCTCCAGACGCCCGCTGCGCCGCCCGCCGAGGCGCTGCGTCTCATCGACGAAGGGCGCCCGCGCGAGGCCATCCCGCTGCTCGAAGAAGCCGCCCGCAAGGACCCGGAATCGGCCGCCATCCACTTTCACTTGGGCTATGCGCTCTCCCTCGCCGGCGAGAAGGAACGCGCCATCGCCGCCTTCCGCCGCGTCCTCGAGATCGATCCCGAAATTCGCGCCGCCCGTCTCAACCTCGCTCATCTGCTCCTGAACGCGAACCAGCCGGAGGAGGCGCGCCCGCTCCTCGAACAGTGCCTGAAAGAGGATCCCGGCGACCCCAAGGCTGCCTTCCTCCTCGGCCGCGCCCTCGCGGACACCGGCCAGTGGCGCGCCGCCGCCGAAGCCTTCGAAACCGCCGCGCAGAAGCAGCCCGCAGACCTCGAGACCGCCATGGCGCTCGCCCACGCGTGGGAGCGCGCCGGCGAACGCAAAAAGGCCGCCGAAGTCTACGCCCGCTTTCCCGAAGAGCCTGCCGCGCTCGAACGTCTCGGCGTGCTCGAACTCGAAATGGGCGCGCTCGAGGATTCCATCCGCCACCTCGAAGCCGTCCGCGCCCGCAGCCCCACGCCCGCCGTGCTCTATGCCCTGGCCACCGCTTACCTGCGCAACCGCCAGCCCGAGCAGAGCATCGCCACCGCTTCCGCCCTCGTCGCGCTCGAACCCGCCAACCATGAGCTGCGCCTGTTTTACGGGCGCCTCTTGCGCGATCAGAAAAAATACGCCGAAGCCGCGCCGCAATTCCAGGAAGCCGTGCGCCTCGCGCCCCGCTCCGGCGAGGCATGGAACGAGTTCGCTGCCGTGCTCATGCTGCTAAAACAGTACGAGCCCGCACTCGCCGCGCTCGAAAAGGCTCGCGAGCTGAACGGTCCCAGCCCCGCCTACGACTACTTCCGCGCCACGCTGCTCGATGCCATGAACCAGCCGAAAGCGGCGCTCGAAAGCTACCGCCGCTTTCTCGCCTCCAGCAACGGCGCGCATCCCGACGAGGAATTCAAGGCGCGCCAGCGCGTGCGCATTCTGGAAAAGGCGGTGCAGCGATGAGGCTCGCAGCTTTTCTGATCCTCGCTCTCTCCGTTCTCTCCGCGGCGCCCCCGCCCCCGCGCACCCTCGAAGAAGTCCGCCGCGAGGGCGATCCCCTCCGGCGCTTCGATCAGGCCATCCGTTTCGCCGAGACCCGCATGAAAGAAGCCTGGAAGCTCGTCCGCGAAGAAGGCTCCCGCGCGCAGTTTGAAGCCGCTGTCGAGGAAGTGGTCGAGTGCTCGCAACTCGCCCTCGAGTCCCTCCGCGCCACCGGGCGCCGCCCCGGCAAACTCACCCGCCAGTACAAACGCGGCGAGCTCCGTACCCGCTCCTTCGAAAAAGAGCTCCGGGAACTCGCGCTCGCTGTCGGCTTCGACGAGCGCGAACGCGTCGAATCGGCCCGCCGCCGCATCGCCGCCATCCACGAAGAGTTCCTCCACGCAGTCATGTCTGGCAGATGATGAGGAGATCTCCCATGCCGCGCCTTCTTGCCGTCTTGCTCGTTTGCCTGTGCCTGCCCGCCGCGGCCCAGCGCGACTTTCTCACTCCCGACGAAATCGAACAGCTCCGCCTCGTCCAGGAGCCCGGCCCCCGTCTCCAGCTCTATCTGAAATTCGCGCGGCAGCGCGTCGACATGCTCGAGCAGCTCTTCGCCAAACGCCAGACCGGCCGCAGCGGCCTCATTCACGACACCCTTGAGCAGGTCACCCAGATCATCGAGGCTATCGACATGAACATCGACGACGCCATCCGCCGCCAGAAGCCCCTCGAAAGCCTCGATGCGCTCGTCAGCGGCCAGAAGGAACTCCTCGCCAAACTCGAGGCCATGGCCGAAAGGGAAGAGCCCGACCGCGCCCGCTATCAGTTCGCCCTCGACACCGCCCTCGAAACCCTCCGCGACAGCATCGAGCTCAACGAGCAGGACCTCAAGGAGCGCACGCTCTCCGTCCAGGAGAAAGAAAAGGCCCTCCGCGAAGAGCGCGACGAGCTGCTCGCGCCCGAACGCAAGGAAGAACTCGAGAAAGAGCGCAAGCGCATCGAGGCCGAAAAGGAAGGCGTCGCGCCGGGCAAGAAGAAGCCCACGCTCCTCAAGCCGGGCGAGAAGCCGGGCCGCCTCGGCCAGCCTCAGCCGCCTCCGAAGAAGTGACCACCGCCGGCGCCGGCTCCGTCTCATTCCTCAGCATGCGGAACACCGCCGCCGCCGTCGACACGATCACCGGCCCGGCGAACAGCCCGATCGCTCCGAACACCTGAAGCCCGCCCATCAGCGCAAAGAACACCACCAGCCCGCTCATCCCCGTGCGCCCGCTCAGCACCCACGGCCGCACCACGTTGTCCGACATCCCCACCACCACGACGCCCCACACCACCAGAAAGACTGCCTTGCCCCACATCCCCTGCCACAGGAGAATCAGTGCCGCCGGCAGCCATACGATCGCCGTGCCGATCACCGGGATCAACGAACACGCCGCCGCCGTCACGCCCCAGAACACCGGCGCGCCCACCCCCGCGATCAGAAAACCGATTGACGTCAGCGCCCCCTGCGTGATCGCCACCGCCGCCATCCCGTGCACGTTGGCCAGAATCGAGTCCCGGATCGAACCCAGCAACACCCGCGTCTTTTCCTCGTCCAGCGGCGACCACGCATAGATCCCCTCCCGGATCTTCGGCCCCTCCAGGAACAGGAAAAACAGAATGAACACTGCCAGCAGCGCGTTTCCGATCGTCCCGGTCACGTTTCCCAGCAGCGCCGCTCCCCACCCGCCCAGCAGCTTCACCGCGTTCTGCGCCTGATCCAGCAGCGCCGCCTTCACGTCCGGCGCCGCCAGCCCCGTCTTCTGCGCCGTCCACCGCACCGGTTGTTCGATCATCTCCGCAAACCACGCCGCCCACCCTCCCTGCTCCTGCGTGTGCCGCGCCATCGCCTGATACACCGCGCCCGCTTCCTGAATCACGTTCACCGCCACCACCGCCAGCGGCGTGAGCACCAGAACCACGATCAGCAGCGTCGCCGCCACCGCCGCCATCCAGCTCGATCCCAGCAGCCGCAGCAGCCGCTCGTACAGCGGCTCGAACGCCACCGCCAGCACCACCGCAAACGTGATCGGCTTCAGGAACGGAACGAACAACAGCGCCGCCAGCAGCCCGAACGCCGCTGCCATCACCCGCAGCGCCAACCTGCCCCTGCCGGGCTGTGCTTCCCCCGTCATGGCAGCTCCGTCACCTCGATCCGCCGCGTCTCGTCTCCCTGCGCCTCGATCCGGATCTCGATCCTCTCCTCCGGCAGCAGCCCCGGAAACCGCTCCGCCCACTCCATCACCACCACGGCTTGCTTTGCCAGAATCTCCTCCAGCCCCAGCGAAGCCACCTCTTCCTCCGTCTCCAGCCGGTACAGATCCACATGGTACAGCAGCCCGTCGCCGTGCTCGTGAATCAGCGCGAATGTCGGGCTCGAAATCTCCTCCGCCCGCGCAGCGCCCAGCCCTTCCGCCACACCCTTCGCCAGCGTTGTCTTGCCGGCGCCCAGGTTGCCGATCAGCAGCACGCAGCACGGCGGCGCCCACTCGCGCGCCAGCTCCGCGCCCAGCGCCACCGTCTCTTCCTCGCTCCTCGTCGTGAACGTCCGCGTCCTCATCGCGCCGCTTCCCGGATCGCCGCCGGCAGGTGCCGCACCAGGTCCGTCGCCGTCACGCATAGCTCCGTGGACTTCTCCGCCGCCAGCTCTCCGGCACGCCCGTGCAGCCACACCGCTGCCAGCAGCGCCTCTTCCCGGTGGTCAGGCCATTGCGCCAGCAGACCAGCCATCAGCCCGGTCAGGACATCGCCGGACCCGGCAGTCGCCATCGCCGGCGTCCCCGTCGGATTCACATGCACGCGCCCGTCCGGCATCGCGATCAGCGTCCGCTGCCCTTTCAGCACCAGCACCACGTGCCGCTCCATGGCGAAGCGCCGCGCCACGCCCACCCGGTCGGCCTGAATATCGGTGCTCGTGCAGCCGGCCAGCCGCGCCATCTCGCCCGGATGCGGCGTCAGCACGCGCCACGGCCCCGGCCCGCGGAACTTCGTCCCCGCCAGCGCGTTCAGCCCGTCGGCGTCCACCACCATCGGCAGCGCCGACTGCAGAAACAGCCGCTGCGCCAGCGACACCATCTCCGGGTCGCGTCCCAGCCCCGGCCCCAGCGCGATCACGTCCTTCTCCCCCGGATCCTCGTCCAGCCCCTGCGTCATCAGCTCCGGCGCCAGCGCCGTCACCGTCCTCCGCTCCGCGTCCGCGCACGCCACCGTCACCAGCCCCGCCCCCGCCTTCAGCGCCGCCCATCCCGCCATCGCCGCCGCGCCGCCCTTCCCCTCCCAGCCGCCGATCACCAGCACGTGCCCGAAGTCGCCCTTGTGCGATCCCCGCGGCCGCGGCTCCAGCAGCCGCCGGAACTGCCGCGGCTCGATCAGCGACAGCCACAACCCCGCGTCCCGCTCCAGCATCTCGCGCGGCGTCCCGATCTCCACCACGTGCAGCTGCCCCACGCGGTCGCACGTCGGCGGCAGCACCTGCTCCCGCTTCGGCGCCGTGAACGTCACCGTGTGCTCGGGCAGCACGCTCTCGCCGTCCTCGCACAGCCCGCTCGGCATGTCCACGCTCACTACCGAAGCGCCCGGAAATCCGCGGTTGATCTCCCGGATCCACTCGAGCGCCGCGCCCCGCGCCGGCCCCGTCAACCCCGTGCCCAGCAGCGCGTCCACCACCAGCGTCGCCGCCCGCATCTCCGGGGTGATCTCGCGGTGCATGCGCACGCCGTGCGCCGCCAGCATCCGGTAGTTGATCTCCGCGTCGCCCCGCAGCTCCTCCGGCGGCCACGCCAGCACCACGTCCAGCGCCGCCGGACGGAAGCGCATCCAGAGCTGCCGCGCAATCGCCATCCCGTCGCCGCCGTTGTTCCCCTTCCCGCACACCACCACCACGCGCTGCCGCTCCAGCGGCGCATACTGCCGCTCCAGAAACTCCACGAAGCGGCACGCCGCGTTCTCCATCAGCACGATCGACGGCACCCCCGCTTCCACGGTCTTCCGGTCGATCTCGCGCATCTGTTCCGCCGTCAGGATCTTCATTGTGTGCGCCCTCCCGTCGCCCGCGCCTCGAACCGCCGCAGCGGCTCCGCTTCACCCATCACCACCAGGCAATCGCCCGCCTGGATCTCCGCCGACGCCGGCGGATTGAATTCCATCGCGCCCCCGGCGCGCCGGATCGCCAGCACCACCACCTGCATCTCGCCCCGGATGCGCGCCTCCGCCAGCGATTTCCCCACCAGATCGCTCCGCTCATCCACCTCCACCTGCTCGATCCGCACGTTCCACTCCGGCGATGCCAGCGCGAAGTCCAGAAACTGCCGCACGTGCGGCTTCATCAGCGAAAGCGCCAGCTGCGCCCCCGCCGTCCGGTACGGCGCAAGCACCGTGTCCGCCCCCGCCCGCACCAGCTTCTTCTCCGTCGCCTCGTCGGACGCCCGCGCCGCAATCCGCAGCTGCCCGTTCAGCGTCCTCGCCGACATCACCACGAACAGATTGTCCGCGTCCGTGCTCAACGCCGCCACCAGCCCTGCCGCCCGCTCGATGCCCGCCTCCCGCAACGCGTCGTCCGTCGTCGCATCCCCCGCCACTGTTGCGCACCCCTGCCTCTGCGCCCACTCCAGCCGCTTCTCGTCCCGGTCCACCACCACCACGTCCGCGCCGCTCTTTCTCAGCTCCGCCGCCGCCCCGCGTCCTACCCGTCCGAACCCGCACACGATGAAATGCCCGCGCAGCTTCTCGATCATTTTCCTTGCCCTTCTCCTGCCGAAGACATCCCGCAACTCCGCCTCGAAGATCGCCTGCGTCATCACGCCCAGCACCGTCAGCATCACGCTGACGCTCATCACCATGTAAAACGAGTTGAAGATCCGCCCGGCGCGCCCCAGCGGGTGGATCTCCCCGTAGCCCACCGTCGTCATCGTCATAATCGCCATGTACACCGCATCCACCAGCGGAAAATCGGCGATCCACACATACCCCGCCACCCCCGTGCACAGCGTCAGCGCCACCGCGGCGCCCAGAATCGCCACCTTGCGCCGCCGGCTCATCTCCCTTCACCCCGTCTTTCGCACCAGCAGCAGCGTGAAATCATCCTGCAGCTCCGACGAAGCCGTCCAGCGCGCCACCTCGTCCGCGATCCGCTTCCCCAGCTCGTCGATGTCCATTGACGCATGCTCCGCCAGCAATGCCTTCAGCCGCGGCTCGCCGAACATCTCTCCATAGGCGTTCTCCGGCTCCGTCACTCCATCCGTGTAGCACACCAGCAGATCCCCGGGCTCCAGCCGCAGCCGGCTCTCGCCATACTTCGCTCCCGCAAAGCAGCCCACCACCATGCCGTTCGTGTCCAGCGGCCGGATCTCGCCGCCGCGCACCAGCAGCGGCGGCAGGTGCCCGGCGTTGGTGTAGACCAGCTCCGACGTCGCCTCGTCGTACACGCTGAAGAAGAACGTCGCATACTTCTCCGGCGCCGTCGAAGCATACAGCTGCTGGTTCAGGTTCGACACCAGCCGCGCCGTGGACACCTGCGGCGGATCATACCCTGCGCCCCGCCCCGCTGCCGCCGCCTCCGCCGCCTCCATGCACTGCCGCAGCTGGCTCCGCATCGCCGATTGCAGCGTCGCCATCAGCAGCGCCGCCGAGATCCCCTTGCCCGCCACATCGCCCAGCGCCAGCGCCAGCCTCCCCTCGCTCAGCGGCTGATAGTCGAAGTAATCCCCGGAAACCATCCGCGCCGCATTGCACACGCTTGCGATCCGCAAGGAGCCGAACTCGCGGATCGGCTTCGGCAGCAGCTGCGACTGCACCTCCCGCGCAATCTCCAGCTCCGCCTGCAGCCTCTGCCGCTCCTTCTCCGCCAGCAGCAGCCGCTCCAGGTTCCCCGCCATGATGTTGAACGACGTCCCCAGCTCCGCCAGCTGATCATTCCCCTTCACCTCGATCCGGTGGCTCAGGTCCCCGC
Organism: Bryobacteraceae bacterium; assembly: GCA_037481575.1. GTDB lineage: Bacteria > Acidobacteriota > Terriglobia > Bryobacterales > Bryobacteraceae > JANWVO01. Next base: position 1,698 of record JBBFLJ010000029.1, on the reverse strand, counting down.
TGCGGATCTTCACCGTCGCCTCATACAGATCGTTCACCGCCGACGTGATCGTCCTCGACAGCGACACCCCGATCCACACCGAGCTCACTTCCACGATGAAGAACACCATCAGCGCCGTCGAAAACAGCACCAGCATCGTCGGTCCGCTGCTGCTTGTGTCCACGCTGAACATGATCCGCAGCGGCCCGGAAATCCGCGTCGCCGCCCCCAGGAACACTGTGGCGGGACGTTCGGGCTCGTCCCACACCGACGCCCGCACCGTCACGCCCCACTTCAGCGGCAGGTCCAGCAGGTTCGCCGGCTCCGGCACGACAGCCGCGCCGGCCGGCGGCTCGCCCTCCAGCGGCGGATGCACCGCCGCTTCGATCGCCCGCACCCCCTGCGGCCCGATCGCAAACGGCGTCAGCTGCACCGCGCCCAGCCCCGGCGCCAGCCCTTGCAGGAACGCGCGCGTCACCGGCACGGTGATCACCACCTCGCTCCGCTCTCCGCCCCCGTGCGCCCACAAATAGAACCGCCCCTCCCGGATCAGCAGCCCCGCCGTCCGCTCATGCCCCGGCGGCGGATGCGGCAACCCCGCGTCCTCCGGATACCGCACCTCGCGCCCGCTCTCGTCCCGCAGCAGGATCTCCGCCCCCGGAAACCGGTCCCGCACGAAGAACCCCGCCCGCCGCACAGCCTCCACCCGCACCTGCGGCGCCGCCCGCTCCAGGGATTCCGCCAGCGCCTGCAGCGAGCTCACCCGCCGCCCCATCTCCACGCTCAGCAGGTACGCCGCGATCTGCCCCGAGATCACCCAAGCTCCCGCCAGCGTCAGCACCCCCAGCATCAGCATCGGCACCGCGGCGATGAATACATACGCCACGATCAGCCGGTTCCGCAGCCGCCAGATCAGCCGCCGCACCACCCGCAGCCCGTGCCGCCACAAGAGCAGAAAGCCCAGGACGAAGGTCGCCAGTTGCAACAGCGCCGCCGCCGCCCGCCCGGGCGCCAGCCACTGCGCCGCCAGGCTTGCCAGCACCCCCGCCGCGAACAGCTTCTCCAGCCAGCCTGCGCCGCGCAACGTCTTCAGCCAGCCGGGAGAGGCCATTCCGCTTCAGGTTACCCGCTCGCAAGCCGCTGCCGCCACTGCGCCGTCCGCTTCACAGCCGCGATTTCGCGATGTCCGGCAGCTCCTCCGCCGCCTTGATCTGATGCGGCTGCAGGTAATGCTCCGTCAGGAACGTCTTCAGATGATCCAGCGCCGTGTGCACGTCGTCGACGAAATCCATCAGCTGCAGGTCCTCCGGGCTGATCATCCCGTGCCGCACCAGCGCGTCGAAATTCAGGATCTCCCGCCAGTAGCTTTCCCCGTAAAGCATGATCATGATCCGCTTCTCGAGCTTCTGCGTCTGCGCCAGCGTCAGCAGCTCCGTCAGCTCGTCCAGCGTCCCGAACCCGCCCGGAAACACGATCAGCGCCTTCGCCAGATACGCGAACCAGAACTTCCGCATGAAAAAGTAGTTGAACTCGAAATTCAGCTCCGGCGTGATATACGGGTTCGGATATTGCTCGTGCGGCAGCGCGATGTTCAGCCCGATCGACTTGCCCCCCGCGTCCTTCGCCCCGCGGTTGGCCGCCTCCATGATCCCCGGCCCCCCGCCCGTGCACACCACGAACCGCCGCGTCGGCGGCTCCAGCGCGTTCGACCACTGCGTG
>JBBFLJ010000028.1:0-54902 GCA_037481575.1 Bryobacteraceae bacterium | reverse complement strand
CAGTGGCTGAGGCAATTGAGCAAGGCACAAAATCGCGCTGCGGGCAACGCGGCCCCGGCGCAAGCGCCGGGGGAACAGCGCGGTCGAAAGCGCGAGAAAGGCAACGCGACATTGGCGCAGTGGCTGAGGGACTCGAGCAAGGCACGAAATCGCGCTGCGGGCAACGCGGCCCCGGCGCAAGCGCCGGGGGAACAGGGCTAGCCACGCGACAGCGGTGCAGTGAACGCGGCACCGGGGGAACTGCGGTGGCAGCGCAGCAATGAGGGCAGAAGCATGGTAGAAGCCAGCAGCGCGAATCGGCAGGCTTTGAGAGACAAGCGCCCGGGATGGAGGGAGACCCGAGGATCTACAACAAGCCTGCCGCGCGGATTTCTCCATAGCTGCCGTCCAAGGCATCGATGACCACGTAGCGGCTCTGATCCACTTGCTCGATTCTGTGGGGGATGGCCTTGCCGGCGGAGAGCACTTCCCGGACGCGAAAGCCCTGCGGGAGAAGCACGCGGAAGCGGGCGCGGCGGCCGGAGCCCGAATATTCAATGGCGATGCCGGACGCGTCCCGGCGCCAGCGGTAACTGAAATAGGCGTCCGAGGCCGCCAAGTGAAAGGTGACCTGCGCCTGCGCGATGCCGGCCGCAGGCCAGCGGGGGCAGACCTCCACTTCTTCCATGCGCGGCGCGAGCATTCGCACTCCGGCGAGCCCTTCCAGCAGCGCCTCGACCCACTGGGCCATGCCCCATCCGGCATAGGGCACCTCATTGGTGGTGCGGAAGCCGGGCGTGCCGTCGGGCCAATACCAGACCTGCACGCCGCCGGTTTCGCGCAGGTGGCGCGCGTACTGGCGCAGCAGCTCCACGCCCCACGCCTCGCGCCCGAACCAGAAGGCGGCGCGGCAGAGCTCTCCGCCGACCCATGGCATCAGGCCGCCGTTGGCATAGCCCCCCTGCTTGCGGAACGGGTCCTTCCAGTAGCCGAGGTGATCGGGATAGCCGGGCTGCAGGCTCCACCACGGGTACTTGTCGCCGGTAGCCCGATGGCGGCGAAGGTATTCGTCGAGGATCTGCCGCGCCTGTCCGGGCGTGGCGAGCCCGCGCGTCATCGCCCAGGTGTTGCTCATGGCGAGCTGCTGGCGCTCGTCAAAATCGCCGTGATCGATGGGATCGAGGTGGACATGGTGCTGGAACTTGACGCCGTCCCAGAGGAGAGCGGCGGCGCGCTGGCGGTATTCCTCCGCCTCGCGCTCCCATTCCGCCGCGCGCGCGGCGTCTCCGGCGGCGCGGTGCATCTCCGCCATGGCGAGAAAGGCCTGATAGTAGCCGGTCTGGTCGCACAGGGCGATGACGTGGCGCGAGGTGCCGGAGTCGCCTGCACCGTCAATGTCGAAGTCCCAGGTGTCGCAACTGTGCTGGCGCTTGACAAGGCGGTAGCGCGGATCCCAGTGTTTGGGATCGCTGCGGACATAAGCGAGCGCCTTTTCGAGCTTCGGGAGCGCCGCGCGCATCCATGACGTATCGCCCGTGGCGCGCCAGGTTTGCCACGCGCCGAGAACGAGGATGTATTCGACATCGCTTTCGAGCCCCACGCGCCAGGTGCGCCCGTCGCGGTGAATGCCGTCCGGGGTCATGCCGTCCTCCCGCTGGGCGTCGAGGAAGCGGTCCAATCCGCATTGCATCTCGCGCTCCCAGTGGCGGTAGGCGGGCAGGGAGTAGATCCAGTCGCGCAGCCAGATGCCGTCGAAGCGCCAAGTGTCGCCGGAGATATAGCCGACGAAGCGCCCGCGCGCCGTCTGGTAATCGCGCCGGCCAAGCTGCATTTTTTCCATTGTGAAGGGGAATATTTCGTCGAAATCCGGATCGCCTGTGCGCACTTCCGTTTGAGGAACCAGCCGGAAATTCACGTAGCGGCTGTGACGGGATTCACCTGGGAAATAGAGATACAGATAATGGACGCCGGCGCGGCCGGAGGCGGGAAATTCGACCGTGGCGCGGTTGTTTTCCAGCCTCAATTCCCGCTCGAACCAGGTGCGCTGGTCCGGATCCGCGGCCCGCACGCGGCAGGAGGCATCGCCGCGGGCGCGCCCGGTGACTGTGACGCGAACGCGTTCGAGCGGACGGTAGGAGGAGCGATCCGTTTCGAGGCGCCCGTAGTGGCTTTCGAGCGTCGAAGGATCGGGCGGCGCCGCGAGCAGGGCCAGAAGGAGGGCGTGGAGCACGCCGTCCATCCTAACGCAGCGCGGCGGCGCGGCAATCACAGAGCGAGCGGGCGAATTCGGCGAACCGCCATGCGTCGGCGAAGTTCGAGGCGATGCCGAAGGAGACGCGCACGGCGCCGATGCTCTTGGCGTCGATGCACATCCGCAGATCCTCGAGAGTGAAGCGCGAGCGGGCGGCGGCCGCCGGGCTGTTGAAACAGGCCGTGAGTTCCTCGGCGCTCAGGCCGAGCGCCGCCTCCCCGCCGCCGGGATTGCAGAAGCAGCCGGTGCGGATCGAGATGCGGTTGCGGGAGGCGAGCTCCTCGATGATGGCGTGGTCGATCACCTGCCCGTCGGCGTCATAGAAGTTCATGGTGACGGTGCCGCCCCTTGGGCCCCGGGGGCCCGGACCGTAGATGCGGACCAACGGGCGGCCGCCCGAGTGGCGCAGGCTCTCGAGTTCGGTCATCAGCCATTGGGCCAAGCAGCGGACCCGTTCGTTGATCCGCTCGATGCCTGCCTTGCGCAAATGTTTCAGGCCGATCTCCACGCCCGGGATGTTCAGGAAGTCCACGGTCCCGTCCTCAAAGGCTTCCGGACCGTCGGCGAGGAAGTAGCGGTCGCCCTGCACGGAAGCAAGCGTGATGGTGCCGCCGGCGAACCACGGGCGGTGCAGCTTGCCGAGCACACTGCGCCTCGCGATGAGGCACCCGATGCCGGTCGGGTAGCCAAACATTTTGTAGAAGGAGAGTGTCACGAACTCCGGCTTCACGGCGCCGAGATCGAGGCGGTTGGTGGGAACGAATGCCGCGGCGTCGAGCAGCACGTCCCATCCCGCTTCCTGGGCCCGTCCGACCCAGGCCAGATCGTGCTGCGCGCCGGAGAAATTCGACTGCGCCGGGTAGGCGAAAAGGCAGTCTTTTCCGGCTGGTTTTTCGGCGAGAGCCTGTTCCAATTGTGGCGCGTCGATCAACAAATCCGGAATCGAGAGGGGAATATAGCGGATCTTTGCTCCCCGGGCACGGGCAAATTCCCGGATTCCGTTTACGGAGTTGTGGTTGTCGAACGTGAGCAGGTAGACGCTTCCGGGAGTGAAGGGGTAGGATTCGCCGACGAGTTTCAGCGCCCCCGTGGCGTTCGGCGTGAAAATGACGACGTACTCGTCCGGGGATGCGCCGAAATATTCCAGAATATCCCGGCGGCCGCGTTCGACCCATTCCGACATCTCCGCGGACGCCGGATTGCGCGAGTGGGGGTTGCCGTAGACATGGGTTTCGAGCAGCCCGAGGTGTTCGCGCACCTGGCTCGACCCGTAGAGACCGGCGCCGGTGTAGTCCAGATAGACCTGGCCGAGGCGGTCGAGCCTCGCATAGTCCCGGGCGCGCAGCTCATCGAGGGCAGCAGTGGCGGCGTATTCCGGCCAGCGGGCGAGGAACTGCTCCCGGGCGGCTTCCAGTGCAGGGAGTGGCGGTTCGAAGGCTTCGCCGACGGGAGGGGAGGGCGCTTCTTCCATCTCTTCCACGATAGCTCCGCCGCCGAGCCACCCCCAAGCGGGTGGCCGTAATTGTGTGGGATCAGGCGGGTTGCGCAGTTAACCACCACATGAAGGTGGTGTCACGCCTCTGCCAGTGCGCAGGATTCGCAAGATACTGAAAAAATGGGACTTGACAACGGAGGCGAGTTGAACGATAAAGGAGACGGGCATGAAAGAATCGGTTATGCAGGTATTAAATTGGGCAATCCGGGCGGCCTCCCGGGGGGCGGCTGCCGGGCGAGGGGGTGCACCGTGCAGTGGTTGAGCGAATACCTGGACAAAAGGACGACGGCGGCCGATGCGGTAAGCGAGATCCGTTCGGGGCAGACGGTCTACATTCATCCTGGATGCGCCGTTCCGCTGGATCTGGTGTCGGCGCTTCTGGAGCGGTCGCGCGATCTGGAGGACGTGCAGATCATCCACATGAAGACGCTGGGGGGCGCTGACTACACGCTGCCGGAGTACGAGCGCAGCTTCCGGACGATCGCGCTGTTCATCGGGGACAACGTGCGCACGGCGGTGAGCGAGGGCCGGGCCGAATACATGCCCATTTTCCTGCACGAGATCGAGGGGCTGTTCGAGAGCGGCGAGATTCAGCTGGACTATGTGCTGATGCAGGTTTCGCCGCCGGACAAGTACGGGTATCTGAGCCTGGGCGTGGGCGTGGACACGACGCTGACGGCGGCGCGGTGCGCGCGGCGGGTGATCGCCGAGGTGAACCCGAACATGCCCCGCACGCACGGGCAGACGTTCCTGCACATCTCGGAGATCCACAAGATCGTGGAGGTGAACCATGCGCTGCCGGAGATGACGGCGGATCCGGCGGACGAGATTCAGCGGCGGATCGCGCGGAACGTGGCGTCGCTGATCCCGGACGGGGCGACGCTGCAGATGGGCATCGGGGCGGTGCCGGACGCCGTGCTTTCGTTCCTTTCCAACCACCGGGATCTGGGCATGCACACGGAGATGTTCTCCGACGGCGTGATCCCGCTGATTGAAAAAGGCGTGATGAACGGCGCGCAGAAGACGATTCATCCGGCGAAACTGGTGGCCGGATTCGTGCTCGGCACACGGAAGCTTTTCGATTTCATTGACGACAATCCGCTGTTCGAATTTCACCCGACAAAATACGTGAATGATCCGTTTGTGATCGCGCAGAACAAGAAAATGATCGCGATCAATTCGGCGATCCAGGTGGATTTGACGGGGCAGGTTTGCGCGGATTCGATCGGGACGAGGCCGTACAGCGGCTTCGGCGGGCAGGTGGACTTCGTGCGGGGGGCGGCGCACAGCCCCGGCGGCAAGCCGATCATCGCGCTGCCGTCGACGGCGAAGGGAGGCACGATCTCGCGGATCGTGCCCGTGCTCGATCCGGGCGCCGGGGTGGTGACCTCGCGCGCCGATGTGCATTACGTGGTGACCGAGCACGGCATCGCGTATCTGCACGGCAAGACGCTGCGGCAGCGTGCGGAGGCGCTGATCGCCATCGCCGATCCGAAGTTCCGCGACTCGCTCACCGAGTTCGCATACAAGGCCCGCTATCTGCGGCCGAAACTGATCCCCGTCAGCTGAGGAGGCGGCCATGCCCGCGGCAGTGAAGGAAGACAAGGGCTACATCGTGATCGAGGAGAACGAGTGCAAGGGCTGCGGCCTGTGCATCGAGGCCTGCGTGCAGAAGGTGCTGCGCGCTGCGCCCTATCTGAACCGTTACGGATACCACCCGGCCGTCTATGACGGCCACGGATGCAACGGCTGCGGGCTGTGTTTCTACGCCTGTCCGGAGCCGGGCGCCATCACGGTTTACAAGGCGGTTGCATGAGCGTGCGAGGAGGCTTGCCATGCCCAGACAGTTGATCAAGGGAAACGAAGCGCTGGTGAAAGGGGCGATCCTCGGCGGTTGCCGGGCCTTTTACGGGTATCCGATCACGCCCGCCAACGAAATCACCGAAGCCGCGGCGTTCTATCTGCCGCAGGTGGGAGGGGTGTTCTTGCAGGCGGAGAGCGAGGTGGCGGCGATCAACATGGTGTTCGGGGCGGCGAGCGCGGGCGTGCGGGCGATGACGGCTTCCAGCGGCCCGGGCATCAGCCTGATGGCGGAGGGCATCAGTTATCTGGCGGGCGCGGAGCTGCCGGCGGTGATCGTGAACATCATGCGCGGCGGGCCGGGCCTGGGCAACATTGCGCCCGAGCAGGGCGATTATTTCCAGGCCGTGAAGGGCGGCGGGCACGGCAATTACCGCTGCCTGGTGCTGGCGCCGGCGACGGCGCAGGAGATGTGCGACCTGGCGCGCCTGGCCTTCGAGCTGGCCGACCGTTACAGGAACCCGGTGATGATCGTGGCCGACGGCTACACGGGGCAGATGATGGAGCCGGTGGATTTCTATTCGACGGCGGCGGTCGAGCCGCCCGTGCCGGAGTGGGCTGTGACGGGAACGGCGGAGACGCGGAAGAACCTGATCACGTCGATCTACCTGCAGCCGGACGAGCTGGAAGCGCACATCCGGAAGCTGGAGGCGAAGTACCGGCTGGCAGAGGAGCGCGAGGTGCGGTGGGAGAACTACCGCACGGAGGATGCGGATCTGGTGTTTGTCGGATACGGGATTGTGAGCCGGATTCTGAAGTCGGCGGTGGAGGAGCTGCGCGCCCGGGGCGTGAGCGCCGGGCTGCTGCGCCCGGTCACGCTGTACCCGTTCCCGTCGGCGGAGATCCGGCGGCTGGCGCAGCGTGTGGCAGCTTTCTTCGTCGTGGAGATGAGCACCGGGCAGATGGTGGAAGACGTGCGGCTGGCGGTGGAGGGCAAGCGCCCGGTGGAGTTTTATGGACGGTGCGGGGGCAACGTGCCCTCGGTGGAGGAGATTGCCGAACACGTGCTGGAGTGGATCGACAGCGGCGCCGCGCGCGCCGTGGCGGAGGTGCTGCACCATGCCTGAGAACATTCCCGCCCACATGAAAGCAGTGCACCGGAAGGCCGCGTGCCTGTACGAGTCGTACTTCCGCAAGGGAGAGAACCAGCATCAGACGCACTATTGCCCGGGCTGCGGCCACGGGATCGTGCTGAAGCTGCTGGCGGAGGCGATCGACGAGCTGGGCATTCGCGACCGGGCGATCGTCGTCTCGCCGGTGGGCTGCTCCGTGTTCCTTTATTACTATTTCGACACCGGCAACGTGCAGGTGGCGCACGGGCGCGCGCCGGCGGTGGCGACCGGGCTGAAGCGTTCGCGCCCGGACGCCATCGTGATCTCGTATCAGGGCGATGGCGACCTGGCGGCGATCGGCTCGGCGGAGATCCTGCATGCGGCCAACCGCGGCGAGGCGATCACGTCGGTCTTCGTCAACAACGCCATCTACGGGATGACGGGCGGGCAGATGGCGCCGACGACGCCGCTGGGGAACAAGACCACGACCACGCCGTTCGGCCGGGAGGCGCACCGCGACGGCCACCCGCTGCATGTGTCCGAGGTGCTGGCGTCGCTGGACGGGCCGGTTTACATCGAACGCGTGGCGCTGGGCAACGTGAAGCAGATTCTCGGCGCCAAGCGCGCCATCCGCAAGGCGCTGGAGAACCAGATGCGGGGGCTTGGGTTCTCGCTCGTCGAGGTGCTCAGCCCGTGCCCGACGATCTGGAAGATGGATCCGGTGGATGCGCAGCGTCATGTGCGCGAGGTGATGACGGCGCTGTATCCGCCGGGAGTGAAGTGCGACCGCACGGCGCAGGCGCAGCCGATCCCGGCGCCTCCGCCCGCGCCGGCGCTGGCCGAGCTGCCGCGCCTGCTGCGCATCCCGACGGAGGAATCCGCCGTGCCGCGCCCCGCCGCCGCGGGCAGCGTGGACTGCCGCATCAAGGTGGCGGGCTTCGGCGGACAGGGCGTGCTGCTGCTCGGGCAATTGCTGGCGGAGGCGGGCATGGACTACGGCCTGGAGGTCTCCTGGCTGCCGAGCTACGGGCCCGAGATGCGCTCCGGGACATCCAACTGCCACGTGCGGCTTTCGACGCGGCCCATCGACTCGCCGCTGGTGGCGCGCTCGCATGTGCTGATCGCACTGAACGAGCCCTCCTTGCGCAAGTTCCTGCCCGCGGTGCTGCCGGGCGGCACGGTGCTGTACAACGGCGAGGAGATGCCGGCCGACGCCCGGCGCGACGACGTGGCCTGCTACGCGCTGCCGTTCTTTGAGATCGCCGACCGCGAGGGGGCGGCGAAGGCAGGCAACATAGTCGCCCTGGGCGCCCTGCTGGAAGCCACCGGGGTGCTTCCGCCCGAGGTGGTGGAACACGCGATGGCGCGGGTGGTGAAGTCCGAGAAGTGGCTGGAGATCGACCGCCGCGCGTTGCAGTGCGGCATGGAGGCTGTCCGGTTGCTGAAGTCCCAATCCGTCAAGGAGCCCTGCCATGCCTGACATGATGGACACGCTGGTGTATTTCAACGGCCGCACGGTTCCGCTGCGCGAGGCGCAGGTGAACATCCTCACGCATGCCCTGCATTACGGGACGGGCGTTTTCGAGGGGATCCGCGGCTACTGGTCCGCCGATGCCGAGGACCTGTTCCTGGTGCGGTGCGAGGATCACTATCTGCGCTGGAAGACCAACTGCCGCATGCTGGGGATCGAGCCGCGGCAGACGGCGGAGGAGCTGACGGAGATCACGGCGGAGCTGGTGCGCCTGAACGGTTTCCGCACGGACATCTACGTCCGACCGCTGGCCTACATGTCATCGCCGCGGATCGGCGTGCGCCCCGACGGCAAGTTCGACTTCGCGATCATCGCCGTGCCGTTCGGCGTGTATATTGACAGCTCGAAGGGGCTGCATGCGGGCATCGTGAGCTGGCGGCGGCTGGAGGATCATGCGCTGCCGGCGCGGGGCAAGATCTGCGGCGCGTATGTGAACAGCGTGCTGGCGACCTCCGAGGCGCACCGCCACGGCTACGACGAGGCGATCCTGCTGAACGAGAGCGGCCATGTGGCCGAAGGGGCCACCTGCAATCTCTTCATGGTCCGCCACGGCAAGCTGGTCACCCCGCCGCCGTCGGACAACATTCTGGAGGGGATCACGCGGGCGTGCGTGATGGAGCTGGCGCGCCGCGAGCTGCACATGGAGGTGATCGAACGCTCGATCGACCGCACGGAGCTGTATTCGTGCGAGGAGGTGTTTCTCACCGGGACGGCGGTGGAGGTGGCGCCGGTGACGCGGATCGACCACATCCCGGTGGGCTCCGGCCACATCGGCCCGGTCACGGCGCACCTGCGGGAGTTGTACGCGCAGGCGGTTCGCGGCCGCATTCGCGACTACCATACGTGGCTGCGGCCGTGCTATCAGCCGGTGCACGCGCACGCGCGGTGAAAGAGAGCGGGGCGCGGGGTCAGGCGCCCCTGTCGCCGCGCAGCTTCGAGATGACGGCGCGGATCGAGTCCCGCGCCGGGTTGTCCGGGTGGCGGCGGAGGAAGTCCTCGAGGACATCGGCGGCGCGCACATTTTCGCCGCGGCGGAGGTAGATTTCGGCCAGCGTCAGCTGCGGGTGGCTGAAGTGCGCCGGATCGAGACGGATCGCCTCGAGAAGGTATTTTTCGGCGAGGTCGTAGCGGCCGAGGCCGAAGTAGGTCATGCCGAGCTGCGAATGGGCCAGCGCGTCGTTGGGGCGCCGCAGCACGGCGTTGAGATTGTACTTCCACGCCTCGTCGAACCGGCCGATGGTGACATAGACGCCGCCGAGATTGACCACGGGCTCGTAGGCGTTTGAGTCGGCCTCCAGCGCCCGCAGGAAGTATTTTTCGGCGTCGTCGTAGCGCTTCGTCTGGTAGGCGATGGTGCCCAGGAAATTCCAGGCGGCGGCGAACTGCGGGGCGGCCCGGACGGCATTTTCCAGATGTGCGATGGCGCCGGCCACGTCGCGCTGCTCGAGCTTGCGGCTGGCGTTGCGGTATTCGTCGCGCGCCTTCTGCGGGATGGCGAGTTCGCGCATGCTGACCACGGCGGAGCGGTCCGGAGTCATCTTCGACTCATCGAGGCGGACGACGAGTTCCACGCGTTTGCGCTTGTCCGCCGTGGAGGGGCCAATCGCAATTGTCTTGCGAATTTCGCCTTGACCGGGAACGAACACGATGAGTGTGTAGGTCCCCTGGAGGATGCCGCGGAAGCGGAAGCGCCCGTCCGCGCCGGCCAGCGTGGAGCTGTGAAACGGGGAGGTGGCGCCATGCAGGGAGACCGACGCCTGCGCCGCGGGCACAAGCGTGCCACGGACCTCGAAGACGTCCGCCAGAAGAAGGAGCAGCCACAGAGCGGGAAGCACGGCCTGCGCCTCTCCCCTGATGATGGCACCCGTCCGGCGGCGGGGCAACCGCGGCTACTTGCGCTCCAGCGCCGAGTTCAGCGCTTCCAGCCGCGCCAGCACGCGCTGCTCGGTTTCCGGGGAGAGCGGCACGTGGACGTCGACGGTTTCTTCCTCGCCGCGCGGGCTGAGCATCCAGGCCCACAGAGCCAGCCCGGCGACGCTGATCCCCAGCCGGAGCGTGCTGGCGGCGCGCGTCCACTGAGAAGCGTCCAGGTTGCGCAGCCACAACGCCGCAGACGTGCTCAGCATGTAGAAGCTGAAGCCGATCCCGTGCGCCAGCAGGTTGCGCCGGATGGGCGCCGGATGATAAAGCACGAACAGCGCCAGCAGCAGAAGAATCACAAGCAGGGCGCTGTAGACCGTCGTCTCCAGAAGATGCTGCAGGCGCAACAGGGGGAAGCGCTCGCCCGCGAAGCTGAACTCCGGCCAGTGCAGGAGGATCGAGGCGGCCACGCTGATGCTAAGCGCGGCAAACATCACGAGGCGGCTGAAAATCGAGAGTCCGCGGTAGGATTGCAGGACGCCCGCGCAAATCTCGAACACCGCGGCGGCGCGCGCAGCGATCAGGACAGGCTCCGTGAAGAGAATCGTGAAAGAGTAGCGGTTGAGAGCGTGCCAGTCCCGGTGGGGGCTTGCCAGAAACTGCGTCAGCCAGAGCGAACGAACCAGCTGCATCAGAAGCAGGGCGAAGATCACCGGGTAGCGCGCGGCCAGACGCAGGCGCCACATCCGCCACGCCAACAGTACGTGCAGGGCGATGGCGGCGTACCAGAATGCCTGTTCAGCAAGCCCTGGCAATCGTTCTCTACCCCCCGCCGATCATAACAAAAGGGGGCCAGGGACAAATGTGCCCGGCGGGCCCGCGCATCTGCCCCGGCGCGAGCCGGCCGGGCAGGAAACTGGTCAGCGCTCGGAAACGGACATTTCGATGACGACGCCGCCCTTGGTCCCGCCGGAGCCGCCGGAGCCGCCGGTGTCACCAGGGGTGCAGGGGAGGCAGGGAGGGAAGGGATCATAGGCGACGCTGGACGAGGTCATCGCCGTCAGCATCAGCAGAAGGGCAAGCAGAATTCGCTTCATGGTGGACAGGTCTCCTTTCGTTGCTGGAACGTTGGTTCCGATCGTCAGACTAAACCGGAATCCCGCCAATTCCTGCGAAGGGCGTGGAAGATTTCCGCAATCAGAACATCCGTCCCTGCCTGCCTGCATGCGGCGAAAGAAAAGGGCTTCCTTTCGGGCGGAAACGTTGTAGTATGGACGTTCAGGGCGGCGCTTTCGAGTGGAGGCAGCGCCTTGGCCCGCATCACGGAGCAGCAGTGACCAGGCGGCTACCCATGGACTCCCAGCCAAGGCCGGCCGAAGAGCTCTGGCGGCGCACACTCGCCAATATTCCCTCTATTTATGGACGGCTGGCCTATCTGGCCTCTCTCGTCAATGTCGACAGCGGCCGTTACGAACACCACGGATTGGCCAACATATTCGGCGCGGAGGAGGCGGATAAAGCCCTGAGAAAGAGCCACGAACAGGCCCTAATCGACTGGCTTTCCCTGCAATTGGAGCAGCAAAAAGCGGATCTGGAACTCTATTTTTCCAGCCTTCCCCCGTCGAAAAAGACGCTGGTGGAAAGCTGGACGCGCCTGAAGCCCTACCGCATGGTGGTGCCTGCCTCGGCCAGCCGGGCGCAGCGGGAGCTGTTCGAGTCGAACCTCGCCATTTTGCTGCAAATTCTCAGGAGCGAACTCGAGCTTTCGCCGGAACCGTAAGGCGGCTGGCAACGCCCACCACCTGCCCGAGGACATCCACCTCGTCCGGAAAGGCGAACACCACGGGCGAGTGCGGGCTGGAGGGATGCGGGATGGCGATCAGATGGCCCTCGCCGAGGCTGCACCAGGCGCACAGCCAGCCGTCCCGGTGCTCAAGGAAATAGATAGGACGGTCCAGCTCGTTGGTCCAACCGCTGCTCGCCACCCTGCGGCGGCTCTCGTCGATCAGCAGCAGGCTTCCCGGCCGCAAGATCGGCGACATGAAGTGGTCCTCCGACCCGAGGATCGCGTACAGGTAGTTGCGCGGCTCCAGCCCCTCCAGCATCACCAGCGGCAGCACGCCCCAGCTCTGGATGAAGCGGCTCAGGAAGGTTGTTTTCGTGAGGTCCAGGCCGGGATCGAGAGTGAGCGGCACCTGTACGGATCCTGTGGCGGGCTTCCAGGGGGATCTGCCGAAGCCCACCAGGTGCGTCCGGTCTGCCACGAGTGCGGCGCTGTCGGCGGGGAGTTGCGTGGGATCGGCGCCGTACCAGGAGAGGGCTTCCGCCAGATCCAGCCGGTAGATAGCGCACAATGAGTAGAGCTTGTAGATACTCGGAACGGCGCCGCGGTTCTCGATGTCCGACAACCGGCTGATCGGAACCAGAAATTCATTGTTTCTGCGCCGGTCCGCGATCTGCTGGCTGAACTCCTCCACATCCCGGTAGCGGAGTCCGAGCCGTTCCCGAATCTGCCTGAACTTCTGCCCTGCTTCCAGCATGGTATGATCGGGAGCGCCGGAGTCACCGCCGTCCGGCCCCTGCAAGCTGCCATCCGCGGCGAGAGTGCGGCTACTTCGATTCTGTTCCGATTTCGGAACAGATGCAAGCTGCCTGCTACGTTTTCGGAAACGGCGGTCCCCGTGCCGGATTCGCACTTTGGGAGACAGAACCATGACTGCCCGGAAAAATCCGATCACCATCGCGATTCAGGGGGAGGCGGGCGCTTTCAGTCATGAGGCGGCGATTCAGCTGTTGGGAAAAAACATCGAAGTCGTCTGCTGTCAGCGCTTTGAGGATGTCTTCCGCGCCCTTGAGAGCGGAACGGTGGACGCGGCGGTGGTTCCGATCGAGAACACGCTTCATGGTTCGGTGCATGAAAACTACGACCACCTGCTGAACTTCGACTTTCGCATCGTGGCGGAGCTCAACCTGCGCATTGTTCACCATCTCATCGCCTGTCCGGAAACCAGATGGAAGGATATTCGCCGCATCTTCTCGCATCCGGTGGCGCTCAACCAGTGCCTCAGGTTTCTTGCGGCGCACCCGGAATGGGAGCGCGTCCCGTTCTATGACACGGCTGGCAGTGTGAAGATGATTGTCGAGGAGGAGCTGCGCGACGCCGCCGCCATCGCCTCCGCCGTCTCCGCGGAGATCTATGGCGGCCGGATCCTCCGGCGCTCTATCGAAGACGACCGGCAGAATTTCACCCGCTTTTTCCTGCTCCGGCGCCCGGAACAGCCGCCGCTGAAACTGGCCGATTCCGGGAAAAAGGCGTGGAAAACTTCCATTGTTTTTTCCACGCGCAATCAGCCGGGCTCGCTCTTCCGCGCGCTGAGCGCCTTTGCCCTGCGCGACCTGTCGCTGACGAAGATCGAGTCCCGCCCGCTGCGCGGCAAGCCCTGGGAATACCTCTTTTACGTGGACTTTCTGGGCTCTCTCGATGACCAACGTGTGAAGCGCGCCCTCGGGCATCTGGAAGAGCTCTGCGACATGTTGCGCGTCTTCGGTTGTTACCGGGCGTAGGCAGGGCGGGCAATCGCACGATTCCGAGCCCCGGATGCTTTTTGCTCCTGATTCGCCGCCGGTCCGGCGCTGCGCCGCCGCGGGACGCCGCCGGAGCCGGAGGCGGCACGATCTGGCAAAAGCAAGGCAAGTTCAGGAAAACATAGATCGCGGGGCGGGCCGTATACTGGAGATCGAGCGGTCTTGCAGGCGCACGGCTTGCCAGGCCGCAGGAACAGGCCGGGGCGACGTCCCGTGGATGGAGAGGAGCGCAGGAAGATGAAAAATCCCCTCGATTTCACCGGAAAAGTGGCGCTGGTAACCGGCGCCGCGGCGGGCATGGGGCTGGCAACGGCGCGCGCGTTTGCTGAAGCCGGCGCGGCAGTGGTGCTTGCAGATGTCAGGCAGGACGCTGTTCAGGCGGAGGCAGAGGCACTGCGGAAGGCGGGCTGCAAGGCGCTGGCCGTGGTTTGCGACGTCAGCGACGACGCGCAGGTGGAAGCCATGGTGGCCCGCACCGTCGAGGCGTTCGGAAGGCTGGATGCCGCGTTCAACAACGCCGGGGTAATGGCGAAAATCGCCCCGACGGCAGACAGCAGCCGCGAGGATTGGGACCGCGTCATCGGGATCAACCTCCGCGGCGTCTGGAGCTCGATGAAGTACGAGCTGCGGCAGATGCTGAAGCAGGGCAGCGGCGCCATCGTGAACAACGCTTCTGTGGGAGCTCTGACCGGCAACCCGGGCATCGGCTCCTATATCGCCTCCAAGCACGGCGTGGTCGGGCTGACGCGCACGGCGGCGCTGGAATACGTCCGTCACGGCATCCGGGTAAACGCCGTCAATCCGGGACTGATCGACACGCAGATCGCGCGGGACGTGGTCGGCGGCGACGAGCAGAAATATCTCGAACTCGAAAAGCAGGTGCCCATCGGCCGCGCGGGCAGGCCCGAAGAGATCGCCGCTGCCGTGCTGTGGCTGTGCAGTCCCGCGGCGAGCTACGTTGTGGGCCACGCCCTAACGGTGGACGGCGGGCTGACCGTCGATTGAAGGAGCGCACCGCCCCGGCTGCGCCCGGCCGGCGGGCCGTGCCCCCGGGCTGCGCACCAACAGGAATCGCACCGCAAGAGGAAGGAAGCAATGCAACCAGTTCGGACGTGGCTCTTCTGGGCCGCAGCCTGCGCGCTGGCACAGCCGCCACAGGCTCCCGTCTCTGCCCGCCTGCAGCCCCCGGAGGCTGTCCGCGGCGGTGCAGCCCTTCAGTCTCCCGAGGTCCTCGCGGACGGCCGCATCATCTTCCGGCTCCGGGCGCCCAATGCCCGCGAGGTGTTTGTCCGCGGGATCGCCTCGAAGCCCATCCCGATGTCAAGAGGCGAGGATGGCATCTGGACGGCCGTCACGGAGCCCCTGAAGCCCGATCTGTACGAGTACTCGTTCATGGTCGACGGCCTGGCCATTCTGGACCCGTTGAACCCGCGCGTCCGCCCGGCCTACAAGCGCCTGAGTCAAAGCGCCGTGTTGGTGCCCGGCGATGTCCCCTGGAGTCCGGCGCCCGGAGCCTTGCGGGGGGCGGTCGCAAGGCACGAATTTCACTCGGAAATTGCCGGGGATGACCGGGAATTTTTCGTGTATACGCCGCCCAATTACGACCCAAAACGCCGAAAACCGTACCCCGTTTTGTATCTGCTGCACGGTTTGTATGACGACGCCCGCGCGTGGACCGAAGTGGGCGCGGCCCATACGATTCTGGATACGCTCATCCACCGGGGCGAGGCAGTGCCGATGATCCTGGTGACCCCGCTCGGATATGGAAACGCGGAGGGGCCCGCCGGGCACCGCCATCCGGATATGTTGCCCAACTTCGTGCGCATCCTGATGGAAGAAGTGATGCCGCGGGTCGAGCGGCACTACAACGTCTCCCGGCGCCGCGAAGACACGGCAGTGGCGGGCCTTTCCATGGGTGGCGCGGAGGCGCTGTATGCAGGGCTGAACCATCTGGAGCGCTTTGCGTGGATCGGATCCTTCAGCGGCGCCTTCAATCTCTGGCCGCTGACCCGGCCGCCCCTGCCCGAGGAACCTGCCGGACAGACGCCGCCATCGCCTGAGGAGTTCCGGCGCAGGCTCGTGCTGGTGGAAGACCAGCTTCCCCGGACGTTTCCCGGTTTGGATGCGCGCGCCAACAGCCGGATTCGTCTGTTGTGGGTGTCGTGCGGAACGGCCGATGTGTTGATCGGGGTGAATCGGCAATTCCGGAAATATCTGGAGCAGATTGGCGTAAGAGTGAATTACTCGGAAATCCCGGAGGCGGGCCACGTCTGGCCGCTGTGGCGGCGGAATCTTGCCGATTTCGTGCCGCTTCTCTTCCAGCCGCAGGTACGGAAACGGGGTTCCTGAAAGGGCTCGTCTTCCGGAAAGCCGGATTGCGGCCGCGCACAAGCTTCGCCCTGAGTTCAGCGAGTGCGCGAAGGAGCGAAATCCTGTGCCGGGCCGGTCAGTGCGGTATACTACGAGTGTTCGGGCCGTGGCGCAGCCTGGCTAGCGCGCTTGCTTGGGGTGCAAGAGGTCCCGGGTTCAAATCCCGGCGGCCCGACCATCTAACTTCCCACGTTCTTCTTCCAGATTTCCCCCACCCCGCGTTGCTTCTTCGGTAGGCGCTGCATCCCGTCCCCTTTGCAAATCCTCCCGTCCCGCGACGCGGCCGGGCGTTTGTTTCCCCGTGCGCTGTCACTGCCGGCGGCGCGCGGTGAGCATGCGCCGGGGCTCTCCAGCCGGACTGCGGACGCCGATCCGGCGCGGCCGGGCGGGGTAGACTGGTCGCGGAGGTCCGACAGATGATCACACGCCGGGCGTTCCTGCGCGCGCCGGGACTCTTGCTGCCCAATCCGCTGGACATGCGAGTGGAGCGCGTAGAGACGTTCGAGGAGAACTACTCCTACCGCACGCCGATCAAGTTCGGCGGGCAGGTGGTGGACCGGGTGACGATCCTCAATGTGCGGGTCGGGGCGAGGAACCGGGCGGGGCGCGAGGCGGTGGGCTTCGGATCGATGCCGCTTGGCAACATCTGGAGCTGGCCAAGCCGGCGGATGAGCTATGACGAGACGCTCGCGGCGATGCGCGAAGCTGCGGGGCACATGGCGGACGTGCTGCGGGACTTCCGCGAATATGGGCATCCCGTGGAGCTGGGCTGCCGGCTGGAGCCGGAGTGGTTGCGGGCGGCGGCGCAAGTCCGGGCGGCCGAGCCGATGCCCAAGCTGGCGGCGCTGGTAGCGGCGAGCCCGTTCGACGCCGCGCTGCACGACGCCTACGGGAAGCTCTGCGGGGCGAGCGTCTGGCGATGCTACGGCAAGGAGCATTTGCGGCAGGATTTGTCAGCTTTTTTGGGCGCCGAATTTCGTGGTTTGCGGCTCGAGCAATTCATCCTGCAGAGCCCGAAACCGCGCATGCCTCTCTATCATCTGGTGGGCGCTCTGGATCCCGTTTTCGAGCCGGATCTCCAGAAAAAAGTGGGCGACGGGTTGCCGGAAACACTGGGCGAATGGATTCATTACAGCGGCGTCACGCATCTGAAGATCAAGCTCAATGGCGACGACGCCGTCTGGGACCGGGACCGCGTGCTGGCAGTGGAACGCTGCGCCGCGGAAGCGATGCGGCGGCGGGGCGTGCGGCAGTGGCGCTACTCGCTCGACTTCAACGAGCGGTGCCCGGATGTGAACTACCTGCTCGGCGTGCTGAGGGAGATCCGGGAGAGAAGCCCGGAGGCATTTGCCAGGATCCAGTATGTGGAGCAGCCCACGCACCGCGACCTCGCGGCGCACCGCCACAACGTGATGCACGAGGCGGCGCGGCTGCGCCCGGTGGTGATCGACGAGTCGCTCACCGATCTGGAGAGCCTGCGGTTGGCGCGGGAGATGGGCTATACAGGGGCGGCTCTGAAAGCATGCAAGGGGCAGACGCAGTGCCTTCTGATGGCCGCGGCGGCGCAGCGGTGGCGGATGTTCCTCTGCGTGCAGGATCTGACGTGCCCGGGCGCGTCGCTGATCCACTCGGCCGGCATCGCCGCGCACATCCCCGGAGTGGCCGCCATCGAGGCCAATGCCCGGCAGTACGTGCCGGCAGCCAACCGCGGCTGGGAGGAGAAGTTCCCTGGCATCTTCGACGTACGGGACGGTTATGTGAGGACTTCGCAAATCCGCGGCCCCGGGCTGGGGGCCGTCCCCTGAGCGGGGGCGGAGGCTTGCCGGGCTGCGGGATTTCGGATTACACTCAAGGCAGCCCGGGGCGGCTGCAAGGCCGCAGAGCCCGGGCGGCCGGGCTGCATTCCGTGACGGGGAGGCGCGGCGCCGGCCGTGGCAGCAAGCCTCGGATCCCGCTGGACAAGGAGTTGGCAGGAGGGAAGGAGGGGCCAAAACAAATGGAAGAAATCAGAAAAGCCCCCATGGCGCCCAAGCGGCCTGGCGCTGAAAAACAGGCTCAGAACATTCAGGAAGCGTTCCTGAATAATGCTCGGAAGGAAAAAATCCTGCTCACCATTTATTTGATGAGCGGCGTGAAACTTTCCGGGCGGATCAAGAGTTTCGACAAATACTCGGTGGTGCTGGAGACGAACAACCAGGAGCAGCTGATCTTCAAGCACGCGATCTCCACGGTGGTGGTGACGAAGCCGGCTCACGCCAGCGCGCCTGCCGCCGCGTCCCAGGCCGCTGCCGCCGCGCCGGGGCAGCCCGCAGCTGCCGAGGCGCAGGAGGTGGAGCGCCGCTGACCCAGAGAACCGGGGCCGAGCGGGCGATTGTCGTGGCCGTCGAAACGGCCAGAGAGAAGGCCGAGTCCTTTTCCCGCACCGAGTCGCTGGAAGAGCTGGCCGCGCTGGCGGAGAGCGCCGGGGCGGTGGTGGTCGAGAAAGTCCTGCAAACCCGGGAGTCGCTCGACGCCGCCACGCTGGTCGGATCCGGCAAGGCCGAAGAGATCCGCGCGCTGGCGGAGGCGCTCGAAGCCGACCTCGTCATCTTCGACCACGAACTGACCGGCACCATGCAGCGCAACCTCGAGAACCGGCTCGGGGTGAAGGTGCTCGACCGCACGCAGCTGATCCTCGACATCTTCGCCCGCCGGGCGCGCACGCGCGAGGGGCAGCTGCAGGTGGAGCTGGCGCAGCTGAAATATCTGCTGCCCCGGCTCACCGGGCGGGGCGTGGCGCTGAGCCGGCTTGGCGGCGGCATCGGAACCCGCGGCCCCGGAGAAACCAAGCTGGAAACCGACCGGCGGCGCATCCGGGTGCGGATCAAAAAGATCCAGGCAGATCTGGAAGCGGTGCGCAGGGCGCGGGCCACGCAACGGCGCCTCCGGCAGGCTGTGCCGCTTTCCACCGTGGCGCTCGCCGGCTACACCAACGCCGGCAAGAGCACCCTGTTCAACCGCCTTTGCCGGGCGGAGGTGCTGGCCGATGCACGCATGTTCGCCACGCTCGACCCCACGGTGCGACAGCTCGTGCTGCCGTCGCGCCGGCGCGTGCTGCTGTCCGACACCGTCGGCTTCATCCGCAAGCTGCCGACCACGCTCGTGGAAGCCTTCCGCGCCACGCTGGAAGAAGTCACCGAAGCCTCGCTGATCCTGCATGTGGTCGACGCATCCTCCCCCGCCGCGGCAGAGCATTGCGCCCACGTGCGGCAGGTGCTCGGCGAGATCGGCGCCCTGGACACGCCGCAGCTGCTGGTTCTGAACAAGGCGGATCTGCTCCAGCCGGATGCCGGCGAATCGCTGGCGCGGCGCCTCTCGGGGGAGGCGGGCGGAGCGCCCACGGTCACCGTCTCGGCGCTGACGGGCGAGGGCGTGGACCGCCTGCTCGAACTCATCGACCGGTGCTTGCCGGACGATCCGCTGGCGCAGGTGCGGCTCCGCGTGCCCATGGCGGATCTCGGCGTCCTCCATCTGTTGCATGAATACGGCTCGGTGAGCATGGAACGGTACCTGGAAGACTGCTGCGAGGTGGAGGCGCAGGTGCCATCCTCCCTGCTGGGGAGGCTTCAGGCGTACCGCGCGTGATTTCCACAGGCTGTGGAAAATCCTGTGGATGAGGTGTGGGCGGCGGAGTCCGGCCGCTCCGCAAACGCTCGCGGCTAGGAAAGCGCCCGGAATTGTTTTATCTTGTCGGAAGGGCGATGAATCTGCCGAACGCACTCACCCTGTTGCGGATCTTCTTCGTGCCGCTGCTGGTGGCCGTGCTGGTGCAGGAGAAAGCCGCCTATACGGTGGGGCGATGGCAGGTTTCCAACCAGATGGCCGCTCTGGTCATCTTCCTCGCAGCGGCGGGCACGGACCTGCTGGACGGCTATCTGGCGCGGCGGTGGAACCAGATCACCACCGTCGGCATGTTGCTGGATCCGGTCGCCGACAAGCTGCTGATTTCGGCAGCGCTGGTCTCCCTGGTGCAGATCCATCTGGTTCCCAGCTGGATGGCGGTGCTGATCATCGGAAGAGAGTTCGCCGTGTCCGGTCTGCGGAGCATCGCCGCTGCCGAGGGCTTTGCCATCCAGGCGAGCGAGCTCGGCAAGACGAAAATGGTCCTGCAGGTGGCCGCCATCGCGCTGACGCTCGTCGCGGCGGACTGGCCGCAGGCCCACCCTGTTGCAGTGGCCGCCCTGTGGGGGGCCATGCTGTTCGGACTCGCCTCGGCGGCAGGCTATGCCCGCGAGTTCTGGCGCCGCATCGACGAGAGCGTCAAGGAGCGCCGGCGGATCGAACTGCTGCGTCTGGAGCGGGAGAGGCGCCGTCAGCTCAGACGCGAACGGCGCCTGGCAAGGCGCGCTCTGTTGGACGCCGCGGCGCCCCGCCGCAGCGAAGAAACCTGAGCTTTGCGGATCCTGCGCCCCCGGACCGGCGGGCGAGCGGGTCCGCTTTCTCGCCCGCCGGCGCCGGGGCGTCCTACCTGCCCGCAGTTTCCGCCGCGGAACCGTTCCGCTTCGGCTGCGGCGCAGGGAAAGGATAGGTGTCGGGAACCACCTGGACGGGCGTGGTGAATTTCCACGTCGAGCCGCCCGGCGTGGGAAAGGACAACTCCACGAATCCCGCAGTAAATCCGGATTCCGGCTTGGGGATTTCTGCCAGATACACGCCGGGCTTTTGCGGGGAAAGATCCCTGCTTCTGTAAGCCGCGCCAATGGTCTCCAGCCGGAAGTCGCGCGCGTTGGGGTTGTGGGCCGTCCAGAGCTTCACGGCCGAAGGCTGGTCCTTGCAGACGACCTCGATGCGCCCCGCCGGTCGCAGATTCCACGTGAACTCGGGGCGCTTCCACCCGCGGACAATGGACTCGTAAAATGCCGCGAGGCTTTCGGCGGCGTCGGACCGGCGCGTGACGCTGTGGTCCGTGTTGGGAACATACCGGAGGTATTTTTCGCCGGGAAGCTGATCAAAATAAAATTGCGAGGAGTCCGGAACAAAAAACTGGTCGCCTGCGGAATTCAGGATGAATTTTGGCATTGTCAGCCGGTGGCGGTACTGGAAAGGCTCGACGATTTTCATCAGGTTCGCGAACTGCGGCGTGCCCATCCAGTCCATGACGCCGTGCTCGACGTAGTCGCTGACGGCCGGCGCCCAGAACCCGTAAACGCGCCAGTGATGGATGAAGGAGGCCTCCAAATTGAGCAGGTCAATCACCGCGGGGATGATGGCGATGACGCGCGAATCCACGGCCGCCGTGGTCCACGTGGTCCAGCCGCGCTTTGACCCGCCGGTCACCACCCAGCGCGAAATCTTCGCCCCGCCCCCTTCCGCGGAGGCCAGGAACTGCTGGACCGCATCCATGGCCCGCACGGCTGCCTTCGTCATCGGGAGGCGCGCCGGCCAGCGCTCGTCGCCTGTCTCCAGATAGCGCTTCCACGTGTAGGCAATGATGGCGTCTTCCGTGCGGCGGCGCGATTCCCCGAAAAAGCTGAGCGGCTGATTGGGCACCTGCCGCAGCTCGGCCGTCACCGTGCGCGTGCGCCGCGCGATGGCGGCGGCCACCGGATCGGCTGCCTTGGGCGGGGCGCTGCCGTTGCGCCCTCCGCCGATCAGCAAAAGCGCCACGTCGCTCTCCACGCGGTCCGGCCGCACGACGACCAGATGGTGCCGCCACTCCGTGCGATCCACCTCTTCCGGAGTGAGCCAGTTCTGCGAGACCATCTCCAGAACATGGGTCGTGACGCCGTCGCCAGGGATCGTGTTCAACAACTTCCACTGAAACGCCGGATCCGGCGCGTGCACATACCGGTCCAGCGGCGTTTCGATTTTCGGTTGCGCCAGAACCGGGAGTGCGGCAAGAGCCAAAAATACGAAAAGTCGTTTCATGCGGCTTCCGATCATCATACCCGATATACTGGGGGCGGAGAGCCATGTCGCATCCGAATCCCCTCGCCTTCCTGACTGCGCAGCTCGACGAGATGCGCGCCGCCGGCAGCTACTTCCGCCTGAGAGAGCTCGAAACCGCCTGCGAGCCCGTGTGCCGCGCCGACGGGCGCGAGGTCATCAACCTGGCTTCAAACAATTACCTCGGGCTGGCAAACCACCCGAAGCTGAAAGAGGCTGCCATCCGCGCCGTGCAGGAGCTCGGCGCAGGCACCGGCGCCGTGCGCACCATCACGGGCACGATGGCGATCCACATGGAGCTGGAGCGCCGCATCGCCGCATTCAAGAACACTGAGGCGTGCGTGGTCTTCCAGAGCGGCTTCGCCGCCAACGCGGGCACGGTCAGCGCCATTCTGGGACCCGACGACCACATCATCAGCGACGAGCTGAACCATGCCTCGATCATCGACGGCTGCCGCCTGTCCAAGGCGAAGATCCACATCTTCCGCCACCGCGACGCCGCGCACGCCAACGAAATTCTGGAAGGGCTGAAAGACTCGGGCGGGCGCAAGCTGCTGATCACCGACGGGGTCTTTTCCATGGACGGCGACATCGGGCCGCTGCCGGAACTGGTCGAAATCGCCGAACGCCACGGCGCCATCATGATGGTGGACGATGCGCACGCCTCGGGCGTGCTCGGGCGCAACGGCCGCGGCACGGTGGATCACTTCGGCGTCCATGGCCGCGTGCACATCCAGGTCGGGACTCTCTCCAAGGCGATCGGCGTGCTCGGCGGCTATGTCTGCGGCAGCCGGGATCTCATCGAATACCTCTACCACCGGGCCCGGCCGTTCCTGTTCTCCACCTCGCACCCCCCGGCCGTCACTGCTGCCTGCATGGCGGCTTTCGAGCTGCTCGAACAGGAACCCGAGCGGATCGAGCGCCTGTGGGAAAACACGCGCTATTTCAAGGCGGCGTTGCGCGCCGCGGGATTCGATACCGGGGCGAGCGAAACGCCCATTACCCCGATCCTCGTCGGCGAGGCCGCCACGGCGCACCGGTTTTCGGCGGAACTGTTCGAGGAAGGGCTTTGGGCAACCGGCATCGGATTCCCGACCGTTCCGCGCGGAAAAGCGCGGATCCGCACCATCGTCACTGCGGCGCATACGCGCGAACATCTCGACCGCGCGGTGGAGATCCTGGCGCGGGTGGCGCGGCGGATGGGGATTCTGCAAGCGTGACGGGCGGGTCCAGCACAAGCAGCCGGTCGAAGTAATGCCTGCCTGTGCTGCCGCACGCCAGCAGCGGCGGATTCTGCCGGTAGCCAGCGCTTTCCAGAGCGCGAAGCAGGATCTGCGAAGGGGCGTGCCGGGAGTCGAGCAACAGAAACACCCTGCCCTGGAGGCTGGAGGCCAGAGCGCGCGCCTCTTCCTCCAGTTGCTGCGGCGTTTGGCGGCCTTCATAGCCGGGGTGCGCGTCGATCTCGGCCGGAAAGGACCGGCGGGAGGGCGCAGGCGAAGGCCAGTGATACTCGACCGGCTTGCGCGTCATCCGGCAAAAGAGCACCGTGTCGGAGGCCTCCGCCTCCCTGGCCAGCAAGCGTGCGGCTTCTGCGCTCGTGCAGACCGTCTGCGCGTTCGCCCACCACATCCAGCCGGCGGCGGCGGCGAAGGCGGCCACGGGCAGGACGCCTGAGGTGCGGCGGCCCATCGGAGCGAGCGCCACAGCAAGAAACGGCGCGGCGATGATCGTGAATCGGGAAAAGAAAACGGGCCTCCAGACCGAAAGGACGGCCGGCAGGGCGAGCGCGAGCACGCCGCAGACGGCTGCCACTTTCGATTCCCGCGGCCACGGCGCCGGTTCGCGCCGCCGCCACGCCATGGCCAGCAAAGCCAGGGGGGCCGCAGCCAGCAGAAATACAATATGCGCCCCCGCAGCCTCGGCCCACTTCACCGGATCGGCGGCAGGAACCCAGGCCAGGTGCTGCGGCCGCCTCGCAGCCTGCTCCCATGCGGCACGGCCCCACAGGAGCGCCCACACTGCGGCCCCGGCGCCCCAGCCGGCTGCCAGCCGCAGAGCTGTGCGTCCGTGCAGCAGGACGAACCCGATGCCCAGCGCCGCCAGATAGATCGCGAAAAAATGATGCGTCAACAGCCCGGCGGCTACGGCTACAGCGGCAAGCGCCTGCCACGCGCGGCTCGCCCCGCGGAGGCTGCGGTCCGAAGCCAGCCACGCCAGCAGGCACAGCACGGCCAGCATCGTATACATGCGGCCGTACGTCGACATGTTGATCACGATCCCGTCCGCCAAAAAGATCCACGCCGCCCACGACCGCCCTGCCACCGTTGCGGGCAAAATCCGCGCCGCAAGAAAAGCCGCGGCTGCCGCCATCAGCAGCGAAAGCGCCCGCAAGGCTTCCAGACTGTGACCCGCCACCGCCAGCCACGCCTTGGCCGAGATGTAAAACAGCGGCGGGTGAACATCGGCCCGGAGGTGCGCCCACATTGCAGGCCATGGCAGCGCTGTGGCATCCAGAGTGAAGATCTCGTCGGAGAGCGCCGCACCCGTCAGAAAAGGGGCCAGGGAGACCGCCAGGGCGGCGGCCACGGCGGCCGGAATCAGGGCATCGTCAGCGAAACGCCCCACACCGGAATGAATCGGCAGCTTGGGACTGCGGCATTAGCAAGCGTGGGGTGAGATTTTTCCAGCCCGCCATCTAAGGTTTCCTGCGGATTTGAGTAGAACCAGAGTACCGTTACGCTTGATCTAGCAACGAACAAGAGTTGCGAATTCGGGAGAGGAGAAAGAAGAGAATGAAGAAGTTGAACAGCCTGATCTGGAAGCTGCGGATCATGAAGGACACCCGCGGCCAGGACCTGATCGAATATGCTCTGATGGTCGGCTTCATCGCCGTGGCGGCGGGCGCCGTCATCCCGGGCGTGGTCACCAGCATCCGGAGCATCTTCGAGCGCATCTCGGGCGTTCTGGTCAACAGCGCCAACCAGCAGTAAACACTCGTTCCCTGCGAAAGCGGAGGGCCGGCGACTCCCCACGGCGTGGGGCGCCGGCCCTTCTTGCTTCCTCTCCCTCCGCCCGCCTCAGCTCAGGGAAAAACATCGCACCGTCAGGGGCCGGTTGCATGGGACGCACCGCCTGAATTCGTCCCTCTTTCAGCGGGCTGTCAGGATCGTTTGACGCCTTCCAGCCATGGCTTCAGGTCGCCCGCTTCGTCGAACTCCAGCGGACGCGGCGGCGCCAGCAATTCGACGTGCGCTTGCGAAAGCGCCCCTTCCAGCAGATTCTCGGACAGCGCCGCCACCGTCAGATCCTGCGTGTTGCGGATCCACACGAGCCCCAGATCCTCCCCGCGCAGCTTGCCCGTCGTGCGCGCCAGCGCCGAAAGGCACTCCCGGTCCGACCGGAACGTGGCCGGAATCTTCAGGCACGCCAGCGCCCCCGAGGTCAGCCCGTTCACATAGGTCGGCCTGCGTTTCATGGCCCGCACCAGTCGCTGATGGACCGCGTCCGCCATCCCGATCCCGATCGCATTGCCGTAGCTCAGCGGATGCAGCCTCCGCGCATACACGCGCCCCACCTTCGGGGCAAACGGCCACGGATTCACATTGCCGTGGATGTCCCGGTTGATGATCTTCGGGTCCATCCCGGAGCCCGACCAGTTCTTCCCGATCTCCTCCACGATCAGCAGGTCCGCTTCCGGCACGGGCAGCCGCGGCATCCAGCTCTTCACCAGCTCCAGCAGCTGCTCTTCCCGCGCCTCCATCCGTTCCGCCGGAACAAATTCCACGTGGGCTGTTTCATGCCACGCGTCCTCCAGAATTGCCAGCCCTCCTGCGATCTTGCCCGTCGCCAGCACCTGCCGCCCCACCGAGCGGATCACCGTCTCCAGCCCAAGGCGGTGGCCCCAGGCATGGTAGACCTGCGCCCCTGCGTACTTTCCAAGCCCGATGGCCATCATCTTGAACAGCCCGCTCTCGAGCTTCCCCGCAAAATCGGTGTGCCATTTGATACGCGCCACAAGAATGACAGCATCCGCGCGGAAGGCGGTGCGGTCGGCGACCACGTCGATCCCCTCGGGGGTGCGCCCCAAAGGCACGACCGCCAGCGAACTCCGGATCGGCGCCCCCGTGCGTTCTTCCGTCAGCCCGAATTTCTCGAGCACCGCCGCCTGCCCGCGCGCTGTCGCCGCTCCGTGGCTCCCCATGGCCGGGAATAGAAACGGCGCCAGTCCCCGCTGCCGCAAACAGGCGATCAGCTCGGCAATAATTTCGTCGATGCCCGCGATGCCCCGGCTGCCGACGCCGACGGCCACCGTTGCGCCTTGGGGCAGCCGGTCCAGCCCGTTTGCCTCCCGCATCGCCTCGCGCACAGCGGCGCGCACGTCGCCCACGCCGCGCCGCGGGAAATTCTGGCCAATGAGCGCACACCGGGGCAGATCCATGCCCCCATTGTAGGAACCGCGGCACGGGATTTCTTCCCTGCCCCGCCGGAAAGCGCGAGGCCGCTGTCGCGGCGCCCTCCTCCGGCCTTCGCCTTCCCACCGGCGCGGCCCGGCCCGCCGTGCGGCAGCCCGCACGGGAGCATGCCTCGAATCATTCCCCGGCCGCAGATATCATCGCGCCCATCTGCAGGCACGGCGGCAATCCTCCTGCACAGTCCCGGCACGCCAGGAGCGGGAAGCCCGATTCACGCGAAGGAGCAGAACTGGCCTCGCTCGACAGAACCTTCCTCGCTGCTGCAGGAGGGGGGGAAGCACGCCGCCACGCCGGAGTGCCGCTGCAGGGCCGCAAGGCCAAACAGGTTTCCCCCGGCTCTTCCTGAACCGCCGCGGGGTTCAGCGCAGATCCCGCCACAATGCGTTCATCAGCCGCCACCCTGTATGAACCAGTGCGCCGACCTCAAGAAAGCGCACCAAGGCCACCAGCCTCTCGCTCATGAATTCAAAGCGAAGGAGCAGCGCGCAGACCACGGCAATGTAGACGACGTACGAATTCAGGACCAGATGATAGGTGTTCAGATAGACCACCGCGCCGAAGTAGTAAACCAGCGGCCAGTTGTTGTCCAGGCGCATCCGCAGCCGGCTGGCAGCCAACCAAACCGTGCCGGCCAGAAGCCCGACCGTGAGCAGGAATTCAATGTTGCTCATGAACGCTTCTCAGGTCAGCCATGGAAGGCTTTCCCCAATCATACGCCGGAAAAAGCGTTGCTGCGGCTCTCATTTGTTGGCCCAAAGAGCCGATGAACACAACTCCAAACCAAATCGGCCTCTCCGGAGCGGGAAGGCTGGCTTAAAGCATTCCCCCGGGAGGCAAGCTCCACGCTTTGTACCGTGAATCCCGGCGGGCCCCTCCATGCGGGATCGTCACCAGCCCGCAGCGCCCTCTCACGGGAGGCAGTGCATGCCGCCTTGCGAGCCCGGTCCTGCCGCGGGCTGCGCCGGACCGGAAGCCCTGCTCTTGTCTCCAGAGCGGCCGCGCTTCGTGCGGCTGGCTGCACGCCGCGTCGTGCAATCTTGCCGGAAGCGAACAGCCCGTGCACTGCACGGGCTCACTCCGGGAATTCGCTGTCAAGGAACGATTCGGACTTCAGCGTTCTTGCGACCCGCCCGGCCCGCTCGTCCACTGCATCGCCGGGCATCCCGCCCTGCGCCAGACTTGGGCTCTCTTCGGACCGTGCGGCCTCGCGGGACTCCCTGCAGCGAGCACGCAGTCTCCCGATCGGAGCCCGGCAGACCCCAAGCCGCCGCCATGATCCGGGATTCCAGGCTGGGGTCGCCGGAAATCCCCGCGCCCGCGCCTTGCCAGACTCGCCCGGCACCGGCCCGGGAGGCGCCGCGAGGGAGGACGGCAAGCGCCCTCGGGCGGCTTGCCGCTCCCCATCGGCTCTCGCTTCCCCGCGTCGGAATCCGCTCAGTCTTCCGCGTTGCGGTTCCTGCGCCGCATGATGATCGCGGCCAACAGAACCACCGCCAGCACTGCGCAGACGATGCGAACGATCGAGTTGCTATCCATTCACGTTTCTCCTTTCCCTTTCAACCCGCGGATTCTCTCGTGCCTCTCCGGACCGGCTCCGCGTTGCCGGCCTCAGATGCCGGTCATCATCGGGATCAGCTCCCGGACGATTTTGACAGCCACCGGCCCCACCGTCACAACGAACAGCGAGGGCAGGATGCAGAAAAAGATCGGAAATACCAGCTTCACGCCCAGCTTCGCGGCCTTCTCCTCCGCCGCCTGCCGGGCCTGCACGCGCATGAAATCGGCGTGGGCGCGCAGGCTCTGGGCGACTCCCGTGCCGAAACGGTCCGCCTGTATGAGCACCGCCACCAGCTTCTTCAGGTCATCCACCGCGGTCCGCTCGGCCAGATTTCGCAGCGCCTCCGCCCGGCGCTTGCCGGCTTTCAGCTCCACGTTCACCAGGCCGAACTCCTCGCTGATCTCCGGATGCGCATGCTCCAGCTCCTTGGCCACCTGCAGGATCGCCTGATCCAGCCCCAGCCCGCTCTCCACACAAACCACCATCAGATCCAGAGCGTTGGGCAGGCCGCGCCGGATCTCCTTCTGCCGGCGCCGGCTCTTCCAGTTCACATACTCGTTCGGCCCGAAAAAGCCCACCCCGGCCGCCGCCATGACCGCCATGAACTTGTTGAACGCCTCCGCCGCCGAGCCCCACACCACGATCGTCATCACCAGCGGCAGCCCCACGCCCAGAACCAGCTTCGCCCCGTACAGCAGCTTCAGCGCGTTGGGCCCGCGCAGGCCAGCCCGCACCAGCCGGCGCTGCATCACCGTCATGTCTTTCGGCGACGCCGGCACCAGCGAGCCCAAACGGTTCAGCAGATCGCGGAACACCAGGCTCGGATGCACCGGCGCCTCTTCCGGCTCGGCCACCACCCCCGTCACGCGCTCAATGTATTCCTGGGGCCGCACCCACATCCGCATCCCCAGATACGCGGCGCCGGCGGCAACGGCGACGAACACCAGCGTGGCAAGCAGAACCGAAGTCATGGCCCTCGCTCTCCTGTCGTCAGACCTCGATGTTCACGATCTTGCGGATGATGGCATAGCCGATCACCTGCAGCACAATCGCCCCGACCATCATCACGTTGCCCACCTCCTCGCGGACGAAAAAAGTGACATAGTCGGGATTGACGATGAACATCATCGCCGCCACCCCGATCGGAATCGCCGTCAGCGCCATCCCCGTCATCCGCCCGTGCGCGCTGATGGCCCGGATCTTGCCCCGCAATTTGAACCGCTCCCGGATGACATAGGCCAGCTTGTCGAGAATCTCCGCCAGATTCCCGCCCGTTCGCTTCTGCAGCAACACCGCCGAAACGAAGAAATGCACGTCGAGCGAAGGCACCCGCTGGCCCAGCTTCTGCAACGCCATGTCCAGCGGCATCCCCAGATTGTGCTCCTCAAAGGCACGACGGAACTCGCCGGCCAGCGGCTCCTGAAACTCCCGGTGGATCATTTCCAGCGAAACCGAAAACGCATGGCCGGCGCGCATCGAACGGGCCATGAACTCCAGGCTGTCCGGAAACTGCTCCTCGAATTTCTTCAGCCTCGCCCGGCGCTTCGATGCCACGTATAACAGCGGCAAGGACCCCACCGCCGCGCCAATCAGAAACGCCCCGATCCGGTACAGCGGCGGCAACAGGCCCCAGGAAATCCAAAAGCCCACCAGAAACAGCGCCAGGCAGGAATGCACCAGCCGCGCCACCTTCCACTTCAGCCCCGCCTGCTCCAGCAGCCGCTGCAGCCGGTCGTGCAACTCCAGTCGCTTCACCAGCCGCAATACAAACTTGCCGGTCTTCTCGTCCTCCTCCGTGAACAGCCGCGCCTGGCCGCCCTTCGCCGGGCCCTGCTTCTTTTTCTTCTTCTCCGGCAACCCGAGCACGCGCGTGGTGATCTTCTCCGCGCCCGCGGTCTTCGCCGACCGCCCCAGCAAGAGCCACGCGCCCACCGACACCCCCCAGATCAACAACACGAGAACCAGGAAGCCCGCCATCTCAAACCTCCTCGACCTCGTCGAAGATGTCCGGCCGCAGCCGGATGCCCGCCGCCAGCAGCTTCTCGTAGAACTTCGGCCGGATGCCCGTCGCCGCAAACCGCCCCAGCACCCGCCCCTCGGGCGACAGGCCCCGCTTCTCGAAGACGAAGATGTCCTGCAGGGTCACAATCTCGCCCTCCATCCCCGTCACCTCCGTGATGTTGGTCACGCGGCGCGAGCCGTCGCTGAATCGCGCCGCCTGCACCAGCAGGTGCACGGCGCTCGCAATCTGCTGCCGGATCGAGATCAGCTGCATGCTGGCGTTCGCCATCGAAACCATCACCTCCAGGCGGCTGATCCCGTCCCGAGGGCTGTTGGCGTGGATCGTCGTCAGCGAGCCGTCATGGCCCGTGTTCATCGCCTGCAGCATGTCCAGCGCCTCCGGACCGCGCACCTCGCCCACCACAATCCGGTCCGGGCGCATGCGGAGGCTGTTGATCAGCAGCTCCCGCTGCCGCACCGCGCCGTGGCCCTCCAGGTTCGGCGGGCGCGTCTCCAGGCGCACCACGTGCGGCTGCTTCAGCTGCAGCTCCGCGGCGTCCTCGATCGTCACAATGCGCTCTTTCGGGTTGATGAAAAACGACAGCGCATTCAGCAGCGTCGTCTTGCCTGCGCCCGTGCCGCCGATGATGATGATGTTCAGCCGCGCCTTGACCGCCGCCTCCAGCAGCTCCATCATCCCGCGCGTCATCGCCTTGCGCTCCACCAGATCGGCCGGCATCAGCTTGTCCTGCGTGAACCGGCGGATCGACATCACCGGCCCGTCCAGCGCCAGCGGCGGAATGATCGCGTTCACGCGGCTGCCGTCCAGCAGACGCGCGTCCACCATCGGGTTGGACTCGTCCACGCGCCGCCCCACCTGGCTCACAATCTTGTCGATGATCCTCAGCAGGTGCGCATCGTCCCGGAAAGTGACGCTCGTCAGCTCGAGCACCCCCTTGCGCTCCACATACACCTGCTTGCTGCCGTTCACCAGAATGTCGGAGATCGTCGGATCCTGCAGCAGCGGCTCCAGCGGCCCCAGGCCGAAGACCTCGTCGAGCACCTCGTCGCAAATCTGCTGCTTCTCGAGCGCGCTCAACAGCGTCGGCTCGGCGTCGATCAGCGAAATCAGCGCCTGGCGCACCTCGGCCCGCACCCGCTGGTTGTCGATCGTCGCCAGCGCCTCCAGGTTGATCTTGTCCAGCAGCTTCCGGTGGAGCGTGAACTTCAGCTCCTGATACTCCGGCTTCAACGCCGACTTCGGCCGGCCGGCGTTCTTCAGCAGACGTTGCTCCCAGCTCAGTTGGGGAACCGGTTTCTGCTCCAGGTTCGGAATCATCAAGCCTTGCTCCTGCCTCAAGACCGTGCAGGCTCTGTCAATGCCTGCTGCTCATTCATCGGCTGCCCCGCCGGAAAACTTCAGCCCGCTTTGCCGCTTTCCGCCACCGCCAGGCGCCCCTCCGCGCCCGCGCGCCCCGCCCGCGCCCCGGCCGCCGCCAGCGACCGGACCTTCCCCGCCAGCTGCTCCAGCGCCCGGCCCAGCTCGCTGTCCCGCGCCGGCGGCTCCACCCGCGTCACCATGCGGTGCACCGAGTGCGGATCCTCGGGCAGCGTCGCGAAAACCGGGCAGCCGAAGATCTTCTCCATGTCCGCGGCCGAAAGCCCGGCCCGCCGCTCCATGCGGTTCACCACCATCTGGAACCTCTCGCGCGTGAACCCCAGCTGGCCCAGCAGCACCACCGCCCGGCGCGCCATATGAAGACTGGCCAGGTCCGGAGTGGCCACCAGGCACGCCGCGTCCGCCTCCGAAAGCACGAACAGCGTCAGCCGGTGGAACACCGAAGGCAGATCCACCACCACCCAGTCGTACAGCATCCGGCTGTATTCCAGTACCTCATGAAGGCCGTTGGAGTCGATCTCGCCCCCAGCCGGCGCCTCCGGCGCCGCCAGCACGTCCACCCCGCCCGCGCTCGTCACCAGCGCCGACCACGCCCCGGGATCCAGCCGCGAGGACCGCTCCACCGCGTCCAGCACCGAATAGGTGGGCTGCAGCTTCAAATGAAACGCAATCGAGCCCGCCTGCGTGTCCAGATCCACCAGCAGAACCCTGCCGCCCGTGGCACGCTTCAGGGCGAAGGCGCACTGCGTCGCCGCCGTCGACGCCCCGGAACCAGGCTTGGCCGGCGCAAACGCCACCACCGTCCCGCTTTCCCGCGGCCCCCCCGGCTCCGGATCCCGCAGCCGGCGGAGCCGCCCCGCCGCCTCCCTCTGCGCTTCCGCCTCGAACGGCGCGGCCAGAAACTCCGCCGCGCCCGCCCGGAAACACCGGATCACCGCCTCCGGATCCGTGCGATGGTGCAGCCCCACCACGTGAATCGGAGGCTGCACCGACGCGGCCGCCTGGATCAGCCGCAACGCGGCATCGAAGTCGGCGGCCAGGTCGATCAGCAGCACATCCGGCTGGATCTGCCGCAGCCGCATCTCCAGCGTCGCCGCCGGCGGGTACTCCTTCAGCTCGGCCAGGATCTCGAAGACCCTGCACTCGGCCGCCGCAGCCAGGAAGGATCCGGCCAGATCCCTGTCCCTGGCCACCAGCACCGCCGTCAGAGCCCTTTCCTGCGCACTCCTGCCGCCGGTCATCGCCTGGCCTCCGCTTCCCGCCAAAGGTCCGGTTCGCGCGTCAACGGCTCTTGCCTGCCGGCTTGAACAGCTCCTTGCGCCGCTCGGCCGGCTGCGGCTTCACGCCCGCCGCGCCCGCGCCCGCATTCGAACTGCCCGCCATCCCGCCCGGCAGCATCGCCGGCGGCAGCACGCCCAGCGGCGCCTTCGGCAGAAGCGCCGGGTCGGATGCCGACATCGGCTCGACGATCTCCGGCGTGACCACAACGATCAGCTCCGTCTTCGTGCGGTTCTCGCTCCGGCTCCGGAACAGCAGCCCGAGCAGCGGAATGTTCGCCAGCCCCGGAATGCGCGCCAGCGTTTCGTTGGTGCGGTCGTCAATCAGCCCGCCGATCACAAAGCTCTGCCCCGGCGCCAGCTCGATGTTGGACTCCACGCGCCTCGTCGCCAGCGCCGGAATCGTGAAGCCGCCCAGCGTGATCGCATTGGCGAGGTCGATCGTCGACACTTCCGGCTTCACGTACATCTTCAGCGTCCCGTTCTCGGTCAGGTTCGGCGTGAACGTCAGCCGGATGCCGAATTCGCGGAACTGCACCGTCACCGCGCCGGCATTGGCCCCGCCCTGCAGAACAGGGACCGGGAACTCGCCGCCCACCAGAAAACTGGCCTCCTTGCCGTTGCTGGTCAGCAGGTTCGGCTCGGCCAGGATCTGCAGCACGCCCTGTTGCTGCAGCGCCCGGATCGTCGTCGCGAGGTTCAGGTCGGGACGGAAGGCGAAGATGTTCAGCGCGTCGGAAAGCGAAAACTGGCTCGCCGTGCCCGCCACCGTGCCCGGGATCACTCCCTGCACGTTCCCCGGCCGCGGCGGCGAAAATTGACCCGTGGTCACGCTCCCCGGCGTGTTGGCGGCGCCCGTCGAAATGAGGTTGAGCCCGAATTGCTGCAGCGAATTCCGGTTCAGTTCGGCGAACTTCACCCGCAGCAGGATCTGCTTGTCCGCCGGCGCGGGCCTCACCTTCAGGTTGTTGACGACGTTCTTCGTCACCCCTTGCAGCAGAGCCGTGGCCCGGTCCGCCACCGCGGCCGTGCTCACCGTGCCATTGAGCGAGATCGAATCCCGCGCCGCCGAAACCTGGATGTCCTCGCCCGGGAATGTCTCCCGCAGCAGCTTGCGCAACGGCTCGAGATTCATCTCGACATTCACGTTGTAAAAGTTCCGCTGGCCGGATTTGGCCCACACCACCAGCGTGGCCGAGCCCACCCCCTTGGCGTGCAGCAGGATCTCCCTCGTCGAAACCGGCACGTAGTCGACGACTTCGGGATTGGAGGTCGAAATCCGGCTCACGTCTTCCGGATAATCAATGACCACGCTGCGGCCGAGCGTGACGCGGATCTCCTCCGGAGCCCCCTGGCACCAGCCCGGCGCAGCCGTCCATGCGAACAACGCGACCGCTGCTGCGGCGAATCGATGGAAATTCGTGCGGGGTTTCACTGGTTCCTCCCGGAATCTTGGGCGGTTTTCACCGGTTGAAAGACTTCCACCTTCTTCTCCACGCCGCGGATCGTGATGATCTGATCCGGCACCGGAGCCGGCGGCGCAGGCGGCGGCGGAGGCGCTGCCACGACAGGCGCAGGCGGCGGCGTCCTCCGGCGCACCGGCGCAAAGCCCGCCTCGTCGTCCTCTTCCTCGTACGCCCGCGGCGGCTCGTCGGGCACCACCCGGGCGTGCTTGCCGTAAATCGCCATCAGGCTCAGCCCCTGCGTCTTCTCGATGTTCTGGTCGCCCCCGTTGCGCAGCACCAGCTGAATCCGGCCCTCATTGCCCGCCAGCGTCAGCATCTCGGCCTGCTGCGGCGTCACCAGCAGCGTGACGTTCGGCGCGTCCACCGGCTTGCCCGTGTCGTCGGTCTGCAGCGTCTTGCCCGCCGACAGCACCAGGATGTTCTGCAAAATCGTCTTCGTCACTGTCGTCTTGTTGCCAGGCGGAGTGCCCGTGATCAGCACATCCACCCTCATGCCGGGCAGCACGAAACCCGCCACGCCCACGACGTCGTTCACCCGGACCGTGACGGCGCGCATTCCCACGGGAATCACCGGGGCCAGCCCCACGCCGCTGCCCCGCTGCGCCAGCCGGCCCTCCAGAATCGGCTCCTCGGCCAGAATGTTGGCCACCACCGGACGGTCCAGCACGTCCTCCGGCTTGCTGAAGCCGCCCTTGGGAAAGGCTTGCGCCGGAATCTTCACCACCTTCACGTCCGCCGCCTTCACCGTCAGCCCCACCGGCAGCGGGCGCGCGGCCACGACGACGTCCTTCATCTCGATCACTTCGGCTTTCTTCGGCTGGGAACCCGCCTTCGACGTCA
Organism: Bryobacteraceae bacterium; assembly: GCA_037481575.1. GTDB lineage: Bacteria > Acidobacteriota > Terriglobia > Bryobacterales > Bryobacteraceae > JANWVO01. The sequence goes on along the minus strand of JBBFLJ010000028.1, from coordinate 19,981 downwards.
TCGAATAGAACAGCGCACTCACGACCAACGCGAAGACCAGGCTCACGGCCATCACGGTCAGGAACCTACGATCCATGGATGGGCCTCCATTCAACTCCCTTGCATCGGGGAAACGCTCTTCCGGCCTGTGCCGGCAAAATCCCTCGCGCTTCTTCAGCGGGGCGGGCGCCAGCTCTGCGGCTGCATCTCACGGCGTCCTCCTTCCCCCTGCCGGCTCGCCGCCGGTTTCCCCGGCGGCGCCTGCCGGTTCTTGTTGCATCTCCAGCCACCATGCCCCCGCCGCCAGCCCGGCCGACAGCGCGAAGTTCAACAAGTCCTCGCCCCCGGGCATCTGCCAGCCGGTGCGCGGCTCCTCGCTCCGGCTTTCGCCGGCCTGCTTCGCGGGCGGGGCCGATGGGTGCGATCCGGTCACCGGTGTTTCCCTCTCTAGCTCTTTCGGCAGAGTCATGGAATTTCATTAGGGGGCGGCCCGGAACAATTTGCGCACGGCGGCCCGGCGCCGCGCCGCGCCTGCTGCCAGGCTCCCTCCCGCTTTCTCACAAACAGAACCGCCTGCCCGTCGTCATCGGCCACCTGCCAGCCCGCGTCCATCTTTAACAGGCTCGCCAGCGGTACGGCCGGAGGCACCAGCACGGTGTCAAACCGGTAGCGGTCGAGAACCTCTCTCCAGCGCGGCTTGCCTTCCATCGCCGCCAGATAGTCCATCGCCAGTTCCCGCCCGTAAAAGTCGCTCCGCCCGTCGAAGAACACTCTCACTTTGGGCCACTTCCGGTAGATCAGATAGTCGGCCCACTGGTCTTGTGTGAAGATCCGCGCCTGTTCCAGCCGGGGGCCGTGGCGCTCCACCATCGCCCGCGGAAACCGCTCGCCCGGAAAATCGTCAAACCGCGGAAACGGCGCCACGCCCGCCGCCACCGCCGCCAGCAACAGGGCAGGCCATAGACTCACGCGCTGCAGTTGCGGCGACGCATCCGAGGCCAGCTCTCCCAGCGTCGCCCACACCGACCGCCGCCCCGCGCGCCGCTCCGCCGCTTCCCACAGCCGCTGCAACTCCGCCCCCACCAGCGGCAGCGCCACCCCCGCAAACAGCGGAATGTGCCGCGCCGACTGCAGCGAGGCGTGCGCCCAGAACAGAATCCAAAGCGCCCGCGCCACCTGCCCCCGCACGAGCAGCACCCCGCTGACAGCCACCCCGGCGAGCAGCGTCAGCTCGTAATGCATCATCGGTTCGCCGCGGAACGAAGGCGCGCGGAATTCCCCGACGAGATTCAGAATGTAGTCGGCCCGCAGATACTGCAGGATGTGCGCGTGCAGCCGCCAGCCGTACGGGTTCAGCAGGCTCGCCGCCAGGCAAGCCGCGGTCAGGAAGGCGTAGCGGCGCGCCTCGCTCCACTTCCCCTTCCCTGCCAGCGCCTCCACGGCGCAGCCCGCCGCCGCCAGTCCCAGCAGCGCGATCAGCGCCAGCCAGCCCCCGTGCAGGTTCGTCCACACAGCCGCCAGCGGCACAAGCAGCCAGATCGTCCGCCTTGGCTGCCGCCGGTCGGCTTCGATCCACCACGCCGCCGCCGGAACCAGCAACAGCGTGAACAGATGCGGCCGCGCCAGCAGATGCAGCGTCACCGATCCGAATGCCAGGAAACTCAGAAGCGCCGCGATCCAGAGGTTCACCCCCTGCCAGACCAGGTGGCGGAACACAATGCCGCAGTAGACCGAGCCCGCCACCATCCCCAGCAACGCCACCGCCTGAAGCCCGCCGGCGCCGTGCAACAGCGCGAAGATCACATCCGACAGCCACTCCCAGGCGAACCACGGCTCCCCATGGCGGCTGAACGAGAACAGGTCGCGGTAGGCGAACTGCCGCTGCTCGAGGATCCACTCCCCGGTCCGGATGTGCCAGCCCGTGTCGCCATCGGCCAGCACCAACCCCAGCCCCCCGTCGGCGAGGCTGAAAAACCAGAAAGGAACCGCCACCAGCAGAACGTCGAACAGCGAAGGCGCGAGCCACCGCCGCCATCCCGCAGCGGGCGAAACGGCACGGCTTTTCCCCTTCCCTGCTCCGGCCGGAAGCGATGCCGGCGTGCAAATCCCTTCAGCTTGCCCCGTCATGCGGCGTTCGTCCTGCCCATCCATCGGCGGCAGCCCGCGCCGGGATTAGACCTGGCGCACGAAACCCCCGCTGCCGACCGGTCCCCGCCCCCAGGACGCCGCCAAGCGCCGCCTGCAGAAATATAAAATGGGGGCCGGCGCCGGAACGCCAGCCCCCGCTTGCGGCTCCTTGCCGCCGCGCCCCGCCCTTCAGGCCGGGCGCGCGGCCGACTTCCGCCGTTTCAAGCCCCGTAAATCCGCCGGAAATTCGCCAGACATTTTTCCACCGCCTCGTACGGCGGCAGCTCGTGGCCTTCCTGTTCGATCAAATAAAATTCCACCCCGCCCACGCTCTCGGCGGCCTGGAAGATCCCCTTCCACGGCGAGTCGCCTTCTCCGAACAACACCCGGTACCCCTTCTCCTTCGACCACTCCTTGCAGTGGATCGACTTCAGGCGGCCCGGATTGGCCTGAATCCATGCCACCGGATCGTTGCCCGTCTCCACGCACGTGCCCACGTCCAGCTGCAGGATCACCGATTTCGGCGTGTTTTTCGCCAGAATTTCCAGCGGCTTTTGGCCCTCCACCGGACGCCATTCGATCTGATGGTTGTGGAAACCCACAGCGCAATTTTCCTTGCGGGCGATCTCGTCGGCCTTCGTCAATATCTCGGCCACCTTCATCCACCCGGCAACCGTCGGCTCCACCTTGCCCGCGCTGGCCATCACGATGTACTTGCTGCCCAGCGTCTTGTTCCACTCCAACGTCTTCTGCATGTTCTCCGGCAGCAGATTGTTCGGGCCGTTGTGCGTCGACAGGCACTTGACATTCAGGTCGTCCAGCAGCTTGCGCATCTCCTTCACCTGTTCCATCGTCCAGCTGATGTACGGCCCGTAAAACTCCACGCACTGATACCCCATCTTCGCCACGGTCTTCACGGGCGTAAAGATGTCCTTGGCCATCTCCGTGCGCACCGAGTACATCTCGATGCCGACAAGCGGCTTCGTCTTCTGCGCGAAGGCGGGCAGCCCGGCCGCGGCGCCGGCTGCCGCCAGAAAAGAACGGCGGGACAGATCTTGGCTCTGCATGACGATACAGACAATATCACAAGGGCTGCAGCTGCGGCGAGCCCGGCGGCCTCTCTTCCCCGCGCCGGCCGGGCCGCGTCCCCGCCCCGGCTCATCCGGCGCGTGCGGCGCGGTCTGCGCCGGACGCACCCCGCCTGCCAGCCTCCCGCAGCCCGCTGCCCTCCTGCGCGCCAGGCGGCCGGCTTGCACGCCCTTCCAACCCATCCGCTGGGAACCCGTCCCGGCCGCCGGCACAATCCGGGAATTTCGGCTCACGCCCAAGCCGCTTCAGGCGATCCACGGATACCCGGCACCAAAAAATGGGTGAAACAATCTTCACATTCATCACTTTTTGCCGCCACAATATTGTCTGTTTCGAACGCACAACGTTGTTGCGCTTGGCACGGCGCCGGGAAATCTGGTATGTATTTCGAGAGGCAATTTCCTCATGCCGGAAAAATACGCCACCTGCCAGTGCACCGTCCGCTTCCTCACGCCCGCCTTCCTCGGCGGCGCATTCCAGCAAGGGCAATGGCGCACCCCTCCCTTCAAGGCGCTCCTGCGCCAGTGGTGGCGCGTGGTCTACGCTGCCTCCCGCCAATACAAAGTCGACGTCCTCCAGATGCGCCAGCTCGAGGGCGAGCTCTTCGGCAACGCATGGCTCGAAAAAGAGGTGAACGGCCGCACCGAATCCGATGCCCGCCGCAGCCTCGTCCGCCTGCGGATCTCTCCATGGGAGGACGGCGCCCGGCGCTCGTGGGATGACGTCAAGCCCCTTATAGCCACCCACCCGCGAACGGAAGTATCCGTGAATGCCCACTATTACCTTGGCTTTGGTCTCCTGAAACGCCAGAAGGGGGGCAAAATCTTGCTCGAAGATGGAAGATCCGCCATCGATTCAGGGCAGCAGGCACGGTGGATGATCGCCTTTCCGCTGTCCATGCAGCAAGAAATTCGCCGCGTGCTTCAGCTTGTGGATGATTTTGGATCTGTCGGCGGGAGATCCCGCAACGGATGGGGCTCTCTCCGATTGTCCTTCAAGCAGCCTTACAGCAGATTCCAGCCGCCCACGCGGCCTTGGCAGGACGCACTGCAACTGGACTGGCCCCACTGTATCGGAGCCGACAGCCGCGGCCCGCTGATTTGGAGTACCAAGAAGAGTTTTCCGAATTGGCAGCTGGCCATGCAGGCTCTGGCCCAGCTCAAAATCGAGATGCGCGCCGAGTTCAGTTTCCACCGCACGGACGGCAAATCCGGTCCCGGCCCCGGCCACTGGCTCGCCTATCCTGTTACCGGCCACGAGGTCAAGGGCTGGGAGCAGGCCCGCCTTCCCAACTCCCTCCGCTTCCGCGTCCGCCCCGCCCCGGACAATCCCAACCACCTTATCGGCGTCATCTTCCATATGCCTTGCCTCCCACCACCATCATTCGAACCGGAGAGAAACGTGATTATCCGCGTTTGGCAGCACGTCCACCAGTTCCTCGACAAGCACCCGCAGCTGCAGCGCACACAGGAGTAGCCCATGCCCGACACACCCATCTGGCAAACCAAAGTCGCCGCCCGCCTCCACGACCCGGCCGAAAAGGCCCTCGTCCTGCTCCGCGACCCCGCCGGCCACGAAAACGGCACCTCGCTCGCCCTCTCGCGGCTCCTTTACTCCAGCCCGCTTCCCCAGGACGCCATCCCGCCCGACTCGGCATCGTCGCTCGCCTTCGCCTGCTTCCGCAGCGGCATTCCCGCCTCCATCTACCGCCACATCCGCCGCGCCGACCATTGGGCCGCCGCCGCCGACCGCCCCCAATGGCCGGTGCAAAAAATCACCATCGAAAAGGAGGGCAAACAGAAAGAAATCCTCGCCCACCCGCTCGAAGCCCAGGTCGAATGGACGAAAAGTCCCGTCCTGATTCATCCCCTCTCCGGCCAGCAAATCGATCTGACATTTCTCGGGGAAACCGGCGTCGAGGCCATCAAGAACCGCTCTTTCGACCACTTCGTCTCGCTGCTTGAAAAACTCGGCGCCGGCCGGCAGCAGGAACTCGATTGGCGCAAGATCGCTCTCGCCCTCTGGCGCTTCGGCCCGGAAATTCTCGAACCAAAGGACTCCTCCGTCCTCGGCGAACTCTGGAAGATCCTTCCTGCCGACACCCGCGTCCCCGATCACTCCATCTGGGACCACCTCGACCTCGTCAGCGCCTTCGCCGGCGCCTTCGCCGCCGATCCCCATCACCAGGCGGCCCTGCTCGCCGTCAGCATCGGCCCCGTGCAGGACTTCATCGCCGCCGCCCGCAAGACCGAGGATCTCTGGGCCGGTTCCCACCTTCTGTCCCGCCTTGCCTGGGAAACCATGCGGCCGCTGTGCGAAGAACTCGGCCCCGATGCCATTCTCTTCCCGCGCCTCCGCGGCATCCCGCAAGTCGACGTCTGGCTGCTCGAACAAATGCAGCTGCCGCGAGAATGGTTCGAAAGCCAGCCGTGGAGGAACGAGCGCCCGGACGCCAACCCGCTCTTCTCCGCCGCTCTTCCGAACCGCTTCGTCGCTGTCGTTCCCGCCTCCCGCGCCGAAGAACTCGCGCAAAAGTGCCGCGATCACGTCCGTCAATGGCTGCTCGATCTCGGCAAGCGCACCGTTCGCCGCCTGCTGGAAACCGCGGGCATCCCCAACCCGGACGACACCAGCATTCCAGCCTACCAGCAGGTCGAGCAGCAGCTCCGCGGCTTCCCGGAAGTCCATTGGGCCATCACCCCCTTCTCGCTCGCCGTCCCGCGCGACACGGAAAAGGACCGCGATCTCGACGTCGATCCTCTCCGCCGCGCCATGGCCCCCTTCTTCGGCGTCTCTCCGGACAAGGACTCCGGCTTCCTCGCCTCCAGCGCCTGGAAAGTCCTCCAGCAGCACATCGAGTGGCCGGACCGCCTTGCCTTCTTCGATCCCAACCCGGGCGTGCTTTACCCGGCGTTCTACGAACTCAACGAGCGGCTGCTCGCCTCGGCCAAGAGCGTCCGCGAGTTCCCTCAACAGGACGAGCAGGGCTGGCGCTGCACCCTCACTGGCGAAACCGAATGGCTCACGCATGACCGCGAGCACCTGATGATCGCCCGCGGCCATCGCCAGGACACGCTCTGGACTCGCATCGCCGAAAAGCGCCCCTCGTGGGCGCGCAACGGCGAACACCTCGGCGCGCTGCCCGCCATCAAACGCCTTTGGCCCACGCTCTTCGCCGAAGAGGTCGCCGGCTACACAAACAAAGTCACCGACCGCTTCGTCGTCTCCACCCACGCCATGGCGCTCGCCCACCAGCTCCGCCAGTGGCTCGGGAACGGCGCCCCGCTCACGCCCGAACAGCAGAAGAAGGTGAACGACGTCCAGTCCCGCGTCGCCCTGCCCGCGCAATTGGCGGCGCGCACGGAGTACAAGTCCCGCATCGATGCCGCCGCCCGCATTCCGGCCATCCTCGAAGAGGCGCGCGAACAATCCGAAAAGGCGGAAAGCGGCGAGGACAGCGAAGCCCTCGCCCGCGCCCGCAAACTCGTGCGCCAGATCCTTTGCGGCGAGGGGGAAGATGCGCCGCAGCTCGAGAATTATTACGCGCTCATCCTCATGGACGGCGATCACATGGGCGCCATCCTCTCCGGCGATGAGTCCGCCGGCACGTCCATCCCCTTCGAACAGAGCTTCCACCCGTCAGTCCGCCGCCTCTTCCAGAATGCGCCAGGGCTCATCCGGCAGTACGCGGCGCAGCGGCGCCCCGTCTCCCCCAACCGCCATCTCGCCATCAGCGGCGCCCTGAACGACTTCTCCCAGATCGTCGTCAAGCACGTGCTCGAGCACGAATTCGCCGGGCGCGTGATCTATTCCGGCGGCGACGACGTGCTCGCTATGCTTCCCGTCGCCGACGCCCTCGCCGCCATCGCCCGGCTTCGCCAGGCATACAGCGGCGAGGGCAATGACGAGCTCCCGAGTCCGCGCCCCCAAAACACCCTCTTTCTCTCCAAAGGATTCGCCTACCTCAACGGCCGGCTCATGCGCATGATGGGCCCGAATGCCACCGCCAGCTGCGGCCTCGTCGTCGCCCACCATCAGACGCCGCTCTCGCTCGTGCTGCGCGAGCTGCGCAGCGCCGAGCGCGAGGCCAAGAACTTCCGCCGCACCGTCAACGGCAAATCCATCGACCGCAACGCATGGCACGTCCGCATCCTCAAGCGCTCCGGCGGCAGGATCGGCCTCTCCGGCGAATGGGGCGCGCCGCTCGATCTTCTCATTCGCGCGCGCGACTTTCTGGCCTCGCCCGAAGTGTCGCGCCGCGCTGTTTACAACTCCCTTCTCTGGCTGCATGACCTGCCGCAAACCGGCGGACGTCCCGATCCCGATCAACTCAAGTCGCTGCTCGCCTATCAGCTCGAGCGGCAGACCGACCGCCCGAAGAAAGCGGAAGCGCGGCAGCTTGCCCAGGAGCTTGCCCAAGAAGCGCTGCGCCACGGCGAAAAGCCGCTTGAGCGCCTTGAGAGCTTCCTCACCGTCGCCGAATTTCTCGCCCGCGAACAGCGCGCCACGAAGCCCGCGCCACAGGAGGTCCGCGCCTGATGCACTATCTCTTCCTCGAACCTGTCGACGTTCTCTTCTTCCGCGCCAACAAGAGCTTCGGCGATCCGGGCAGCTACGGCGAAAGCCTCGTGCCCCCATGGCCCTCCGTTGCCGCAGGCGCCCTGCGCTCGCGCATTCTTGTCGATTCCGGGCTCGACCTCGCCCGTTTCGCCCACGCGCTCGATCCGCACCCCGAACTCGGCACACCCTACGAGCCCGGCACGTTCCGCCTCTGCGCGCTTCAGCTCGCCCTGCGTCGCACCGATGGCGCCGTCGAGCCGCTCTACCCCATGCCCGCCGATCTCTCCGCGGAAAGAGACGGCGAGAGGATCGTGATCCGCCAGTCGCGCCCCGTTGCGCTGCCCGCCGCCCTTCGCAGCTCTTATCCGTTGCCGTTGCACCCCGTGCTCCCTCAGCCCGTCCGCGGCAAGCCGCTCTCCGGCGCGTGGCTCACGCCCGTCGGCTGGAAGAAATATCTTCGAGGCGAAGCGCCCCAGACAGGCGACATTGTCTTCTCTTCTTCCCTTTGGAAGCCCGATCCCCGCGTCGGCATCGGCCTCGATGCCTGGTCGCGCAGCGTCTCTGAGGGGCGCCTTTTCACCGCGGAAGCCGTCGCGTTCCGGCAGCTCGTTCACGGCGGCAATTTCGACGCGGGTTTCTTCGTCGCCGTCGACGGCGCCACGCCCCCGCAGGACGGCATGGTGCGCCTCGGCGCCGACGGGCGCGCGGCTGCCGTTCACTTCCTGAAGAATTTCTCCCTGCCCGAACCGGACTATGAGGCCATCGCCAGGGCGGGCGCCTGCCGCCTGATCCTCGCCACTCCCGGCATCTTCTCCCGCGGCTGGCTGCCGGAGGGCGTGAAAGAACAAAACGGCGAGTTTTTGTTCGATCTGCACGGCGTCCGCGGCCGCATCGCCGCCGCCGCCGTCCCCCGCGCGGCTGCTGTCTCCGGTTGGGACCTCGCCCAGGAAAAGCCCAAGGCCGCCCGCCGCGCCGCCCCCGCCGGCAGCGTCTGGTGGCTCGACCGGCTCGAGGCCGCTGCAGGCTCTCTCCGCACCCTCGTCTCTTCCGGCCTCTGGCCCGAGCCCTGCCCCGACGCGCACCGCCGCGCCGAGGGCTTCAACAGAATCTGGATCGCGCCGTGGCCCGGCGCAAACAAAGGAGCTTGAAAATGTTTCAAAAACAGAGTGCCCTGTTCCTCTATGCCGTCAGCCCCGTCCATATGGGCACGGGGCAGGCCGTCGGCGTCATCGACAATCCCGTCCAGCGCGAGCGCCACACCGGCCACCCCTGCTTCGCCGGCTCCGGCATCAAGGGTGCCGTCCGCCACGGCTTCGAACTGCTCGGCGGCGAGACCGGTCTGATCCACGACCTCTTCGGCCCCGAGGCGGGTTCGAGCGCGCTCCACGCTGGCGCGGTCAGCTTCGGCGACGCGCAGCTCGTCGTCCTGCCCATCCGCTCGCTCAAGAAAGGCTTCGTTTACGCCACCTGCCCGCAGGCGCTCGCCCGCGCCCACCGCCTCCTGACGCTCGTCGGCGCGAACGGCCGTTGGGATCCGCTCGGACAGCCTGTCTCCGAGGGCAACTGCCTCGTCGCCAGCGCAGACCTGCTGACCGACGGCAAGCTGCACCTCGAAGCGTACGAGTACAAAGGCAATGAGGACAAACAGGCTGGGGAGATTGGCAAAGCTCTTGCAAGGATGGCAATTCCCGAAAGTAGCGAATTTGCCTTCTTCCGCAAGAAGCTGGAAACCGACCTCGTCGTGCTCTCCGACACCGACTTCGGCTTCTTCTGCGAGCACGCCCTGTTGGTCGAGCCGCACGTCCGCATCAACGACGAAACCGGCGCCGCCGACTCCGGCGGGCTCTTCTACACGGAAAATCTGCCGCCCGAATCGATCCTGATCGCCCCGCTCATGGCGAGCCAGGTTCGCAATCCGTCAAAGAAAAAGGGCGAAAACGGCTGGCTCGACGCGGAAAGTGTGATCCTGAAAATCCGCAACGCCATCGACGGGAAACTGCTGCAACTCGGCGGCGATGCCACCACCGGCCGCGGCCTCGTCGTCGCCAGCATCGTCAACGGGAGGTGAAATCGATGCAGCCGCAGAACCGCCAGCCCGCTCTCACTCTTGAACAGCAGCGCGCGAAAAATGCCTGGGATTGCTGCGCCGCCTACAACAAGAATCAGATCAACGCCGCCAAAGGCCTGCCCGCCCTGATCCTCAACTCCGGCCTCATGCAGGTGCTCGCATTTTGCGAAGACAAAGGAGGCGACTACGCGCCCGTCTCCGCGCACCTTCGCCAGTGGCTCGCGTCCCGCTTTCCGCGCCTGAGCAAGGCGGCAGGGTTTGAACAGTTCATGACGGCGCTGATGCAGTCCGCACCGGGCGAGTATCAGCAGATCACCGCCGAGGCGCTCGCGTGGTTGAAATGGCTGCGCCTGATGTCGGCGGCACGCCATTCCGGGGAGAAGAAGTGATGCCTGTCGCCGCCGTCCCGAAATATCTGCCCGTCGCCCAATTCCAGAACGCAAGCCCCGCGTTGCGCTTCGGACTGCTGCTCTCGGTTTGGACTGACCGCCGCGACCAGGAGAAAGAGGTCCTCGATCGTGCCAGCCGGCGAAGCCGCGAGGCTGAACAGCTGAAGCAACGGCTTGGTCCCAACAATCGCAATCTCGCGCAGGCCATCGATGAGATGGTGCGCGACGAGAAGCTGCCTGCGCTTTGGGAGAAGAACGATCAGGCGGCGCGCGAGGCGTGGGGCAAAGTAGCCGCTCTCACCGAGGGCGATCTGCGCCTGATGCGGGCGCTCGCCGACCGGCAAAAAAGCCTTGCCGCGTTGCGGCCTGCAAAGCAGGTCTGGCGTTGCGAAGCCACTGCCACGGCGCCCTTCACCACCGGGCTCGGCAATGAGCATCCGCTCGAGAACGGCTTCAGTTTCCTGAACCCCTACGGGCTGCCCTATCTGCCCGGCAGCGGCGTGAAGGGCGTGGTGCGCGAGGCGGCGCGGCAGCTCGCCACCGGAATGTGGGAAGACTCGCGAGGGTGGCACACGGAACCGGTCGGCGCGTTCACCGTGCGCGAGGACGGCGAAGAGCGCAAGATTGCGCTGACGGCTCTCGACGTGCTGTTCGGACGAGAGACGCCGGAGGGCGAGTCGGATCATTTCCGCGGCGTGCTCACCTTTTGGGACGTGGTGCCGGTGATCCAGGAGAAATCCCTGCGCGTCGAGGTGATGACCCCGCATCAATCGCACTACTACCAGCAGAAGACCGATCGCAAGAGCGGCGACAGCAAGTCGCCTCACGACTCCGGACAGCCGAATCCAATCCTGTTTCTGACCGTTCCGCCGGGAGCGGAGTTCGCCTTCCATGTTGTGTGCGACCTGCCGCGCCTGAAACGGGTCGCCCCGGCTCTGCTCGGGGAAGTCGAACCGGGCAAAGAACCGCTGTGGAAACAGCTGCTCGAGGCTGCGTTTGAGCACGCTTTCCAGTGGCTCGGTTTCGGAGCGAAGACGGCAGTCGGCTACGGCGCCATGCAGCGCGCGGCAGCGCCCGCCGCGCCAGCAGGCGGGCAGCCGAAGGCAGGCGCTTCTGCCGCGCCGCAGGGACAGTCGAACAAGCCAGCGCAGGAGGCGTTCGCTGCCAACGAGCAGATCTGGGAAAACGCTACGCTGCAGTGGAATCCCGGAAAGCAGGAGCTCACAGCACTCTCGGCCGATTTAAAGTCTAAGGCGGCGCTGCTGCAGAAAGCCGCCCAGGATTTTCTCGCAAACCTGCCCGAACAGCAGCGCGAACAGCTGAAAAGCAAGAAAAAGCTTGCGGGAGTGAAGGTGCGCGTGCAGGTGGAGGGCAACAAATTCACGTTGCTCGGGCTAGCGTGAAGTGGTTACGGAATCCGGACAGCGCTTCTCCAGCCATTCCCTGACCAGGCTCTTGACACGGGCGTCATCGCGCCGGACGTGAATCGCCGCCGCCGGCGTCACGGCAAATGGCTCGTACCGGGACCGGATGCACTCCAGCGTCGTCTCGTGCACGTGCATGATTCCGCGGTAGCGGGTCTCCGGAATGGAGACGGGCAACAGAACCACATCGAACTCCGCCGCGAGAATCCGCGCCTGAAGCTGCCTGCGGAGCGGATGGCCCTTCTGCGCCGCCGCTTCCACGAAGAACGGCTCTGTCAAAGGCGCGCTGTCATCGAACAGGCTCAAACGCGGCACAAAGGAGAGAACCGCAGAAGTTTGATGCAGGGTCTCCAGGCACGCTGCCGCGCGGTGTTCCGGCTTGGGGGTCCGGATCGTTTCCATCGCCCTGACCAACGGAACCAGCACATACAGGAGCGTGAATGCGAAAACGCCGGCGGAAACCAGCCGCAAGGCGGGCAGGCGGCGCCGGCGGACGAACAGGAAGCCGAAGACTACAGGCAAGGCAGAACCAATCGCCGCCATCGCCATCAGCGGCTCAAAGAAGTAGTTCACGTTGGCGCCGACCTGCGTCGATGCCACAGCCGCCACCAGAAGCGAGATCAGTCCGTAGGCAGCCACCAGGCCGCCTCCCCGCAGGCTTGCGGCAGGGAACATCACAACGACGATTGCGCAGCTGATCGCGGCAGGACTTAACAAAGCTGGCTTCACAATGGCCCGCCACCCATCCAGGGTCGAGCTCATGATCCCGAAAAGCAGCCTGTGGTGGTCCACGAAGAAAGGTTGGGCAAGCAGTGTCAACAAGTGGGTCGACACAAAAACAGCGACGGCGGCAGAAAGGAACGGAATGAGGAGCCGGCTCCGCCGCAGCAGCAGAACGATCGCGCCAGCCGCCATGGCGCTGACGTACGAAAGTTTGTAAAGCGGGGCCAGCCCGGCGCAGATCCCCGCCACAGCGGCGGCGCCTGCACTTCCGGCAAGCAGCAGCCGGATCGCCGAAAGAGAAAGCAGGCAGGCAAAGAAATCCCCTCTCGTCTGCCAGACAAACGTCCCCGGACTGCAGGAGTACAGCGTGAGGGCAAACGCCCACCAAGGCGCCCACCGGTTCCGGTACAAAACGCGCGCGGTGCTGGCGCACACGAATGCTGATGCCAGCAGCGCCAGCAGGGGAAGAACGCGCGGCCAGAAAAACGGGATGCCGACAGCGGGCAGCTTCCAGGCAGCAGCGAATGTCAGATACGTGGCGGGCCCGTAGATAGCAGGCACCATCGGATCTGTGCCAAGCTCGTGGTAAATCGTCCCGGTGTTCAGAAATCGGCGTGCCGTGTGCAGGATGTAGCTGTCGGGATATCCGGCGTCCCAATAGTCGAAAAGGACGGGATAACGGCGGACGGCGGAGAATCCACCGAGCAGAAGCAAAACGGCGGTCGCGAGGCCGATGAGGTGCTGTCGAACGCTCACGGAACCGGAGGCAAGCATAAGAGAGCGAGTCTATCACGCAGGTGCCGGAGAATTTTCTCGAAGCCAAGCCTGCGTCTTTTCCGCGGCCGGGGTGCTCACTTGCCGATGCAGAAGGTGCTGAAGATGCGGTTGAGGATGTCGTCGGCGGTGGTGGCGCCGGTAAGGGCGTCGAGCGGGCGGAGGGCGGCGTAGCAGTCGAGCAGCAGCAGCTCGTGGGGCAAGCCGAGCGAGTTGGCCTCGCGCGCCTTTTGCGCCGCCTCGTGCGATTCGCGCAGCAGCGCCTCGTGGCGCGCGCTTGTGATGAGCCCGCTCTGCGGGGAGGCGATGCCGCCGGGAGCGATCCGCTCGACAAGCAGGCGCTTCAAGTCCTCGATGCGCTCGCCGGTGCGGGCGGAAACGGCAATCTCCTCGAGCGGCTCTTCGAGGCGGCGCGGGAGGTCGCACTTGTTGCCAACCACCACGCGCCATCCCTGGCTTTCGGTGCGGGCGAGCAGCGCGCGGTCGCCGTCCTCGAGCGGCTGGCTGAGATCGAGAACGACGAGCGTGATGTCGGCGTCGGCCATGGCGCGCTGCGTGCGTTCGATGCCGAGGCGTTCGACGAGATCCGTGCTCTCCCGGATCCCGGCTGTGTCGACGAGCCGCACGGGCACGCCCTCGAGCGAAAACCATTCGCTGACGGTGTCGCGCGTGGTGCCGGGGATGTCGGTGACGATGGCGCGGTCCTCGCCAAGCAGCGCGTTGAAGAGGCTGCTCTTGCCCGCGTTGGGACGGCCGACGATGGCAAGCGTGAGCCCTTCATGGACGTGCCTGCCCCACGAGTAGCTGGCAAGCAGGCGCTCAAGACCGGCGAGCACGGTGGCGAGGCGCGCATCGATCTCTTCGGAGGGGGCGACGTCGACGTCGTCTTCGGCGAAGTCGATGCCGGCTTCGAGCAGCGAGATCAGCTCGACGAGCGCCGCCTTGACGGGCGCGACGGCTCGCGAGACCGAGCCTTCGAGCTGCTGCGCGGCCACGCGCGCCTGGTAGAGCGTGGCAGCGTGGATGAGATCGCGCACGGCTTCCGCGCGCGGCAGATCGATGCGCCCGTTGAGATACGCGCGGAGAGTGAATTCGCCGGGCTCGGCGGCGCGGGCGCCGGCGCGTAGGGCGCGCGCCACGCAATGGCGCAGAACGACGGGCGAGCCGTGGCAGGAGATTTCGACAACGTCTTCCGCAGTGTAGCTGCGCGGGGCGGCGAAGTAGCTGACGAGCACTTCGTCGACAGGTGCGCCGTCCTCATCGAGCAGGTGCGCGTGCGTGATGCGCCACGGCTTCCATTCATGGCCGGGCGGGAGGCGGAGAATGGCGGCGGCGATGGCGCAGGCTTGCGGGCCGGAGAGGCGGACGATGCCAAGGCCGCCCACGCCGGGCGGCGTCGAGATGGCGGCGATCGTATCCCGGGGGTTCAAGACCGTGCGAGCTAGTGCCGGCTGCGGCCGCCCCGGCCGCCGCGGCCTTTTCCACGCGGCCCGCGCGAGCCGCGGCCGCCGTTGTCATCGCCTCTGCGGCCGCCGTCGCGCCGGCCCCGGCGGTCGGACTGCGAGGAGCCGCCGTGCGGACGGCGCGGCGGCACGGGCGGGACGGGCGGCTCCGGCAGCGACGGCATGCCGGCCGGATAGACGACGACGTGGCGGTACGGGCCCGTGCCCGAGCTTTCGCTCCTCAGGTCGGTCATGTCGCGCAGGGCGAGATGAATCAGCCGGCGCTCACGGCTGTTCATCGGGCTGAAGCGGTACGGGGTCTTGGTTTCGCGCACGCGCTCGGCAACGGTCAGGGCGCTCAGGCGGAGTTCTTCCTGCCTGAGCAGGCGCGTGTCGTTGGCGTCGAAGCAGATGAGGGCGTGCTCGTCGGGGGCCATGCGCAGCACTTCCTGCGTCAGCTGCTCGAGGGCGAGCAGCACTTCGGCCTTGTTGTTGGTGAGGACGTGGAGGTCCGGGCCGCTGAACTTGACGACGAGGGAGGGCTTTTCGAAGTAGTTGCCGGCTTCGGGCCCGTCGAGGATCTCGTATTCGACGTCGAGGTCCATCGCATCGAGGACTGCGTCGAGGAAGTCGGCGATCCGGTCGCCGACCGTGTCCACCGTGTATTGGCGCTCGCTCATCAGGTTGGTTCCTTACTTCTTCCGAGGCGCCTGCGCGGGCGCCGGAGAGGGCTTCACCGCCATCTTGTTGAAGAAATACTGCTGAATGATGCTGACGACGTTGCCAGTGAGCCAGTATAACACCAGGCCGCTCGAGGCGCTGTAGAAGAGGACCGTGAGCATGACCGGCATCATGACCATCATGAGGCGCTGCTGCGAGGGGTCGGGGCTGGCAACGGGGGTCATCTTCTGGAGAATGACCTGGGTGACCAGCATGCCGATGGGCAGCAGGCGGATGAAGGAGGCTTCGGGCTGGGACAGGTCGGTCACCCACAGCCAGCTGGCGCCACGGAGTTCGATGGCGACGGAGAGGACCTTGAAGAAGGCGATGAAGAAGGGCATCTGCAGCAGCAGCGGGAAGCAGCCGCCGAGCGGGTTGATGCCGTGCTTCTGGTAGAGGGCGATCATCTCCTCGTTCATCTTCTGGCGCTTCGGGTCTTTCATGGAAAGGCCCTTGTATTTGGCCTGAATAGCCTGCAATTCAGGCTGGATTTGCGCCATTTTCTGCGAGCTTTTCAGCTGGGAAAAGCGCAGCGGGAGCATGAGGAGGTTGATGATGACGGTCGCGATGACGATGGCCCAGCCCCAGTTGCCGATCCAGTGGTCGTGAATCCAGTGCAGGGCGAGGAAGAGGGGCTTGGCGATGAACCAGAACCAGCCCCAGTCGATCATGGTCTCGAGCTTGCGGTCGGTCGCGCGGAGGATGTCGGTGTCTTTGGGGCCGACGAAAAAGGTCCATTCGTTGCGCGCCTTTCCTCCGAGGGAGACGCCGGCATGGGGCTTTTCCTCGCCTCCCGGGTTTTCCGGGACGACGTCGCTCCAGGCGGTAAATTCAATGGAGGATTCGCCGCGCGGGAGGGCGACAGCGGCGAAGTAGGTATCTTCAATGCCGGCGAAGTGGAAGGCGCCGCTGGTAGAGAGCGGGCCCTTGTCGGGGGAGTGAACGCCCTCTTCGACGAGCTTCTGTTTGGCGGCGTCGTAGTAGACGGTTTTCTGGACGCCGGTGGGGTTGTGGACGGTGCGGTCGCCGAAGCCGCCGCGCCAGGCGAGGTGGTGTTCGATGGGGCGGCCGGCGCTTGAGACCTCGCTCAGGAGCTGGCCGCGGTAGAAGTTCTGCTCGAAGCGGAAGCGTTTCAGGGCGGCGGTTGTGCCGTCGTTGTAGCGGAACTCGATGGTGAGGGGATCGGGCTGGCTGACGGCGAAGAGAGCGCCATTCAGGTCTGTGGCGGGCTTTTCACGCGGGAAGACGTAGGAATAGGCCCAGCCGGCTTTGGGGGCGGCGGCGGGGTTGACGAGTTCGACGGGATTGCCGGCGCTGTCGCGGTAGCGTTTGAGCACCCAGCTGCGGATGGCGGCGCCGCGGTTGGAGAAGACGATGCGGTAGACGGAGGTTTCGAGGACGTGGGTCTCTTCTTTTTCCGCAGCGATTCGTTCGGGTGCAGGGGGTGCGGCGGGTTTGGAAGCGGGTGTTTCCGCTGGCGCGGGCGTTTGCGCGGGAGCGGCGGGCGGCTGCGCCTGCGGAGCGGGCTGGGCAGCGGGGGTGGCTTTCCTCTGCGGCGGCGGGGCAGGCTTGGGGAGGAAATATTGCGAGGCGAACAGCACGAGCCCCATCAAGCCGAAGGCGAGCAGGAGGCGCTTTTCCATGTTCAGCTCGCCGCCGGGGTTGGTCTGTTTGCCTTTCGTGGAGTCGGCCATCCGTTCTCCTGTGAGTCTGATCAGCGGACGGGGTCAAAGCCGCCGGCGCAGAGGGGCTGGCAGCGGGCGAGGCGTTTGAGCCCCATCCAGAGTCCGCGGGCGGCGCCGTAGCGCAGCACCGCCTGGCGCGTGTATTCGCTGCACGTGGGGTGGAAGCGGCAGGAGGGCGGCAGCAGCGGGGAGAGCCAGCGCTGGTAGGCGGCGATGAGAGCGAGGATCAGGCGGCGCATTGGGCTACCACCCTGTCGACGGCGGCGTCGAGTTCGCGTTGCGGAGCGTCGAGGCTGGCTTTGCGGAGGTTGAAGACGATCCACCAGCCGGGGGCGATGAGAGGGAGGCGGCGGCGGACAGTTTCGCGGACGCGGCGGCGCATGCGGTTGCGGACGACGGCCTTGCCGAGTGCGCGGGGGGTGGTGAAGCCGATGCGCGGCTCGCCGCTGCCGCTCTGCCAGCAGAAGGCCACGAAGTAAGGGCTCACGACGCGGGTGCCTCGATCATAGACGAGCCGGAATTCAGCGGACCGGGTGAGGCGCTTCGAGCGCGGGAAGCGCTGGCTGCCGGGGCTGCCGGCGTTACTTGCGTTTTGCGTAGCGAACGGCCCGTTCGTCACTGACGGTGAGCTTCCAGCGGCCGCGCGCCCGGCGCCGCGCGAGAACGGCGCGTCCGTTCTTGGTCTTCATGCGAGCGCGGAAGCCGTGCGTCTTGGCGCGCCGGCGGTTGTTCGGCTGAAACGTTCTTTTTGGCATCGATGATCCCGAGGTTTACGGCCCGGCGCCGGAAGCGCAAAGGGCGGGCACAGTGATAGCGTTCGTCCCGCAGCGAAGGGGGCGAAATTTCAGTATAGGAAGGGGCAGGCGAGGGTGTCAAACGCGCGGCGGGGCGGGGGAAGAATCGCCGGGCGTGCCGGGTTCGAGGGCGCGTTTCAGGGAGCCGGGGGGCAGGTCGAGGGTGCGGATCGGGAAAGGGATCTGAATGCGCTCGCGGCGGAAGCGGGCGAGGATGCGGCGGCGGAGTTGATCCTGGACGGCGAATTGCTGGGTGAATTCGGCGACATGGACGATGAGGGAGAGGTTGAGGGCGGAATCGCCGAAGCCGGGGTTGAAGCGGACGACGGGGGGAGGGTCGAAGAGAAGGCCTTCGAGGCCGCGGGCGGCCTCGACCTCTTCGAGGATGACGCGTTCGACGTGATCGATGTCGGCGTCGTAGGAGACGCTGACGGGGATGCGGACGGCGAGCTTTTTCTCCGGGTAGGAGTAGTTGGTGACAAGCGCCTCGCTGAGCTTGGAGTTGGGGATGACGACGAGGTTGTTCTGCAGGGTGCGGAGGGTGGTGATGCGCCACGAGACGTCCTCGACGAAGCCCTCCTGGCCGGAGTCGAGCTGGACGTAGTCGCCTTTGTGTATGTTGCCGGCCATGGAGATGTAGAAGCCGGAGAAGAGGTTGGCGAGGGTGTCTTTCAGGGCGAGGCTGACGGCGATGCCGCCGACGCCGAGGGCGGTGAGGGCGGGGGCGAGGGAGATGTTGAGCAGATTGAGCAGGACGAGGATGCCGGGGATCGCCCAAAGGATGCGGATGGTGGCGGCGGTGAGGGTGGTGACGTGCCATCCGGTGGCGCTTTTCGAGAGGGCGTAGCGGAGGAGGATGATGGTGGCGCGGGAGAGGGCGATGGTGAGAGGGAGGATGATGAGGGCGGCGGCGAGGATGGAGAGCTTTTGCTCGAGGGAGCGGGGCAGGTGGCGCTCTTCGACGTCCTTGAGCGCGATGAGGAGGGCGATGGCGATGGCGGTCCAGCGGGCGGGCCAATTGAGGGCGGCGAGGAGTTCGTCGTCGAGGGTGGTGCTGGTGCGGCGGGCGATTCTGTGGAGGGTGTGAAGCCCGACCCAGACGAGGATGACGAAGGCGGCGGCGGCGGCGGAGAGGACGGCGACGAAGCGGGAAGCCGGGTGCCAGCCCGAGGTGAAGTCGAGCAGGTTGAGGGCGATGTTCATGAGGCGACGGCGGACTGGGCGGCGGCGCGGCGCACCGGGAGACCGGCCATGCGGAGGTGGTGATCTATGTCCTCGGGAGTGAGGCGGCTGGCGTCGTAGACGACGGTGAGGCGGTCCAGGGAGGGGGAGAGTTTCAGGGCTTGAAAGCCGTAAACGCCGTGGAGGCGGAGGATGGCTTCGGTCCAGGAGTCGTCGAAGGGCTGGAGGAATTCGTAGTGCAGCTCGACTTTGGACATCGCAATCCTCAGAATATCACTGGCCGGGATGGCGGAGTTTCCAGAGGATCTGGCGCAGCATGCCGGCGAGGATGGCGGCGTCGCGGGAGCGGATGGAGAGGCGGCGAAGGAGGCGGTGGGTCTTGTGGGAGGCGGAAGTTTCGCGGGCGAAATCGGAGTAGCCGGAGAGGGCGAGGACCTCTTCGAGCAGGAGGGTGAGCCGTTCGATTTCTTCGGCAGTGGCAAGTTCGGCGGCTTCGGGGAGGCGGCGGGCGGCGGCGGGGGAGCGGTGGAGTTCGTAGAGGGTGACGGCGACGGCCTGGCCGAGGTTCATGGAGTCGTGCTCGGGGCGTGTGGGGATGTGAAGGAGCCAATGGCAGTGGGAGATGTCGTGGTTGGAGAGGCCGAATTTTTCGCTGCCGAAGAGGATGGCGGCGCGGGCGGTTTGCAGGTGGCGGCGGAGGAGGCGGGCGGCGCGTTCGAGGCGGTGCAGGGGATGTTCGAAGACGCGGTGGCCGAGTCCGGTGGCGCCGACGACGAGGGAGCAGTCGGCGACGGCATCGGCGACGGTGGGAAAGACGCGGGCGTTGCGGAGCAGAGGGGTGGCGCCGACAGCGCTGACGGCTTCGTGGAAGGCGACCTCATAGGGGCGGACGAGGCGGAGGTCGAAGAAGCCGAAGTTGCTCATGGCGCGGGCGGCGGCGCCGATGTTGAGCGGGTTGCGGGTGTCGATGAGGACGACGGCGAGGCGTTGCCTGGGGTCGGGGTGCATGGTTTCACCGATTAGGG
>JBBFLJ010000027.1:51657-56172 GCA_037481575.1 Bryobacteraceae bacterium | reverse complement strand
CGTATGGAGAGGCTCAAAGCGGAATTCTGCCGCTGCGGCTGCGAGGTCACTTTACAAAGCGTCACCGTGGGATCAATGACTTAACCGGTGATTTTCGAGAGTGTCCTCTTCGAAATAGACGAAGGAGCCAGATCAGGCCGTCCCCTTCGAAGGGGGGATGTGAAAAAATCGCCGCGAAGACGGCGGGCACTGCGACACCGGCGCGAGCGCCGGGAAAATATTTCGGGGCGTTGTCAACCTGGAGGGGCGGACTGGCGTCAGGGGGGCATGAGGCGGCGCGGGGATGCGCGGCGCACTGGTACCAAAATGTGCCGATTCCGGCGGAATGCCTGATTTCAGGCAGACGGTCTCATTGTAAAGTATTGAAGACAGGGAGGGGCTGTTCATGAAGCCGCTCGAGTGGATTCCGGGCTGGGTCGTTGTTCTGATTCTGGCAGGCGCTGCGTTGCCGGCGGCAGCGCAGGAGTCAGTGGAGGATGCGGCTGCTTCCGGGCAGAACTGCACCTGGATTGCGGCGCCGGAAGAGGTGCAGACGCGCGGTTTGCGGGCGCGGCGGGAGGCGTACGAGCGGACACTGGAGTTCGCGCGGAGAATGCCGAAGACGCGGGCGGCGCGAACCGTGGATGCATCGCAGCTGCCGGTGAAGAATTTCATCGACGAGGAGATTTTCGGGCGGCTTCGGGCGGAGGGGGTGCCGGCGGCGCCGGTGTCGAGCGACGAGGAGTTCCTGCGGCGCGTGTCGCTGGATCTGACAGGACGGATCCCTTCGGCGGACGAGATCCGGGCGTTTGAGGCGGACGCGGATCCGGCGAAGCGCGACAAGCTGATCGAGCGGCTGCTCGGGAGCGATGCGTGGCTGGACAAGTGGTCGCTGTGGCTTGGGGACCTGTTGCAGAACGCCGCCACGGCGCAGAACCGCAGCCAACAGATCAACGGGCGCAACGCGTTCTATCTGTGGATCCGGAACGCGCTCAAGGAAGACAAGAGCTGGCGGGACATCGCCACGGAACTGCTGACGGTGAACGGGAACAACTATGACGCGGGCACGGCGGGCACGAACTTTATCCTGAGAGGCTTCGCGCCGATGGGGCCGGCGCAGGACACCTACGACCTGCTGCTGGTGAAGACGGCGACGACGTTTCTGGGGATGGGGCACTACGACTGCCTGCTGTGCCACAACGGCAAGTACCACCTCGAGAGCGTTTCCGCGTGGGGCGTGAAGGTGACACGGCTGGAGGCGCAGCAGATGGCGGCGCACTTCGCGCGGTTGACGATGACGGCGCGCCGGGTGGCGGAGACGGATTTCTACTATCAATCGACCGATATTGGCGAGAGGACGAGCGGCTTTTATGTGCTGAACACGAACTTCGGGAACCGTCCGAACCGCGCGCCGGCGATGATCGACGGGAGGGTGGTGACGAACCTGGCGCCGGCGTACCGGGACGGGAAGCCGGCGGAGGGCAACTGGCGGGAGTCGCTGGTGCGGTCGATGGTAGCGGACCCGATGTTTGCGAGGAACTTCGCGAACCGGGTGTGGAAGGCGATGTTCGGGCTGGCGCTGGCGGAGCCGGTGGACGGGCTGGATCCGGCGCGGCTGGATCCGCGGGAAGCGCCGCCGGAGGGGTGGACGTATCAGGCGTCGCACCCGTGGCTGCTGGAGAAGCTGGCGGAATATGCGCGCTCGACGGATTTTCATCTGAAGCCGCTGCTGCGGCTGATAGCGCAGAGCACGGCGTATCAGCTGAGCTCAAGATACGACGGCGAGTGGGACATGACGAAGGCGGAGCTGTTCGCGCGGCGGCTGCCGCGGCGGCTGGACGCAGAGGAAGTCCACGATGCAATTGTGAAGGCGACGCAGATGCCGCAGCCGTACACGGTGCAGGGATTCGCGGAGCCGTTCGTGTGGGCGGCGCAGCTGCCGGACACAAGCGAGCCGCGCTCGAACGGGACGGCGCGGGCGTTCCTGGACGCGTTCAGCCGGGGCAACCGGGACACGCTGCCGCGGCGGCAGGACGGATCGATCCTGATGTGGCTGAACCTGATGAACTCGACGTTCGTGACCAACCGGGCGCGGGCGAGCGGGACGGGGGCATCGCCGTATCTGGCGGGGCTGGCGAGGATCGGATCGAACGAACAAATTGTGGAAGACATGTTTTTGACGTTCCTGTCGCGGAAGCCGACGGAGTATGAGCGGGGGGTGGCGTTGAAGGCGCTGGAGCGCGCGGCGACGCCGGCGGCGCGGACAGCGGCGATCGAGGACCTGGCGTGGGCGCTGATGAACAAGACGGATTTCCTGTTCAGCTACTGAGGGGAGGTCGAGAGCGATGCACGGGCAAGCGGGCTATCTTCCATTCTGGCGGCGTCCGGCGCTGGACCGGCGCGTGTTCTTCCGGCACCTGGGGGCGGCTGTGGCGGGGAGCTTCTTCCTGCCGGGGCGCACGCTGGAGACGGTGGCGCGGGGCGGGGCGGAGACGAAGGGCACGGCGCGGTATGTGGTGTTCGTGAACATGGCGGGGGCGCCGAGCCATGTGGACACGTTCGACCTGAAAGAGGGCCCGTGGACGCTGCCGGAGATGGAGCCGACGAGTTACGGAGAGATCCGGTGGCCGCGGGGTCTGCTGCCGAAGCTCGCCGAGCACCTGGATTCGATCGCGCTGCTGCGGAGCGCACGGACGCATGCGGTGGTGCACGGACTGATGCAGACGTGGATCCAGATCGGGAGGAATCCGCTGTCAGGGCTGTCGAAGATCGCGCCGCACATCGGGAGCGTGGTGGCGCGGGAGCTGGGCGATCCGAAGGCGGTGCTGCCGCCGTTCCTGTCGCTGAACTCGGGCGGCGGGCCGAACCGCGGATATCTGGAGCCGTGGACGGAGCCGTTTTATGTGACGCCTGGCGGGAGGGGATTGCCGAACACGACGTCGCCCGTGGGAGCGGCGGGGTTCGACCGCAGATACGGGCTGCTGCTGGAGCTGGACGCGGAGACGCGGGCGCTGGAGGAGATCGGGCCGGTGGTGGGCGAGTTCGAGCAGTTCAACCTGACGGCGCGGAGACTGATGTACAACGACGACGTGAACCGCGCGTTCACGTTCACCAACGAGGAGACGGCGCGCTACGGGAACACGGCGGTCGGGCGCGGGTGCCTGGCAGCGCGGAACCTGATCCGGGCGGACCTGGGGCCGCGGTTCATTCAGATCACGGTGGGCGGATGGGACAACCATTCGGGGATTTATACGGGGGCGCTGAACCCCACGAACCCGAGCGGGCTGGCGCGGACGTTCGATCAGGCGCTGGGCGCGCTGATCGCGGACCTGAAGGCGGATGGGCTGCTGGGGAAGACGCTGATCGTGTGCATGGGCGAGTTCGGGCGAACGGTGGGGCCGCTGAACAGCCAGAACGGGCGCGACCACTTCCCGCAGCAGGCGGTTCTGTTTGCCGGGGGCGGAGTCAAGGGCGGAACCGTGATCGGGAAGACGAACGAGACGGGGGCGTTCACGGTGGAGCCGGGGTGGCGCCAGAACCGAGACGCGCGCCCGGAGGACGTGGAGGCGACGATTTACTCGGCGCTGGGGATCGACTACCGGAAGGTGTACTACGACGATCCTCTGGGGCGGGGATTCGCGCTGGTGCCGTCGAATCAGGGCGAGGAGTACGCGCCGATTCACGAGCTGTGGGGGTGAGATCCGCGCGCCGGGGCGCACCTTGACCGCGAGGGGTTCTGCGGGTGCGAAGGGAGCCGCTACGTCCGGCGGCGCGCCGCGGGGTAGTACTGCATCAGCGAGCCGAAGAACGCGCCGAGCGCAGCGAAGGAGAGCCATGCGACGGCCTTTGCCTGATCGGCGGAGTAGAACCGGTAGACCGGGCTGACGAAGAAGCCGTAGACGAGCAGCGCGAACGCGGCGAAGGTGAACGCCACGAGGAGCGGCTTCCACTTGCCAAGGAAGGCGAGGATGGCGGACAGGGCGCCGATGAGACCGACCGCGAGCAGGAAGTAGAGGACGTTCTCGCCCTTGATCCAGGGAACCATGTCGAAGCGGTAGTTTCTGGCACCGCTGATGAGCAGGACGGCGGAGATGCCGGCTACGAAGAGGCCGAAAACCAGGGAGAAGAGATAGCTATAAAAGCGGAGCAACATGGCGAACAACTTCACACTGCCTCCAAAAGGCGCCGGGGCGGCAAGCGATCATTCTATCAACATGGGCAGCGGGAAGCCCAACGCGGCCGCGGTGCGGGCCGCGAGGGCGCCACTTGGGAAGACCCTGTGGCGCATGGCCTGGGCGGAGACGGGGACAGACTGCTCTGTCCACGAGTGGGCGGTCGTCGGGGTTTGAGCGAAGCGGGGGCGGGACAGAGAGGTCTGTCCCCATCTCCTGAGGGGAGCAGCGCTGGCAGCGTGGCCCCGGCGCGAGCGGTGGGGGGGGAACGGGGCAAGCAGCGGCAGGCAGCACAATAACCGCAGCCCCGGCGCAGGCGCCGGGGGAACTGCGCATCCAAAGCGCAGCAGGGCAGGCAGTGCGG
>JBBFLJ010000027.1:0-51558 GCA_037481575.1 Bryobacteraceae bacterium | reverse complement strand
GCCCCGACGCAAGCGTCGGGGGAACTGCGCCGGCGGCGCGGCCTTGGCGCGAGCAGCGGGGGAACAGCAGATGCAGTGCGGCCCCGACGCAAGCGTCGGGGGAACTGCGCCGGCGGCGCGGCCTTGGCGCGAGCAGCGGGGGAACAGCAGATGCAGTGTGGCCCCGGCGCGAGCCTCGGGGGGACCGAGCGGGCAGGGCGGCAGTGGGTCAGGCGGAGGGGCAGGAGAGGAGATCGCGAACGCGCTGTTCGAGCAGGGCGGTGAAGGCGGCGCGTTCGCGGAGGGTGAAGCCCTCGGGGGAGAGGGGCTGTCCGATGCGGACTTCGACATCGGCGGGGAGGATGCAGGAGTCGTGCGCCGGGAGGAGGCGTTCGGTGCCGAGGATGGCGACCGGGACGGCCTGCGCACGGGATTCGATGGCGAGCCATGCGGCGCCGTCCTTGAAGGGCTGGAGGGAGCCGTCCGGGCTGCGGCGTCCTTCCGCGAAGATGAGCACGGAAAGGGAGTGCTCGCGGATGAGGCGGGCGGCCTCGTTGAGGCTTTCGATGGAGGAGCGGACGCTGCGGCGATCGACGGTGAGGTGGCCGGCGCGGCGGAGATACCAACCGATGAAAGGGACGCGGAGGAGTTCGCGCTTGGCGAGGAACTTGAAGGGGACGGGCAGCGCGCGGAGCATGACGGGCGTGTCTGCGAGCGAGAGATGGTTCGATACGAAGACGTAGTGGCCCTGCGGGGCGACGTTCGAGACGCCGGAGACGCGGAGGCGGGCGCCGAACAAGGCGAGGACGGCACGGGCCCATAGGCGGTAGAGGCGGGTCTGCCACGGACCAGCGGGAGCGAAGGGAGAGCTGGCGATGGCAAGAGTGATCAGGGCGGCGGTCACGAGGCTGGCGGCAGGGATCGTGAACAGCCAGGAGCGCAGATAACCGGCGAGGGGCCGGCGCCGAAGGTCCATGAGAAGCAGGCGAGCGGGGCGCGGTCAGGGCTTGAGGGCAGGCGGCGGGAGATCGCGCGCCTCGCAGGTGCTCTGGAAGCCCTGGCGGGCGTGGCTGCCGTCGCAGAAGGGCTTGTTGGCGCTGAGCCCGCAGCGGCAGAGGGAGACGACCTTCCGTCCGGCGAGGCCGAACTGCTTGCCCTGGGCGTCGCAGAGAGTGAACTCGCCGGGTTCGCCTTCGATGCGGAGCGGTCCGTTGTTGATGACGGTGACTTTGACAGCCATGGCAGAAGCGATGATAACAAAGGCGCGGGTTCCTATACTTGAGACATGAAGCGGGCGCTGGCAGCGCAGACACTCTTCCGGATGGCGGCGGGGCAGGAGTCCTGTGATGCCAGGACACCGCTGACGACGGTGACGCTGTTGCCGGCGCGGATCCGGGACGGGATGCACGACAATCCGGAGCGGGCTGAAACATGAAGCGGGCGCTGGTGGTGCTGGCACTGGTCTGGCTGGCGGCGGGGCAGGAGCCCTATGATCCGATGAAGCCGCTGACGCCGGAGACTTTGCTGCTGGCGCGGATCCGGAACGTCGTGTACGAGAATCTGGAACGGCTGCCGAACTTCACGTGCGTGCAGACGATCGAGCGCTCTCAGAGGGATCCGGGGTCGAAGCGCTACCGGTTTCTGGACAACATCCGGCTGGAAGTGGCGCTGGTGGAGGGCAAGGAGCTGTATGCGTGGCCGGGGTCGCCGAAGTTTGAGGAGCGCGACCTGAGAGAGATGGTGGGGGGAGGAGCGATCGGGACGGGGGACTTTGCGCTGCATGCGAAGAGCATTTACCTGAGCGGGACGGCGAAGTTCACCTATCAGGGCACGGAGGAGCTGCGGGGGCGGAAGGTGCACGTGTTCCACTACCGGGTGCCGATGGCGCAGAGCCGCTACATCCTGCGGATCGAAAAGACGGAGGGGCCGGTAGGATATCAAGGGCACGTTTACAACGACGCCGAGACGCTGGAGATGGCGCGGATCGAGATCCACATTGACGAAATTCCGGACTATTTACCACTGAAAGAGGGGCATAAAGTGATCGATTATGCGCCGGTGATGATCGGCGGGGTGAGGCACGTGCTGCCTGCGTCGATGGAGATGACGCTGGTGGCGCTGAACGGCGGGGAGAGCCGGAACCGGGCGGTGTTCAGCGGGTGCAAGCAGTATCAGGGGGAGTCGCGGCTGGTGTTTGAAGATCCGCCGGAGGACTTGCCTGCAGCGGCGCCGGAGGTGGAGTGGACGCTGCCGGAGGGGCTGGAGGTGAGGATGCGGCTGGCGGAGGCGCTGGACTTGTCGAAGGCGGCGATGGGGGATCCGGTGGAGTTCGAGGTGACCCGGGATGCGGAGAAGAAAGGGGAGGTCTGGCTGAAAAAGGGGGCGCGCGTGACGCTGCGGATGGATCAGATTTCGTGCCGGGATTTTCCGGTGAGCCACTGTTTTTTCGCGCTGGCGCCGGGGCGGTTTTCCTTTGAAAACAAGAGAGGGGAATTCCGTGCGGAGCTGGTGCTGCCCGATCTGGCGCGGACGATGGAGATGGTGCTGAGGAACGTACGTCCGCAGCTGCGGATGATCCCGCCGGAGATGGGGCAGGCGGCGGAGGGCAGCGCGGTGCTGCTGGTGAGCGGAAGGCGGGGGCGGCTGCCAAGCGGGTTTCAGACGGTTTGGCGTACCCTGAAGACACGGGGAGAGGAAAAGCCGTGATCCAGTTCGGGCCGGAAGTCGACCGCGGGTTGCTGGAAGAGACGCTCGGGTTCGCCGAGCGGCAGGTGACGCGCCTGATCGAGAAGCACCCGGGATATTACCCGGTGTACACGAAGAAGGGGAAGTGGAAGCACGACGGACCGGCGTGGACGCACTGGTGCGACGGGTTCCTGCCGGGGCTGATGTGGATCTTCTACCGGCGGGCGGCGGAGAGCGGCGCATCGCAGAGCTTCTGGATGGAGAAGGCGATTGAATACACGCGCCCGCTGGAGCCGCGGCAGTTCGACCGAGACGTGCATGACCTGGGGTTCATTTTCCTTTCGAGCTATTACCGCTGGTACCAGATTTCGAAGGATCCGAAGCTGAACGACGTGCTGGTGCAGGCGGGGCGGACGCTGGCGCAGCGGTTCGTGGAGAAGGGGCAGTATCTGCGTTCGTTCGTGAGCGAGGAGTCGCTGTTCATCGACATCATGATGAACGTGGGGCTGGTGTTTTACGCGGCGCGGGAGACGGGGGACCGGCGGCTGCGGGACATCGCGGTGCGGCATGCGCTGACGACGAGGCGGTATCTGGTGCGGGGAGACGGATCGACGGCGCATGAGGGGATTTTCAATGTCGAGACGGGCGAGTTCGTGCGGCATTCGACGCAGCAGGGCTGGAGGGCGGACTCGTGCTGGTCGAGGGGGCTGGCGTGGTCGCTGTACGGGTTCGGGAGCTGCTATGAGTACACGCGGGATCCGCGGTTCCTGGACACGGCGGAGAGGTGCGCGGATTATTACCTGACGCACACGAATCCGGACGGGGTGCCGCCGTGGGACTTCCAGGCGCCGGAAGAGTCACGGAAGATGGTGGACACGTCGGCGGCGGCGATTGCGGCGAGCGGGCTGTTGCGGCTGTGCCGGATGCTGCCGGATCCGGTGAAGGGCTTCTATTACTGGTCGAGTGCGCTGCACATTCTGAAGTCGCTGTGCGAGAAGCACACGGCGCGGAACGACGAGCAGTGGGAGGGGATTCTGAAGGGCGGCGTGTACCACGTGCACAAGAACCTGGGGGTGAACGAGAGCGTGATGTGGGGCGAGTATTTCTTCTGCGAGGCGCTGGAGAACGCGCTGCGGCACACGCTGTCGAACCAGGGGAAGCGGGGCAACGGCAAGAGCTGAGCGGCGCTCAGCGGGCGGCCGGGACGAATCGGCGGGTGGCAAGGACAGCGAGGAACGCGCCGGCGTAGAGCAGGGCGCCGCAGAGGATCGTATTGCGCAAGCCGAGGGAGACCGCGAGCAGCACGGCAGCGCAGGATCCGAGGACGCTGGCGGCGGCGTTGATCGACCATGCCCAGGGGATGGCGCTGCGGCTCCAGCGGTGAAGGCGCGCGAGTCCGGCAGGAAACGCCGTGCCCATGAAGAACGCGGCGGGCGCGAGGAGCGCCATGGAGGCGAGCAGTTTCCACGGCAGGCTCCACGAGGCGCCGGCGGAGGCGAACGGGGCGAGGAGGAGGGCGGTGGCGGCGATGAGCAGGGCGGCGGCGGCAACAGCGGCGAGATGGCGGCGGTCGTCATCCCGGATGATCCGGCGGCTGAAGAAACTGCCGAGACTGCTCCAGAGGAGCATGGAGAAGATGACGACGGTGAGGGCGTAGGTGGGGTGTCCGAGCAGCATGACGAGGCGCTGGATGAGGCTGACCTGGACGAGGACGTAGCCGGCGCCGAGGCAGAGGAAGTAGAGCAGGAAACGGCGGATACCCGGGGCGGCGCGGAGACGTGCGCGCAGCAGCAGAGGCGGAAGGGCGAGGGTGACGAGGGTGGCGGCGAGGCTGACGGCAGCGAGGGCGAACAGGTGAAGGGCGGTGGAGTCGTGCTCCGCGCCGGAGGAGAAGATGCGGTCGAGGCGGGAGGTGAAGAAGAAGAACGGGCGGTCGTCGTGGACGGGGCGGACGTCGCTGGGGTACGAGTCGAGGAACCGGGAAGGATCGTGCGAGAGGAGGAGAGCGGAGAAGGGGGACTCGGGCGCCTGGCCGGGCATGTAGAGGATCTCGAGGTTGGCGCGGGCGGCTTCGAGGGCGGCGCGCTCGAGTTCCTCGACGGGGAAGGGGGCCGGGCTGATCAGAATCGTGTCTGTGGCGCCTTCGACGAGCGTCTGATCGGGCTGCTCGCGGAGGACGATGATGTGGCGGGCGGGTTCGGTGGCGCCGGCGCGGAGGAGTGCCGCGCGCGCGAGGACAGCGAGGCGTAGCGATTCGCGGGGCGGATCGAAGCCCAGGTGGGTGAAGGAGAGGAGTCCGCCGGGATTGAGGCGGGCGAGGTAGTCCTGGAAGGCTTCGACGGTGTAAATGCTGTTTTCGCTGAGGGCGTGGGCGCCGGCGGCGGAGGCGCGGGTGTCGAGGAGGGTGGCCTGAATGAGGTCGAAGCGCTCCTGCGTGCGGCGGATGAAGGAGCGGCCATCTTCGACGAAGACGCGGACCTCGGGGCGGAGGAAGAGGTTCCGGCTGAGGTGGCGGAAGCGTCCGCGCATGAGGGTGTCGACAATAATGGGGTTGATCTCGACGGCGGTGATGCTTTTCGAGCCGGCGGCGAGAGCGAGGGCGACGTCCCAACCGCCGCCGGCGCCGATGACAAGGATCTTGCCGCCCGGGCGGAGGCGGTAGGCGTAGCCGGATCCGCTGCGGAGGAGCTGATCGCGGCGGGCGTCATCCAGAGAGCGCGGATCGAAATCGGGGATGCGGCTGCTGGGGGCGGCGTCGACGAGGATGAGCGGAGGCGCGGGCGGCTGCTCGAGGAGGCTGACGCGGGAGAAGCTGTTCCACTGGACGAAGGACTCGCGCCGGAGGTCGAGGCCCTTGGCGGCGGAGATATCCAGAATGCGGGCGCTGTGGTTGACGACAATGAGGGCGACGAGGGCGAGGGCGGCGGCGGAGGCGAGGGCGCGGCCGGCCCACGCGCCGGAGAGGCCGAACCAGACGGCGGAGGCGGCGGCAGCGAGCACGGCGGCGCCAAGGATGGCGCCGGGGCCGCCCATGACGTTCAGGAAGGGGATGACCAGCAGGCAGCCCGCGGCGGCGCCGAGGAGATCGAAGAAGTAGACACGCTCCACGCGGTGAATGGTCTCTGCAAGGACGAGCGCGAGGACGATGCCGGAGAAGACGAAGGGGACGGCGGCGGCGAAGTAGACGGCGGCGTAGGCGGGCATGCGCGGCGGCCATGCGCCTGCATGCACGGCGGCAGCCAGAGCGGCCACGATGGCGGCGGCATTCAGCAAGGAAAGCAGTCCGAGGCGGCGGTAGAGCAGCGCGCCCCGGGCGGCGATCCGATAGGAGAGCACGCCTCCGGCACTGAGGCCGAACAGGGCGATGGAGATGGCGAGGAAGGCGTAGTGGTACTGGAAGACGACGGAGAAGATGCGCGTCAGGGCGATCTCGGTGATGAGCGTGGAGGCGGTGGTGAGAACAATCGCCGCGTAGAGGAACGCCCAGGAGGTCCTGTTGGCAGGAAGGGGCGAGGATACGACGGACAAATCACTATGATATCCGCTTGGACTGCGAGAGCCCGGAGCGGCGCGCGGCGCGGCTCCGGGGCTGCCGGTGCAGCGGCGGGCCGCTGCTCAGACGATGGCGGCAGGGGGCGCGGGCTCGTTGGGATCGCCCGCCTTGGCCAGCGGCCAGCGGATGAGGAGCAGGGCGAGCAAAACCAGCACAATGAGCCCGGAGACGAGGGGCGGCTTGTCGAAGAAGCTGAGGATCGAAGACAGCGGCTTGTCGGCAATGGCGAAGCCGGCTTTCACCATGCCCATGAGGGCTTCGCCGGCGATGAGGCCGGAGGCGATGAGCACGGCGGCGTTTTCAATGCGCGCCTTCTGGGGCTCGTTGAAGTTGCGGCGGTCGCGCGCGAGTTCCATCAGCCAGCGGATGACGCCTCCGGTGAAGATGGCGAAGGTGGTTTCGAGGGGCAGATACATGCCGACGGCGAACAACATCGGGCTGCGCACCTGAAGCAGGACCAGAGCGAGTCCCATGCAGATGCCGACGAGCACGAGGGGCCATGCCATGGAGCCGCCGACGATGCCCTGGCTGAGCATGGCCATCAGACCGGCCTGCGGGGCGGAGAGCTTGGGATCGCCGAAGCCGATGCCGCCTTCGCGGATGTTGCCTTCGTGGAGGATCCAGAGCGGGAAGAAGAGAAGCAGGCCGCTGATGAGGATGCCGATGAGATCGCCGATCTGCATGGAGCGCGGGGTGCCGCCGAGGATGTGGCCGACCTTGAGATCCTGCAGCATTTCGCCCGCGACCGCGGAGGAGACGCAGACAACAGCGGCGACGCCGAGCACGGCAGCGACGCCGGAGAGCCCCTTGACGCCGATGGCGACCATCAGGAGCGCGGCGACGATGAGCGTGGAGAGCGTGAGTCCGGAGATCGGGTTGTTCGATGAGCCGATGATGCCCACGAGGTTGCCGGAGACGGCGGCGAAGAAGAAGCCGAGAACGATCATGACGAGCGCGGCGACGAGCGCCCCGGCGATGGACTGCGAGAAGAACTCGTAGAGAACGACCATCGCGATGAAGGTGAGAATCAGGCCGGGCAGGACGACCTTGAAGCTCAAGTCCTGCTGCGTGCGGTCCGCCGCTTCGCTCTGGCCGCTGGCCTTTTTCAGATCGGCGACGGCTCGCTGCAAGCCTGCGGCGAGCGACTTGCGCATGCGGAACATGGTGGTGGCTGCGCCCACCAGCATGCCGCCCACGGCGATGGGGCGCACGATGTTGCGCCACACCTGGCTGGCAATGCCGTCCCATGCCTCATGACCGGCGCCCGCGGGCAGGTTCTTGGCGAGTTCGGGCCCGAGGAAGTAGACCAGCAGAGGCACGAGCAAGCCCCACGCGGTGAGGCCGCCCGCGAAGTTCAACGCCCCGAGGCGCGGCCCGATGATGAAGCCGACGCCGAGGTAGGCGGGCGCGACGGCGGGCAGGGAGAATTTGGTCCATCCGCCGACGGCGGCTTCGCCCGCGGCGCCGAGTTTCACCACGCTGCGGCCGAGGTCGCCGACTTTGAGCAGGAAGTCGCGGCTGGCGGAGAAGAGGCGGAATTCGCCGAGAAGGTAGGCTACCGCGCCGATACCCATGGCCTGGAAGAGCGTCTTGGCGGCGTCCGCGCCGCGCTGGCCGGCCTTGTGGATCTCGGCGGCGGCTTTGGATTCCGGGAACGGCAGTTCGGGGTCTTCCACCATGACGCGGCGCAGCAGTGTGACGAAGAGGATGCCGAGGGTGCCGCCGACCAGCATCAGAGCGCTGGACTGCCAATAGGCTTCAAAGGAGTCGAAGCGGGTCCACGCGCCGACGATGACGAAGGCGGGGATCGTGAAGATGGCGCCGGCGGCGACGCTTTCCCCGATGCTGCCTACCGTGCGCGCCATGTTTTCTTCGAGGATGGAGCCCCGGAACAGGCGCAGGACGGCCATGCTGATGACGGCGGCCGGGTAGGTGGCGGCGATGGTTTGCCCGGCGCGCAAGCCGAGGTAGGCGTTGGCGGCGCCGAGGACCACGGTCATCACCAGTCCGAGCAGAACGGCGCGGAAGGTGAACTCGGACATCTTCATGTCGACGGGGACGAAGGGTTTGTGCTGGTTGGCCATGTTCCGTTCTCCGGACAATCGCCCTCGATCATACCCGTTTCGGGGCAGGTTCCGCTAGTGCGTGAAATGCCCCAAAACGGAAGCTCCCCCGCACGGGTGGTGGCGGCAGGCGTGTTGAAAAAGCGGAGGATTCCGCGTCAGGCGGTTTGGCATGTCAGTTGCACCGGATGAGTGCGGAGCCCGAACGAAAATGGCATACGTTATTGTCGACACCTGCACCAAGGACAATCACTGCATCGAGGCGTGCCCGGTGAACTGCATCCACCCGACGCCTGACGAACCCGGCTACGAGGAAGTTCCCCAGCTGTACATCCACCCCACCGAGTGCATCGACTGCGGCGCTTGCGTGCCGGTGTGCCCCACGAACTCGATTTACATTCTCGACGAGCTGCCGCCCGAACTGGCGCACTTCGCCGAGAAGAACGCGGCTTATTACAACTGATCCGGCTGCGGCGCGGATGGCCTCGATCTTGTCTCCGCTCCTCCACTGACTCGCCGGGCGGGGCGCTCCTCCTCCGCCCGGCGCCCTTTTCTTTTCACTGGCGGCGCCACCACTGCACGGCCGCACAATGCCTGCCGCCGGCGGTGATTCTCTGCAGCTGTTCTGGCGGCTCCTTCCGGCTCCAGGTGAAGACAGTGATCTCTTCGCCGAGGCGGGCTTCCTCACGAAAGTCGATCTGCACGGCGGAAGCATCTCCGGAATTGGCGGCGGCTTCCGCCCACTCAAGCCATTTCACGTTGTTGACGTGGTTGTTGATGTCGAGATCGGGCGGCTCCACGCTGAGCCGGAACGTCCCCGGCGGCTCAGGAGGCGGCTCCGGAGGAGGCGAAAAGGAAACGGCTGTCTCCTTGTCCGGGAATTCCAGTTCCAGCAGGAAGCGTGGCAGCCGCACGGGGCGGCGGCGTTCCAGATCCACAATGAGCCAGACGGAAGCAGCTTCCACGAGGGGCTCGCCGGAACCGGAAAGGATCTCGAATTCGCGCCATGCGCGGGCCCCGGTGGTGCGGCGGGAGGGCCAGGTGAGCACCTCCAGCGGCTCGCCAGGATCGGGCCAGCGGCGGGCGCGAATCCCGAGCTGCGAGAGCATCCATGCGCAGCCGGATGCGCGCAGATCGCCGATGCCGACTCCGAGGGCCGCGGCGTGCTCCGCTGCTGCCTTCTCGAGAAGCCGCGCCACGCCGGCGGGTCCGCGGCGGCCGGCGCGGCAGGCGGCGCGAAGGACGAGATCCACGGGCTTCAGCCGAGGCGCGCCTTCACGAGGTCGCTGAGCCGCTTGCCGTCGATGCGTTTGCCGGCGAGCCGCGCGCGGGCGGCGGCGATCACCTGACCCATCTGCTTCGCCGTGGCGGCGCCGGTTTCTCCCAGGGCGGCTTCGACGGCAGCCTGCATCTCTTCTTCGGTTGCTGCGGCAGGCATGTAGGACTCGATCAGTTTCAGTTCGGCCTCTTCGCGTTCCGCGAGCTCCGGGCGTCCGCCCTGCCGGTAGAGCTCCGCGGCGTCGCGGCGCTGCTTGATGAGGGAGTTCAGGACCTTCAACTCTGCGGCCTCGTCCAGCGGCTTCATCGAGTCCACTTTCTCCTTCATGAGCGCGGCCTTCATCATGCGGAGCGTGGCCAGACGGGCTTCGTCGCGGGCTTTCATCGCCTCGGCCATGTCTTTCTGGAGCTGATCGAGGAGGGCCATCTCTGGTATCCTGTTAACCTGTTTCCCTCTGATTTTCCCACAGCCATGCATATCAAGAAGCAGCGACTCCTGACACCAGGGCCGACGCCTCTTCTGCCTCGCGCCCTGCACGCCATGATGGCGTCCGACATTCATCACCGGACGCAGGACTTCATCCAGCTGTACCCGCGCGTGCTGGCGGACCTCAAAGAGGTCTACGGCACGCAAAACGACGTGCTGATCACGGTGAGCTCCGGCACCGGCGCCATGGAGGCGGCGGTGTCGAATTTCTTCAGCGAAGGCGACCGGGTGGTGGTGCTTTCGGCGGGAAAATTCGGCGAGCGTTGGGTGGATCTGGCCAAGGCATACCGGCTGAATGCGGTGGTGCTGGCGGCGGAATACGGCGACGTGGTGAGCCCGGAGCGCGTGGAGCAGGCGCTGCGCGAGAACCCGGACGCGAGGGGCGTGTTCTTCCAGGCGTCGGAGACGTCGACGGGCGCGGCGCATGACGTGCGGGCGATCGGCGAGATCGTGAAGAAGACGCAGGCGCTGTGCATCGTGGATGCGATCACAGGGCTGGGCACGATGCCGCTGGACATCGACGGCTGGGGGCTGGACGTGGTGATCGGCGGCTCGCAGAAGGCGTTCATGATTCCGCCGGGGCTGGCGTTCATCAGCGTGAGTCCGAAGGCATGGGCGCAGAACGAGACGGCGCGGCTGCCGCGGATGTATTTCGACCTGAAGCGGGAAAAGAAAATGGCGGACAAGGGCGAGAGCGCGTGGACGCCCAATGTCAGCCACATTCTGGCGCTGGCCGAAGCGCTGGCCTACATCAAGCAGCTGGGAATGGCGAAGCTCGTCGAGAACGCGCAGCTGCTGGCAAAGGCGACGCGCGCGGCGGTGGTGGAGCTGGGGCTCGAGCTGTTCGCGCCCGGCTCGCCGTCGTCCTCGGTGACGGCGGTGAAGGCGCCCGCAGGGATGGATTCGGGCGAGATCGTGAAGGCGTACCGGAACCAGTTCGGATCGATCATCGCCAACGGGCAGGGCACGATGAAGGGCAAGATTTTCCGCATCGCGCATCTTGGCTATTTCGACTTCGCAGACCTGTTCGCGGTGATCGCCGAACTGGAGTTGATCCTGCATGAAAAGGGCCTGCCGGTGAAGTTCGGCCAGGGCGTGGCGGCGGTGCAGAAGGTGTACGTGGAGGCCCGCAGCGGGAAGCAGTCATGAAGATCCTGGTGGCTGAACCGATGTCTCCGGCGGCGCTGGAGCTGCTGCGCCGCCAGCCGGGCTTCGAGGTGATCGAGTCCAACCCGAAGGAGTATGAACAGCACCTCGGCGACTGCGAGGCGATGCTGGTGCGCAGCGCCGTGAAGGTGAAAGCGGAGACGCTGGCCAAGGCGCCGAAGCTGCGCGTGATCGGACGCGCGGGCGTAGGCGTCGACAACGTGGATCTGGCGGCAGCGACCGCGGCGGGCGTGCTGGTGATGAACACGCCCGGGGGCAACGCGGTGAGCGTGGCCGAGCACACGCTGGCGCTGATGCTGGCGCTGGCGCGCATGATCCCGGAAGCCAACGCGTCCAC
Organism: Bryobacteraceae bacterium; assembly: GCA_037481575.1. Lineage (GTDB taxonomy): Bacteria > Acidobacteriota > Terriglobia > Bryobacterales > Bryobacteraceae > JANWVO01. Next base: position 40,009 of record JBBFLJ010000027.1, on the reverse strand, counting down.
GCGCGCGGGCAAGTGGGAGAAGAAGAAGTTCCTCGGCAACGAGCTGCGGGGCAAGACGCTGGGCATCGTGGGTCTGGGCAACATCGGCCAGGAAGTGGTGCGGCGCGCGCGGGGGTTCGAGATGCGCGTGCTGGCCTCGGACCCGTACGTGAACCCGGTAACGGCTGCGGATCTGGGCGCGGAGCTGGTGCCGCTGGACGAGTTGATCGCGCAGTCCGACTACATCAGTCTGCATGTGGGGCTGACGCCGGAGACGCGCGGCATGATCAACGCGCAGACCATCGCGCGGATGAAGCCGGGCGTGCGGATCATCAACTGCGCGCGCGGCGAGCTGATCGACCAGGAGGCGCTTGCCGAGGCGCTGGTTTCCGGAAAGGTGGCAGGCGCGGGGCTGGATGTGTTCTCCCCCGAGCCGCTGCCGGAAGGCCACCCGCTGCTGTCGGCGCCGAATCTGATCGCCACGCCGCACATCGCCGGCTCCACCGAGGAGGCGCAGGAGATCGTCGGCATCCGCATCGTGGAGCAGCTGGTGGAGTACCTGCTGCACGGGGTGGCGATCAACGCCGTCAACATGCCGGCGCTGGCGCCGGAGCAGTACCGCGCCATCAGCCCGTACATCGAGCTGGCGGAGCGGCTGGGGCGCTTCGCGGCGTTCATCGCCGGCGAGAACCCGCAGGCGGTGCGGATCACCTACCGCGGCCGGATCGCCGAGTTGAACACGAACCTGCTGCGCAATGCCGCGCTGGCAGGCGTGCTGAGCCGGAGTCTGGCGGCGCGCGCCAACCTGGTGAACGCCATGCAACTTGCCGCGCAGCGGAACCTCTCGGTGACGGAGGCGCATCAGCCCCGCGGCGGGGCCACGGATTCCATTCAGGTGGAGATCATCGCCGCTGCCTCGGCGACTTCGGTGACCGGCGGCGTGGTGATGGACAAGCCACGGCTGCTGTCGATTGACGGCATCCCGGTGGAGATCACGCTGGCCGGGCACCTGATCTATATGCGAAACCAGGACGTGCCGGGCGTGATCGGCCACGTGGGCGGCATCCTCGGACGCAACCAGATCAACATCGCGAATTTTTCGCTCGGGCGGCAGGAAAATCCTGCTGAACCGGGGCGCCCGCTCGAGGCTGTGGCGCTGGTGGAGGTGGACTCACCCGTGAATGAGGAGATCCTCGCCGAGCTCCGCAGCCATCCGGCGGTGCGGCTGGCTGTTACGGTCGAGCCGGGCGGCTGAGCGAAACCAGAGATTGCGGACAATCGAGGGGCGGGCCCGTTGCCGCCCCTCGTTCGTCGTGATACCATAAAAGTGCCTCGTGGACTGCGCTTCCTTCAGAGAATCAGTCCGAATCCCCGACGGAGCTAGCTTCCCATCTCGATGAGTTCAACCGTATTCCTCGGTAATCTTCCGCCGTGGGTCACTGCCGACGACATCAAGGCATGGCTCGCTGCGGAAAACCTGGTGGCCGATTCAGTCAAAGTCATCCGGCACCCTGAGACGCAGGAGTCGAAGGGTTTCGCCTTCATCGAAGCGCCGAACGAAGAAGAAATGCACGCTATCATCAAGCGCTTCGACCGTGCGCCGCTGGAAGACAGGCTGCTGCGCGCCAATCCTGCGCAGCCGCCGAAATCGAAAAGCGGCCGCGGTTCCGCGCCGCGCGCCCAGCAGGCGCAGGGCGCCCCCGCCGCCGCGCAGAGCGCCCCCGAAAAGCGTTCCCGCGGCGGGCGCAAGCACCGCAAACCCAGTGGTCCGCCCAGCGCTTTCGCTGAGGAACTCGCGAAAGCTCTGTAACCGGGTTCTGCCGCCGGTTGGCCCTCCGCCCCGGGCCGGAGCAGGGAATTCGTTTGCCACCCGTCTTCCCGCCCGCCCTCCTTGCCTGCTATCGTGTTAAGTTCAACTTGCGAACCAAGGAGAGTTTGCGGCGATGCGAGTGGTCGCGGGCGTTGATCTTGGCGGGAATGCCGTCAATTACACTTTTCTCACCAGCGACGAGAGGTTCCTGATCGAGTCGCTGTGCGAGCACCCATCCAGATCCAAAGAGGGGCCCGCAGTTTGCCTTCAGCAGATCCTGGATGGACTTCACGTTGCCCTGCGGCAGGCAGGCATCTCGATGGAGGATGTGGCCGTCGTCGGGCTCGACACCCCAGGTCCGGCCAGCGCTGACGGCGTGCTCAGCGCGCGGGGCTCCACAAACTTCGTGCACCCGGATTGGGCGGGCTTCGACATTCGCTCGGCTCTCGAGGCGAAGCTGGAACGCCCGGTGATCTACCTGAACGACGGCAACGCCGGCGCGCTGTGGGGCCACTTCCATCTGTTCGGAGCGCACTCCAGCGCGACGTCGGTTTCGGCGATCATCGGCACAGGTTTGGGCGGCGGCGTGATCCTCGGGCAGACAGTAGTCAAAGGGCGCAAGGGGTTCGGCGGCGAGCTTGGACATGTGCTGATTCCCTATCAAAGCATTCCCTTCCTGGAGGGCATCCGCCCGCGCTGCAACTGCGGCCGGACCGGGGATCTGGAGTCGCTCTGTTCCCTCACCGCCATCGAGGTGAACTACCTGCCCTACTTCCAGCCGAAGTATCCCGATCACGAGCTCTACCGCATGGGGAACTTGCACCAGGCGGCCAAGCTCGTGCGCGGGCTGGCGGAGAAAGGGGATCCCCTCTGCCGGGAGATCTTCCGCGGGCAGGCGCACGCGTTGGGGCTGTTCTTCGATGAAATGGTGAACACATTCGACCCCGACGCGCTGATCGTCGGCGGCGGCGCGATTGAAACCGGGCCGGAATTCCAGCAGTGGTTCCTCTCGGAGATCCGCGCCGGCATGCCGGAGCAGCGCGAGGAGCAGGCCGATATCCCCATCCACATCATGCCGAACGGCGACACGGCAGGCGCCCGCGGCGCCGCCATTGAGGCGCTTCGCGTCGCGCGCGAGCGGTCCCTCCTCTGAGGCAGGCGTAACCTGCCGCTCGCAGCTTGCGCTATTCTTCTGGTACGAAAGAGACTGCCATGCCACTCACTTCCCGATTCTCCCGGCGGATTGCGCTTGCCCTCTGCTGCACCCTGCTCGCCCTCCCCGCGCAAACGCCCAAGCCCAAGCGGACTCCCGACGTCCCGTTTGTTCCTACCACCGAGCGCGCCGTCGAGGCGATGCTGGAACTGGCCAAGGTCACCAAGAACGATATCGTCTACGATCTTGGCTGCGGCGACGGGCGCATCGTTATCACCGCGGCCAAGAAATACGGCGCCCGCGGCGTCGGGATCGACATCAATCCCGAACGGATCGCCGAAGCCCGGGCCAACGCGAAAAAAGAGGGCGTCGAACACCTGGTCAAGTTCATTGAACAGGATCTGTTCGAGGCCGACATCCGCGAGGCGTCCGTCGTCACCCTGTTCCTGCTGTCCAGCGTCAACCTGAAGCTGCGCCCGAAACTGCTGGCCGAGCTCAAACCCGGCACCCGGGTTGTCTCGAACACCTTTGACATGGGCGAATGGAAGCCCGACAAGGAGTTCACGCTGGATGACAACGGCGAGGACTCCTATCTCAGCCACAAGTTCTATCTTTGGGTCATTCCGAAAGAGAAGCCCGTTTTCAAGCAGTGACCAGCCCGGGGACGGTGCCGCCGTCGCGCCCGTAGCGTGTCAGCTGCTCCTGGCCCGCCGCCGTCCCTGAGCGGTGGCTTCCCTCCGGTGTCGCAGGAGGCCGCCCCAGCCGGAGGCGTGCGCCTTTTGGTGGCCGGAATCATGGTGCGGCAGGCACCGTGAAGGATCCGTTGACTCTGCCCGTTCCGCAAGTGACCCTGTAGCGATATTCGCCCGGCGCAAGTCCGTCCAGAACGATGCGGCGGGTGCGCGGACCGCCGCGGTCCGCCGTGTCGTTGCTGTCGTCAGAGCTCGCAAAGTATCCCGGCGTGATGGCGTAGCGGCAGGCAGCCAGCGTCGGCGCATCGTAAGTGATCTCCGCTTTTCCGGGGGACGTCGTCACTCTCAGCCGGTAAGGTTCCACCCGCGGCACCAGGGCGTAGCGTTGATCGCTGGCCCTCAGGTGCAGGCCGGCGCCCATGCTGATCGCGCGTTCGTAGGCGGCCAGTCCGGAGCCCAGCGTGCCTTCCACATCGTGGTACATCGCCAGCGCATTCACCCACAGGTTGTCGTAGGTGTGGCCGCTCAGATTTTCGGCGATCATCCGCCACTCGGCGTTGATCACGGACGAAGTCGTGTGGGGTGCTGCCTTGGTTCCCCAGAAGCCGCGCCCGTTCGGGCACACGGGGAGAGTGGTGTTTGTGTCGGTATGCGAGAACCCGCAGGTGGCAATGTACTCGTCGTCGATCTTGATCACCATCCTGCCTTTCACCCCGATGCAGCCGGGCTTCCATGCGGCGCAGTTGAGTGTGAGCGAGGTCGACGTCGCGCTGATGGGGGAAGCCAGCGCCACCGGCGGATTTCTCACCGCGATGTAGCGCTCCCACGTTGTGATGAGCCCAAGGGCGTCCGTCGTGGGGGTCCGGTATGCCGCGGAATAAAGAACGGGCTTGCGGGGATGAAGGATGCCATCCACGTAGAACTTGCCGAGCTTGGCGCCGCTTTTCTCGAAGAGATATCCGCCGTTGACGGCCAGCGCCCGGGTTTGGCGGATCCAGCCCACGTGCATGGAGAAATAACTCCACATCCACGGCGACGTGCCGGTCACTCCCGCGGCGCCCTCCAATTCCGCCCAGAATTGCCCGAGCCCGGGCAGCGCAAGCGGGTTTGTCAGATTCCCCATCAGGGAGTAGCCTCTGCACCAGGGCGTGGCGTTTCTGCCCCATTCTCCGGCGATGTAGAGGCTGTCGGAGGCAGACAGCGGGGTGGCGTTCGGATCCTGGATGATCATGCCGGTGCCGGGAATCCAGTACCAGTCCTTTCCCGTGTCCTGCCCGTAGATGCCGAAAGTTTTCGTGACTCCATTCACGGCCACCGTGTTGAGGCTGATGAGCGTGCGCCAGGGAATCGTGAAGACCTTGCGCTGGCCGTTCGGCCGGCAACACTCGTGTGTGGAGTTGAAAGTTTGCGTGATGTTGTAGACGACAGAACCCCGGCAGTCGCTCGCAATCTGCGAGGAGTAGAGGCCATCGCGGATGTCGAAGACGCCCTCGTAGGCGGCGTCGACATTCTTCAGCTTGGAGGCGAAGTAGTTCCGCTCGGGAGAGTCCGGGCTGAGCAGCCACGTCCAATACACATCCTTCAGCACCCGTGCCGGCCCTCTCGGATTTGCGGAATCATACACAATTCCCCAGTCCCAGTGGCGGTCGTACTCCGGGTGCCCGCCGCCCATCAGAGCTGCCACGAACTGCTGTGCAGTGGCGATGTACAGGTACCTCCCGGTGAGGATGTAAGGCACTGCGAACAGGGAGGGCCAGTGGCCGCCGTCCGGAACCCAGGGCTTGTTGGACGCCGGGCAGCTCGTGCAGGCATATTGGGCCGGGTAAGGGCCCGTCTGGTCGAAGGCGATGCCCGTGCGGCCTTCGGGTTGGGCGCTGAGAGAAAAGATCCTGCCGAACGAGGGGGTCTGTTGATCCTCCGGCCAGTTCAGGTAGTTCCGCCAGGCAGGGCTCATGTTGGTGTAGCCTTCCCGCGTGTGCATCGGGATGTTGACGGCCGCCTCCGCGCTTCCTTCGATCAGCCGCTCGAATGCCTGCATCCGGGTGGCGACGCTGAACCGGTTGTCCCCCATCGCATACAGGTAGCTGATGTGGAATCCGGGAATGATGCCGAAGTTGTCGCTGTCGCCCGTGCCGGGCATGTCGGTCTTGATGTATGCGCAAGGATTGTTGCTGGTCGTGCAGGATCGCGGGTCCGGCCGCCCCTGATCATCGGTCCCCACGTTCCCCGGCCACTGGTTCAGATAGGTTGTGATTTTGTTCTGGTCGATTCTGATGTTCAGGTCGTACGACGGCAGCACCCTCGTCGCCACCAGGTAGGGAAGGTTTCGGTCCACCAATACCTTGCCCGGCGCCGATCCGCTCCATGCCCAATACGTCACCCCGCTCATCGTGGTGAGATTGAAATTGGTCTTGGAGTAGACCACGCTCGCCGGGCTCCCGGCGAGGAATTCCAGCAGGAACTGGAAAGCGGCGCGGCCGTTGCTGCTCGTCTTGATCAGGCGCGTGCGGAACGAGTTCTCCAGCTTGTAGCCGATCTCCACGCCGCTCCAGCCCGGGTAGAACGAGATCTCGAACATCGGGTGGATGCCCTTCTGGTTGTTGTTGGTGGGCGCCTGCCAGGCGGTGCCGTCCCAGCGCCAACCGAAGTCGTAGGCAAGGGCAGTGGACATGTCTTCCACGATCACCCTCGTCACCACCGGGCCCCGCAGCCAGTACCGCCAGGCTCCGGCAGCGATCATGGTCTTTGCGTCCGTGGTGTAGGGGATCGAATTCGCCGTCCCACGGATCTGGGCGTTCCAGTTTCCGGAAAGGAAATTGAGCATCCCGCTCTGGTCCAGGGCGGCAGCCTCGCAGGTTTGCTGATCCCCCAGATGGCAACTGTTCGGGTCAGGCACGAAATCCACTGTCGCCTGCCCGTTGGCAGGCAGGCTGACGGGGAAGCTGACGAAAGCAGTCAGGATGCTCCCGTCGGGCCAGCGGTTCTTGACATCCACCTGCCAGCTGCTGGCCGGGGTGCCGTTGATCCTCGGCTTCGGATAAGTTCCTAAGGGGAATTCCCCCTGCATGAACACCATCAGCGCCGTGAACGGGCGGCTGGCCTGCGTCGAACCGGACGCCTCGTGGATCTTGATGTGATTATCCAGAGCAAACAGCTGCCAGGACGTCAGCAAAACCGCAAGAAGTCTCATCGTCGAACACCCCGGTCCATGTACAGCGAAACGTAATCGATCTGCAATCTCTTGCCAGCAGCTTCGTTCGTGCGCATCGAAAACTGCAGCTTTCGGAAAATATCGTCAAAATACGGCCCGTTCATGTTGAACGTGCAGCCCGACTCGCACACGCTGCTCTCGGCGCTCTCGTCCACGCTCATGTAAAAGCGGTAGGCAGCCGCGCCGTCGCTCCTCACCTTCCAGACATGCCAATCCGTCCCCGGAACCACGCCGGTGTCCACCACTGTGCCATAAACATTTGCGCTGCCGGCCGAATACAACTTCAACGTCGTATCCGTCCCGCCCAGGTACCGGAGTCCAACGCTCATCGGAGGGTTCTCGCTGCCCGAACCCAACAGGATCAGCATTCGGCTGTTGCTGGCATCGCTGGCCTGCGGCAACCGGAAGCGCACCTTGATCTCCCAGGGCACCGTCGTGCGCGAATAAAGCCCGTTCTGGGACGCATCCGGCAATCCGACCACGGACTCGAAGCGGATGTCGTCGCCTGAGGTGCTGCTCGTTCCCAGCTGCATCACTCCCGGATCCAGCGCGTCCACAATCGTAGGCACGGGGTTGTTGATGTTGTTCGCCCCGGATACTTTTGTAAACATCCAGCCGTTCTCGAACCACACGTTGCGGTCATAGGGCACCCCGAGAAAATCCGCCATGCTCACCACATACCGCGTGTCGGGTCTCCGGTCGAAACTCGCGCCGCTGCCGCCCTGCACCGGGGTCCAGGTATTGGCGGCCGTGCAGAGGTAAATGTTCTGCCCTGCTGCCGCGTCCGTTTTGAAAAATGCCTGCCCGATGGCGCAGCCAGAGGGCAGGCTCGTCCCTGTTTGCATCGGCGCCGTCGCCTGTGCGGAGCCGAAGTCCACGTTCACCGCCGTCAAAGTGCCCAGGACATGCAGGCTGCCATTCACAGTCACCGCCAGCAAGAGCGCAGCCGTGGCCAGCGCGGCCGCCATTACGTGCATCCATCTTCTCACGTCAGTTCCCTCCTCAGAAGCTCCTCACGATCCGGGCGTTGAAGGACAGCCCGTCCGGCACAGCCACAGGCCCCGCCGTAAAGTTGCACAGCCTGACCACGACGGCATCCGCCGCGCTGTACATCATCCCGGCGATTCCAGGCGGCAGCGTGCCCGGCATGCCGACTGCCAGCGTTTCGCCGGACGAAGCGCCCGGAGCCGGTATGTTCAGCTCCGCGCAGCTGCCGCCGTTCAAAGTCCCGAAGTTCAGGCTGGCCGAATAAAACGCTTGGCTCGCCACGCTGCCCCCGGCGGCAATCCGCACCGGATCCGCCGCCGTCCCCGTCCCTTCCAGTCCTGCTCCGAAGTAAATCGTGCCGCCGCAGGGGCCGGCGGTTCCGTCCGCTTTCACGCAATCGCCTGCGCTGCCGCTGACGATCCCAAGCACTCCGTTCGTCAGGCGTGCCACGCCGGTCCCGGTTGCCCGCTTCAGCTGCTTTCCGCTCGTGCCCTGGAAGAGCGCCACCTCGCCGTCCGCCGCGCCCGCCGGTCCGGTCACGTCGCCGCTGCCCGTACCGCACGGCGCTCCCGCCGACACCAGGTTCCCGTTGGCATCGAACCTCGCACAATCGTTCGCCGCTGCCGTCCCACTGAACAGCTGGATTTTCGATCCATTCCCCTGCAGCGCCGACGGCGCGATCTGACTGAGCGCCAGCTGCCCCGCAATCTGGCTGAAGCTGTAGTCTCCCGCCTGCGCTATGACCTCCCCTGTTCGCCCGAACACCGAGCTCACCGCGCCGCTGCCCGTGCCGCACGGCGCTCCCGCCGACACCAGGTTCCCGTTGGCATCGAACTTCGCGCAATCATTCGCCGCCGCCGTTCCGCTGAACAGCTGGATCTTCGATCCGTTCCCCTGCAGCGCCGATGGCGCGATCTGGCTCAGCGCCAGCTGCCCCGCAATCTGGCTGAAGTTGTAATCGCCCGCCTGCGCTGTGACCGCCCCTGTTCGCCCGAACACCGAGCTCACCGCGCCGCCTCCCCCTCCTCCCCCGGAAGCATTCACAACGCACTTCCCGGATTGCGCGACGGCAAACGTCACCGTCACGCGGTTTTCGCTCACAATCCGGATGCTGTCCGGAATCACCGCCTGGCCGGTCGGATCCGTGCAACCCACAATCACGCTCCGCGTGCCCAGGTTGTGATCCAGGTTCAGCGTCGTCGCATTAGTGAAATCCTGGCTGAAATTCTCCGAACCCGCTCCGCAGGGGGCGTTCGCTGACACCAGATTCCCGTTCTCGTCAAACTGCGCGCAGTCGCCCGCCTGCACCGTCCCTCCGCCGAAGGCTTGCAGCAGGGTCCCGGTCCCCTGCTTGCCGGAAACTCCGCTCAGGTCGCTTAACCCGTGGCCGTGAGGCGCCGCTGCCACCCACGATCCTGTCGCGTCGCATGCATACATGCCGGCCGCCGGCCCGCTTGCAACCACAACCGCCTCGCCGGCAGCGCAACTGGCCGGCAACGCGGAAACCACGCGCGCCGGCTTCGTGCTCGGGTAGGCGCTGAAGTCCGCCTCCCTCCCTTGTGTCAGCAGATGGATCCGGCTCTGTCCCCAGGCCGGTCCAAGCCATACCGCCGCGATCCAAACCCCGATCACCGCCTGCTTCCGCACTCTCAATCCCTCCTGCATCGCCGCTGTCCGGCCTTCCCGGCAGCCCGCACCGAGCCTATGCCCGTCTCCCGCCTCCGCCCGGGGCGCAACAACAGAATTCACTCAAAATGAAGCGGAAACATTATCCCCGTCCCTTGTCACGATGCCCCCCCTACCCGCTGTGCTATCCTTCCAGCAGGCGCGGTCTTTGCCCGTCCGGGCCTCCGCCGCCCAGGAGGAGATGACGGTTCCAAGCGCTGCGGATCCGCAAGGCCCCCCGTGGAATACCCATCCGCCGGAACTGCAGCGGCCATTGCGCTTGCTGTTGATCGCCTACGCCTTCCCCCCGGCCGGCGGCATCACTGTCATGCGCGCCCTGAGCCTGGCCAAGTACCTGCCCGACCAGGGCTTCGACGTCCACGTTCTTTCGGCCCGCAACCCCGGCGCACCGGTTCGGGACCCCGGCCTCCTCGCGCAGTTGCCCCCCACCGTCACTCTCCATCGGGCCTTCACCCCGGAGCTCCCCTTCTATTTCCGCAAGCGCCTGTGGAGCCTCGTTGCGGGCCCTGGCGGGGAAGGGCCCCAAGCCAGCGAGGCTCCGCCGTCTTCCCCGTGGAAGTCCCTCCTCGCCCGGACGGCCCGGCGCATCTTTTCGCCTGATCCGCAGGTCGTCTGGGTCCCGAACGCCATCCGCGCCGCCCGGCGCGTCATCCGCCGCCACCGCATTCAGGCTGTGCTGGTCACAGCCCCTCCTTTTTCGGTCTTCCTGATCGGCAATTCCCTCAAGCGCTCCTTCCCATCGGTCCGCCTGATTAGCGACTTCCGCGACGAGTGGCTCCGCTTCTACCTCACCGACTTTGAATTCCTCCGCGACGACTTCATCCGCCGCCGCGCCGAGCAGATCGAACGCGAAACGGTCGCCCTGTCCGATCTCGTCGTCGCCGTCACGGATTCCTCCTTGCGCGAAATCCGGTCCCGCTATCCCGGCCAGCCCTCCTCCAAGTTCGCCCTCATCCACAACGGCTACGATCCCGACGCTCTCCGCCCCCTCTTCGACTCCCGGCCCGCTCCCGTTGCCCCACGCGATAAGGTCGTCATCACCCACATCGGCACCGCCTACCGCACCGCCTCCCCGTCCTGGTATTTCCGGGCGCTCGACTCGCTGCCCGCCAACATCCGCGACAAGATCGAAACGCGCTTCATCGGGCGGATCTCGGAAACCGAGCAGCAACTGCTCTCCTCCCGGGGGCCCGGCGTCCGCCTCCTCGGATTCCTCCCGCAGCAGGAAGCCCTCCGCTGGATTGCCGACACCGACTACCTCCTGCTCACCATGACCAACGAATTCAGCCTGCCCGGAAAGCTGTTCGAGTATCTCGCCTCCGGCAAGCCCATCATCGCGCTGTCCCCCGAAGGCGGCGAAGTCTGCCGCCTCATCGCCCAAACCAACGCGGGATGGTGCGTGCCTCACGATCAAACAGATGCTGTCTGCGAGGTCCTTTCGGAAGCCGTCCGCCTCGCCCTTGCCCGCCAAATCCCCTTCCGCACGCGCCGCGATATCGTCGAGCAGTTCGAGCGCCCCCGCCTCACGGCTGCTTACGCCAGCCTCATTCGGGAGCGCCTCTTTGCCGATGGAATAGACTGAAGGTTTCGGTCCAAAACAGGCTCGTTTTGTATGTCTGCATCTCTTCCTCTGCCTCCATCGGGTGAATCGTTGCTTCAGAAGATCCGCTCACGCCAGGCGCACGTCGGCGTAGTCGGTCTCGGATACGTGGGACTTCCTCTCGCCGTCGAGTTCGCCAAGGCGGGGTTCCAGGTCACCGGCATCGACGTCTCTGCCCCCAAAGTGGACTCCATCAACGCCGGCAACAGCTACGTCCAGGATGTCCCTTCCTCCGACGTCCGCGCGCTTGTCGATCAGGGCCTGTTGCGCGCCACTACGGACTTCTCCGTCGTCGCTTCTCTGGACACCGTCAACATCGCCGTCCCCACTCCGCTGCGCAAGACCAAAGACCCCGACATGAGCTATGTCGTGAACGCCGCCCAGGCCATCGCCCGGCACGTCCATCCCGGGTTCCTCGTCATCCTCGAATCCACCACATACCCGGGCACCACCGAAGAACTCCTCCTGCCCATGTTTGAGGCCTCGGGTCTGAAAGCCGGCCGCGACTTCTTCCTCTGCTTCTCGCCGGAGCGCGTGGATCCGGGCAATCCGAAGTTCCAGACGAAAAACATCCCCAAGGTCGTCGGCGGCATCACCCCTGCCTGCACCAGCGTCGGCGCCGCCTTTTACTCCATGGCGCTCGACACGGTCGTCCCCGTCAGCAACACCGTCGTCGCCGAAATGGTCAAGCTGCTCGAAAACACCTTCCGCATGATCAACATCGGCCTGGTCAACGAGCTCGCCATCATGTGCCACCGCATGAACATCAACGTGTGGGAGGTCATCGACGCCGCTGCCACCAAGCCCTTCGGCTTCATGCCCTTCTATCCCGGCCCCGGCCTCGGCGGCCACTGCATCCCCATCGACCCCTTCTACCTTTCCTGGAAATCCAAACAGGCCGGCATCGAAGCCCGCTTTATTGAACTCGCCGGCCACATCAACGGCGACATGCCCCGCTACGTCGTCTCCCGCATCCAGGACGCCCTCAACGATCACGCCAAGCCCCTCCGCAATTCCCGGATCCATATCGCGGGCGTCGCCTACAAGCGCGACATCGACGACGTTCGCGAATCCCCTGCGCTCGACGTCATCCACCTCCTGCTCCAGCGCGGCGCCCTCGTCTCCTACTCCGATCCCTACGTGCCCGAACTCCGCCTCGACTCCATCACCCTCCGCTCCGACCCTCTCGAAACTCCCTGCGATATCGCCGTCATCATCACCGACCACCGCCGCTTCGATTACGACGCCCTCGTCCGCTCCGCCCCTCTCATCCTCGATACCCGCAACGCCCTGAAAGGCCGCACCGAGCCCCACATCCTCCGTCTCTAGGCATGACCAATATCCTTACCGTCGACGTCGAGGACTACTTCCACCCCACGGAAGTTCGCGCCTCCGTCCCCCCATCGCAGTGGGACTCGCTCCCCTCCTGCGTCGAAGACGCCACCTCCCTGCTCCTCGAACTGCTCGCAGAAGCCCGCGTCCGCGCCACCTTCTTCGTCCTCGGCTGGGTGGCCGCCCGCCATCCCGCCCTCGTCCGCCGCATCGCGGAAGCCGGACACGAACTCGCCTGCCACAGCTTCTCGCATTCCCTCGTATTCTCCCTGTCTCCCGAACAGTTCCGCCAGGACACCCGCCACGCCGCCGACGCCATCGCCCAGGCAGCCGGTATCCGCCCCCGCGCCTACCGCGCTCCCAGCTTCTCCATCACCTCCCGCTCGCTCTGGGCGCTCGAAATCCTGCTCGAATGCGGCTTCGACACGGACTCAAGCATCTACCCCGTCCGCCACGACCGTTACGGCATCCCCTCTCACCCCGTCTTCCCCCACCGCATCCACACCCCTTCCGGAGCCATCCTCGAAGTGCCTCCAGCGGCTGTCCCCCTGTCCTCGCGCCGCAACGCCCCTGTCGGAGGCGGCGCCTACCTGCGCCTGCTGCCTTCCGCATACGTCTCGGCCGGCATCCGCCTTCTGAACCATGTCCACTGCGCCCCTGCCTGCATCTACGTCCACCCTTGGGAGTTCGATCCCGGCCAGCCCCGCCTCGCCTCCGGCGCCATCGCCCGCATGCGCACCTACCTCGGCACCCGCTCTATGGGCGCCAAGTTGCGCCGCCTGTTGTCTGCCTTCCCGTTCGACTCCCTGCGCGCCGTCTGCCCGCCCTCCGGCCCCTACCCGCTGTTCCAGCCCTCCCGCAGCGCCGCCTAGAACCGGAACGCCGCCGCGCTTGGCGCCCACGTCAAGTGCACGGAGACAAACCGCTGCCACTGCTTCCCGGTCGTCTGCGTATCAAAGTACGACCAGCCGCCGTTGACCCCAAAGAACAAATCATTCACCACACGCAGACCCAGGCTGGCTCCCACCGAGCCGCTGTTGAGAGTTGTGTTCTGCAACAGCCCGCTCCAGCGGTAGTAACCCCCGAAAACCCCAAAGCTGGCCCTCCCGATGCTCCTGCCCGCCGATCCGAACACCGAATCCCGCCTCGATGCCAGAATCGCTCCGTTGCCCGGATTCAAGCCGTGAGCATAGCCCGCCGAAAGCCCCCACTCCCTCCACCTTCGTTGAATGGCTGCCATCCCTTGCCAGCCATAGAACCTCCGCTTCTGCACTTCCAGCTGCGTGCTCACGCCCAGCAGAGACGCAATTGCGGGATCCACCTGCACCGTCCCAAGGAACCGCGTGTCCATGCGGAATGCCCCGGCAGCCAGGCTGATGGAGGTCAGCGGCGAGATCCGGTGTTCCAGCCCGATGCTCGCCACCTGCGCGCGATTGTCCCCGAACAGTCTTGGATAGGAAAACTCGCTGTATCCGTAACTCACCCCGATCATCGTGTTCTGCCCGGGCTGATAACCCGCTTGGCCGAACACTCCGTAAGAATTCAGGTCGCGGAGTCCGCTTCCCTTTCTGCGTACATAATTCGCCTGCGCCCCTCCGCTCAACGACCATTGCAGGCTCGGGCGGAAGCTCACGCCGCCTGACGTTCCGTAGAAATTCACTCGCGACGTGAACAGTTCGTTGTCCACCAACCCGTTGTTCGCCATATCCATCACCGGCGCTCCCAACAGCCCCGCCGTGGGCAAGAGCGCCGAACCCGCAATGCCCCAACCGCCGAAGATCCCCGCCGGCGCGCCGTAGCCGAATCCGCCCAGGCTGCTTCCCGCGAATTGCGTGGCAAACAAGCCCACCCGGTTCGTCGCCCGGTGGCTCACCGCGACGCCCCCTACCTGACTGAACCCGTCTTGCACCCCTTCGCCCGACCACCTCTGATAGTTCGCCGTATAGAACCCCGCCACAGAGGTTCTCTCCCACCCGCGCGCTCCGCTCACTCCTGCGGCTGCGCCATAGCCGTAAAAGTCCCGCCGCAAACCCGGCACGTTCGTTCTGCCCAGAACTTCCGTGTAACTCCCGTTGGCGGAAATCCAGGGCCTGAACTGAATGCGGGATGGCGGCGCCCCGCTCGTGCCGCTATCCGGAATCCCGCCACCCATGCCGATGCCGCCCCATTGACCGGAAACCGGCGCCAGGGCGCCCGTCACGAAAACCACCGCCAGCATCCATAGCTTGCGCCTCGATCCCCCGAATCGTCTCATGCGTGCTCTCCTCCGGTGCCGACGGCGTGCATGCTTGCCTTGCCTGACTGGAACATCCCCCATTCTACGACGTTCTGGCCGCCCTGCATCCCTTTGATGGTACTAGCTCTTTCGCTCTCCCGTACCTTTCTCTCCCGCTGCCGCGGGACGCCCGGATCCGATCCGCTACACTGAAAGCAGACGGAAATGCACCGCACTGCCCCCGCGCGTCTCCCAGTGGCATTGGTGCCCGTCCTCCTCCTTTCCCTCCCGGTTGCGCTTTTGGCCGCTCAACCCCCTGCCACAGGCGAACTCGACGCCTCCCCGGCGCTCTTCACCGTCCTCGCTGCCCTGAATGCCTCCGGTTACGACGAAGGTCTCGCCTCGCCCAACACGCACCCCCTGCGCCGCCAGATCCTGACGTGGATCGCCGAAAGGAAGCCTCCGTCGCTCGACAAGATCCGCGATTTCATCACCGAACGCCGCGCAGAAAGCCCCGCCGCCGAACTCTCCCGCTACATCACCCTTGCCCTCAGTACCAACGGCCCGCCCAGCTTCAAGCCCCGCTTCAGCCCCAACCAGATGCCGCCGGAAACCCTTCCCCTCGAAGGGCTCCTTCCTCTGCTGGCCAAATTCCACCAGGAGGCGGAGCTCGACGAGGCCTTCCGCCGCGCCCAGCCCTACTTCGATCAGGTCATTGCCCAGTACCATCAGCCCGTCACGGAGGCCATTCTGGAAGCCAACGCCTACCTCCGCAACCCCACCTCCGGGCTCCGCGGCCGCCGCTTCCAGATCTTCATCGAACTGCTTGCCCCGCCAAACATCGTCATCTCCCGCCTTCTCGGGGACGAGTTTTATGTGATCGTCACGCCCAGTCCCCGGCCCCGCGTCCAGGACATCCGCCACGCCTATCTCGATCACCTCATCGATCCGCTCGTCATCCGCTACTCCGCCTCCCTCGACGCCAAGAAGCCTCTCGCCGATCTCGCTCTCGGCTCCCCGCTCCTCGCCGAAGAGTACAAGAACGACTTCACCCGCCTCGCTGCCAAGAGCGCTGTCTATGCCGTCGAAGCCCGTCTCGCCCGCGCCCGCGGGCCCGCGCTCGTAGACCAGGCGATGCGCGAAGGCTTCATCCTCACAGCCGCCTTCTATGACGCGCTCGGCGAGTACGAAAAGCAGGAGGAGTCCTTCGCGCTCTACTTCCGCAAGATGATCGAGTCCATCGATCTCGCCCGCGAAGACAAGCGCATCGCCCGCATCGAGTTCGCCTCCGCCCCGGCTGTCCGGAAAGTGGAGGCCCCGAAGCCCTCGCTGCCGCCCGCCGAGAAAGACCTTCTGGAAGCGGAAAAATTCTACGAGGCGCAAAACTTCGATGCCGCCGGCGAGCTCTTCCGCCGCGTCTACACTTCCGAGGCGGACGCCCCCTTCAAGGCGCGCGCTGCCTACGGCCTCGGCCGCATCGCCGCCCAGCAGAAAAACTTCGATCTCGCCCAGCAATGGTTCGAGCGCACGCTCGAACTCCACCCGGAACCCTTCGAACGCGCCTGGACCCTCGTCTATCTCGGCCGGCTCGCCCGTGCCGCGCGCGACCTCGAACTCGCCGCGCGGCGCTATCAGGAAGCCCTCGCCGTCGAGGGAGCCAGCGAGGCTGCGCGCAAGGCCGCCCGTGCCGAACTCGACCAGGTCAACTCCCGGTTGAAACCTCCCCAGGCGCCGTGACTTCTTTATCATCAAACAAGGAACACCCAACATGACACGTCTGCTGACTGCATCCCTCCTCACCGCCACCCTGGCGGTCTCGCTCGCCTTCGCCCAGACCGCCAACCCGAAACAGCCTCAGCCGAAAAGCCAGAAAGAACTCGACGCCGTCCAGGCCATCTTCCAGGCGCCCGACCCCGATGCGCGGATCGCAGCCGCCAAGGAACTCGTCACCAGATTCGCCGACACCGACTTCAAGGCCACTGCCTTCTACATCGGCGCCTTCTCTTATCAGCAGAAAGGCGACCTTGAGAACGCCATCGTCTGGGCCGAACAGGCCATCGAAGCCGACCCCAAGTTCTATGCCGCCCAGCTCATGATCGCCAACGCCCTCGCCCTCCGCACCAAGGAGTTCGACCTCGACCGCGAGGAGAAGCTCGGGCGCGCCGAAAAGCTCGCACGGGAGGCCATTGCGCTGATCAACAGTGCTCCCAAGCCGCGCCCCGACATCACCGACGAGCAGTGGGAAGCCGCCAAGAAGGACTTCATCGCGCAGGGGCATGAGGCCCTCGGTCTCGTCGCGCTCGTCCGCAAGAAATACGACGTCTGCGCCGACGAGCTGACCACCGCCGCCTCCCTCGCCTCCCAGCAGGACGCCTCCCTCATGGTTCGCCTCGCCAACTGCCAGATCCAGGTCGGCAAGGTGGATGACGCCCTTGCCGTGCTCGACAAGGTCCTCAACGATCCCAACGTCGCCGGCCAGGTCAAGTCCGTGGCCGCTCAGCTCAAGGTGGACGCCAACAAGAAAAAGGCGGAAGCCGCCAAGTAAACCCACCTCATGACCGCGCCGCCGGAGGAGCTGGAATCCCTGCTCGGCTACCGGTTCCGCAACCGGGACCTGCTCCTCCGCGCGCTCACCCACAAGTCCGTCCGCGCCGAGTCCCCCTCCCCCGTTCAGCACAACGAACTGCTCGAGTTCCTCGGCGACGCGATCCTCGGCCTCCTCGCCTCCGAGTTCGTCTTCCGCCTGTGTCCCAACGGCCGGGAGGGCGACCTCTCCCGCCTGAAGGCCCATCTCGTCAGCGCCTCGCGCCTCCACGGCGTCGCGGCCACCCTCGGCCTCGGCCGCTTCCTCGTCCTCGGCAAGGGAGAAGAGCGCAGCGGCGGCCGCAACAAGAAAGCCCTCCTCGCAGACGCCTTCGAGGCCCTCCTCGCCGCCATCTATCTCGATGCCGGCAGGACCCGCGGCCTCGCCGTCTGCCGCCGCATCCTGGAACGCTTCCTCTGGCCCGCCCTCGAGTCCGCTCAAGCCTCCCTCCCTGACGTCCCCATCGATCCGAAGAACGCCCTCCAGGAGCTCGCCCAGGCCCGCAAGCTCCCCCTGCCCCGCTATTCGCTCATCTCCCAGTCCGGCCCGGAGCACGCCAAGCTGTTCACGGTCGAGGTTCGCATCGGCCCCGGCCTCGCCGCCGCCGCTCAGGCCAGCTCCAAGAAGGCCGCCTCCCAAAAGGCCGCCGCCATTCTGCTGAACGAACTCCGCGCCGGACTCGACAGCCCGGAGCCCCCCGAAGCCCCCGCAGGCTGAGCCGGAAATTCAGAGTCGGTTCTCTGATTTTCTGCCCCGCCGGGCGTATGCTTGAGGGAGGAGCCATCGTATCCATGTCCGATCGAGCGTCCCGTCTTCGCGCGGCTCTGGAACGCCGTCAGGCCCTGGTTGTCCCCGGCTGCCACGACGCCCTCAGCGCGCGCATCGTCGAATCCGCCGGTTTCGAGGCCGTCCAGGTCTCCGGCTTCGGTCTCGCCGGCTCGTTGCTCGCCCTCCCCGATGTCGGTCTTGTCGAGATGAAGGACATCCTCGACATCACTGCCAACATCTGCCGCGCCGTGAAGATCCCCGTCATGGCAGACATCGACACCGGCGGCGGCAATGCCCTCAACGCCGCCCGTATCACCGAGCGCCTCCTCGAGATGGGCGCCGCGGGCGTCAATATCGAAGACCAGGTCTTCCCCAAACGCTGCGGCCACATGGAAGGCAAACAGGTCATCACCGCCGAGGAGATGGCCGGGAAGGTCCGCGCCATGGCTGACGTGCGCGCCCGGTGCGGGCGCGACATCGTCATCAACGCCCGCACCGACGCCTACGCCGTGCTTGGCCTCGAGGAAGCCATCCGCCGCGCCAACCTCTACCTCGAAGCCGGCGCCGATATGGCCTTCATCGACGGCATCGGCACCCGCTCAGATATTGAACGCGCCGTCCGCGAAGTCCGCGGATTGCTCTCGGTCAACCTCATGGACGCGGTCACCGGCGTCAAAACCGAGCTCATCCCCATCCCCGAACTCGCCGCCATGGGCGTCGCCCGCGTCTCCATCCCCGTCGCCTCCATCCTGGTCATGCACCGCGCTCTCACGGATTTCTTCACCGATCTGCGCGGCTCCCCCACCGGCATTCTCGCAGGCGAAGTGCACCGTCTCACCTCCTTCCGCGACTACACGAACTTCGTCGGCTTGCCCGAATACCGCGAGCTCGAAAACAAGTACCTGCCCCGCCGCCCCGGCGCTTCCTGAGGAGGTTCTTGCGCCATGACGCTTGCAGAAAAGATCCTCGCCCGCGCCTCCGGGCGCTCCCGCGTCGAACCCCATGAGATCGTCGTTGCCGACGTCGATCTCGCCATGAGCCACGAAAACGCCGACCTCGTCCGCAAGGCGTTCCTCGAAATCGGCGTCCCGCGCGTCTGGGACCCCGAAAAGATCGTCATCATTTTCGATCACCGCATCCCCGCAGAAAGCGAAAAGACCGCCGCCACGCACAAGGCCGTCCGCGAGTTCGTCCGGCAGCAGGGCATCCGCCACTTCTACGACGTCGGCCGCGGCGGCATCTGCCATCAGGTCCTCGCCGAAAACGGCCATGTCCAGCCGGGCATGGTCGTCGTCGGCACGGACTCCCACACCACCACGCACGGCGCCTTCGGCGCATTTGCCACCGGCATCGGCGCCACCGAAATGGCCGGCGTTTGGGTCGAAGGCAAGCTCTGGTTCAAAGTCCCCTCCACCATCCGCATCGAAGTGGAAGGCAGCTTCGCTCCGTGGGTCTTCGCCAAAGACCTGATCCTCTGGATCATCGGCAAGCTTGGCGCCGCCGGCGCCGACTACCGCGCCGTCGAGTTCGATGGCGCCGCCATCCGCCGCATGACCGTCGCCTCCAGCATGGTCCTCTGCAACCTCTCCATGGAAATGGGCGCCAAGGTCGCCTTCACGCCCGTTCTCGACATCGGGCCCGATCCTGAAGCCGAATACGAACAGACCCTCCACGTCAACCTCGACTACGACATCCCCGAGCCCCAGGTCGCCTGCCCGCACTCGGTTGACAACGTCCGCCCCGTCTCCGCCCTCGCCGATGTGCCTGTCCACCAGGCGGTGCTCGGCTCCTGCACCAACGGCAGGCTCGAAGACCTCGAAGCGGCAGCGTCGATCCTCGCCGGACGCCGCGTGCACCCGCAGACCCGCCTCATTGTCATCCCCGCCTCGCAACGTGTCTACCTCGATGCCATGCGCCTTGGCTATCTCGAGAAGCTCATTGAGGCGGGTGCCATCGTCAATCCGCCCGGCTGCGGCCCCTGCGTCGGCGTCCACCAGGGCATCCTCGCCGCCGGCGAGACTTGCATCTCCTCCACCAACCGCAACTTCATCGGCCGCATGGGCAGCAAGGACTCTTTCGTCTACCTCGCCAGCCCCGCCGTCGTCGCCGCTTCAGCCGCCGCCGGCCGTATCGTCCACCCGGAAATCGTCATGGCCAAGGAGATCGCCCATGTCTGACGCCTCTGCCATCCTTCGCGGCCGCGTCGCCGCTGTGCTCGGCGCCAACATTGATACCGACGTCATCTACCCCGGCCGCTACCTGAACATCACCGACCGCGAGAAGACTGCCGAACACCTCTTCGAACTCGCCTGGCCCGAGATCCGCTCCCGCATCCGGCCCGGCGATTTCATCGTCGCCGCCGCCAACTTCGGCTGCGGATCGAGCCGCGAACAGGCCGCTGCCGCCCTGAAATTCTCGGGCTGCGGCGCTGTCATCGCCGCGAGCTTCGCGCGCATCTTCTTCCGCAACGCGATCAACCTCGGCCTTCCCGCCGTGATCAGCCCCTCGGCTGCCGCGGAATGCCGCGAGGGGGACGAACTGGAAATCGATCTCGTCGCCGGCGAGATCCACAACCTCTCGCGCCACATCACCATCGCTGCTGCTCCGCTCGATCCGCGCGCCATCGAGTTGATCCGCGCCGGCGGCCTGATCCCGTATCTCAAGGCGAAGTACGCCGCGCCCGCAGCAGGCTGAACTTCAGGAGGATCCGCGTCATGTCCAGACACCAGATTGGATGGCTCCCCGGCGACGGCATCGGCGTGGAAGTCGCCGCTGCTGCCCGGCTCGTCCTCGATGCTGCCGGCTTCGAGGCCGACTACCACCACGGCGACATCGGCTGGCACTTCTGGGTCACCGAAGGCGACGCCCTGCCGCAGCGCACGCTAGACCTGCTGAAGCGCACCGAGTGCGCCTTCTTCGGCGCCATCACCTCCAAGCCTTCCGCCGAAGCCGCGCGCGAGCTCGCCCCGGAGCTCCAGGGCCGGGGCCTCACCTACCGCAGCCCCATCGTCCGCATGCGGCAACTGCTCGACCTCTACATTTGCCAGCGCCCCTGCCGCGCTCTGCCCGGCAACCCGCTCAACTACCGCGAGGGCATCGACCTCGTCGTCTTCCGCGAAAATACCGAGGGCATGTACATCGGCGTCGAGTTCCCCCAGGTGCCCGAGTCCTTTTACGCGGAAAAGGCGATGAGCCGCATCCCGCGCGACGCTGCCATCTCGATCCGCTCCATCACCGCCAGAGCCTCTTACCGCATCGTGAAGGCCGCTTTTGAATTCGCCCGCCGCAACGGGCGCCGCAAAGTCACCGCCGTCCACAAGGCCAACGTCCTGCGCGCCACCTGCGGCCTCTTCCTCGAACAGGCAACGGAAGTCGCCGCCGCTTACCCGGACATCGAGTTCGACACTGCCAACGTCGACGCCATCTGCATGTGGCTGCTGAAGAATCCGCTCAACTACGACGTCATCGTCACCACCAACCTCTTCGGCGACATCCTCTCCGACCTTTGCGCACAGTTGGTGGGCGGCATGGGCTTCGCATACAGCGGCAACATCGGCGAATCCTATGCCGTCTTCGAGCCCACCCACGGTTCCGCCCCCAAGTACGCCGGACTGAACAAGGTCAACCCGATCGCCGCCATCCTCGCCGCCGCCATGATGGCCGGGTGGACCGGCGAAAAGGAGATCGAATCCGCCATCCACCGCGCCGTGGAAGAGGTCGTCCGGCGCGGCGAGGTCCGCACCTACGACATGGGCGGCAGCGCCACCACCATGCAGATGGCCGAAGCCATCGCTGCGGAAGCCGCGCGCATCCGCGCCCTCACCTCCTGACCAGCCCGCGCCACAGCCTCGCGTTGTCGCGCAGGTGCTCCGCGGACTTGGTGCCCACGAGCACATACCCGTCAAAGGGCGTCTCCAGCAGAAACTCGAACGCCTGCCGCCGCGCCGTCTCTCCCGCCAACGGCTCGCCTGCTTCGCTCATCAAAAGCTTGCCCTCCGCGAACGGGCGGTTCACCAGCAGCCTCAGCCCGCGCTCCCGCGCCATCCCGAACACCGGCGCCATCTCCCGGCGGAGCGGATTGTATGGGATCTGCAGCCAGCCGAACCATCCCGATTCGATCGCAATCCGCGCCGCCTCCACCGTCTTCACGCTTGCGCAGAACTGCCGGATTCCCCTGCGCCGCGCCTCCTCAAGCGCGCGGTAGACGTCCTCGCGCTGCAGCGCTTCCTCGGTGGCGCGGTGCACCTGCAACAGGTCGATCCGCGGCAGCAGCGTCATCGAGCGGTCCAGGCTCCGCAGCAGCCCGTCGTAGGAGTGGTCCCCGTGGGACTCCTCCATCCCCGGAGCCCACACATCGCCGAACTTCGTCGCCACCGTCACTCGCTCCAGCGCATCCGCCCTCGCTCTCAGGAACCTCCCCACGCGCTCCTCGCTCGAGCCGTAAGACGACGCCGTGTCCCAGAACAACACCTCCTCTTCCAGCGCCGCCTCCAGCAGACGCTCCACCTGCTCCTCCGAAGGCAGCCCGCTCCAACCCGCGCCCCACGGTCTTCCGATCTCGATCAGCCCCAGCCCGAGTTCCATTGCACGGCCATTCTGCCAGAAACCGCCCTTACGCGCGCGCCGCAAATCAATCGTCCAGCGCCAGCACTTCGTACAGCGCCACCGCCGGCGTCTGCGCCTCCAGCCAGCCGTCGCGGTACTGAAACGCCGCTTCCCGCTCTGCCCACAGCCAACGCGCGCGCCTCGGGCGCCGTATGGTGCGCAGCCGCAGCCGCTGCGGCGGCAGCGGAATGTGCTCGCGGATCGGCCCCTTCATCGCATAAGGGTTGGTCAGATTCACAAGATGCACCGTCGTCGACGATGCCTGCCGCCACACCGCCACATCCACCAGCCCCGGTCCTTCCACCGTCAAGACAGGCTCTTCATTCAGCGCCCAGCGCACCGCGTTGGCCAGCAGGCGCCCGTGATCCGGGCACAGCACCTCCCAGAACGTCCGGTCAATGTCCCATGGAAAATACACGACGCGGCCCTTCCCAAACGTCCGGCACACTACTGCCGGAATCCTCGTCGGCGGCTGCCGCAGGTAAACCTCTTCCATCGGGAGATCCGGATAGGTGGGCATCGTCGTCAGCGGCGGCAACTCGCGCGAATGCGGTTCAATCTCCACGCGCCGCACGCCATGGATGAAGCGTCCCGCGCCGCGCAGCCCTTCCAGCAGCGGATGCTCCCGGTCCCGGATGTCGATATACGCATTCTGCTGCCGCGCAATCGTGCGCCCGGCATAGGAGCAGCCGAACAACTCCGCAAGCCCGAAGTCCTGCCGCCGCCGCCCGCTCTCGTCATAAAGCGACGTCTCGTGCGTCGCCACCAGCCCTCCTCCGCCTTCCACAAACGCCCGCAACTGCGCGCACTGCCTGTCGGACAGCGCCGCAATGTTGGGCAGGATCAGCGCCCGGAAGTTGCGCAGGCGCTCCGCATCCAGCAAGCCGTCATGCGCCATCTCGAACGGGATGCGCGCCTCGATCAGGGCATGGAAGGCGCCGCGGATGAAATCGTCGGCGTCCGCCGCCACGCGCAGCGCCGTCTGCTGCGAATACACGATGGCCGCGCGCGCCAGGTTCGCCTCGTTGCGGAAGTACTGCTCATGCCGCGCGTGCCACGAGAAGATCTGCTCCACGGGCGTGAACCACCGTGAATCCAGCGGCTTCGCATTGAACTTCGTGATCCACGGCCTCATTCCGTGGGCGATGCCGTCCGCGGCCCACAACTGAATTTCCGCCGGTTCCTGCACGGAGTCTTTCCAGCGGTAGGGCGCCTCCAGCCCCACGGAGATAATCCCCGCCACGGGCTTCCCGCCCAGCGCCGCGCGGTACTCGCGCGCGTTCTTGCCGTTGGCCCACGCCAGTTGCACTCCGTAGCGCGCCTGCCGGTCCGCCACCAGGAACGGCGCGCGCTCGCCCGCGCGCTTCATGTCCAGCTCCGCGTTCGCTCCTCCGCCCGTGTTCGGAATGAACGCCGCCTGCGGCCGCACCGAACGCACGGCCCCATCCAGCACGTCCCACAGCTCGAACAGCCGATGGTTGGAGAACTCGCGCCACGCGGTCCACGCCGGGTCCGAACGGTCCGCCGTGCGCGGCAGGTCGCGCCCTGCAAATGCCCGGAAGTTGCGCCGGCAGTGATCGCACCAGCAAATCCCGGAACCGGACCAGCGGTTGGCAAAGATCCCGTCGATGTCGTAGCGCTCCGCAATTTCGCGCACCACCTCGCGCATGAACTCGAAGTTGTAGGGGCCCAGTCCGCACGTCACCCAATAGTCCGGCATCGCCCAGTGCCGCCTCGGCCTGCCCTCGGCGTCCCGCGCAATCCAGTCCGGGTGCGCCTGAAAGACGTCATCATGCGCCGCATGCGGATCGACGCGCGCCAGAACCGCCAGCCCCATCTTGCGGCACTCCGCCGCCAGCTCTCCGAACGGATCCTCGCCTTCCTTCATGAACCGCGACTTGTAGTGCAGCGGGATCCGCGTCGGGTAAAACGCCACGCATCCGCCCGCCGACAGGCACACGCCCTGCGCGCGAACGCGCCGGATGTAGTCCAGCCAGAACTTCATGTCGTAGCGGCCGGGATCGTCCTCCACAAACGCCAGCTGCAGCCACCTCATCGGCTCAGCCAGCCGTGAGCCGGCAACGCCCTGCACTGCCGCGATCAGCGGCGTGGCGGCGAATTCCCTGCGCGTCATAGTGCGTGCAACTCCGTTCCGCGTGTGGACTGTGCACGTGGCAGCATACACTGAAGCGAGGGGAAAATCATGGCCCGCGTCACGATCCTCATCGTCCTTGTTCTCGTGCTTCTCAGCGCACGCTGGCTGGCGGGTTTGGCCATCGAATACGAGTGGTGGAAGGAGATGCAGCAAGTGGAGACGTGGCTCCAGATGCTCTCCTACAGCATCCTCCCTGCCACCCTCGGGACCATCCTCGCCTTCGTCGCATTCTGGGTGGCGCATGCCCGCGGCATGAAGCACGCCGGAACCGGTCTGCGCGAATACCCTCTCTATGCGCGGCTTTCCACCGTGGGGATTCTCCTCATCGCCGCACTCGTGTCTTCCGCCGCCATCGACTCCTGGACCATCGTCCGCTGGGCGGGCAGCCGCGGCGCTCCCGCCGGCTGGACAGACCCCGTCTTCGGCAACCCCCTCGGCTTTTATTTCTTCGACCTGCCCTTCTACCGCGTGCTGCTGCGTTTCGTCCTCGCCGTCTCCTTCGTCGCCGGGCTCCTCTTCTGGGCATCCGCCCGCTTCTGGGAGCTGCGCCGCCGCATCTCCTGGGCGGAGGAGACAGGCTTCCGCTATGACTTCTACGCAAGCGACCTCTGGGCTTCCCTCGACACGCGCTTCCTGCGCGCCGCCGCGGCACTCTTCTTCACAGCCTGGGCCGTCTCCATCCTTCTGGGCCGCTACGACCTTCTCTTTGAGGACCACGGCTCGCTGGTCGGCGTCGACTGGACCGCGGAGAACGTGAGCCTCCCGCTGATCTACTTGAAAGCCCTGGCCGCTCTTGCCGCTGCGGCAGCCTTTCTGGCAGGCCGCTGGAAGTGGGCGCTCGTCTTTCCGGCCATGCTTCTCATCGGCGCCGTCCTCCCTCCGCTCGTGAGCTCCCTCTACGTGCGCCCCAGCGAAATCACCATCCAGCGCCCCTACATCGAGCGGCACATCGCCGCCACCCGCGCCGCCTACCGGCTCGACCGCCGCACCGTCGAAGTGGACTTCCCCGCTCAGCTGGAAGCCCCGGTCGACCGCACCCGCCACCGCGCACTCTTTGACAACGTCCGTCTCTGGGACTGGCGCGCCTTCCACGACACCGTCACCCAGATCCAGGCTCTCCGCCCCTACTACGTCTTCCAGGACACCGACGTCGACCGCTACCGCATCGACGGACAGCTCCGCCAGATCCTCATCACGCCGCGGGAAATCGACGTCGCCCAGCTCCCGGCGGACGCCCGCGCCCGCTGGATCAACCCGCACTTCGTCTACACGCATGGCTACGGCGTCGTGGCCGCGGAGGCCGCGCGCATCACCCAGGACGGGCTTCCCTACCTGCTCATCCAGGACGCCCCGCCCGCGGTGAAGACGAAATCCCTGCGCCTCACGCGGCCGGAGATCTACTTCGGCGAGGTCTCCCACGAACCCGTGTTCGTGCACACCAGGCAGCCCGAGTTCGACTACCCCTCAGGCTCCGGCAACGTCGAGACCCGCTACGCCGGCCGCGGCGGCTTCCCCATCTCGTCCATGCTGCTCCGCATCGCCGCCGCCCTGCACTACGGCGACTGGAACATCGTCCTCACCTCCTACATCACGCCCGAGAGCCGCATGATCATCCGCCGCAAGGTGCGCGCCCGGCTCCAGGCGCTGGCCGAATTCCTCCACTGGGATCCGGATCCCTACCTCGTCCTCACCGACGAAGGCCGTCTCGTGTGGATCGTCGACGGATACACGCACAGCGCGGAGCATCCCTACTCCCGCCTGCTCCGCCTTGAGGGCGCCGGCCTGCTCAACTACATCCGCAACTCGGTCAAAGCCACCGTCGATGCCTACGACGGCACTGTGCGCATCTACGTCTTCGACGAGGAGGACCCGATCCTCGCCTCCTACCGCCGGCTCTTCCCGCGTCTCTTCCATCCCGCTTCCGAAATGCCGCCCGGCCTTCGCGCCCACGCCCGCTATCCCGAAACCATCTTCCGCGTGCAGGCGGAGATCTACCGCACCTACCACATGACCGACCCGGAGGCCTTTTACAACAAAGAAGACGTCTGGGACCTCGCCCGCAACATGAACAGCCCCGGTGGCCGCCCGCAGCCCGTCAACCCCACCTACATCGTCGCCGCCCTGCCCGGCAGCGACCAGCCGGAGTTCCTGCTGATGACCACCTTCACGCCCCGCAACAAGGACAACCTCATCGGGCTCATGGTGGCGCGGTGCGACGGCGATTCGCTCGGCGAGCTGCACTTCCTCCAGCTCTCCAAGCAGCAGTTGATCTTCGGCCCCATGCAGATCGAGGCCCGCATCAACCAGGATCAGAACATCAGCAAGGACCTGACGCTGTGGAACCAGCAGGGCTCCCAGGTGCTGCGCGGCCAGATGCTCGTGTTGCCCGTGGAGAACACGCTGGTCTACATCGAGCCCATTTACATCCAGGCTGCCGAGGCGCGCATGCCGCAACTGAAGAAAGTTGTCGCGGCCATGGGCAACCGGCTCATCTACGCCGATACGTATGAAGACGCGCTGGCCCAGTTGACCGGCCAGGCGGCGCCCGCGGCGAAGCCCGCGGAAACTGCAGCGCCGGCCCCCGCACCCGTGGCAAAGCCCGACGAGCGGCGCCAGATCCTCGAAGAGATCTCCCGGCGGCTGCAACGATACCGGGAGCTGATGGGACAGGGCAGATTCGCGGATGCGGGACGCGAGATCGAAGCTTTGGAACGGCTCGCCCGCCAAGCGCAACAGGAATAGGGTCGCGCCCCGGTGTCGTGCCCGGCGAAATTCAGGGTTGCAGGGGATTCCCTTTGTCAGCCTCCCTCATTAAACTGACTCAAAGGTGTCTGATCGTGGAGGAGAAGCCCAGGAAGCGCATTTTGGTAGTCGACGATGACGCCGGCGTGCGCGATGTGCTCAAGAGCATGCTGGAGACAGCGGGCTATTCCGTGCGCGTCGCCGGCAACGGCAAGGAGGCCATGCGCGCCCTTCAGGCGGAGGGGGCGGACCTCATTCTGACGGATCTTGTCATGCCCGAGCAGGAAGGCATCGAAACCATCAAGGCCCTCCGGCAACAATATCCCAATCTCAAGGTCATCGCCATGAGCGGTGCGTTCGGGGGCGATTATCTCCGAATCGCCGCCTACCTCGGGGCGCACGGCACTCTCCCCAAGCCGATCCAGATGGAGACCTTGCTGAAGCTCGTGGCCGACGTCTTGGGCGCTGAAGGCTGACTCCCCGGAACTTACTGCCCGGGCCAGGGCCTGCGCGACAACCGGGGCTCCTGTTTCTGCGTCTCCCGCGGCGGCGGCACAATGGACGGCCGGCCCGCAGCCGGCGCAAGCCCTTCCAGCTCGGACTCCTCGAATTTCAACGTGCGGTCCAGGATCATCTCCACCGTCGATCCCCGCTCCAGAATCGCATCCGGGCCTCGTGTCAACATCACGCCCACGAGCCCCGCCGCAGCACCCGCCGCGGCACCGATGCCAGCGCCCTTGCCCGTCCGCGTCGCCACGCCGCCGATCATCGTGCCCCAGCCCGCTGCCTCGCCGACCTTCACCGCATCGCCGGTCTTGTTCGTCTCCCCTTCCACTTTGCCCTCGGTGCGGTCCACGCGGCCCGGGTTGGAGGCGTCCAGCGTATGCACCGCCGCGCGGAAGTCCCTCGTCACTCCATTCGGCAGCGTCAGCGCATCGAAACGCACATACAGCTCCGCGCGGCCCTTGATCCGCCCGCCCCGCTTCACCTGCGTTACCGTGCCCGTCACATAGGAACCCGGTGGGATCACGATCCGCCCTCCGGCGAGCACCGGAAACGCCGTCTGCAAGTACACCCGGTCCCCGATGGCAGCCGTCTTCGTGCTCACGCTGTTGATCAGTTGCAACGGAATCTTGGTGCCCTCAGGGACCGTGTAGACCCGCTCCTCTGCGGCAGCAGCGGGCGGGGCCTCGGTCTTGGCCTCCGGCCATTGGCCCGGCAACGCTGCAGCCGTGCCGGCCAGAATCAGGGTGCAAAGGGCGGTGGGTTTCACGCGGTTTCCCTCCCTCTTAGGCTAAACCCATGACGGACGCGCGCCAAGACCCCGTCGCGCCCGTCATTGTGTGGAACGCAGCCGCTCGTCGGCCGGTTGCGCCTGCAACCTTCCCACGCGGAGCCGGAGCCCCGTAGGCGTCACTTCCTGCCCGACAGCCAGCCGGATCTCCGGATCCGGAGGCGTCCACACGGGCAGACGGACGCGCGCCTCGTAAGCGCCCGCCGCGCCAACGCTCAACCCCGCATACAGAACGTGGCTCTCCGGCACCTCGATCCCGTCCAGCAGCACCCGCAAAGATTCCCGCGCCCTCAGCTCATTCGGCCGCGTGGCGGGTTGCAGATTGATCGGGCGCCGCACTGTCGGTCCCCACCCCGTGCCATACAGGATGACCTCTTCGCCCGGCAGCAAGGGACGTTCCTGCGTGCACCACTCGCCGGCTTCGGCATGCCGGGCCAATGCCCATCCCTCCTCGAGTGGCAGCAGCGCCGGGGCGGATTCCTTCAGCTGAACCCGAACCGAGGGCCCCAGCAGCCCGTTCCGCGTCAGCACCACAGTGGCCGCGCCGGGCAGCAGCTCGGGCGGAACCACAAAGACCACCGCCTCCGGCGAGGCGTACTCGATCGCCGCCAGGATCCCGTTCACCCGCACCGTGACGCCAGTGCCCGGCAGCACGGTCGGCAACACGGATGGATCCGGCGCCACGTCCGCCCGCGTCGCCACCCCGTTGCTCAGGTTCTCGCCATAGACGACGGCCAGCGTGTTCGGGGCCAGTTGGCCCGCCACGCCGCTGCCCAGAACGAAGACGGACCTGCTGCTGTAGGCGATCGCCCGCCGCTCGTCCGGTGGCGCGGCGAAAACAGCGCTCGCCGCTAGCACGAGCAGGGCGCCTGCGGGACGCCTCCGCATTCACTCCGATCCTACGGCCGCGCCCGCGCCGTGTCGATATCCCGCCTTTTCCGGATGGTTATACGCCGTCCGGCAGGAGCGCCAGCGCTTTGCGGGTCATCGACGCGAGCGGCAGCTGTTCGAGCCCCTCCAGAGAATGCCATTGGAAGCCCTCGGGGGCGCGGCTCAGGCGTCCCGCCCACACCTCCACCGCGTAATCGTGCCGGGTGATCGAGTGCCGGAAGCTGCCCACTCGTTTCAGCTGCTTTGCAGACGGCACTTCTTCCAGCGCGGGCAACTCCCAGAAGCCCGCCAACCGGGAGGAGGAGTCTGCGCGCCGCTTCAACAACAGGCTGCCGTTGTGCAGGATCAAGGCGAGCCGCAGCTGCTCGCGCAGCGGCTCGCGCCGGCGCCCCCGCGCCGGGATCTCCGCCGTCAGCCCGCGCGCGTGGGCCTGACACAGGTCCCTCCAGGGGCACAGCAGGCACTTCGGCTGCCGCGGCAGGCACAGCGTGGCGCCCAGCTCCATCAGCGCCTGATTGTAGTCGCCCGGACGCTGCGGATCGAGAAGCGACTGCGCGAGCTCCTTCAGCCGCAGCCGCACCGCCGGCGAATCGACATCGCCCAGTTCCGCCGAAAAGCGCGCCATGACTCGCGCCACGTTTCCGTCCAGCACGGCGCAGGGCTCGTGAAAGCAGATCGATGCCACCGCCGCGGCCGTGTAGTCCCCGATGCCCGGCAGCTTCCGCCACTCCGCCGCCGTCTCCGGATAGCGCCCCAGCGCGGCCAGCGCCTGCGCGGCGCGCCGCAGATTCCGCGCGCGGGCGTAGTATCCGAGCCCGGCCCACAGCGCCAGCAACTCCTCCTCCGGGGCGGCTGCCAGGTTCTCCGGCGTGGGGAAACGCGCCAGGAAGCGTTCATAGTAAGGGAGCACGGCAGCGACGCGGGTCTGCTGCAACATCACCTCGGAAACCAGCACGCGCCACGGATCGCGCGTGCGGCGCCACGGCAGGTCCCGCTTCGCGGCGGCATACCACTCCAGCAGCAATCGGGCGGGGCGGCGGGTCTTCCGCATGCGGTTGCTACAATGATGAGGGATTCCCCCGCACGCGAGCAAATTCCCTGCCATGAAGGACCGCGTCGACTCTCTCAGCATCCGGGGTGCGCGCGTCCACAATCTGAAGGGAATCTCGCTCGACCTGCCCCACAACCGCCTCATCGTGGTCACGGGAGTCTCGGGATCGGGCAAGTCTTCGCTTGTCTTCGACACGATCTACGCCGAAGGGCAGCGCCGCTACGTGGAGAGCCTCTCCGCCTACGCGCGCCAGTTCCTCGAGCGGATGGAGAAGCCCGCCGTCGACGAAATCGACGGCATCGCCCCGCCGGTAGCCATCCGTCAGAAAAACACCACGCGCAACCCGCGCTCCACCGTCGCCACCGCCACCGAGATTTACGATTACCTCCGGCTGCTCTTCGCCCGCGCCGGCGAAACGTGGTGCCCCCGCTGCGGCGTTCGCGTCGAGCGCGACACCGTGGATCCTGCCGCGCAAAAGATGCTCTCGCAGCCGGAGGGCTCGCGCTGGTACGCCCTCTTCCCCGTGCGCCTCGCCCCCGGCGCCAAGCCGGACGCGATGAAGGACCATCTCGCCGACCTGCGCCGCAGGGGCTTCACGCGGCTCTACCAGCAGGGGCGCGTCTTCGAATTCTCCACGCCGGAGTCGCTCCTCGATCTCGACTTCTCCCAGCCCTTCTACGTGCTCGCCGACAGGCTTGTGATCCGCCCGGACCAGAAGCAGCGCATCGTCGACACGCTCGAGACTTGCTACCGCGAGGCCGGCGAGGCCATCTTCGAGCAGGCGGGCGAGAGCGAACCGTTGCGGCTGCGCTTCTCCGAGCAGTTCGCCTGCAAGCAATGCGGGCGCGCCTTCCCCACGCCGGAGCCGTCGCTGTTCAGCTTCAACAACCCGTGGGGCGCCTGCCCGGAGTGCCAGGGCTTCGGCCGCACCATCGACTACGACATGGATCTCGTGGTCCCGGATCCCTCGCTCTCCATCGCCGAAGGCGCCATCGAGCCATGGACGCGCCCGCAGTATGAATGGGTCCTCGAGGACTTCGCCGCGCGGCGCCGCCGGGAGGTGCGGCTTCGCGTGCCCTACTCGGACCTCACGCCGCAGGAAAAGGAGATCGTCCGCCAGGAGGTGCGCGCCTTCTTCGAGGAGGTGGAGCGGAAGAAATACAAGGTGCATGTCCGCGTCTTCCTCAGCCGCTACCGCGGCTACGCCACCTGCAGCAAATGCGGCGGCGCGCGGCTGCGCGAGGAGGCGCTGAACGTGCGCGTCGGCGGCAAGTCCATCGCCGAGGTGGCCCGCATGAACATCGGCGAGGCGCGCCGCTTCTTCACCGCGCTCGAGCTTGCGCCCGAGCAGGCGGCCGTCGCCTCGCGCGTGCTGGAGGAGATCCGCCAGAGGCTCGGCTTCCTCGAAAACGTGGGGCTCGACTACCTGACGCTCGACCGCCTCACGATGACGCTTTCCGGAGGCGAGGCGCAGCGCATCCAGCTCGCCACGTGCCTCGGCTCCCGGCTCGCCGGCGCCATCTATGTGCTCGACGAGCCCTCCATCGGCCTGCATCCGCGCGACACGGCGCGGCTGATCCGCATCCTCGAAGAACTCCGGGATCTCGGCAACACCGTGCTCGTCGTGGAGCATGATGCCGACGTGATGCGCGCCGCGGATCACATCGTCGACCTTGGCCCCGGCGCCGGCGAGCTCGGCGGGCAGGTGGTCTTCCAGGGATCGCTGCACGACATGCTCAACGGCAGCGGCGCGCGGCGCGTGGACACGCTCACCGCGCGCTACCTGCGCGGCGAGGCGCGCACCTCTCACAAGACGTCCCGCAAGGCGCCGCAGCCGGGGCAGTGGGTGCGCTTCCTCGGCTGCCGCGCGCACAACCTGAAGGACATTGACGTCGAAATCCCCCTCGGGCTGATGACCGTCGTGACCGGCGTCTCCGGCTCCGGCAAATCCACGCTGGTGCATGACGTGATCTACCGCAGCCTGCTCGGCCGCTATCAGCGCGACCTTTCCGTGGCGCAGGAGGATGCCGGGCTGGATTCATCCCTCTCGCGCCAGACCTGCCGCCGCGTGGAAGGAGCGGCGCTCGTGCGCGGGCTGGTGCTGGTGGATCAGTCCCCCATCGGGCGCACGCCTCGCTCCAACCCCGTCACTTACACCAAGGCGTTCGACCCCATCCGCGAGCTGTTCGCCACCACGCCGGAAGCCGTGAAGCGCGGCTACACGGCGGGGCATTTCTCGTTCAATGTCAGCGGCGGGCGCTGCGAGACTTGCCAGGGCGACGGCACCGTGACGGTGGAGATGCAGTTCCTCGCCGACGTCGAGCTGGTGTGCGAGGACTGCCGCGGCACGCGCTACAAGCAGCAGATACTCGACGTCCGCTACAAGGGCCTGAACATCCACGAGGTGCTGCAGCTCACCGTGCGCGAGGCGCTGCAGTTCTTCTCCGGCCATGCGAAGATCACCTCCCGCCTCCAGCCGCTGGCGGACGTGGGCCTCGGATACCTGCGGCTTGGACAGAGCGCCACGACGCTTTCCGGCGGCGAGGCGCAGCGCGTGAAGCTCGCCAGCCATCTGTCGCAGAACGACGTCGCCGGGCACCTGTTCCTCTTCGATGAGCCGACCACCGGGCTGCACTTCGACGACATCTCCAAACTGCTCGACGCCATGGACCGGCTGGTGTTGCGCGGCGCGAGCGTGCTGATCATCGAGCACAACCTCGAGGTGATCCGCCACGCCGATTGGGTCATCGACCTCGGACCCGAGGGGGGCGACCGCGGCGGCCGCATCGTCGTTGCCGGCCCTCCGGAGCAGGTGGCGCTCTGCGAGGAATCCTGGACCGGCCGCTTCCTACGCCCCCTCTTGTAGCCCTGGCCCCGACACGCGCGAACACCCTCGAAAATCCCCGGCTGGCAGGTCGCTGAATGGACGGGGGAGCGTTGGAAAGCGACTTCGTAGCCGTGGCAGCTGTGCAAACGCTCATGGCAACAAAGTCGCCTGTCCCCATCTTCTTCGGGTGCTTCGCTGGCTGCGCGGGCAACGCGGCCCCGGCGCAAGCGCCGGGGGAACAGAGTGAGCTTTGACGGCTCCCTGACGGTCGCGGCGCTTTCTGAAGTTGACGCGGAAGGTGGGAATTGTGACCGGAGTCATGGCGGGCGGGAGGGGGCTTGTTTTCCCATGGAGTTGCGGAGTCAATCCGGAAAGGAGAAGTTCTGTGAAGCGTCTTTGGATCGCCTTTGCGGCAGTGATCGTGATTTCGTTCTCGATTCTGGGATGGATCGGGACGAGGATTTATCAGGAGATGCCGCCGATTCCGGACCGCGTGGTGACGCGGGAGGGGCGGGTGGTGATCGGCGACGGCGAAGTGGGGCAGGGGCAGAACATCTGGCAGACGATGGGCGGGATGGAGGTGGGTTCCGTCTGGGGGCACGGCAGCTATGTGGCGCCGGACTGGACGGCGGACTCGCTGCGGCGCGAGCTCGAGTTTGTCCTGAACGAATGGTCGCAGAAGGAGCACGGAAAGAAGTTCGCGGAGCTGGACGCGGAGCAGAAGGGCGCGTTGCAAGGGCGGCTCGAGAAGATGTTCCGCACCAACACGTATGATCCGGCGACGCGGACGATCGTGATCGACGACGTGCGGGCGCGGGCGTTCGAGGCGAACGTGGCGTACTATCAGAAGCTGTTTGCCGAAGGCGAGCCGGCATACGCGATTCCGAAGGGCGCCGTGCCCGATGCCGAGCGGGCGCGAAAGCTGGCGGCGTTCTTCTGGTGGACGGCGTGGTCGGCTTCGACGAACCGCCCGGGGGACACGATCAGCTACACGCACAACTGGCCGCACGAGCCGCTGGTGGGCAACCGCCCGACGGGCGAGAGCGTGATGTGGACGGGCGTGAGCATCCTGATGCTGCTGGGCGGGATCTGCGCGATGGTGTGGTGGTACGCCTCTCAGCCGAAGGAGGCGCCGGTGGAGCGTCCGGCGGCGGACCCGCTGCTGCCGCTGGCGGCGACGCCCTCGCAGAGGGCGACGCTGAAGTACTTCTGGGTAGTGGCGCTGCTGATTCTGGCGCAGATCGTGCTGGGAGTGGTGACGGCGCACTACGGAGTGGAGGGGGACGGCTTCTACGGGATTCCGCTTTCGAAGTGGCTGCCCTACAGCGTGACGCGGACCTGGCACGTGCAGCTGGGCATCTTTTGGATCGCCACGTCGTGGCTGGCGGCGGGACTTTATATTGGCCCGCTGGTGAGCGGGCACGAGCCGAAGCATCAGGTGCTGGGCGTGAATGTGCTGTTCGCGGCGCTGCTGGTGATCGTCGTGGGATCGCTGGCGGGCGAGTGGCTGAGCGTGCACAACCGGCTGACGGATGCGCAGGCGTTCCTGTGGGGTCATCAGGGTTATGAGTACGTGGACCTGGGAAGGATGTGGCAGATCCTGCTGCTGGCGGGGCTGTTCATCTGGCTGTTCCTGGTGATCCGGAGCGTGAAGCCGGCGTTTCGGAATTCGGGCGAGCAGAAGCCGCTGCTGACGATCTTTCTGATGAGCGCGGGGGCGATCGGCTTGTTCTACGGGGCGGGGATCATGTGGGGGCAGC
The DNA here is from genome assembly GCA_037481575.1 of Bryobacteraceae bacterium. Classification (GTDB taxonomy): domain Bacteria; phylum Acidobacteriota; class Terriglobia; order Bryobacterales; family Bryobacteraceae; genus JANWVO01. The sequence continues at coordinate 4,667 of JBBFLJ010000027.1, read as the reverse complement.
ACTCGCACCTGTCGATGGTGGAGTACTGGCGGTGGTGGGTGGTGCACCTGTGGGTGGAAGGGTTCTTCGAGGTGTTCGCGACGGCGGTGATCGCGTTCTTCTTCGCGCGGCTGGGGCTGGTGCGGGCGAAGCTGGCGGCGGAGGCGGCGCTGCTTTCGGCGACGATCTATCTGGCGGGCGGCATCATCGGCACGTGCCACCACCTGTACTTCACGGGCACGCCGACGGTGGCGCTGGCATGGGGATCGGTGTTCAGCGCGCTGGAGGTGGTGCCGCTGACGATGGTCGCCTACGGGGCGCTGGACGATTTGCGGCGCGGGCGCGCGACCGAGTGGGCGCGGCGCTACCGCTGGCCGATCTACTATTTCGTGGCGGTGGCGTTCTGGAACATGCTGGGGGCGGGGCTGTTCGGGTTCATGATCAACCCGCCGATCGCGCTGTACTTCATGCAGGGGCTGAACACGACGCCGGTGCACGGGCATGCGGCGCTGTTCGGCGTCTACGGGATGCTGGGCATCGGGCTGATGCTGGTGTGCCTGCGGGCGATGGGGCAGCGGGAAGAGTGGAACGACCGGGTGATGAAGTTCGCCTTCTGGGCGATGAACGGCGGGCTGTTCGCGATGACGGTGTTCAGCCTGCTGCCGGTGGGGCTGCTGCAGACCTGGGCGAGCGTGAGCCAGAGCTACTGGTATGCGCGGAGCATGGAGTTCCTGCAGACGCCGCTGATGCAGGCGCTCAGGTGGATGCGGGCGCCGGGCGACACGCTGTTCGCGCTGGGCGCGGTGGCGCTGGTGTGGTTCGTGCTGAAGATCCGCCCTGCGGAGCAGGGCTGAGGGCGCGGGGCGGGCTGAAGGTCAGCCCGCCTCTTCCCCGCTGGCGGCGCGGGCGGGGGCGAGTTCCTGCCAGCGGCAGGCGTCGAGGAACTCGCACCACCGGCAGAGGTCGTCGAGGGCGGGCGCGACATCGATGCGGCCCTGATGGATCTGCCCGATGGCAGTGCGGGTTTTTTCGAGCGCCTCGGAGATCTTTTCTTGCGCTTGCGCGGCGTCCTTGGCTCCGGTGCGTTTGGCTTCTTCCTTGAGCGCGATGAAGAAGATGCCGGCGGGTTTCAAGCCCTCACTGCGCTCGAGCGCGGCGGCGTAGAGGCCGCCCTGGACGGAGATGCTTTCGCGGGAGCGGATCGACTGCGCGCCAGAGTACTTGAAGTCGTAGACGATGCACTCGCCCGCGGGGGAGACATCGATGCGGTCGGCGCGGCCGCGGATTTCGACGCCGGCTTCCGTGAGCTGCAGTTCTTCTTCGAGACGGAGATCCCATCCTTCCTGGAGCTTCGGGTCTGCCGCATAGGCGGCGAGGGCGCGCTTCATGGCGGCGCGCTGGAGGATGGACTGGTGGGTTTCCGGGATGCCGCTGCGGCGCAGTTCGCGGTCCCAGAACTCGTCGACGAGGATGGAGATGTCGCAGCGGCGCCTGTGCCATTCGGCGAGGATCTCGTGCACGAGCGTGCCGAGCCAGAGCGCGTCGATGCGGTCAGCGGGGCGCGCAGGCAAAGGCTGCAGACCGAGCGTGTAGCGCGCGAAGAACTGGAAGGGGCACTGGAGGAACGATTCGATGGCTGTGGCGTGGAGCGAGGGGCGGTTGGAGCGCGCCTCGTTCAGGAAAGGATCTGATTGCAGGGCGGGACGAGGAGCGCGGCGGGGCTCGCGCGCGGGGCGGATGCGGAGGCGGCGCGCGGGGATGGCTTGATCCTGCCCCATGCCGGGCTGATCGAGGAGGAAGGAGGGCAGCGTGGGGTCGCCTTTTTCGTTGGCGGAGGGAAAGGAGAGGAAGAGCTTTTCGGTGGCGCGGGTGCGGGCGATTTCGAAGTGGAAGCGCTCCTCCTGTTCGCGTTCGGCGCGCGTGCGAAGGGGGAAGCCGTGCTGGCGGAGGGCGAGGCGGAGGGATTCCGGCAGGAGGGGATCGGGACCGGAGCGGCGCGGGAACTCGCCTTCAAGCAAGCCGCAGACGAAGACGACGGGGAGCTCCCACTGGCGGGCTTCCTGAACGTCGAGGATGTGGACGACGTCGCGGCGGGCGTCGGAGGGCCAAAGGCGGACTTCGGAAAGAGCAGAGTCGACTTCCTGCCAGAAGCCGGCGAGCGGGACGGGATCCGGCGGCAAGAGTGGCGCGATCGAGGAAGCGGCGTTGAGGATCTCGCGGAAAGCGGCGGCGTTCAGGCGCAGGCTGCGGAGTTCGTGCGGAGGGAGGGCGCCTGCAGCGGGCGGGGGTTCGAGCAGCGAGGCGAGAGAGGCGAGTTCGCGCGCCCAACCGGCGGGTGCGAGGGTTTTTTGGGGCCAGTCTTCGAAGGGGACGAGGCAGTGGGCGGCGGCGCCGGCGTGTTTGCGGAGCTGGTCGAGCCCCTGAAAGGGAAGCGCTTTGATGGCCTGGATCCACGGCGCGCCGGTGATGCTGCGGGTGGAGCGGCAGAGCGGGTGGCGGAGCAGATCGAGGCAGGCTTCGCCGTCCCACCGGCTTTCGACGGCGGCGACGAATCGGCGGAAGAGCGAAGTGACAGGCTCGCTGGCGAGGGGGACGCCGAAGTAGGCGCGGGCGGGGATGCCGGCGCGGTGGAGGGTTCGCTCGAGGAGGGGCAGGTAGGCGGACTCGTTGCGGAGGACGATGCCGATTTCGCGCCACGGGCGCCCGGTGCGGTGTTCCTCGAGGATCTGGAGCGCGATTTCTTCGACCTCGCGTTCCCGCGTAGCGGACTGGATGCGGCGAACCTCGGGCGTGGCGCGGCGGGGCTGGAGCTTTTCGGTGTGCGCGCCGCTTTTTCTGAGCTGATCGACCAAGTCTGCAGCGCCCTCCCATTCCTGGAGAGAGATGGTGATCCGGGCGCGGGCGGCGAGGGCTTCGAGGAGGGCGAGTTCGGTTTTGGAGAACAGCGTGAAGCCGTCGAAGAAGATGTGGTCCGCGCCGGCGCCGTGGTTGCGGACATGGCTGGCGGCGTCAAGGAGGAGTTGGGCGCGGAGGCGCAATCCGGCGGTGGAGAGGGAGTGTTCGACTTCTTCGTAGAGCCTGCCGAAAGCGGGTTGGAAGGTGCGCGGGTCCTGCTGGGAAAGGGCGAGCCACTGCAGCGAACCACAGCCGGAGTTGGCGAGTTCCTCGATGGCGGCGGCAATGGCGGAGGGCAAGCCGGCAGTTCCCTGGGCGGCGGGGAAGAGGTCAGGGTGACCGGGAAGGAGTTGATCGACGAGAATGGCCAAGGTGGTGGAGTCGGCGGCAGGTGCGCCGGGAGAGAGGGATGAAGCGAAGCGGGCGAGAGTGGTGATGGAGGAGGGTTCGACGGGATGGCCTTGGCGGGCGAGGGTGTGCTGGAGGTGGGCGGCCATGGTGGCTGTGGGGACGACGAGGCGGGCTTTGCCGGGGGGCGCGGCGCGGAGGAATTCGTCGAGGACTCGCGTGGTCTTGCCGGACCCGGGAGGGCCGAGGAGGACTCTCATGGCGACAGCGTACAACGGGGGGCGGGGCGGATTCACCTGGCGGCGAGCTTTTGCATGAGCTGCTGGCTCTGGGAGTTGAGGGTGTTGAGCTGGCGGAGGTCGTCTTCGGCGGCGAGGACGGCGGTTTGAATGCGGGAGAGGTCGCCGATGGCGGCGGCGGGGTTGTCGCGCTGGGTGTCGAGGCGGACGGCGAGGGCGCGGAGCTGATCGGCGATGTCGCGGTAGCGGCGCTGAAGGGAGGTGATGGTGTTTTCGCGGCGGCGGTTGATTTCGGCGAGTTCGGTGATGAGGGGGCCGAGGGCGCCGGACTTCTGCGTGAGGGACTGGAGGTCTTCACGGGTTTTCCGGAGGGAGGATTCGAGCTGGGCGAGGCGTTCGTTCTTGGCCCTGATTTCGGCTTCCATGGCCTGGACGATGCGGCGGGTGTGCTCGAGATCCTCCTGGAGGGCGGATTCGGCGGCGGCGAGGCGCCTGTTTTCGGCGGTGGCGCGTTCGAGGGAGGCTTCGAGTTCGGCGACGCGGTTGCGGGCTTCGACGAGGGCGGACTGGATTTCCGAGAGTCGCGACTGGGCGGCGGCGAGTTCGCGGATGGCGGCGAGGCGGCGGGCGTCTTCGGCGCTGCGGGAGGCGGGCGGGGGGAGGGGCGCCGGGATGCCCTTTTCGGCGAGCTGTTTGCGGAGGGTGTCGTTTTCGAGCAGGAGGGCGTCGGCGCGCTCGCGCTCTTTTTGCGCTTCCGCGCGGGCGCGGTCGATCTCCTGCTGGAGGGAGGCGCGGACCTGGAGGCGGGTGCGGAGGAGCCAGGCTCCGGCGGCGAGCGAAAGCCCGAGCAGCACGGAGAGCGTGACGAGGGCCCGGTTTCGCATACGCTCAATCGTATCCGAAATCGGCGCCGGGGTCTGCGAGAGTCACGGGGATCCGTCCTTCTGCCAGACCTGGGCGACGATGCGGCCGCGGTATTGCAGATCGGCGCCGGAGAGCTGGAGGGTGGCGATCTTCGACACGCCCGGGGGCAGGCGGAGGTCGATGGAGTACATGGAGCGGATGCGGGCGAAGGCGGCGGCGACGGCGTCGGGGATTTCGGCGAGGTTGCGGCAGAACCAAGCCTGGCCGCCGGTGGATTCGACGATTTGCTGGAGGCCGGTCTGGTAGGCTTCGTTGAGGCGGTCGCGCAGGAAGGCGAGGTGG
>JBBFLJ010000026.1:0-59279 GCA_037481575.1 Bryobacteraceae bacterium | reverse complement strand
CCGAAAATCCACCCGAAGCCGTTCATCGACTGCGCAAGGTTGATGCGCGTGGCGGCGAACCTCGGATGCCCGAGCACGGTGGTGTATGGGTTCGCCACCGTCTCCAGAAACGTGAGCCCTCCGGCAATGGTGCAGACGCCGATCAGAAACGCCAGGAACGCGACGTTCGGACCAAACTTGCCCTCCTTCACCATGAAGTGCACTTCGGTGGCGGGCAGGAACCAGAATCCCCCGACAGCCACCATCAGCAGCCCGGCGATGATGCCTGCCTTATACCCATGCTTCGCAGCCAGCCATCCCGCCGGGATCGCCATCAGGAAGTAGCCGAGGTAGTGGGCGAACTGCACCCACGCCGACTGCGCCTTGGTGAGTCCAAGCTCGTCCTGAAAGTGCTTGTCCATCACGTCGATCATTCCGTTCAGGAAGCCCCACAACAGGAAGAGCGAACTGACCAGGGCAAAGACGAAAGCGACATTGCGCCCGTCTTCGGTGATAAACATGCGCTCGCGCGGCTGGCTCATGGCTTTGATTCTTTCCTCGCACCGCCGGCACGGCTGCCCGGCGCAGTGGCAAAGTGAAACCAATCAGGTTATCAGGAACCGGGGAGCCGGAGAGGCGCGCCGTCGGATATCATCGAGGCACGGGGCTTTGGATGAGACTCCTGACCGCGCTTCTCCTGTGGGGCGTTGCGGCGGCGCAGCCGCAGGGGCGGATCACCATCGAATACCCGCTCGAGGGCTCGCTGTTTCCTCCGGATTTCGCCGCGCCGACATTCCTGTTCCGCGATTCTTCTTCCTCGAACACTGCCTGGCGCGCGGTGATCCGATTCTTCGACGGCGGCGCGCCCCTGCAAGTCGACGCGGAGGTGCGGTGGTTCGAGCCCGGTGAAATTGACTACCGCGCCGTCGCGGATACCAACGAGCTGCCCCGCGTACCTGCGGAAAAAGCCTCCACGCGCACCTGGCGCCCGCCGCGGGAACTTTGGGAAGAGATCAAGCGGCGATCCGTGGATCATCCCGCCACGGTCACGCTCGAGGGCTTTCAGTCGCTCGATCCCTCCCGCGTCGTCTCTTCTGGCAGCGTCACCATCCGCACCTCGAAAGATCCCGTCGGCGCGCCCATCTTCTTCCGCGACGTGCCGCTGATGCCCGCGCAGCTCGAGCGCGGCGTCATCAAGCCGCTGCCGCCGTCCGCGCTCCCGCTTGTCGCATGGCGTCTGCGGTACGTTCACGAGGATTCCAGCCGCCTGTTGATCGACGATCTGCCCGTCTGCATGAACTGCCATTCGTTCTCGAAGGACGGCCGCACGCTCGGGCTCGATGTCGATGGACCGCAGAATGACAAGGGGCTCTACGCTCTGGTTCCCATCCGCAAGGAGACTGTCATTCATAACCGCGACGTCATCGCTTGGAGCAACTTCCGCGGAAAGCTCGGCGGCAAGATCCGCGTCGGCTTCATGTCGCAGGTCTCGCCCGACGGGCAGACCGTCATCACGATGGTCAATGGATCGGAGTTCGACCGCTCGCAGCCGCTCAAGGGCGCCGGCATCGCTCCCGAGCTGCCGCAGGACGTGCAGGGCAACTTCTACGTCGCCAATTTCCGCGACTACCGCTTCCTGCAGGTCTTCTATCCCACGCGCGGCATCCTTGCCTGGTACGACCGCGAGAGCCGCCAGCTGAAACCCCTTCCGGGCGCCGACGACCTGAACTACGTCCACTCCAACGCCACCTGGAGCCCCGATGGCAAGTGGATCGTCTTCGCCCGAGCCCGCGCCCGCGACGCCTATCCGCCCGGCGCACAGCTTGCTGAGCGCGCCAACGATCCCAACGAGACGCAGATCCAGTACGACCTCTACCGCATCCCCTTCAACAACGGGCGCGGCGGCACGCCGGAGCCCGTGCGCGGCGCCTCGCACAACGGGATGAGCAACAGTTTCCCCAAGGTCTCGCCCGACGGCAAGTGGATTGTCTTCGTGCAAGCGCGCAACGGGCTGCTCATACGCCCGGACAGCCAGCTCTACATCGTGCCCTTCGAGGGCGGCACGCCGCGCCGCATGAACTGCAACACTCCGCTGATGAACTCGTGGCACAGCTTCTCGCCCAACGGACGATGGCTGGTGTTCTCCTCCAAGAGCCGCTCGCCCTACACGCAGATGTTCCTCACGCACATCGACGAGAACGGCAACGACACGCCGCCCATCCTGATCGAAAACGCTACCGCCGCCAACCGCGCCGTCAACATCCCGGAGTTCGTCAACATCGGCGTCGATGAGTGGCTCAAGATCGAAGCCCCTGCCACGGAGTTCTACCGGATCTCGGACCGCGCCCTTGCCTTCTACCGTCAGGGCAAATACGAGGAGTCCGCCGCGGAATGGCGCAAAGCGCTGGAACTCGATCCGCAGGACGCCGCCGCCATCAGCAATCTCGGCGCCGCGCTGCATGGCGCGGGGAGACTGGAAGAGGCGGCACGCGAGTTCGCGCGGGCGCTGGAGATCGATCCGGAAAACGTGCGCGCGCACACCAACGTCGGCATCGCTCTGGCGCGCGCAAAAAGATATGCCGAGGCGGCGCGCCACTTCGAGCGCGCCCTGGAGCTGCGCCCCGGCGACCCGCAGGCGCGCAGCGCCTACGGCGGAATGCTGGTGGAAACCGGCGACGCAGAGAAGGCTCTCGTCCACCTGCGCGTCGCGCTCGAGCTGACGCCTGACAGTCCGGATGCCTTGAACAACTACGCCGGCGCGCTCGCACGCGCGGGCAAATACGCCGACTCGCTCCCCTATTTCCGGAAAGCGCTGGAGCTCGAGCCGAATTCCGCCGTGCTGCACTTCAACTTCGGCCGCGCCCTCGCGGCTTCCGGCGACCTCCGCGCCGGCTTGAATCACCTCGAGAAGGCCGTGCAGCTCAGCCAGGGCGAGGAGCCTGTGATCCTCGAGCGCTTGGCCGAGCTCTATGCTGAAGCTGGCCGCAACGGCGATGCCCTCGCTGCCGCAAAGAGAGCGCTGGACGCCGCCCGCCGCAGAGGCGACGAGGCCGCCTCGCAAAGGCTTGCGGGGCGGATTCGCGAAATGGAACGCTAGGCTCCCGCGGTCACTGCCGCTCGGGCTGGCCTGGCAGCGGCTTCTCCTCGTCAAACAGCCGCTCGTAGTCCTCCCACTTCCGCGCCATGATCTCCACCCGCCGCCGAAGCTGCTTCGCCAGATCAGGCCCCAGCACGCGGATGTTTTCTTCCTCTTTGGTCTTGGCCAGGTCCAGCAGCACCTCTTTCGTGGACTCGAGCATTTCGGCCAGCACGATGCTGTTGTCCATCTCGCGGCGCGCGATGTCCTTGATCTGCCGCCACTCGGTGATATCGGTCAGGTGCTCCTGAAACTCGATGGGCCGGCGGAGCCGCCCGCCCTTCATAAAGTCAAGCAGGTACTGATACTCGAGCCCGTCGCGGCAATTGTCGATCAGGATGTCGAACACGCGCAGCCGCTTGTCGAGCAGCTCCATCTCTGCCTTCCTGCCTGCCGCAGCTGTTGCGGAAGCTTTGCGAAGCAGCTCCCGCGCCTGCGCGATGTCGCCTTTCATCCGCACCAGAAGCTGCCCGGACACCGCGGCGCCTCCCAGACCCTGATATTGCCGGGTGCCCTGAATGTCGCCCAGGTCCCGGGCACGGTCCTCTCCGCGCGCCTGAAACTGGAATCTCCGGTAATACTCGCGGTCTTCCTCACGCAATTCCTCCGGAAAAGGCACAAAAGGACGCGTGATCCAGCGCTGGTGGACTCCTCCGATATAGAAAAGCGTTCCGCCGAAGTTCAGGATATCGACGTCCCTGCCGGCGCGATGAATCGCCATCCACGCACCCAGCAGAGCGCCTGCTCCCGCCTCCCCCGCGCGGGCAGCGGCGATGGCGCGGAGCAGCTGCATCCTGGAAACGTCGTCGTTCGTCGGTTTTTTCCAGAATTGATCGTAAATCTCGAAATAGAGATCGGTGTTATAGCGGTCTCCGATCAAATAGAACAGCCGGGGAGCGCTGCTTTGCGAAGCCTTTTCGAGCTCCTCCAGAAACCGCACTGGCAGCGGGATTCCCAGCGCCGGATAGAACGGATAGAAATAATCCAGCAGGAAGCCGACCACGGCCTTGTAGGGCGTCGCCCTGGGCCCCTCGAGATTGGCAATGGCCATGCCCGGTTCGAGCCGCGTAGCGAACAGCTCCGGCACAGCCTCCCGCACCCACTCGGCGTCGATCTCCAGCGGGCCGGGCCGCGCGTCCTGCGCGCCCTGCCGCATCGCTCCGAAAAACTCCCGGTAGCGCTCGTACATCTTGCGGTCGCGCGACAGCGCGCTGCCATTCGGCCCCTGGTAGAGCCCGGGACTCCAGCTCATTCCCGACCCCGAGTCGTTCGTGTGGAGAGAAAGGATCTCCACCTCGGGGCAAACGGTGCAGAGCTTGCGGAAGGATTCCCGGTACAGTGCCAGCACTTCCGGGTTGTCGATGTTCGGCGCGAAGCGCGGCACGCGCGAGCGCAGCGGATGATCCACCTGCGGGCCGCGCCACAGCGGGTGATCGCGGTAAACGGCCTCCGGCAGGATCTGCGGCTCGAAGGTCGTGAACGCAGCCTTGAGCCCCAGCCGCCGCAGCACTTCGCAGCGCTCCTTCAGGATCCCCATCACCCGCGCCGCATAGTCTTGCGGAAGATACTTTTGCAGCGCGTCCGGCACGGCGATTTTCAAAATGCCGACGTTCGACATGGCCCACGCCGGATACGGGTCTCCGGGCGTATCGAGTTGCCAGAGCGCCCACGGCAGATCTTCCGCCGTGATCACGATGTGCGTGGCCCCGGACTGCTTCGCCCTCGCCGCGAAGGACTCAAAGCTCTGCAACGAGTCCGAATACCGGCCGAAAATCACCGTCCGGAACGGCGTCCGGGGCTGGGCGAACACCGCCAACGCCGACAAGAGCAGAGCGGCAACTGCAAGGATGCGCATCACAGTGGATTCCTCCATCCAGAGCTCAGGCCATCCGATGCCTGGCGATGATCCAAGAGACTATCGCAACCGCCATGCCGCCTGCACGGCGCCTCAGATCTCGAAGCGCCCGGCGTAAAACATCTCCCGCGTCCGGAAACGCTCCTTGAAGCGTGTGATCTGCAGGTCTGCCTGCACCTCCAGATCTCCGCGCGGGGAGGCCAGCGCCGCCCGCTCGAAGTGCAGGTAGAGATCCAGACTCAGCCCTGTCAGATCCGCACGCGCCTTCAGCGGCGGCACCGCCCTCCCGCGCCCCGGAATCACACGCACCCCCTGCATGCCCACAAGCTCCACCGAGCCCGCCCCTTTGTGGGCGATCTGCGCCGGCAGGCCGTGGATCTCCAGAACGGCATCGCCGGCCTCCTCCTCGAACAGCTCCGCGAGGGTCCGCACCGTGTTTGCCTGCGCGCGGTACAGATACAGCGCCCTCGCCTGCCGCACCGGCAAGGCGGAGACCCACCGCACGATCAGGTCCGCCTCCAGCGGCAGCGACGTCCGCGGCACGCCGATCCCTCCGATCGGATTGCCCCCATCGGGCCTCCGCATGTTGGGACCTGTAGCTCCGGGGATGTCTTCCGCCCGGGGCGGCGCCGGTTCGCGCCGGAACCACTCCAGACGCACCTTCCGCCGCCGCGCCCACGGCGAGTCCGTGAGAATCTGAAGCACCTTCTTGTCGCTCCATTGCTGCCAGTCTTCCGCGGCCGGCGCAGCCAGAGCGCGAGCAGCCCACGGCGCCAGCAGCAGACTCCGGCGTTCCATCAGGCGGCTCATGTCCTCATCCTCGACATCAGATACAGCCCGGCCAGCGTGAACAGCGCGTTCGGCGACCACGCCGCAAGATGCGGCGGCAGCTGCCCCGCATTGCCGAGCTGCTCAAAAAGATAGTTCAGGGCGAAATAGGCAATGCCGACGCCCAGGCTCGTGCCGACCCCGGTCAGCGCGCCACGGGCGCCGGTCAAAAACGCAAAAGGAACACTCAGCAACGCCATGACCAGCGCGAACATGGGCGTCGAGAATTTCTTGTGGTATTGCACCTGCAGCGGAATCGTGTTGAAGCCCGACTGGCGCAATTCCGCAATGTACTCGCCCAATTGCCCGGCGGTCATCTGTTTGTAGGTCTTCACCTCCTTGATGAACCAGGACGGGGGCTCGTCCAGCTCCGGAAACGTCGCCGTTTCCCTCGTGAACAGGCGGAACCCGTCGCCGGCGCCGAAATCACGCACCCAGCCGTTCTGAAAGACCCAGGCGCCGAGCGCCGGCTCCCACCGCGCCCGCTCCGCGTAAATGTGCCGCGCAAGCCGGTAGCCGGAAGAGTCCAGCTGGAAGACGCTCACGCCTCCCAGCACGCCCTCGTTCTCGTTCAGATAGCGGTAGTAGTAGATGCGCGGGCCGCGCCCGAAAATCCACGGACTTTGCGGCCTCAAATACGTCTGGACGGGGCGCCCTTTGATCCGGTTGCGCAGCCGTTCCTGGATCACATTGGCCCCGGTGGCGACGTAGTGGTCGAAGGCGAACAGTCCCGCGCTCAGCGCCGCGCCCGCGAAGAGCACAGGCAGGCTCAGGCGGTGCAGGCTCACGCCGCAGGCCTTCAACGCAGTAACCTCGTTGTGCTTGGCCAGGATTCCGAAGGCCACCAGCGTCGCCGCCAGGACGCTCACCGGCGCCGCGTCATAAATCAGCTTGGGCGCCAGGAAAAACAGATAGCGGAACAGCTCGGAAATCGGAATCTGGTTGCGGAAGACATCGCCCAGCAACTCAAAGAAATTGAAAACTTCCGTCAGCGCAACAAAGGTAAAAAGCAGCACCAGAAAGTAGAACAAAAAGCTGGAAAGGACGTAGAAGTCGATAATTTGCGGCAACAGGAAGATCCGCGCGCTGCCGGAATTCCGCCGGCCCAGGCGCGGCAGGGAGACCGGCGGCCGCGGCAGCTCGCCGAGCCGGGCCCGCAATTCCAGGGCGCGGCTGCGCAGCCCCGCCAGCCAGTCCCGCTCGCCCGGACGTTCCAGCCGGAACAGGAGCACGGCCGCCAGCACGGCGAAGAACAGATCCGGCAGCCACACGGCGAGCCCGGCGGGAATCCGTCCCTCCCGCGCCAGCCCGACCAGGCTGACCAGCGCCGTGTAGTACAGCAGCGCGAAGCCCACTGTGATCACGAACGCCCCGCTCTTTCCGCCGCGCCGGGCGCTCACTCCCAGCGGAAATGCAGCCAGCGCCAGCAGCAAGCAGGCCATCGGCAGGGCGAACCGTTGATGGAATTCGATCCGCGCCTCCAGGCTCCGCGGCAGCTCCTGCACCAGCTCGGAGGTCGGAGTCGCCGTGAAGAGCTTTGCACGAATCTCCTCCCGCTGCCGTGCTTCCAGCGCCTGCTCGCCGCGCGGGAAGCTGACCCGGTGGTATTCGGCAGGGTCGGGCGCCGCCTCGTAGGTGGCGCCGTTCCGCAAAGACAGTTGGAGACGGTTGCGCGCCGGGTCCGGCAGCACCACGGCTTCGGCAGCCACCGTGATGGAGGGCCACTCCCCTTTCCGCGGCGAGGCGCTCTTGCGCTCCTCCGGCGGCGCCAGATCGGCAATGAACACATTGCGCCACACGACCGGGTCGCCGGGGATCAGGTCCCCGATGTAGAGAACCTTGTTCGGGAAACTCTCCTCGAAAACCCGCGGCTGGATCTGGGAGGAGAGCTGCGCTGCGCCCAGACGGTTGATCACGCGGATCAACTCGGCGTTGCTGCGCGGCGTGATGTACAGGGAACAGAGAGCGGTCAGGGCGCCCGCCAACACGGCAAGGGCGGACACCGGCGCGAGCACCCGCCACGCCGGGATGCCTGCGGCTCGCATCGCCGTCACTTCCCCGTCGCTTGACATCCGGTTCAGAGTGATCAGGATTCCCGCCAGCACGCCCAGCGGAACCGTGAGCGGCATCGTGGAGGGCAGCAGCAGCAGGAACAGATAGCCCACGGTCGCCGCGCCGGCGGACGTCGACACGAGAATGGAGAACAGCTGCGCCGCCCGCTGCAGCAGAAGCACGAAGATGAAGAGCGCCGCTCCCAGAAGGGTGCTGCCCGCGATCTCGGCGAAGATGGCGCGCGAAAGCAGTCCCACAGGCTTTCCGATTCGAGCTTAACAGGATGGCGAAGCCGCTCGCGTGGAATGCGCCTCGCGCAGGCTCTCCGGGGCCGCAAACCTGCGCTCTTCATATCGTGGCCCGAGGGCAAGCTCCATTCTCAGCCGGAGGCTCTGCCACCTTCCCCTTCGATTCAGATGCTGCACCTCCCGCAGAAAACCTTCCACGGGCAGCATGGCGTCTGGCACTGCTGCCAGGAATTCGTAGAACTTTCCGGCCACGCAGACAAAATCGAAAAAGGCGATATTGCGTTCCAAGCACTCCAGGGCCAGCTGCCTTCCCGATACGAGGTCCTGATCACTCGGCCACAGCGGGCCTCCGGGATGGTTGTGGATGCAGAGAATCGCCTCCGCCTCGTAACGCTGTGCTGTCCTCAGGAGCTCCCAAGTTTCCAGCAGCGGCCAAACCTGCATATTGTCCGGCCCCTTGTTGAAGTAGATCAACCTCGCTTTCCCGTCCGAAACGAACAGGAATACGATCCACTCATGCTTCTTTCCTTTCAACAGTGCCGCGCCGAGCGAAGGGGCGCTTCGCATCGGCTCGTGAATCTTGTGAAATGCACCATCCTTGCGCATCCGCGACTTGAACTCCCGGCTGACCGAACTTTCCTGCCTTGACCAGCAGTACCGCCGGCCCAGTTCATTCAGCCGGCGCCTCGACGCAAGCGCCTCCTCCTGTTCCACGCTGAGCGGGCGCGAGAGCCGCTCCAGCACAACCAGCAAAGCAGCGATCGTGAGCCAGAGGAAAATCGTAGAATCGTCCTGCGGCATGAAAAAAAATCCATCCCAATTTGCACGGATCTGGGGGTTCGGGGCTTGATGAATTCCCGCCGGTCCGGCCTCAAATAAGCTTGAGCCCGGCGGCTTATCCGGGCGGCGGCACCACCGGCGGTTTCGGCAGGTCTTCCGTCGCCGGCTCCAGCTCCAGCTCTTCGAAGAGCACCGAGGGCGCAACCACCGAGCAGCCCACCACGTAGTTGCCCGCGCCAGACAGGGCCAGCGGGGCGCCGTTGTCGAGATAGTCGAACTGATGCATCCGGTCCCCCGCGGCCACAATGTCGCGGAACTGCCGCGTGCCCAGAGCGCGCAGGCGCAGGCCGCGCACCAGCTCCTCCCTGCCGTCCGGGTACACGCGGTAGGCCAGAATCGGCAGGGACACCGGCCGCCCGCCAGCCCCGGCGCGTCCCGCCTGCACTGCGCGCTGCCGCAGGTCCTCGAGCGATCCGCTGGAAGGGAAGTCCATCTTCCGGATCACGATGGCATAAGGCCTTCCCGTCTGCCCGGCCAGCTCCACCAGCCGCTTCCGCAGCGCCGCCTCGCTTTCCGTCCGCGACGCCTGCACGAACAGATTCGAGATCCGCGGGATCTTCAGACCGAAGGCGCCCGGCAAACGCGCCCTGCCGTTCGGGCCGTCCATGCCTCGAACCGGCTGACGGGTGGTCAGAAGGGCCTTCAGGACGCCCTTCTCGACCAGCGTCAACCGCGAGGGCCGGACGCCTTCCAGATCCACCAGGTAAAACCCGAGCAGCGGCCGCCCCTGAAATTCGCGCGCCGCCGGATCATCCACCAGATCGATCCACTCCGGCAGCACCCGCAACCCCAGGCGGTTCTCCAGCTCGCTCCCCTGCCACGGGATCTGCCGCCCCGGCTCCGCCACCGGGCGGCGGGTCACTCCAAGGTTGGCGCCGAAAACCTCTCCGAATGCCTGCGCCGCGGCGACGCCCTCGAACAGCACAGGACCCGTGTAGCTCTCCCCCACCGGCGCCTTCGCCAGCGCTTCCAGATTGCGCGCCACCGACTCCACGGCTGCGCGCATCTCGCTCTCGCCCGGCAAGCGGGCGGTTTCCAGCGCTTCCAGCACGTCGCCGTCATACAGCACCATTCCGTCAGGCGCCTGCAACGAGCCGCGGACCTGCACAAAGGCGATCCGGTCCGCCGTGCGAACCACAGATCCTTCGGTGTTCAGGTAGTAGGACGCGCCCTGCGAAACCTGGAATTCCACGCTGGAGGCGGCAACGGACGGGTAAGACAGGAAGATCGCTGACAGCTGCTTCATCCGCTGCGTCCAGACGGCCTCATCGATCCGCTCTCGCACCGGCGGCTCCAGCAGCACCACCGGTTCGACGGGCCAGAAATCCGGCAGTTGTTCGGCCTGCGTCACGCCGCGCAGCGCCGCCGCTTTGCGCGCCAGCGCGCCATAGGCGGTCTTGTAGGCGCGGTCGAATGCCAGCCACAAGGCATGGCGCAGCGACGGCAGGTGGTTGTCGACCGGCAGCGTTCCGGAGTCGTACCGCGTCCCGGAAAAGAAATCCGAGAAAATCGAGCCGGTGTTGTCGAACTGCGCCGAGCCCACGCGCAGCAACGGGCGCACCGGCCGCAGGACATTCCGCTGCGGAGCAAACGCCGCGCCGAGCGTCGCCGACACCGAAAACGTCTCGGCGTCGTCGGCGGACACTTCTCCGAAATAGACCGCCTCGCCGAGAGCCCGGAGGTTCCTCGCACGGCGCAGCTCCTCGGCGAGGGCGCGCAGCACCGGGTCGGACTCCATGGCGGCTTCTGCCCTCTGCGCCGCGGTACTTTCCGGCCGGGGCGCGTTGCGTTGTGCGAAAGCGGCGCCGGCGCAAACAACGCCCAGGAGAAAGACAGCGGCCTTCACGGGCGCACCTCCGCAGCGGGTCTCGGCAGAATCGGCGGAATGTCTTTGGACTCGGGCTTGCGCTGGATCTCGATTTCCTCCACCAGCAGCGCTGGCGAGACCGCGGAAACAGGCACGCTGCCGGACTCCGCGCCGCAGTAGCCGTTGAACACCTCCGGCTCGTCCGCCGTCGCCAGGATCTTTGCAAAGCTCGCCAGCGGCGTGCCCACGATGTCTGCGCCGCGGATCAGCTCATCGGGGCGCCCGTCGGCAAAGACGCGGTAGACCACCAGAGGGATCACGGTGAACGCCTGCAACCCGCCGCGGCGCGTCGTCGTGAATCCGCCGGTCACTTGTTCGAAATAGAGCCCGTACGGCTTGTTCTGCCTCCGGATCTCCGCCTGCAAGAGCCGCCGCAATTCCGCACGCGAGACCTTCTTCGAGGATTCCACCACCAGATTCGATTGGCGCGAAACCGGCTCCATGCCCGGCTGCGCCCTGCCATGCCCGTTGGAGCGCCCGAAACCCGGGATGGGAAGCCGCGAGACCAGAAAGTTGCGCAGCACTCCGTTTTCGACCACCGGAACCCTGCGCGCCGGAACGCCCTCGTCGTCGAACGCATACCAGCCGTTCAGATCCACGCCCGCCGCCGTTTTCAGCAGGGGATCGGAGACCACGGAGAGGAATTCCGGCAGCACCGGCTTGCCCACGCTGCCTGCGAAGGTCTGCCCTTCGGTCTCGTCGCGCATCCGGTGCCCTTCGATGCGGTGCCCGAAGATTTCATGGAAGAAGACGCCGGCGGCCCTGCCGGAAAGAATCGCCGGGCCCACGTAGGGCTCCGCCGCCGGCGCCCGCAGGAGCGCCGTCAGCTGCTCGCCCACTTTGCGCACGGCCGCGACGATATCGGCTTCCCGCGGGAGCCGCGCGGGATCCTCGGCATCGAAACTCTCATACGTGCTGTAATCGTTGCCATCGTAGGCCTTCGCCGTGGCGCTCACCGTCAGCCGGTAGAAGTTCCTGCCATGCTGGATTCGCGTCCCTTCCGTCGTCACCAGCGTGCGGATTTCCCGCTGCCATTGCAAGCTGATTCCGGAAGAAATCAGGCTCCGGTATTCGGAAAATTGCGCCGACCATTTCCGCAATTTGGCCGCCCATTCCTCCGCTCCAAACCGCGGCGACGGAGTGTCCAGAAATGCGGTGGCAGCTTCCTCTTCGGAAAAATCCGGCAATTCCGCGGTGTTTGGATCGGCTGTCCGCATCTTGACCTCGGAGCGGATTTGCGTCAGCCGCTGCGCCGCGGCGCGCCACGCCCGGTCGGTCTGCCGCCAGGCCAGCCGCGCGATAGCCGCCGGCGAGTCCTCCACCGGCAATTGCGTGGAGGCTGTGAATCGCGGCCGCTCCCCCTTCAACAAGTGGAAGTTGTCCAGCTGCCGGTCACCGACCCGCACGGAGACATCCAGAGTCCGCCGGCGCGACTGCGACCGCTGCGTCAGCGCCCCGAGCGAGGCCGCGAGCGTCCCGCCGTCGGTCTCCGTCACCCGGTAGCTGATGAAGTAGGGCGGCGGATCGGCCTTCTCGCGCAGAACGGTGAAATTTCTTTCCAGCTCGGCGGCCAGGATCCTGACAAGCGGCGGCTCCGCCGCAGACGGCTGCCGCGCCGCGGCCGGACACGCTGCCAGCCATGCGGAGAGCAGCAGGCAAGTCGGCGTCAGTCGGGGCCAGAATCCATACACGTTGTCAGAATAGCAAAGCAGCCCGCGGAAGCCCGGTTCCCTGCGGCTGCGTTCCTCGCCGGCTCGCCTTTCTCAGCCCGGGATCTCGTACCGGTCGGCGGCCAGGCATCCGGTGACAACAGGCGCTGCCTGTCAGCCGGATCCTCAGGCCACCTCTGCCCGCCGCGTCCGCTCCGCGGGCTTTGATGCCAGAAGGTTCAGCGCCAGCGTGTAGCGGCCATGAATCCCGGTCTTCTCGAAGATGTGCCGCAGGTGAATCTTGACGGTGCCGGGGCGGATTCCAAGGGCGGCGGCGATTTCCCTGTTCCTCAGCCCTTGCCGCACCAGCTCCAGCACCTGCTGCTCCCGCGGCGTCAGGTGGTGCAGCCCGCCGGCGGGCCTCGGCTCGCCGGGCGCCGCGCTCTCTTCCACCCAGATGCCGCCCTGCGCCACCGTCGTCAGGCACTGCACGATCACGGGCAGAGTAGCCGTCTTTTTCAGAATTCCGCGCGCCCCCGCCTGCAGGTACGCGAGCCCTTCCGCCTCGCCAACGTTCGTCCCCCAGACCACGGCCGCCGGCGCCGGGCCGCGGCTCTGCAGCTCCTCCAGGCAGCGCTTCACCAGCGACTGTCCCAACTGCTTGTCCAGCAAGAGAAGATCCACCTGAGTCTGCCTGGCGAGCTGCATGGCCACAGCCAGCTGCGGCACCGCCCAGGCGCATTCCAGATGCTCCGTGCTTTCCAGCAACGACCTCAACCCTTCTGCCGTGACCGGCTGCGTCTCGCAAAGGCCGACCCTGAACTTCCTTGTGTGCGTGGCAGTCTGATCCATCTCTCGCCGCGTCCTATTCGGTTCCTGCGGCGCCCGCGGGCGCCGTTTCCGTTGGATTAGTGACCATGGCGCGACAAGACTCTCAAGTTTTTGTCGGGAAAAGACGATAGCGGTACTAGACGGGAAAGGAGGGCGAGAGCCCGTCCGAACGGAAACCCATGTCCAGCACACGCCGCAACTTCGGGCAGTGGAAGATCCTTCTGATCTGTCCGGACGCTGAACTCCGGTCAAGCCTTGCGCCCATGCTGGAGGAGTGGCTCCCCTTCAGCCCGGTCCTCACGCTCGAGGATTACCCGACGCGGGCCATGCTGGAGGACATCTTCTCCAGCCAGGGGGCGAACCTGTGCTTTGTGGACGCAACTTCCCGCCCGGAGTGGGCGCTGGCCCTGCTCAGCGACCTCGTGGTGATGAATCCCAAGCTGCCGGTGGTGGCGGTCCACGCCAGCAACGAACCGGAGCTCATTTTGAAGTCGCTCCGGCAGGGGGCCACGGAATTCCTGTGCGCGCCGCTCACCGACGATCAGTTCTGCTCCGTCATGGAGCGCATCGCCGCCGCGCACCGGGCCCGCGGCGGCGCCAGCGCGCGGCTGATTTGCATCATGCCGGTCAAGGGCGCCTGCGGCGCCTCGACGCTCGCCTACAACATCGCCCTCCACTGGAAGAAGATCTCGCAGTCCCGCGTGGCGCTCGCCGATCTGGACCCGCTCGCCGGCACGCTTGCCTTCCTGGCCAAAGGCAAGCAGGCTTATTCCTTTCTCGATGCGCTCACGCGAACGAGCGAGCTCGATGAGGACATCTGGAAAGGCCTCGTCTCCACGAAGAACGGTGTGGACATTCTGGCCGCGCCGGAGCAGCCCGCCCATGGCATCGACGGCGACACCAACCCCGCCGCACTGCTTGATTTCATGCGATCCATATACGACGTGGTGATCCTCGACGCCGGCGGCCCCTACGGAACCTGGAACGTCAGCCTGGCGCAACTGTGCGACGAGCTCGTGCTGGTCACCACGAACGAGCTGCCCTGCCTGCACGCCGCGCAGAAGGCGCTGGCCTACCTGGAACTGCACCGCATCGATCCTGCCAAGATCCGCCTCGTGTTGAACCGCTTCCG
This sequence comes from Bryobacteraceae bacterium, assembly GCA_037481575.1. Classification (GTDB taxonomy): domain Bacteria; phylum Acidobacteriota; class Terriglobia; order Bryobacterales; family Bryobacteraceae; genus JANWVO01. Next base: position 44,862 of record JBBFLJ010000026.1, on the reverse strand, counting down.
GAAGGAAACGGGGCTCCAGAAAGAGCTCGTGGAGGCGGCGCTGCATCTGGAAGTCTTCCACGAAGTGCCCAACTGCCACGAGGACGTGCAACAGGCGCTGGTCGAGGGCAAGGCGACTCCAACCAGCTCTCCCGCGGGCAAGGCGTTTCTGCAAATCGCCGAGAAGCTCGCCGGAAAAAGCGCCGAAGAAGCCGAAGCCCCGGTCAAATCCGGCGGAGGGCTCTCTGGCATACTGTCCATTTTCCGCAAGTAGCGATTCGGCCCTGTCTTCCCCTCGGGGCTCTTCTCCGGCGCCCCTGCCAGAGGGCTCATGGTGCGTGATCTGGTGGACGAGGAGGAATAAGATCCGGCCTCGTGTTGTGGGGAAGACTCAAATTTGCCTGCTACGCGCCCTTCTGGCCGAAACCGGAGTGCGACGGGCGGCTCCGGCGGTAACACGCACGGTCCGCCAGCCCATTCGCAGTTTACTGAAATTGACAGTCGCAACTCCGTCCTTGAGTGTGCCAAGCATCACCCCGGCGCGCGCGCCGGGGGAACTGTGCGGGCAACGGGAGAGCAACGGCGGCAACAAAGCCCTTGCGAGGGGGTCAGCCTGATCTGGCATTCTCGTGGGTCACGCAACCACCTAACGAAGCTGCGGAAGCACCGGTAATACAGGGGAGCTGGAACAGGCGAGGGGGTCAGCCTGATCTGGCACTTTCGTGGATCGGGAAACCACAGAACGAAGCACGGAACCACCGGTGATACAGGGAAGCTGGAACAGGCAATCGCCCGGCCAAGGGACTCTGCCAAGCGCGGCCCCGGCGCAATCGCCGGGGGAACTGGGCGGGCAACGGAAGAGCAACGGCGGCAACAAAGCCCTTGCGAGGGGGTCAGCCTGATATGGCACTCTCGTGGGTCACGCAACCACCGAACGAAGCTACGGAAGCGCCGGTAATACAGGGGAGCTGGAAAAAGAGTTGCTCGGCCTTCCTTGAGGATCCGCTCTCAGATTCGTCGAGCGTTGCCCCCCTTTTAATGTGGCCAGCCGAAAGGGAGTTCCAGCGCGGCCCCGGCGCGAGCGCCGGGGGAACTGCGCGGGCAATGGGAGAACAACGGCGGCAACACGGCTCTGGCGAGGGGGTCAGCCTGATCTGGCACTCTCGTGGGTCACGCAACCACCTAACGAAGCTACGGAAGCACCGGTAATACAGGGGAGCTGGAACAGGCGAGGGGGTCAGCCTGATCTGGCACTTTCGTGGATCGGGAAACCACAGAACGAAGCACGGAACCACCGGTGATACAGGGAAGCTGGAACAGGCAATCGCCCGGCCAAGGGACTCTGCCAAGCGCGGCCCCGGCGCAATCGCCGGGGGAACTGGGCGGGCAACGGAAGAGCAACGGCGGCAACAAAGCCCTTGCGAGGGGGTCAGCCTGATATGGCACTCTCGTGGGTCACGCAACCACCTAACGAAGCTACGGAAGCACCGGTGATACAGGGAAGCTGGAACAGGCAATCGCCCGGCCAAGGGACTCTGCCAAGCGCGGCCCCGGCGCAAGCGCCGGGGGAACAGTGCGAGCCACGCGACCCCGGGGCGAGCGCCAAAGGAAGCACGAAAGCAGCGGGGTCTCCGTGCAGGCACCGGAGGAGCGACACAGCCAGCGGGTCTTCGGGGTGCGATTCCAGGGCTACTCGGAAGCGGGGCTCGATGGCTTGCGACGATTCCCCGTGCCCCCCTCACGTGTTCCCCAGAAGCTTGCGTCGGGCCGCGTTTCACCTGTTGCTCTCAATCCGTTCGCCGGTTCCCCCGGCGCCTGCGCCGGGGCCGCGCCACCCGCGTCGCCTTCCCAGCGCCTGCACATTTCCGGTGGCGCCCACGCCGTACTCCCGCGTGTCCGTCGCGGCAGCGTTCCATGCGCGGCTCTCTTGTGATTTGCCCGGTTCCCCCGACGCAAGCGTCGGGGCCGCGTTTCACTCACTCGTTGCTCTCTCGGAGTTCACCCCGTTTCCCTGATACCCGCGCCGGGGCCGCGATACCTGCGGAGCTCCGCGGCCACATGGTTCAGGTGAGCGGCCGATGCTCTGCTCCGGCGCGAATCGTACGGTTCCCCCGATGCTTACGCCGGGGCCGCAGGTTCCAGGCGGGATGCGTTGCAGGCGGGGCCTCCCGACGGCCGCACACCGTCTCCCGGCAACGCCGTGGCCGGGCGCGGCGGGTGAGGTGCGCCGCGCCTCCGCCCGGCATTGCGTCAGCCGACGTCAGACGCACAGGCACTGCAGCAGCCCGTCCGGCAAGCCCGCGGACGGCGCCGCGGAGGAGTGGACCCGGCGGACGAGCCCGGGGCCCCGCGGGCGGCGGGGCGTGCCTGCGCCTCTGCCCAAATAGTGCCGCTCTGCGTCGGGAATTCTCCGGCTCCGGGGCCGGTCGGAAGCGGCAGCGCTCTCGGGCCCATGGCCCGGGCTCTCAGGCAGCCTTGCGCCCTTCCGTGCGACGCGGCGCCTTGCCCTTCTTGCGCGCCGCGCTGTTCTTGCGCGCGCCCGCCTTCCGCCGGCTCTCTTTGCGCAGGTTGATGGTGCCGCGGCACCCCGGCGCTCCGCAGCGGCACTTCACCTCCTCGACGTCCGGATCGAAGCGGTAGTCCACCGTCAGCTCCTCGCCGGGTTGAATATCGCGCGCCGCGAAGTAAAGGATGTGGCCCTTGCAGATGCGGGCCACGCAGTTCGGCTCGCAGCAGTGGTTGATGAATTCCGCCCCGCTGCCCCCCACGCTGCCGTCGATCGTCCAGTAGGAATCCAGCGTGAACAGGTAATTGTAGCGGCGCTTCGCCCGCCGCGCCGTTTCGCGCCGGCTGATTTTTTCCCCAGTATACTCGATAATTTTCCGGCCCTTCGGGATAAATTCTTCGGCAAATACGCCCCATCTGTGGATGGGCGAGGGCCTCACGGAAAGCCGGAAACAGGCGTGTTTTTCAGAAATTTTGGGGACTTTTCCGTTGCTTCGTTGCTCTTGCAGCATACACGAACGCCTGCCTGCCGCTGCCTTTCAGGCGGCCGCAGCCGGGCTCCATTCAGGGCTCCCGATCCTGTCTTGACTTGCGCCGGGCGCGCCGCCGCAGCAGGAGCGCGAAGCACAGCGCCGCCAGCACGCCGCTGATAATCCGCACCGTCTGCTCGTCCACGGCGTCACCCTCAGTGCGAGTCCGTATTGTAGCCCGCCGGCTCCATCTCTTGCAGCGCTGTCCGGCGGATCCATGGCGCGGGCGGCGCGGGCGCCCGCGCCACCGGCCTTACAGGCCCGCCTTTTCCTTCAGCACGTCGATCAGCTCTTTCACCGCAGCCGCGCTCTTGGCCAGCTGCGCCTTCTCCTCCTCGGTCAGGGACAGCTCGTAGATCTTCTCGATCCCGTTGGCGCCGATCTTCACCGGCACGCCCACGAACAGACCCTCGAGGCCGTATTCGCCCTCCAGATAGGCGGCGCACGGCAGCACCTTCTTCTTGTCCTTCAGGATCGACTCCGCCATCTCCACCGCTGCCGCCGATGGCGCATAGTACGCACTGCCCGTCTTCAGCAGCTTCACGATTTCCGCCCCGCCGTCGCGCGTCCGCTGCACGATCGCGTCGATCCTTTCCTTCGGCAGCAGCTCGGTGAGCGGAATGCCGCCCACGGTGGTCAGCCTCGGCAGCGGCACCATCGTATCGCCATGCCCGCCCAGCACCAACGCCGAGATGCTCTCCACCGAGACGCCCAGCTCCATGGCGAGAAACGTCCGGTAACGGGCCGTATCGAGCACCCCCGCCATGCCCATCACCCGGTTCCGGCTGAATTTGGAAACCTGGTATGCCACCCAGCACATTGCGTCCAGCGGGTTGGTCACCAGGATCAGAAATGCGTTCGGGGAATACCGGACCGCCTCCTCGGTGGCCTTCTTCACGATCTCGTAGTTGGCCATCAGCAGGTCGTCGCGGCTCATGCCGGGTTTTCGCGGAAAGCCCGCCGTGATGATCACAATGTCGGACCCCGCGGTCGGCTCGTAGTCGTTCGAGCCGGTCACCATGACGTCGTAGCCTTCCACCGGACCGGACTGGAGAATGTCGAGCGCCTTGCCCTGCGGCATGCCCTCGACGATGTCCACCAGCACCACGTCGGCCAGTTCCTTGCCGGCGATCCGCAGCGCGCAGTTCGCGCCCACGTTGCCGCCGCCTACCACCGTGATTTTTTTCCGCATATCAGGACCTTCCTTCAGGAGCTTGAACAGAACTGCGGCAGGCCCGCCGCGCGGCGGGCAGTCCTCTTCGATTGTAGACCGGACGTTCATCCCGGAACATCGCAACATGGGCGCGGGCGCTAGAATGAAGAGTTCATGCAGGTCCCCGAATCCGCCCGGAGGTTCTTCGAGCACCAAACGGCCCGGCTCAGGCGCCAGATCCGCAAGAAGCGCATCGCTTTTCCGGAAGGCGAGGACCCCAGAGTCATCGCCGCAGCCAACCGCCTCTGCACCGAAGAACTGGCCATCCCCATCCTGATGGGGCGCCCGAGCGGTCACGTCGCCTCCTGCGTGGTGGTCGAGCAGCCCGAAAACAATCCGAAGCTGAACGATTATGCCCGGCTGCTGTATGAGAAGCGCCGCTCGCGCGGCATCACCGAGATGGAAGCCCGCCGCATGGCGCTTGACCCCCTCGTCTTTGCCGGACTCATGGTCGCCGCAGGCGACGCCGACGGCTTTGTTGGCGGCGCCGCCACCACCACCGCCGACACCTTCCGCGCCGCCCACCGCACGATTGGCATGCGGCCCGACATCAAGACCGCCTCCGGCGTCATGATCGTCTGCACGCACGCCGAACAATGCGGCGCGGGCGGCGTGCTCGCCATGGCCGACCCCGCGCTGGTCATCGAACCCACCCCCTCGCAGCTGGCCGACATCGCCATCGCGACCGCAGACACCGTGCGCAACGTCATGGGCGTGGAACCCATCGTCGCGCTGCTGTCCTTTTCCACCAAGGGCAGCGCCCGCCACCCGCTCGCCTCCAAGGTGATCGAGGCGCGGCGCATCGTCGAAGCCCGCCGCCCGGATCTCCACGTGGATGGAGAACTGCAGGCCGATGCCGCCCTTGTGGAAAGCGTCGGCCGGTCGAAAGCCCCCGGCTCCACTGTGGCAGGCAAAGCCAACACGCTGATCTTCCCGGACGTCGGCAGCGCCAACATCGGCGTCAAGCTCGTCGAACGGCTCGGCGGCGCCGTCTGCACCGGGCCGCTGTTCCAGGGCTTCGCCAAACCCGCCAACGACCTCTCGCGAGGATGCTCGGCAGAGGACATCTACCGTCTCGGCATCCTCACCGCCCTCCAGGCGGGAGAATAAAGCCCGCCGTGCTTCCCTTCAAGCTCATCTACCACGAGCGGTACGACCTCAACCTTGGCGCGCACATCTTCCCCGCCCAGAAATACCGCCTCATCCGCCGTCTGCTGCTCGAGCGCGGCATCGCCTCCGAAGAGGACTTCCTCGAACCGCCCCCCGCCACCCGGGAACAGCTCCTCTGCGTGCATACACCCGAGTGGATCGAAAAGCTCGAGCGGGGCAAGCTCAGCTACCACGAGATCCTGAAATTGGAAATCCCCTACTCGCGGCGCATGGTCGAAGGCGTGTTTCTCGCCACCGGAGGCACCCTGCTCGCGGCCCGCCGCGCCCTCTCCGACGGCGCGTGCTTCAACATCGGCGGCGGCTTCCACCACGCCTTTCCCGCTCACGGCGAGGGGTTCTGCGCCGTCAACGACGTCGCGGTCGCCGTGCGCGTCCTGCAACGCGAAGGGGTGCTGCGCAAGGCGCTCGTCGTGGATACCGACGTCCATCATGGCAACGGCACGGCGGCGATTTTCGGGGGCGATCCCGATGTCTTCACCCTCTCCATCCACCACTTCAACAACTACCCGGCCGTAAAGCCGCCCTCCACCATCGACATCCATCTCGAAGATGGCGCCGGAGACGGGGAATACCTCTCCCGGCTTCGCCCCGCCTGCGAAGCCGCCGTCCTCGGCTTCCGCCCCGAGATCCTGATCTACGTCGCCGGCGTCGACCCCTACTTCGACGATCAGCTCGGCGGCCTCTCACTCACCCGCGAGGGCCTCTACGAGCGCGACCGGCTTGTCTTCGACCTCGCGCTGCGAAAACATATACCCGTCGCCGTGACCCTCGCGGGCGGCTATGCCCGCTCCACGCAGGACACGGTGGAGCTCCACGCCCAGACGGCCGTGGCGCTCAAGGAGAGCATGCAGGAATGGGCACGCAGATGGTGAACCGCCGCCAGTTTCTCGGGGCTGCGGCTGCGGGCGCCGCGTCCTTCCAGACGCCCCCCGCAGCGCCGCGCCCGAACATCATCCTGATTCTTGCCGACGACCTCGGCTACGGCGATCTCGGCTGCTACGGGCAAACGCGCATCCTCACGCCCAACCTCGACCGGATGGCTGCGGAAGGCATCCGCTTCACCTCCGCCTACGCGGGCTCCACCGTCTGCGCTCCTTCGCGCTGTTCTCTAATGACCGGACTCCACACCGGACATGCACGCACCCGCGGCAACCGCTCCCCCGACCTGCCTCTGCGCCCCGAAGACCTCACCGTCACCGAGATCCTCAAGCGAGCCGGTTACCGCACGGCACTGTTCGGCAAATGGAGCCTCGGCGAGCTTGGCTCCACGGGTTACCCCACGCGCAAGGGCTTCGACGAATGGTTCGGCTTCTTCTCCCAATTGCACGCCCACAACTATTACCCGGAACACCTGCTCGACGGTGAAACGGCGTGGCTGTGCCGCGGCAACATGGGCCTGCAGCGGAAGGACTACGCGCCGGACCTGTTCACGCAGCGCGCCCTGCAATTCCTGGAAAAACAGGATGGCTCAAATCCGTTTTTCCTCCATCTCTGCTACACCGCTCCTCACGCCAACAACGAGATGGGGCGCGATTCCGGCGACGGCATGGAAGTCCCCTCCTACGGTCCTTATGAGAACCGCCCGTGGCCGCGGCCGGAAAAGGGATTCGCGGCCATGATCACGCGCATGGACGCCGACATCGGCCGCATTCTGGAGACAATCAGGCGCAAGGGCCTCGACGACAACACGCTGGTTCTCTTCACCTCCGACAACGGCCCTCACAAGGAGGGCGGGCACGACCCGAAGTTCTTCGAATCCTCAGGCCCCTTGCGCGGCATCAAGCGCGACCTCACTGAAGGGGGCATCCGCGTGCCCATGCTGGCCCGCTGGCCGTCGCGCATCCGCCCCGGACAGACCAGCGATTTCCCCTGGGCCTTCTGGGACATCCTGCCCACGTTCGCCGAGCTGGCCGGCGCGGAACCGCCCGCAGGGCTCGACGGCATGTCCATCGTTCCCGCGCTGCTGGGGCAGCCGCAGAAGCCGCACGACTACTTCTATTGGGAGTTCCACGAGGGCGGATTCTCGCAGGCGGTGCGCATGGGACCGTGGAAGGGCATTCGCAAGGGGCTGAACGGGCCTCTGGAACTGTACAACCTGGACGACGACCTCGGGGAACGGCGCAACCTCGCCGCGGACAAGCCCGATATCGCCGCCACTCTCGCCCGCCTCATGCGGGAGGCGCGAACCGAAAGCGAGTTCTGGCCCGTAAGGGAGCGGGCCTGAAGCCGCCCGGCGCTCCCGCAACAGCCCGGCTGTTCCGCTGCCCGGACAGGGCGCGTGCCGCTTCTGGCAACCCGGACCGCACGATTTGGCCGCCGGCAGTTGTGATGATCATCTGTCCTGATCAGTCGAAGGCGTCCCATGGGTGCCGCCGGTATGATGAAAGCATGGACTTGTCCGGGAACAACGAAGAGAAACTCGTCCGCAAGAAGCTGGCCGATCAGGTGCTGGACCGTTTGCTGGCCCTCATCGAACGCGGCGAGCTTCCGCCCGGCAGCCGCCTGCCCGGAGAGCGCGCCCTGATGGAGCGCTTTGGAGTTGGACGCCCGGCGGTTCGGGAAGCCCTTCAGACTCTCGAACGGATGGGGCTGATCGAGATCCAGCACGGCGAGCGGGCGCGCGTGGTCCAGCTGGATGCCGGGGGCGTTCTGCGCAGCATGGACGCCACCATCCGCCATTTGTTGACGACCTCCCCGGAAATGCGCGAAGCGCTTCGCGACGCCCGCCTCGCGTTTGAACAGTTCCTGGTAAGGGAGGCAGCCCGGCGGGCGACGAAGGAGGGCATCGAGCAGTTGCAGCAGGCACTCCAAGCCCAGGAAGCGGCGCGCGGAGACGCGGTGCGCTTCATGACGGCGGACATCCGCTTCCATGTCACACTCGCCTCCCTGACCGGGAACCCCCTGTATCCCGCCCTCAGCGAGGCCATGCTCGGGTGGATTTTCGGCCACTATCCGCGGCTCCTCCATGCGCCGAACGTGGAAGATCTCACCCTGAAAGAGCACGCGGCAATTCTGAAGGCCGTCGAGAAGCGGGATCCCGAGGCGGCTGTCCGCGCCATGAAACGCCACCTCTCGCGTGCCCATCCGCGGTATCAACGCGCCCTTTCGGAAGTCCCCTCCTGACGGCGGATCCCCGGCGGCAGCCTCAGCCGCCGCGGGCAGCGCGTCCATTGCATCCTGCGCCGGGCCCGGGTCACCTTGTTGGAATATGCGGCCGCCCGGGCCATGGTCCATCCAGCCCGATGACTGCCCGCTCTGTCAACGGCGCGAAGCCGCGACGATCGGCACGCGCGACCGCTCGGGCGCCCCGCTCCGGATCGTGCTTTGCCACGGTTGCGGCCTCGTCCGCGTCTCTCCGCGTCCCTCGCCGGAAGCGCACCGCGACTTCTACGAGCGCCAATCCCGGCGGGAAGACAAGAACGCCCGCTTGCCGTCCCCGCGGCGCATGTACCGCCACGCCCGCATTGCGTTGGACCGTCTGGAGTGGATCCGGCAGACCGCCCGTCCGGGCGCCCGCGTTCTGGATGCCGGCTGCGACGGCGGGGAAACCGTGTTCGTGCTCTCGCTCGCCGGCTTCGATGCCCGCGGCATCGAACCGGATCCCGTTCTGGCCTCCTACGCCCGGGAATGCCTCGGCGTCCCGGTGCAGAATGCATGGGTCGAGCAATCCCCTCCGCCGCAGGAACGCTTCGACGTGGTCTGCTCCTTCCACCTGATCGAGCACACCCTCGATCCCGTCGCGTTCCTGCAGAAGCTGCGTGCTGCCGCCGCGCCCGGCGGACGGCTGGCTCTGGAAACTCCGAATCTGCAGGCGCCCTTCCCCCACCCCGCCCGCCGCTGGCACAAGGCCCATCTGTACTACTTCACCGCAGACACCCTCGCGGATTGCGCCCGCGCCGCCGGCTGGAAGCTTCTCTCGCTCTCCACCCCTCCGACGGCGGCAATTTGCGGCTCTGCGCCGAGCCCGTCGGCGCCGGCACGCCAGCCCCGGACGCACTGCGCGGAGATCAGGCTCTGGAGCAATGGCGCGCTCTCGCCTCCGCGCGAAGGTACTACGCTGCGTCCGTCGTCTGGCTGCGCGCCGTCCGGCGGCTGAGCGCGCTCGGCGAGGAGATCCTCGCCACGCGCGGAGCGCGCGCACACGCAGAGATTCCCGGTCCCGCCCTGCAACGCCGCATGGGCTCTCCGTCCTGAGCCGCAGGTGTCAACCCCCGCCGCCGCGCGCGCCGCGCCGACTGGCGAAATTCCGCGCCGCTCCTGCCGGAGCCGGCATCGTTGTCTCGGGCGCCGCCGCAGACCGGCAGCCGCTATCATGATCTGGGGCGCGCAGCCCGCCCTTTTCGCCGGATTCGCGTTTCAGCGGAGGGCGTTCACCATGAGGCCAGCGATGAAAGAACAGTCTTACGCCGATCACGCCCGGCTCGATCCCGGCTACCACTTCCTCCTCTCGCCGGTGCTGCTGCTCACCTGCATCGGCTCGCTCGTGAACCTCTGGAAATCCCTCGGCGACCATCAGCGCCTGTACAGCGCCTCGCTGATCGCCGTCCTCGCCTTCTGCGCGCTCTTCATCGCCGGCTATGCCCGCATCTACGCCCTGAAGGCGCAGGACCGCGCCATTCGTGCCGAAGAAAACCTGCGCCACTTCGTCCTCGCCGGAAAACTGCTCGATCCGCGCCTGAGCGTGAAGCAGATCGTCGCCCTGCGCTTCGCCTCCGATGGCGAGTTCGTCGAACTCGCGCGGCGAGCGGCGGAAGAGAACATGGCTCCGGACGCCATCAAGCGCGCGATCCGGCAGTGGCGCCCGGATCACTACCGCGTCTGAAGCGCCTCGCCTCCGGCAGCGTCCCTGCCCGGTTCGCCGAGCACAAGAAGGGCGGCACGCCCGAGGACGTGCCGCCCCGTTGCTCCGCGCTTCAGAACATGAACCGCAGCGAAAGCTGAATCCGCCGCGGATCACGCGCGCTTGTGTAGGCGCCGAAGTTCAGGTTGATCTGGTTCCCCGCCGGATCGAACCGCGCCGCCGACGAAACGCCGGAGAACTGCGTGTGGTTGAACGCATTGAAGAACTCCGCCCGGAACCAGAAGTAGCGCTCCTCGGTCACCGGGAAGCGCTTGGTCACGCTGATGTCGAAGTTGTTGATTCCCGGACCTCGCAGCAGCCCGATGCCCGCGTTGCCGAAATCCCCCTTCGGGGTCCGCGCAAACATCTCCGTGCGGAACGTCCGGTCGAACGTCCATTGGTCCTTGGGCAATCTCGGGTCGCCCAGCACCGTGATGCGCGCGCCTTCGCTCGATCCCGTCAGATCCACCGTGTCCGACGTGGAGAACGTCGGCGTATACGGGAAGCCCGACTGGAACGTGGTGATCCCCGAGAGCTGCCAGTAGCCGAACACCTGGTTCAGGAACCCGTTCTTCCACCGGGCCGCAAGGTTCGGCAGCTCGTAGGTGTAGTTGATGACCATCGCATGCGTGGCGTCGTAGCTGAGCAGCCCGTAGTTGCGCTCGCGCATCGAGAAGTACGGGCTCACGCTGTCGAAATCAGCGGCGCCCACGCCCAGAGCCTTCGAGAAGGTGTACGCCACGCCGTACTGCAGGCCGTTCTTCATGCGCCGGTTGGCCGTGAGCTGGAAGGAGTGGTAGTTGGAAGTCGCTCCGAAGCCGCGCACGTTGATGCTGCTCTGCCCGTAATAAGGCCGCAGGAAATTGTCCGGCAACGGGCTCCCGGTGGTCCAGTCCACGTTGTTGGGGTCGAACCGGGCGTACATCGGGATCGGGTTGATGTCCCGGACGTAGAGCAGGCTGCGGCCGAGGCTGCCGACGTAGGAGGCGTCGATCACCGTGCCGAAGCCCACCTCCCGCTGGATGCCGAAGCTGAAGTTCATCACGCGCGGCAGCGGCTGCTCGCCCACCTGCGGGGCGTTCACGCTGCTCGGCCCGTAGGTCCCCTGCGATTGCAGGAACGTATCCAGCGTGCCGAAATACAGCGTCGGCGTATAGGCAACCGGGGGCTGCCCGTTCGTGCCCGAATAGACGTTGCCCTGCGGGCGGTCGAAGAACAGGCCCCAACCCGCCCGGATCGCCGTCTTGCCGTCGCCGGTAAGGTCGTAGGCGATGCCGAAACGCGGGCCGAAGCTGAACAAAGGCGTTGTGTAGAGCGTGTCCACGTATCCCTTGCCGCCCACCACCATGCCGGGCGCCGTGTCTCCGCTGCCAGGAACGAACAGCCCGATATAAGGCAGCGGATATTCGGTCCCCGTGCGCGGGTCCACGCCGATCCGCTTGCCTGCCGCGTTCTTGCCCGGCACGATCATCGTCGCCACCTTGCTGCGGTCGTACAGCGCCGGATCAAACGTCGTGATCGCGAACCGGTCGTCGTGCGCCGACGGCGCATAATAGGCACGTACGCCGAAGTCGATCGTCAGCCGCGGAATCACGCGCCACGAATCCTGCGCAAACCACTCCACCTGCGAATAACGGTAGTGGGAATAGGGCCGGAACGTCCCCTCCGAGTAGCTGTTGAAATTGCCGAGCAACGCGTTGGCGAACGCCCAGTTGGCATCCAGCGGATTGTTCGCGTTCCTGCCGAAATCGAACGCCCCGCGCGTGTTCGGGTTGCCCACCTCGTCCTTGCGCATCCGCTCGAAGTAAATGCCCGCCTTCAGCGAGTGCCTGCCTGCCAGCTTGCTCAGGTTGTTCGAGATCGTGAACACCGGGTTGCGGTTCGTGTAGGGGATGTTGCCGAGCGAATTGTTGATGTAGTTCGGCACGCCGCCGAACGTCACGTTCGGCACCGCCTTGGACTCGTTCGCGTGCGGATACCACTGCCCGATGTTGCCCATCCGGCTCCGGGCCACCTTCTCCGGCTCCACCGGGTTGAAGGTCTGGCTGCGGTTGGTGGCGCCGAAGATGAACTCGTTCACCATCGTCGGGCTGAAGACCTTCGTCAGATTGATCACTCCGCCGCGCCCCCGCTGCGGTCTCAGCGTGTTGGTCAGGTCGTAGTTGATGCTGCCCGTCACCCACGATCCGTAGGGCCACTCCTCGTCATCGTTGTCCCGGATGCCGCGGAAGTAGGCCCGCAGCGTGGACGTCACGTTGTAGTCGATCCGGATCACCTCCTGCCGCCGCGGGTTGCGCCCGCTGATGTCCGTCCGGTAGTTGCGGCTGTAGACCAGCTTCGGATCCGGATCGGTGTAATTCGGCAGCGGATAAAAATTCAGGATCGCCTGCCCGAGCGGGTTGATTCTCGACGCCGGCACGATATTGCCCGGGAAATAGCCTCCGGAAAGCGGATCGCGGATCTTGATCAGCGCCCCGTTGGTGTCGAACGTCTTCGAAAAGTCGCCCTGCCGTTCCAGCGCCGTCGGAGTCGTCACAAACCGGATGCCCGGGTACAGCCGCCTCCGCACGAATTCCTGCGAGAAAAAGAAGAACAGCTTGTCCTTGTCCACATTGAACTTTCCCGGCGCATAGATGGGGCCGCCGATCGAGTATCCGCCGCTGTTGAAGCGGTAAATCGGCCGCGGCGTGCCGGTGCGGTTCGAGAAGAAATTGTTCGCGTTCAGCGACTCGTGCCGGTAGTACCAATAGGCGCTTCCGCGAAAATCCTGCGTCCCGCTCTTGATGATCACGTTGATCGTGCCCGCGCTGTTGCGCCCGTACTCGGCCTGATAGTTGCTCGTCAGCACCTTCACCTCTGCAATGGCGTCCATGTTCGGCGCATTGTGGACGCTCGAATTCGAACCCGTATCCACCGCGGAGATGCCGTCCAGCGCGTACATGATTGACGTGGTGCGCCCGCCGTTCACGTGCAGCCCGTTGAGGATGTTGCCCGTCATCACCACCTCGCGGGAACCCACGTTGGTGTCGATCACTCCGGGCAGCGTGCTCAACAGCCCGAGGAAGTCCCTCCCCTTGATCGCGATGTTCAGAATCTGGTCGCCGGAAATCAGCCCCGAGCGTTCACTCGAGGCCGTTTGCACGGGCGTCGCTTCCGCCACCACTTCCACGCTTTCCTGAACCTGCCCCAATTGCAGCGTGATGGTACCCAGCGTCCTCCGCTCGTTCGCCGTGATCGTGATGTCCCGCACCTGATACGTCCGGAAGCCCGGCGCCGTGATCCTCAGCGTATACACGCCCGGCGTCAGGCCCGGGTAAAGCACAATGCCTGCCTCGTTCGTCCTCGACGCGATCGACGCTCCAGTCGCCTGGTTCGTCAGCGTCGCCTCAGCCATGGGCACCACCGCCCCGGCCTGATCCTGCACCGTCGCCATCAGAGACCCCGTCACCGTCTGCCCTTGCACGGGGCCTGCAAAAACGAAAAAGGCCGTCACCAGGACGGCCCGAAAGAAACCTCTCATTCTGACTCCTCTCAATGACCAAAGCGTCTCTGGAGAACCGAAGCGTTTCCTGCCACCCCTGGCAGGCTCCCCGCTCGGACCCGTAACACTTTTATCAGGTCTGAATGTCTGCTTCAACCCTGTGCCTGCCGCAGTCCCGGGCGGCGCGCCCGCCGCCCGGCGGAGCCTCACTCCGCAGCAGGCTCTTCCACCACGTCCGCCTCGCCCGGCGCCAGAAACAGGTTCTGCTCCAGCCCGTGCTGCCGCGTGTAGAGTTCGTAATACCGCCCCCGCGCCGCCATCAGCTCCTCGTGCGTGCCGTCTTCCGCCACGAGCCCCTCCTCCACCACCAGGATCCGGTGCGCCCTGCGGATCGTGGACAGCCGGTGCGCGATCACGAAGGTCGTCCGCCCCTGCATCAGGTGCCCCAGCCCTGCCTGAATCAGCGCCTCCGTCTCGCTGTCCAGGCTGGAAGTAGCCTCGTCCAGCAGGAGGATCCGCGGATTGGCGAGGATCGCCCGCGCAATCGACACGCGCTGCTTCTGCCCGCCGCTCAGCTTCACCCCCCGCTCGCCCACCACAGTGTCATACCCGTCCGGCAGCCGCTCGGCGAATTCGTCCACGCGCGCCAACCGGCACGCCTCCAGCACCTCCTCCTCGCTCGCGTCCGGGCGCGCGAACTGCACGTTCTCGCGAATCGTCCCGTCGAACAGGAACGTCTCCTGCAATACCACGCCCAGCTGCCGCCGGTAGCTTTCCAGCGTCACTTTCGACAGGTCGACGCCGTCGACAAGCACGCGTCCCTGCACGGGCTTGTAGAAGCATGCGATCAGTCCAAGGATCGTCGACTTGCCCGAGCCCGAAGACCCCACCAGCGCAGTCACCGTGCCCGGTTGAGCAGCGAAACTCACGCCCCGCAGCACTTCCTTTCCTTCCTCGTAGCGGAACCACACGTCCTCGAACCGCACCTCGCCGCGCACGGGCCCGAGCTCGACGGTGCGCTCCGGATCCTGTTGTTCGGCGGGCATGTCGAGCAGCTCCCGCGTGCGCTCGAGCCCCGCCACCACCTCCGTCAGCTGCGTCCCCACGCCCACCACCTGAAACACCGGCGCGATCATGAACGCCAGAAACGCCGTGAACGTCACGAAGCCGCCCAGTGTCAGCGAGCCCGCCAGAATCTGCCGCCCGCCCACATACATCACCAGCGCGCCCACGATTCCCAGCAGAATCGTCGCCGAAAGGCTCAACAGCGAGACGCCCGTCAGCGAGCGGAACACGTTCTCCAGAATCCGCTTCACACCGGCAGCAAAGACCTCGTCCTCGCGCTCCTCGGCGTGATACGCCTTTACCACGCGAATTCCGCCCAGCGTCTCCGCCAGCCGCCCCGTGACCTCCGCCGTGATCCGGCTCCGCTCCCGGAAAATCGGCCGCAGTGTGAGAAACGCCTTCCGCAGCACCAGCCCGAAGGCCAGCACAATGCACAGCGCCATCAGCGTCAGCAGCGGGCTGATCCGCAGCAGGATCACAAACGAGAACACTGCCGTCAGCAGTCCGCCCAGGAATTCCACCAGCCCCGTGCCCACCAGGTTGCGCACGCCCTCCACGTCGGTCATGATCCGCGACACCAGCTGACCCGTCTTCTGGCTGTCGAAAAAAGACACCGGCAGCCGGCACACGTGCCTCTGCACGCGCATGCGAAGCTCCGCGATCAGTCTCTGCGCGGACTTCGACAGGAGCTGCGTCAACGCAAACCCGGTCGCCGCCTGCACCACCGTCGCTGCCAGAACCGCCCCCACCAGCGGCGCGAGCAGTTCTCCCCGCCCCTTCACCAGCACATCGTCCACCAGGAACTTCGTGCTCGCCGGCAGCACCAGCCCGCAGAGTCGGCTGATCACGATCAGCACCAGCCCGAGCAGCAGCACGCCCCGCCGCGGCAGCACCAGATCGCGAATGTCGGGCCACACCTTCTTCCAGTCGAACTCCGATGCCGCCGGCGTGTTCGCGCGCCCGCGCGCCGGCATGCGTTCGGCTTGCCGCAGTCCTCGGGGTAACATAAAGAAATGAGATTTCTTCTATTGTCGATGCTTGCCGCCGCCGGGTGGGGGCACCTTTCCGCGCAGCCGCAGCAGGCATCCTCCTCCGCCGACGCGGTGGTCTTCGAAGCGGGCGGCAAGAAGATGACCCGCGCCGAATTCGACTCCCTGATGAACAACCTGCCCCAGAACGTCCGCCAGCAGCTCGGCGAGAACACGCCCGAGAACCGCCGCCGGCTCGCCGAACAACTCGGCGAAATCATGTCCTACGCCGCCGAGGCGCGCCGCCTGCGCGTCGAGGACAAGCCCGCCGTCAAGGTGCAGATGTTCCTCCAGAACGAAAGCATGCTCGCCTCGCTTCTCTACCAGCACCTCGTTGAGACCCTCAAGCCGGGCGAAGAACTGCTCAAATCGTGGTACAACGCGCACCAGAACGAATTCGAAACCGCTTCCGCGCGCCACATTCTCGTCCGCTTCCAGGGCTCGCGCGTGCCGCTGAAAGATGGGCAGAAGGATCTGACGCCGGAAGAGGCTCTCGCGCGCGCCGAGGCGCTGCGCCAGCGCATCCTGAAGGGCGAGGACTTCGCCGCGGTCGCGAAGGCGGAATCCGACGACACCGGCTCCGGCAAGAACGGTGGCGATCTGGGCACCTTCGGCAGAGGGCGCATGATCCCCGAGTTCGAGCAGGCTGTCTTCTCCCTCCCCGTGGGCGAGGTCAGCCAGCCGGTGCGGACGCAGTTCGGCTACCACCTGATCCAGGTGCAGCGCCGCGGCGCGCAACCCTTCGAGGAAGTCCGCGCCGACATCGAAAAGCGCCTCGTCACCGAACTCGCCGACAAGACCATGCAGGCAGTGAAGGCAGGCAGCCGCGTCTTCCTCGACGAGGCGTACTTCGGCAAGCCCCAGCCCGCCCAGCCCACGCCGCCCGCCAAGCCGGCTCAGTAGAACGCCTCAGCTCCACCTCGGGGAATTCTCCGGCGCAATCTCGGGGAAAAAGGCGGTTTGCAGCACAGCCCCGCCGCGTCACAATCGACATCGTGACCAACCCTGTGCCGGAGGAGAAACGCGCCCAGCGGAGGCTTCCGCGTGCGCGGCCGCTTCCTGTCAGGATCACGCGCAGCGCCGCGCACGCGCCCGTCTCCGCGCAGCTGCTTGACGCGAACGAAGGAGGCGCCGGCATTCAAGCCTGCGCGCCGCTTTATCCGGGCGAAGTCGTGGTCATCGAATCTCTCGCTACGGAGGAGACCATTGGCGGGCAGCTCCGCGCGCGCTGCGCCGTCCGTTGGTGCCAGCCCGCCGGCAGCAGCCTCTACCGCGCCGGTCTCCAGTTTCTTCCTGCGGAGCCCGTCTCCAATAGCGAACCGGCCACCGTGGATTATTACGAAGTTCTGCAGGTGAACCCGAAAGCTTCGCTGGAAACCATCCACCGCGTCTACCGCATCCTCGCCCAGCAGTTCCACCCGGACAACCAGGAAACCGGCGACGAGAAGATGTTCCGCCAGATCGTGGAAGCCTACCGCGTGCTCAGCGATCCCGAACAGCGCGCCGCTTACGACCTGAGCCACGCCGCCATGCTGCACGCACGGTGGCGCGTTTTCCAGTCGCCGAAAGCCGCACTTGGACCGGGCGCCGAGAAGCGCAAACGCTACGGCGTCCTGCGCGCCCTGTATGCCAAGCGCCAGCAGGATCCGCACGCGCCCGGCGTCACCATCTTCGAACTCGAAGACCTCCTCGGCATCCCCCGCGACCACCTCGAGTTCACGCTGTGGTATCTCAAGGAGCGCGGGCTGCTGACGCGCGCCGACAATAACCGCTTCCAGATCACCGCCGCCGGCGTGGATTACGCAGAACAACTTGAGGAGCAGAGCGGGTCCGCGCCTCCCGCCGACGACCGCCTCCTCCCCGCACCCGGACAAGCGCGCTTCTGACCGCTTCCCTTCTCCGCTCTGCTCTCACCTGCCCGCCTCGCCGAACACGGCGCGCACTTCGTCTCCCGCCTTCAGGACGCGATCCACGGGAAGCGCCACCGCCTCGCCCGCCCGCAATCCGCTGCGCACCTCCGCTTTCACGTCGCTCGTCGCGCCGATCTCCAACCGCCTCCATGCGAGCCGGCTCCCCTCCAGCACGAACGTCCCAAGCTCGTCGCCCTGCCGCCGCAGCGCCGCTTTCGGAATCGTCACCGCATTCTCCACCACCTGCGAGCGGATCCGCACGTTCACATTCGCCCCGGGCGGCAAATCGAGCGACGGATTCTCGCACATCGCCCACACCTCGCCCACCATGCGCGTGCCCAGCGGCGTCACTTGCGCCGGCATCCGCTCCACTGCCGCCTGCCACTTCCGCCCGGGCAGCGCGTCCCAGGTGATCTCCACCGGCAGCCCCGTGCGCACGCGCCCAAGTTCCGGCTCATCGACGTAGATCAGCGTCTTCAGCCGGGAAATTTCGCCGACGCGCGCCACCAGCGACCCCTCCTCCACCCAGTCGCCTTCGCGCACCGCCAGCTCGTAGACGATTCCCGCCCGCGGCGCGCGCACTGTGCAGTCTTCCAGCCGCCGCCGCGCGTCCGCGAGCGCCGTCTCCGCCTCGCGCAACCTCGCCCGCGCTGCTTCGAGATCCGTTTCTGTCACCAGAGCCGCGCGCCGCTCCAGTTGCGCCTTCCGTTCCGCCTCCAGCTCCGCCACCCTGTCTTTCGCTCTCTCCAGCTCCGCACGCGCCGCCGCGCCCTTCTCCACCAAGCGGCTCAGGGCAGCTGCATCCCTCCGCGCCGCCTCCAGTTCCACATCCAGCTTCGCGATCACGCCGTCGATCTGCGCGATCTCCGCCTTGCGCCCGCCGCGTTCCAGCGCCCGCAACTCCGCACGCAGCGCCTCCGCCCGTGCTTCCGCCGCCAGCACAGACGCTCTCGCCGCGGCGTCCTCCAGCATCGCCACGGGATCGCCCGCAGCCATCCGGCTCCCCCGCTCCGCCAGGAGCTTTCGCACCCTGCCTGCCTGCGCCGCCCGCACAGGCGCCCACTCGGCGGGCTCGGTGCGGCCGTTCGTCGTCAGGATGCTCACCAGCGTCTCCTGCCGCACCCGTGCAAACGGCACCTCGGGCGGCGCCGGCTTCCTCGTCGCCAGCCACAGTACTGCCGCCCCGGCCAGCACAACCGCCGCGAGCACGATCCATCGCTTCATCCTTGGCAGGCTCCCCGTTTCGAGTCTCCGCTCTATCCTCGCACGCGTGCGCACCAGCGGAACAGGAGCCTCCACTCCGCCATCTGAACTGCCCGCGCCAGCCGCTCCGCTTCCGATCCGGGTTCGCGCCGCGCTCTCGCGCAGAACCGGATGAAATCTTCCGCATCCCATCGCGCGCCCGGCTGCCAGTGCGCCCCTGCGTGCGCTTCCGCCAGCCGCCGCGCCTCCTCGACCAGCTCCGCGTGAATCGGGTGTGCGCCCGTGGCGCGGAACCAGTAGCCCGCATTCCAGTCGTCAGGCTCCTGCCTGTGCAGCATCCCGTGCCAGTAGCTTCCCTCTGCCGTGGGCAGATCCTGCGCCACCCGGTGGCAGGCGCCGAAATCCTGCAGATACAGCCAGAGCCCTGCGAGCGCGCCCTCCGGGCTGTATGCTCCGGGGAACAGCTCGCCAGCGGATTTTCTCCGCGCGGCTTCCACTGCAGGCCCCTCCAGCGGCTTCCGGCAGACCAGCGGCATTTCGTAGCCCGCGCCCGCCGACGCAAGCGCCTCCACCGCCTCTGCCGATACCGCGCAATCCCGCAGCCAGTCCCGGATCTCCGTGCTCATCGCCGCTGCCTCCAGCTCTGTTCCGCCGGAATTCAGCCCGGAATTCCGGAAAATGCCTCTTCAATTTCCCGTTTCGCCTCTGGCGAAAGCCCCGTGAGCGGCAGCCGGCACGGTCCGCCATAATACCCCTTCAGATCCATCGCATACTTCAGGCCCGGAATGCCGTATTTCACGGTGACTAGCACCGCCGCCCGCGCGATCCTCCTCTGCCAGTCCATCGCCGCGTCGAACTCCCGCTGCCGGTGGGCTTCCCAGATCGCAATCACCGAATATGGCGCAGCGTTGGCATACGCCAGCACTGCTCCCACCGCACCCACCGCCAGCGAGGGCGCCAGCGTCGGCGCCGAACCCACCAGCACCTGGAATCCCGGCTTCGCCTCGCGGATCATGTGCATCACTTTCTCGAGATTCCCGCTGCTTTCCTTGATCGCAATGATGTTCGGATGGTGGCTCAGCTCCACCACGGTTTCCGCGGGAATGTCCACGCCCGTCGCCTGCGGCCAGTTGTAAATCATCACCGGAATCGGGCTCTGGTCGGCCACCGCGCGGAAATAGAGAGCCTGCGCCGCTCCGTTGTTCACCAGGTTCTTGTAATAATGCGGCGTGCGCACCATTGCCGCCTTGTAGCCCATCTCCGCCGCCCGGCGTGTCAGTTCGAGCGTCTCCCGCACGCTCTCCATGCCCGTGCCGCACAGCAGCAGCTTGTCCGGCGCGGCGTGCTTGGCCACCAGCTCGAACAGGCGCAGCTTCTCTTCAAAGGTGAGGTGGACGCTTTCCCCCGTCGAGCCGCACACCACATAGCCCGCCAGCCCCGTGCGGTTCCACAGGCCGATGTTGTGCGCCACCTTGGCTTCGTAGATCTCCCCGTCGGCGTTGAACGGGGTCGTGATGGGAGGGAAGATGCCGTGGAGCTTCATCTCTTTCCAGCGTAAAAGACACAAAGGTCCGGCGCGAGGCCGGACCCTGTGAACCGGAAGCGGGCGCCTCGGCTAGCGGCCGATGTTGACGAACGTGAACAGCGCCAGCGACTCGATGAATGCCAGACCCAGAATCAGCAGGATGCGGATTGCGCCTGCCGCGCCCGGGTTGCGTGCGATGCCCTCCACGGAAGCGGCGATCGCCTTGCCCTGCGCCAGTCCGCAGACGCTCGACGCAATCGCCATGGCGAACGCGCCCGGCAGCACGAACACGCCGCCGGACTGCTGCCCCTGCTGCGCAAATGCCGGCGCGGCCACAAGCAGCAGCGCCGCCAGAATCAGAATGTTCCGAACTTGCATCGGTGGTTTCTCCTTTTGCTATGAAGTGGCCGCCAGGAGGTGGTTGCACTCCGCGCGTTGGGACGCCGGGGCCTCACACTGACAGCCGATGATGCCCGTCTCAATGCCCTTCATGGGCGACGGCTTCGCCGACGTACACCATGCCGAGCATCGTGAAGATGAACGCCTGAATGAAGGAAACAAACACGTGCAGCGCCATGAACGCCACGGGCACGACCCATGGAACCAGCGCGAGAAAGCCGATCGTCACCTGCTCGCCCGCCAGCATGTTGGCGAAGAGTCGGATGGTCAGCGACACCGGACGGATCAGATGGCTGATCACTTCCAGCGGGAACATGAACCAGGCAATCAGCAGCACCGGGCCAGCGAAGTGCTTCAGGTGGCCCAGCAGACCCTGCTCCTGAATCCCCTGCCCGTTGTAATAGAAAAACATCGCGATCGCCGCGCCCGCCGGCACGTAGTAGTACATTGTCGGCGATTCAAACGACGGAATGATGCCCAGCAGGTTCGACGTCAGAATAAACAGGAACACCATCGCGAACCACGACAGCCGCTTGCGGTAGCCGTGCCCGATGATGTCCCGCGCCTGCTCGGCGATGAAGTTGTACACCGCCTCGATCACCAGCTGGAACTTCCCCGGACGGTCCACGCTCAGCGTCGCCCGCAGCGCCAGCGCCGCCGTCATCAGGATCAGAATCACCAGCACTTCCATGGCGATGTAGTTCGACCACGGCCTGGAAGGATCCTCGGTATGATAGCCGACCAGCTGAAAGAGGGCGTTGACCGGCGCCGCGCAGTACTTGTTCAGCAGCGCGGTAAACCACAACTCATGCTCGTGCATAAAAGAACTCGATCAGGACTTCGATGGTGGCGGCCGTCAGCGCAACGGTGAGGCCCGAAGCGAGCGCAATGCGGCTCGCTCCGCAAAACTCCAAGATAACATAGCCGCTTCCGCCCAAAAGCAGCATCCGGAACGCATGGACGAAGAAGCGCACTTTCTTCACCGGACGCCCTTCCGCCGCCGCCTGCAGATCGTCCACCAGCCGGTGCAGAAGCCAGAATGACAGCCCCGCTATGGCAGCGCCTCCCAGGAAGCTGAGCATCGCCTGCGTGTCGCGGAACACGCGCCACGCAGCCGCGCCCGCCCCCGCCAGCGCCAGGGAAATCCAGCCAATGCGGCGGATCGTCCGCCCGTAGTTCAGTTCCGTCATCGGCGCTTGTCCAGCCCCTCGATCCGCACCGCCTGCCGGAACGTCTCATACATCCCCGCCGCGCACCCCACGATCAGCCCGACCAGATACATGTAAGACGTGCCCCAGCTCTGGTCGAGCCACTGCCCGATCTTGTAGCAGACCCACCCGCTGATGGGTGTCACAAAAGCGAGCCCGGCGTACGCCCCCGCCTTCGCATACGGGCTCAGGCCCTTCCGCTCCTGCCGGCCCTCTTCCACATTTTCAGTGTAAGACTCCTCGCTGCCCGTGTCCCTGTTCGCCCTCCGCCGCCAAAGCCACCCGCAGAGCTTCCGACACGCCCCCGCGGTTCCGCCAGCGGAGCAGTCCGGGTTACTCTTGCAGCTTCGGCAGGACACACAGATCCCCTGTGCGCCATCAGGAGGCTCCCGGAATCAGCTGCCCGCGCAAGAAGCGCTGTTGGCGCCGGGCACGCACCTCCCGCCCACAGTTGCGCCAGCCGTATGGGACCAGTGAGGCGATCACAGAAAACCGTTCCTGGCCGAACCCCGCCGCACCGTCTGCCCTGCCTCATTCCCGAACCATCACGGAGTCCCCGGCGCCGGGCGGGGGCTCCTGGGCGCCGTGCACGCCGGTTTCGACCGCTCGGATCTCAGCTTCTTGCGCGCCCGCGCCAGCCGCGCCCGCACCGCCTCCAGGCTCACCCCGAGCCGCTCCGCGGTTTGGCGCGTGGAAAGCCCCTCCACGACGCGCATCCGGAAGGTCTGCTCCAGAAGCGGCGGCAATTGCGGCGCCGCGTCCAGCACGTGCCCCAATTCGCGCCGCGCATCCAGCCGCTCCTCTTCCTCCATATGCCACGCCGCCGGACTTTCCGCTTCCTGCGTTTGGCGCCGCAGCGCCCTCCTCCGTTCCTCCATCCGAAACTCATTCGTCACGATCCGTCTCACCCACCCGCCGAGCCTCTCCGGCTTTCGCAGCTGACTCAGGTGTTCGAGCACCTGCAACAGCGACGCTTGCGCGATGTCCTGCGCCGTCGCTGCATCCCCGCACACATTCCGGGCGTGCCGCTCCACAATCGGCGCCAGCAGCGTGAACAACCTCTCCCGCGCCGCAACGTCCCCCGAGCGAGCCGCCTCCGCGAGGCAACGCTTCCCGTTGCAGGCGGGTCCCGCCTTCCCTTGCAGACACTCCGCCTCGCAATCAGCCATCCCGCCCCTTTCTATCACAGGAGTTTCCGTTCTGAAAGAGCGATATGCGGCCGCCCCTGCACAGTGCTCCCTCTTCTGGCAAGCTGGAATTCCCGATGAAGGAACGCCCCCGCCTGCTGCTCGGCCCCGACGGACGCTGGCGCTGCGCCTGGTGCGGCACCGCTCCGGACTACATCGCCTACCATGACCACGAATGGGGCGTCCCCGTTCACGACGACATCCGCCTCTTCGAGAAAATCTGCCTCGAGGGCTTTCAGTCCGGGCTGAGCTGGCTCACCATCCTGCGCAAGCGGGACGCCCTCCGCCGCGCGTTCGCCGGCTTCGATTTCCGCGTGCTCGCCGCCTGGAACGATCAGCAGATCTCCGCACTGCTTGCGAACCCCGCCATCGTCCGGCACCCCGGCAAGATCGCCTCCGTCCTGAACAACGCCCGCCGCGCTTGCGAGATCGTCCATGAATGCGGCTCGCTCGACCGGTACTTCTGGTCCTTCGCCTCGCGCCCGCCTCGAGAACTTGCGCGCGACCTCAAGCGCCGCGGCTGGACCTTCGTCGGTCCCGTCACCGTGGAATCGTTCCTGCAAGCCATGGGCATGATCGACGCCCACGAGCCCGGCTGCTGGCGGCGCGGCGCTTCCGCCCCGCCTCCGCGCGAGGGCTGATAAGATGCTCTGTCGTCGGGCCGCCCGCCTGCCCGCGCGGCCCCCGCAAAGTGAGGAGTCTGCAGCCATGAAACACGCTCTCCTTTCCCTCGTGATCCTCGGCGCTCTTGCGCCTGCCGCGTCCGTCCGGCCCGTCGATCTCCGCACCGAATACCGCAAGGATCCCCTCGGCATCGACGAAACGGCGCCGCGCCTGAGCTGGAAGCTCGCCGCCGTCAACCCCGCGGCCCGCAACCTCCGCCAAAGCGCCTACCGCATCATCGTCTCCAGCTCCGCCTCGCTGGCGCGCGATGGCAAGGGCGATCTTTGGGACACGGGCAAGGTCGCCTCCGCGCAAAGCATCCACGTCGTCTATGGGGGCAAGCCGCTCGTCTCGGGGCAACCCGTGTGGTGGCGCGTCATGGTGTGGGACGAGAACGGCCAGCCCTCGCAATGGAGCGACACCGCGCGGTGGTCCATGGGACTGCTCAAGCCCGGGGACTGGAAGGGCAAGTGGATCGGCCGCGACGAAAAAACCTATTACAAGGACCCCAACAGCCCCTTCCAGCTGCTCCGTCAGGCGCAGTGGATCTGGTTTGATGAAGCCGATCCCGCCAAACAGGCGCCCGCCGAAACCCGCCGCTTCCGCGCCACCGTCCAGCTGCCTCCGGACCGGCCGCTGAAGACCGCCGTCTTCATCCTCGGCGCCGACAACAACTTCGAACTCTCGGTCAACGGCCAGTTCGCAGGACGCGGCAACAACCCGTCGCTGCCGATGATCTTCCACCTCGAACCCTTCCTCAAACCCGGCCCCAACGAATTCGTTGTCATCGCCCGCAACACGCGCGAGGATCCGGCCGGCGTTCTCGGCGCTCTCAAGGTGGAGTTCGCCTCCGGCGATCCGCTCGTCTTCACCACTGGCCCCGAATGGCAGGCGCTCCGCAAGGACGACGAAGGCTGGCGCCCCGCGCGCATTCTCGGCCCTTATGGCATGGAACCGTGGGGCGAGGTCGGACTCCGCGAAGAACAGGCCTTGCCCGCGCGCATGCTCCGCAAGGAATTCACCGTCCAGCCCCGCATGCTTCGCGCCACCGCCTATGTCGCCGGGCTCGGCTTGAGCGAACTCTATCTGAACGGCGTCAAGGCGGGCGATCACGTCCTTTCCCCGGCGCTGACCGAATACGAAAAGCGCGTCTTCTACGTCACCCACGACAT
This sequence comes from Bryobacteraceae bacterium, assembly GCA_037481575.1. Classification (GTDB taxonomy): domain Bacteria; phylum Acidobacteriota; class Terriglobia; order Bryobacterales; family Bryobacteraceae; genus JANWVO01. The sequence goes on along the minus strand of JBBFLJ010000026.1, from coordinate 19,784 downwards.
CACGTCGATGCTCAAGCCCGGCCGTAACGCTGTCGGCCTCTGGCTTGGCAATGGACGCTACTGGCAGCCCCGCCGCCGCATCCCGCTGCCCGCGCGCGGCTACGGCTACCCCAAGGCCATCGCGCAGATCGAACTCGAATACGCCGGCGGACGCAAGGAAACTGTCGTCACCGATGAATCCTGGAAGCTCACCACCGAAGGTCCGATCCGCGCCAACAACGAATACGACGGCGAATTCTACGACGCCCGCATGGAGATGCCCGGGTGGGCGCAGCCCGGCTTTGACGACTCCAAGTGGGAGCCCGTGCAGGTGGTCGAAGGGCCTCCGGGCGCGCTGCGCGCGCAGATGGCGGAACCTTTGCGCGTCATCGAAACTCTCGCCGCAAAGACCGTCAAGGAACTCCGCCCCGGCGTATTCATCTACGACCTCGGCCAGAACATGGTGGGCTGGGTGCGGCTGAAAGTTCAGGGACCTGCCGGCACGGTGGTCCGCATCCGCCTCGCCGAGGCCCTGCGCGAGGACGGCAACCTGTATGTCGACAATCTCCGCAGCGCCCGCGCCACGCTGCACTATGTGCTGAAAGGCAGCGGCGTGGAAATCTGGGAGCCGCGCTTCACCTACCACGGCTTCCGCTACGTCGAGCTCACCGGCTATCCGGGCAAGCCTGCCCTGGACTCCATCGAGGGACGCGTGGTCCACGACGCCATGGAGCCCGCCGGCGAGTGGGAAAGCTCCCATTCCCTGCTGAACCGCATTCACCGCAACATCTACTGGGGCATCCGCGGCAACTACCGCAGCATCCCCACCGACTGCCCGCAGCGGGACGAAAAGCAGGGCTGGCTTGGCGACCGCAGCGTCGTCAGCCTCAGCGAAAGCTACCTGTTCGACGTCGCCGCGTTCTACACGAAGTGGATCCAGGATATCGCCGATTCCCAGCGCCCCACGGGCAGTATTCCGGACGTTGCTCCGACCTATTGGGTCCTCTACAACGACGGCGTGGTCTGGCCCAGCACCTTCGTGCTCGCTCCGCAGATGGTTTACCGGCAATACGCCGACCGGCGCATCATTGAGCGCCATTACGACGGGATGAAGAAGTGGGTCGACTACATGCGGCAGTTCCTCAAGGACGGCATCATGCCGCGCAACACCTACGGCGACTGGTGCGTCCCTCCCGAGGATCCCAGGCTGATCCACTCCAAGGACCCTGCGCGCATCACCGCCGGAGCGCTTCTGAGCACCGCCTACTACCATCAGATGGTCAAGTACGTGAGCTCCAACGCCCGCATGCTTGGCCGCACGCAGGACGCCGAAGAGCTCGACCGCCTCGCCTCCGAACTCCGGCAGGCGTTCCTCCGCACGTGGTACAAGCCCCAGGAGGCGCGCTTCGACAACGGCACGCAAACCTCCAGCGTCCTGCCTTTGGCCTTCGACATGGTGCCCCCGGAGGACCGCTCCCGGGTCTTCGAACGGCTGGTCGAGAAGATCGAAAAGGAGAGCGACAATCATGTCGGCGTCGGCCTCGTCGGCGCACAGTGGCTCATGCGCACGCTCTCCGACAATGGCCGTCCCGACGTCGCCTTCGCCATCGCGACGCAAACCACCTACCCGGGCTGGGGCTACATGGTCTCCAAGGACGCCACCACCATCTGGGAGCTCTGGAACGGTGACACCGCCGACCCTGCCATGAACTCCATGAACCACGTCATGCAAATCGGCGACCTCGCCGTGTGGATGTACGAGTATCTGGCCGGCATCCGCCCCGATTCCGAAAAACCGGGCTTCCAGCACACCATCATTCAGCCCGTCCCCGTCCCGGGGCTCGACTTCGTGCGCGCCACGCACCGCTCCCTCTTCGGCCCCGTTTCCTCTTCCTGGAAGCGCTCCGGCGGCGCCCTTCAGATGGAGGTCTCCGTCCCGCCCAACACGACCGCCACCATCTACGTGCCGGGCACGGGCAAGGTCGCCGAAGCCGGCGGGCTGAAGCCGTCGCGCGTCGAGCGCGGCTATACGGTTTTCGAGACCGGTTCCGGCACCTACCGGTTCACGTCCGAGTAGCGGGGACCGCGCCGCGGCGGGCCTGCCACGCGCGGGCCCGCCTCAATCCGCAAAATAACCCTCCCGGCAACGAACCCGCACGTCTTTTTTGCCGCGCACGCTCACCTGGAGCGGCCGCCATTCTCCATTGCCCGGATGCGGCCGGTAGGCCAGCAGGTAGGAGGACAGAAGATCCTTCCCGATGCGCGCGAAAATCTCGTCGGTCTTCGACGGCTTCTCCAGCCGGAAGGAGCTGCCTCCGGTGGCGTTCGCGATTCTTTCCAGCGTATCCATGAGTTTCGATGACCGCAGGGCATCGCCCTGAGCCACGGGATAAACCGGAATCGCCTCCCGCCGCGCCCTGCGCAAGGCAGACTCCAGTGTCAGCGCGCTTGCATTGTCATTGCCGTCGGTGAGCGCTACCAGCGATCGTTTGCCCTTCTGTTGCGCCAGATGCATGGACGCCCGCGTGAGCGAGTCGAACAGCGCCGTCCGGCCCGCCGCCTGCAACTTGCGGATGGCAGCCGCCGCCGCCCGGCGGTCCGTCGTGAAGTCCTGCACGCACTCGAACCGCTCGTTGAACGCGTAGACGGCCACCCGGTCCTCGGGGCGCAGCAGATCCAGCATTTCCAGGCACGCCCGCTTCACGACCGGCAGCGCCTCCATCATGCTGCCCGTGATGTCGAGCAGCAGGCCGAGCGAAAACGGGCTTTCGGTGGACTCGAAGATCTCCGCCATCCGCTCCTGCCCGCTGTCCCGGATCACAAAATCCTCGCGCTTCAACCCGCTGATGTAGCGTCCCCGCCCGTCGGACACGGTCGCGTGGATCTCCACCAGCCGCGCCTCGGCGCGAAAGACAGGCGGCTGCACGGCCGCCGGCAATCACGGCCGCACCCCCGCCGCCAGCATGCACAGCGCTCTCCGCGTCCATCTCATGGCCCTTTTCCGGATTCCTCCTCGTAAGTGGCTTCGAGATCTTCGGCGCGAACCCTTTTCCACAGCTCCACGGCAGCGCGGAAGTCCGCCAGATCGGACATCTGCAGACCTTTCATCAGGCGTCTCGCGAAGGGCTCCGCGATCAGAGCCAGCGCGTCCGGCTCGAGCCCCGCCTCATCGGCAGCCGAGGCCAAAGCGAGGCTCAGCTCCGAAACGCGCTCCGCCATCCTTGCCGGCAGCAACTCCAGCGCGTAGCTTTCGTAGGGCGGCAGCGGCGTCAATCTCGGCATCGCGCTGCGCGCGTGCTCCAGCGGAACCGCTCCCAGCTCCTGCACGGGTCCATCCCAGATCTCTTTCGGCAATTTCTGGAGCGCGTGCCATGCCACTGACTGCTCTTTGCCCTGCCGCCGGTTCCTGCCCAGCCAGAAGAGATCGGAAAGAGAAAAGCAATCCCAGACCGAGCGCCACAGCGCCTCATATTCGCCCCGGAAGGGGCGCGCCGTTACGATCACCCCGTGGATGTTGCGAAGCCGGAGCAGCAAGCGGCTCGCGCGCCCGAGCCGCTCGGGCGAAACCAGCCCCGTCGCGCGCCTTTCCAGTTCCGCGGACTCCGCCGCGTCATAGGCCGCCTCCACCACCCACTCCCGCCCGGCGAGAATCGCCAGCCTCACCGCCCGCAGATCCTCCGCCCGCAGCCTGTGCAGCAGCGCGCTGCGCAACGCCGCCACCTGCTTCACCTCCACGATCTCGGCAAAGCCTCCTGCCGCCCGCTGCCCCGCCAGCGCGATATGTCCGGAAACATCCGCGATGCCACCCAGGGATCCCATCGGGAGGCTGCCCGCGCCCTCGCTCTCGGCGCGGAATTCCGGCACCGGAAACACTTCTTCCTGCATTTGGTAGGCTCCCGTGTACAGGTGCTTCCGCAAGAGCCACGGGTCCTCGCTCACGGGCAGGTCCGAGGGGCGAAGATAGATCCCTGCCGTCACTCCCCGCAACGCCAGCTCGAGCCAGGGCGACAGCGCTCTGCGCCCCTCCAGGCTGAGCCTCTCGAAGTCCTTCAGGTTGGGCCTTCGCCTTGCCGCTTTTTGCTTCAATTCCCTTGAAACTTCCGCAAGCTTCTCCTTCTGCCAGAGCTCCTGCATCGCCTTGAGCCGTGGCGAGGGCTTCATCGACTTCGGCAGTTGCAGCTCCTCGAACTGCGCCGCCGCCTTCTCGATTGCCGCAGCCGCGGCTCGCGCCGCGTCTGCGCTTGCCGCCGCCCCGCAGCGGACTCCTCCCGCCCCAGCAAGGCGTCCTCCAGCGCCTGCTGCAGTCCTCCCGCACGCGCGCCCAGCGCCGTTGCAATCCTCGAAAGAGCCTTCTGCGCCGCATCCGCCATCCGTCCGGGATCTTCCACGCCCCGCATCGAGGCGCAAAGCTCCCCCAGAATGGCAGCCGCCTCGCCCGCCTCCAGCCTGCCGGCTCGCTGTAGCAGCCCTTCCAACAAGGCCACGTGACTCACGAGTCCGATGCTGAGGTTCCGCATCTTCCAGTCCAGCTGCTCGAGGCTCTCCGCCCAGGCGAAGAATGCCAGCAGCTCTTTTTCTCCTAACCCGGACAATGCGGTCAGCAGCGGATAGCCCCATTCGTATCGGCTGAACTGCTGCGTCAGGATCAGCGCTTCCCGCGGTTCCAATCGCCGGCCCAGGGCTTCTTCCATGCGCACGACCATCAGGAAGTTCTCCAGCTGCGAGAACCGCTGCCGCCCTTCGCGGTACCGCTCCCGCGCCATCCGCTCCAGAATTTCCTCTTCCTCTGCCGGCCGCGCCCGCTGCGCTTTCCTCTCCAGCCGGGCGATCCGGCTCACGTCGCTCACCCCTCGCGCCACCTGCCAGACCTGCGGACCGCCGGGGAAGCGCACGCTGCCGTCCTCTTCCAGCGGCAGCTCGCGGAACAGCGTCAGAATCGGGCTCTCGCGCACCATCCGCCCGCCTTTGCCGCCCCATTCAGGCGCGTCCTTCATGATCCGGTAAAACTTTCGCGCCCGCTCCACATCGCGCAGGAACCACCTCTGCCTCTCCTCCGTCACGCCGTGCATTGCCGCAAAGAAGGCCAGCAGCATGCCGTCGTCCTTCTTCAACAGGGCCTCCAGGAACCGTGCCCCCTCCCGCGGGCTCACGCCCGCCATCGCCTGCCACACTGCCTCCGCGCTCTCGCCTCCCGGCACCGGGCACCGCCCGCGCTCGTCTAGCGACATCGCCGGGCCGTAAAGGTACAACAGGAGTCCGTTGTCCTCCGCGAGCTTCTGAATGGAAATCCGCGCCGTCAGCGCCTCCGCTGCCGCCTGCCCGGCCGAAACCAGTCCCGCGTAGAGCCGTGCCAGCGCCGGCTCCAGCACCAACATGCCCGCGAAACCCAGCGGATTCGCGTGGCGCTTCATCATCGCTGCCCAGGCTCTTTCCCCGGGCACCACCTGCGCCAGATCATCCTGAATGCGGAATCGGTAGGCTTTGCCCCCTGCCAGAGACTCCTCGACCGCCCGCTCATCCAGCTCCAGCCCCGCCGCCAGAGTCTGCCGCCGGGCCTCATCCGATCCGGTGCGCGCCTCCACTTCCACGCCGCCCCGCCGCGTGCGCAGACGGTAACCCAGCAGGTCAAGCACCCGCTGCGCCTGCCGCCGCTGCGCAGGAGTCTTCGCCTCCAGAACCACCTCGGTGCCCTCGTGCGTCAGCGGGAACGGCTCGCGCAGCTTCATCAGCCGGTCGTAGTGCTCGATCACGCGCTCCCGGTATTCGTTCCACTGCTTCTCGGCGACGATCAGCGTCCGTTGCGTGACCGCTCTCGCGAAGGCCGCCAGATACTCCCGCGGATCTTCGGGTCCGCCGATCCCCGACAGATAGTTCAGCAGCCTCATTCCCCCGGGAATCACCACGCCCCGCTCCCCGCCGGCGCCTGAAGATGCCGCCGCATCGGCCTCGGGAAGCTGCAGCAGCCGCGCCGCCTCCGCCGCGTCGCCCTCGCGCAGCGCCACTTGCAGCGCTTTTTTCCGCACCGGCTCGCGCCGCTCCGCCTCCGCGCCTTCCCCCTCCAGGCGATTCAACAGCGCCCCCCAAGCCTGCACCGCTCCCCTCCCGCCGAACAGCTCTTCCAGCCGCGCCCGCGCCTCCAGCACTGCCGCATCCCCGGTGGCCGCGGACGCCTCCCGCAGCGCCCGCCTCGCATCCTGAATCCGTCCCAGCCTCTCGAGCGCCCGCGCCCGCGCCAGATGCAGCCCCGGAGAGGCAGGCAGCGCTTCCAACCCCTCCTCCGCCGCCTTGAGGCTCTCCTCCCAAGCTTCTTTCTCTTCCAGCAAACGGCACACTGCCAGGCGCGCAGGCTCGTAGCCCGGCGCAGCGGCCGCGGTTTTCTTCCAGTACTCGAGCGCCTTCTCCCGCTCCCGCAGCTTTTCCCAGCCCGAGGCGTACGACTCCAGAATGCCCGCATCCTCCGTCGGCAAAGTCTCCGCCTCGATCAACGCCCTCCGCGCCCCTTCCGCATCGCCGGCACGCAGCGCCAGCTCGATCAGACGCACGCGCCGGTCCGCCCGTCCGGGCTCGCGGTTCAAAGCTTCCCGCAACGCCCGCCTCTCGCCCGCTTCATCGCCCAGCTCTTTGGCCAGATCCGCCGCGATCCACCACAGCACGTCGGAATCCGGCCGCACTTCCAGGCTGCGGAGAAGCAGTCCATAAGACTCTTTCACGTCCCCCGCCGCCAGCCTGAGCCGCGCCAGCCACTCCAGCAGCTCGGCGTCTTTGGGCATCGCCTCCACCGCCCGCCGCAGCACCGCCTCCGCGTCCGACGTTTTCCCCTTCCAGCACGCCACCGCGCGCCGCCGCAGCAGGTTTGCATCCCCCGGCCGAAATCTCTCCAACCGCGCCAGCAGGTCCGCGGCGGCGCCATGGTTTTCGAGCCTTTCCGCCAGCCGCGCCCCGGCTTCGAGCGCCGGCACGAAATTCGGGTAGATCTCCAGCCCCTGCCGCAGCGCCAGCAATTGCTGCTCGCCTGCCTGTTCCCCGGAAACCTCTTCCACGATGTCCAAGAACGGCGCCAGCGCCGCGACCGAGGGAGCGCGGAAGCCGGGCGCCAGCGCCAGAACCGGCATTGCTTCCCCTGCCACCTCCGCCTCGCGGATCTCGAAACCCTCCGCCGCCGGCGGCGCCTCCCACTCCCCTTCCAGCCACTTCTCTTTCTCGGATCCCGTCCAGACGGGCAGCCACTTGGCTTCCTGTTCCGGCCATACCACCAGCCGAAGCCGCATCTCACCCAGCAGTCTCGCCAGCTTCGCCCGCAGAAAACGCCGCACCAGCCCCTCCCGCGGCGCCGGAAGCCGTCCCGCCCATACCCACTCCCGCCAGGACTCTTGCCCTTCCGGCGCCGTGCCCAACAGCAGGTCGTACAACGCCTCAGCGCCTGCCCCGAGACCGTCGCGCCCGCCCGGGACGCCGTCGCCACCCTCCCCTTCCGCCGCCCAGGCCAGTTCCTTCTCCAGCGCCGCGGCCGTTTTCACGGGAGGCAGCGGGATCAACTCCCCTCCGCGCAGCACCGTGATCGCCAACGATTCATTGCGCGGAGTCCGCGCCAGCCGCGCCTTCAGCGTCGCCGCGAGCTCGCGCCGTTCGCCCGCGTCCAGAAAGTCTGCCAGAACCACCACTGCCGCCGTACGCCCCAGCTTCGCCGGTGCGATCCGCAGCAGCGCTTCGCTCCCGTTCATGCGCACGCTCGCCGGCGGCGCCCCCGCGGGCGCCCGCAACAGGACGCGCTGCCCGGAAGCTGCAGCGCAGATGCCCAGCAGGAAGGCCAGCGACCGGAAAGGCACGGCTCAGTTTGAGAGGCATGGTATCACCGATGCCCGCGCTTGTCCTGTCCCCGCTTGGGCGAATTGGTCCGGAATTCCTATGCCGCCCGGCGCAGCCACCCCCGCTGCGGTTCTCTGACTCCCTTGCGATTCAGGGATCCGCGGCAACACCCATCCCGCCAGATCCCCCCGCCGGCGCCTTCACACCCGCCCCGCTGCCAGGAAATACAACGGGTGCTCGTCCTCCGGCACGGGCAGCAGCAGCTTCACCGACGCCGCATCCATCTTGCCCACGCTCACCGAACCCAGCCCCAGCGCCGCTGCCGCCAGGTGCCAGTTCTGCCCGATGTGTCCCGCCTCCATCAGCGCCAGCCTCTCCGCCGCCTCCCCGAACTCCCGGCGCAACCGCCCGTACCACGCCGTCAGCAGCAGCCCCGCGGCGCATTCTGCCACGCACTGCTGATCTCCGCACGCCTTTGCCATCCGCGCCTGCTTGTCCCCCCTCGACAGCAGAGTCAGCGCCTCTTGCTCCGGATCAAACGAATAGAATCCCGGCGCGAGCCCTTGCACCCGGAACGCCAGCACGTATCCCTTCACCGGATAAATCGCCCCTGCCGATGGCGCCGTCCGCAGCCCGCCCGGCGAGGTGATCCCCTGCGCCGCCCACAGCAGCGCTGCCAGCTCCTCCAACCGCAACGGCGCATTCGAATACTCCCGCACGCTGCGCCGCTTCTTCAGACACTCGTCCAGCCGCATCTCCAGCTTCGCCGGCGGCGGCAGCGAGAGCTTCACCGCCGCGCCGCTCTTGCGGACGGCGGGCACAGCCCCGGGCAGGTGGCCGTGTGGCGTGGTGCGCGGCTTCATGGCTTCTCCGGACCAGTCTACCCGCGATTATACAATACTTCCAGATCTTTTTCTCTATTTCTGCCCGCCTTCAGCCCTGATACCGGCAGCCCGCCGTGCAGGTCTCCCGCACTTCGACGGCGCTCAACTGCGGCAGAAGCGGGCGCAGCCGCTTCCACAGCCACTCCGCGATCCGCTCGCTGGTCGGATTTTCCAGCCCCGGAATTTCGTTCAGGTAGCGGTGATCGAGCTCGTCGATCACCGGCTGGCACGCCGCCTTGATGTCGCCGAAATCCATCACCCACCCCGTGTGCGCGTCCACTTCCCCGCTCACCCACACCCGCACCCGGAAGGAGTGCCCATGCAACCGGGAACACTTGTGCTCCGGCGGCAGGTTCGGCAGACGGTGAGCTGCCTCGAAGGTGAAGTCCTTGAAGATCTCCATCACAGGCGGCGGTTCTCTTTCCAGCGTAGCATCGGCCCGAAGCAGCCCCCGCGGCGCCGCCGCCCTCCCGGCTATGCTGGAAGCAGAGTCCTCTTCCGATCCCCTCATGCCCGAACTCGCTCCGTGGCAATGGGCGCTGGGCGCCCTTTGCGCCTTCAACGTCGGCCTTGCCAAGACCGGCCTGCCCGGCCTGGGCATCCTTGTCGTGCCCATGATCGTGCTCGCCGTCGGCGACGCCCGCCAGGCGGCCGCATGGCTGCTGCCGATCCTGTGCACGGCCGACGTCTTCGCCGTCGTCTACTGGCGCCGGCACGCCGCCATCCACCGCCTCTGGAGCCTCGCCCCGTGGGCGCTCGCCGGCATGGCCGCGGGCGCCGTGGCGCTTGCCCTCGAAGAGCGCATCCTCCGCCCCATGGTCGGCGTCATCGTGCTGGTGATGCTGGTCGCCTACCTGATCCGCCGCCATGCGAGGAATCCCTCCGCCATCACCCCGCATCCGGCTTTGTACGGGGTTTCCGCCGGCTTCGCCACCACGGTTGCCAATGCCGCCGGCCCGGTGATGAACCTCTACCTGCTCTCCAAGCGCCTTCCCAAGGAGGAGTTCATCGCCACCGGCGCGTGGTTCTTCTTCGTCATCAACCTCGCCAAGGTGCCCATCTACGCCTTCCACGGGCTCTTCTCGCGGCAGTCCCTCGTCTTCGATCTCCTGATGGTCCCCGCCGTCGTCGCCGGCGCCGCGGGCGGCCGCCGGCTCGTGCAACATATTTCCCCGCAAATGTTTGAATGGCTCGTGGTGGCCCTCACCGCCCTCTCTACGTGGTTCCTCTTCCGCTGACCACCCGCGCCGTGTCCCGCGCGATCAGCAGCTCCTCGTGCGTCGGCACCACCAGCGTCTCGAACCGCCCCAGCTTCTCGAGCCCCTCCAGAATCCGCTCCCGCACTTCCGCCCGGTTCTCGCCGATCCCTCCCGTGAACACCACCGCGTCCGCCCCGCCCAGCACCGCCCAGTACGCCCCGATGTACTTCTTCGCGCGGTAGCAGAAGACGTCGATCGCGAGCCGCGCCCGCGCGTCGCCGCCCGCGGCGGCTTCGACGAGGTCCCGCATGTCGTTCGACCGCCCGCTCAGCCCCAGCAACCCGCTGCGGCGGATCAGCAGGTCCTCGACCTCGTCGACGCTCATCCCCTTGGCCCGCATCAGGTGGAACACGACACCCGGATCCAGGTCGCCGCAGCGCGTGCCCATCACCAGCCCCTCGATCGGCGTGAAGCCAAGCGAGACGTCCACCGCTCGCCCTCCCCGCACCGCGCAAATCGAAGAGCCGTTGCCCAGATGGCAGGTGATGAGCCGGCACTCCTCCGGCGGCTTGCCCAGCAGCCGGGCCGCCTGAGCGCTGACATAGCGGTGCGAAGTGCCGTGGAACCCGTACCGCCGGATGTGATCCCGCTCGTAATACTCGAGCGGCAGCCCGTACAGAAACACGTGCGGCTCCAACGTCTGGAAGAATGCCGTGTCGAAAACCGCGACGTGGGGCACGCTTCCCAGAAGATCCCGCGCCGCGCGGTAACAGGCCAGGTTGGGCGGATTGTGCAGCGGCGCCAGCGCGCAACATTCCTCGATCACGCGCTCCACTTCCTCATCGATCAGAACCGCCTCCTTGTACCGCTCCCCGCCATGCACCACCCGGTGCCCCACGGCGTCTACCTCGCCCGCCCGCTCGAGCGCCTCCCGAACCGCCTCCCGGTGATTCGCCGCAGAGCCCGGGCTTCCGATCCGTTCCACTGCCGCCTTCCGCTCCACCTCTTCGGCGCCGCTTTCGATCCGGATCACCTGATACTTCAACGAGGAACTGCCCGCGTTCAGCACCAACACTCGCATCGCCTGCCCAGCTTACCATCCGGGCGGAATCCCCCGAGCCGCAGGACGGCGCTTCCGGCGCCGCGCCTTGCGGCGGCGCAGGACGCGGAGAGCCGGCGCCGCGCGGCCGCCGTTTCGGAGGAGCGTCCCGGAATTTCCCGCAAATGTGCGGCATAGCCTCCCCGCATAGGCGATTCCTATAGGAGCGAAAGGCGAAAAATGGCGGGCATTGCCTGTACACTGAGGGGGAAAAATCTTGCCTCTACTGGCACAAGTCCACCCAAAGGAGCAGAAAGCGATGAGAATTCCTCTCATGCGCCTCGTCCGCGCGCCTCTCGCGGCTTTGCTCGCCCTCGCCTTGCCGGCAGGCGCGCAAATCCCGCAGTCGAACAAGTTCTGGTGGCCGGATCAACTCGACCTGTCCCCCCTTCGAGTCCACCGGCCGGACTCCAACCCTTACGGAAAAGAGTTTGACTACGCCAAGGCCTTTTCGACCCTTGACCTCAAGGCGGTGAAGAAGGACATCGAAAAGGTCCTCACGACCTCGCAGGACTGGTGGCCGGCCGATTTCGGCCACTACGGGCCGTTCATCATCCGCATGGCGTGGCACAGCGCCGGCACCTACCGCACGCTGGACGGCCGCGGCGGCGCCGACGGCGGCCAGCAGCGCTTCGATCCGCTGAACAGCTGGCCCGACAACGCCAACCTCGACAAGGCGCGCCGGCTGCTCTGGCCCGTCAAGCAGAAGTACGGCAGCAAGCTCTCCTGGGCCGACCTGATGATCCTGGCCGGCAACGTCGCTCTGGAGTCGATGGGCTTCCAGACCATCGGCTTCGCGGGCGGCCGCGTCGATGACTGGGAGCCCGATCTGGTCTACTGGGGCCCCGAGCAGAAGATGCTGGACGACAAGCGCTACAGCGGCGAGAGGAACCTGGCAAAGCCGCTGGCCGCGGTGCAGATGGGCCTGATCTATGTGAACCCCGAAGGCCCCAATGGGAAGCCTGACCCGCTGGCCGCTGCCAAGGACATTCGCGAGACCTTCGGCCGCATGGCCATGAACGACGAGGAGACCGTGGCGCTCATCGCCGGCGGCCACACCTTCGGCAAGGCCCACGGTGCGCACGATCCCGGCAAGTGCCTCGGCCCCGAGCCTGCGGCAGCGGGCATCGAGCAGCAAGGCCTCGGCTGGGAGAACAGGTGCGGCAAGGGCAAGGCCGAGGACACGATCACCAGCGGCCTGGAGGGCGCCTGGAGCGCCAACCCGATCCGCTGGACGATGCAGTACCTCGAGAACCTGTTCAACTTCGAATGGGTCCAGACAAAGAGCCCTGCGGGCGCGATCCAGTGGGTTCCCGCCAACAACCAGGCGCGCAACCTGGTGCCGGACGCCCATGACCCGAAGAAGCGCCACGCGCCCATCATGTTCACCACGGATCTGGCCCTGAAGTTTGATCCCGTCTACCGCGAAATCGCCCTGCGATTCAAGAACAACCCCGAGGAGTTCCGCCTGGCATTCGCCAAGGCCTGGTTCAAGCTGACGCACCGCGACCTCGGGCCGCGCGCCCGCTACCTGGGCCCCGAGGTTCCCGCCGAGGAGTTCCTGTGGCAGGACCCGCTGCCCAAGCCCTCTTCGCCGGTGATCAACGCCTCCGACATCGCGCAGCTGAAGTCGAAGATCCTCGCCTCCGGCCTCACAGTGCCCGAGCTGGTGCGCACCGCGTGGGGCGCGGCGGCCAGCTTCCGCGCCAGCGACATGCGCGGCGGCGCCAACGGCGCGCGCATTCGCCTCGCGCCGCAGAAGGACTGGGAGGTGAACAATCCTGCGGAACTGGCCCGGGTGCTGCAGAAGCTGGAGTCGATCCAGGCCGAGTTCAACCGCACCAGCCCGCGCAAGGTCTCCCTGGCGGACCTGATCGTGCTCGGCGGCTGCGCGGCCATCGAGAAGGCGGCCAAGGACGCCGGCGTCAACGTGCAGGTGCCCTTCACGCCGGGCCGCGTCGACGCCACGCAGGAGCAGACCGACGTGCAGTCGTTCGCCGTGCTCGAGCCTCTGGCGGACGGCTTCCGCAACTACTACCGCAAGGGCCACTACTTGCCGCCCGCTGAGGCGCTGGTGGACAAGGCCAGCCTGCTGAAGCTGAGCGTGCCGGAGATGACGGTGCTCGTGGGCGGCATGCGTGCGCTGAACGCCAACTCCGGCGGCAGCAAGCACGGGGTCTTCACCACTCGTCCGGGCGTGCTCACCAACGACTTCTTCGTGAACCTGCTCGACATGTCCATCCAGTGGACGAAGTCGGCGACCGAAGAGGGCGTTTACGAGGGGCGCGACCGCAAGACGGGCGAGCTGAAGTGGACCGGGACCACCGTGGACCTGATCTTCGGCTCCAACGCCGAGCTCCGCGCCGTGGCCGAAGTGTACGCCTCGGCCGACGGCAAGGAGAAGTTCGTGCAGGACTTCGTGAAGGCGTGGGCGAAGGTCATGGATCTGGACCGCTTCGACGTCCGCCTGCCCGTTTCCGCCTCCTCCCGTACGACCAACTGAGAGGCGAGTCCACCGCCATTCCGGGCCGGGATCAGGCAAAGCCTGATCCCGGCCCTGATTTTTCTGCGGCGGTCCCGCCGCCCCGCAGTTTCCTTTCAGCGATAAAAGTTCTCTTCCGTGCGCCGGATTCGTCCCAGCCAGGGCCATGATTCCGGGAGTTCCCCGAACCCGAAGAGCATTTCGCCTGCGTCTTAACTGCGCCTCCCCCGGATCGTCTGCCCGTCTCCGGAGTCCGGCCTAGTGGTGCGGCCGTGCTGCCGCCGTAAATCCGGATTGCCCACGGACCCGGGCCCGGTACTGGAACCTGCTGGCGGGACCACGCGCCGGATCCGGCGGCAGTCCCCAGATTGGGAATTGCGCGAATGCGAGAGACGGCATAAAATTCGGCCACCTCCTGCGCTTGGAGACTTTCCGCATGGTGCTGCAAGGCCAGCCGCGCACAGAGGCCGCAGCCCGAATCTCGTGCACGTCCCCCATGGCAAGCCGGCTGCACGCGCCGATGCCCCGGCCCCGCTGCATCCTTTGGTGCGTGGCGTGCTTGCTGCTGGGGGCGGCTCCCGTCCACGAACCGCCTCGGCAAGCCGCGTGGCCACGGTTGCGCGACGGCGACATTGCCCTGCGGCGCGGCAGGACCTGGATCAGCCTGGCAGTCCTGATGGCGGACCGGGGCAGCCGCTATTCCCATGCGGGCATCGTGGCGCGGATCGGCGGCCAACTGCACGTGATCCATGCAGAACCCGACGGCAGCAATCCAGCACAGGGCGCGGTGAAAGCCACTCCTTTGGAGGAATTCGCTTCGCCGGACGAGGCCGAGGAAATCGGATTCCTCCGCATTCGGGAGGGCATGGAAGGGGCTGCGCGGAAGGCTGCCGAGAGCGCCCTGCAGTGGGTGGGCAAGCCGTTCGATCCGGAACTGGACCTCGCCTCGGACGCACGCTTCTATTGCACAGAGCTGGTTTGGAAAAGCTATCGAAAAGCCGGCGTCGACCTGACCGCGGGTCAGCGCCGCAGTCTCGTGGGGCTCAGCGACCGCGGGGACTTGATCGCAGTCTCCGATCTCACCGGCAGCCCGTTGCTCAACCAGTTTTTTCATTCCGGGAAGGAGCCTGAAGCCAGATGAAAACCACACCGCACAAACTCCCCTTCGCCGTGTTGCTGATTGCTTGCCTGTGCGCTGCGGTGGCCTGTCAATGGTTGAGCCGCAGCCCTTCCAGCACCGTTGTGAAGTTCTACGAAGCCGTCGCCAAAGGCAAGCACAAGGAGGCGAAGCAATTCCTGGATCCGGCCGCGCTCGAGCAGATGCCAGCCATAGTTCTCGATCAAGCGCTCGCCGCTGCATCCAGTGAAATACTCGATCATGGAGGACTCGAGTCCATCCAGGTCGAAAAAGAGACAGTCCAGGGCGATAACGCTCAGGTGCAGTTCGTGATCCGTTACAAGGACGGCAGCTCCAAGAAGGACAAGGAAAACCTGATCAGGAAGAACCGCAAGTGGTTCATTCTGGTCGGCAAGTGAATACTAGCCCCGAACGGTTCGGCGCGTGGCGCGCTCACTGCCCGGCGAGCTTGCGGCGCGCGAAGGGGCGGGCGAACGCGGCCGGCGGGTTGTGCGCCGTGGTCTGCGCGGCGCGCCGGTAGCAGGCCATCGCCTCCTCTTTCTGTCCCAGCTTCTCGTGGGCCATGCCCATCAGGCACTGAATGAACGGGTCGTTCTGGTTGGCCTGCTTCAGGTGCTCCAGAGCGCCCGCCGCATCGCCGGTGTAGAGGGCCACGTAACCGGCAAGGTAGGGGAAGAACGGCTGCTGTTGCTTGGCCATCTCCGGGTGGCTGTCGAGCAGCGCCTTCGCGGCGGCGACGTGCTTCAGAGCAGTCTCTTTCTGCCCGCGCCGCGCGGCGAGGCGGGCGAGCGCGTGCTCCAGACGGAAATTCCACAGGGCGCGGCGGTCTTCGCTGATGTTGGGCTCCTTCAAGCCGGTTTCGGTGCCCAGCCGGTAGAGCTTTTCGGCTTCGTCGAGGGCGCCGGCTTCGATGCAGACGCGGGCGACTTCGTTGGCGGCTTCGCCTGCGGCGTAGTGGTTGCGGCGCTCGAGCCAGTAGTCGTGCAGCATGCGGCCAAGGCGGGCCGAGTTGGCGCAGTCGTTGTCGAACGCATAGGACATGGCCATCTGCCGCCGGGCGACATTGCGCGCCTCCTCGTTCGGAGCGGCGTCGATCGACTTCTGGAAGTATTGCCGCGCCTCCGTGGTGCGCCCCAGCAGATCGAGCACGACTCCCGCGGCGTTCAGCGCAGCCGTGTTGGCGGGGTTCTTTTCGATCTCGGCCTGATAAAGCCGCAAGGCATCCTCGAGCTGCCCGGCGCGGACCAGCTTCTGGCCTTCGCGCAGAAACTCGGGCGCCTGCGACTTGGGCGCCTGGGCCGCGGCGGCGGCCGCGAAAATCAGAAAACAGGTGAAATGTTTTGTCATCGACGGCATTGCAGTTCCCTCTTCAGGCAGTGTCTCATGAGGCGCGTGCGGCGCGCGCGAAGTTACGGCGCGCCGGAGGCGGAAAGCCGCGCGGCTGCGGGCAGGATGCGCAGGGTCACGAGGCTCCTTTCGGGGGCTTGAGCCCAAGAGCGCGAACCAGCCGTGAAAAGTGGCTGGCGTTGAGGCCGAGCCGGCGGGCGGCCTCCTGTTGCACGCCGTCCGCCTCGGCGAGCGCCTCGAGCAGGATCCTCCGCTTCGCTTCCCGCAGGCTGGCATAGTAGCCCACTTCCGGGGCGGCATCCGGGCCGCCGGTTTCAAAGAGGGACTCCGGCAGATCCTCTTCCAGGATCTCCGCGCCAGAACAGAACACGGCAGCGCGCTCGACGGCGTTTTGCAGTTCGCGCACGTTGCCGGGCCAGTCATAGGCCATGAGGCGGCGGCGTGCCTGCGGGGAGATGCCGTCAATGCGGCGCGGGCCGGAGCGGGCGACCTGGGCCAGGAAATGGGCAGCGAGCAGGGGGATGTCAGCGCGGCGCTCGCGCAGCGGCGGCACATGGATCGCAATGACGTTGATCCGGTAGTAGAGGTCGCTCCGGAAGCGCCCGGCTTGCACTTCGGCGGCGAGGTTGCGGTTCGTGGCGGCGACGAGCCGGATGTTGGCGCGCAGCGGGGAGACGGCGCCCACGCGTTCGAATTCGCGTTCCTGCAGGACGCGGAGGAACCTCGCCTGGATGGCGGGGTCCATTTCGCCGATCTCGTCCAGAAAGAGCGTGCCTCCGGCGGCGGCTTCGATCTTGCCGTACTTGAGGGAGACCGCGCCGGTGAAGGCGCCGCGCTCGTGCCCGAACAGGTCGCTTTCCAGCAGCGTCGGCGACAGCGTGGCGCAGTTGACGGCGACGAACGGGCCCTTCGCGCGGCGGCTGGCGGCGTGGATGGCGCGGGCGGCCGGCTCCTTTCCCGCGCCGGTTTCACCCGTGATGAGCACGGTGGCATCGGAGGGGGCGGCCTTCAGGATCTGGGCCTTGAGCGCCAGAATGGCGGGCGTCTCGCCGAGGATGACGCCGCTCGAATTCAGCTCGTCGGAGAGGATCCGGTTTTCACGGCGGAGGCGTTCCATCCGGGCGAGGTTCATCAGCGGGCCGGCGGCCAGCCGGGCGGCGGCGCAAAGCCATTCCAGATGGCCCGGCTCCACCGCGCCTCCGCCGGACGGGCTTTCCAGGGCGAGGAAGCCGCAGGCGCCCGCGTCGCAGACCAGCGGGATGACTTGCAGCGTGCGCTGCCCGTTCTCGATCGCCAGCGAGAGCGCCGCGCCCTGCTCGAGGGCCTTGGCGAGGAAGGGTTCGGGGAGCGGGAAAGGCGGGGCTGGGCCGGCCTCCCGGCTCCAGCCGGCCGTCGGGCCCGGCACGCCGGTGGTGGGATCGAAGACCGAGAGGACGGCGCGGGCGGCAGGAACCGTTTGAAACACGGCTTCGAGGAATTGTTTTCGCGCGGCGCCGAAGTCCGTTGCCGCCGGCACGGAGGCAGCCAGGCCGAGCAGCGCGGCCAGGCCCTTTCCGCCGGGATCGCGCCCGCCGCCGCGGCGGGGAATGGAGGCAGGGGCGAGCGGCCCGCAGGTCCCCATGTCAACCCGCATCGTCTCCGTCGCGCAACCGGCGGCGGAATTCTCCATCAGCCGCAGGCCGCCGGAAACCAGGGTGTCGTCGAGAAACAGAAACCGGCAGGAGCCTGCGCGGATCTCGTCCTCATGAACCAGGCGGCGCTCCGCAACCCGGTCCCCGTGGACGAACGTGCCGTTGGAAGAGCCCAGGTCGCGGAGGATCCATTCGCCGCCGCGGGCTTCCAGCACGCAATGGCGTCGCGACAAGAGGGGGTCTTCGGGAGAGAGGGTGTTGGAAGAATCCCGTCCGATCGTGACGGGCTCGCCGCCCAGGGCCCGGTCGAAACCGAGCGCGAGCCCCCCGGCACCGAGCAGCACAAATGGCATGGCAGCACCCTCCTCGAGGCGTTGCGGGTCCGTTCCATCAGAAATGAGACGGAATGCAGGCGAGCTGGCACCCCCCTCCGCGGCGTCAATCCGCTCCGGACGTCCCCTCTCTTCGCCGTCCCTCAAGTATGGGGCCTGGGAGGCTGCAATGCAAACTGGCTTGCCGATCTGGAAACCTTGGTGTTGCCGGGAAAGGCAAGCGGCACGAGCAGGCTGCACGATGGAGAACCAGGGCCGGGGAGCCGGAGCCGTTGTGCTGCAGCCAGTTGCGGGCTGCGATAGGCCGAAGGCCGGGATTGGCCACCAGAGTGCTATTTGAGAAGGCACGCGCCTCCGGTCCGGGACCAACGGTTCCGTCCCGAGGACGCCAATGTCAGAGAGGCAATGGAGATTCCGATGAAGTCAACGCTGTTGTTCGTGTTTGCCGCGGTGTTGTTTGCCGCGCCCATGGTCTGCGCGCAGTCGCAGACCCGGATCGAGATCCCGTTCGCATTCACCGTGGACAACACCGAGCACCCGGCGGGTGTGTGGGTGATCACCCAGAAAGCAAGCAACCCGGCCCTGTTGAATTTCGCGCGGCAGGGCGGGAGCGAGACCTTCTTCGCTACCACTCTTCCTGCAAGCGGCCTGCAAACCCCGGATGCCGGCCGTATGGTGTTCAACGTTTACGAGGGCAGGTACTTTCTCTCGGAGCTTTGGCGGGCGGACAAGGCGGGGATTTACTTTGCGCCGGGCAAGCAGGAGCGGGCGCTGCTGGCGGCCCGCCGGCAAGCCGAAAAGATGTCGGTCATCGCGGGCACGAAGTGAGTCCGCAGGTCTGATCCGCACCGGAAGCGGAGGAGCGTCCGGTGACAGCGCCCGGAGGAAGCCGGCCCGGTCCCTTTCCAGGGGCCCGGGCCGGCGGGCGTGTCTGGTACCCGCGTGCCGGGGCGCGGCAACCTGCGGAACCGTCTTGGGCTTAGGGCTGCGCGCCTGCGGCGATGGCCCCGATGGCGTTCATGATGTCGGTTTCCGGGGGGACAGGCGGGGCGAACCGAACCACGAGACGCCCGCTGTGTTCGCCGATCCGCGCCGGGACGACCGGGCGGCCGATACGGCGAAGCAGGCGGTCGATGCCCGGCAGCGCCGGCCCGAGCTTTCCAGCAACGCCCGCCACGCCTTCCGGGAAGATTCCGATGGGACAGGCGATGGAGGGCAGTTCGCGGAGCAGCCGCAGGAGGCTCCTCGCGGTGAACGCAGGATCGGCGCCGTGGAAGCTGACCGGATAACACCACAGCGCGTGCGCCACGCGGGGCAGCAGCAGATCCCCCGGAGAGCGGAAGCTGAAAGGGCCCATGCGCCAGCGGGGCCAATTCGCCGTCACAAGCCAGCGCACGGGCGGATTCAGTGGGCCATACCGGGCGACGATCGCTTGCGTGAGTACGCTCGCCGGATGGAGGATCCAGAGGCCTTTGCGCTGATAGTGGTTCGCCACGAGCACGAAGCGCGGATCGTCCGGCAGATGTTCGACGCCTTCAACCAGCGGCGGCGGCTGCATCCGCGCCACCACCTGCGCCGTGAAGTCGTTCAGATCCCGGCGCGCGCCGCGGCGGATGTATCCCATGAGCCCGAAGACCAGATCCCAGGGAACCGGATAGTACTACTGGGTCACAAACGAAACAAATTGTGGTAGAATTGTTTCGTGCGAACCGCCCATCCGGGGCCAAGCCCTTGAGGTACGCGCTTCGCGGCCTGGTTGGAGGGCTTGGCCAGGGCCGCGGGGCATCGGGACCGGGAAGCTCCCCTGAAGGACTACTGCCGCGGCCTGCTGCTGCCCGGCGAGCGCAAGTCGATCGAGCCCATGGCGGCCCGCCTCCATCCGGACCG
>JBBFLJ010000025.1:0-62415 GCA_037481575.1 Bryobacteraceae bacterium | reverse complement strand
CCAGCAGCAAAAACCCCGGCAGCCACACCACGTTCGCCGTCGGCGCCACCCCGAAATACCCCATCATCAGCAGCAGCACCCCGAACGCAATCAGAAAATCCACCACGCCCCCGCACACCGCCGCCACCGGAATCGCCAGCCGCGGAAAATAGACCTTCTTGATCAGGTTCGCGCTCCCCACCAGGCTGTCCGACGAGCTCGAAAGCCCCTGCGCAAAGTAGTTCCAGGGCAGCAGCGCCGCGTACGAAAACAGCGGGTAGGGAATCCCGTCCGAGGGCATCTTCGCCAGCTTCCCGAACACCACCGTGAACACCAGCATGCTGAACAGCGGCTGGATCACCGCCCACGCCGCGCCCAGCGCCGTCTGCTTGTAGCGCACCTTCACATCGCGCCACACCAGGAAATACACCAGCTCGCGGTACTCCCACAGCTCCTTCAGCTTCAGTCCCACCCAGCCGCGCGACGGCTCGATCACCAGCACCGGCACGTCCGCGCCTTGCCGCAGATCCTCCGTCCGCACATTCGCCTCGCGCGCCGCCATTCAGCTCTCCATCGGACGGTAATAATCGTAGTATTTCTTGTAATATTTCCGGCCCGCGCCCGGGGGCACCCACTGATTCAGCACCGTCCCCAGAATCCGCGTCCCGTCTTCCTTGAGCCGCCGCACCACCTGCAACGCGTCCGCTTGCCGCGTCTCGCCCGCGCGCAGCACCAGGATCACGCCGTCGCTCCGCTGCCCCGTCACCCGCGCGTCGCTCACCAGCAGCACCGGCGGCGTGTCCACGAACACATAATCGAACTCCGCGCGGAACCGCTCCAGCAGCGCCCCGAACCGGTCCCCATGCACCAGCGCCCCCACGTTTTTCACCGGCGGCCCGCTCGGCAGCACGTACAGGTTCCGGATCTCCGTCTCCCGGTAAAACGCCTCGCGCGGATAGGCGCTCACCTCGGTTTCGTCCTCCAGCAAGTCCGCCAGCCCCCATGTGTTCTCCAGCCCGAACAGCACATGCTGCTTCGGCTTCCTCAGATCCGCGTCCACCAGCAGCACCCGGCGCCCCATCTCGGCCAGCGCCATCGCCAGGTTCGCCGTCACCGTGCTCTTCCCGTCTTGCGGATTCGGGCTCGTCACCGTGACCAGCCGGCACTTCTCCCCCTCCGCCGTGAACAGCAGCGAAGTCAGCACCGCCCGGAAGCTCTCCGCCAGCAACGTCGGCTTGTCGCCATGACGGATCACCTCCACTTCCACAGGACTGTTCCCGTTGCCGCTCTCCAGCAGCTTGCCCGCTCTCAGATCCCCGCCGCCCAGCTTCAGCCACCCCTTTCTCGGGGCGAACAAATCCCCGCTCGGGATCACCCCCAGCTCCGGCAGTTGGAGCACCGCCACCGGCTCGCCCGGCTTCTGGAACTTCATCTCCCCGTGATACAGCAGCACCGCCAGCACCGCGCCCAGCAGCAGCCCCGTCATCACACCCAAGCCCCCGCCCAGATACACGCTCCTCAGAACCGCCCGCCGGCTCGGCGACGCCGGGTCGATCACCCGGATGTTCTGCGTCGGCACCGCCGTCGCCACCCCCGCCTGATTCACCTGCTGCAACAGCGTGTTGTAGATCTGCCGGTTCGACTCCACCTCCCGCTTCAGCAGGTTATACTCCAGCATCCGGTCCGCCAGCCCGCGCACCTGCCCCGTCTGCGCCGCAAACGAGCCCAGCAGCAGCTGCTCCCGCCGCTTCGCCGCCTCCAGATCCGTCCGGAGCCGCTCCAGCACCTCCTCCCGCTCCTTCTCGATCGCCTTGCGCACCTCCTCCATCTGCGCCTTCACCCGCTGCACCCGCGGATGCCTGTCCGTGAACGTCGTCGTCAGCTCCGCCAGCTGCTTCTCCAGCTCGATCATCTGCCCCCTCAGCTGCAGCAGCGCCGAACTCGCCAGCCCCTCCGGCAGGCTCTCCGGACCGCTCTTCAGCGCCGTCTCATACCGCGACTGCCGCACGATCCGGTCCGTCTGGATCTGCGCCAGCTCCCGCTGCAACGCCAGCATCTTTGCGTCCGCCAGCGTCAGCCCCTGCTGCGATCCCTCCGTGGGCGTGGCATCCAGCCCCGTGCGCGTCACGAAGTCCTTCAGCCGCGTCTCCGCCTCCTCCAGCTTCTGCTTCTGCTCCCGCATCTGGCTCTCCAGCCACTGGTTCGTCGTCTTCGAACTTCGCGCCCGCGTCTCCAGCGCCTGCTCCTGATACTCCGCCACCAGAACGTTCACATACTCGCTCGCCACTTCGGGAATCGTCGACTGGCACGTCACCCGCACCACGCGCGTTCCCTCCACCACCGCCGCCCGCGCCGAATCCACCGCCGTCTGGATCGCCTCCCGCATCGCCTCCACCGGAGTCGACGGCCCAAGCCCCACCAAGCGCCTCACCGCATTGAAGATACGCGCCACGCCGCTGCCTTCCGGCGGAAGCATCGGGATCGTCTCCCGCTCCAGCCGCTCCGCCGCCCGCTGCCGCATCGTCGAGCTGTTCAGAATCTCCACCTGCGTCAGAATGTTGGCCTGCGTCGCCGAATAAATCCCCCCGCTCGCCTGCGGGTCCACCTGCGCCAGCCCCATGAAGTTCTCGTTGATCCCCTGGATCTCCACGCTCGCCTCTGCCGGATACGTCAGCGGCTTCGGCAGCACCACCGCCAGCCCGATCACCATCCCCGCCGCCGCCAGCCCGGCCAGCAGCCACTTCCGCTGCTTCAGCGCCTCGACATAGTCCTGGAACGTCCGCGCATGCAGCGCATCGGCGAACGTCCCGAACATCCCGTCCCCGTACGCGCCATATCCGTACCCCGCGCCATAGCCCGGACCGTAGCCCGGCGCAGGCGGCGCACCGCTGACGTCACTGCGGACCGGCGTCAGCGCGTTCTTCTCGTCCTGCGGACCCATCTCTCCCTTCCCCTTCGCTACCGCCGCACCCACACCCAGATCAGGCTCGTGATCAGCGCCGGCACCGCGATCAGGCCCACCTGCGCCGCCGTCCTGCCCGCGCCGCTCTTGCGCGGAATGTACAAAACATCATTCGGCATCAACGGAAAATCGTTCGCTTTTCCCTGGAAAATCTCCCGCAAATTCACCGGAATTTCCGCCCTCTGGCTCGTGTCTCCCACCACCCGCAGCACGCGCGCCTTTTCCAGGTCCGCCAGCGGCCCCGCCCCCGCCATCGCCAGAATCTGCGCCGCCGTCAGATGCTCCCGGTCCTCCAGCGGAAACGCCCCGCTCCGCGCCACCTCCCCGGTCACATACACCGGCTCCAGCTTCGTTGCCACGATCACATCCTGCGGCTTCATCACAATGTTGTCCGCCGGATCCGCCAGCTCTCCGGTCACCGTAAGCGCCACTTCCCCGTACGTAGTGTTCCCATCGGTCGACTCCGTCACATTCTTCAGATCCAGCCGCCCCTGCTCCGCCCGCCGGATCACCCGCACGCGCCGCATCGCCGTCGGCAACAGCCCGCCCGTTCGCATCAGCACCTCGCCGAGCGTCTCCGGCTTCGTCCCCAGCGGATACACGCCCGGCTGCTTGAACGCGCCCACCAGATACACCGGGTTTGCCACCTCCTGCGGGCGCGCCGTCTCGATCACGCTCACCACCACCTGCGGCTCCCGCACAAACAGCTTCAAACGGTCCGCCAGCGCCGCCTCCAGCTGCTCCACCGTCAATCCCGCCGCACGGATCCGCCCCACCACCGGCAAAACCAGAAACCCCTCCCCGTCGATCCGGAACGGCTTGTCGCTGATCTCCTCCACGTTCTGCGCCCGGATCACGATCTGGTCCCCCGCGCTCAGCAAATACACGGGCCTCGGACCCTCCGCCTGCTGCCCAACCGCCGACGCCTGCCCCGCCGGCGCCGGCGCCTGCTGCGCCATCAGCAGCCCGGCCGCCAATGCCGGCACAATCCAGTTCGAAATTCTCCGCATTTTTCTTGCCTTCAAAGTCCGGTTTCCGCCGCTACATTTAGTCATTTTCCTACATTCCGCCGCGGGCTTTCACCGCCCCGTCCCCTTCCAGCCTCTCCTCGAGCTTTTGCATCAGGACAGTCAATTTCTCGATCCGTTCCCGCAGTTCCTCCACGCCTCCGTTCCCGCCCTCGCGCCGCTCCTTCAGGAACGTCCTCACCAGATCCGACAGGCTCCTCGCCCCTGTCTGCTCGCACATCTGATGCAACCATGCGTACTCGTCCTCCGAGACGCGGAAGTACACCAACCTTGTCCGGGCTCTCATCACCGTCATGCCTTCCCTCCTCGAATGGCCTCTCCCGCCGGCCACCCGCGCTCCCTCAATTTCTCCCTCCAGACAGGACCCACCTCGTACTCCGGCGCCAGCTCCTTCAGCAACGCGACCGCCAGCACCTCGTCCCGGCGCTCCGCCGCTGCCCGCGCCCTTTCCACCCACTCCTTCACCGCAAAGTGCCGCGCAGCTTCCCCGCGGTACACCTTGATCTTTTCGTGCGTTGTCGGATCAATCCGCTCCCCTTCGCTGATCACTTCCTCGTACAACTTCTCGCCCGGGCGCAGCCCTGTGTACCGGATCTCGATGTCCTTGTTCGGCTCCAGACCGGCCAGCCGGATCATGTTTGCTGCCAGATCCGCGATCTTCACCAGCTCGCCCATGTCCAGCACGAACACCTCGCCGCCCTCGCCCATCGCCGATGCCTGCAGCACCAGCTGCACCGCCTCCTCGGTCAGCATGAAGTAACGCCGCACCTCCGGATGCGTCACCGTCACCGGCCCGCCCTCGGCAATCTGCTTCTGAAAGATCGGCACCACGCTGCCGCTCGACCCCAGCACGTTTCCAAAGCGCACCGACATGAACCGCGTCCGCCCGCCGTCCAGCCCCTGGAAGCTCGATACCACCAGCTCCGCCGCCCGCTTCGACGCCCCCATCACGTTCACCGGGTTCACCGCCTTGTCCGACGAGATCATCACAAATGCCCGCGCCCCCGCCTCGTACGCCGTCAGCGCCAGGTTCCACGTCCCCAGAACGTTCGTCTCCAGCGCCGCCACCGGATGCAACTCCATCAGCGGAACATGCTTGTAGGCCGCTGCATGGTAGACCACCTCCACCCCATGCCGTCCGAACAGCTCCCGCACATCCGTTTCATTGCGCACATCGGCCACTGCCGCCGCCACCCGCACCGCCGGGTGCCGCTTCCGCACCTCCCGGTCGATCTCGAACAGCCCGCTCTCGCTCTGGTCGGCCAGCACCAGCAGCTCCGGCTCGAACAGCGCGATCTGATGGCTCAGCACGCTTCCGATCGAGCCCGCCGCTCCGGTCACCAGCACGACGCGGCCCTTGAGGCTCGCGCTGATCTGCGCCTTGTCCAGCCGCACCGGCTCCCGCCCCAGCAGGTCCTCGAGCGACACCTCTCTCAACTGCCCGGCCAGCTGCCTGCCCTCCAGCAGCTGCCCCAGTCCCGGCAGAATCCGGCAAGGCAGCCCAGCCGACCGGCAGTTCGCCATCGCCTCCCGCACCTGCCGCCCTGTGGCCGACGGCATCGAGATCGCCACCTCTTCCACCAGCACCCCGCGCCGCTTCAGCCGCTCCACCACGCGGATCATCTCCCGCCCCGTGCCGAGCACCCGGTGCCCGCTCACTACCTCCCCGCGCAGCACCGGATTGTCGTCAATGAACCCTACCACCCGGCGCCCGAGCTCCGGGTTCATCCGCATCTCGCGCGCCAGCGCGATGCCCGCCGCCCCCGCGCCGTAAATCAGCACGTTCTTGCGCCCCGCCCCCCGCGGCTCCTGCATCGCCAGCTCTTTGGCGATCCGCGCCATCATCCGCAGCCCGGCCGTCAGCATGCTGCAGATCACGAAGTCGATCACGAAGACGCTCCGCGGCACGAGGCTCCCTTGCGTCGCCAGCAGCAGCGCCGTGAACACCGACGACGCCACAAAGTTCGCCGCGCCCAGCCGCAGCAGGTCCCGCGTGTCCGTCCAGCGCCACCAGCCGTGGTGCAGCCCAAAAGCGAAAAACACTCCGAGCTTCACGGCGACCGCCGTCGTTGCCACCAGAGGAATCAACTGCCGCTCCGCCCGCGGCACCGAAAGATCAAACCGCAGCAGGTAAGCCGCAACGATGCTGATCGCCGATGCCCCCGCCAGCATCAGGGCAATCACCCAGCGCCGGTGCCGCTCAACCCACATTCGCATGGCACGCCTCTCCTCCGCAGTTTCCTTCGATGCCCAACAGCTTCAGCCACCGCGGCAGGACTGCGCCCCAACCATGGCGCTCCGCCCGGCGCCGCCCCATGGCGCTCAGGCGCGCACTCAGCCCCTCTTCCTCGAGCAACCGCACGACCGCTTCCGCCATTCCATCGGCATCGCCCGGCTTCCCCAACAGACCCTCCACGCCGTCTTCCACCAGGTACGGGACGCCCCCCGCGGCCGAGCTCACGACACACAGCCCGCACGCCATCGCCTCCACCACGCTCACTGGCGCGTTGTCCACGTTTGTGGTGTTCAGAAATATGTCGGCTTCCGCCAGCGCCGCTCCGACCTGCTCCTTCGGAATCGCACCCCGGAACTGGACTGATTCCGCCACGCCCAGCCGCCGCGCCGCCTCACGGCACCGTGCGAGGCTGCCATCTTTGTCCGCGCCGTACATCATCAGCCGCGCTTCCGGATGGCGCTCGCGCACCCGCGCCAGCACCTCCACCGCCATCACCGGGTTGTAGATTTCGTGATAAGACCGCAGCCACACGAGCCGCGGCGCCACGCGCGCGCGCAACCGGAAGGGATAACGCTCCAGATCAATGGCGTTCGGGATCACTTCGATGTCCTCGCGACAGCGCGCCATCGCCTCCCGCAGATATCCGCTCGGCGCCACCACCGCATCGGCCATCTCCAGCAGCCGCGCCACCCGAGCCCCATGGCGTGCGGCAAACTCAGGCAGCCCGCCTCCGTGCAGCGCCAGCACCAGCCGGCGCCGGCGCGTCCTAGCTGCGCGCGCCGCTGCTTCCGCCCACAGGAATGCCTGCCCGCTGTAGACATCCACGACCGCTGTCCCGTAGGCCCCACGGGCGCCAAGAGCGGTCCCGACCATGTCGGCCAGCCTCGCCGGCTTCCACATCCGTCTCGAGGCGCGCAGCAGCGGCACGCCCGCCGCTTCCAGCCGCGCGGCGAGATCCTCGCTGTACGTCCGCCGCCCGTCGTGGCCAGAGAGGAAATTTCCTACGAACAAGACGGGCCGGGTTTGTTTTTCCGTGGCGGCTGTCACCGCGCGAACCGTTCCTGTTGCGCCGGGGCGAGCGCGGGCAGCACCGTCAGAAACGCCATCCCGATGGCGAGCCCCGGCGCGGAGGTGCGCATCGCGTTCACCACCATGTAGGCCATCGGCCAGGCGATCAGCGCCACAAGCAGACCGCGGTAGGGCCGCATCTCGCGCGACTGCACAATCGCGAGCGTCCGCCTGCCGAGAAGCCAAAACAACGCCAGGTAGGCGGCCACTCCCAACAAGCCGTGCTCCGACAAGGCCCGCGTGTATTCAGTATGGGCAGTCACCCCATGCGGGTGGAAAAACTTCGAGACGCCCACGCCCACGCCGAAGACCGGAAACTCCTGGAAGATCTCCCAATCCGCCATGGCCAGCTGTTCGCGGCCGGACATTTCCTTCTCCGCGAATCGCTCCGCAAGCTTCCCGCCGGTGTAGGCGTTGACGAAGGGAAACGCGACAGCCAGCACGAGGGCCACGCCAGCCAGCCCCAGCAGGATCCGCCGCTTGTAGCGATGCCCGGACAGCACGAGCGGCCCCGACACCAACAGCGCCGCCCCCAGCGACAACACTCCGCCGCGAGAGAACGTCATGGCACTTTGCACGGTGAACAGAGACGCCAGCCCTGCCAGAAGCGCGCGCCACTTCCACCCGGTGTGTGCAAGCAGCGCCGCCATCAGCATCAACAGCGCCGCCATTGCCAGAGACGACGACACCTGGTTCGGACCGAATCCGCCGCTCGTCTGGAAATTGGACTCCGTCCCGAAGCGCACCTGCTGCATATAAGACGAGCGCACCGTCACCGCCGCCACGCCGACCATCGGCGCTGCGAATGCGATCGCTGCCCGCCACAACTCCGGCGCCGCCACCCGCAGGTTCGAGCAGAACAGTATGCCCATCGCGAGCGCGATGGGCCCCGAGAGGTGGAACATCGCCTGCTTGCGGAAGGTGTCCAGCGGGAAGTAGATGAACGGGAAGACAGCGGCAGGCAGCAGCAGAGCGAGGTAGAGCACGGCATGGCCGGGCAGGCGCACCCGCCTCAGCCGCACAAGCCCGATGAACCACAGCAGCGAGACGAGGTACTTGGCGGTCTCGTGGAAGGTGTAGGACTTCGACATGCGCCACAACACCTCGCTGCCGCTGACATAGCAGGCGCACATCAGAACCACGGCCGGGTTCTTCGTGTAGAGCGAGATGGCCAGCACGGCCAGAACGGTGGCGAAGGTGTGCAGGGTGGCCAGGGGAGACAGCTGCCGCACGGCGAGCCCCAACACGCCGTGCAGGGCGAAGATCAACAGAAGACGCTGCAGCGACGGCAGCTCGCCGGCGGCCTGCCTTTTGGCGATCCATGCCGGCCACTGGACCCGCGCCTGCGCGGGCGCCGCGACGTGCGGAGTCATGTCAAGCTTCCCGAACCGGCGGCTGGTCCGGAGGAGAGATGCCCTCCCGCCGCGACGAGGGCATTCCAGGCCGTCAGCGGCGAAGAGGCTGGTGCTGCGCTGGAATCCGGCGCACGTGGACGAGGCTTCTTTGCCTGCATGGTGATTGGCGGGTCAGCGGCGATTGATCCGTGATGCCGGTGCCACCGTGCAGCGGGATTGCTCGCGAAAATCTGACGCAAACCCGGCCCCTTGACGGCGCAAAACGTCGGAAAAGCCCGAGTAAAAGGAGGAGTGAAAGAAACCGTGCCGGGATCAGGATTCACCCAAATGAGGGCAGGCTACCGCCCTGAAAGTCCCATCTTTCGGGTCTTTCCTGCAGCGCGTAAGGCAACGCTGTACGAGTATCATGGCATTCTGTCTGACATCTGTCAAGAGTGGCTAGTACAATTCAGCAAGAATTTTTTCGTTAATTCAGAATTAAGTGACGCCGGCATTCCAGTCAGCGGTCGCCGGCTTCCACGTTTGTAGCGCGCCAGCCGCTGTCTTCGAGAACGAGCCGGGCGGTGCCGGTGCGGGGGCTGGTATCGATTCCCAGTTTTTGCCCGGGCTGATTCGGCCGCCACTGCCATTCGAAGGAGGCGTCTGCGACGCCTTGGCCGGCGGGGCGGATTTCTGAGACGCGCAGCAGAGCGCGGACGGCGACAGGGAGGACAATGCGGTCTTCGCCGCTCCAATCCTCAGGGGCCCGGTGGCGCCAGCTTTCTGCTTCGCGGCGCGCGGACTCCTCGAGAATCAGGAGGCAGACCGGGCCGGAGGATGTAGCGATTTCGGAGGTCTGGGCAAGGCCGAGCCCGAGCCAGCGATTCCATTCCGGGCGCACGGCGACCGCTTCGGGGCAGCGTCCGGGAGAGCGGCTCTCCAGGGTTTCAGTGCGCGCGGTGAGGAAAGCCTCACTGGCCAGCAGTGCGCGGGCGGCTTCCTCGGCTGTGGGCGGAGGAGTGGTACGCGCGCAAGAGAAGGCGAGGGCCATGGAGAGGACGAGACAAAGCCTGGACTTGCTGGCTGGAGCGGTCGAGACTGCGGGGACAGAGGACGGTCTGAGCGGGCCCGGGGCGGCCGGCATGGCAGTCATCTTAGCGGCGCGGGGGCGCGGCCTGCAAGCATGTCGAATCGGGCGCGGAGACCTTCAGAAACGCCAAGCCCCGGCCTGGCGGACAGGCCGGGGCGGCGCCACACAGGGTGGCCAGAATCAGGATTTCTGCAAGGTCAGGCGACCTCGGAGGCCTTGTAGCGGGCCATGATCTGATGCATCTGGTCCTTCACATGAAGCTTCAGCTTCTTCAGGCGGTGCTCCTCGAGCTCGTCCTCCGGGGTGAGATGAGGCTTCGACTCGATCGCCTCGATCATGCGCTTGTATTCGGCATGCTTTTCGGCGAGAGCGCGAAATTCCTCATTGTGCTGCATGAGATACTCTTTCAGCGCTTCCTGAGTCAACTTCTCCATGTGACAGGTTCTCCTTGGATTGGGAAGGCCCGCGCCTTGCCTGGGTCTCGAGGGGGTCAGTGATGGCGCGGCGCAGGGACCGTTGCATCAGTACTACCCGGCGGCGGCTGGAAGAACCGCCGTCACCCTGACACTAACACTTTTGAAACCTTCAGACAATCCCATGGAGACAGGATGCGCGGCGCCGCGAAGGCGTCCGGGCGGCAAACGCGGAGCGGCAGCGCCGCGCACAAGGGCGGGCGCGGGTGGGGGAAGGGGCTGGAAGCGGGCGGGCGCATGTTGTAAGAGAGGGAAGTAGAGGGAGGTTGCTGTATGCCTCACTACGTCTTTGTCTGCAAGGATTGCAAGAAAGAGTTCGAAAAAGTGATGCATATGGACGAGCTCGGCAAGAAGAAAGTGGAGTGCCCGCATTGCGGGAGCACGAAGGTGGAACAGGCGGTGACGACCTTTTCCGCCGTCACCTCCAAGAAGAGCTGAGCGGCGGCGCGGCCCGGCTGCGGGCCGGGCCGCAAACCGGGGGATCTCGAAACGAAGTCAGCCCGGGCGGGGGCGCTACCAGCGGGGGAGAATGCGACGCCAGGAGGGGTCGACGTGTTTCCTCATCTCGGCGGCGTCGTCGCGGCGGCGGTAAGGGATCTTTTGATACCGCTCTTCAAGGCGGGCGACCTGGTCCCAGTCGAGTTCTGCGCCGAGGCCGGGCCGGTCCGGCACGGGCACTGTCCCGTTTTCGAACCGGATGCGGCCCGTGGCGAGGATTTCGTCAGAGGCGTGCTGCCAGGGGTAGTGAGTATCGCAGGCGAACGTCATCGCGGGGGTGGCGCAGCAGGCGTGGGTCATGATGAGCAGGCTCAGGCCGAGGTGGTTGTTCGAATGCATGGAGAGGCCGAGGCCGAGCCAGTGGCAGAGGTCGCCAAGGCGCTGAACGGCACGGATGCCGCCCCAGTAGTGGGGATCGGACAAGACGATTTGAACGGCACCGGCGCGCCAGGCGGGAACGACATCTTCAAAGCCGGTGACCGCAACATTGGAGGCCAGAGGCGTTTCGACGCCTTCGGCGAGCAGGCGCCGGCGGACCTCGGCCATGGCGTCGAGCCCGGCGACGGGATCTTCCAGATAACCGCCTCCGCTGAGTTCTTCTCGCAGGGCAATGCCGACGCGGACGGCAGTGTCCACGCTCCAGGCGCAGTTGGGATCGATGCGGAGCGGGTATGAGGGGCCGAATTCGGCGCGGAGCTGGCGGATGGTTTCGATCTCGATGCCGGGCTCGAGCACGCCGCCTTTCAGCTTGATTTCGCGGAAGCCATAGCGGTGGATCATCTGGCGGCACTGGCGGACGATCGATTCCGGCGAGAGGCATTCGCCGTATTCATCCTCGCGGGCGTCGCCGCCCTCGCCGCCCCCGCCGGCGTGTTTGTAGAAGAGGTAGGCGGAGAAGGGAGCGGCGTCGCGGGCGCGTCCGCCGAGCAGGTCGCAGACCGGCTTGCCGACCGCTTTTCCGATGATGTCGAGGCAGGCGGCTTCGACGGCAGCGAAGGCGCGGCGTTCGGCGTCGGCAGGATTCTCGCCGGGGACGAGCCAGGTTTGGGAACGATCGCCCGGAGAGGCGGAGCCCGCCCAGCGGGTCCAGAGGGCGTGGAGGGCGAAGGGATCCATGCCGAGGACGTGCTCGCGGACGGCTTGCAATGCGGCGAGGGAGCCCTCGCCGCCGTGGGCTTCGGCGACGCCTGTGATGCCGTCGGTGGTTTCCAGCCGGATGACGGTGCGGAGGGCGTAAGGGGCATGGAGGCCATAGGAGCTGCGGAGGGGCGGATCGGCGACGGCGAGCGGGTGGATGGAGAAACCCTTGATGACCACGGATGCACGATATCACGGCAGGAGAGACCGCGCCTGCAGCGAGGGCGGGCAAGGCAGATGGCCGTTTCCGGCTGCTGCGGAAGCGTTGCAGATCTTCAGGACCTGGCGGACCGTGAGAGCGGCGGCTGAGGCTCGGGAGGGACCGCGCCCGCGTCCGGGCAGCAGCGGCGGAGCTCAGGGCACTTCCACTTCTTGCATTGTGATCAGGCCTTCGGTGACGATTTCCTGCAGCCGGGGCAGGACGGGCCGAAGAACCGCCTCGTCATCGACGGCCACGATCATCACGGGGCGGTCATCGGAGACTCCGAACAAGCCTTTGCGGTGCACCAGCCCATGCTTGCCGTAACCCATCCAGCCCAACACGACGGTAGCGCCGGAGACCTGCGCATGCTGCAACCTCCGCAGCACCTCTTCGCAAAGCGGAACCTCTCCGATCCGGTCCGCCTCATTCAGGAAGACAGTCAACTGGAGTCTTTTCACGGGGCGATCTCCTCGCGAGGGGGCGTTTTCTTCGAACTGAGAGCGTACAGGGCGGGCAATCCGAGCAGGGTAAGCAGCAGGGTGGACAACAGCCCGCCGACGAGCACGGTGGCGAGCGGACGCTGGATGTCTGATCCGATCCCGGAGGCGCGCGCCGCCGGCACCATGCCGAGCAATGCGACGACGATCATCAGCAAGACGCCGCGGAACCGCGTGGCTGCGCCCTTCACGATGGCCTCACGGAGCGGCATGTCGGGCTCGGCGCGGCGGACCCTGTTGATCTCGGCGATGACGAGCACGCCGCTCATCACGGCCACGCCGAACAGGCTGATGAAGCCGACCGCGGCTGACACGCTGAAATTGATGCCGCGGAGGAGAAGAAAGAGGATGCCTCCCACGAGAGAAAAAGGAACATTCAACAGCACGAGCCCGGCCCAGCGGGTGGAGCCAAACATCAGAAACAGGAGCGCGAAGATGATGGCGATGGTGACGGGCAGAATGAACGCCAGACGGCGCCGGGCGCGGTCGAGATTCTCGAACTGTCCGCCCCATGTCACCCGGTAGCCCGGGGGCAGTTGCATGGCCTGACGGAATCTCCGCTGCGCGTCGGCGACGAAACTGCCCTGATCGCGCCCGCGGATGTTGGTGCGGACCGTGATCTGACGCTGGTTGTCGCGGCGGGCGATGATCGTCGCCCCATCGGCGATTTCAATGGAAGCGAGCTGGGACAAGGGAACGCGGCCGCCGTCGCGGGTTGGCACGAGAATGCTGCCGATTGCGTTGATGCTTCCACGCGCCTCGGGCACATAGCGCACGGTGATGTCAAACCGGCGCTCGCCCTCGAAGACAGTGCCGACGGCGCGGCCACCGACAGCCATCTCGATGACGTCCTGCACATCGCGGACATTGATGCCGAACCGGGCGACTGCCTGCCGGGAGATCGAGATGCGAAGCTGCGGCTGTTCGGGTTCCTGCTCGATGGCCGTGTCCGCCGCCCCGGGCACCTGGCGCAAGAGATCCAGCGTTTTTTCGGCATAACGCCGCAAGGTGGCGAGATCGGGGCCGCTGAGGATCACGGCCAGGTCGGCGGCCGATCCCGTGACGGCTTCGGTGACGTTGTCAATGATGGGCTGCGTGAAGCTGAAGGCAGCTCCGGGTATCCGCTCCTCCAGTTCGCGCCTGAGGGTTTCCACCAGCCTCGCCTTGTTCATTGCCTTTGGCCATGTGTCGTAGGGCTTCAAGGCGACCAGGAATTCGTTGCGGTTGGGGCCGTAGGGGTCGGTGCCGGCGTCATTGCGGCCGGTTTGAGAGCTTACCAGGGAAACCTCGGGATGGCTGGCGAGGATGTTCCGGATGGCTCCCGCCACCTCGGCGGACTTTTCAAGGGAGATGCCGGCCGGCAGATTGGCGCGGACCCAGATCAGACCTTCATCGAGCGGCGGCAGGAACTCGACACCGAGCCGCGTGGCGGCGAAGCCTGCCAGCGTGATGACGGCCAGCGCCGCGGCAAGCACGGCTTTCGGGCGTTCCAGCGACCGGGCGACAATTCGCCGGTAGCCGTCTTCGAGCCAGTGGAACAGCGGATTTTTCCATCCCGTGCGTCCGTCGCGCAACAGGTAGGTAGACAACGCAGGCACGAGAGTGAGAGCCACCAGAAGAGAGCCGAGCAGCGCGTAACACACGGTGAATGCCATCGGCGTGAAGAGCTTGCGTTCGACACGCTGGAGCGTGAACAGGGGGAAGTAGGCCGAGATGATGATCATCAGGGAGAAAAAGATCGGCCGCTCGACTTCGAGGGCAGCGTCACGCACGGCTCCGATGAGCCAACCTTCCCGCAGTTGGGCGCCAGCCTTGCGGCGCTGCTCGACCGTGTGCAGGATGTGCTCGACCATGACGAGGGAGCCGTCGACGATGATGCCGAAGTCGAGCGCGCCGAGGCTGAGAAGGTTGGCGGGGATGCCGGAGAAGTGCATGCACACAAAGGCGAAGAGCAGCGAGAGCGGGATGGTCACGGCCGTCAGCACGGCGGCGCGCAGGCTGCCCAGGAAGAACACGAGAACCAGAAGGACGACCAGGAGGCCCTCTGCCAGCGTACGGGACACGGTATGCAGCGTGTGGTTGACGAGTTCAGTCCGGTCGTAGATCGGCTCGATCGTGACATCTTTGGGGAGGAGGTTCTGGCGCAGGTCCTCCACTGCCTCCTTGATGGACTTGAGCACTTCGGAAGGGTTCTCGCCGCGGCGCATCAGGACGATCCCCTCCACGCCATCGACATCGTGGCCGACGGCGAAAATCCCGGTGCGCGGGGCTGGGGCGATCTCCACCTGGGCGATGTCTTTCACGAAGACGGGAACACCGCCGGATTCGGCCACGACGATGTTTCCGATGTCGCCAACGCCGCGGATGAGACCGATGCCGCGAATCACCATCGTCTGCTGGCGGTTGTCGAGCAGCGCCCCGCCGGCGTTGCTGTTGTTGGCCCGGATGGCCTCGGCGACGCGGGCCACCGAGAGGCCGTATTTGACGAGCGCGGCCGGGTCGATCTGTACCTGGTACTGTTTGATGAGGCCGCCAAAAGGGGTGACGTCCGCCACGCCGGGGACCTGAAGGAAGCGGGGTTCCACGACCCAATCCTGCAGCTCGCGCAGTTGCATGGGGCTGTAGCCGGGCGCGGCGAGACGGTAGCGGTAGAGTTCGCCGATCGGGGTCGACATCGGCCCGAGCTGCGGCGAGACGCCCTCGGGAAGATCGGCGTCGCGGAGCTTTTCGAGAACCACCTGGCGGGCGAAGTGGTCGTTGACGCCGTGATCGAATGTGAGCTCCACGACCGACAGGCCGAAAATGGTGCGCGAGCGGCGGGAGATCACATTGGGCACGCTGTTGAGGGCCCGTTCGATGGGGATGGTGACCTGCTGCTCGATCTCCTCGGCAGCATGCCCCGGAAAGAGGCTGATGACGACGACCTGGGTGTCGGAGATGTCGGGATAGGCTTCGAGCTTGAGCTGGAGGGCGGCCCAGATGCCGGCGCCGACGAGCACGAGCGACAGAAGGACTGTCACGAGCCGTTGGTGAAGAGCGAAGCGGAGGAGTCTGGCGATCATGGCCTGCTCGTTCCCGCCAGCAGAAGCATCACACCGTCCACCACCACACGGTCCCCCGCGCGAAGCCCGGACAGGACGGGGATCCGGTCGGCCGCCTGCACGCCGATGTCGAGGCAGGCTCTTTCAAACACGCCGGGAGAAGCCTCGCGCCAGACGCAGCGCTTGCCTGCGAAGGCGAAGACAGCCGCGGCGGGCACTACCGGCCTGAGTTCGGTCTCTTCGGCCAGCTGGACGGTACCGAACATTTCCGGCTTGAGCCGCCCGTCCGGATTGGGGATCTCCGAGCGGACCTTCACGGTGCGGGTCTGCGGATCGACGGTGTCGCCGATCAGGGTGACCCTTCCGCGGAAGGTCTCACCGGGCCAGGCGGCGAGCTCGAACGTGATGGGAGAGTTCAGGCGGATGTGGCGGATGTCGGTTTCCGGGACGTCGGAGGTGATCCAGACGGAACTGAGGTCGGCGATGGTGATGAGCGCATCGCTGAGATCGTTGCGGTACTCGCCATTGACGACGGAGAGCTCGAGCAGCTTGCCGGAGATGGGGGCGCGGATGGTGATCTGCTGCCCGAACGCGCCCGGATCGGCGCCGAGCAATTCGAGCCGGCGGCGTGCCTGTTCCTCCGCGGCGCGCGCCTGTTGAACGGCCGCCTCCGCCTGCACGAGGATGGCTTCCGTGTTGGCGACCTCTTTCAGCGGAACCGCGCCGTGCGCGTAGAGGTCCCGGGTGCGGTCCAGGTCGAGCTTCGCTTTCGCCAGGGCGGAGCGGGCCTGGGTGACGGCGGCCTGCGCCTGCTGGAAGGCCGATACGGCCGCATCGATTTCCGCGCTCTCCACAGTGAGCAAGGGCTGGCCGCGCTGGACGAAGTCGCCCGTGCGAACGAGCACGCTGACCACGCGGCCGGTCACCGGGAGGAAGACGCGGCTGATGCGGTTGGAATTGGCTTCCACTTTTCCGGGCGCCGTGACTCTGCCCACGGGGACCGGGGCCGTTTCGACCGCCTGGACGCGAATCTGCTCGAGTTTGGGAGAGCCGGGAGGAATTTCCACGCGGCCCGGAGCAGAGGCTGGCGCAGCGCCGGCTTGCAGGCCGGGAGCGCGTGAGTCCGGCTTGCCTCCGCAAGCCGCGAGGCCGAGGGCGAAGGCGGCCGCGGCCCAGAAGACCGGCGGCGATGTTGTTGCGCACCAGAAGGGGTTCCTCATCGCTCACGTCCTGCAATCGAAGCCGCTGTCACGGTTTCCAGTTCGTAGAGGCTGCGGGCGTAATTGGCCCGCGCATTGTTGTAAGTCTGCATGGCTTCGTTGAATGCCCGTTGCGCATCGAGGAATTCCACCAGGCTCGCTTCGCCGCGCTCGTAGGAGTAGCGCGTGGTGTCGAGCACGCGCCGCGCCTGGCTGAGCATTTCCGCTTCGACCTGCCTGACCAGGCCGCCGTAGGAGAGGCACTTCCGGTAAGCGATCTCCACCTCGGTGCGCACAGCCAGCTCAGCGGCCGCAACCCGGGCCTGAGTCTGGGCCAGTTCCCGCTGGGCGCGGGCAATCTCACCCTGATTGCGGTTGAAGACAGGCAGCGGAATCGAGAAGGAAAAGCCCATTGTGTTGCCGCTGATGCCAAAGGCCCATTGGCGGGTGAGTTCGACGCCCAGCGTATAATCCACTCTGGCGTTGGCCATCTGCAGGCGCAGGTCGGCGCGCGAACGGGCGACGGATTGTTTCTGTGCGAGCAGATCCGGCCTGGTTTCGAGCGCCGCGGCCAGTGCAGCCTCCTTGGCGAACGGAAGCGGGCCGGACCGCAAAGGCTCGTCGACTTCCAGATCCTCAGCGGGCTCTTCCGGCTTTCGGCCCAGGGCGAGGCGCAAGCGCGCCATGGCCTGTTCGAGCTTGAGCGCGCTCTCCTGGACATTGGCAGAGAACTGGAGCGCCGCCACGCGGGACCGGTCGAGTTCCACTTCGGCCAGATCGCCGGCCTTGAGCCTGGCCTCGTTGATTGCGACCAGTTTTTGGAGGCTGTTCAGGGTCTGTTGATCCAGCCGCAGGTTTTCCCGGGCGAGCTGGACGTCGACGTAGGCCGCCTGGACCTCGGCCACGAGCTGGCGCAGCCGCTCGCGGAAGGCGAGCTCGGCCAGAGAATACTCGGCGCGGGCCAGTTCCATGCGGCGCTCGCGCTTGCCGCCGCGCTCCAACGGGAAATCGATGTGCGAGGTGAAGGCGTTGGGCCCCAGGGGGCTGTCACCCGAGTAGGGAACGCCGAAGACGTTCAGTGTTTGCGCGGAGGCAGTGACAACCGGGTTCGGACGGAGGCGGGCCGAGATTTCCCGAGCCTGGGCGACGGCGAGGTTCGTCTTTTCCGCGATCAGCTCGAGGTTGCGGGCGATGGCCTCCTGAATGGCGTCCTCGAGGGAGAGCTTTCGGACGGGCTGGGCGGAACACAAGAGCGCGCAGGTCAGCGTTGCCCGTGCCAATCGCAGTCTCACTGCAAACCAGCATGAGGGCGCGCGGCCAGAAGCGCCATCACCTGCGCAAGGGATCGAGCAAGACTTCTGTCAGGCCCACCGCCACCCTTCGGGAGGCGAGGCAGGCCTCCCCTTGCAGGCACTCCCGTCCGGAGGCGCCGTTTTCTCCCCTCCCGAGGGGCGTCTCCGTGCGGGTCTTCCGGTGAGATCTTGGAAGCAGGCAGGAGGGCTGCAATGAAGGAGAGCTCAGCGGCTCAGGCAGAGGCCATCCGTCCGAGGCAGACGCAGGATCCGTTGGGCACGCGCCGGCTGTTCTGGATTGCAGGCGGCGGCTTTGCGCTGCTGGTTTGCCTGGTGGCGGTGGCGGCTGCGCTCGGGCTGCTGGCATCGGACCGCATCCAGGACACGGCGCAGGAACTGGTGCGGATGCACCTGATCGGAAAAGGCGGGCGGCAAGTGGAGGCGATGATCTTCCAGAAGACGCAGGTGCTGCTGATGCGGATGGTGTGGGTCCTCGGGTTCTGTTTTTTCCTCGCCGTGCTGGTATCCGCCGCCATGCTGTCCGCGCTGCAACGGGCCTTCCGGCAGCTGGCCCGGCAGGAGGACGAGCTGGCGAAGGTGTCCTGGCACCTTCTCGATATTCAGGAAAAAATGGCGCGGCAGTTTTCCCATGAAATTCATGACGAGCTGGGGCAGAGCTTGCTGGGCTTGCGGCGAATCCTCAGCCGGATTCCCGAACAGCCGGGCGAAGACGGCAGTCCGTGCATCCGGGAAATGGCGACCGGACTGGTGGATGAAGTGGTGGAAAGCGCCCGCCGTCTGTCGCAGATGCTGAGGCCGGTGATCCTGGACGACCTCGGTCTGGACGCCGGACTGCGGTGGCTGTGCGAGAGCTTTTCCGGCCGCACGGGCATCGCCGCGCATTACCAATCGAATTTCGAGGGGCGGCTGGACGAACAGGAGGAGACGCACCTGTTCCGGATCGCGCAAGAGGCTCTGACGAACGTGGCGCGCCACTCGGGGGCGACCGCGGCGTGGGTGACGCTGCAAGTGCGGGCCGGAGACCTGATGCTGGAGATCGCCGACAACGGCCGCGGGCTGCAACTGCCTCCGGAGCAGCCCCGAGCGTCGCTGGGCATGATAGGGATGAGAGCCCGCGCGCGCCAAATCGGCGGCGAACTGGCCGTCGAGGGCCGCCGCGGCGGCGGCCTGGCCGTGCGCGTGGTGGCGCCGCTGCAGGTGAAGGCCGATGGAAAGGAACTCGAAAATCCGCGTCCTGCTCGTTGATGACCACGCCATCCTGCGCAAGGGCGTGAGCATGCTGGTGAACGCGCAGAACGACATGGAGGTGGCGGCCGAGGCCGCATCCGGCGAGGAGGCGTTGCGCGAGGCGCAGAGAGTGCAGCCGGATGTCGTCGTCATGGACGTCTCGATGCCGGAGGTGAATGGCATCGAGGCCACGCGACGGATGATGGAAGTTCTGCCGCGGGTTCGAGTGATCGGCCTGAGCATGTACAGGGACGCTGTCTATGTCCGCGAGCTGCTCCGGGCCGGCGCCTCCGGGTATCTGGTGAAAGACTGCGATGATGCGGAACTGCTGCTGGCGATCCGGGCGGTGGCCCGCGGCGAGGCCTATCTGAGCCCGGCTGTCACCGCGGCTGTGCTCACCGATTACCGCAGGAACGTGACGAACCCTATCGACCTGCTGACCAGCCGGGAACGCGAGGTCCTGGTGATGATCGCCGAGGGCAAGACCAACAAGGAAATCGCGTCAGCCCTGAACCTGAGCGTTTACACGGTGGAATCCTACCGCGGCAGCCTGATGGAGAAGCTGAACCTGCACAATACCGGGGACATCGTGAGGTTCGCGCTGCGGAACGGGCTGATCGCGTGAACGCCGGCGGGGGAGGCGAGACGGCAGCGTGCCCGCCGGGCAGATCCAGATCCGCCTGCTTGACAGCGAGGCGCGAGAGGTCCGGCGCATCGAGACACGGCGCGCGGGCGCTGCTGGCGGAACAGGATTGCCGGAAGAGCGTGGCGGGAAGATAAGGATCCGGCTACTTGCGCATGCCGGGGTTGGGGCTCTTCAGGCGGAGCTGGCGGAGCTTGCGCGGGTTGCGCTTCGGCTTGTGAATGATAAATGTGCCGTTGCCCAGATATTCGGCCTGATAGAGCTTGTCCTGCTTCTTCTCTGCCAAGTCGACCTCCAAGATTCATAGTTTAGCAAAGGGCGCAGAAGCAGCGGGGCGTGCGCTATGGTGGAAGAACCGGCGGGGGCGGCAAGGCGCCGCCGGCGAAGGAAAGAAGGAACCGGGATGGGCACCAGGTGGAAGACGCGCGCAGCGCTGGCGGCGTTGTGCCTGCTGGTTTCCACGGCGGCAGCGCAGACGCCGGCGGCGGCGAAGATCGGCGAACTGGCCGAAGAAGTGGCGCGGATCACCGGGATGAAAGTGCGCAAGCCGGTGCGGGTGGAGGCGCTGACCCGTGAGGAATGGAAGCGTTACGTGGAGGCGGAGATCGGGCGGCAGGTGAAGCCGGAGGAGATCCGGGCGGATCAGCTGGTGCTGCAGCTGCTGGGGCTGGTGCCGCGGGATTTCGACCTGAAGCAGGCGACGATCGACCTGCTGGCCGAGCAGGCGGCGGCAGTCTATGACCACCGGCGGAAGCGGATGCTGCTGCTCGAGGGAGGGCATGCCGGCGCCGCAGATGATGCGGTGCTGGTGCACGAACTGGCGCACGCGGTGGCGGACCAGCATTACAGCATGGAGAGATTCCTGGACAAGGGGGCAAAAACGGGCGAGCAGCAGGCGGCACGGCTGGCAGTGGTGGAGGGGCAGGCGATGTGGGTGATGCTGGAGTGGCAGTTCGGCAAGTCAGGGATCGGAAGCGTGAGCACGAACCGCGAGGCGCTGGAGCGGATGCTGCCGGCGCTGGGGTCGATGGCGGCGGCGAGCTATCCGGTGTTTGCGAAGTCTCCGCTGTATCTGCAGGAGACGCTGCTGTTCCCGTACACGGCGGGGGTGCTGTTTCAGCAGGCGGTGATCGAGAAGATGGGGAAGCGGGCGTTCCGGGCGGTGCTGGAGAAGCCCCCGTCGACGACGCACGAGATTCTGCATCCGGAGGCGTGGCTGGAGGGGAGGCGGCTGGAGGCGCCGCCGGCGCCGGTGCCGGAAAACGAGAGGGACTACCGGCGGCTCTCGGCGGGGATTCTGGGGGAACTGGATCTGCGGGTGTTGCTGAAGCAGTATTGCAGCGAGGAGGACGCACGAAGGCTGGGAGCGCAGTGGCGCGGGGGAAGCTACGAGCTGCTGGAGCACAGAAGGAGCGGAAGACCGGCGCTGCGGTGGTCGGCGGCGTTCAGCGAGGAGGCAGCGGCGCAGGACTTTCTGGACCGGTACAGGCGGGTGCTGGAGGGGAAATCGAGCGGGTTGCAATGGCGGGAGGCTGGGAAGGGGCGGCTGGAGGGGATCAACTCGGATGGAGCGTTCCGGGTGGAGCTGCGGGGAGCTGCGGTGGGAGCAATGGAGGGGCTGGAACCGCGGGAAGGGCCGGGACGTCCTGCGTTATAGTAAAGATTCTCTCCCATGCTGGATCGCCGAGCATTTCTGACCCTGGCGGGATCTGTGCCGTTGCTGGGACAGATCAAGCCGCCGAAGCCTGCGCCTGAGCTGACGATCATTCTGAACAGCGGCGAGCGGCTGCTGTTGAGCCGGTTCCGCGGCAAGGTGGTGGTGCTGGAGTTTCTGTTGACGACCTGCCCGCATTGCCAGAGCTGTTCGGCCATCATGCAGAAGCTCTACAGCGAGCTGGGGGACAAATTCCAGCCGCTGGGGACGGCAATCAACCCGAATTCCCTGACGGAGGCGCGGCTGCTCGTGCCCGCCTATATCAGCAACCTCGGGTTGAAATTTCCGGTGGGTTACACGCCGAGGGAAGAGGCCTACACATGGCTGGAGGCGCAGCCTGCGGCGGGTCCGGTGTATTTCCCGCAGCTGGTTTTCATCGACAAGCGCGGCATTATCCGGCACTATTTCCCCGGCGGCCATGAATTTTTCCGCAACGAGGAAGCCAATATGCGGCGGCTGATTCTGGAGCTGGCGGCAGAAAACAGCACGCAGGCGCCGACGAAAGGCGGGAGCAAGAAATCGTGATCCGGGGCGGGGCGGCGCTGCTGGCGGCAGCGTGGCTGTGGGGAGCAGCCGCAGCGCAGATTCCCCGGCAAGCGGCGGAGATCGAATTTTCTCCTGTCACAGGGGGAAGCGGCAAGCGGCGGCTGACGGACTACCGCGGCAAGGTAGTGGCGATCGAGTTTCTGCTGACCGGGTGCCCGGGGTGCAAGCTTTCGGCGCGGATGCTTTCGAAGCTTCACCGGGAGTATGCTGGGAGGGGGTTCGAGGTGATTGGTCTGGCGGTGGATCCCGGCGCGCAGCAACGGGTTCCGGTGTTCGCTGCGGAGACGGGAGCGATGTTTCCGATCGCCGTTTTCAGCGACACGGCGGCGCGGGAGTGGCTGCAGGCGCCGCTGATGATGCGGATGTCGTACCCGCAACTGGCTTTCGTGGACCGGAAGGGCATGGTGCGGGAGCATTTCCGGGGGGAGGATCCGCGGATGAGCCCGGACGTCGAGGAGGCCAACATCCGGAAAGTGGTGGAAGCGTTGCTGGCGGAGGGGGATGCGGCCCGGAAAAAGCCGCGAATTTCCGGAAAATAGGGGAGGCATTTTCGTGATGAGAGGCCAACGGGCAGCCGCCGCAGGACGGCTGGTTCTGTTTGCGGCGTGGGCGGCGGGGTGCGCGGCACAGACGGGGGCGCAGGCGCCGAACACGCTTTCTGCGCAGGAGCAGCGGGAGGGGTGGAAGCTTCTGTTTGACGGAAAGACGATGAAGGGCTGGGCCCCGGCGGCGGAGGGCGCGTGGACGGTCGAAGACGGGTGCCTGAAAGCATTGCCGCGGCCGGTGCTGCGAGAGGACCTGCTGACGCTGGAGGAGTTCGGGGATTTCGAGTTTTCCTTCGAATGGAAGGTGGCGCCGGGGTCGAACAGCGGGGTGAAGTATCTGATCCAGGATGTGGTGCTGGTGGACGAGAAGCAGCTGCCCGAGGGGTTGCGCCTGAACTTCGAGCAGCAGGTGGGATGGTTCCTCGAGCACCGCAGCGCGAAGCGCGAGCTGGTGCGGGCGGGCTCGGGGGCGCAGGTGTACCCGGTGGCGTTCGAGTATCAGGTGATCGACGACAAGAGGCACCCGGATGCGCTGTTCAATGCCGCGAGCCGTGCGGGGGCGCTCTACCGGATGGCGGCGCCGGCGCAGGCGGCGGCGAAGCCCGCCGGGGAGTTCAATCAAGGGAGGATCGTGCTGCGGGGGCTGCACGTGGAGCACTGGCTGAACGGCGTGAAAGTCGTGGACTTGCGGCTGGACGATCCGCAGGTGCGGGAGAGCGTGGAGCGCAGGTGGAAAGAGGGGCATCCGGTGCGGCGGCTGCTGACGGAGATCCCGAAGCGGCGGACGCCGGTGGCGCTGCAGCATCACAACGACGAGGTGTGGTTCAGGAACCTGAAGATCCGGGAGCTGCGCTGAGGCGGGAGAGGACGAGCGCGAGCAAGGGTTCCGGCTGATCGATTTCGAGGCGGACGGGAACGGGGCGGATGGCGGGCGAGGAGCGGAGCGCGGGAGGCAGGTTGAAGATGTCTTTTTCGGTGGTGAGAAGCACGGGGAAGCGGTCAAGGAGGGGGCGGAGATCGGCTTCCGAGTAGCGGTGGTGATCCGGGAAGGCGCGGAAGCAGGCGGGGCGGATGCCGAGAGAGGCGAGGGTGCGGCGGAAGGATTCGGGCTGGCCGATGCCGCATAAGGCGGCGACGGGGGCTTCCGCGGGAATGTCCGGCTTTTCGGCGTAAAATCTGGCGAAAAAGACAGGGCATTCCGCGTTATATTTTCTGATTTCTTGCAGAATTCCCGAGTAATTTCTTCCATTTTCCGCGCGCGTGACGACGACCGCGCCGGCGCGGGCAAGGGCCGAGAACGGTTCGCGGAGGCGCCCGGCGGGGAAGACGCCGCCGCGGAAGGGATCGATGGCGTCGATGAGGACGATGTCGAGCGAGCGGGAGATTTTCCAGTGCTGGAAGCCGTCGTCGAGGAGGAAGACG
This sequence comes from Bryobacteraceae bacterium, assembly GCA_037481575.1. Taxonomy (GTDB): domain Bacteria; phylum Acidobacteriota; class Terriglobia; order Bryobacterales; family Bryobacteraceae; genus JANWVO01. The sequence continues at coordinate 38,261 of JBBFLJ010000025.1, read as the reverse complement.
TCCGGGCGGAAAGCGCGCTGATCGATGAGCAGGCGGCTGGCGGCGAGGCGGTCGGCGCCGATGGCGACGGCGGCGCAGCCGTCGCGGAGGAGCAGTTGGGGCTCGTCGCCGGTGAGTTCGACGGGGAGGGATTCGCCGGGGAGGGCGGCGACGGGCCGGGTGGAGGCTCGGCGGTAGCCTCGGGTGAGCACGGCAGGGCGGATGCCGCGGGCGGCGAGTTCGCGGGCGAGCCAACGGACGAGGGGGGTCTTGCCGGCGCCGCCCATGGCGAGGTTGCCAATGCTGATGACAGGGCGCTCTAGCGCCTTCGGGCGGACGAGGGCGCGGTGGAGAGCCATGCCGGCGAGCCACAGGCGGGAGAGGGGGTGGAGGGAGGGAGGACGGGGCAATCCGAGATCGTGAAGCACTGTGGCGGCTTCGGCGGCGCGGGCGGCGGCGCCGCGGCGGGTAGAAGCGAGGCGGGCAGCGCGGGCGCCGGTTTCGGAGCGAAGCTGCGGATCGAGGAAGAGGCGCTCGAGGGCCGACGGCAATTCCTGCGGAGAAGAGAGCGAAATGAGCGCCTGATTTTCGCAAAATTCGGCTGCAATTTCGGCGAAGTTTTCCATGTGCGGCCCGGCAAGCACAGGGACGCCGAAGGCGGCGGGCTCGAGGATATTGTGGCCGCCACGGCGCGGGAAGGTGCCGCCCATGAAGACGGCGGAGGCGGCGCGGAACAGCGACGCGAGCTCGCCGATGGAGTCGAGCAGGAGGACGCCGGGCAGGGGCAGAGTGTTCGAGGCGGGCAGTTGGGAGCGGCGGAGGAAGGGGATGCCGCGGGCGGCGAGCTTTTCGGCGGCGGCTGGGAAGCTCTCCGGACGGCGTGGGGCGAGGATGAGGAGGAGGCGGGGGAAGCGGGGAGCGAGGGAGAGAAAGGCGTCGAGGACGGTGCTGTCCTCGTCGGGGTCGCCGGGGGCGGCGGGAGGCATGGTGGAGGCGGCGATCCAGACGGGGGAGGGCTGGAGGGAGTCGAGAAATTGCTGTATATCGGGCGGGATTTTTGTGGCGTCCGGATCGAAATCGTACTTGAGATTTCCGGCGATTTCAACGTTTTCGGCGCCGAGGGAGCGGTAGCGGGAGGCGGCGAGGGCGTCCTGGGCGAGGATGAGGTCGGCGAGGGCGAGGACGGGGCGGAAGAACCACCGGAGGCGGAGGTAGCGGGGGAGGGCGCGGTCCGAGATGCGGGCGTTGACGAGGAGGAGGCGGGCGCCGTGGCGGCGAGCTTCGCGGAAGAGGTTGGGCCAGATTTCGGTTTCGGCGACGATGAGGAGGGCGGGGCGGAGGCGGCGGAGGACACGGCGGACGGCGAAGCGGTAGTCGACAGGAGCGAAGAAGACGCCGTCGGCGAGTCCTGCGAGCTTCTCCTCGCAGACGGCGCGTCCGGCGAGGGTCGTGGTAGAGACGTAGACAGGCACGCCGGGCAGGGAGCAGCGGAGCCGGCGGAGGAGGGGGATGGAAGCGAGGGCTTCGCCGACGCTGACAGCGTGCAACCAGATGGCGCCGGGGGCCGTCGGGAGGAGGTGGCGGGGGAGGAAGCCGAAACGTTCGCCGAGCGCGCGGAGGTAGCGGCGGTTCCTCGCGACGCGGGAGCACAGATAGAGTAGGAGGAATGGGAAGCCGGCGAGCTGGAGGCTCCAATAGAGGACGAAGATGAGATTGGCGCGCAAAACACTGATTGTAAGCCTGTGGGCGGCCGTACTCGCGGCGAGCGCGCAGGCGCCGTTCCGGCCGAAGCCGGCAAGCAGCTATCCTTCGCGGCAGAAGGTGGGGCCGCTGGTTCTGGCGGCGGTGAAGTTCGAGACGGATGCGGAGACGAAGCCGCTGTTCGGCGGCGTGAATCCGAACGAATACGGCGTGCTGCCGGTGCTGCTGATTCTCGAGAATCAGGGGGAAGAGACGCTGCTGCTGGACCGGATGCGGGTGGCGTATCAATACCGGGGAGGCGAGGTGCAGCCCACGCCGCCGCAGGAGCTGCCGGCGGTGCTGGGGCCGAGGCGGCCGTCGATGGGGCCGAGGGCGCCGATTCCGCTGCCGAAGAAGAAGAATCCGCTGATGAAGGTGGAATTCGAGACGCGGGCTTTTGGAGCGAAGACGCTGCTGAAGGGCGAGACGGCGCACGGATTTTTCTACTTCGAGACGCCGCACCGTCAGGGCGCATTTCTGTATGTGACTGGGATCCGGGAGGGGGTGAGCGGGAAGGAGCTGTTTTACGCGGAGGTGCCGGTGGATCCGGCGAACTGACGCGCCGGGCGGATTTTTCGCGAAACATTTCCGCGGGGCGGGGCACTTTTTGGGTGGATGGCTCGAGCGGCGAGACTGGCATTGGCGGGAGTGCCGCATCATGTGGTGCAGCGGGCACGGGCGGGGAGGATGGCGTTCGCGACGGACGAGGAGCGGCGGGCGTGGCTGGACCGGATGTTTGAACTGGCGCAGGAGTGCGGCGTGCGGGTGTGGGGCTATTGCCTGATGCCGGATCATGTGCATCTGGTGGCGGCGCCGGAGACGGAGGATGGGCTTGGCCGGGTAATGCGGCGGTTGCAGGCGGATTACGCCAGGGCGGCGAATTTCTTCCGGCGGGAACGCGGACCGTTGTGGGAGGGGCGGTGTGCGTCGTGCGCGATGACAGAGGCGGATGCGCTGATCGCAGTAGCGCACATCGAGCTGAACCCGGTGCGGGCGGGACTGGCGCGGCATGCGGTGCAGCACCGGTGGTCGAGCGCGAGGGCGCATTTAGTGGGGACGGATCCCGAGAGGCGGCTGGAGATGGAGGCGTGGGCCAGGCATTTCACGCCGGAGGCGTGGCTGGAGGCGCTGAGAGAGGGGGCGCCGGAGCCGTGGGTGGAGCGGTTCCGGATGGCGACGCGGCGGGGATGGCCGCTGGGGCTGGAAGCGCTGGCAGCGGAGTGCCGCGCTGAGGGCGCCACCGCGGAGCGGCAATCGGGGTTTGAGAGTAGCCGGGCGGGCTACCTTTCAATTTTCATGGGGCCGAAGGCGGGAGCGGCCATGCCGGCTTCGTCGCGGAGATTGACGTAAGGGTTGCGGCCGGCGCCGTAGAAAAGGGCGGCGTCTTCGGGGAGTTTGCCCTGGAAGAGCAGCTCGACGACGTTGGGGGCGTCGCGGGAGACGCGCTGGCGGTAGATGAGGGGCAGTTCGTTGCCGGAGGCGTCGTGGAGGGAGAAGCCGTTGAGGCGGCCGGGGTGGACGAGGCGGCCGTTGACTTCGCTGAACTCGACGAGGATCGTCTGCCCCTTGACGCGGGCGGAGACGGGGCGGGGGCCGCGGCGGAGGCGGCCCTCGGCGAGGTTGGCGAGGCGGAGGCCGAGGAGGCGCATGTCATCGGTGCCGACGTGGATGCCGTCGTCGAGTTCGCAGTCGACGCAGGTGGTCATCCACACGTTGGGGAGCTGGGATTCGACGCGGAGCTGGGCGTCCTGGACTATGTTCCACGGGGCGGCAGGGGCGCTGGCGACGTGGCGTCCGATCTGGACGTAGTAGAAGGGGAGCGCGGGCTGGGCGATGTCCTGGCGGAACTGCTGGATGAAGCGGCGGAACTTTTCCTCGAACAGGGGCGCGGCCTTTTCGTTGGCGTCGCTTTCGCCCTGATACCAGAGGACGCCGCGGATGCGCCCGCCGGCGAGCTGAATGCGGCGGAGCATGGCGCCGTAGAGGGATTCGCCGCCGCGGTCTTTGAGGTCGGGGCTCCACTGATCCATGGAGGTGCCGCCGTGGGCGCAGGGGATAAGGCCGACGGGGATGCCGGTGCGGCGGACCATTTCGAGCGCGAAGGGGAGGCCCACGCCGGCGCCCTTGCGGCGGGCGGCGATCCATTTGCGGAGTTCCTCGCCTTCGAGTTTGGCGATTTCGCCCTTCGAGTTTTTGCGCCAATGAACTTTGTCGGCGGCGTCGACGAGGCGGTGGAGGGGGTCTTCGGCGACGACCCACGAGTCGGTCATATCGAGGGAGTTGACCATGGCGCTGGGCAGGGGCAGATCCTCGAGGTTGCCGACGCCCTCCATGTTGGACTGGCCGGCGAGGACCCACAGATCGCCGACGAGAACGCCGGCGACGGAGGCCGAGGGAGCGGCGCCGGCCACGCGGAACTCGATTTTGTAGGGCCCGCCGGCGGGGAGGCCCCTGAGTTCCGCGGACCACTTCCCCGCGGAGACTTTGCCGGCGGTCTGCCAATCGAAGCCGGGCAGCGTGAGGCCGGCTTTGAGGACGCGGACCTCTACGGTGCGGCCGTCGGCGCCTGAGGCAGCGCCTTCGGCGCGGAGATCGGCAGTGTTGGCGGGGCCGCGCTGGAAGACCTGGTAGTCTGTGACGCCTTTCTCGATTCGGAGCGATTGGGCGGAGAGGAGCGATGCCGCGAGGAAGAGGATCGAGAGCCGCATGAAGACCTCCAAGGCGGCCATTCTATCGGTTTTTTCGGCAATGGCGACGGGCAAGGGCGGGTCTGCGGCAGGATGTCGGATCCCGTGATCCGGACTCCGGGGTGGGATTACCGGTTTTCGGAGCCCCCCTTCGCCCTTCCCTGCCCCGCGATGCGGTTTCCGTCCGGAGCGTTTCCGGGCCGGATCGAGGAAGGATTTGCCTCTCCGGTGGCCGGAAGGGCTCTTCCGTTCGCGCAGGAGCCAACACGAGCTCAAATGGGGCTGTTGCCATCAGCGTTCGCATCGGGAGGAATGAGAATCTGGCCGAAGGTGATGACGCGAAGAGGCGGGCTTTCCCCGGCGCTCGGGCCAGGAGGAAGCGCTCGCCTCGCGGGAAAAGGTCAGGCAACGCGGCACCGGCGCAAGCGCCGGGGGAAAGTGCCAGCGTTGCGGGGAATGCCGAGGCAACGCGGCCCCGATGCAAGCATCGGGGGAACAGCGGGAACAAAGTGGCAGCGGTGGCAATGCGGCCCCGGCGCAAGCGCCGGGGGAACCGTGGGAACAGAGCAGCTGCGGTGGCAGCGCAGCCCCGGCGCAGGCGTCGGAGGAATAGCGGCGGGCCGTGCAGCCCTCGCGTGAGCGCCGGAGAGAAGGCACGATCGCTGCGGAGAACGCTGAGGCAACGCGGACCGGGCGCAAGCACCGAGGGAACACGTTCGCCGGGGCTTTTTGCGAGAGCCCCCTTCGTTCCAATCCTCGTCAGAAGGAGTTCCAGGGAGTTGCGATTTCCAGCGACCCATGCGCTACGGGGAGCATGGTGGCGTGGCTGCCGACGATCAAGCCGCCGAAGAATTCGAACTCCGTGGAAGAGCCAGTGTGGTCAAAGGCGCCGCCGATCACGCACGGCTTGCCCACGATCATGCCGAAGGGAGAGCGGATGGGATTGTCGATGATCACGCCCGAGAATGCTATCGAGTTGCCGCCGGATGCCGTGATTTTGACATCGTCCACCTGAAGGTGAAACTGGCTGAGGGGCGCCAGGATCACACCGGGGGTGTCAGGCGGGCCCAGGTAGACCAGCGTTTCGAGCACGTCCCTGTTCTGATAAGGGAACGTGGTGCGGACGCGGATTGCCACGGTAGGCGGCAATGGAGGGAACTCCGGCGGCGGAAGGGCAGGGTTCCAGCTCAGGAAATTCAAGGGCAGCACGCCGTCGTTCATCATCTTCAGGCGGCTGGCGAAGCGAGCCGGCGCGCCCTGCAGCGCGGCGAGCGGGAGAGCTGCCGCTCCGCCGAGCAGAAATGTTCTGCGTGACTTCATTTGTGTTCCTCCTTTGCGAGCGGGGAATGCTAGAATCGCGCTCATTAGCGAGTGTAGGGAGGCGCCCGTCGCGATTCGCGAGGATGCGGAAAGAAAATTCAAACGAAATTCAAATGGCCGCTCCGGTTTACCGGTTCAGCGGGTTTGTGTTGCATCCTCAGGACCGGCTGCTGAGAAGCGGGGGGCGCAGGGTGCCGTTGCCGCCGAAGGCGTTCGACGTATTGCTCTGCCTGGTGCGCCGCGCCGGGGGGCTGGTCTCGAAGTCGGAACTGATGGAGAAGGTCTGGCCGGACACGTATGTTTCCGAGACGAGCCTGACCAACGTCGTCGTCGGCCTGAGGAAGGTGCTTGGACGCGAGGCGATCAGCACGGTTTCCAAGCACGGTTACCGTTTCGAACTGCCGGTGGAGGGGGAGCCGAACATCCACCCGAATGCGTACGCGCGTTTTGTGCGGGCCAAGGAACTGACGGCAGAGCTTGGCGTAGACTCGGCGATCCGGGCGTGCGAACTGTATTGGACCTGCCTGGCAGAAGAGCCGGGATTCGCGCCGGCGTGGGCGTGGATGGGCCGCACCGCGTACCGTCTGGCAAAATTCACGGACCGCAGAGAGACGAACCTCGCCCTGGCGGAAGCGGCATTTCAGCGGGCGTTCGCGATCGATCCGGATCTGGCCGTGGCGCATCAGTTTTACACTGCGCTCGAGACGGACACGGGGCGAGCCATGCAAGCGCTGGCGCGTCTGACGGAGCGGGCGGCCCTGCATCCGGAGGAGCCGGCGACGTTCGCCGGGCTGGTTCATGTGTTCCGGTATTGCGGGCTTCTGGAGGAGTCGGCCAAGGCGCACGAACGCGCCGTGGAGCTGGACCCCACGATGCCGACGAGCGTGACACACACGTATTTCCTGCAGGGCGATTATGCGGCGGCGCTGGACATGTACGCGGGGAAGCGCTCGGGCGCATATCTGGACGCGGCGTGCTGGGCGGCGCTTGGGGAGACGCGCCGGGCGGTCACGCTGTTGCGCGAGCGGACGTCGTACACGGGGATGATTCTGCCGCTGATCCGGTCGCTGCTGGCGGTGCTGGAAGACCGCGCTGAAGAGGCGGTTGCGATCATGGATGACGCGTGGGAGGGGCAGGACCCGGAAGCGCTGGTTTACTATGCGCGGCATTATGGGCGCGTGGGGGCGGCCGGCCGGGCGGTGGCTGCTCTGCGGGCTGCACTGGAGCGCGGATTTGTGTGCCCGCCCACCACGCTGGATGCGGATCCGTGGTTACGGAGCCTCTCGAAGGATCCGGAATATGCCGAGCTGCGGCGCGCTCTGGAGCGGCGCGTCCGGGAGGCGAAGGCGGTCGCCGCGAAGACGGCACGGCAGCCGGGAAAATCGCGCGGCGGCGCGAAGCCCGAGCGCCGGACGCGGGCGTGAAGTCCGGGCAGGACCGGTTCCTCAGGCTTCGATCACGGTTTCGAATCCGAGCAGGCGGCCCATGCGTTCCATGGCGCGGGTGTGATCGCCGTAGAAGATGACGCGGTGCAGGCCTGCCTGGTAGTTTTCGAGCCACTTTCCGGCGTCCTTGACGCGCGTGCGGATCTGGCTGCGGCAGCCGCGGTCGCTGTCGCCGTAGCCGGTGACGACGGCGGTGGAGAGGAGCATTTTCTTCGGGCCGGCGAAGCGGGCGACGGTGATGGTTTCGTCGCAGGGCATGAGCACCTGCAGGACGGCGCCTTCGTGCGTTTCGAGATGATCGCGGATGATATAGGGCGAGGCGGGGCCGTACGGGCCCTTGAGTTTCGTTGCCGAGACGCAGTGGGCGTGGATCACCTCGTTGCGGCTGAGGTCGAAGACCGGGTCGCTGACGAAGCCGGGCACGCCGGCGTAGGAGGTGACGAGCATCTGGGTGAGGGTGGAGTGGATGTCAGCCTCGCAAACGCCGTAGAGGCCCGCGTCGTTGAGTTTGCTCCAACAGATGCAGGGGTAGCCGGGGAGGGTGTTGGCCATCAGGGTGCCGAAGCAGTCAATGGTGAACGCGTTGGCCTTTTCGCGGAGCATCATGTCCTTGAGCGCGAGGTGCATTCGCAGCCCGTTTTCGATCTCTTCGGGCTTCGGCTCGACGACGCGCAGGGCGTTGCGGGTGAACTCTTCGGCGAGGCGGCGGGCCTGCGCGCGGTCGGCGGCATCGAAGGATTTTTTGATTTCCGCGCCGGAAACAAAGCGGAATTCCGTGCCGAAAGCGGCCTTGTATTCTTCGGCAATTTTGCTGCGGCTGGGCGGATTTTCCGTGCCGACCAGCACTTTGCTGTGGCGCAGGTGATGGACGGTGCGGAAGATGCGGAACCACGGATCAAGGTCGCCGAAGCTGGAGGTGGCGATGACGTCGACGCGGCTGCCGGCTTTGCGCAGCCCGGCGACGGAAGACCACGCGTGCGTGGCGTAGGGCCGTGAGAAGACAAGCACGGGCGCGGGGGCGGACTGAATGAGTTCGTTGAACCCCGGGGTCGGCTGCGTGAGCGGAACCAACAGGATGCCATCAAGGTTCTGCTGCCGGGCGAGCCACGCCTTGACTTCTTCGGGGCTGCGCAGCAGCTCGCCGCCGCCGAGTTCCGCCACGTGGGCGTTCTTGCGAGCCGCTTCGAGGAGGTGCGATTCGACCTCGCGGCGCTCGGCTTCAATATCAAGAGTGGGCTTGGGCCAATGCGGCGCTCCGGCGAGATAGACGAGGGCGAGGCGGGCGGGGCCATGGCAAGGGAAGGAGCGGAACGCCTCGAACTCATCGGCGCGGAGCAGACCCGCGAAGGGAAGGCCGCAGAGGGCGGACTGGAAGGCGCGGCGGGTGAGGGTCATGGGAGCCTCCTGATTTCGGATCATCAGATCCTGTTTATCGCGCCCGAAGGCGGGGCGCAAGCAGGAGGCTCAGCGGCCGGAGCTGCCGAAGCCGCCGGCGCCGCGGCGGGAGTCGCTCAATTCGGCCTCGACCCACTCGATGGCCTCATAGCGGGCGATGACCATCTGTGCGATGCGGTCGCCCTTGTGCACGCGGTAAGGCGTGCGCCCGAGGTTGAGCAGGATGACGCGGATTTCGCCGCGATAGCCGGGATCGATGGTGGCAGGCGCGTTGGGCAGCGTGATGGCGTGGCGCAAGGCGAGTCCGCTGCGGGGGCGGATCTGCGCCTCGTAGCCGGGCGGCAGTTCGATGGCGAGCCCGGTGGGGACAAGCGCGGGCACGCCGGGCTCGAGGAGGACGTCTTCGACGGCGTGCAGATCCATGCCGGCGTCTTCTTCAGGGCCGTGCGCGTAGCGCGGCAGAATCGCGTCGGGATGGAGCAGATTCACTCGGAGATGCACTGCCCGCTATCATAACAGCCGTGCCCCGAGTGATCTCCGCCGGGCCGATGCCGCCCGAAAAGCTTGCGTATGCGCTGGCGCGCTACAGCCGTTCGCCGGACTCGATCCGGGATTCGGTGGCGTGGGTGCGCGCCCATGACTCGTCGAAGTTCCTCGAGAGTTTCTATTTTCAGTACGGGCACGCTTCGATCGCCGACCTGGGGCATCTGGCGCTGAGCTTCGAGGGGGTGAGCGAGCTGGCGGCGGTGGAGATCGAAGACGAGCCGCTGTGGGACGGGCAGGCGCGCTCGTCGCGCTATCAGGACTTCGCGCGCAGCGGATTCGTGACGCCGCCGGAGGCGGAGGGCGAGGCGGCGGAGATTTACGCAAGCGCGGCGCGCGAGCTGCTGGCGGCGTATCAGCGGGTGCATGCGCGGATGGTGGAGCACCTGAAGGGGAAGCTGCCGCGCCCGGAGGCTATGAAGCCGGAGGCGTACGAGCGCAACATTGCGGCGCGCGCCTTCGACGTGGCGCGGTACCTGCTGTTTCTGGGCGTGCCGACGGGAGTGGGCCAAGTGACGAGTATCCGCACGCTGGAGCGGCAGATCCGACGGTGGCGCGCGTCGGAGTACGCGGAGCTGCGCGAGATCGGGGACGAGGCGGCGGCGGCGTGCGCGCGGGTGCCGGACGTCGAGTGGATCGAGGGCGCGACGAAGGAGCCGCTGGCGCCGACGCTGGCGAAGTACGTGGATGCGGATCCGTACCCGCGGGCTGCGAGCGAGGCAGTGGCGCAGTGGGCGCGGCAGAACCTGCCCGCGTGGAGCGGAGAGGAGCCGGGCGCGGTGCGGCTGACGCGAATCGACGAGCCGTTGGCAGGGATTGCGGCGACGCTGCTCTACGGGGTGACGGAGTGGCCGTTTGAGGCGCTGTATGAGATGGTGCGTGCGTGGCCGCGTGCGCGGCAGATGGAGGTGATCGAGGCTGCGCTTGGCCCGCGCGGGCGGAGGGATGAGCTGCTGCGCGCGTTTCGCACAGCGCCGTATGCGTTCGATCTGCGGATCGACATTGGCGCATACCGGGATCTGCACCGGCACCGGCGCTGCCATCAGACGCGGCAGGCGTGGACGTGGAGGCACGGGTTCGAGACACCGGAGGCTGTGCGCGAAGCGGGAGTCGAGAACGAATACAACGCCGCGCTGGAGGCGGCGCAGGCGGCGGCGGCGCGCTTGCCGGAGCGGGCGTCGCATTACCTTCTGCCATTTGCGGCGCGTGGGCGGTTCCTGTTTCAGATGGACTTCGCGGAAGCCGAGTACATCATCCGCCTGCGCTCGGGCGTGAAGGGGCACTTCAGCTACCGGCGCGCGGCGTGGGAGATGAAGCAGGAGCTGGAGCGGGTGGAGCCTGAGCTGGGGGGGCTTGTGCAAGCGACGCCGCCGTGGGTGGAAGACCCGCTGGTGAGATGAGCGCCGCGGGTGTGATATTCCTGTCCTGAAGCCATGCAGGAAACAACGAGTCTTGCTGCCGCGCTGACGGTGGTCGCCGGGGGCGTGTTGCACGGCAGCTTTGCCCTGCCGATGAAGAAGATGAGCGCGTGGAAGTGGGAGAACACGTGGCTCGTGTATTCGGTGAGCGGGCTGGTGGTGCTGCCGCTGCTGCTGGCGCTTCTCACTGTGCCTTCGTTCAGCGAAGCGGTGGCGGCGACGAGTCCGGCGACGCTGGCTTTGATTGTGGCGTGCGGGGTGGGCTGGGGCGCGGGCTCGACGCTGTTCGGGCTGGCGATCGACCGCGTGGGCATGGCGCTGACATTCGCGATCGTGCTGGGGATCACTTCGAGCCTGGGATCGCTGCTGCCGCTGCTAATCCAAAATCCGGAGGAATTGTTTTCGCAGCGCGGGCAGATTCTCCTCGCCGGGCTGGCGCTGGTGATCGCCGGGATCATTGTTTGCTCCAGGGCGGGCGCGTTGCGGGAGCAGAGGCAGAACGAGCAGGCGGTGCGCGAGCAGAATCGAGGCGGCGTGTTCACGGGGCTGCTGATCTGCATCGCCTCCGGCGTGCTCTCGCCGGCGCTGAATTTCGGGTTTGTCTTTGGAGAGCCGCTGAAGCAGGAAGCCGTGCGGCTGGGAGCAAAGGCGGACTTCGCGGGAAACGCGCTGTGGGCGCTGGCGCTGGCGGGCGGGTTTTTCGTCAATGCGGGCTATGCGGTGTATCTGCTGGGAAAGAACCGCACGTGGAGCGCCTATTCGAGCGCGGACGCCCGCGGCTGGTACTGGGCGGGCGCGGCGCTGATGGGGTTCCTGTGGTACATCGGCGTGAGCATTTACGGGATGGGCGCGGCGGCGATGGGGCGGCTTGGCGGCGTGCTGGGATGGCCGATGTTCATGAGCACGGTGATCATCATGGCCAACGTGTGGGGGGCGCTCACGGGCGAATGGAAGGGCGCGGGGGCGCAGGCGATGCGGCTGATGTGGGCGGGGGTGGCGATCCTGGTGGCGGCGATCGCGGTCATCGCGCAGGCGCACTGAACCGCTGCCTCATACGCGGGCCTCCTCTGGCCCATGGCCTGAGAGTTCACATGGCAAGAGCTACCGTGTGGTTGAGTCGGGTCCGCGGATCCCAAACTCAGTTCAGACTTCCGCCTCCGCAAGTGAGCTCAAAAGCCCGCACCTGTGGATCTTGTCCGTCGCACCGTTGGACCTCGGAACCGTCGCCGGACTCGACCCGCATTCCGGCACAGTAGAGAACAACCCAACCGTGCACGGCACCAGCGTAACCTGCCTGTCCGCCTTCCAGACCGCCGATTCCTCCCGTGCCTCCACCTGCGCCTGGAATGAACCACCAAATGCGGTACGACGGGTTCAGGTATCGGCCGTTTGTACAGCGCAAAAAGCACTGACATCGGGCCTCAGCAACCGCAACCGGCGCCATGACTCTCCAATAGCAGCTCCTGTTTCCCGTGTCCTGGGGCACCCAGCTACGGATGCAATTGCACGAATCGATACCTTGCGCACTGGAGACTGCGGCCACTCCAGTCATCACTATGAGAAGTGCCACCAATTTCATTTCAGTTCTCCCTGCGAAGTTCCGGGATCGAACTCCCGACAACCTGACTTTCCCAGATCAAAAACTCTTCTTCGTTTCGGGCGCGGTCCAACATGCTTAACAGAATCCTGGCGTAGACCGCAAGGTGCCTCTTGTAAAGGGCCTCCGGGGTGTTTTCTCCAAGCAACGCCAAAAAGTCGGCTTTCTCGGCCACACTCTTGAGGTACTCCCGTCTCGCCTCACCGGCCATTTTCAGAACATTCTCATGCAGTTCCCGTTCCGCCCGGATGTAAGCCCCGAGCTCGGCCTGGAGTCCGGCGTTGTCAGGGCCGAGAAGAACCCCGTCATCGAAAACGACAGCGTCGAGCTGGATCCGGATCTCGGTGCTCTCTCCAAATTCCGCAGCCCGCCTCTGCACGTCGATCGAAGCCCCCTGGGCATCCACCATCACGAGCCTCTCACGAAGAACTCGCGAGAACCCTCCAAACGGCCCCATCAGAATACTTTCACCGGGATGCGCTTTGCGCCTGTCGATGTTCTGGGTCGTTAGCCAAAGCGAGTTGAGCCATGCGCTTTGTCCACTGGGGCTCACGCGCTCGTAGCGGATCATGACGGCGACGAGCGCCTTTCTGGATCTGTTTTGCACGAGAACCAGATAGGACTCGACAGGGCGAAGCGCCGCCAATCCTACCGGATCGATTCCTTGGGCGAGCGCAGTTCGAAACACCGGACTGCCAGAGCAAACCAACTCGATGCCGGACCAGGGAAGGCCCTGGCAGGAAATGCGGGCTTGCGAGCTCGACGACATGGCAACCAGAATACCGAACACCATCCAGATCTTCTTGTGCGACAAAAAGCGGCAATCCAGCAGACCGGCCATGATGAAATACTACCCCCCCCAAGTTGCAAATCAAGAGAAATCTCTCATCGGTGGACGAAAAGCGCTGCTCCCCCGACGCCGGGAAGCCCTGCGTTACTACCCGAAGTTTTCCGCGAGAAAGTGTCAATCTGTGGAAACTGCGGTTCTGCCGGAAGGCCAAAGACCTGGTGCGCAGTTCCTTCAAAGCCCGGATCATCTCGGGCTGGCATGCCCGCTGGCGATTCAATGCCGCAGCCCTGTCAATCCGGCGGACCTGAACCGCCGCGGACCGGAGCTGATCCAGAGGAAGCAAGATCGGTGTTTTTTGTTTCGGGCAGGAGGAAAACGAGCGCGGCGGCGGCGAGGAAGAAGGCGGAGTTGACGGCAAGCGCGGCGCCAACGCCGTGGCGGTCGGCGAGCGCGCCCACGGCGACAGGGGCGAGTGCGGAGAGGCCGCGGCCGAAGTTGTAGGCGAAGCCCTGCCCTGCCCCGCGGACGGCGGTCGGGTAGAGTTCGGCAAGCATCGCGCCGAAGAGAGAGAAGAAGCCCGTGCCGAAGAAGCCGACGAGCGGCCCCATCCAGAACAGCAGACCGGGCCAATGGCGCGGAGCCATACCATAGAGCGGCACGAGCGCAGCCGCAGCAAGAACGTATGCGGCGAAGGCGGGGCGGCGCCCGAAGCGGTCCGCCAAAGCGCCGAAGCAGAGATAGCCGGCGAAGGCGCCCGCTTGGACGGCGAAGACAAATCCGCTGGAGCGAACGATGGTCATGCCGGCGCCGCCTTCGCTTGCGGGCAGAGAGAGGAAGCCGGGCAGCCACGTGAAGAGGCCCCAATAGGCGAACAGGACGCTCGTGGCAAGCGTGGTGGCGAGGACGGTAAAGCGCAAGTGAGGCGGGCGGAAGATGGCATTCCAGGGAGCGCGCGTGCGCTGTTCGCGCCACACGCGCGGCTCCTCGACCTTGCGCCGGATGTAGAGGGTGAGCAGCGCGGGCAGCACGCCGACGAGGAACAGCACGCGCCAGCCGAAGCGCGGCAGGATGAGCGCCGTCACACCCGCGGCTGCCATGTAGCCGAGCGCCCAGCCGGACTGCATGAAGCTGGCGGCTTTGGCGCGGTGCTGCGCGGGCCACCATTCGGCGACGATAGTCGCGCCGGCGCTCCATTCTCCGCCGAGCCCAAGTCCGACGAGCGCACGCCAGAAGACGAGATCGGCGAGCCCGCGCGAGGTAGCCGTCCCGGCGGAGGCAAGCGAGTAGAGCAGGATCGTGTAGATCAGTGTTCTCCTGCGACCGATGCGGTCGCTGAGGAAGCCGGCGGCGACGCCGCCCGCGGCGCTGGCCAGCAAGGTGGCTGATGCGGCGAGCCCCGCCTGGGCGTTGGTCCAGCCGAATTCGGCGCGGAGGGAGGAGAGCGCGAAGACGTAGAGGAGCACGTCCATCGCGTCGAGCAGGAAGCCGAGCTGCGCCGCCCAGAGCGCGCGCCACCGGGGTGTGCTGAAGATGCCCTCGAAGAAACGCAATGTGGCGCCAGTATAGCGCCGCGTCTATTCGTAGTGCAGCGCCTGAATGGGATCGAGGCGGGCGGCGCGGATGGCGGGTGCAAGAGCGGAGACGAGGCCCACAACGAGGAGCACGCCCATGGAGACAAGCACGGGCTTGAGGCCGACGACGAGGCGGATGTCGCCGACGCCGGTGGTGTCCTTGAAGGCAGGACCGAGGAACGGCATGGAGCCGATGACCGCCGTGGCGGCGTAGCCGAACAGCACGCCGAGGAGGCCGCCGGCGAGGACGACGAGAGCCGCTTCGCACAGGAACTGGCGCAGAATGGCGCGGCGGGGCGCGCCCAAGGCTTGCACGGTGCCGATCTCGCGCGTGCGTTCGAGCACGGAGGCGAGCATGATGTTGGCGAGGCCGACGCCGCCGATGGCGAGGGTGAGCGCCCCGATGAAGCCGAGCAGCAGCTTCACGGCGAGAGACATGCCGGTGATGATGTTCATGAACCTGGAGAAGGCGAGGATCTCGACGGCCTTTTCATCGGTGGGAGAGAAACGGTGGAGCTCGGCCAGTTTCGCGCGGACCATGCGGATGGCCTGCTCGCGCGAGTCGGGCGTCACGGGGCGCCAGACGTAGAACCAAGGGTACCGGATGTCGCCGAAGAGCGAGAAGGTTTCGTAGGGGATGAAGATGCACTGGTTGTCGCGGCGGTTGTAGTTCGAGATCTGGAGCTTGTTGTCGATGACGCCGATGACGGTGAAGCGCAGCCCGTTGAGCGTGATCTCCTCGTTGACGGCAGGTGATTCGCCGAAGACCTCTTTGGCGACTTCATAGCCGAGGACGGCGACGCGGTGGCGGCGCATGCGGTCGTCCTCGTTGATCCAGCGTCCATCGGCGAGCTTGATGTTGCGGATGATGCTGTACTCGGGCCAGACGGCGCGGATGGTGGCTTCCTTCTCCTTGCCGCGGTACTGCATCTTGAGGCCGTGGCGCATGATTTCGGGGGAGAGAAACTCGACGAGGGGGACGGTTTCCTTGATGAGAGGGGCGTGAGCATACTCAAGGCGGATTTTGCGCCCGGTGCGCATGCCGCCCGCCTGCTGGCTGGTCTGCCCGCCGAAGGTGATGATGAGGTCCTGCCCGACGGCAGTGAAGGCTTTGACGAGGGCTCGCTCGAAGCCTTCGCCGAAGCTCATGAGGATGACGAAGCAGGCGACGCCCCAGGCGAGGCTCAGTGTGGTGAACAGGGTGCGGTGGCGGTAGAAGCGCAGCGCCGCGACGCTTTCGGAGAAGATAAAGCGCCAGCCCATGGGTCACCTCTCGTAGCGCAGGGCTTCGACGGGAGTGAGTGCAGCGGCGCGGCGGGCAGGCGGCAGCGCAGACGCTACGGCAACGGCGCCGAGCGCGGCGGCGGCGAGCACGAGCGTCTTCCACTGCACGGGCAGCCCGGCGAACATCGCGGGAAGGGGCAGCGAGTTGACGGCGCTGGAGACGCAGAGCGTGAGCAGCAGCCCGGCGGCGCCGCTCAGGACGGCGAGGAATGCGCCTTCGAGGAAGAAGTCGAGCAGGATGCGCCTGCGGGTGGCGCCGAGGGCTTTCTTGAGCCCGATTTCGTTGGTGCGCTCGGCGACAGCGATCATCATGGTGTTCATGACGCCGATGCCGCCCAGGGAGAGCGTGATGAGCGCGACGGCGGCAAGGAAGATTTCGGTGGCGTTGAAGATGGCGTCGAACATCTGCGCGCTTTCGATGGAATCGAAGATGCGCAGAGCGCCCTTGTCCGTGGGGGAGAAGCCGTGGGCGCGGGCGAGCACGGCGCGCACCTGCAGCTGCGCTTCTTCCCACTTCGAAATATCGGCGGGGCGGTAGAGGAAGCCGTAGACGCGGCGCTCGGCGTAGACTTCGCGGTCGGCGGGCAGGTCGCGCAAAAGGGTGGTGTGGGGGATGAGGATCTTGTCGTTGTCCCACCCGTCGTAGGAGCTGTTCTGCTCCTTTTCACTCATCACGCCGATGACTTCGAACGGGTAGTTGTTGAGGTAGATGCGTTCGCCGATGGGGCGGGGGTTGTGCTCGAACAATTGCTTGCGGACGCTGGCGCCGAGCACGGCGACGCGGCGCGCTTCGCGCACGTCAGCGTCCGAAACGGGGCGTCCGGTTTCGACGGGCAGGTTGCGGAGCTTGAGGTATTCGGGGTTCACACCGACGGTGAGGAAGCGCCCGGCGTTGGTGGCGCTGCGCGCGGGGACGTCCCACGTCTTGTGCTCGGGCGAGATGACGGCGATGGCGGGGCAGTTGGCGCGGATGAGGTCGATGTCGGACTCGCGCAGGCGGATGCGGCGTCCGGCGCGCTGCCCGCCCGCTTGCTCTTCCGTCACGCCGCCGAAGACGAAGACGATGTTGTCGCCAATTTGCGACATGTTCTTGCGCTGCCCCTGGCGGAAGCCGTCCGAGAGCGAGGACATGAGTACGAGGGAGGCGATGCCCCATGCGATGCCGAAGAGGGTGAGGAAGCTGCGGAGCCTGTTGCGGCGGATGTTCCAGAGCGTCTGGCGGAGCAGATCGACGGCGAGCTCGCCGGCATGCATGCGCCGCCGGGAAGCGGCGAGCGGGGCGCGGCCGCTGATGACGGCGGGGCGGGGTTCGGCAATGGTGCTCACGGCGTCTTCCTGTGATGGAAATACGGATCCGGGGCGGCAAGGTTCCGCAGTTGTTACAAGGAGCGCGGCGGGCGCTCTGGCACAATAGGGAGCATGACCGGGGACGGACAGAGCCGGGAGGAAACAATCTGCACCGGGTTTGTTTTCGCGCCGGAATGCCTGCTGCATGAACCGCCGGCGGACCATCCGGAGTCGCCCGCGCGGCTGGCGGCGCTGCAGCGGCGGCTGGAAGAGGAGGGGCTCACGGGGCGGCTGCACCCGGTGGCGCCGCGGGAAGCCAACGACGACGATCTGCATCTGTGCCACACGCGCGCGTATCTGGCCACCGTGCGGAAGGACCTTGCGCGCCACGCGCCGATGCTGAGCACGGGCGACACGCATGTGAGCCCGCATGCGGACATGAGCGCGCGGGCGGCGGCGGGCGCGGCGATGGCAGCCGTGGATGCGGTGATGTCCGGCGAGGTGCGGAACGCATTTGCGGCGGTGCGCCCGCCGGGGCATCATGCGACTCTGTCCCGCGGGATGGGTTTCTGCCTCTACAACAACATCGCGATCGCCGCGCGGCACGCCCGGCGTGCGTGGGGCGTGGACCGGATTCTGATCGTCGACTGGGACGTGCATCACGGCAACGGCACGCAGGACATTTTCTATGAGGACCCGAGCGTGTTCTTCTTCAGCACGCATCAGGCGCCGTGGTATCCGGGCACGGGATGGCCGGACGAGACAGGCGAGGGTCCGGCGCGGGGGACGACGCTGAATTGTCCGTTCCCGGCCGGGGCGGGCAGGCGCGAGATTCTGGGGGCGTTCCGCCGCAAGCTGATGCCGGCGATGGAGTGGTTCCGCCCCGCGCTGGTGCTGATTTCGGCGGGGTTCGATTCCCGGCGGGGCGATCCGCTGGGGCTGTTCCGGCTGAGCGATGCGGATTTCCGCGAGCTGACCGAGATCGTGATGGAGATTGCGGACCGCTGGGCGGAGGGGCGGCTGGTGAGCGTGCTGGAGGGCGGCTATCACCTGGAGGGCATGCCGCGGGCTGCCGCCGCGCACGTGCGGGCGCTGGCGGGGATCGGGCCGGAATGATTCCCGTCAGACGCCGGAGGGCGAGGCGGCAGCCGGCGAGACCTGCCGGTCAGGAGCAGCTCTTGCCCTTTTTGAACTTGCGCACGCCGCCCGGGGGCGGAGCGATGGGCGCGGGACCGGAGACGGGCGCCGCGACCACAGCGGGCGTCGCGGTCTGAGGCGCAGCGGTTCCCACGGCGGCGGCAGGCGGTTGCGCCGGAGCGTTCTGTGCGGCAACCTCTTGTGCGCGTCCTGCCATGCCATAGCCGACGATGAGCCCGAAGGCGAGAATCACAGCGAAGCCGGCTGCAGCCGAATGCGGCGTAAGACGGAGCTGCCACGCGCGGGGCGACGCCGTGCTGGGATTGCCCCAAATTTCGGTGGCGGCGAAGGCGGCGATGGCGATGAGGACGACAGCTGCGGCAACGATGCCCGGTTGAAGCCCGAGAACCTCGGGCAGCGTTTTGACGCCCATCGCGCCCCACTGATAGAGGGGCTGGAGCACGTCATATCCGGCGGTGAAGAGGAACGTGCCGAAAAACATGCCGGCGAGGTAGGCGAAGGCGTCGAGCTTTCCGGAAGCGGCGGCGACAGCGGAAGTGCCGGGGCAGTAGCCGCCAAGAATGAATCCGGCGCCGAGCAGGAGCCCGCCCACGACCTGCGCGCCGAGGAATGTCTCTTTCTGGGAGACAGCGTCGGGGATCATCCATCCGATGCCGGTGAAGTAGAGCAGCCCGAGCATGGCCACGACGATCGCCGTGAACATGACGCGAAGCACGGCCCAGTCCCTGAAATAGAAGATGGACGTCAGTTTTTTCGAGCTGCCGAAACCGGCGCGTTCGAGGAAAAATCCGAAGAATAATCCGAGGAAAAAGATGGCGATCAAAGCGGCTTCTTCGCCGATTGCGCCGGCGGGATACAGGGGTGCATTCATTGCCATTGCCTCCTGACGAACCTTGCGAGAGCGAAAGCGGCGGCGAAGACCGCCATCATGAAAGCCCAGCTTCCCAGGGAGAGCTGCGCGCCTCCGGAGAGAGCCTGTCCGCTGGTGCAGCCGCGGGCGAGGCGGGCGGCGATGCCGGTGACGGCGCCTCCAACGAAGGCAAGCAGGAGCCGGGAGCGCACGGAGGCGCGCGGTCCGCGCTCCACCTCAAAGCGGAGCCGTCCGGCGGTAAGCGCGCCGAGGAGCCCGCCGAGGAAGACACCGGCGAACTGGAAGGTCATCCAGTCCTTGAGCGGGTTCTTGCCCTCGGCAGCATACTGGCGGAGATAGTGGTTGGCCTCGGTCCATGCCGGGGCGAGTTTCTGGCCGGCGGCGGCGAGGAACTGGGTGAAGGCGCCGGAGGCGCCAAGCCCTGTGCCGAGCACGTAGAAGGCGGCGAGCAGCGTGAGTCCAATGGCGACGCCGGCAAGGTAAGGATTCCAGTAGCGGGTTTCGGAGTGGTTCACAACAGGACCTCCCGGAAATGTTTTGCGGAAACAGCAGCGGCCGGCTCAGCCTGCGAAGCGCCCAAAGGGCGCCGGGGAGACGGGGCCCGCAGCGGAGTGGGTCGGGGGCAGCTCATAACAGCACCTCCCAGGAGCTGGCCTGCCCGGCGAAGACGAGGATGGCCCGGAGAGCGAGGCTGCCGAACAGGACGAGGGCCGGAGCGACAGCCGAGGCGGGGACGGCGCCGCGCTGTTCGAGTCGCTCGAGCCAGACGGGCAGAGCCATGCCGGTGAAGATGACAGCCAGCCAGAAGACGGCGGTGTAGGGTCCGCCGAAGAAGAGGGCGGCGGCGGCGCGCTGCGCGTGCCCGCCGGTGGAGAGAGCGAGCAGAAAGAGGGCAAGGGCAGCGGCTTCGGCAGCGATGAGGCGGACATCGAGGCGGGCGAGGGTGTGGCGCCACTCGTGGTCTTTTTCGAGGATCAGCAGGAGTGCAGCAGCGGCAGAGAGCCCGCTCAAGAGGAAGAGGGGGCCGAGGAGCGGCGAGTTCCAGAGCGGGCGCGCGCCGAGGGCACCGAGAAGGATGCCGGTGTAAACGCCAAGGGCGACGCCGAGCGCGATGTTGAGCGAGGCGACGGCGCGGCGGAAGGGGAAGGGGGCGCCGGAGACGAAGCGCCCGCCGGCAGGACCGAATTCGCTCCACGCCGCCCAGGCGAAGAGCGCAGAGGCGGGGTAGACGAGGGCTAGGATCCAGGCGCCCCAGCTCATGGGGGCGGTGATGCGGAAGGCGGTGTAGAAGCGCCAGACGTGCCACTTGTTTTCGAGATCCAGGAAGAGGGCGAACATGCCGATGGAGAGGACGGCAGGGGCGAGGAGCGGGGCGAGCCAGGCGAGCGCCGGGCTGAGGCGTCCGGGCGGGCAGCGGCGGTGCATCCAGCCGGAGAGAACGAGCAAGCCGGCGGCGAGCCCGCCCAGGAAGAGGTAGAGAGCGATCTCCCAGCCCCAAACATGGAGGACGGGAAATGTTTCGGCGTTGCGTCCGGCGATTTCGATGTCAACGGGGGCCATAGCGGTTACTCCAGATAGAAGACATTGGGCGCGGTTCCCGCCTCGGGCTTGAGAGCGCGGTGCTTGCGAACGCCGAGGGCGCGGGACAGCGCGCTGGAGGGGTCGTCGAGGTCGCCGAAGATCATGGCGCGGCTGGGGCAGGTGGAGACGCAGGCGGGCTCGAGCCCCTCGCGGACGCGGTGGATGCAGAAGGTGCATTTTTCGGCTGCGCCGCGGGAGTTGATGAAGCGGGCGTCGTAGGGGCAGGCGGCGAGGCACGCCTTGCAGCCGGTGCAGAGGTTTTCGTCGACCAGAACGATGCCGCCGTCGGCATAGTGGCTGGCGCCGGTGGGGCAGTTCCACACGCAGGGGGCGTCCGAGCACTGGTTGCAGCGTTCGGAGAAGATCTCGAGCTGCACCGCGGGGAACTCGCCGCGGGAGCGCTGCGTGATGCGGCAGCGGAAGGCATCCTCGTCGACGCGGTTTTCGACCTTGCAGGCAACGACGCAGGCGGCGCAGCCCATGCAGGTGCGAAGGTCGATGGCCATGCCGTAGCGGGGCATCGGTCAAGCCTCCTTCTCGATGCGCACGAAATTCACGAACATGCCGGTGCCGCCCATGAGGGGGTCGACGGCGACGCGTGTGACCAACGCGGTGGTGGAAGCGCCGCGCCCGTGAGTGAAGCGGAGCCCGCGGGCGGTATGGCCGAAGCCGTGAACCATGTAGACGCAGTCCGGGCGGATGCGGTTGGTGACGCGGGCGCGGACGGGGCCCGAGCGGGCGCCGTCCTGGTTGACAAGGATGACGCGCTCGTTGTGGCGGACGCCGAGGGCGGCGGCGGCGCGGTGGTGGATCCAGACCTCGTTTTCCCGAACGACAGAGCCGAGGATGCGGTTGTTGGTGGTACGCCCGAAAGTGTGCAGGGGCGAGCGTCCGAAAAGCAGGCGGAAATAGCCTTGCGGCGGTTCCGGTTTCGGATAGTATTTTGGAACGGGATCGACGCCCATTTCGGCGAGCATTTTCGAGTACAGCTCGATTTTTCCGCTGGGCGTGTCGAACTTGTGATCCGGAGGAAGGGTGGTTTCTTCCGCCGGATAGACGGCGACGCCGCGTTTTTTCATGTCCGCGAGATTCAGGTTGATTCCGCGGAGGCGTGTGTCAAGGTACTGCTCGATGTCCTTCCAGGGGAACCAGGCTTCGAGCCCGAGGCGCCGGGCGAGCTCGCGGGCGATCCACCAGCCGGGCTTCGAGTCGTACATCGGCGGCACGACAGGCTGGCGGAGCGCAACGAAGGGGGTGCGGAAGGCGCCGGAGTAGAGGTCGTCGTACCGCTCCAGATAGGTGCATTCGGGGAGCACAACGTCGGCGTATCCGGCGATTTCGACGGGCAGGACGTCGATGACGACGAGCAGATCGAGGGCGTGGATGGCTTCGAGCGTCTTTTGCGGCTCCGGCAGGGACTGCAGCAGGTTGGTACCGTAGACGAGCCAGCCGCGGGCGCGGTAGGGGGCGCCGGCGAGTGTGGCGTCGCAGAGCCCGGAGGCGAGAGTCTCATCGGCGAGCGGATAGCGGTTTCCGGCGCCGTCGATGGCGCCGCGCTGCGGCTTAGGCAGGGGGGCGGCGGGATAGGGCGGGACGTCCACGCCGGAGGGCAGGAAGAAGCCGCCCTTGGCGCCCCAGCTGCCGAGCAGGGCGTTCAGGATGGCGATGGCGCGGCTGCGCTGCGAGTCGTCGCCGTACCAGGTGACGTGGCGGCCGGGATGGACGATGACGGAGGGCTGGGCGGCGGCCATTTCGCGGGCCACCGTGCGGATCGTTTCGGCCGGAATTTCGGTGATTTTCTCCGCCCATTCCGGGGTCATCTCGCGAATTTCATTCTTGAATTCTTCGAACCCGGCGGCGTATTTTTCTACAAACGGGCGGTTGTAGAGGTTTTCGTGGACGAGAACGTGGGCCCACGCCATGAGGAGGGCGATGTCGGTTCCGGGCTTGATGGGGAGGTACCAGTGGGCCTTGGAGGCGGCGACGGAGAAGCGCGGATCGACGACGACGATGCGGGCGCCGCGGCGGATGGCCTCGGCGAACTCCTGCACCTGCGTGTTGTGCATGTTCTCGCCGAGGTGGCTGCCGATGAGGACGAGGAAGCGGGTGTTGGCGATGTCGGTGTTCTCCGGCGAGCCGATGCCGGTGCCGAAGGTGAGCTGGAAGCCGACCTCGCGGGGTCCGCGGCACTGGGCGTAGCTGGGAGCGGCGATGTTGGGCGAGCCGAAGGCTTTGAGGAGCTGGCTGAAGAAGGAGCCCCCGTGGCCGTGGGTGAAGAGGGCGAGCGACTCCGGGCCGTATTTCTCGCGGATCTCGCGCATGCGGGCGGCGACGTAGTCAAGCGCTTCTTCCCAGGAGGCCTCGCGGAAGCGCTCCTCTCCGCGTGCGCCGGTGCGGATGAGCGGCTTCTTCAGCCGGTCCGGATCGTAAAGCAGGCCCGTGCCGCCGTTGCCGCGGGGACAGAGGCGGCCGAGGGAAAGGGGGTGCGCCGGGTGGCCTTCGAGCCTGGTGACGACGCCGTCCTCCACGGTGGCGAGGACGCCGCACTTCCAGAAGCAAAGCTCGCAGAAGGTGGGGACGTGGCGCACCTCCCTGGGGCCGGCCGGGGGATGGGGACGGAGGGCGAGGGCCGCGGCGCCTGCTCCCGCAGCGACGGCGCCGCCGGCCGCGATCTGGAGGAACTTGCGGCGAGGAAGATGGGCCATAATCAGACCTCATCCTCCCGGATGCAGACTTGCCGCGGAAGGTGACACGGCGGCTCGGCCAGCGGTCTGTCATGTCAGTACAAGGGGCGGCGGGGCGCGTTGATTCCAGATACCTGAGTCCGATATAGTGATTTTTGGGCCTCTTCTTGTTACACTTCTACCGTTCTGCTGGCCCGTGCCGGCCGGCCCAAGCCGCGCGGGCGTACATTCCGGAAGATTCGGGAGGATTGAGTTGATGTCACCCACCAAGAGCCTGTCGAGCGCGGCGAGGCAGACCGGCGCGGCAAGCGCCTGGCGGCGCGCAGGCGCGTGGATTCTGTTGATGGCAATGATGGCGATGGCCGGGGGTCTGCCGGCAATGGCGCAGCCGGCGCATCACGGCGGCGGCGAGGCGAACCTGGTGCTGCCGGATCTCGACCAGGCGCAATTTTTCGGGATGGGGGGCCGGAGCCTGCTGATGATCGGGCTGGTGGTGTGCGCCCTGGGTCTGCTGTTCGGGATGAGCATCTACGTGCGGCTGAAGAACCTGCCGGTGCACAAGTCGATGCTCGAGGTCAGCGAGCTGATCTTTGAGACGTGCAAGACGTATCTGGCGACGCAGGGCAAGTTCCTGCTGGTCCTGGAGTGCTTCATCGCCGTCATCATTGTTTTCTACTTCGGCTTCCTGCAGCACATGGAAGCCTACCGGGTGGCGATCATCCTGCTGTTCAGCGTGATCGGCATCGGGGGGAGCTTCGGGGTGGCGGCGTTCGGCATGCGAGTGAACACGTTCGCCAACTCGAGGGCGTCGTTTGCGAGCCTGCGGGGCAAGGCTTACCCCTGCTATGACATTCCGCTCCAGGCTGGGATGAGCATCGGGATGATGCTGATCAGCGTCGAGCTGCTGCTGATGCTGTTCATCCTGCTGTTCATTCCGGGCGATCTGGCGGGGCCATGCTTCATCGGGTTTGCGATCGGCGAATCGCTGGGCGCGGCGGCGCTGCGCGTGGCCGGCGGCATCTTCACGAAGATCGCCGACATCGGCGCGGACCTGATGAAGATCGTGTTCCGGATCAAGGAAGACGACGCGCGGAACCCGGGCGTGATCGCGGACTGCACGGGCGACAACGCGGGCGACTCGGTGGGGCCGTCGGCGGACGGATTCGAGACGTACGGCGTGACGGGCGTGGCGCTGATCAGCTTCATCCTGCTGGGGATCAACGAGCGCGTGGCCGGGCCGACGTGGCAGGTGATCCAGGTGCAGCTGCTCGTGTGGATCTTCATGATGAGGGTGATGATGGTGATCTCGTCCGGGGTGAGCTACTTCATCAACGGCGCGGTGGCGAAGGCCAAGTACGGCGACGCCGACAAGATGAACTTCGAGGCGCCGCTGACGAGCCTGGTGTGGATCACCTCGCTGCTGTCGATCGCGCTGACCTACGTGGTGAGCTACCTGATGATCCCCGAGCTGAAGGGCGACACGACGCTGTGGTGGAAGCTGGCGACGGTGATCAGCTGCGGCACCCTGGCCGGGGCGCTGATTCCGGAGTTCGTGAAGGTGTTCACGTCGACGGGCTCGCGGCACGTGCGGGAGATCGTGGTGGCCTCGGAAGAGGGCGGCTCTTCGCTGAACATCCTGTCCGGTTTCGTCGCGGGCAACTTCTCGTCCTACTGGCTGGGTTTCGCAATCCTGCTGCTGATGTCGATCGCCTACTGGATGGCGACGATGGGGCTGGGCGCGCTGATGATGGCGCCGGCGGTGTTTGCGCTGGGCCTGGTGGCGTTCGGATTCCTGGGCATGGGGCCGGTGACGATTGCGGTGGATTCCTACGGCCCGGTGACCGACAACGCGCAGTCCGTCTACGAGCTGTCGACGATCGAGCAGCTGCCGGGGATCGAAGCGGAGATCGAAAGCCAGTATGGCTTCCGGCCGCAATTCGAAAAGGCGAAGGACAACCTGGAGGAGAATGACGGCGCGGGCAACACGTTCAAGGCGACGTCGAAGCCGGTGCTGATCGGCACGGCGGTGGTGGGCGCGACGACGATGATCTTCTCGATCATCGTGGCGCTGACCAACGGTCTGGATCCGGGCCGTGTGGGATATCTGTCGATCCTGCATGCGCCGTTCTTCTTCGGGCTGATCGCCGGGGGCGCAATGATCTACTGGTTCACGGGCGCCTCCACGCAGGCAGTGTCCACGGGCGCCTACCGCGCGGTCGAGTTCATCAAGCGGAACATCAGGCTCGAAGGGACGACGAAGGCGAGCGTATCGGATTCGAAGAAGGTGGTGGAGATCTGCACGCAATACGCGCAGCGCGGCATGTTCAACATCTTTATTGCTGTGTTTTTCGGCACGCTGGCGTTTGCGTTCGTCGAGGAGTTCTTCTTCATCGGCTACCTGATCGCGATCGCGGTGTTCGGGCTGTTCCAGGCGATCTTCATGGCGAACGCCGGAGGCGCGTGGGACAACGCGAAAAAGATCGTGGAGACGGAGATGAAGGCGAAAGGCACGGATCTGCACGCCGCCACGGTGGTGGGCGACACCGTGGGCGATCCGTTCAAGGACACGTCCTCTGTGGCGCTGAACCCGACAATCAAGTTCACCACGCTGTTCGGGCTGCTGGCAGTAGAGCTGGCGGTGTCGTTGCGGAATCAGGGGCAGGTGACGCTGACGCACGTGCTGGCGCTGGCGTTCCTGCTGGTGTCCATGCTGTTCGTCTACCGCTCGTTCTACGGAATGCGGATCGAGAAGTAGACGCTTTTCCTTCCTGGCACAAAAAGGGCGGCCTTTCGGGGCCGCCCTTTTTGCGGGATTTGGCAGGCTTATTCGTCGTTCTTTTTGGACGGGGCGGATTTTGCCGGACTGACTTTCCGGGCGCCGCCCAGTGCGCCGGCGATTTCCGGAATGCCGGCGATTCCTCCCAGCTTTGCCAGCGACGCGAGGTCGGAGACGCCGTCAATGTGGACGAGGGTCAGCTCTTTCGGCTCCGCGGCGAGGATCAACAATCCGTTGCCCTTGCCATCGGCGCCCTTCCGGATGAGAATTTCTGTGAATTCGTCTTTTTCCTTGACCGTGACAAGCGGCATCCAGCCGCCGCCGGACTTGATTTTTTCTCCCATCGCGCGGAATTCATTCAGGTCGTACTGGCCCGGGGCGTCGAATTCCAGGCTGCGAACCTGAATGCCCTTGAGGGTTTTGGCAAGGTCCGCGAGGTCCTTGCCTCCCTGCTTCGACTGCATGCTGGCCAGCAGCGCGAGCTGCTCGGGCCCAAGGTTGACGATGGCGGATTCCTTCGCCTTCTCAGCCAGTTTGTCGAAGTAGCTGAAGTCGATTTGCTGCGCGCCGAGCGGCATGAGCGCCGCGGCGAGAATCAGAAGCCTTTTCATTCGGGGACCTCCTGCAAGCGGATCGTTTCGACACCGATGGAACGGAGACGCTGCTCTGTGCGCGAAAGGGTGCGGGACGTGATTTCGAGAGTCAGGACCAGCTGCCGGCGGACGCGCTCGGCTTCGCGGGCGCGAACGCGGCTCTCCTGCCAGCGCAAGAAGCCGATGGAACCGCCGGCGACGGCGAGGACGGCGGCGGCCGCGGCGAGCCACCGGGGCAGGCGCCGCGGGCGGCGCGGCTCCGCGCGCCGAAGGATCCGCGCGGCGAGGTCCGGCGGGGGCTCGACGCGGCGGAAGGCGTCACGCAACTGCTGATCGAGATGATCGAACGAATTCATGACTTCGCCTCCCGGAGAGCCGCAGGACGGCGGCTCATCTTGCCTCTCAGCAATGTCAGCGCCCGGTGCAGGCGGCTCTTCACCGTCTGTACGGGCACGTCGAGGACTTGCGCGATCTCGGCGAGCTCCATTTCCTCCTGGTAGCGCAGGAGAATCATCAGGCGCGCCGGCGCGGGCAACGCCGCCACCATCTGGCGCAGGCGGCTGCGCAGGAGCGGATCGCGATCCGGGTCCTCGCGCCCCGGTTCCCGCACCTCTTCCAGAGCGGGTCCGCGGCGGTAGCCGCGTTTCCGGATCTCGTCGATGCAGCGGTGGCTGGTGACCCTCGCGAGCCAATGCCGGATGTGCGCGGCCCCCTCCATCCGCCGGAGGTTCTGGTGCAGGGCGAGGAAGACGTCCTGCGTGATGTCCTCGGCGGCGGCCGGGTCGCGGAGTGCGTGCAGGGCGAGGCTGTAGACCATCGCCTGGTGCTCGCGGACGATCTCGGCGAAATCTGGCGTCTCGTCCATCTGTCCACTGATACGAACCGGCGATGGAGGAGTTGCGGGGAAATTTCCGCCCGCCGGCGGTCAGCGGAGCTTGTCGTTCAGAGCCTTGATCGCCTTGGGGTCGAACTTGGGCTTGCGGTCGTAGGTCATGAGGCCGTTGATCTCCTGCTCGACATCGGTGATCTGGGTGTAGCAGATGCCGATGAAGGGGAGCTTGGCGATGGCGTCATAGAGCCCCGCGAGCCGGCGGAGGGCGTCTTCCGCTGTCTTTTCCACGCCGGAGTAGCCCCATGCGGACTCCGGAACGGTGGTTCCCGGAAGGATGTAGGCGATGCCGCCGAACTCGCTCAGGTAGAGGGGCGCGCCATTGTACTGGTATCCCGGGGCGACATAGGGGCGGCCGTTGGGGGGCAGCGTGGCGCCGGGCTTGGGTTCGACTTTGGCCCAGCGCTGGAAGAGGGAGTCGTGATTGGGGGAGTAATCGTGAACGGCGTAGAGGTCGGTCGTGTCGACGTGCTCCCATCCTTCGTTGTCGATGACGGGGCGGGTGGGATCGAGCGACTTGGTGACGTGGTAGAGCGTGCGGAGGTGCGCCTGCTGGCGGGGGTCGCGGATGTCGGGAACACCCCAGCTTTCGTTGAGAGGCGCCCAAAGAACGAGGGACGGGGAGTTGATGTCGCGCTCGACGGCTTCTATCCATTCGCGCAGGAAGCGGGCGGCGTACTGCTCGTCGTAGAGATAGGCGTTGGCCATTTCACCGCTGACGAGGAAGCCCATTTTGTCGGCCCAGTACAGGAAGCGCGGATCCTCGACCTTCTGGTGCTTGCGGACGCCGTTGAACCCCATCTCCTTGGCCATGCGGATGTCGTACTGAATGGCTTCGTCGGAGGGAGGCGTGAGGAGGCTTTCCGGCCAGTAGCCCTGATCGAGCAGGAGCTTCAGGTACACGGGGCGGTGGTTGAGCGTGAAGCGCCCGTTTTCGATGGCGACCTCGCGGAAGCCGAAATAGGAGTGGACGGTGTCGAGCGTGGCGGAGTCCTTCCTGAGTTCGAGGACGACATCATAGAGGTGCGGGCGTTCGAGCGTCCACAGGCGCGGGTTGCGGACGAAGGCGGCGGCGTCGAGGTACTTCCCGTCAGCGAGCGAACCAGAGCCGGAGGCGACGACGCGGTCTTCGGATTTGATAGTGACGTGTAACGAAAGCCCGGGCTGCGGGCGGGCGGCGCGGGCGTGGAAGGTCACTGATCCGTCGAGCCGCGGCAGGATGCGGACGAACTCGAGCCAGCTGTCGCCTGTGGCTTCCAGCCAGACGCTTTGCCAGATGCCGGTGGTGCGGGTGTAGAAGATGCCGCGCGATTTCGGCTCCCAATACTGTTTGCCGCGCGGGATGGAGCGGTCTTGCGGAGGATCCCACGCGCGGACGACCACTGTGTTGGCGCCCTGCTTGAGGAGCGGCGTGATGTCGAAGCGGAAGGGCGTGTTGCCGCCCTCATGCTCGCCGGCGAACTGCCCGTTCACCCAAACGGTGGCGCGGTAGTCGACGGCGCCGAAGTGAAGCAGGACGCGGCGTCCCTTCCAGGCGGCGGGGATCTCGAACTGCCGGCGGTACCAGACCACCGGATGGAAGGAAGTGTCGGCGATGCCGCTCAGCCGGCTTTCAAAACAGAAAGGCACGGTAATGTTTTTTGTGAAGGGTTGCGCGGACGCGTGCCATCCCGCGCCGAGGCCTTCGTCCCGGTCGTCGAAGGCGAACTGCCATGTGCCGTTGAGGCTGCGCCATTCCGTCCGCATGAATTGCGGGCGCGGGTGTTCCGGGCGGGGGATCTGCTGCGCGCGCAGAGGAAGGAGAAATGCAGCAAAAGGGAGGATGACGGCGAAATGCATGCCTGTATTCTACCGGCGCTTCCGCGGGCGTGCCCGCCTTGTGCAACGTGGGTTAGTCTGGATCGGAGGCAGACTGCACATATGATCCGGTTGCGATGGCTGGCTGCGGCGGCGTGGTGGATGGCGGCATGGGCGGCGGAGCCGGTGCGGGTGCATCCGGCCAATCCCCACTACCTGCTGTGGCAGGGCAAGCCGTTTCTGGTGGTGACCTCTGCGGAGCACTACGGAGCGGTGCTCAATGGCGACTTCGACTGGCGCAAGTATCTGGCGACGCTTCACCGGGACGGGATGAACTACACGCGGGTGTTCACAGGAGCTTACCGCGAGACGCCGGGGGACTTCGGAATCGAGCGCAACACTCTGGCGCCGGTGCGATTCGTGGCGCCGTGGGCGCAGATCGAAGGGAAGTTTGATCTTGGCCAGTGGAACGCGGCGTATTTTGAGCGGTTGAAGGCTTTTGTGGCGGAAGCCGAGCGGTTGGGGATCGCCGTGGAGGTGACGCTGTTCTGTTCGACCTACGGCGAGAAGCAATGGAGCGTGAGCCCGTTTCATCCGGGCAACAACCGCAACGGGACTGCGGCAACGGACTGGAAGCGGCTGCACACGCTGGAGAACGGAAATGTCCTGCAGTTTCAAGAAGCGCTGGTGAGGAAAATTGTCCGGGAATTGAATCCCTATTCGAACGTGATTTTCGAGATCCAGAATGAGCCTTGGGCGGACAGGACGGTGACGGGAGAACCCGTGAATCCATACGCGCCGAAGCGCTGGCCGAACACAGCGGACTGCGCCGATGATGCGTCGCTCGCGTGGCAGGAGCGCGTGGCGGAGTGGATCCGGGCGGAAGAATCCGGCTTGCCGAACCGCCACCTGATTGCGTGGAATGCGTGCAATTTCCGGGCGCCGTTACGCTCCATTCTGAAGGGCGCGGACATTGTGAATTTCCACTATGCGTACCCGGAAGCTGTGTGGTGGAACTATGAATGGAACCTTCCGGTTTCGTACGACGAAACGGGATTTCTGGGCACGGAAGACGCAGCGTACCGGAAGCAGGCTTGGCGGTTCTTGCTGGCGGGCGGAGGGCTGTTCAATCACCTGGACTACTCGTTCAGCGTGGGGAAAGAGGACGGAACGGACCGTCAGGAGAAGAGCCCGGGCGGCGGAAGCCCGGCGTTGAGGCGGCAGTTCCGGCTGCTGCGCGAGTGGATGGAGAAGCTGCCGTTTCTCGCGATGAGACCGGCGCGCGAGCTGGTGCGGCACGCGCCCGGGGCGGAGGCGGTGGCCCTGGCGAAGCCGGGCGAGGTGTACGCCGTGTATCTGACGGGCAAGGGCGGCGCCTTCCTGTTGGTGGATGTGCCCGCCGGAACCTACCGGGCGGAGTGGATGCGCCCGGAGGACGGCGCCGCGCTGGGAGAGGCGCGGGTGGAGCACGCGGGGGGCTTGCTGCGGCTGGCAACGCCGCAGTTTGAAGCGGATGCGGCGCTGCGGCTGGAACGAGTCAGCGCCCGCTGATCGCCCCGGCGAGCAAGAAGACCAGCGGGGCGTTCCAGTTGATGGCGATTTCGTTGGTGGCGTAAGACTCCTGCTCGTCCAGATACATCTTGGCGGGAAGGAGGCCACCCGGGAGTTTCTTCATTGCCGGATCCTGGCGGCGCGCGTTGGGTCCGCCGGCGAGCAGCCCCGGCCAGGGCTCCGGG
The DNA here is from genome assembly GCA_037481575.1 of Bryobacteraceae bacterium. Taxonomy (GTDB): domain Bacteria; phylum Acidobacteriota; class Terriglobia; order Bryobacterales; family Bryobacteraceae; genus JANWVO01. The sequence goes on along the minus strand of JBBFLJ010000025.1, from coordinate 7,120 downwards.
TTGGAGTCGGCGCCGGAGGTTCGGTGGTGCGGGTGGCGGACGGAGTTCGCTCCCACGCGGGTCACAAAAGAGAGGGAGAACGTGTTTCGGCCGAGCAGATAATGAAGGTTGTCGAGGGCGGCTTGGAGAAAGACAGGGTCGGGCTGGAGGCGGTGGGCCACGAGGAGCTGCATGGCGTAGTTGGCGGCCACGGCGTTGGAGCCCCAGACGTAATCCTTGGGGAGGAGGCTGACGCGGTAGCCGTTGCGGGCGGTGCGGCCGGCGAGGCTGCGCGCGGCATCGAGAATGAGCGGCCGGATGACGCCTGACCCCGGGCCGCCGGAGAGCGCCCATCCCCAGAGGGCGAGCGGGGCCGTGGCGGGCCAGGCAGGCGGACGGTCCGGCGCGATTTGCTGGCGGAATTTCTGCCAGTTCTCGAGGAAATAGGCCTCGTATTTCTTCGCCTTCGTGGTCCGCCACAGTTCTGCCGCCGCCCACAGGCGTTCATCGGAGCAGTCGCGGTCCCCGTAAGCGCCTGTAGAGATGCCTTTCGGGTTGGAAAACAGGACGGAGGGATTTTGTTCCGACCACGTCCACGCCTTCTCTGCCGCCTCGAGGGCGGCTGCGGAGAAGGGCCGGTCGAAGGGTGAATAAACGCGAGCAGCAGCAGCCATGACCGCGGCGAAGCCGGCGGTGGCGCAGGTGCTCTTGAAGGGCGGCGCGCCCGTGCCAATGATGACGCTGGGCATCCGGTCCTCGTGCGGCATGACAAAGCCGGAGAACTTCTCCGTGGTCTGCTTGTGCCAGACGCCGCCATCGGCGTCCTGCATGGAAAGCATCCACTCCAGATTCCAGCGGATTTCGTCGAGAATGTCCGGCGTGTTGTTGCCGGATTCCGGGATATTCAGGGAGAGATTTTGAATGCTCTTGCCGTACAATTCCCACGTCCACAGCAGGGTGCCGGTGGTGATGGCGGAATTGACAATGTAGCGGCCGTAGTCGCCGGCGTCATGCCACCCCTTCACGGAAGGGGCCTTCCCTTCCCTGCCCGAGGAAGGGTGCCATGCGCCTTCGAGGTGGCACGCCTGGTAACGGTAGCCGGGAAATTCGGGGCCGAGATCCACGTCTGTGCCGCAACGCTGACCGTAATAGGAGCGCATGGCGAGGTAAAAGGCGCGGTGGTAGACGCGCGGGCCGATTTCGAATTCCCAGCTGCGGCCGGCGCCGGGGATCTCGACGAAATAGCGGCCGGCGGAGCGGAGGCGCGAGAAATCCGCAGCGCGGAGCGTGTCGCCAGAATCGGCGTCAGCGAAAGGCGGGGAGAGCCGCCCGCGGAAGGCGATGCGCCCGGTGGAGGCGTCTCGGACGAGGAACTGCTGCGGTTCCGCGCTTGCGGAGGCGAAGAGCGCGATCTTGGGGGCGCCGGGGAGGTAGCCCACCTGGTTCAGGCGGATGGCGGTGGCGGGAGGGTCCGCAGCACAGGCGAGAGCGGCGGAGAACAGGCCAAGGCAAAGGACGCGCATGTCTGAAACGTATCACGCGGCGTGCGGCAGCGGCGATAATGAAAGGCGGACCCTATGCCTTTCTCCACGATTCCGGAGGCGATCGAGGCGTTCCGCCGCGGCGAGATGCTGGTGGTGGTGGACGACGAGGATCGCGAAAACGAGGGCGATCTCACGCTGGCGGCGGAGTTCGCCACGCCGGAAGCGATCAATTTCATGGCCAAGTACGGGCGCGGGCTGATCTGCCTGGCGCTGGCGCCGGAGATCTGCGACCGGCTGAACCTGCCGCTGATGTCCTCGCGCAACACTTCGCAGTTCGGGACGGCGTTCTGCGAGGCGATCGACGCGGCGACGGGTGTGACGACAGGGATCTCGGCCGCGGACCGGGCGAGGACGATTCAGGTGGCGATTTCACCGGACGCGCGGCCGTCCGACCTGGCGCGTCCGGGGCATGTGTTCCCGCTGCGGGCGCGCGAGGGGGGCGTGCTGGTGCGTTCCGGGCAGACCGAGGCTGCTGTGGACCTCGCGAGGCTGGCGGGGCTCAGGCCGGGCGGGGTGATCTGCGAGATCATGAACGACGACGGCACCATGGCGCGGGTGCCGGAACTGGAACGGTTCTGCGCGGAGCACGGGCTCAAGATGATCTCCGTGGCGGATCTCATCCGCTACCGGCTGGAGCATGAGCGGATCGTGCGGCGGGCGGCAGAGGGAGTGCTGAAGACGGACATCGGGGAGTTCCGGACGATCTCCTACGCATCGTCGATCGATCCGGAAACGCACCTGGCCGTGGTGTACGGGAAACCGTGGGAGCGGGAGTCGGCGCTGGTCCGGATGCATTCGCGTTGCACCTACGGGGATGTGTTTCATTCGGTGGAGTGCGACTGTCACCGGATTTTGCGTGCCGCGATGGAGCGGATCGTCGCGGAGGGCGCCGGCGTGGTGGTGTATCTGCATCAGACGGGTCCGGGGATCCGGCAGATCGATCCGGACCCGGCGGGCGGGCTGCCGCGGCTGGTTTCGCACACTCGGGCGTACATGCACTATGCTTCGCCCGAAGGGCAGAGGCTGCTGCAGCATGAGACGGGCATCGGCGCGCAGATCCTCGCCGATCTGGGTCTGCGCAAGATCCGCCTGCTGACGAACCATCCACGGAAGGTGGTGGCTCTGGAGGGGTTCAACATCGAGATCGTCGATCAGCTGCCGGTCTGAGAGAGGCGCGGAGCGGTGTGTTAAGATTCGAAGAGACCCCACACTTCCGCGGAGAGGTGGCTGAGTGGTCGAAAGCAGCGGTTTGCTAAACCGTCGTAGGGGCCTAAACCTCTACCGGGGGTTCGAATCCCCCCCTCTCCGCCAGCCTCGCCACTGAATTCGCTCTTGCGAACCCTGCGCCAAGGCTCTGTGCCGGGAAAGGGGAGCCCGCAGCCGATCGGATGGGTTGCGAAGAGAGCGTTTCTCGCCGGCTCCGGCGGTAGTTGAGGCGGGTGGCTTGCCTCCATGCTGGCCCGATTCCGGCGTGGAAGCCGTCGGCAATGCAGTTGGAGTGAGTGAAGCGCTGCCTGAGAGCGACGCCGTAGCGCCTTCCGGAAAGCGCGCATGGGAGTTCCGCCGAGCCGGCCAGATGCTTTCCGGGTGCTGGTGGCGGAATGCCGGCAGGCAGCCGCGGTTGATTGTGCCGTACTGTACGGCTGCGGGTCGCAAGGCGCTTTGGATTGATTCCGGCGCGATTCCAATTCCGCGAGCACACGTTGAACGAGTAGCGAGCCCCAGTGTCCGTGCTTTCCGGCATCGCCGAGGGAAACGACCCGGCGTGCCGTTGAAGCGCGCTCTCAAATGCAATGATGAAAGCAATGGGACAAATTCTGTATTTCGCCTACGGTTCAAATCTCTATTGGGAGCAGATGCAAGGGCGGTGCCCTTCGGCAAAGTTTCTGGCGGTGGCGAAACTGCCCGGTCACAGGCTGGCGTTTCCGAGAAAGTCGGGCAAGTGGAACGGCGCCGTCGCCGATGCCGTGCCTGATCCGCAGTGCGAAGTCTGGGGCGCCGTGTACGAGATCACGCCGGCAGATCTTGCGGCGCTGGACGGCTGCGAGGGCTATGTGCCGGGCAGAAAGGGCAACGCCTATGAGCGGCGGCAGTGCGAGGTCTGGCTCGAAGGCGACCCTGGGAACCCACGCACTGTGGAAGTCTATTTCGCGGTTCCGCAGGAAAATCCGGGGCTGCCGAGCCGGGAATACGTGGACCGGATCGTGAAAGGTGCACGCTTCTGGAAATTGCCGCAAGAATATATCTCGGGGGTTCTGGAAAAAATCGAGACGCAGTGACTGCGGCGAAGGGACGCGCACCCCCTTGGCGCAGAGAAATGCAGCGATGCGTCAAGACCCGCTAGCAGCTTTGGGTGCCAATCATCCTGACGCGGGGATCAAGGCGGCTTCCTTGGCAGCGGATGAATATCCTGTCTGGCGGTGGAATACGGCCGGGACGCTACCGCCTCGCCGTCTTGCGCGAAGGCGTGGGGGCTCGCCGGAGAGTCTGCCGGCGCTGGTCGAAGCGATTGCCAAGGGGAAGGAACCGACGTGGAAGGCGGCGGCCACCGCATGGTTCGCATCTTCATCCGGTGGTAATCCTTGAGTTGTCCCGTACATCCGGACGGGCCCTCGCCGCGCAGAAGTGAGACACTCTCGAAAATCCGCGGCCATGTCGTCGATTCTCTGCCTGCGGTCTGTGGCGAGGCAGGCAGGAGAGATCCCGATCCATGCTGGAGGTTCGCGGTTCTTTCGTCCCGCGTTGGAACCGCTACGACGCTGCTCGAAATAATCGTGCCAAGTTCGCGCAGTTCTCCGGACGCTGCCAAGGGGACCGCAGGACCCGCGCTGTACGCCCGGCGCTTCCGCCCGGGTCGCGCACCATGAGTCTTTTCCACGCGCTGAATTTCGGGAGCTCGCCCGGCACCACCTCCGCGGCCACGCAGCTCGCCCGGTTCCCCCGGCGCTTGCGTCGGGGCCGCGATGCGTGTGCCGTAGAGCGCCAGGAATTCCATCTACGGGGACAGCCTGATCCGGCACCTTCGCTCAGCGAGGCACGCTAGCAGATTCCAGCTCCGACCTCCCATTCCACGTTCTTTCTCTCTGGCACTCGCACGGTGGTCACGCATTTTTCGCAGCTCCTCTGGCGCTTGCGGCGCGGGAGCTGCGCATACCACGCGCGAGAAGTGCCAGCCGTGCGGCCCCGGCGCAAGCGCCGGGGGAACATCGCGGGCCATGCGGCCCCGGCGCAAGCGCCGGGGAAGATCGAGATCGAAAGCGGCTCCGGAAGGCCGCAATGCCAGCGCTGAGGCTCGCAGGGAAGCGCAGGGAGAATTCGGAACGAGTGGAGATCGGGACAGGCTGCTCTGTCCAGGAGTGAGCGGGTCGTCAGGGCTGGAGCGTTCCGGGGGCGGGACAGAATAGCCTGCCCTCATCCCCGCAGCGTGCAGCGGTGGCGGCGCAACCAGCGCGGCCCCGGCGCAAGCGCCGGGGGAGCCCGTGGGAGACAGCGCCGCAAGGGTCAGAGCCGCAAGCAGACCAGATCCCGGGCGCTGAGGAACTGCTCCGGCGCGACGCGCTTTCCGCGAAAGCGCACGCCTTCCGATTCGAGGCGCAGGCGCTGTTCGAGCGCCGCTTCGCCGCGCAAGCGGATCTCGCCGCCTGCGCCCAGCACGCGGTGCCATGGCAGGCGGTCGCCGTGGCGGCGGAGGAGCTGCACCACGAGACGGTGATGCAGCGGATAACCGGCGGCGGCAGCCACAGCGGAGTAAGCGGTGACGCGCCCGCGCGGGATGCGGCGGATCACCTCGAGAATGGCCTGGTCGCGCGCTTCATCCGTGCGCCGCACGGAGCGGCGCAGAGCGCGTTCCAGTTCCGCGTCCAGGCGCTTCACACGCCCCAGCAGTAGTCTTCCACGGCTTTCTCGATGCTCTCGTCCTTGTCGGCGAGGCGCATCAGCTCGAGCCGGATGGCGTCGACCAGCGCGTTCCAGCTCGCCTCGATGATGTTCTCGCTGACGCCCACCGTGCACCAGGAGCGGCGGTGATCGCTCCATTCCACCAGCACGCGCACTTTCGACGCCGTGCCGCGCTCAGTGGAGATCACGCGCACTTTGTAATCGGTCAGCCGCACGTTGGCAATCGCCGGATATACCGTGGAGAGGCACTGCCGCAGGCACAGGTCGAGCGCGTTCATCGGACCCTCGCCCGTGGCGGTGGCGGAGTGGATGGCGTCGTTGACACGCAAGATGACGGTCGCCGTGGTGACCGAGTCGCGGTTGCCGATCTTGCGAGTTTCGACCTCGAGCGAGACCACCTCGAAGAAATGCAGCCCCGGCTGCAGAGCCTCGCGCACGAGCAGCTCGAAGGTGCCCTCGGCGGCTTCGAGTTCGTAGCCGAGGTACTCCATCGTCTTGATGCGGTCCAGCAGCTCGCGCTTGGCCTCGTCGCTGATGCGGTCCTTCAACCCGTACTGCTCGAGCTTGTAGAGCACGTTGCCGCGCCCGCTCATGTCGCTGAGCAGCACGCGCTGCCGGTTGCCGACCACCGAGGGCTTGATGTGCTCGTAGGTGATGGAATCCTTGAGCACCGCGGAGACGTGCACGCCGCCCTTGTGCGCGAAGGCGCCGCGCCCGACGAAGGGCGTGTTGGGCGGCAGAGGGAGGTTGGCGAGCTCGGCGATGTAGTGGCAGACGGAGGTGAGCGCGGTGAGCTTCTCGGGGCCGATGGTGGTGTAGCCCATCTTGGCTTCCAGGTTGGCGATCACCGATGCCAGATTCGCGTTGCCGCAGCGCTCGCCGTAGCCGTTCATGCAGCCCTGCACGTGGGTGACGCCCTCGCGCACGGCGGCAAGCGTGTTGGCCACCGCAAGATCGCTGTCATTGTGGCAGTGGATGCCTAGGACGCCGTCGAAGCGGCGGCGCACCTCGGCGACGATCTCCGCGAGGCGGTCCGTGAGGGTGCCGCCGTTGGTGTCGCACAGCACGAGCACATCGGCGCCGGCTTCCTTGGCTGCCTCCAGCGTGCGAAGCGCGTATGAGGGGTTGGCGTTGTAGCCGTCGAAGAAGTGCTCGGCGTCGTAGATCACCTCGCGCCCGTTCTCTTTCAGGAAGCGGACGGTGTCGCTGATCAGCGAGAGGTTGTCCTCCAGCGAGACGCCCAGCACGCGCGTGGCGTGGATGTCCCAGCTCTTGCCGAAGATGCTGATGGACGGCGTTTCGGCCTCGATCAGCGCAAGCACGTTCGGATCCTTCTCGACGGCATTGCGGGCGAAGCGCGTGGAGCCGAAGGCGGTCAGGCGCGCATGCTTGAGCGGGATCGACTTCATGCGCTCGAAGAACTCCTTGTCCTTCGGGTTCGACATCGGCCAGCCGCCCTCGATGTAGTCGATGCCGAGCTCGTCGAGCTTCTGGGTGATGAGGATCTTGTCCTCCACCGAGAAGGAGACGGCCTCGCCCTGCGTGCCGTCGCGCAGCGTCGTGTCGAATGTCCAGATACGCATCGCTTGCTCCTGCCCGCGCTCCCGCGGGGATCGTGCCGCCCGGGCGCCGCGGCGGAAGCCGTTGCGCCCGGCGCGGCGAAACTACTGTTCGACCTTCTTCTTCTTGAGGAAGGTCAT